>NZ_LR134350.1:1200000-2400000 GCF_900637165.1 Actinomyces howellii | reverse complement strand
TGCATGGGGATGTCGTTCCACGAGTCGCCGATCGTCCAGGTCTCCGGGGGCTGGTCCGCCCCGGGCCCGGATCCGGGGGCGAGCCTCCCGAGGAGCTCGGTCAGCCCGCTTCCCTTCGTGCAGCCCGCCGGGATGACGTCGAGGAACTCCTGGTTGCGCACGACCTCGATCGCCGGTCCCCAGCGCTCGGTCATCCCCTCGACGAGACGCGCCCGCACGTCGTCGTCGCGCACGCGCATGGGCACGCCGATGAAGCGGTGGCCGTCCATCTGCTCGACCCGCATCGGCTCGAAGACCTGGAGGATGGGCGAGACCTCGCCGTAGGTGTCGGACAGGATGTGGTCGCGCTCGATGGTCGTGGCGAAGACCGTCAGCCCCTCCACCCCCTCGAGCCAGGTGACGATCTCGCGGGCCAGCCCGTCGGGCAGGTAGCGGGCCGACAGGATCGAGTAGTCGGAGTCGATGAGCACCGCCCCGGTGAAGGTGACGGCGTAGTCGAAGTCGACACCGGCGGGCCCGAGGGTGTCGCGGGTGGCGAAGACCGACTTGCCGGTGTTGACGACCAGGAGGTTGCCGGCCGCGCGCCAGCGCTCCATGGCGGCCAGGTCGGCCGCCGAGACCCTGCGGTCGAACAGGATCGTCCCGTCCAGGTCGGTGGCGATGAGGCCCGGCACGGCTTCCTCCTCGTGGGCTGCGGTGGCGTCGGATGGGTCGGATGGGTCGGACAGTGGCGCCGACGGCGTCCTCAGACGGTGCGGGCTGCGGCCGCCCGCCAGGCGGGTGCCCGGCGGGCGGCCACGGCGGCGCCGTCGTGGCTGACGGCGCCCCCCGTGCTCAGGCGGTCACGGTCACAGGCCGAGCCACCCGGTCCAGGCCCCGAGGATGCCGATGACGAACATGCCCAGGATGATGAGCAGCGGGTTGACCTTCTTGTTGAGCAGCCACATGCACAGGAAGGTCAGCCCCAGGGCGGCGATCCCGGGCAGGAGCTGGTCGAGGATCTGCTGGAGGGTCGTCTCGGTGACGGTGCCGTCATCCTTCTTCACCGAGGTGACGACCCCCGGGAAGTTGATGGTCGTCCACTTGGCCACGAGGGCGCCCATGACGAACAGACCGGTGATCGCGGCGATCTGCGTGATGCGCTTGAGCTGGCCGCCGCCCACCTCGGTGACCATCGCGGTCCCGCGCTCATAGCCCCACCGCAGGCCGTACCAGCGGGTGAGGACGCGGATGGCGTTGATGCCCAGGAAGTAGACGAGGGGCCCCAGGATCGAGCCGGTCGCCGCCAGGGAGGCTCCCAGGGCGCCGAGGACGGGACGGGCGGTCCCCCAGAAGATCGGGTCTCCCACGCCTGCCAGCGGCCCCATGAGACCGATCTTGACGTTGGTGATCGTGTCGTCCCCGATGTCCTCGCCCTTGGAGCGCTGCTCCTCCATGGCCGCGGTGACGCCGAAGACCACCGAGGAGATCCAGGGGTGGGTGTTGTAGAACTCGAGGTGGCGCTTGAGGGCGGCCGCCTGCTCGGTCTTGTCGTTGGGGTAGAACTTCCTGATCGCCGGCATGAGGGTGAGGCAGAAGCCCATCGCCTGCATGCGCTCGAAGTTGAACGAGCCCAGGAGGAAGGTCGAGCGCCAGTACATCCGCCGCAGGTCGCGGGTGCTCAGGAGACGCTCGGGGGTCGCCGGGCCGGTCGTGGTCTCGGTTGCTGTTGACATGTCTGTCCTTGCCTTTCCCGCTCAGTCGAGCTCGTCGTCGAGGTCGTCGTCGAGGCCCCCGCCGCCCGCGGGCACGGCGGCCGTGGTCGGCAACCGGAGGGACTCGTGGAACTCGGGGTTGAGCTGGACGTAGATGAAGGCCAGGCAGAGCCCGAGGATGCCCAGGGCGACGAGGGTGATGCCCGTCTCGAGGGTCGTCATGAGCTGGGCCACGACGAAGCCGATGAAGAAGAAGGGCATGAGCTTGCGCGCCTTCATCATGTTGATGACCATCGCGTAGCCGACGACGACGATGAAGCCACCGGCGATCTGGAGGCCCTGGGTGATGACGTCGGGGATGGACTCCAGCGCCTGCTTGACCCCGTCGCCCGAGGCGACGGCGGCCACGAGGGCGGTGGGCACGGCCACGCGCAGGCCCTGGAGGCACAGCGCCGTGTAGTGCATGATCTCGATGCCCCGGAAGTTGGCCTGCTCGGCGAAGCGGTCGGCCTGGTGGGCGAAGAACACGTTGATCGTGCGCACGAAGATGGTGAGGGCCTGGCCGGCCACCGCCAGCGGCACGGCGATGGCGATGGCCTCGGACTGGGTCTGTCCGCCGGCGATGACGATGACCGTGGAGACCGTCGAGGCCAGGGCGGCGTCGGGCGCCATCGCGGCGCCGACGTTCATCCAGCCCAGGGACAGCAGCTCGAGGCTGCCCCCGACGATGATCCCGGTCGTGGGGTCGCCCAGGGCGATCCCGGTCAGGGTGCAGGCGACGAGAGGGCGGTAGAACATGCGTTCGTCCAGGACGGAGTCGCAACCGGCGATGAAGGCCACCAAGGTCACGAGGACGATCTGGACCGTGCTGATGTCTTGCATGGGAGTGCTTCCTTCAGACGGGGAGGGGGACAGGGAGGTGACGCGGCGGCGCGGGCCGCGTCAGGAGATGAAGCCCTTGGACTTCAGAGCACCCATGAGGTCGCTGCGGCTCGTCGAGGGCACCTGCTGGATGTACTGGGTCAGGCCGCGGCGGTTGATCTCCTCGAAGTCCTTGACGTCCTGGTCGGAGACGTAGACGGCCTGGGACAGGGCCTTGGTGTCCTGCTTGAAGGTCATGCCACCGACGTTGACCTCGGTGGCCTCGACCCCCAGGTCGAGCAGGCGCAGGATGTCGGCCGGGGTCTCGACGACGATGACCGCCTTGAGGTGGGCGTACTTCGGGTTCTTGTAGACCCTGGCCGCCTTCTCCACGCCCAGGACGTGGACCTTGACCTTGCCGCCCCCGGTCTGGAGCATGAGCGTCTTGCGCAGCTCGTCGTTGGCGGCGCCGTCGGAGACCGCGAGGATGGCCTCGGCCCCCAGGGTGCCCGCCCAGTTGTTCGCGACCTGGCCGTGGACGAGGCGTGAGTCGATACGCAGAAGCTTGATGTCCATCAGAGCTCGTCTCCTTCATCGTCGGAGTCATCGGTGGTGGGTGCGGGGGTGAAGATCTCGGACAGGACCTGCACCCCGCCGGAGCCGGCGGTCCGAGCGACCTCGACGAGCTCGGCCAGGTCGGCGCCGAGCATCCGTCGGCCGAGGACCTCGACGAGCATGGGCAGGTTGACGCCGGTGACGACGTCGGCGTCCTCGCGCGTGGCCGCGGCCCGGGCCGCGGCGTTGTAGGGGCTGCCGCCCAGGAGGTCGACGAGGATGAGGTACTCATCGCTCGGGGAGGCCTCGATGGCGGCGGCGTACTTGGCGAGGAGGTCCTCCGGGCCCTCCGAGGGGTCGAAGGTGATCCCGGTGACATCTTCCTGGGGGCCGGCGATCATCGACGAGGAGGCGAGCAGCCCCTCCGCGAGATGACCGTGGGCCGCGACGATCACAGCGACCATGCGCACTCCTTTGTATTCAGGCGCCGCAGGGTTGACGGCGCTGGACGCGCTCACGACCCTAGCCGCGCCCGCAGGGAGCATCGGGCGTTTCGTTAATCGATTGATCTTGTGTGTTGCAGATCACATGTGATGTTGATCGTTCGTGATCATTGCCACGTTTCATCGCCAGGTCTGCTCAGAGGGGCGCGGTCCGGCTCACCGCCCGAGGAGCTCCTCGACGAGCTCGGCCAGGGACCCGACCGTTCGACCCGCGGCGGCGACCACCTCCGGCGGCGACCAGGGCAGGGCCGCTGCGTGGTCGGCCGCCTGGTGCATCGTGATGTCGTTCCAGGAGTCACCCAGCGACCAGGTCTCGATGCGCTCTCCCGCGCAGGTCCCTCCCGGGGCCGTCAGCTCGTGGACGAGCCCGACCAGTCCTCCGCCCTTGGAGGAGCCTGCGGGCACGATGTCGAGGAAGTCCTGGTTCCTGAAGCCGACGACCACTCCCTCCCAGCGCCGCTCGACCTCGCGGTGGACCTCGTCGAGGACCGTCGGCTCCAGGCCGCGCACCGGCACGCCGACGAGCCGGCGCCCGTCGAGATCGGCCCGCGAGCCGCGCTCGAACAGCGACAGCAGCTGCGAGCTCGAGCCGATGGCGTCGTGGAGGAGCAGGTCGCCGTCCAGCGTCGTGGCGAACACCGACATCTGCCCGCGGTCCCGGACCAGCTCGAGGACGTCGTCGGCCACCCCCAGCGGCAGGTCAGCGGCCTCGAGGATCTCGTAGGACCCGTCGATGAGGACCGCGCCCGTGTAGAGGATGGCGCGGTCGAAGGCGAGGTCGACACCCTCCAGGGCGTGGCGCAGCGCCCCCAGGGAGCGCCCGGTGTTGAGGACGAGGAGGTTGCCGGCCGCGCGCCAGCGCGCCATCGCCGCCAGGTCGGCCTCGCCGATCGCCGCGTTGAGGATGATGGTGCCGTCGAGGTCGGTGGAGATGAGCTTGCGCATGAGGGCGCTCCTGTCGGGTGGTGCGTGTCAGGTCGGCGGCACGTTGCGCTCGAGCTCGGCGACCCAGGCCGCGGCGCTGGCGTCCGAGGGCATGCGCCAGTCGCCCCGGGGGGACAGCGAGCCTCCGGCCACCACCTTGGGGCCGTTGGGCAGTGTCGAGCGCTTGAACTGGTTGGCGAAGAAGCGACGGAGGAACACGAGCTCCCAGGAGCGGATCTCGGCCAGGGTGTAGGACACCCGCTCGGAGTCGGGCAGGCCCTCGGGCCACTGCCCCGCCGAGGCGTCCGACCAGGCCTTCTCCGCCAGGAAGGCGATGCGGCTGGGCCGCGAGCCGCGGCGCAGGACGTGCCACAGCGTGAAGTCCTGGAGGGCGTAGGGCCCGATCCGGGCCTGGGTGGACTGGATGGGCTCGGAGTCGGAGGCGGGCACGAGCTCGGGGCTGATCTCGGTGTCGAGCACCGCCTTCAGGACGCGGGAGGCCTCGGCGGGGAACAGGCCCTCGGCCGCCACCCAGCGGATGAGGTGCTGGATGAGGGTCTTGGGGATGCCGCCGTTGACGTTGTAGTGCGACATCTGGTCGCCCACCCCGAAGGTGCACCAGCCCAGGGCCAGCTCGGACAGGTCGCCGGTGCCCAGGACGATGCCGCCGCGGGCGTTGGCGATACGGAACAGGAAGTCGGTGCGCAGGCCGGCCTGGACGTTCTCGAAGGTGACGTCGTAGACCTCCCTGCCCCGCTCGCCGCGCCCGTAGGGGTGGCCCATCTCGGTGAGCATGGTCGTGGCCGTGGGGCGGATGTCGAGCTCCTCGACCCGGCATCCCAGCGCCGTGGCGAGGGCGAGCGCGTTGTGCTTGGTCTGCTCGCTCGTGGCGAAGCCGGGCATCGTGATGGCGTGGATGTCCGAGCGGGGACGGCCCAGGCGGTCCATGGCCCGGGCCGCCACGATGAGGGCGTGGGTCGAGTCCAGCCCGCCGGACACCCCGATGACGACGAGCGGGTTGCCGATGGCCCGCAGCCGCTGGACGAGCCCGGCGACCTGGATGTTGTAGGCCTCGTAGCAGTCCTGGGCCAGGCGGGCGGGGTCGTCGGGGACGAAGGGGAAGCGGTCGACGGTGCGCCGCAGGCCGATGTCGGTGCGCGGGACGGCCATCTCCTGGCGCCCGATGCGCACCGTCCTGCGCTCCGGGGCCCCGGAGCCGGCGGCCAGGGCCCGCCGGTTGTCCTCGAAGGTGCCCTGGCGCAGGCGCTCGGCGAGCAGCCCCTCGAGGTCGACGTCCGCGACCGTGGCCCGCGGCCCGTCCGGGAACCGCTCGGTGGAGCCCAGGAGCTCGCCGTTGTCGTAGACGAAGGTCTGACCGTCCCAGGACAGGTCGGTGGTCGACTCGCCCTGGCCCGCGGCCGCGTAGAGGTAGGCGGAGAGGTTGCGGGCCGAGGAGGCGCGGGCCAGGAGCATGCGGTCCTCGGACCGCCCCACGGTGATCGGGGACCCGGAGATGTTGACCTGGACCGTCGCCCCGTCGAGGGCCGCCAGGCAGGAGGGGGGCACCGGCACCCACATGTCCTCGCAGACCTCGACGCTGACGGTCAGGCCCGCGACGTCCTCGACCTCGAAGAGCAGGTCCGTGCCGAAGGGGACGACGGCCCCGTCCCGCGCCCCAGCGTCCTGGCCGGCGTCCTGCCCGGGGTCCTGGCCTCCTGCGGGCCCTGCCACGCCCCGCAGGAGGATGCTCCTGGCGGGTGCCCCGACGCCGGCGGCGACGTGGCGAGCCTCGTAGAACTCGCGGTAGGTGGGCGGGTAGGACTTGGGCACGACGCCGCGCACCGCCCCGCCCTGGATGACCACCGCGCAGTTGTACAGGCGGCTGCCCAGGCGCAGCGGCGCCCCGACGACGAGCAGGGGCAGGAGCTCGGCCGAGGCGGCACGAAGCTCCTCGAGAGCCGTGAGGACCTCGGCGAGCAGGACGTCCTGGAGGATGAGGTCGTCGATGGCGTAGCCGGTCAGGCACAGCTCGGGAAAGGCGGCCAGGCACACCCCCTGGTCCGACAGGGCCCGGGCCTGGGCGATGACCGCCGCGGCGTTGGCGGCCGGGTCCGCCGTCACGACGGGCAGGGTGACGGCGGCGACGCGCGCGAAGCCCTGGTCGTAGGCCGAGCGGAACACGATGTCCGCCTCGCGCGCGAGGGCCTGGGTGCCCTGGGCCGCTCCCGGGCCGGGTCGGGCGGCGGCGCGGGCGGTCGCACCCGCGCTCGTGGGCACGGCACGACCGGTGCGCCCAGTGCGATCGGTGCTTTCCGGGCGAACCGGGCGATCCGGGCGATCCGGGCGATCGAGGAGATCGGTGCGATCCGTGGGCTCTGTGCGCTCCGTGCGATCCATGTGCAGATCCTCCCACGTCCCCTGCCCGGCCGAGAGGCTGCCGGTCTCTGGGCACGCCCCGCGGGGCGACTCGGGGCAACTCGGACGCGGGGCAACTCGGGGCGACTCGGAGGGACTCAGGCGCGCTCGCGGCGGCCGGCACAGAGTCGGGGCTCGGTGCCCGCCGGAGCCACCCGGGGACCCGCCGGAGCCTCGAAAGCGGCCTTCCTGTGAGCCGCCTGTGCGGCTTGGAGGCCCGATCTCGGCTCTTCAGCGAAATCGCAACCGAGCCGTAATACGGGATTGGCGGAATTCCGCCAATCCGGGGATGGAGTTCCGGCCGGGAGGGTGCATATGATGTCTCCCGTCGGAACGCACGACGCACGAGGGGATCAGGGACCCCGATGACTGCGGAGGCGTTCGGGGATGTCGCGATTCAGGGACCGCGCCCCCGAGTCCGATGCGAGGCCCCGCACCGTTCACGGTGCGGGGCTTCGTGCTTCCTTCTCAGGCCCGCCCGGCGCCCAGGCCCCGACGTGCTGTGGCGACCCGCGCCCCCCACGCGTCCGCTCCGGTCACCCACGGTGCGGCGCACCTCGAGGACGCCGGGCCTCCTGCCCGGCAGGCCCCGCTGAGCGACGCGGGCCCCACCCCACCGGAGGGCGCCTCCAAAGTGATGCTCAACACATATGGTGATACCGTGGATGCGTCCCCTGAAGCACACGTCTCTGCGGAGGTACCCCGTGAACCGTCCATACCGTCTCACCGTGACCACCCTGGCCTGCCTCGCCCTGGCGGGCAGCCTGGCCGCCTGCGGATCCTCAGAGTCCGGATCAGAGTCCGGATCGTCCTCCGATCCGGTCTCGAGCTCGACAGGCTCCGGGACCTCCTCGTCCGACGCCCAACCCACCTCAACCGGCGCTGACGACGACACCACCGACGACGCAGACGACGCCGACGACACAGGCTCGACCTCCCCGTCGCAGGCCTCCTCCGGTGGGGCCACCGCCTCGAGCGGCCAGGCGGTCGACCTGACCGAGGCCCAGGGGGTGTGGCAGACCGCCTTTGACGCGATCCAGGCCGATGACCCGGCGGCCTTCCAGGCCGTGGCCGCCCCGGAGGTCTACCCCGAGCTGACCGAGGAGCAGTCCGGCTCGGACTTCACGTGGACCGACTGGGACCTTCTGGGACTGCGCGACACCTCGCTCGTCGAGGAGGGGAGCACCGCCTCGGCGGGGGTGTGCACCGAAGGGCTCGAGGGCGATGAGACCGACGACCTCGACGGCAACCCGACCGTCAGCTGCCGCCTCGAGGTCACGGAGGCCTCGGGCGACTCGCTCAACGGGAACCTGCCCACCGCCTGGTTCTACCTCGCGCAGTCCGAGACCGGCGAGTGGAAGGTCGTCGACTACAAGCGCATGTACCTGTGACCGCGAGCAGCGCAGCTGCCGCACGCGCGGCCGGGGCCCCGACCCGTTGAGGGTCGGGGCCCCGGCCGTCGCGCCTGCCCCTTGGGGAGCCTGGGCTGTCAGGCGGGTTGAGGCGCCTCAGAGCCCGGGCGAGGAGGCCGAGGGCGCCCAGGCGTCGCCCCGCGCCGACAGGACCAGGCCCGCCAGGACGCCCTCGGGGCTGACGTCGACGACGACCTCCTGACCGTCGAGGACCTCCCCCGCCAGGAGCATCCGGGCCAGCCGGTCCCCGATCTCGCGCTGGACGAGGCGGCGCAACGGCCGGGCGCCGTAGGCGGGGTCGTAACCCTCGTCGGCGAGCCAGGAGCGGGCCTCGTCGGTGACCCTCAGGCTCAGGCGGCGGTCGGCCAGGCGCTGCGCCATCCTGGTCAGCTGGATGTCGACGATCCTGCCCAGCTCCTCCTTGGTCAGGGGGTCGAAGACGAGGGTGTCGTCGAGGCGGTTGAGGAACTCGGGCTTGAAGGCCTGACGCACCGCGGTCATGACGGCCTCGCGCTTCTCGTCGGGGCTCAGGACGGGGTCGATGAGGAACTGGCTGCCCAGGTTCGAGGTGAGCACGAGGATGACGTTGCGGAAGTCGACGGTCCGCCCCTGGCCGTCGGTGAGCCGGCCGTCGTCGAGGACCTGCAGGAGGATGTCGAAGACCTCGGGGTGGGCCTTCTCGACCTCGTCGAGCAGCACGACCGAGTAGGGGCGGCGTCGGACGGCCTCGGTGAGCTGCCCGCCCTCCTCGTAGCCGACGTAACCGGGAGGGGCCCCCACGAGCCGGGCCACCGAGTGCTTCTCGGAGTACTCGCTCATGTCGATGCGCACGATGGCTCGCTCGTCGTCGAAGAGGAACTCCGCGAGGGCCTTGGCCAGCTCGGTCTTTCCCACCCCGGTGGGGCCCAGGAGGAGGAAGGACCCCGTCGGGCGGTCGGGGTCGGAGACCCCGGCGCGGGAGCGGCGCACGGCGTCGGCCACGGCCGCGACCGCCGCTGCCTGCCCGATGAGCCGGGTGGCCAGCTCGGCCTCCATCTCGAGGAGCTTGCGCTGCTCGCCGGCCAGGAGCTTGCCCACCGGGATGCCGGTCCACGAGGAGATGACCTCCGCGATCTCGGTCGGTCCGACCTTCTCGGCGATCATCGGCTCGGGGGCACCGGGGCGCTGCTCGCCGTCAGGGCCCACGACGGCGGCGTCGGCCTCGGCCTGGGCCTGCTCGGCGTCGCGGATCTGAGCCTCGAGGGCCGGCATCTCGCCGTAGCGCAGGCGCCCTGCCTCCTCGAAACGGCCCTCGCGCTCGGCCAGGTCGGCCTTCGTGCGCAGCTCGTCGAGAGCGGCACGCAGCTCACCGACCTTGTTGTGGCCGGCCTTCTCGGCCTCCCACCGGGCGTTGAGCGCGGTGAGGCGCTCCGAGGCGTCGGCCAGCTCGGCGCGCAGGCGCTCGAGGCGCTCGGCCGCGGCCGGGTCGGCCGCCTCGTCCCCCAGGGAGTCGGCCAGGTAGGCCTCCTCCATGCGCATGCGGTCGACGCGGCGGCGCAGCTCGTCGATCTCGACGGGGCTGGAGTCGAGCTCCATGCGCAGGCGCGAGGCCGCCTCGTCGATGAGGTCGATGGCCTTGTCGGGCAGCTGGCGGCCGGTGATGTACCGGTCGGACAGGGAGGCGGCGGCCACGAGGGCGCCGTCGGAGATCGTCACCTGGTGGTGCGCCTCGTACTTGGGGGCGATGCCTCGCAGGATCGCCACGGTGTCGGCCACGGAGGGCTCACCGACGAAGACCTGCTGGAAGCGGCGCTCGAGGGCGGGGTCCTTCTCGATGCGCTCGCGGTACTCGTCGAGGGTCGTTGCCCCGACGAGGCGCAGCTCGCCGCGGGCGAGCATGGGCTTGAGCATGTTGCCCGCGTCCATCGCCCCCTCCGAGCCGCCTCCGGCACCGACGACGGTGTGGAGCTCGTCGATGAAGGTGACGACCTCGCCGTCGGAGTCCTTGATCTCCTTGAGCACCGCCTTGAGGCGCTCCTCGAACTCGCCGCGGTACTTGGCGCCCGCGACCATGCCAGCCAGGTCGAGGGCGATGAGCCGCTTGCCGCGCAGGGACTCGGGGACGTCGCCGGCGACGATGCGCTGGGCCAGGCCCTCGACGACGGCGGTCTTGCCGACACCGGGCTCCCCGATGAGGACCGGGTTGTTCTTCGTGCGTCGGCTCAGGACCTGGACGACCCGGCGGATCTCGGAGTCGCGGCCGATGACCGGGTCGAGCTTGCCCTCACGCGCGGCCTCGGTCAGGTCGGTGCCGTACTTGGCCAGCGCCTGGTAGGTGCCCTCGGGGTTGGGGGAGGTGACGCGGCCCGAGCCGCGCACGGAGGGCAGGGCCTCGCGCAGAGCCGCCGCGGTGGCGCCGTGCTCCGCCAGGATCCGTGCCACCGGGTCGACCGACGGGTCGCCCGAGGCCAGGCCGATGAGCAGGTGCTCGGTGGAGATGTACTCGTCACCCATCCCCTTGGCCTCCTTGTCGGCCGCCTCGAGGGCGGCCAGCAGGGCGCGGGAGGGCTGGGGCTGGCTGACCGAGGACCCCGAGCTGGTCGGCAGCTGGGTGAGGACGCGGCGGGTGGCTGCGCCGACGGCGGTCCGCGCGCCGGGGTCGGGGTCGACGGCGGCGAGCAGCCCGAGGGCCACCCCGTCGGTCTGGCCGAGCAGCTCGGCCAGGAGGTGGGCGGTGTCGACCTGGGGGTTGCCCGCGGCCGCGGCCGCCTGGATGGCGCCGCTGATCGCCTCCTGGGAGCGGGTCGTGTAGTTCGTGTCCATGACGGACCTCCTTGTGTGTCAGTGAGAGTCTCAGCGGGGCGGCGTGCGGCCCCGATCTGTCCGCCCTGTCCAACCTCTCGAACATTGAGTCTATTCCGCTCAACTTTCGATGCAGGCGAGTGTGTCGCATGCCATTGTCGGAGTGGTGGCGTGCGGACCGGTCGAGAGCCGGCGCCGGTCAAGCCCCAGGCACCTCGAGGCCAGGGCGAGCCGGAGGGGCCGACTGGGGACAACTTCCCTTGAGTTTCCCTTGAGTCCGACCCGTGTCCACCCTGTAGCCTTCCTGAGACCCGGTGAGCGCCGGGAACCGTCTCACCTCCTTGGAGCCCCTTATGAGCCTGCCTCTTCGCCGCCCCCTCGCCCTGACCGCAGCCCTCCTCATCGCAGTCGGCTCCGCCGCCTGCTCCAACTCCTCGGACTCGAGCTCCTCTGAGTCCTCGAGCTCCTCAAGCTCCTCAAGCTCCTCAAGCTCCTCGGACACCTCGACGTCGAGCGCGGCAAGCACCGCGGAGGAGACCACGGAGGCCCCCGCCGCGCAGGCCACCGTCCCCGAGGGCTACACCCTCACCGCGGTCGGCGACTCCGGGATCTCCTTCGCCCTGCCCGCCCACTGGACGGTCATGGACACCTCCATCCTGTCCGACCCCGCCGCCATCCAGACGCTGCTGGACCAGTCGGGCTCGACCTACTCGGCTGAGATGATCGCGTCCACCATGTCGCAGGCCGACATCTACGCCCTGGACCTGACGGCGCCCTCGTCCTTCTACTCCAACGTCTCCGCCCTGCCCGAGCCCTCTTTCTCGACGCTGCCCAGCGAGGAGACGCTGAGCGCGAGCCTGTCGATCGCCGGCGCCACCCCCGGGGAGTTCACCGAGGAGGCGACCGCGCTGGGCGACGCCGCCACCTTGACCTACACGCTGGACCAGCAGGTCGCCGACGGCTCGACCGTCACGGTCCAGGGGATGTCCATCGTCCTGCCGACCCCGGACGGCGGTTTCGAGGCCGTGGCGGTCTCCACGGTGGACGCCGCCCAGACCCAGGAGATCGCCGACGCCATCATTTCCTCGGCCCAGGCCTCCTGAGCCCGCACCGGCCGGGCCGACCAACCCGACCGGGCCGACCGGGCCCGCACGCGACGCGCCCGGGGGCGCGGTGGCCGATGGGGAGTTCTCCCCTGCGCCACCGCGCCCCCGGGCGCGACCGGTAGGGTCAGGGCCACGCCAGCCACCCGCGTGAGGAGAATGCCGTGACACCCATCGTCCGTGCGGTCGCCGTGGCAGCCGCAGCCCTCATCCCCCTGTCCCTGACCGCATGCTCCCTCATCGTCGACCCCGACCCGGCCGCCTCCGCCTCAGCACCGTCCTCGGCCACCGCCACGGCCGAGCAGGAGGCCTACACGAGCGCCTCGGTCCCTGACCTCGGCCTGACCATCGCCGTACCCTCCCACTGGCAGACGATCGCCCCCGAGGCGGTGTCGAACCCCGTCGTCCTCGAGCAGGTCGCCGGGGCCACGGGGCTGAGCACCGAGATCCTGGAGGCCACCCTCGCGGACACCGAGTTCGTCGCCATCGACCCCGCTCCCGCCCAGGGGACCGTCGGCACCCTCCACGTCGCCGACATGGGCACCGGGACGGGTACCCCCGACCAGGACGCGCTCACGGCCACGGTCTCCGACCTCGGCGGCACGGTGACCGGGTCGAGGCAGGCCGACACGGCGCAGGGAACCGCCACGGTCGTGTCCTACACGGCCGAGGACTCGGGAACGACCGTCCACGGCACGGTCATCGCGGCCCCGACCCCCGACGGCCGCGACGCCCGGATCTCGGTGCTCACCGGCTCACAGGAGGACACCGACTCGCTGACCGAGGCGATCCTGGACTCCCTGGCCTGAACGGGTGACGGGGCAGGACGGAGGAGCGGGTGTTCGCCGTCGGCCCGAAAACACCCGCACCGACGGCGGGCGGGGGCGACACGGCGCAGCCGGGGATGTGATGATCGGTGCAGGCCGGTGCCGCCCGGTACCGCGCACCCCGAGGAAAGGAGGCCATCATGGGAATTGATGACCTGAAGAACAAGGCCGAGGAGGCCCTTGGCTCTGAGAAGGTCGAGTCCGTCTCGGACACCGTCCTGGACAAGGCTGCCGACGCCGCCAAGAAGGTGACCGGAGGCAAGTTCGACTCCCAGGTCGACGCCGCTCGGGACGCCGCTGACGGCAAGCTCGGCAACGCCTGAGAGCTGACAGGCCTCCGCGGTCCTGGGATCGCAGGTCGGGGCCCCCGCACCACCGGTGGTGCGGGGGCCCTTCGTCGTCCGGGCGGGTGCTCCGGCAGGCACAATGCCCTCATGTCGACCTCGGACGCCGCCCCCTCCCCCGTACCGACCGGCCCCGCCCTCGAGGCACCGGGCGAGGACCTCCCCGAGGTCCCCGCCTGGCTCGACGAGATCGAGGGCGAGCGCGCCCTGGCCTGGGTCGAGGAGCACAACGCCCGCACACGCACCGCCTTCGAGGGGCAGGAGTCCTTCGAGGCCACCCGGGCGGCCCTCGAGGCGATCATGGACTCCCCCGACCGCATCCCCGCGGTCGCTCAGGCGGCCGGCCTGCTCTACAACCTGTGGACCGACGCCGACCACCCGCGGGGCCTGTGGCGGCGCACGACCTGGGACTCCTACCGCGCCGGGGCGCCGGGGGCGGGCGGGAGCACGGTCTGGGAGGAGCTCCTCGACCTCGACGCCCTGGGGCAGGCCGAGGGCGTGGCCTGGGTGTGGCACGGTGCGCAGGTGCTGCGCACCGGGGCGCTGGCCGGGCGACGCGCGCTGGTCGACCTGTCCGAGGGCGGCTCGGACACCGACGTCACCCGCGAGCTCGACCTTGACGAGCGCCGCTTCGTCACGCCCGCCGAGGGCGGCTTCTCCCGGGCCGCCTCCAAGGGCTCGCTGTCCTGGGCCGACGACGAGGGCCAGTCCGTCCTGTCGGTGGCCGACGTCGGACCCGGCTCGCTGTCCCCGGCCGGCTACCCGCGGCAGGTGCGCCGCCTGCGCCGGGGCGCCGCGGCGCAGGACGCCGAGATCCTCCTGACCGCGGCGCCGGGTGACGACGGCGCGTGGGCGCACCGGGACCGCTGGGGGCGCACCTGGCTGCTCACCCACCCTGACTTCCACACCGAGGAGCTGTGGCTCCTGCCCGAGGGCGCCCAGACGCTGCCCGCCTCGCGCTCACAGGAGTGCCTGGCCTCCGAGGTGACAGTCCCCGCTCCCGGTGCGGTGCACATCGACGTGCCCGCGTCGGCACAGGCCGTCGCGGCCTGGGACCTCCTGCTCATCAGCCTGCGCGAGGACTGGACGCCGGGATCCGACGGCGCCCAGGATCCTGAGGGCGCCCGGGATGCCGAGGGCGGGCACGGCCCCGGCACGACCTACCCGGCCGGCGCGCTGCTGGCCGTCGGGCTCGAGGACTTCCTGGCCGGATCGCGCCAGATGGAGGTGCTGTTCACCCCGACCCCGAGCTCGAGCCTCACCGGGTGGACGACCACCGCCCACCACCTCGTGCTCACCGTCCTCGACGACTGCGTGACGGTCCTCGAGGTCCTCACTCCCCCTGCCGGCTCGGCACCCTGGACGCGGCGCCCCCTCGACCTGGGGCCGCTGGCGCGCGCCGGGGCGGAGGAGGGGCCGGGATCGTGGGACGAGGGCCCAGGGACCGGCGCACGGGGCGCCGAGACCGCCGAGGCCGCCGCCCAGGGCACCGACGGCCCGGCAGACCCCACGCTCCTGCGCCCGGGACGCCCGCTCCTGACGGTCTCGGCCGGCGCCGTCGACAACCGTGTGGACGACCGCCTGTGGCTGACCTGCTCGTCCTTCACCCGCCCGACGACGCTGGCCGTCGGCTCCCTCGACGCCGAGGGCGCCCTGGGCGGTGTCGAGGTCCTCCGAGCAGCCCCCGAGCGTTTCGACGCCCGCGGCGTCGTGGCCAGCCAGCACGTGGCCGTCTCGGCCGACGGGACGCGGGTGCCCTACTTCGAGGTGGGCCGGCCGGCCCGCGACGAGGAGGGCCGCCCGGTGCCCGTCCCGACGATCCTCTACGGGTACGGCGGCTTCGAGGTGCCGCTGGGAGCGGGCTACCTGCCGGTGACCGGCAAGGCGTGGCTGGAGCGCGGCGGCACCTACGTCATCGCGAACACCCGTGGCGGCGGGGAGTACGGTCCTGCCTGGCACCGGGCCGGGCTCAAGGAGGGCAGGCACCGGGTCTACGAGGACTTCGCAGCGGTGGCCCGGGCGCTGGTCGAGCGCGGGGTGACGACCCGCACGGGGCTGGCTGTGCACGGCGGCTCCAACGGCGGCCTGCTCGTGGGCAACGTGCTCACGACCTACCCCGAGCTCGTCGGGGCGGTCCTGTGCGAGGTCCCGCTGCTCGACATGAGCCGCTACACCAGTCTTCTGGCCGGCGCCTCCTGGGAGGCCGAGTACGGGGACCCCGAGGACCCCGAGCAGTGGGCCAGCCTGCGCACCTTCTCCCCCTTCCACCTGCTCGAGCGCGGCAGGCACTACCCGCCGACGCTCCTGGTGACCTCCACCCGTGACGACCGGGTCCACCCGGCCCACGCGCGCACGATGGCCCACCGCCTGGAGTCGCTGGGCCAGCCGGTCACCTACTTCGAGAACTCCGAGGGAGGGCACGGCGCCGCCTCGACGAACGCCCAGCGGGCCTGGATGAGCGCGCTGAGGTACGAGTTCGCCTGGCGCACCCTGAGGCCCTGAGTCCGCCGGGGCGAGGCCGCCGGGCCCGGTGGCGGGTCAGCGCCGCAGGCGCATGATGCCGATGACGGTGACGACGAGCCCGGCCAGGCCGATGACGACGGCCCCCATGACGAGCATGCTGGCCAGCGGGACGCGGGACAGGTTCATCGGTGGTCCGATGACGACCTCGGCCGTGCCCTGGGGGCAGGTCACCGTGTGGGTGCCGGTCTGGGAGGCGGTGAAGGACGCGTAGGACGCGCCCTCGACCGACCGGTCGACGACCAGCTCGGCGCCGTCGGGGCCGGTGACCGTGCAGTCCTGCGTCGATGCGCTGACCTTGGCGCTGTACAGGGCCGAGGTCGTCCCCTTCTCCAGGTACACGGTGCCGTCCTCAGCCAGGACGGCACCCCCGGCCAGGGACCCGTCGAGGACCATCGTGACGGCCGAGACCGTCATGACCCCCGGGACGAGGAGCAGGAGGAGGAGCCCGACGACGAGCGTCCTCCACCTGCGTCTCCTCCGACCGGGCGAGGCCCCGCTCACCGGAGGGGCCGCGGGCGCCGTCTGCGCCGGTGAGGCCGGGCTCGCGTCGACACGCCGGGCGTAGGGGTCGTCCTCAGACAGTCCCCCGTCCACGGCGTGGGGGCGGCCGCCACGGTCTGCACGCTCAGCGCCGGCGGAACGGTCGGCGCGGCCAGCGCGGTCGGGACGGTCTGCGCGGCCAGGACGGTCGGCCTGTGAGGCCTCCTCCTGCTCGCGCAGGTAGGCGGCGAGCTCCTCGGGACTCAGCCGCTGGCCGTAGCGGGGGCCGCCGTCCTCGTCCTCGTAGCGCGCCATCGTGCCTCGGCTCAGGCCTGGCCGTCGGCCTTGGGGGCGCCGATCTTGCTGGCGACCTCGACGATCAGGCGCAGGATGAAGACCTCGACGCAGACCGTCGGCGCCTGGAGGAACAGGGTGGACAGGAACCTACCGACGTTGTAGTCGTCGAGGCCGTAGGTGTCTCCGGCGGAGTAGGCGTTGTAGAGCCAGCTGAGGACGTAGGCCACGGTCCCGATGATCATGACGATCTGGCCGTACCTCGCCGCAAAGGAGCGGGTGGCTGAGAACAGGCTCGAGAAGAAGGAGTCCGTGGCCACCGGGTACTGCTGGGGGGCCGCCTGGGGGGCGTTGGGGTCGTAGGCCTGCTGCTGGAAGGCCGGCTGCGCGCCTGCCGGGTAGGGCGCCTGCTGGGTGTAGGGCTGCGAGTAGGAGCCCGGGGCGGAGGCGGCGGAGGCCGGCGGGATGTAGGGCTGTCCGGGGTTCTGTGGCTGCGTCATCTCAGAGGTTCCTTCATGGTTGGGACGGTCGAAGACTACAGGTCCTGGCCAGCAGGCGCCCACGCGTTCCGGCACGCGACCCGCTTACCAGCCCCTGTGCAGGACCAGGCCCGTGCCCGGGCGCCCGGGCGGGGCGGGCTCGGTGCGCGCCGGGCGCGCGGGGCGGGGGCCGCGACCGGCGACCACCTGCACCTCGCCGTCGGCCGCGGCGGCGAAGACGCGCGCGACCGCGGCCTGTCGGGCGCGCAGGGCCCTGTTCTCCGCCTCGAGCTCCTCCAGGCGCCGCTCGAGCCCCAGGATCCTGCGGATCCCCTCGAGGTTGACGCCCTCCTGGCTGAGGTCCTGGATCCGGCGGAGACGTTCGACGTCCCGGTGGGAGTAGCGCCGGCCCCGGCCTGAGGTGCGCGCCGGCACGACCAGCCCGAGCCGGTCGTACTGGCGCAGCGTCTGGGGGTGCATCCCGGCGAGCTCGGCCGCCACCGAGATGACGTAGACCGGCCGGTCGTGGGCGTCCTGGGCGAGGAAGTCCACGCCCTGGCCGGTCCGCCGTCGGGCTCTCACTGCGCCGCCTCGCTCGCGAGCCCGGCGCGCGGGTCGTTGCCGTTCATGGCCGCGTCAAAGGCGCTCAGCGCCTCCTTGGCCTCCTTCGACAGCTTCTTGGGCACGGCCACCTGCACGGTGACGAGGAGGTCACCGGTCTTCTTGGAGGTGACCACGCCCTTGCCGCGCACGCGCAGGACGGTGCCCGACTGGGTCCCGGGCTTGATGCGGACCTTCGTCGAGGTCCCGTCGAGCAGCGGCACCTCGACGGTGGCGCCCAGGGCGGCCTCGGCGAGGGTGACCGGCAGGTCCATGCGCAGGTTGACGCCGTCGATGGAGTACACCGGGTGCTTGGCGACGGTGATCGTCACGACCATGTCGCCGTTGTCCCCGCCCGCGGTGCCCGGCCGGCCCTTGCCGCGCAGGCGGATCTTCTGGCCGGTGTGCACCCCGGCGGGGATGCGCACCTTCATCGTCCGCCCGTCGGCGAGCAGCTCGACGGTCGTGCCGGCCACGGCGTCGCGCAGCGACAGCGTGGCGCTGGTCAGGACGTCAGGGCCCTTGACCGGCTCGGGGTGGGAGCCGAAGCCGAAGCCGAAGGGGCTGCGGCTGCGCCGGCCGGTGCTGTAGCCGGCCTGGCCGGCCGCGCCGAACTGGCGCAGCAGGTCGTCGATGTCGACGTCGGGCCCGGCCGAGCCGGTCTGGCCGCCGAACATCGTCGAGAAGATGTCCTCGAAGCCCGTCCCGCCGCCGGCTCCGCCGGAGGTGAAGCGTGCGCCGCCACCGGCCATCGAGCGGATGGCGTCGTACTGCTTGCGCTCCTCCTCGTCGGAGAGCACCGCGTAGGCCTCGCCGATCTCCTTGAACTTCTCGGCGGCCGCGGCGTCGTCGGGGTTGCGGTCGGGGTGGTACTTCTTGGCGAGCGTGCGGTACGCCTTCTTGATGGCGGCGGGGTCGGCGTCCTTGGCGACGCCGAGGACGGCGTAGAAGTCCTTGGTCATCCAGTCCTGGCTGGCCATGGTCACCTCCTCCTCATGATGGTGATGGTCGTGATGATGTCTCCTCGTCCCCGGCTCCCCGCCGGTGGGGGCGCGCCTCCCGGGCGCGCCCCCACCGGCGGGGAGCCGGTCGGCCTCAGGCGGGGTTGGCCACCTGGACGCGGGCGGCGCGCAGGACGCGCTCGCCCAGGCGGTAGCCGGGCTGGAGGACGAGCATGATGCTGGGCTCGCTCACCTCGCTCGACTCGGTGGCCATGAGCGCCTCGTGGACGGTGGGGTCGAAGGGCTCGCCCACCGCGCCGAAGCGCGTGAGGCCGAAGCGGTCGGCCAGGACCTGCTCGAGCTTGCCCGCCGTCGTGGCGAAGGGGCCGGTCAGGTCCCCGTGCTCGTCAGCCAGCGCGATCTCGTCGAGGACCGGGATAAGGGCCTCGACGACGGCCGCCTGACCCGCCTCACGGTGTCCCGCCGCCGCCTCGCGCGAGCGCCGCACGAAGCCCTGGTACTCCTGCTGGAGGTTGTACAGGTCGGCGCGGGCCCGGGCGAGGTCCTCGGAGGCCTGGGCGGCCTCGGCCCGGAGCCTGTCGGCCTCGGCCGCCGGGGCCAGATCCCCTCCGGCCTGGTCGACCGGGCCGGCCCCGGCGTCGAGGACCTCGCCGGACTCGTCGAGCACGACTCCGTCGAAGGCGGAGTCGACGGCCTCGGCGAGCTCGGGGTCGATCGGCTCGCCCGGAGAGGGGGCCGAGCTGTTGTCGGCGCTCACTTGGAGTCCTCGTCGTCGACGATCTCGGCGTCGACGATGTCCTCGTCCTGGGAGTCCGAGCCGGCAGAGGCGCCCGCCTCCGCCTGGGTGCCGGCGGCCTGCTGCTCCTGGGAGTACAGGGCCTCGCCGATCTTGGGGGCGACCTCGTTGAGCTTGTCCTGGGCGGACCGGACGGCCTCGATGTCGGTGCCCTCAAGGGCCTTCTTGAGCTCGTCGACGGCGGCGCCGACCTCCGTGCTCACGGACTCGGGCAGCTTGTCCTTGTTGTCCTTGAGGAGCTTGGACACCGAGTAGGCCTGCTGCTCGGCCATGTTGCGGGTCTCGGCCTCCTCACGGCGCTTCTTGTCCTCGGCGGCGTGGGCCTCGGCGTCCTTGACCATGCGGTCGATGTCCTCCTTGGGCAGGGCCGAGCCGCCCGAGATGGTCATCGACTGCTCCTTGCCCGTCCCGCGGTCCTTGGCCGAGACGTGCACGATGCCGTTGGCGTCGATGTCGAAGGAGACCTCGATCTGGGGCACGCCGCGGGGGGCCGGGGCGATGCCGGTCAGCTCGAAGGTGCCCAGCGGCTTGTTGTCACGGGCGAACTCGCGCTCGCCCTGGTAGACCTGGATGAGCACCGAGGGCTGGTTGTCCTCGGCGGTGGAGAAGACCTCGGAGCGCTTGGTCGGGATGGCCGTGTTGCGCTCGATGAGCTTGGTCATGACCCCGCCCTTGGTCTCGATGCCCAGGCTCAGGGGGGTGACGTCGATGAGCAGGACGTCGGTGCGGTCGCCCTGGATGACCCCGGCCTGGAGGGCGGCGCCGATGGCGACGACCTCGTCGGGGTTGACGCCCTTGTTGGGGTCCTTGCCGGTCAGCTCGCGCACGACGGCCGACACGGCGGGCATGCGGGTCGAGCCGCCGACGAGGACGACGTGGTCGATGTCGGAGACCTGGACGCCCGCGTCCTTGATGACGTTGCGGAAGGGCAGCTTCGTGCGCTCGAGCAGGTCGGCGGTCATGTCCTCGAACTGGGCGCGGGTGAGGCGCTCGTCGAGGTGGATGGGGCCGGCCTCGCTCATCGACAGGTACTGCAGGTTGACGTCCGTGCTCGTGGCGCTGGACAGCTCCTTCTTGGCCTGCTCGGCGGCGTCGCGCAGGCGCTGCATGGCGATCTTGTCCTTGGACAGGTCGACACCGTTCTTGTCCTTGACCTGCTTGACGAGCCAGTCGACGATCCGGGCGTCCCAGTCGTCGCCGCCCAGACGGTTGTCGCCGTTGGTGGCGCGGACCTGGATGGTGGAGAAGCCGTCCTCGTCCTTGCCGACCTCGAGCAGGGAGACGTCGAAGGTGCCGCCGCCCAGGTCGAACACGAGGATGAGCTCGTCCTCCTTGCCCTTGTCCAGGCCGTAGGCCAGCGCCGCCGCGGTGGGCTCGTTGACGATGCGGTCGACGGTCAGGCCCGCGATCGTGCCGGCCTCCTTGGTCGCCTGGCGCTCGGCGTCGTTGAAGTAGGCCGGGACGGTGATGACGGCGTTGGTGACGGGCTCACCCAGGTAGGCCTCAGCGTCGGTCTTGAGCTTGGCCAGGATGCGGGCGCTGATCTCCTGGGGGGTGTAGGTCTTGCCGTCGATCTCGACGGTCCAGTCGGTGCCCATGTGGCGCTTGACCGAGGAGATCGTGCGGTCGACGTTCGTGACCGCCTGACGCTTGGCGACCTCGCCGACGAGGACGTCGCCGGACTTGGAGAAGGCGACGACCGAGGGGGTCGTGCGGCCGCCCTCGGCGTTGGGGATGATCGTGGGCTCCCCGCCCTCGAGGACGGAGATGGCGGAGTTGGTGGTACCGAGGTCGATACCGACGGCGCGTGCCATGTGCTGTGCTCCTTGCTGGCCCCGGGGGAGCCTGGTACTGACATTGAGTGGTTGTCACTCAGGATTGTGGTTGAGCGGAGGCTTGTCAACTTCGCTCACGACAACCTTGAGTCTGATGCACTCAACCTTCGGGGTGCTGTCGGTATTCCCGACGGATCGACGTGGCGATCCTCACGCTCACGGCCCCGGGTCGGGCGGTGCGCCCGGCCGGCGAGGAGACCCTCCGGCCACCGTGGCCGCAGGGCGCCGCGCTCCCGGCCGAGGCCCGGCACGCTCAGCCGCCAGCCCGCACGCTCAGCCGCCAACCCGGCCCTGTCCGCCAAGGGCCGACAACGGCAGAAGAACGACAGAAGCCAGGGCGACGGTCCGACGACGGGGGTCTCCCAGCCCGCCGGGACCATGCCCTGGCAACTGAGACAAGACTCCCGCTCCTCCCTGTGTCCTCCACGTCCCCCGCCTGTGATGACCCTGTGAGTCCGCCATCGCCACCCCTGGTCCTCAGGCCCTGGCGGCAGGGGTGAAGTCGGTTGTCAGGCCGGTCGGCGTCGACGCGTCCTGGATCTGTCCAGGCTCCCGGTCCGGTACTGCCGTCGGGCATCGGCCTTGGCACGATCACCGAGCACCCCGGAGCGCGCCAGAGTCGCCAGGTGTCACTGTGGACCACAATGGAGCTCCACCACCCCCGCCATTGACCGGAGAATCGGCGCGATTTCGCGGTTCCCATCGACCAGTGCGGCCGCCTGAACGGCCGATCGTGGTCCACGGTGACACTTTCGCGTCACGCGGCCGCCAATCACCTTCCGGCAAGCGCCCCAGCGGCCAGCCGCTCGACGCGCAGGGCCCGTCGCCGGCACACGGGATGCCGACTCCCCTGAGGAACGCAGGGGCGGCGCGCTCACCCCCGCTGAGAGCCTGTCAGGCCACCGCGCCCAGCCCGCGCGAGAAGAAGGGGATGCCTGAGAACCCGACCCGGCGTCCGCTTTGCGCACACACCCCGGCGTAGATGCAGTACGCCACGTGGAACACCGACATGAGCGCCATCAGCACGAGCGCGATATAGAAGAGATAGACGATGAAGGAGAAGTCGGGGACGGCCCCGAACGGATCGACACCCTGCTCCATGCTGGCCGCGAAGCTGTACAGCACGATCGTCGCCAGCAGGTAGGTCAGCCCCCAGTCCGCGGCCTTAAGTCCGTTGTACCGCGCGAGCGGTTGACCAGGCCCGCGACGATCATGGCCACCGACGCGGGCACCGACGCGAGCACCGAGACCAGCTCCGGGGCAGGCAACAACGCGAGCAGGCCGAACAGGCCGAGCAGCCACGGCACGATCCCTGGTGACGGGGGGCCAGGAGCCGGGTCCGGGCGGCCAGCACGGTGCAGGTCCACGAACCCTGGTGACGGGGGGCGAGGGGGACGCTGCCCCTGAGGCGCCACGCCGGGGCCGGAGGTGCTGGGCGGCTGGGGACCCGGTCGTGGGCAGGCGGGCGGCTGCGGATCACCGAGCACGCCAGCACCCGGCCCGGGGCGACCAGGCGGACCCCACAGCGGGGGGTCGGGTACCGCGGCGCCCGGCTGGGGGTGGGGACTCGCGTCCCCCTGGCCCTGCGCCGGGTATCTCGCGTCCCCCTGGCCCTGCGCCGGGTACGGAGAGCGACGCTGAAGGCTGTCCGGCGACGGGGACGGCGGGTAGTCGGGGTACGGCCGCCTGGGAGGCTGCTCACCCTCGTGCTGTCCGTGCTCGGACACCTCTGCCTCCCCTCGTGGACCCACAGGACCGGACGAGCCTCATCCGGGGCACCGCCACGAGGGGCCGGAACGAGAAACGGCGCCGGCCGGAACGCGACCCGGCGCCGGCCGGAACGCCACGAGGCGCTGGCCGGAACGCGACCCGGCGCTGGCCGCACCGGCGCATCGCCGGCTCGCACGAGGGTGACCGAGCCGCCCCTCCCGCGAGATCGGGACTAATGACACCTCGAGATCGGGACTAATGACACCCCGAGATCGGGACCAACGGCGACCCCGCCGGTGCCGGTCAGGGGCCCGCGCTCAGCCCGCGGGAGAAGAAGGGGATGCCGGAGAAACCGATCGGGCGTCGCTTCTCTGCTCGCACACCGGCGTAGACGCAGTACACGAGGTGGAACACCGTGACGAGCGCCCATGTCGTGATCGGGATGCCCAGGGGGAAGAACGACTCGACCGGATCCTCGTTCGCGAAGAGGCCCAGGAGGACGACGTGGCCACCGCACAGGAGCACCGTGGCCAGCAGGTAGGTCAGGCCCCAGTCCGCAGCCTTGGCTCCGTTATAGCGCCTCAGCCCAGGGACCTTACGGTGGGACAGCCCGGCGACGATCATGGCCACCGAGGCGACGACGGTGCTCAGGATCGGCACCAGCGTGAGCACGAGCAGACCGAGGAACCACGGCACGGAGCCGCCTGCCGGTGCCTGAGGGACGACGTCGCCGGGCGGCATGCCGGGACCCGCGTAGCCGGGTGCTCCAGCGCCAGGCTGCGGATAGCCAGGCGGATGCGAATAGCCGGGCGTACCCGACTCCCGCTGCAGGTACCCCGGGGCCCCAGCACTCGGCTGGGGGCAGGGTATGGCGTCAGCTGGCTTCTGCGTCAGGTACGGATAGCCACCTTGAGCTCCTGACGGCGGGTGGTGGGGACACGGCTGCCCATAGGACTGCTCGTCCTCGTGCTGCCCCTGCTCGGACATCTCGTCCTCCCCTCCTCACGTACGGCAACCAGCCGAGACTAGCCCCTGACACCTATGAGAGCGACACCGGCTCGGCACCCGACACCGTCTCACACGAGGATCACTGAGGTTTTCTCACCGGGGTGGGGCGTGCACCCGGCCTGATCGTTGGGATGCTGGGGGAGGGTGCGTGTCGTGTGGGGGTGCACGCGGGGAGCGCATCCAGGATGGGTTCTGACCAAAGAAGCACCCCTGAATGCGAGGTCCCCGCATGCTGTCCTATCGTGCCACCCTTGACGTGCCATCCGCTACCGCCCGAACCGTGTCGGCCTGGCTGGCGGCTCACCGCCGCTGGCACGACATTCGGCCTCATCAGAGGGCGGCGACGCCCTGGGTGCAGGCTGTGATGGTGCTGCGCTGGCTCAACGAGGCCACCAGCATGCGCACCCTGGCCCGAGACGCCGGCATCTCGATCGCCACCGCCTACAGGTACCTGCATGAGGCCCTCCAGGTCATCTCCTCCCAGGCCCCTGACCTGATCGAGGTCATCACCCAGCTGCGCCACAAGGGTGAGCCTTTCGTGTGCCTGGATGGCACCCTGATCCGCACCGACAGGGTCGCAGCCCGCACCGAACGGGGCAACCACTCGTGGTACTCGGGCAAGCACAAGGCCTTCGGGGGCAACGTCCAGGTCATCACCGACCACACCGGATTCCCGGTGTGGGTCTCGCCGGTCGAGCCGGGCTCGACCCACGACCTGACCGCTGCGCGCGCCCACGCGCTGCCCGCCCTGTACAAGGCCGCCTCCCAGGGCATGCCCACCCTGGCCGACAAGGGCTACATCGGCGCCGGCATCGGCGTGCTCACACCCGTCAAGGGCGCCAGACCCTGCCCCGACGACGCCACCTACAACCATCTGCACGCCAGTCTGCGCTCGCCTGCCGAGAGGGCCAATGCCATGCTCAAGCACTTCAAGGCCCTCCAACACGTCACCCTCGACCCGCACACCATCACCCACATCACCGCCACAGCCCTCGTCATCATCAGCCTCAACAAACAACCCCGGTGAGAAAGGCTCACTGATCCACCCCTCCCGCGAGATCGGGACATATGACACCCCGAGATCGGGACATAGTGCACGGTCATGTGCAGCAGGTCCCGATCGTGGCGTCAGGGCGGGCGAGATGGGAGAGCGGAGCGGCGCAGACCCGTAGGCTCCTGCCATGGAGGCTCGACTCAGACCCGCGTGCCCGCAGGACGTCGACGCCCTTGTCGGGCTGCGAGCGCTCATGTTCGCCGACATGGACGGCACGAGCACCGAGCACCTCCGTGAGGCGACCGCGGCCTGGGTCGAGGCGGCGCTGGCCAGTGCGGAGCATCGGATCGTCGTCGTCGAGGTCGACGGCGACGTGGTGTCCTGCGCGATGGCCCGCCTGGAGCACGGCGCTCCAGCACCGTCGTGCCCGAGTGGGACCAGCGCCGTCATCTTCACCGTCGTCACGCGGCGCCACGCCCGTGGTCGCGGTTACGCCCGGCGTTGCCTGGAGGCGCTGCTCGAGTGGGCCGCCGACCGCGCCGACCGCGCCGACCTCCAGGCCTCGGACCAGGGAGCGTCCCTCTACGCCTCCCTGGGATTCGCCCCAGCGGCCTACCGCTCGATGCGCAGGCCCCTCGATGGTTGATCCCACGGGGGTCGGTGGTGGTGGGCGGTCGGTGAGTGCAGGGTGGCGGTGTCGAGAGGGTGGCCGGCGAGGTGGTGGTGGGCGGGCGGGCATGTCGCGCGGGACCTCGCGCCTCCAGCCCCGTACTCGTCTCGGGCCGCCAGACTCTTCCCCGGGTTCACAGGAAGTGCATATGCAGGCCCTATCGCCGCCACACACGGGCCCGCCACGGTTGCACCATGACCAGCAAGCACGAGGCCGCTCCTGACGCGACCGAGCGACCCGCCAAGAAGAAGCACACCCGCCGCAACATCCTCCTGGGAGGCGCGGCCGTCCTGGGCCTGACCGCCACCGGCACGAGCGCGTGGGCGCTCAACCGATTCGTCATCGACCACACGGAGATCTCCGACGTGGCCGCCTACGAGGCCGCGAACTCCTCGGTGCAGTCCACCGCCCAGGCCACCGCGGCGGCGGCCACCGACATCGAGGTCACCGACACCTCCTACTCCTCGTCGAACACGACGATCACGATCGAGCAGGTCTCCACCGGGTCGGGCTCGGACACGATCACCTACTTCACCGCCGACATCACCGTGAGCGACGCGACGACGGTCCGCTCGGCCTTCGCCAACAACGAGTACGGCACGAACATCACCGCCAAGCCCTCCGAGATCGCCTCCGAGCACGACGCCGTCTTCGCCATCAACGGCGACTACTACGGCTTCCGCACCGACGGCATCCTCATCCGCAACGGCGTCATCTACCGCGACTCCGGGGTTCGCGACGGCATCGTCTTCTACACCGACGGCCGCGTCGAGGTCTACGACGAGACGACCACCGACGCCCAGACCCTCCTGGACGCCGGCGCCTGGAACACCTGCTCCTTCGGCCCGGCCCTCCTTCAGGGAGGCGAGATCCTCTCGGGCATCGACGACGTCGAGGTTGACACCAACGTCGGCAACCACTCCATCCAGGGCGAGCAGCCCCGCACCGCGGTGGGCGTCATCGACACCAACCACTACATGTTCGTCGTCGTCGACGGCCGCGAGGAGGGGTACTCCCGCGGGGTCACGATGACCGAGCTCGCTCAGATCATGAAGGACCTGGGCTGCCAGGCTGCCTACAACCTCGACGGCGGCGGCTCCTCGGCCATGTACTTCAACGGCTCGATCATCAACCAGCCTTCCAACGGCGGCGAGCGCGACACCTCCGACATCCTCTACATCGCCAACGGAGCCTGACATGTCCGTCTCGACCCGACCCGGTACCGGTTCCTTCCCGACGCGTCGCCGCATCCTGGGCGAGGGCATGACGCGCCACAGCCGACCGCTGGCCTCCGGCCCCTCCCCGCGGCGCACCGCGCGCCGCATGACCGGGGCGATCCGGGCGGTCGAGATCCCCGCGCCACCGGTCGAGCTCGTCGTGCTCGTACCCGCCTACCGGCCGGACATGCGCCTGGCCCGGCTCGTGGCCGACCTCGGGCGCCGCCTGCCCGGCTGCCAGGTCCTCGTCGTCGACGACGGCTCAGGGGCGGCCTTCGAGGAGGTCTTCGCCGCCGCCCGCGCCGCCGGGTCCTGGCCCCAGGCCGACGTCGTGTGCGCCGACGCCGACGGCCAGCACACGCCGGCTGACATCGCGGCCGTCGCCGCCCGGGTCCGGTCCACCGGACGCATGACGCTGGGGGTGCGCATGTTCACCGGACAGGTGCCCCTGCGCAGCCGGATCGGAAACGACGTGACCGCGCTGCTGTTCCGCGGCGCCACGGGTTGGAGGCTGCGCGACACCCAGACCGGTCTGCGCGGCTACCCGGCCGGATGCCTCGACTGGCTCCTCACGGTTCCGGGCAACCGCTACGAGTACGAGCTGAGCACGCTTCTGCGCGCCCACGAGCTCGGCCTGGGCGTCGAGGAGGTCGAGATCGAGACGATCTACGAGCTCGGCAACACCTCCTCGCACTTCCGCCCCCTGGTCGACTCGGCGCGCATCTACGCTCCGCTGCTGCGCTTCGTCGGGGCGAGCCTGGCGAGCTTCGCGATCGACTGGCTGGCGGTCATGGTGCTCTTCGCGCTCACCGGCAACCTCCTGGCCAGCGTCGTGGGAGCGCGCCTGACCAGCGGCACGTGCAACTTCTTCCTCAACCGACGGGTCTTCCACGCCGCCCCGGGGACCGTGGGCCGCACGGCCCTGCGCTACGTCACCCTGGCCCTCACGCTGCTGGCCGCCAGCTACGTCGCGCTGTGGACGCTCACGGGCCTGGGGGTCCCGCTGGGCGTCGCCAAGATCATCGGCGACGGGTCGATCTACGTGGCCAGCTACCTCGCCCAGCGGCGGGTCGTCTTCCGCTAGCGGGCCTGAGCCCGCCCGGCGGGCGCCTGCGGGAGGGGCGGACGGCTCTCGGGCCGTCCGCCCCTTCCGCGTGCCGGGCGGACGGCGCGGGCCGGGAGGGCAGCGCAGACGGCGCGGACGGCGCGGGCCGGCGCGGGCAGCGCGGACGGCGCGGGCCGGCGGCCCGCCCAGCACGGCAGGACACCCGCCCGGCCCGGCCCGGTCCTCGGGCTCAGTCCTCGGGCTCAGTCCTGGGTCTCAGTCGTCAGGCTCAGTCCTGGGTCTCAGTCCTCGGGCTCGGTGGCGCCCGGGACGGTCAGCACCCTGCGGGCCAGGGCGTGACCCGCCTCGACGTGCGCGACGAGGTCACCGCCCCCGCCCTGCAGGGAGGCGAGGAAGCCCGCGTTGAAGGCGTCCCCCGCCCCAGTGAGGTCAGCGACGGCCTCGACCGGCTCGACGGGCACCGTGGCGGCCAGGCGCCCGCCGGCAAAGACCCGGGTGGCCTGGGCCCCGTTGCGGGCCAGGAGGGTGGTTCCGGGCAGCCGGGCGAGCAGCGGACCGGGCTCGTCGCCGTCGGCCAGGCCCAGGACGAGCGCCTCGTCCCGGTTGGCGGAGATGATCTCCGGGCCGAGGTCCTCGACCGCGGCGGTCACGACCTCAGCCCCCAGCTCCTCGACAAGGCCCACGCTGGAGACGTCGAGGCTCACCCTCCCGCCGTGGGCGTGCACCCGCCGGGCGGCGTCGAGCACCGCGCGGTGGGCCGAGTCGGTCAGCAGGGAGTAGGCCGTCAGGTGCAGCAGGTCGACGTCGGCCAGCAGGTCGGGGTCGAGCGGCTCGAGCATGCCGGAGGCTCCGCGGGAGGGGAACATCGTGCGCTCCCCCTGCAGGTCGATGAGCACGACGATGGTCCCGGTGGTCCCGCGGACCTGGTTGCGCACCTCGACGCCGCGGCCCTCCAGGTCCCGGGTCAGGACGAGCCCGGCCAGGTCGTCCCCGACGCAGCCGATGAAGCGCGTCGGGGTGCGCGGGCCGGCGAACGCGGCGACGTTGGCCGCCGAGCCCCCGCGCCGGATGTGGAT
Organism: Actinomyces howellii; assembly: GCF_900637165.1. Classification (GTDB taxonomy): domain Bacteria; phylum Actinomycetota; class Actinomycetes; order Actinomycetales; family Actinomycetaceae; genus Actinomyces; species Actinomyces howellii. The sequence continues at coordinate 2,370,871 of NZ_LR134350.1, read as the reverse complement.
CTGCGAGCGGGTGTCGGTGGCCGGCCTGACCTCCTCGAGCTGCCAGACGACGACGTCCTGGACGATGTCCCCGATGACGGCCAGCATCACCGCGCTTCCCCGGAGGCGGACCGGGCCGCCAGGGCGCCGGCGACGGCCGAGGCGAGGCGCACGTTGTTGCGGTACAGGGCGACGTTGGCGTCGAGGCTGCGCCCCTCGGTGGCCACGCGGATGTAGTCGAGGAGGTAGGGGGTCGTGGCCTGGCCCGAGATGCCGTCGCGCTCGGCGTCGGCCCACGCGCGCTCCAGGATGGCGTCGAAGCCCTCGGTGTCGAGCTGCTCGTCGACGGGGACCGGGTTGGCCAGGTTGATGCCCGCCTCGATCCCCAGGGCGCGCTGGGTGACCAGGAGCTCGGCGGCCTGCTCGGGGGTGTCGACGCGCTGGTTGACGGTGTAGCCCGAGTCGGCCACGTAGAAGCCGGGGTAGCTGTTCGTCCGGTAGCCCACGACCGGCACGCTCAGGGTCTCGAAGCGCTCGAGGGTCGCCCCGATGTCGAGGATCGCCTTGGCGCCCGAGGACACGAGGATGAAGGAGGTCTTGGCCAGGGCCACGAGGTCGGCGGACTCGTCGAAGGTGGTCGAGGCGCCGTGGTGGACGCCGCCCAGGCCGCCGGTGGCGAAGACGTCGATGCCCACCCGGTTGGCGAGGTAGGCGGTGGCGGCGATCGTCGTCCCGGCGCTCAGGCCGTGCACGCGGGCGTAGGCCAGCTCGCGGATCGACGCCTTGAGCAGCCCGTCGGAGCCGGCGAGCTCCTCGATCTCATCCGGGCTCAGGCCGACGACCGCCTGACCGTGGAAGACGCCGATCGTGGCGGGCACGGCGCCGTTCTCGCGGGCGATGGCCTCCCCCTCAAGGGCGACCTCGAGGTTGCGGGGGCGGGGCAGGCCGTGGGTGAAGATCGTCGATTCCAGGGCCACGACCGGGCGGCCATCCTCCAGCGCGGAGAGGACCTCGTCGCTGACGCGGATGGGCTGGGTGACCATGGTGGTGCTCCTTCGTGCTCGGCAGTGCTCGGGGTGGTGCCAGGTCCGGCGGGGGTGGTGCCGGTTCTGTCGGCGCCCAACATAGACGAGCCCGCCCCACCCCGCGAGATCGGGACTTATGACACCCCGAGATCGGGGGAAGTGACACCCCGAGATCGGGGGAAATGACATCCCGAGATCGGGACATCTGGCACCTCAGCGACGACCCACGCCTCCGCAGGCACTCAGACCAGCCCAGCCTCATAGGCGGCGATGACGAGCTGGGCGCGGTCGCGCGCCCCCAGCCGTGCGAGCAGCGCGGTGATGTGGGTGCGGCAGGTCGCTCGGGTGATCCCCAGCTCGACCTCGATCTCGGCGTTGGATCGCCCCCTGGCGATCAGCCGCAGCACATCGGTCTGGCGCGGGGTGAGCCCCTCGATCCCACCGCCATGGCGCCCCTGGGGCACCGGGCTGATGATCCGGGCGAGCACCTGAGGGCTGAGCAGCGACTGGCCGGCGTGCACGGTGCGCACCGCGTCGACGACAGCCTGGGGATCGGCGTCCTTGAGCAGGAAGCCTGCGGCCCCGGCGCGCAGGGCTCCCAGCACGTACTCGTCGACCTCGAACATGGTGAGCACGAGCACGCGCGTGTCCGGCAGGGCGGCGCGGATGAGCCTGGTCGCCTCGATGCCGTCGGTCACCGGCATGCGGATGTCGGACAGGACGACGTCGGGGCGAAGCCGCATGGCCAGCCTCACGGCCTCGGCGCCGTCGGCTGCCTGGCCGACGACCTCCAGGTCGGGCTCGGCGTCGAGCAGAGCCGCCAGGGAGGCGCGCAGCAGCGCCTGGTCCTCGGCCACGATCACCCGCACCGGCCCGCTCATCGCGCAGCCCCCGACTCCAGGGGGATCCGTGCGCTCAGCCGGTAGCCCCGGGCGCGGGCGCCGTCAGCCCCGGCCCCCGGAGCCCCCGCGAGGCCCTCGAGGCCGCCGCCCTCCCCGCACGGGCCTGCGCGCAGTCGGGCCCCCGCGGCCCGGAGCCGCTCGTCCAGCGCCGCCAGCCCGGTCCCCGTCCCGGGTTGAGGGACCCAGCCGGGGGCGGGACCGTCGTCGAGCACCTCGACCTGCAGCGCCTCGCCGTCGGCCTGCACGACGACGTCGACCCCCACCGGCCCGGCGTGGCGGGCGACGTTGGCCAGCCCCTCACGGACCACCGCGAGGGCGAGCGCGCCGGCGGCGGCGTCCGCGGCACCGGGATCGACCCTCGTGCGGACCTCGAGGCCCAGGTCGCGGGCGCCGGCCGCGGCACTGGCCACGGCCTCGGCCAGCGGCGGCGCACCAAGCACAGGCTCGGGCGCAGGGTCCTGGCCTCGCAGAACCGCGAGCATCGAGCGCAGCTCCGCGGTGGCGGCGCGGGAGGTCTCCTCGACCTCGGCCAGGGCGGTGCGCAGGCCGGCCTCGTCACTGTCCAGGCGCTGGGCGACGGCGGCGCGGACGGTGATCGCCCCGAGGCCGCCGGAGACGAGGTCGTGCAGGTCGCGGGCGATCGCCAGGCGGTCCTCGGCCACCGCCGCACGGGCAGCCTGCTCGGTCAGGGCCGCCTCGTAGGCGATCCGGTCGCGTCGACGCAACCAGATGAGGGCCGACACGAGGACGACGAGGAGTACCCACGCCGGCACGTGGACCCACGCAGCCGGCACCGGCCCCGGTGAGATCCCGACCAGGAGGAGGATGGCCAGGCCGAGGACCGTCGCCGTCCAACGGGCGCGGGCGCGGGCGCGGGAGCGGGCAGCAGCGGGCACGCCCAGCAGTCTACGGACGGGGCCGGGAGCCCTCATCGGACCAGGGTTCGAGAGCCCTGGGTCCGATGCGCGCGGCACACGGTCGTCTGCGACGCCGATGCGGACCCCGAAGCACCGCTCGAGCCTTGTCCCATGAACAACGACCCCATCGTCGCCGGTGAGGCGCCCACGCCCACCCGCCGCACGCGGGCCCGCTCGATCCGCACGCGGGCCCGCTCCAGCCGCGGCGCTCCCGCCCTGGCCTCCCGGCGTCCCGCCGTCCTCCGGGCGCTGCACGCCGAGGCGCTCAAGCTCGCCGGGACCCCCGGTGCCTGGGGCGGGGCGGCCCTGGCCGTGACCCTGCCCGTGGCCCTCGAGCTGTTGAACACCCGGGGCATGGCCGCCCAGCTGGCCGCCGACCCCGACTCCTACCTGTACGAGCTGCTCCCCGACATGGGGTTCATGGACGCGATCTTCGGGGTCGTGGGCGTCGTGGTCATCGGCGCGGTCAGCGTGGCCGGGGAGTACACCCCCACCGCCCAGAGCCTCGGATCGGCCCGGCGTGTGAGCACGGCCCTGCTCGTCGAGCCCCGACGAGGGGTGACGATGACCGCCAAGGTGCTCGTCGTCCTGGGGGCGACGGCGGTGCTGGCCGCGCTGGCCTGCACGCTCACCTTCACGGTGACTGCCAGGGCCCTGGGCGAGTGGTCGCCGTCGTTCTGGCCCGTGCCCTGGGGGCGCGTGGCTGGGCTCTCCGCGTGGTGGGCGCTCAACGCTCTGGGGGCCATGGCCCTGGCCTCGCTGACCCGTGGCGCGCTCGTGCCCCTGGCGTGGGGGCTGACGACCAGCTCCCTGGTCTCCCCCGGGCTCCTGCTGTCCAGGGTCACCGACCTGGCCGCCTACCTGCCTGACTCCGCGGCCTTCGGGCTGACCATGACCGACTACGACGCCCCCATGCTGTCGACCGGCAGGACGTGGGCGGTGCTGGCCGCCTGGGGCCTGGTTGCACTCGTCCTCGTGGCGGTCCCGTGGACGAGGAGGGACGCATGAGCGCCGGGGCAAGCCGGCGGGTGCAGGACCCCGGGGCCTCGGAGCCCAGTCTCCTGGCCGGCGTCCGGCCCCCTCGCGAGGCCGAGGGCAGCAGGGGGCGGGGAGCAGGGGCCGACGACGGCCGGACCGGCTCCCGGCGCGTCGGGTCTTCGAGGGACGGGCTCCCGGGAGACTGGACCCCGGGAGACGGGAGCCCAGGGGACGGGAGCCCAGGGGACGGACCCCCGGGGGCCGGGGCCCCGGCGCACCGACCCCGAGGTCACGACGTCGTTCTCCGGGCAGCCTTCGTCGCCGGCTACGTCTGCGTCTTCCTGCTCAAGCTGCCCACGCTCTGGGTACCCGAGGGGCAGCGTCACGGACTGACCATGACGGCCTACGTCGTGCTCTTCGTCCTGGGCGTGCTCGGCTGGCGCACCGAGCTGGTGGACCGCTTCCGGCAGGTCGTGGCCCGCAAGCGCCGGGCCCTGGCGACGCTGGGTCTCGGTTTCCTTCTGATCATCGTGGTCGAGACCGCTGGCGGTCTGGCCGCGCAGTGGCTGTCGGAGGTCGTGCCGGGTGGGCGAGCCGGACTGGTCAACGACTCCAACGTCATGGCGGTCGTCGACCGCTACCCGCCCTGGGTGATCGTGGCCGTGCTCGCGGTCGCGGGGCCGATCGTCGAGGAGCTGTTCTTCCGTCAGCTCCTGCTCACGGGCGTCGCGCGGTTCTCCCGCCCCTGGGTGGGCCTCCTCGTCTCAAGCGTCTTGTTCGGCACGCTGCACATGAGCTCCCTCCATGCCTCGGAGTGGATCGGCGTGATCCCTCACGCCTGCTTCGGGCTGGCCCTCGGTGTCGTCTTCCTGCGCACGCGCCGCAACCTCGTCTTCCCCGCGACACTTCACGTCCTCAACAACCTGAGCGCCGTCCTCCCGATGATCTGAGGGCGAGCGCGGACGGAGCCGTGCGCCCGGACCGGCGGGCGGGCGTGGAGGGTAGGAGGGCGGGCCGGCAGGCGGGCGCCCGGACCGGCGGGCGGGCGTGGAGGGTAGGAGGGCGGGCCGGCAGGCGGGCGCCCGGACCGGCGGGCGGTCGAGGCGGGCGGGCCGCAGCCAGGACCTCACGGCAGATGCCAGCCCCGGCAGCCGCAGACAGAGACCGGCGCCCGGACCGGCGGGTAGGCGGGCGGGCCGAGGGGCAGCCCACCCGCCTGCCCGACGCGCCTTGCAACCGACCGCCAGGGCCGCGCCTCCGAGACCGGAGACCACACGACTGGAAGGCCCTCATCCCCCGCCTCGCTGACCGCCGCGCCTCCGAGACCGGAGACCACACGCCCCCGCTCAGCACCGCCAGGTGCTGGCAGGCGCAGGTTCAGGCACCCCAAGCGCTCGTGATGCACATCACACACCAGCGCCCGGCAGGACCCTCGCGTTCGAATCGTTGAGATTCCGCGAATCGGGCTCCTGGGCGACGACGCCCACAGCGCCCCCACCTGGCAATGATGTGCATCGTGCCCCTCGGTGCACATCAAAGCATGACCAGACTGGTACAAAACGATCATTCAAGGGCGGAACTGCGGGAGGCGACTCCAATCGACGAGGTAGTTCTTGTGTCAACTACTTTGTGGGGCTACCGACCTGAGTCCGCGCATAGGCCCCACCGCCCTCTCAGCCCGCCGGCGACCGGCCGCGACCGAGGACGGAGCCGCGCACTGCGAGGAGAACGCCCCCCATCCCGACGATCTGAGCGCACCGACCCGACCCGCCTCCCAGCGGAGCCCCCCTCCCGTGCGGACAACCCCAGCGGAGCCCCCCTCCCGTGCGGACAACCCCAGCGGAGCCCCCCTCCCGTGCGGACAACCCCAGCGGAGCCCCGTCCCCGAGCGGTGCCTCGGACCAGGGTCCGACGGACGCAGGTCCGAGCCCCACGACCCCTGTCACCCGCGGCGCCGATGCACGGCTCGCAGCCACCCCGCAGACTCCCGAGCATGATCACCATCGAGAACATGACAAAGCGCCACGGGTCCCGCACGGTGCTCCACGACATCAGCCTCAAGGCCCTGGCCGGCCGAGTCACCGGCTTCGTGGGCCCCAACGGCGCCGGCAAGTCCTCCACCCTGCGCTGCCTGCTCGGCCTGGACCGGATCGACTCCGGATCCGCCCTGTTCGACGGACGTCCCTACCGCGAGCTGCGCCACCCGCTGCGCACAGTCGGGGCGGTCCTCGACGGAGCCGGCGCCCACCCCTCGTCCACCGGACGCGGCCACCTGCGATGGGTGGCTGCTGGGACGGGTCTGCCGCGGCGCCGGGTCGATGAGGTCCTCGAGCTCGTCGGCCTGACCGAGGCGGCCGGGCGGCGCGTGCGCACCTACTCCCTGGGCATGGGCCAGCGCCTGGGGCTGGCCGCCGCCCTCCTGGGCGACCCGGAGGTCCTCGTCCTTGACGAGCCCGTCAACGGCCTCGACCCCGGCGGCATCCGGTGGATGCGCGACCTCATGCGGAGCCGAGCCCGCGCAGGCGGAACCGTGCTCGTCTCGAGCCACGTGCTGGCTGAGCTGGCCGAGGTGGCCGATGACGTCGTCGTCATCGCCGAGGGGCGGATCCGCGCCGCGGGAACACTGACGGAGGTCGCCCGGGGACACGCCGACCTCGAGGAGGCGTTCTTCTCACTCACAGCACCTGCGGGACGGGCGTCATGAACGCGGCGCGCACCGCGGGCACCAGCGCGCCGGCCTCCTCAGGGGCCTCCGGCCCCAGCGGGACCAGCGAGATCGGCGGTGTCCGTGACGCATGCGACACCCACGCAACCGGCGACGCCGGCTCCCGGACCCCTGAGCCCCCTCCCGTCCGCACCGGACGGGCCCTGAGCGAGGGGCCCGTGCGCCTGGGCGGTGGCGTGCGCCGTCGTGACGGCCGTGGCGTGGATGAGGCGAGACGCATGATCCTGCGTCATCCGCTTCCGTGGGCCGTGCGCGCCGAGGCGCTCAAGGCCGCCGACCTGCCGGCTCTGCGCTGGACGGCCGCCCTCACCGCGGCGGCCTCGGCGCTCATGCTCGTCGTGCTGCACAGCTCCGGTTCGGAGCCGGCCGCCTCGAACCAGGCGCAGCAGGACCCGACCGCGGCCGTCCAGGCCGCCGGCTACGGTTTCGACGCGGTGGCCTGGACCTGGACCACCCTCGTCCAGATCGGATTCCTCGTCGCAGGGCTCCTGCTCACCACGGGCGAGCACACGAGCACCGTGGGGCGGACCACCCTGCTCGTGGTGCCCAGGAGAGGGGCGGTCTGGGCGGCGCGCCTGACCGTGCTCGTTCTGCTCGCGACTGCGGCGGCGGCGCTTCTCGTCGCGACCGGGCTGGTCACCTGCCCCGAGGCGACGACCCGCGAGTCGGTGGCGGCGGCCGGGCGCACAGCCGTGTGGCTCGTGGCCGCCGCAGTCATGGCCGGGGGCGCGGGGGCGGCGCTGCGCCAGACGCTCGGTGCGGCCACCGTCGTCCTCGTGCTGGTCGTCGTGGCCCCCGTGGCGGCGGACCTTCTGGGCGACGCCGCGACCTGGCTGCCGGGTCCGGCCGCCCGGGCCTGGGTGCGCGAGGCGTCGTGGGCCGACGGCGCGGTCGTGCTGGCATGGACGGCGGCGGCCATGACGGCAGGGGGTCTGCGTGTGGTCCGCACCGATGCCTGAGCCGTGCGCGCGGGCCCGCCCATCTCGAGGCGCCATGTGTCCCGATCTCGCGGCCTGAGCCGTGGACGCGCGGGGCCGGGGCGCGGCAGAGCTTCTCGGCGGTCGCGGTCGGGTCCGGCCACCGGGGCGGCGCCTGAGGAGCCTGGCGATGATCCTCCTCTGACTGGTCAAGCCCGACCACCGGAGCCCGCCCGGGCCCTCCGCCGACCCGACGCATCAGGCGGCCCGGTAGGTGAACTCCTCCCAGCCCAGGGCCTCGATGGCCTCGGCGAGGCGCTCGCACTCGGCGTCCCACCCGGGAACGGTCACGGCGAAGGTCCCGCTCGTGCCCGTGGCGCGCGCCTGCTGGAGGGCGAAGGATCGCGCTCCCGCGGCGTGCGCACGGCGGGCGACCTCGAGCGCGTCGGCCGCCGTCACGTCACCGGGAACGACCGTCGTGCGCACCTCGAAGGCCGGCCCGCCCCGGGCGCGCGCGTCGACGAGGACGTCCAGGGCCTGCCACGCCTTGGCGCCGCCGGGGGCTCCGACGACCGCCTCATAGTGCTCGGGCAGCGCCTTGAGGTCGAGGCCCACCCAGTCGAGCAGCCCGCGCGCCACGAGGTCGCGCAGCCTTCCCGGGAAGCAGCCGGCAGTGTGCACCCCGACGGCGAAGCCCTCCGCCCTGACCTCGGCGGCGGCATCGGCGAGGGCGTCCTGGCGCAGCGCCTCCCCGCCGGTGAACACGACGCCGTCGAGCAGACCCCGGCGGCGCGCCAGCAGGTCGCGCACCTCCCACCAGTCGACGAGGCCGGGCACCCGCGTGGGGATGAGGGCGCGGTTGTGGCAGTAGAAGCAGTTCCAGGGGCACCCCTGGCAAAAGACGGTGGCGACGAGCCGCCCCGGCCAGTCGACCGTCGACAGGGGGACGAGCCCGGCGATGACGAGGTCCTCGGCCGGGCGGTCGCCGGGGGACGGCGCGGCCGGCGCGGGACCTCGGGGCGCAGGCCTGACGGGCTCAGGCGCGCGAGCCCCGGGGGCCTCAAGCCGGTGGGCATCGAGCCCGGGGGCCTCGATCTCGGGCTCGTGGTCGCGGTCAGGCGCGCTTGGCGCGCGGGCTCCGGGCACCCGCGCGGCCGGCGCGCCTCCCGGCGCGGCCCGGCCGGTCTCCTGGCCTCCCGGCACGGCCCGCCCGGCCTCCTCGCCTCCCGGCACCGCCCGGCCGGCCTCCCGGCCACCCAGCACCGCCCGGCCGGCCTCCCGGCCACCCAGCACCGCCCGGCCGGCCTCCCGGCCACCCAGCACCGCCCGCCCGGCCTCCCGGCCACCCAGCACCGCCCACCCGGCCTCCCGGCCACCCAGCACCGCCCACCCGGTCTCCTGGCCTCCCGGCACGGCCCGCCCGGTCTCCTGGCCTCCCGGCGCCGCCCGCCCGGTCTCCTGGCCTCCCGGCGCCGCCCGCCGGACCTTCCCGTCCCTCCCGCTCGCCCGACCGACCTCGCGGATCATGGCTCGGGTGTCACGCCCGCGCGGGGGCGAGGCGTGAGACGGCGTCGCCGTGGGAGCGTGCGGCGTCCTCGGTGAACATCGTGCGCTCGGCGTACTCGCCCTTCTTGCCGATGTTGAAGGACTCCACCGGGCGGAAGTAGCCCATGACTCGGGTCCACACCTCGCAGGCGACGGGGTCGGCCTCGGGGTGCAGCGCCGCGCACTTCTCGCAGGTCGTGTGCTCCCCGGGCAGGTATCCGTGGGTCGGGCAGACGGAGAAGGTCGGGGTGATCGTGATGTAGGGGGTGCGGAAGGCCGTGAGCGAGCGGCGCACGAGCTCCTTGCAGGCCCGGGCAGAGGAGACGCGCTCGTTCATGTAGAGGTGGAGGACCGTGCCGCCGGTGTACTTGGTCTGGAGCTCCTCCTGCATCTCCTGGGCCTCGAAGGGGTCGTCGGTGTAGCCCACGGGCAGCTGGGAGGAGTTCGTGTAGTACGGGTTGGTGTCGGTGCCGGCCTGGAGGATGCCGGGGAAGCGCTTGCGGTCCTCCTTGGCGAAGCGGTACGTGGTGCCCTCGGCGGGGGTGGCCTCCAGGTTGTAGAGGTGCCCGGTCTCCTCCTGGAAGCGCACCATCGTGTCGCGCACGTGGTCCAGGACGCGGGCGCACAGGTCGTGGCCGCGCGGGTCGGTCAGGTCGTAGTCGTCGTGGGTGAAGTTGCGGACCATCTCGTTCATGCCGTTGACGCCCAGGGTGGAGAAGTGGTTCTCCAGGGTGCCCAGCCAGCGCTTGGTGAAGGGGAACAGCCCGGCGTCGATGTGGTGCTGGATGACGGCGCGCTTGAGCTCGAGGGTGGTCATGCCCAGCTCGAGGAGCCGGTCGAGGGCCTCGAGAAGACCGGCCTCGTCGCCGGGGTGGAGGTAGCCCAGGCGAGCCATGTTGACGGTGACCACGCCGACCGACCCGGTCTGCTCGGCAGAGCCGAACAGGCCGTTGCCGCGCTTGAGCAGCTCGCGCAGGTCGAGCTGGAGGCGGCAGCACATCGAGCGGATCATGCCGGGGTCGAGCTCGGAGTTGATGAAGTTCTGAAAGTAGGGCAGGCCGTACTTCGCGGTCATGGCGAACAGGCGGTCAGCCCCCTCGGAGTCCCAGTCGAAGTCCTTGGTGATGTTGTAGGTGGGGATCGGGAAGGTGAAGACCCGACCCTCGGCGTCTCCCTCGGTCATGACCTCCATGAAGGCCCGGTTGATGAGGGCCATCTCTGCCTCGAGGTCGCCGTAGGTGAAGTCGCACAGCTCGTCGCCGATGAGCGGGTGCTCGTCGGCGAGGTCGGCGGGGCAGGTCCAGTCGAAGGTGAGGTTGGTGAAGGGCGTCTGGGTGCCCCAGCGCGAGGGGACGTTGAGGTTGAAGATGAGCTCCTGCATGCACTGGAGGACCTGCTCGTAGGTCATCGAGTCCAGGCGCACGAAGGGGGCCATGTAGGTGTCGAAGGAGGAGAAGGCCTGGGCGCCGGCCCACTCGTTCTGAAGCGTCCCCAGGAAGTTGACGATCTGGCCGACCGCTGAGGAGAAGTGCTTGGGCGGAGCCGAGGAGATCTTGCCCGGGACGCCGCCCAGGCCCTGCTGGAGGAGGTTCTTGAGGGACCACCCGGCGCAGTAGCCGGCGAACATGTCCAGGTCGTGGATGTGGATGTCCCCCGCGCGGTGGGCCTCGCCGGCGGCCTGGGGGTAGACCTGGCTGAGCCAGTAGTTGGCCACGACCTTGCCCGAGGTGTTGAGCATCATCCCGCCCAGGGAGTAGCCCTGGTTGGCGTTGGCGTTGACGCGCCAGTCCGAGCGGTCGAGGTACTCGGTGATGGTGGAGACGGCGTCGATCGTGGGGCGCGAGCCGTGGGCGACAGCGGAGTCGGCCGAGCCCCGGGCGACGAGCTCAGGGTGGGCAGCAGCAAGATGGGCGGCGGTCGGCGCGGCGGTTACGGCGTCAGGCGTGCGGTCGGACACGGCAGTCTCCGGTGGGTCGTGGGTGGTCGTCAGGGGCGGCGCCGACGTCCGAGCCACGGCGCGAGCGACGGTGCCGAGCCTGACCCTACTCCGAAAGGACACCCATGTAACACACCATCTGGGGGCTGATGTTCCGAGGAACCACAACATCTTGTGGTCGTCGCAGTACTTCTCGACACCATAGGGATCAGTTTTCGGCGCGATCTCGCGGGTTGCGCGACCGAGTGACGAGGCTCACATCCGATCTGTTGGGACTGGATCACCGGCGTGTCCCGGAGCAGCCACGGCTGCCCCGTCTGGTGGCCGCCACGGGCGGCGCCCACCTCGCACCCAGGACCGCTCGGCACCTCGTCCTCGAGACGTCGTACCCGGGACTTCTCGACGCGTCGCACCCTGACCCCTCAGCACCTCGAACCCGAGCCCCTCGACGCGTCACACCGGCCGGGCGCGCGTCACGCCCCCTCCCCGTCCGACCGGCGACGCGATCGCCCCGACCAGGGGCGCCGCGGCGCGGGGGCGACACGTGATGATGGGGCCAGCGAGGGCACGTGTGTCCAAATCTGCGGCAAACTGGTTTCCTCGCCGAGGAAGGGCACACACGAACCGCATGATTCCGCGGTTTCTCATCTCGGCCCGGACCCAGTGACATGCTTTTGCGGCAGATTTGGACACTCAGGGCCCCTGACAGGGACACCACAGGCCCTGGACCGGGCCCCTCGACGCATCACACCGGCCGGGCTACCCCGACCCCTGGCCGGGCCACGGCGTCCCCCGGGCCGGGCCCCGACCGTCCACCCCTTCCCCAGGCCGGGCCACGGCGACCCCCGGACCGGACCACCCCACCCCTCGCGCAGGCTGCGCGCACGAGGCAACACGAACGGTCTCGGCGGCGGCTCACGCATCCCGCGGCGGCCGCCGCCAGCAGCCGTCGGCCCCCGAGGAGCACGCCCCGTCTACGATGGGTTGATGGGGGCCAGCGCCGAGATCAGTACCGAGACCAGCGCCGAGGGACAGTTGCGTCGCGACCACAGCGCTGCGGCGCGGGGCCTGGAGGCCCACCAGCGCGTCTACGCCATCGGCTCCTACCACTACAACTGGCACCCCGCCCTCGAGCTGCTCGCGGTGACCACCGGCGAGATCGAGCTGTGCGTGGCCGGGAGGATCGAGCGCTTCTCCCCCGGGGACGTCGTGGCGATCAACTCCAACGACGGTCACGCCACCCTGGCCACTCAGCCCCGCTCCACGGTGCTGCTCCTCCACGTCGAGGCGGCCTACCTCGCCTCCTTCACCGGCAGCGGCAGCGTGCCCCGATTCGGGTGCCGCTCCACGGAGCAGACGCGCCGCGAGCCGGCCTTCACCCGCCTGCGCGCCCTCATGGCTCGCATGATGCTCATGAGCGACCGCCACGGGCCGGGAGCGACTGCGGCCTGGGAGTCGGGGCTGCTCGCGGTCGTCTCGACGCTCTTCGACCACTTCCTTCTGCCCGGTCAGCCCGGCCCCACCCAGACGGAGGGACACCGCGCCCTGGAACGGGCGGTGGCTCACGTCGACGAGCACTTTCGTGAGCGCCTCACCCTGGAGCACGTGGCCCGCAAGGTCGGCTTCAGCGCCGGCTACCTCTCGCAGATCTTCCCCCAGCAGGTCGGGATGACCTTCTCGCAGTACCTGACCCGGGTGCGCCTGCGCCACGCCACCCGCGAGCTGGGCGAGAGCCCGAACCGCATCGCCACCATCGCCCTCGACAACGGCTTCCCCGACGTCAAGGCCTTCAACACCGCCTTCCGTCGCACCTTCGGCCGCACGCCCTCGGCGTACAGGCGCCTGCTGACCGAGGACACCCGCGCCGCCGACTCTGTGTTCCATCAGCGCTACGTGTCCCGGAGCGACCACGAGGTCATGCGGGTCCTGCGCGGCTGGGCAGCCCAGGACGCCGCAGGCGGGGCGGAGGAGCCCTGCGCCACGGCGGCGCTGCTGGCGCGCCCGACGCCTCTGGAGGAGGCGGTCGAGCTCGCCCGGGCGCTGAGCGCCCGCCTCGAGGAGATGACCGGGTCCGAGCGCTGAGCGTGAAAGCGCGCCGACCGGGCAAGCCGGCGCATCCGGCGGGTGATCCCGCTAGTACGGGGGCCAGCTCGCCACCCACCCCGCGGCAAGCCGGCGCGTCCGGCGGGTGATCTGGTAGCGGGACCCGGACGCCCACCGGCCCCGCGGCAAGCCTGCGCGTCCGGGGGTGATCCCGCGAGTACGGGGGCCAGCTCGCCACCCGCTCCGGCAAGCCTGCGCGTCCGGCGGGTGATCCCCTCGCCAGCAGGCCGGACCGACCACGCGCCCGGGCCGCCGACCGCCGCCGCCACCGGGCACCAGGCGACTGTCCCGAGTGGGTGATTCTCAAGGTCACGCGGGCCCCCGTCGACCCGTCGCCGCGCCGCCGGGCGCCCGACAGCCCCGGCACGGCGCGGATCTCCCCGCCCCTCCGATCGGGCGCTCCTCCAGGTCGGCGCGTCCCTTCAGCCCCTGTCCTCAGCGGCCACCCACGCACCAGGGCTGCCGCTCCCGCCGGACTATCGGATAGATCCACCTCGGCTATCGACGGAGGCTGGGAGGCACAGCGATCACAGCACGCTCAAGGAGGACCGCCGTGACCACCGCAGACCTCGACACGCACGACGCGCAGCCCGGCACCGTCGCCGGCGCCCGCCAGAGCGCCGGCTCACTGGCCGAGCTGACCGACGTCGTCGCCCGCTTCACCGCCCTCATCTCCCGGCGCCTGCCCGACGACGTGACCGCCCGGCTCAAGGAGCTGGCGGAGGAGGAGACCAACCCGATGGCGACCATGATCTACCAGACCATGGAGCGCAACCAGCTGCTAGCCGAGGACCTCAAGCGGCCCTCGTGCCAGGACACCGGGCTCGTGCAGATCTTCGTCAACGTCGGCTCCCGCTTCCCCCACACCGAGGGACTTGCCGAGGCGCTCAAGGAGGCGGTCGCCCAGGCCACCCGGCTCGCCCCGCTGCGCCACAACACGGTGGAGACCTTCGACGAGGTCAACACGGGCACGAACGTGGGCTCGAAGTCGCCGTGGATCTACTGGAACGTCGTCGAGGGCTCCGACGAGCTGACCCTTCACGTCTACCTGGCCGGAGGCGGCTGCACGCTGCCGGGCCAGGGCCGCACCCTCATGCCCGGTGAGGGGTACGAGGCGGCGATGGAGTTCGTCCTCGACGTCATGACCTCCTACGGGCTCAACGCCTGCCCGCCGCTGCTGGTCGGGGTGGGGATCGGCTCGTCGATCGACGCAGCCGCCTTCATGTCCAAGCTGGCGCTCATGCGCCCGGTGGGCAGCCACTCGGCGCACCCGAAGGTCGCCGAGCTCGAGACCGCCCTGCGCGAGGCCATCGACTCCATCGGCCTGGGCCCCCAGGGGCTCGGGGGGAGCCGCTCGACCATGGGCGTGGCGATCGAGAACGCCGCCCGGCACCCCTCGGTCCTGTCGGTGGCGGTCAACACCGGCTGCTGGTCGCACCGGCGCGGCACGATCCGCTTCGACCGCGACCTGGGGTACGAGCTCGTCACCCACCAGGGGGTCCGGCTGTGAGCACCGCGGCGCCCCTGCAAACCACCGGCCCCGCCGACACGAGCCGGCCACCCCGACCCACCGACCAGAGCGAGGAGACCACCGTGGCCCAGGACGCCGCCACCGCCCATGAGCACGAGACCGCCTCGGCCGAGCGCTCCCACCGCATCACCCTGACCACCCCCATCAGCCGCCAGGACGTCGAGGACATCCGGGTGGGCGACGTCGTCTTCCTCGACGGGCACATCACGACCTGCCGCGACGTCGCCCACCGCCGGGTCATCGAGTACGGCCGCCAGCTGCCTGTCGACATCCGCGACGGAGCCATCCTGCACGCCGGGCCGATCATCCGCGCCCTGGACGAGGACCGCTTCGAGGTCGTCTCGGTAGGACCCACCACCTCGATGCGCATGGAGAAGTTCGAGGAGGAGTTCATCGCCCGCACCGGGGTGCGCCTCATCGTCGGCAAGGGCGGCATGGGCCCGGGCACGCAGGCGGGCTGCCGCGAGCACGGCGCGCTGCACTGCGTCTTCCCGGCCGGCAACGCCGTCGTCGCGGCCACGCAGGTCGAGCGGGTTGAGGGGGCCCAGTGGCGCGACCTGGGCATGCCCGAGACCCTGTGGACCTTCCGCGTCAGGCAGTTCGGGCCGCTCATCGTGTCCATCGACGCCCAGGGCAACAACCTCTTCGAGCAGCAGAAGGTCATCTACAACGAGCGCAAGGCGGAGGCCCTGGCCACCCTGCGGCAGAAGGTCAGGTACATCCGGTGAGCACCGCCGACACCGCGTCCTCCGCCGACACGAGGCAGGCGCCCGTCGCCCGTCGGGAGACCCGGCCGTGGGCCCTGGGCCTGGCGCTCGTCGTGGGCGTGGGCCTGTGGCTCGTGCCGACCCCCTCGGGCCTGGCACCCGAGGCGTGGCACCTGTTCGCCATCTTCCTGGCGACCATCGTCGGGATCATCGCCAAGGCCGCCCCGATGGGGGCGCTGTCGATCATCGCCATGGCGGTGTGCGCCGCCACCGGGGTGCTCGCCCCCGACGGGGACTCGGGCGACAAGGTCTCGGCGGCCCTGTCGGGCTTCTCCAACGGGACGATCTGGCTCATCGTGTCGGCCTTCTTCGCCGCGCGCGCGGTCATCAGCTCGGGGCTCGGGGAGCGCCTGGCCTACCTGTTCGTCAAGGTCTTCGGGCGCTCGACGCTGGGACTCGCCTACGGGCTGGGGCTGGCCGACCTCGTCACCTCCCCAGCCATCCCCTCCAACACCGCGCGCAGCGGCTACATCTACCCGGTCATGATGTCGGTGTCCTCGGCCTTCGGGTCCACGCCGCAGGACCCGGGCACGCACCGGCGCCTGGGCACCTATCTGGCGCTGAGCACCTACAACCTCAACCTGGCCGTCTCGGTCATCTTCTTCACCGGGGCGGCGCCCAACGCGATGTCCTCCCGGCTCGCCCAGGACGCCGGGGTCAGCGTCGACTGGCCCGGATGGCTGGCGGCGGCGGTCGTGCCCGGGATGGTGGGGGTGGTGGCGGTGCCGCTCGTCGTCTACGCGCTCAACCGGCCCGAGGTGCGCCGTACCCCCGACGCCTCGGCGATGGCCTCGCGCGAGCTGGCGCGCCTGGGTCCCGTGACCCGCCAGGAGTGGACCACCCTGGCCGTCTTCGTGGGCATGATCGGGCTGTGGGTGATGGGCGACTCGCTCATGAGCGCCACGACGGTCGCGCTCCTGGGGCTGGGGGCGCTGCTCCTGACCGGGGCGCTGACGTGGGAGCAGATGAAGTCCGAGCGCGCCGCCTGGGACACCCTGACCTGGTTCGCGGCGCTGGTCATGATGGGCTCCTTCCTCAACGAGCTGGGCTTCATCGGGTGGTTGGGGGACAACGTCGGCTCGGCGATGGGTGGCCTGGGGTCCTTCGCCGCCTTCGCGGCGCTGACCGGGGTGTACGCGCTGTCGCACTACCTGTTCGCCTCGGGCACGGCTCACACCGCCTCGATGTTCGCCGTGTTCCTCGGGGTGGGGCTGGCGCTCGGCCTGCCGGGGGTGCCGCTGACGGTGCTCCTCGGGGCGATCCCCACGCTCATGGGCTGCCTGACCCACTACGGCAACGGTCCGGCGCCGCTGTACTTCGGCTCGGGCTACGTCGAGCTGAGGACGTGGTGGGGTACCGGGCTCGTGCTGGGGCTCGTCCACATGGCAATCTGGTTGGCGATCGGGCCGCTGTGGTGGAGGGTTATCGGGGTGTGGTGAGCCGCGGGGCGGGGCGGGTGCCCGCTGCTGGGGCTCGGCCCCGGGGGTCGGCCCCGGGGGTCGGCCCCGGGGCTCTACGCGGGGCGGGCCCGGGGGTCGGCCCCGGAGGGTTGGGACCGGGGCTGGGCCCGGGGGGCGGCCCCGGAGGGCGGCCCCGGAGGGTCGGGACCGGGGCTGGGATGTTCATGCGCGCACCCGCCGAGCCCGCGTCTGTCAGCGCCCCGGTAGGGGCTGTCAGCGCCCCGGTAGGCCCGGGTGCGGGGTCGTCGGCGCAGAGGCTGCGCATGCGGTCCTCAGAGGGCCACGAGAGCCCCACCACGGGCGCCCGCGAGGCGGCTGGTGTCCAGATCTGCCGCAAACTCGCGGGAGCCTGACAACCACCTCGATCACAGCGGCGGAATCATGCGGATCTACTCAACCGACAAAGACTCCTCCACAGATTTTGCGGCAGATCTGGACACCTTCCAGCGGTCGAGGGCCCTGCGGACCTCCGCGACGACCTGATGTGCGTACACCTCCCTGCGCGTGAAGCGCAGGGGCAGGTAGCCACGGGCGAGGAGCTGGCGGTCTCGCCAGCGGTCGAGGCCGAACTGGTACTCATCGCTGTGGTAGGTATAGCCGTCGAGCTCCACGACGATCCGGCCGCCGACGACCAGGTCCACCTCACCGACCCCCTCGATATCGACACCGTCCTCGAAGCCCATGCCCGCGTCCTCGAGGTCGAGGCGCGCAAGGGTCTCCAGCGGCGAGCGCGCAGCCCTGCTGGCCCGGTCCAGCCGGGCGCGGGCGCGGGCAGAACCGTATCCGTGCAGGAGGGCGCGAATCTGCTCGGGGGTCACGATCTCGGCGTGAAGAGCAGCGTCCAGCGCGACGATCGGGGACTCCGGGCTGGCGTGGCACCGCAGGTAGCGCGCCAGGGCGTCGGCCAGGGGCTCCACCGGCTCGGAGGTGGGCGAGGGTCTGGGCAGGCGCCGGTCGACGTGGAGCACCTCGCCGTCCAGGGCGGCGAAGCGCCCGGAGTCCGGGACGACGAGATGGATGTGGTCGTGCCGGTCGACAACGGGAAGGCCGTGGTACTCCATGGCCTTGCCGCAGGTGAGGAGTCCCCCGTGGACGCGGGCCAGGACGAGGGCGCGGTCGGTTCCGGGAAGGCTGACGACCCCGTGCTCGCCCGCGGCGAGATGCCCCGCCTCGATAAGCGCGGCGACGTGACGGCGCTGGGTCCGTGTCAGGCCGAGGTCCCGCAGGCGTACTGCGCCATAGCAACCTCGGACGGTGTCGAGGAGGTCGTCATGCATACGGCCATTGGAGTTCCCGGCGTGAGCGCCCGCAAGCAGCCCCGTCGAACCCTGTGGACAGGCGGTGCACGAAGCGCACCTGTGGACACAGGTCGGCCACCGAGCGGCCCTTGAGACCGGGACCCCGACAGGCGGGCGGCTCGGCCGCGGCCAAGCGGACCGGCCTCCCGCGCCCCTGGCCCCCGGAGCGGTCGAGGCCGCCCGAAGCCCCGCGCGGGCCGGCGCCACCGACCCCACGCATCCGCATCTCGCCGCGCTCAGGAGTCCTCCGGCGTACCACTGAACCGGTCGGCCAAGACGGTCATGTCTCCCCGCGGTGGGCGGATCTGGAGTAGCCTTGAGACACCTGGGAGGTGGTGACATATCCCGGGGATGTCCCTGCTATGACCTGATCTCCGCTGGTGGTGGTCTGATGTCCTGCTCCTTGATGCGGATAGCCCGCTTTCGGCGGCTGGTGAGCGCTCTCGTGTGCACGCTGGTCCTCGTGGCGGCCGCGGGGACGGCGGGCTGCTCTGACTCAGGAGCCGACTCGGCCAGCCCCGCACCGACGGCTCGCTCCACTGCTTCAAGCCCAACTGCCTCAAGCTCCGCTGCCTCAAGCACGGCGACCGCCCGATCGACTCCGGCAGCAGGCTCCTCCGGTCAGGCGTCAGCCGAGGCATCGGAGTCCGGCGCCCCCTCACAGGTGCCGTCCCTGTCCGCAGAGGAGCAGGCCTCACGCGACGCAGCCCTGGCCACCCCCGAGCCGACCAGGCTCGAGGGGATGGACGAGAACTCTCCCTACGGCGCCTCGCAAGTAGCGGCCTACTTCTTGAACCTCTACCCGTACGCCTACGCCACCGGCGACCTGACCGCCTGGAAGGAGATAAGCGGGGACGAGTGCATCTTCTGCAACTCAGTCATCGCAAACGTCACTGAGGTGCACAGCGGAGGGGGTTGGTCGGAGCACTGGCAGCAAGAGCTCGCCGTAATTTCCTACGGCACCGATCCTGCGGACCCATCACGACTCGTCATCGAGATACACATATCCACCCCCGATCGCATGGCCTATGAGGGAACTCCGATCATGGGCCGTAGAATATCCGGAGGGGAAACAACTATTCTCGTCCAGGTCTACTGGAAAGGCGACCACTGGATTGTCGAGGAAGGGGATGTCCAATGAACGGTGGTGCCGCAATCTCCTATGACAGCGGCCTGATGTCCTGCTCCTTGATGCGGATAGCCCGCTGTCGGCGGCTGGTGAGCGCTCTCGTGTGCGCGCTGGTCCTCGTGGCGGCCGCGGGCGTGGGGGGCTGCTCCGACTCAGGAGCCGACTCGGCCAGCCCCGCACCGACGGCTCGCTCCACTGCTTCAAGCCCAACTGCCTCAAGCTCCGCCGCCTCAAGCACGGCGACCGCCCCATCGACTCCGGCAGCAGGCTCCTCCGGTCAGGCGTCAGCCGAGGCATCGGAGTCCGGCACCCCCTCACAGGTGCCGTCCCTGTCTGCAGAGGAGCAGGCGTCACGCGACGCAGCCCTGGCCACCCCCGAGCCCAGCCGCCCGGTAGGCATGGACGAGCAGTCACCGGCCGGAGCGGCAGCGACCGCAAGCTACTTCCTGAATTTATTTCCTTATGCGTTCGCCACCGGAGATCTGACGACCTGGAAGGAGATGAGCGAGGACGACTGCATCTTCTGCAACTCCGTCATCGATGATGTCGACGCACTCCATAACAGCGGTGGATGGTCGGATATGTGGACCCAAGAGGTATTCATACTTTCTTATGGCGCCGATCCGGCCGATCCCAACAGACTAGTTGTGACGTTGCACCTCACCGCTCCGGAGCACGTGGCGCACCGCGGCCGACCCAGCGAAGCATTCACCGTTGACGCACAAGACGTCACAATCAAGATCCAGCTCTACTGGCACGGAGACCGCTGGATCGTCGAAGAGGGAGAAATCATCGAGGGAGGAGAGGGGCGGTGAATGGCGGCGCGGCAATCTCCTATGGCGGCGGCCTGATATACCGGCCCTTGATGCGTACGACCCTTTGCTGGCGGCGGGCGAGCGCTCTCGTGTGCGCGCTGGTCCTGGCGGCGACAGCAGGGACGGCGGGCTGCTCTGGCTCAGGAGCCGACTCGGCCAGCCCCTCGCCGACAGCTCGATCCTCAGCCTCGGGCACTGCCACAACCTCATCGACCCCAGCGGCGAGCGCCTCCGGTCAGGCGTCGGCCCAGACCCCCGAGTCCGGCGCCCCCTCGTGGGTACCACCCTTGTCCTCGCAGCAGCAGGCGTCCTACGACGCGGCGATGGCCACCCCCGAGCCCAGCCGCCCGGTAGGCATGGACGAGCAGTCTCCGTCCGGAGCGGCAGCGACCGCAATCCACTTCCTGAGTTTGTACCCGTACGCCTACACAACCGGCGACCTGACCACCTGGAAGGAGATGAGCGAGGACGACTGCATCTTCTGCAACTCCGTCATCACCAACGTCACCGACCTCCACGCAAACGGCGGATGGTCCGACATGTGGCCTCTCGAGATCATGGTGCTGACTCACGGAGCCGACCCCGCCGACCCCAACAGGCTCGTGATCAAGACCCACATCACAGCCCCCGCTCACACAGCGCACCGCGGCCGACCCAGCGAAGCATTCACCGTTGACGCACAAGACGTGATCGTCCGCATCCAACTCTACTGGCACGGCGACAGATGGATCGTCGAGGAAGGAGAAGTCACAGAGCAAACCACGGAAGGAGAGGACAAGTGAATCTCACGCGGGTCCCTGCTGCCGGGGCCCTGATCGCACCGGCACTCATAGCGCCGATCGCGCCTGCGCACAGCGGGCCGCAGGGCGACCACGTCACCAGGCCGCTGCGCCACTGGGTTGTCGTACGGGCAGGCGGAGGCTCGCGTGACACACGGGTCCGGAGACGGTTATCCACAGGCTCGGGTGAGGTCTGGCGCACGTGGGGGTGGCTGGGGTAGTGTTGGGTTGTCTGAGATGCGATGGCGTGTCTCGGGCGCGTCCCTGTTCTGGTCTGATCTCCGATGGCGGTGGTCTGATGTCCTGGTTCATGACACGACTGGCTCGTTCCCGACGGCACATGGGGGCTCTCGCGTGCACGCTAGTCCTCGTGGCGGCAGCGGGCGTGGGGGGCTGCTCCGACTCCGGAGCCGACTCGGCTACCCCCGCACCGACGGCCCGCTCCTCGGCCTCGGGCACTGCCACGATCTCATCGACCCCAGCGGCGAGCGCCTCCGGTCAGGCCTCAGCCCAGGCCTCCGAGAGTCTGCCCGCGTGGGTGCCACCCCTATCCTCGGAGGAGCAGGCCTCGCGTGATGCTGCACTGGCGATGCCTGAACCTGCGCGTATAGACGGGATGGATGAGAATTCTCCAGAAGGTGCTGCAGCAGCCGCCACCTATTTCTTGTCCCTATATCCATATATTTATGCAACCGGCGACCTGACTGCTTGGGATGAAATGAGTGGCGAAGATTGCGTCTACTGCGCCTCGGTGAGGGATAATGTTGTCGCCATACATGCCGATGGAGGCTGGTCCGACCCATGGCAGGCGGAGATCGTGCTCAACTCGTGCGCCGTCGACCTGGCAGACTCTAACAGATACGTTGTCACGACCTCGGTTTCCACCCCTGCTTATGTTGGATATAGTGGAGTTCCGGTTGCGCCATCGTCGATCCCTGCAGATCAGTCGACCGCCCGGGTGCAAGTCTACTGGAAAGATGGGCGATGGATCGTCGAAGAGGGGGAAGTTCAATGAAACTCGCGCGTCTCGGCGGCGTCGTTGTTGCGGCGATTACACTCACTTTCACATACTTTGTCTGCAAACCTCCAGCGATAGGAGCCCCGCAGAGCGGAGACTTTAGCTTCTCGGGCAGCGGTGGCGATAGCAGTATTACGCTTACAGGCACTTCTGAGGTGTCGATGTCCTCTGATACGAACTCTCCCTCTGGGTCGTCGCCAAGTTCATCGGGCGGGGGTGGGGCAATCTACCGCGACGGGGGTGATGTCTGTCCCGGCCGAGTGCAACGCCTGCTGAGTTCGCCAGAGACGATCGGTGTTGGCACAACGGCGTGGATGTGCGTCGATCCGTTAGAGGCTCCTGAGCCCGCTCAGGTGGTGGTCACGGCCACGGATGTGTCGCGGTTGATGGTGGAGGGTTCGGGCCTGTGGCGTCAGCCTCCGGGTCCTGAGGCTCGTGTGGACATCATCGTCATCGCCTACACGAGTCCTGACTCCCGGACGCTGAGCACGACGGTGGCCGGCGTGCCAGTAACTGTCACCGCCACCCCAGTGTCCTACCGCTTCCACTGGGGCGACGGCACCGCCACGACGACCACTGATCCGGGGGCTCCATATCCCAACCACACCGTCTACCACGACTACACCGGCACCCGCAGCAACGTCGTCATCACCGTGACCACCACCTGGGAGGCGACCTTCACCCCCGAGGGCGGCACCAGCCAGCCCGTGACCGGCACGATCACGACCACCAGCTCGGCCGACCCCTTCGACCTCGTACGCACCGTGACCTACCTGACCGACGACGCAGAAGAAGCCCAAGGCCACTAAGCCACTAGGACCCTGGACCCCCGGGTCCTGGCCGCTCATCCCCGGGCCCTGGGGTCTGTCCGGAGCCGCGCAGCGCAGAGTCGAGGTGCACCTCCCAGCAAACCCTCTGGGCCCGTCTGCCTCGTTCGCACCCCACCAGCGCTCAAGGCCGCCACACCCCCATCACTGGCAGCCGGACCACCAGACCGGCCACGAGCACGACGGGTGCCGTGGCCGCGCCTGCCGGCCCTGGCGCACACGTGGCGGGGTGAGGACCTGGACTCGTACCTGACGATCCCGGTCGACTACGGGCTGGAGGTCCTGCTGTGTCCAAATCTGCCGTAAATCCTTCGATCAACACACGAGGCGACTCCTGCGAACCGCGAAATCATGCCGATTCCCGATTCGCCGCGCACATGCTCACAGGATTTTGCGGCAGATCTGGACACACTCCGCTCGCAGCGTCTCCCCCGGCACGCAGAGAGGCTCCGTGACGCCGTGGAAGTGGGCGACGGCCAGCAAGCGTCTCCCCCGGCACGCAGAGAGGCTTCCGCGACCTGCAGGTTCTGACGTCTCTCCGGCACCCAGGAGGGCCTCCAAGGTCGCACAAGCGCTAGTCGTCGCCCCAGGGAATGGCGCGACCCGCCTGGGCGTCGGTCCTGGCTATCGGTACGGTGTCCACCAGACGGGCACTGGCCCTCGCGCCAACGCGCATCGGGCGCCGACGCGCGTCCCGCAGTTCCCGATCAGCCGACGAACCGCAGCCCCAGGAGGCCCCATGGAGCCCACGCCCGTTCCGGTCGATGACTTCCTGGCCACCGTCCCCGAGCGGCGCGCCGCCGAGGCCCACCGACTCATCGACCTCATGCGAGAGGTCACCGGCGCCGAGCCGGTCATGTGGGGTCCGAGCATCATCGGCTACGGGTCGGCGCCGTACCGGACCGCCGCAGGCACCGAGGGGCTCGTGCCAGCGGCCGCCTTCAGTCCCCGGAAGGCCGCGGTCACGGTGTACCTCTCGCCCGCGTTGCTCACCAACACACACCTCATGGGCCGGCTCGGTCGGCACAAGGTGGGCAAGAGCTGCCTCTATCTCTCGCGCCTCGACCACGCCGACAGCGAGGTCCTGCGTGAGCTCATCACCCGCTCCTTCTGGGAGGAGGTGCCCCCGCAGCGCAACCGGCAGGGGGCGCTGGCCCGGGCGCACCTGAGGTGCGTGGCGGACTATCTGGCCTCGGTGGCGTTGGAGGCCCGCCCGATGCTGGACGAGCTGCGCGACCTCGTGCGACAGGTCGCTCCCGAGGCCGAGGAGGTCGTCAGCTACGGGCTCATCGGCTACCGGATGCCGGGACGGAGCAGGGCGGCGAAGGTCTTCGTGTCGGGCTGGAGGGACCACGTGGCGCTTTACCCGCAGCCCGACGACGAGGCACTGCGCGCCGAGCTCTCCCCGTGGGTGCGGGGCAAGGGCACAGTGTGGTTCAGCCTGTCCGAGGACCTGCCGACGGCGTTGCTGGAGCGGGTCGTTGCGTCGATGACCGGAAGCGGGTCTCCTGCCGACGCCGCGACGAGCGCCAACGGGACCACCGCCGACTGACCGTGAACCAGCGCGGCTGTCGGCCCGCGCGGCGAGCCCCTCACGTGTCACGGTGGAGGCTTTCAAGGGCACAAGCCTCGACACACGAACTCGTTTGACAAAACGATCCCTGAAGATCAGCAAACCTGCTTGGGCGTGACGAAGGACAGTAACTTCACATATCTGCTTTTGTGGCAATTTTTGCCACGAACAAACTCGCACATTGAGCCTTTCTCACCGGGGTTGTTTGTTGAGGCTGATGATGACGAGGGCTGTGGCGGTGATGTGGGTGATGGTGTGCGGGTCGAGGGTGACGTGTTGGAGGGCCTTGAAGTGCTTGAGCATGGCATTGGCCCTCTCGGCAGGCGAGCGCAGACTGGCGTGCAGATGGTTGTAGGTGGCGTCGTCGGGGCAGGGTCTGGCGCCCTTGACGGGTGTGAGCACGCCGATGCCGGCGCCGATGTAGCCCTTGTCGGCCAGGGTGGGCATGCCCTGGGAGGCGGCCTTGTACAGGGCGGGCAGCGCGTGGGCGCGCGCAGCGGTCAGGTCGTGGGTCGAGCCCGGCTCGACCGGCGAGACCCACACCGGGAATCCGGTGTGGTCGGTGATGACCTGGACGTTGCCCCCGAAGGCCTTGTGCTTGCCCGAGTACCACGAGTGGTTGCCCCGTTCGGTGCGGGCTGCGACCCTGTCGGTGCGGATCAGGGTGCCATCCAGGCACACGAAAGGCTCACCCTTGTGGCGCAGCTGGGTGATGACCTCGATCAGGTCAGGGGCCTGGGAGGAGATGACCTGGAGGGCCTCATGCAGGTACCTGTAGGCGGTGGCGATCGAGATGCCGGCGTCTCGGGCCAGGGTGCGCATGCTGGTGGCCTCGTTGAGCCAGCGCAGCACCATCACAGCCTGCACCCAGGGCGTCGCCGCCCTCTGATGAGGCCGAATGTCGTGCCAGCGGCGGTGAGCCGCCAGCCAGGCCGACACGGTTCGGGCGGTAGCGGATGGCACGTCAAGGGTGGCACGATAGGACAGCATGCGGGGACCTCGCATTCAGGGGTGCTTCTTTGGTCAGAACCCATCCTGGATGCGCTCCCCGCGTGCACCCCCACACGACACGCACCCTCCCCCAGCATCCCAACGATCAGGCCGGGTGCACGCCCCACCCCGGTGAGAAAACCTCACTGCACCTGACTCTTGACCGCGAGGATCGCGGTCAACTTCGGATTCTCTATCACTATCTTCACCCCCTCTCGCCCTTCACGTCAACGATACCGCGCGGTGCGGCGCTCCCGGGAGGCCCAGCACGTCAGGTTTCACAATGTGATATTCAACACGTTTCGACACTTCCCGTCGATCGATCGCAGGGACCCTTGGCGGGCTACGCTACTGCATGGTTCTTCCTCGTTGGTTCCTGACACGCAGGAGGTTGTCATGGTCCCTGTCGTTCCAGTCGTCCCAGGCACTCCGGTCCGGTCACGTCGCCGTCGCGGCCGCCTCGCCGCACTCGTGTCGGTCCTCGTCGTTGCCTCGGGTCTGACCGCCTGCTCGAACGGATCACAGACCTCCGACCCCACGGCCAACCCCACCGCCACACAAGCACCGACCACGGCAGGCTCCCCCTCCGCGCAGGCCTCTCCATCGACAACTCGGCAGCTCACCCCCGAGTCCCTGTCCGACCCCGAGCTCGGCTACACCGTCACGTCGATCCCCGAGGACCTCAACGCCACGCAGACCGAGGCGCTGACCGCCTTCATCGCCTTCGAGCACTTCACCTGGAGACTCTGGCTCACCCCCGCAGGAAGCGGAACCGGCATGGAAGGCGCCGAGGAGGTCATGTCCGCGGACTCCGTCACGGAGATACAAGGAAACTACGACGCCCTTGAGCCGGGTGAGTATATGACCGGTCCCGTCCGCTCAGCAATTCTCCGGATCGACGTCCATGATCAGCACTCCCCTTTCGAGGCGGAGATCACAGTCTGCACGGACCAGAACGGAACGAAGTCCTACTCCGCCACGGGGGAAGACATTACCTCGCCGAGCCAGATCGGACGATTCGAGTACCGCTACACCCTCAGTACCGCTGAGGGCGCTTGGAAGGTCTTCAGCGAGACGAGAGTTTCAACGAACGAGTGCACCGCATGATGATACGTGCACGTTCTCGAATCTTCCTTTTTCTTATTCTGCTTGGCACTGCCGCCTGGCTCATCGTTCTGACGCCGTGCGCGCTGGCAGCTTACGGAAAAGACTCGTCTTCAGACGCCTCGTCGTCGGCTTCGACGCAGGCCGATTCGGACGGTGGGGTGCAGATCACTGTCGAGGCGACCTACACCTCCTCAGACGGCGCGGCAGGGAGCTCGGCGACGGCAACATCATCCACCGCCACCACGACCGTCCTGCCGGTGTGCGGCTACCGACAGTCGATGAGCGGTGCAGGAATGGTCGAGCACCTCAGCCGTCCAGACGTGATCCAGGTCCAGTCCACCACCTCCGAGAACTGGGCAGAGGACTACCCCGGCTACGAGACGCACGCCGGGGACCACGCAGGCTACTGGTACGAGCCCTGGTGCTGGTCCGAGCGAGCCCCCGACCTGTCCCCCACGGACTTCCGGACCATGTCACAAGCCTTTGAGTCCGCCAACTCACCGGTCTACGTCCCCGCCGGCAGCGCCCCTCCCACACCGACCATCGACGGCAGGACCCTGGCCCAAGCAGCCTGGGACGCCGTGACCATTCCCGCCCCGACGATCGCCTACAACCCCACCCTCGGTGACGCCGGTTCGACCCTTGTGGGCTGGTACACCTGGATCTGGGCGACCACCGACACCCCCAGCCACGTCACCGCCACAGCCACAGCCGGCCCCGTCACCGCCACCGTCACCGCGACAGCCAGCGGCCTCGACCTGTCCGGCCCCGACACCGAGATCGACTGCACCGGCTTCGGAACTCCCTGGTCCCGCGACGCCACCGGCACCGACTGCACCGTCGTGTTCACCCGCAGCTCAGCCCACCTTGGCGGCACCACACCCCTGACGACCTCGATCTCCTACACCGTCGCCTTCACCGCCACTGACGGCAGCACCGGCAACCTCGGAAACGCCACCACCACCTCCACCACCCACATTCCCGTCGCCGAGGTTCAGACCCTCAACACCACCGACGACTGAGCACGTGCTCACCGAGGCGGCTGGAGCTCGCCTATGACCGGGGCGGTGGCGACAGGGGCACCCGCGAGTAGCACGGCAGGCCCGGAGGGCACAGGCATGATGTTGGATGGCCCCGTGAACGCCTCGGCACCAGCTCCCACAGGACTCTTCTGCGGCCTGGCGGTGGTCGACGTCGTCCAGCTCGTGGACAGCCCGCCGGGGCCCGACGAGAAGATGACCGCGGTGGACCAGGCGGTGTCCGCCGGCGGCCCGGCAACGAACGCCGCCGTGACCTTCGCCGCGCTGGGCGGGCGGGCCGCCCTGGCGGCACCGGTGGGTACGGGCCCCCTGGCCGAGCTGGTCCGAGCCGATCTCGCCCAGCACGGCGTCGAGCTCATCGACTGCTCGGGTGCGCGCGGCAGCCTGTCAGTCTCCTCGTGCACCGTCTCGGCCACGACGGCCCAACGCTCAGTGGTCTCCACCAACGGCAGGGCCACCGTGGACGCAGATCCTCTGCTGTCGTGGGCGCGCCGGAACCGGGACGCGGGCCTGCCCGCGCCCGACACCGTCCTCGTCGACGGTCACTATCCGGCGCTCGCTCGAGCCGGTCTCGACCTGGCCATCGGCTGGGGGTCGCTGCGCATCATGGACGCGGGGTCCTGGAAGGACGGGGCGGAGCAGCTCATCGGCTCCTGCGACGTCGTGGCACCCTCTGCCCGGTTCTTCCCCCCGGGACCCGACGGCCCGCTCACCGAGCCCGAGGAAGTCGCCGCATGGCTGCGTGGCAGGGGAGTGACGGGCATCGTACTCACCGACGGCGCGCGGCCCGTGCGGTGGTGGTGGCACGACGGCCCGCGCCCCTCCGAGCACGGCCAGGTGGTGCCGCCGCAGGTCCGTGCCCTCGACACCCTCGGTGCCGGAGACGTGTTCCACGGGGCTCTCGCCCACGCCCTGGCGAGCCACGGGCGCGGCCCGACCGGCTCCACCAGGCAGGCCGTGGACACGGAGTCGTTGAGCGACGCGGTCCGACGCGCCTGTGCCGTCGCCGCCGCCTCGACCACGACCTTGGGCGCTCGGGCCTGGATCACCGCCCCGGAGTCCGGCGCCTTCTGACCCGCCCGGTCCGGGCGGCACGGGGCCGGGGCCGCCCCGAGCGTCGCAGGCCGCCTACCAGGCACGACGGGCAGCCCACGACGCACCCGGACCGGTCAGGCGGCACCGGTCCGCCCCGCGCATGAGGGACAATGGTCGGCCTATGAACGCTGGAGACACCGCCGAGAGCCCCGAGGACATGCCGCTTCCCGCCGTCGCCGGAGGCCTCGAGGACAGCCCTGCCAGCCCTGTCGGCACCGCCCGGTCACCGCGCCCAGGCGCCACCTCCGGGGACCGGGAGAGCCGCGGGGCGGAGTCCGACGAGGCTGGCACCGACGGTGGGACCGGGAGTCACGGACGCAGAGACCGGGGACGCGGCGCCAGGGGCCGCCAGGACCAAGACCGCAGCCAGGGCCGGAAGCGCGGGGGGCGCAGGCAGCACGGACAGCACGGACGCCGCCAGCAGTGGCCGGGCTTCACCGCCGAGCAGCTGGCCGCGCGCGCCTCCAGCGTTCCTGCCGTCGTCTACCCCGAGGAGCTGCCCGTCTCGGCGCGTCGGGAGGAGATCGCCGCCGCGATCCGCGACCACCAGGTCGTCATCGTCGCCGGTGAGACCGGCAGCGGCAAGACCACCCAGCTGCCCAAGATCTGCCTCGAGCTGGGCCGGGGCGTCACCGGCATGATCGGGCACACACAGCCGCGGAGGATCGCGGCGCGCTCGGTGGCCGAGCGCATCGCCCACGAGCTGGGCACCCCCATCGGGCGAGACGGGGTCGTGGGCTACCAGGTGCGCTTCACCGAGGAGACCGGCCCGACCACCCTCGTCAAGCTCATGACTGACGGCATCCTCCTGGCCGAGATCCAGTCCGACCCGATGCTGCGCCGCTACGACACGATCATCGTCGACGAGGCCCACGAGCGCAGCCTCACCATCGACTTCATCCTGGGCTACCTCGCTCGCCTCCTGCCCGAGCGCCCCGACCTCAAGGTCATCATCACCTCGGCGACCATCGACTCGGCCCGGTTCGCCGAGCACTTCGGGCGGGCCCTCACCCGCGAGGCACCCGGCCCGGGCGGCGGCCGGGGCCCCGGTGCGCACGGCGCCCGTGACACGACGGAGCCCGGCCCCACGGCGGTCCTGCCCGCCCCGGTCATCGAGGTCTCGGGACGCACCTACCCCGTGGAGATCCGCTACCGGCCCCTGACCTCCGAGGACGGCGACGAGCAGGACTCCCAGGACGGCGGGGCCCGGTCCGGGCCCCCGGCCCAGGAGGACCGCGACCAGGTCACCGGGATCCTCGACGCCGTCGACGAGCTCATCGCCACGGGGCCGGGGGACATCCTCGTGTTCCTGGCCGGCGAGCGCGACATCCGCGATACCGAGGCCGCCCTCATCGACCACCTGGGTCCGCGCTACACCCCCGACGGGCGCAGCCGCACACCGGGGGCCGTCGAGGTCGTACCCCTCTACTCGCGCCTGAGCGCCGCCGAGCAGCACCGTGTCTTCGAGGCGCACGCGACCCGCAGGATCGTCCTGGCCACGAACGTGGCGGAGACCTCGCTGACCGTCCCGGGCATCCACTACGTCGTCGACCCCGGCCTGGCGCGCATCTCCCGGTACTCCAACCGCACGAAGGTCCAGCGTCTGCCCATCGAGGCGGTCAGCCAGGCCAGCGCCAACCAGCGCTCGGGCCGCTGCGGGCGCGTGGCAGACGGTGTGGCGATCCGCCTGTACTCCGAGGCCGACTTCCTGGCGCGCCCGGAGTACACCGAGCCGGAGATCCTGCGCACCTCCCTGGCCAGCGTCATCCTCCAGATGGCCGCCCTGGGGCTGGGAGCCGTCCAGGACTTCCCCTTCCTCGACGCCCCCGACCCGCGGGCCGTGCGCGACGGGATCCAGCTCCTCACCGAGATCGGCGCCATCGAGCCCTATGCCCCAGGCGGCTCCCCGCGGCCCGAGCGGGGGCCCGCCTCAAGGGGGCCGCGGCTCACCGCCGTCGGGCGCCGCCTGGCGCGCCTGCCCATCGACCCACGTCTGGGGCGGATGCTCCTGGAGGCCGGCGAGCTGGGCTGCGCCGGTGAGGTCATGGTCATCGTGGCGGCCCTGTCGATCCAGGACGTGCGCGAGCGGCCCGCGGACCGTCAGGAGGCCGCCGACGCGATGCACCGGCGCTTCGCCGACCGTACGAGCGACTTCCTCACCTACCTCAACCTGTGGCGCTACCTGCGCACCCAGAGCCGCGAGCTGTCCGGGTCTGCCTTCCGGCGCATGTGCCGCACGGAGTTCCTCCACTACCTGCGGGTGCGCGAGTGGCTCGACGTCCATGCCCAGCTGCGCCAGCTGGCTCGTCCCCTGGGGCTGGAGGCCGCACCTGTCGAGCTGCCCACGGCGCGCGCCATCCGGGCAGCGCGCCAGGCCCTGGAGCCCGGCAGCCACGAGGCGCAGATCGCCCACGGGGACGTCGCGGCCGCCGTCGTGGCCCTGGGTCGCTCAGCGGACACCCCCGACGCCGACTCGATCCACCGCTCCCTGCTCGTGGGCCTGCTGTCCAACGTCGGCAACTGGGACGAGCGCCGCCGGGAGTACGCCGGGGCGCGGGGCACCCGCTTCACGATCTGGCCCGGCTCGGGGCTGCGCCGCACGACCTACGACTGGGTCATGACCGCCGAGCTGGTCGAGACCAGCCGTCTGTTCGCACGCACCGTGGCCAAGGTCGACCCCAGGTGGGTCGAGGAGGCCGCCGAGCGCGCCGGCCTGGCCCGGCACGTCGTGTCCGAGCCCTACTGGTCCACCCGGCACGGCGCCGCCATGGTCCACGAGAAGGTCCTGCTCTACGGGATGACGCTCGTGGCCGACCGTCCTCGGACCCTGGCCTCCGTGGGGACCCCTGCGGCCCGCGAGGTGGCCCGGGAGATGTTCCTCCGCTCGGGCCTGGTCGAGGGCGCTTGGCACGCCCGCCACGGCTTCGTCGAGCGCAACCGCGCCCTGCTCGAGGAGCTGGCCGAGGTCGAGCACCGGCGCCGGACCCGTGGTCTGCTGGCCGACGACGAGGCGCTGCTGCGCTTCTACGACGACCGGCTCCCCGAGGAGGTCACCGAGGCCGAGGCCTTCGACGCGTGGTGGAGGCGTGAGCGCTCCCGCCACCCGGACCTGCTCGACTTCACCCGCGAGCTGCTCCTGCCCCAGGGCGAGGACACGAGCGGCTTCCCCGACTCGTGGGTCCAGGGTGACCTGACCCTGCCCCTGTCCTACCGCTTCGAGCCCGGCCGGGCCGACGACGGGGTGAGCGTCCAGGTCCCCGTCGAGGTCCTGGGCCGGGTGGCCCCCGAGGGCTTTGAGTGGCTCGTGCCCGGTCTGCGCCCCGAGCTCGTCGTGGCCACCATCCGCGCTCTTCCCAAGAGGGTGCGCCGGCAGCTCGTGCCCGCCCCCGACGTCGGCGCCCAGGTGTGGCGGGAGATCCTCGCGCGGTACCCGCAGGCCGGGGCTCCGGAGCCCGCCGGTGCGCCGGAGGGTCCGGGCGCCAGCGCGCCCGGCGGCGGGCAGGACACGGCCCCACCGGTGTCCTTCCGCCGCGCCTTCAGCCAGGCGGTGCTCGCCCTGCGCCAGGTCGAGATCGACGACGAGGACTGGGCCGAGGCCCGCGAGCGCCTGCCCGAGCACCTGCGCGTGTCCTTCGCCGCCCTTGACGCCGACGGCGGGGAGCTCGGCCGCAGCCCCGACCTCATCGACCTGCGCACGCGCCTGGCCGAGAGCACCGAGCAGGCCGTGCGCTCCGCGGTGCACGGGGCCGTCGCCCAGGCCATGGCCGAGGCCAGGCAGAGGTCGGGCCGCCACGGCCACGGCGGAACAGACCGAGCACACGCAACACGCGGAGCACGCGGCACAGGCTCCCGCTCCGGGAGCCGACGCGGCCGTGGGGGCGGCCGCTCACCGGACGCCGGGGGCCGCAGCGGGACGCGCGGCACCGTGCCGGGCGGCGCCGTGCCAGGTGGCACCTTGCCGGGCCTGGCCGAGCGCACGGGGCTGGAGGACTGGCCCGTCGAGGTGCCCGGTCTTGAGCCGCCTGACCGATCCACCATCCCGGAGACCATCGAGTCGACCGGGACGGCGGGGCTCGTCGTCCGCGGCTACCCGACCCTCGTGGCCACCGGGGCGCGGACCGCGTCCTTGACGATCCTGCCCGACGCGGTCGCCCAGGCGCGCTCCCACGGGGCCGGGGTGACGGCACTGGCGCTGGCGCGCACCTTCCTGCCCACCGGACGGGTGACGAGCCGGTGGACCGCCACCGAGTCCCTCACCCTGGCGGCCAGCCCGTACCGCACCACCGATGCCCTCGTCGAGGACATCGAGCTGGCGGCCGCGCGGGTCGTCGCCCGGAGGTGGGCCGCCCAGGCCGGTCGGGACCTGGGTGCGGTGCGCGAGCGCGTCGTCTTCGAGCAGCTCGTGGGTCACGTGCGCGACCACCTCGAGGACGAGGTCCTGTCCGTGGCCCGCACCGTCGTGCGGGTTCTCCAGGCCCACCGCGAGGTCGAGCGCACGGTGGCCGCGCACAGCTCGCTCGCGCTGCTGGCGACTCTCCAGGAGGTGCGCGAGCAGGCCGCGGCTCTTGTCGGCGACGGGTTCGTGTCCGCCACGCCCCCCGAGCAGCTGGCCCACCTGCCGCGCTACCTCACCGCCCTGGCGATGCGGGTGGGCAAGGCGCAGGCCGCCCCCGCCCAGGACGCCGCGCTCGCCCACCAGGTGCGTGAGGCGGTCGCCGTGGTCGACCGGGCGCGGGAGCGTGCCGCCGGCCTAGAGCCCGACCCCGAGCGTGAGGCGGTGCTCGAGGAGGCGCGCTGGCTCATCGAGGAGCTACGGGTCAGCCTGTTCGCCCAGACCCTGGGCACGAGCAGGAAGGTGAGCCTCAAGCGGATCTCGAAGCTGGTCGCGGGGATCTGAGGTTCGGCACAGGCGTGCCGTGTGCGCCACGGGGGCCCCGCCCACGACGGCTCAGCGTGACCGCAGGGTCATCGCCCGCGCTCCGACCGGTCATGTGTACTTCGACCGGTCATGTGTACTTCGACCGGTCATGTGTACTTCGACCGGGCTATCACCGTCACGTAGACGGTCGAACGTTACATGACCGGTCGAGGGGGAAACCGACCGGTCGAAGGGGAAACCGACCGGGAGAGGGCACGAGGCCTGCGCGCCGTCGATCCGCTCACA
This sequence comes from Actinomyces howellii, assembly GCF_900637165.1. Lineage (GTDB taxonomy): Bacteria > Actinomycetota > Actinomycetes > Actinomycetales > Actinomycetaceae > Actinomyces > Actinomyces howellii. The sequence goes on along the minus strand of NZ_LR134350.1, from coordinate 2,337,251 downwards.
GCACGGCGGACATGAGGCGGCACACGTTGTCGATGTAGCGCCGGTGCCAGGGCTCGGCCGCCCACTCCTGGGCGGTCAGCTCGGTGGACACCGATCGGTAGTAGGCGTCGTTGTCGCGCAGGAGGTCATCGAGGTCCCCGCCGAAGGCCAGCAGCATCATCTCGTAGTTGAGGGCGAAGGACCGGAAGTCCATGTTGGCCGAGCCGATGACCCCGACCTCGCCGTCGACCGTCATGTACTTGGCGTGCAGGACCGCCGGGGCGGGGTAGCGGTAGATCCGCACGCCCGCCGCCAGGAGGGCCGAGTAGTAGGAGCGCTGGGCGTGATTGACGATGAACTGGTCGGACTCCTGGCCCACGAAGAGCTCGACCTCGACGCCCTTGTAGGCAGCGGACTGGATGGCTGACAGCAGCGCCTCGTCGGGGATGAAGTAGGGGCTGGTGATCGACACCCTCTTCGTGGCGTTCTGGATGAGGGACAGGAACATCTTGAGGTTCGGCTCGGTGGGGTAGCCGGGGCCGGAGGGCACGAGCTGCATGGCGTTGACCACTGCCGCGGGCCTGCCCGGCTGGGGGGCGCAGCCTCCGACCACCGGGCCCTGACCGAGCGGGACGACGGGGACCTCACCATCGAAGCGCAGGGCGAGCTCCTTAGCCGCCTCCGGGGACAGCTCGGGCGCCACCGCCTCGAGGTCGAGGACCTCGCCGGACTCGAAGAACCAGTCCATGGCGAAGATCGCCTGGGCCTCCAGGACGATCTCCCCGGTGACCTCGACGCTGAGATCGACCCACTCGCGGCCCGCGCGGATGTTGCGGCGCAGGTGGTAGCTGGGGTCGATGAGGTTGTGGGAGCCGATGAAGGCCCGTGTGCCGTCGACGATGAGCACCTTGCGGTGGTTGCGCAGGTCCGGTCGCCGGAAGCGTCCCTTGAGGGGAAGCAGGGGCATCATGAGCCGCCACTTGACACCGGCCGCGTCGAGGCGCCGGCCGAAGTGTCTCCACCCCGGGTACTTGCGCGAGCCGAGGTGGTCGACGAGCAGCCGCACGTCGACCCCGCGGGCCGCGGCGCGTCGGAGGGCGTCGTAGAGGACGTCGGTCACCTCGTCCCAGCTCTGGATGTAGAACTCGACGTGGACGTGGTGCTCGGCGGCGTCGACGGCGCGCGCCATCGCCTCGTAGGTCGCCGAGGAGTCGCTGTGCAGCGCGATGACCTCACCGGTCACGCAGGGAAGGCCGGTCAGGGACCGGTTCATGCGCAGGACGGCGTCAAGCTGCGGGGAGGGCCTGGCGCCCTGCGGGGCGTCGGGCAGGCTCCGGGTGTACTCCAGGGTGGCCCTGTTGGCCGCGACCTGCTGCTCGAAGCGCTTGCCGTGGACCCACGGGCTGCCCAGGAAGAGGTAGAGCGGCAGCCCGACGACGGGGATGAGGAAGATGAGCAGGAGCCAGGCCGTCGACGACGAGGGCCTGCGGTTCTCCGGGACGATCCCCAGCGCCACGACCCTGATGATGAGCTCCACGGCCAGCCAGAAGTCGGCGATCTGAGGGATCAGCGTCATGGTGCCATCCAACCACGCTCCGCCACCGGCACGGCGCCACCCCGCCCTCGGCTGCCCCGGGCACGGCGAAGGCCCGCCCCGGTATGGATCAACCGGGCCGGGCCCTTCGCGGCGAGGTCGCTCACCGGTTCCCATACCCGGGAGCGGCTCCTCCTTCGCCGGGCGTGAGTCCGCATTCCCTTGGCTGCGGGGTCTCACTCGACGACTGCCGGTCATCAGCACTCCCCAGTACCTCGCGACTGCCGCCGTCCGACGGTGAGATGAACTATGCAGAGGGCTCCTGGGAGAACACCACCGGAGCCACTGAGAACAACCTGGAAAAACGCTCGACAAGATCACAATATGGTGACGGCCGAGGTCAGGCGGCGGGACGGTTCAGAGTGCATCGGTCTGCTCCGTCGACGCCCCGTCACGGGGAGGAGGGCGTCGGGTCCCCGAAGAACGTGCGGAAGTAGCCGTAGAAGCTCCAGTTGCCCCAGCTCGTGCAGGCGTCTCCTCCCGAGGCCGCCTGGGCGTTGGGCTGGTAGGGGGTGTAGTTGTACAGGCCGGCCGTCGCCTGGTTGGCGATGGTCAGCTCCGCGGCGCCGCACGTCGGGTCCGGGGAGTAGGCGATCGAGGTGGTCCTACCGGCGACGACGTCGTACTCGCCTGGGTTGACGCGGTAGCGCTGGAACTGGGAGGCCGCTCCGTAGAGCTGGCGGAAGAAGCCTGCGTAGCGGGCGTCGCACGCCGCGCCGTCGGGGCAGGCGTAGCCGGCGGCAGCCTCGTAGTCCCGCGCGGTCAGGGTGGACCCGGAGGCGGTGAGCAGCCCTTGCTCCTTCTGGATGAGGACGAGGAGAACCTGAGGGTTGAGGTCACAGCTCGCGGCGACCTCGGCGATGATCTGGGCGACGCTCTGGGACCGGGCACCGGTGTAGCCGCCGGGGCAGAAGACCGTCGGGTCCTGGTCCTCGGTGTCGAAGGAGGCCTGCGCCAGGCAGGGGGTCGAGTCGCTCCCCGGACGGCATCCGGCGTTGACCTCCTCGATGAAGGAGGCGATCTCCTCGAGGCTCATCGTCGTGGAGTCGTAGAAGACCTCGTCGTCGATGAGCAGCGCGGGGTCGAAGCCCTCGGTGTCGAGCACGACCGGAGCGGGCCCGGCGGCCGTCGCCGTGGCGGGGGCGTCGTCGGCCCCCAGGGGTCGGGTGGCCAGGAGGCCGACGAGCACCGTGACGACGAAGGCGACGGCGCCCAGCCCCAGGACGCCACCCAGCCTGGCGCCGGGAGCGCGGCGCCCACCACGCCCGCGCGATCCCGAGCGCGCCGAGCTGCTCAGGCGCTGGCCACGCGGGGCTGAGGAGCGTGAGGCCTGGCGCCTGGAGGCGGGCGCCGGGCGCGACGGCGCCGACCGGGGGGACGACGTCGGGCGGGAGGCAGGGCGTTGGGGCATCAGGGTCATGGTCGCACACGAGCCCCGCCAGCCGCGGCGCTGACCACCCCGTGAGGTCGGGGCCGGGGCGCAGGTCAGCCGCAGCGCGCCAGGTCGGCGGCACCGATGACGCCCGCGTCCTGCCCGGACTCGGAGATGACGACACCAATCGTGGGGCGCCGGGACCGCGCCGTGAGATGGGCGTCGAAGGAGGCGGTCACCGGCTCGAGAAGGATGGGGCCCGCCTCGGTCAGACCACCGGTGAGGACGACGACCTCGGGGTCCAGGACGGCGCACAGGTCGGCGATACCGACACCCAGCCAGTGGCCCAGGTCCGCGTAGCATTCCAGGGCGGCCCGGTCGCCCTCGCGGGCGGCGGCGGTGACGGCCTTGCCCGAGATACGGTCGGGGTCCCCGCCGGACAGCTCGATGATGCGCGAGGCGTAGGCGGGCTGGAATCGGGCCAGCTCCCACCCGTTGTGGCCCAAGGCCGTGCCCGAGGCGTACCGCTCCAGGCAGCCGCGCTGCCCGCACCCGCACGGGCGCCCACCCGGCACGACGTTGATGTGACCGATCTCGGCCGCGAAGCCCGCGGCCCCGCGCACCAGGCGCCCGTCGATGACGACCGCGCCACCCACCCCGGTGCCCAGGGTCACGACCAGCACGTTGGACCGCCCCCGACCCCCGCCGAAGCGGGCCTCGGCCCAGCCCGCGGCGTTGGCGTCGTTCTCCACGACGACCGGCAGGCCCGCGCGCGCCGCGACCTCGTCCCCGATGCGCACTCCCGTCCAGTCCAGGTTCGTGCCCGAGGCCATCGTGTTGCGGTCCGCCGCCACGAACCCGGCCGCCCCCACCCCGACGGCCACAGCCTCGGGGTGAACCGCGCGCAGCTCCGTCGCGCAGGCCACGATCGTGTCGATGATCGCCCCACGCTCCTTGGCAGGGGAGTCCTTCTGCACCCGCGTCAGGACCCTGCCCTCGTCATCAACCGCACCAGCGGCGATCTTCGTACCACCCACATCGATACCAATTGTCACTGCCACGGAAGCCTCCTCCTTGGGACGGTATGGGCCGCGGCCGCTCTCGCCGCGCCCGCTGCCCCGATTCTCCGACGGCGTCCCCTCGTACCCCACACCCACAGCCTCCCACTTGTGCATGTTCGGTGCATATGAGTGCGATGTCGTACCGACGACGCCGACACCCCGAGACTGACCTCTCCCGCGCCCCTTGCGTCCGAGAGCTCGGCCACCGGCGGTGTCAGGCCCGAGCCTCCGACGACGCGACGGGCGGGAGGTCCTCGGCGGGGACGACCACCCGGTTCGGCAGCCTCAGGGCGAGGACGAGGGCCACGGCCAGGCAGGCCGTCGGCATCCAGAAGGCGCGGCCGAAGGCCTGCGCCGCCTGTGCCAGACCGGCGGCCAGCTGAGCACCTCCCAGCTCGCCGGCCACGGCCTGGCCTCCCAAGGGGGTTGCTGCGAGCAGCAGGGCGAGGATGACGGAGACGACGGCGATGCCGACGGCCCCGAAGACCTGCTGGCCGATGTTGAACAGGGTCGTGGCGTTGCCGACCTCCGCGCGGCGCACCGCCTGGAGCGCGGCCGTCGACACCGGCATCATCGTGCCGCCGATCCCCATCCCCTGAACCGTGAGGACGACCGCGAGCCACCACACGCCCGTGCTCGGGCCCACCTGGGTCAGGGCGAGGACCGACAGGAGCATTGCCGTCATGCCAAAGGGGATGACCCGCCTCGGGGGGAGGCGGTCGATGAGGTTGGCGGCCACGGGCATCGTCACCAGGGCCCCCAGCCCGGTCGGGGCGATGAGCAGCCCGGTCTCCATGGCGCCGAGTCCTCGGACCTGCTGGAGGTAGGAGGGCAGGAGGAGGAGGTCGGCGGTGAAGGCGGCCTGGAAGGAGACGGCCAGGAGGATCGCGGTGCGGTAGGGACGCAGCCCCAGGATCGTCAGGTCGAGCAGCGGGTGCGCCGTCGTGAGGCTGCGGCGGACGAAGAGCACCACCATGGCGAGGCCGACGGCGAGCGGCGCCCACACGCTCGGAGAGGCCACGGGGGCGCCCGCCCCGGCGTTCGACACGCCCCACAGGACGAGGGCCAGGCCCGGGGACATGAGCAGCACCCCGGGGACGTCGAGGACAGCGGCGCGGCGGCTGTCGCGCCGGGGTAGGAGGACGAGGCCGAGGAGGGCGGCACCGAGGCCGAAGGGCACGTTGATGAGGAAGACCCAGTGCCAGGAGGCGACGTCGACGAGCCATCCTCCCAGGATCGGGCCGACAACCGGGGCGATGAGCATGGGGATGCCCATGAGGCTCATCATCCGGCCCAGCCGGTCACCGGCCACCGAGGCGACCAGGGCCGTGCCCACCGGCATGATGCACCCCCCGCACAGGCCCTGGAACACGCGCATCGCGATGAGGACGCCGAGGCTCGGGGACAGGGCGCACAGCACCGAGGCCAGGGTGAACAGGGCGATGGAGCCGACGTACATCCAGCGGTGGCCGACGCGGCGCAGGCCGTAGTCGGTCAGAGGGATGATCGCCGCGGTCGCCAGGGCGTAGCCGGTGATAGCCCAGGCGACGGAGGAGTAGGGGGGCGGGGTTCCGTCCGGCCCGGCGTAGTACCCCTGGAGGGAGGGGACGGCGACGTTGACGATGGTGCCGTCGAGGACTGCCATGAACGAGCCGATCATGACGACGGCGGCGACCCGGTAGGGGTTGACCGGGGCCTGGGGGCTGTGAGACACGGGTGATGCGCTTTCTCTCGAGGGCAGGGCGCCCGGCGCCGGGCCGTGGGACGGCGGCGCACCGCGTGAGGGACGGCCGCGCAGGGCGGAGGAGGACGGCGGCCGGCCCGGGACTCAGTCGAAGCCGGCACCCGCCGGGCGCTGCTTACCGGCCAGGCGGCCGCTGACGGCGGCGCCCGCGGCGATGGTGACCCCAGGGGCGAGCCGGACGCAGTCGTCGAGGGCGTTGTCGCGGCGGCACAGGTCGCGGGTGCGGGCCTTGACGGCGCGGTAGGGCGGCCAGGGGGTGTCGAGCAGGAGGCCGACGCGGGCGCGGGCGCCCCTGTCCTCCCAGCTCCTCCCGCCCTCCCGGCCCCCGGGGTCCGGCCGCCCCCCGGGCATCGCCGTCATCGCCGTCATCGTCCTCCCTCGCTCCCCGGCTCGTGCGCCCGGCTCGTCCCGGGTCCTCGATGGTCGGTATCCGAGGCTATCGACGGACCGGGCTCACGAACCGGGTCCGTATCCGCACTTCCGCCCGCCCGAGGCGGAAGGGGTGTCGCTGTCTGCACTGACCCACCGCACCTTCTGCGGGGTCCACGTCCCTCCCCCAATCCTCTGGCGCGTTCGACGCCTGAGAGGCGCCTCGGCTCTCCTGCTCGGACGGGCCCTGGAGGCTCTGCCTGACCTTCGCCCCGAGCCGGGCAGAAGGCAGCCGAGCGGAGTCGTCCTCGTCCGGTAGCCACTCCTAGCCTGAGACCAGCAGGCCGCCCACGGGCGGAAGGCCCGGGCAAGGGAGCCGCAGTCCTCCGGCAGCGCCGGCGGTGTCCCGTTCCAGGGCCGCGCAGGACGAAGGCCGCGCAGCCGCGGCCCAGGAGGGAGCAGCGCTCATGGACAACATCGACCGGCGCTTCGACGCCATCGTCATCGGATCGGGCCCCGCGGGCTCGACGGCCGTGCGCGAGCTGACCGAGGCGGGCATGGAGGTCCTCCTGCTCGAGGCGGGCCGGGAGCTCACCGCGGAGGACTTCGTCCCGCCGCGCCACGGCAAGCCCAAGCCGATGGGCATGGACATCACGACGCGCGCCAGGAGGATGCTCGTGGACCGCCAGTTCAACCAGGCTCGGCGCTCCTTCTACTCCGACTCCTCCTCGCGCTTCCTCGTCGACGACCTCGCCAACCCCTACACCTACCCGGTCGACGCCCCCTACCTGTGGATCCGCTCCCGGCTCCTGGGCGGCCGCATGCACGCCTACGGGCGGGTCCTGCAGCGCATGAGCGACGCGGACTTCAAGGCCGCGACCCTCGACGGCGTCGGCACCGACTGGCCCTTCGAGTACAAGGACCTCGCCCCCTACTACGACCGCGTCGAGGAGCTCGTGGGCGTCTACGGCGACGACGACCCGGGAGTCACCCACCCGCCTGCCGGCAGGTACGTTGGCCCGGGCCACCTCAACGAGATGGAGCAGGAGTTCAAGTCCGTCGTCGAGAGCCGGTGGCCCGAGCGCCACGTCATCTCCTGGCGCTTTCAGGCCCCCTTCCTCGACCGCACTCCCCCGGGGATCCGTGAGGCCCGTCGCACCGGGCGCCTCACGATCCGCACGGGCGCCGTCGTCTCTCGCATCACCACCGACTCACGCACCGGGCTCGCCACGGGCACCGTCTTCATCGACGCCACTACGAAGCGTGAGCACCGCGTGACCGGAGACGTCGTCATGCTGTGCGCCTCGGCCATCGAGTCAGTCCGCCTCCTGCTCAACTCCGGCGGCGGACGCCACGCCAACGGCCTGGCCAACTCCAACGGTCTGGTCGGCCGCTACCTCATGGAGCAGTCGATGACCCTGGGCTTCGGGGACGACCCGCGCCGGCCCGGCTACTTCGGCCCGTCGTCCCAGTGCGAGCCGGACCCGTTCTACGGCAACTCCGGCGGGTTCCTCATCCCCCGCTACCAGAACCTCGAGGGACAGGTCGAGCGCTACAAGCGCGGCTACTCCTTCCAGGGCCTGGCCGGCCGCGTGCCCGTCCCACAGGACTCCCCCGCCATGTTCGGATTCGGCGCCGGTGGCGAGATGCTGCCCCAGTACGCCAACCACGTGTCGGTCTCGCGCCGGGTCAAGGACGCCTGGGGTATCCCGGCCGCCCACATCGTGTGCCGCGCAGATGACAACGACCGGCGGATCGTCGACGCCGCCGTCACGGACATCAACGAGATGATGCGGGCCGCCGGCTACCGCCAGAGCTTCGTCGCCTCGACCTTCGGGGTGCACTCCACGAAGGTGTGGCCCGACTTCAACCCGGTTCAACGCGCGATGTTCCGTGTCGGGATCCGCATGAGCCTCATCATGGGCGTGTCCATCCACGAGGCCGGCGGCGCCCGCATGGGCCACGACCCGGCCACGAGCGTGCTCAACGGGGTCGCCCAGTCCTGGGACGTGCCCAACCTCTTCGTCACCGACGCGGCCTCCTTCCCGACCGGCTCGACCGAGGGACCGGCGCTGACGATCATGGCGGTGACGGCCCGCGCCTGCGACTACATCGCGCGCGCCCACGCCTCGGGAGACCTGACCCGCCCCACGCAGGACGTCGTCCTGTGAGGCGGTAGCGCTCCAGGTGCGGCGCCACCGCCTGCCTTCGATGACTCTGAAGCCCAACGGGCCTCAGCTCGCTCGCGTCACGTCAGGTCGACTCAAGCGTGCAGCGGCGTCCAGCCGACGGGCACCGGCCCCCTGACATCCGCTCGGTCCCGATCGGCCTGCCGCGACCAGCCTTGACCCGAGTGGTCGGCGGCCCGGCCCGCGACCCCCTGTGCGAGGCGGAACCCGACGTCGTCGAGCACGGCCCCCGGCATGCTTCCCCGTCGCACTGAGGCGCGAACGCTCCAGTGCCTGTCCGCCCACCCTCCCCCGCGCAGCACGCGATAGTCGGCGTAGCGGGCTGGGTCGGAGAAGTCCCAGCACCACTCCCACACGTTGCCCAACATGTCGTACAGGCCCAAGGCGTTGGGCTGCTCCCGTCTGACGCGCTGCGGGCCCGTGACGGCGTCGGCATCCGTCCACGCGATGTCAGGAAGCGGGCCGTAGCGCGGGCCCGTCGAGCCCGCGCGGCAGGCCCGCTCCCACTCGGCCTCCGTCGGCAACCGGAAGCCGTCAGCGCTGACGTCCCATGACGCCCCGGCGTCGTTGACGTCGTAAGCCGGCGCACGACCCGTCGCGACGGACAGCATGTTGCACCAGCTCACGGCCTCGAGCCACGACACCGAGTGCACAGGCGCGCTCCCGTCCTCGCCGTCTGGCACCGGAGCCCCCAGCACGCGCGAGTACAGTTCCCACGTCACCGGGGTGGAGGCGAGGTGGAACCGCCGCAGCCGCGCCGTGCGCGAGGTCCGCGTCCTGGCATCCCGCAGCACGATCGAGCCAGAAGGCACGGGGATCATCGTGGGTTCGAGAGGAGACACCCGTCAGGATACCCGCATGGGCGGCACCTCCGGCCGGGCACTCGTCTCCGAGTCGTCGTGACCACGCACACTGCTTCGGAACGACGCACGCAAAAGCTCGAAGCCGTTCCAGGCGCATGTCGAGCAAGACCTTTCCCGAGAACACCGCCAGTCCACGGCGCACCAGCGACGCACTGTGTCCACCATCACGTCACTCCGTGCGCACCGAGAGGGCACTGCGGTCGGATAGCGTTCTACCCGACGCACGGACGACGGTGTTCAGCAGAGCACCCGACCGGGCGTCATTCGCGTATCCGGGGACCGAGTCCCCGGCCTGCGCCGCACCAACCCGCCCTACCAAGGAGTCAACATGTTCTTCAACAGCACCATCGACGCCAACACCGCCCGCGCCTACGCCGAGGTCGCCAACGCGAGGCTCATCGAGCGCACCACCGACGAGGACGAGAACTGAGCCGAGGCGGACCAGCACCGTCACCGGGACCCCCGAGGCGATCCCGGACAGGCATCCAGCCCGCGCCACCGGGCGGGGCACGGCATCGAGTTCAGGCCGGAGACACCGAGGTCTCCGGCCTTTGCCGTCGCCGCGTTATGCACGTTCGGTGCACATAGACGACCCTGTCTGTCCTCCATCAGCTCCGACCGTGCTGGGATGCCTGCATGGACGAGGACGTCAACGCCGCACCACCCACTCGCCTCAGGGCCGGATGCGCCCGCCTCCCCGAGGCTCCCGCCTGGCTCGACGACGTCACCGGGGACGAGGCTCTGGCCTGGGTCGCCGAGCGCAGGGCCGAGGCGTGGGCCCGCCACGCCTCCCCCGATCTCGACCGCCTGACCCGGGAGCTCACCGAGGTCCTCGACGCCCCCGACCGTCTTCCCCCCGTCGTCAGCCGGGCAGGCATGCTCTACAGCTTCTGGACCGACGCAGACCACCCGCGCGGCGTCTGGCGACGAGCCTCCTGGCTGTCCTACGTCAGCGGAGCCCCCTTCCGCGCCGACCGCACCATCGAGCCCACCGAGTGGGAGCTCCTTCTCGACCTCGACGCCCTGGCAGGCGAGTGGAACCGGCCCCTGGTGTGGGGCGGCGCGAAGGTCCTCACCACCGGGCCGCGAGCGGGTGGGAGGGCGCTGGTCACCCTGTCCGACGGCGGCTCCGACACGAGCGTCACCCGCGAGTACGACCTCGATGAGCGGCGCTTCATCGACGTCGAGGACGGCGGCTTTCTCCGTCAGCCCTCCAAAGGCTCGCTGACCTGGGGCGACGAGGAGGGCGAGGCGGTCATCGTCTCGGCTGACTTCGGCCCGGGCTCCCTGTCGAGCGCCGGCTACCCCCGCCAGGCCCGTCGCCTGAGCCGGGGCAGCGACGTCGACGACGCGCAGGTCCTCGTCACCGCGGCCCCCGGCTCCGCCGCGGCGGGAGCCGTCCGGGACCCCTGGGGACGCACCTGGCTGACGACCATGCCCTCCCTCTACGCCACGCGCATCTGGCTCCTGCCGGAGGACGCCGTGTGCCCGACCGGCGCCGCGGCCGCCCGTGCGGCCCTGTCGGGCGAGACCCACCCCACCCTGCCCCCACCCACACCGGAGGGCGACGTCGTCCCGACGGGTGCCATCCGCCTGGACGTGCCTGAGTCCTCCAGCGCCGGCATCGGCCGCGACTGGCTCACCATCGAGCTGCGCGCCCCCTGGGAGGTCGACGGGCGCTCCTACGCGCCCGGCACCCTGCTGGGCGCGAACCTCACCGACTACCTGGCGGGCCGGCGCGATCTCGAGGTCCTCTTCGCTCCGAGCCCGTCGACGACGCTGACCTCGGCCACGTGGACCCGCAACCACCTCGTGCTCACGCTCCTCGACGACGTCGCGAGCCGCCTGGAGGTGTGCACGCCGCCGGCACCCGGCTCACCAGCGGGGGCCGGGTGGGCGCACCACTGGGTCGACCTCACGGGCGCTGCGGACCTTCCGGGCGGGCCCGCGCCCGACAGCAGCCAGCTACGTCCGGGCCGCCCCCTGCTCAGCGTGTCCGCCTCCGCCCTCGACCCGACCGGGTCGGACTACCTGTGGGTCTCCGCCTCCGGGTGGACGACGCCGTCGACGCTCGCGGTGGGCCGACTCACCGCCGAGGGCGAGCTGACGGGCATGGCGGTCGTGCGCCAGGCGCCGGCCCGCTACGACGCGACCGGCGTCGTCGTCACCCAGCACGTGGCCACAAGTGCTGACGGTACCCACGTGCCCTACTTCGAGATCGGCCGACCGGCGGGACCCGACGGCACCCTGGGCCCGGTGCTCGTGCACGCCTACGGCGCCTTCGGCGTCTCGCTCACTCCAGGCTACGAGCCGGTGACCGGCAAGGCCTGGCTGGAGCGTGGCGGCACCTACGTCGTGGCGAACACGCGAGGCGGCGGCGAGTACGGACCCGCCTGGCACCAGGTGGCGCTGGGGGCCGGACGCCACCTCGTCGTGGAGGACCTGACGGCGGTCATCGAGTCGCTCGTCGACCGAGGCGTCACCCGCGCGGGCTCGGTGGCCGTACACGGCTCCTCGGCGGGAGGCCTGCTCGTCGGCGAGCTCCTCGTGCGGCACCCGGACCTGCTCGGCGCGGCAGTCCTCGAGGCGCCCCTGCTCGACCTGAGGCGCTACACGCACCTGTTGGCGGGTCCCTTGTGGGTCCCGGAGCTCGGGGATCCCGATGACGAGGCGCAGTGGGCGTGGATGTGCGAGCACTCGCCCTATGAGCTCCTCGAGCCGGGGCGGACCTACCCGCCGGTGCTTCTGCTGTCCTCGACGCGGGACGACCGCGTGCACCCGGCGCACGCGCGCACGATGGCCTGGCGCCTGGCCCGCCTGGGCCAGAAGGTCACCTATGTCGAGTCCGCCGAGGGCGGGCACTCCGGCTACGCGACGAGCCCCCAGCGGGCGAGGACCTCGGCCCTCATCCACGCTTTCGCCTGGAAGCACGCCACCGGCTCGGCCGAGACCCGCTGAGGTCCCCCGAGCCGGCCGATCCGGGCGACGGTCCGCCGTGAGATCACGTCGCGCCCGGGGCCGGGCGCCCGGGACCGCCGTCCCGGTCCGGCGGGCACGGGCGCCCGCCGGACCGGAGCTGTCACAGGTTCTCCAGGATGCTTCTGCCCAGGGCCAGGTGGCGGTCGATCTGCTCGTCGGCGTCGTCGAGATAGAAGGCGTGGCCCTCGTACTCGGTGATGAAGACGCCCTGGAACCCGCCCTCGGCGAGGATCGACAACGCCTTCTCGTAGGGGATCGTCGGCTCGTAGACCCTGCCGGCCTCGTCGAGCTCGAGGTGGTAGAACTTGCCGTGCACGTAGGTGACGTAGGGGACCATCGCGGCGAAGGAGTCGAGCTCGGCCGGTGCGAAGGACAGGAAGCCGAACCACTCGGAGATCGCGACCTTCTCCCCCTCACCGCCGTTCATGGTGGTGCGCACGTGCTCCCACATCTCCTCCTCGGTCATCCCGTTGTGGCGGTTGTCGATGATCCAGTCGAGGGTCTCGCGCTTCGCACCGAGGCCGACGTAGCGGTTGATGGCGATCTCTGTGGGACGCTCGATGAACATCCCGAAGTCCGGCACGAGACCGAAGTTCCTCAGGTCCTTGTCCTTGATGACGCGCATGAACTCGGCGACCACGGGGTCGGCGGGGGTGTGCGGGGCGTGGATCTCGAAGCCGATCTGGACGCCGTGCTCCTCGCCGATGGCGTTGACGGCCTCAGCCAGGTCGGGGCCGAAGCCGGTGGCGCGCAGGTACCTGGCGCCGAGCCTGCGGGCGGTCATGATGTCGAGGCGGATGTCGGACAGGATGTCCTCGCGGCTCATCGCGTAGCCCGTGATGCGGCCGAGGTCGACGTACCCCCCGTAGGAGAAGACCTCGACGCCGTGCTTGTCCGAGGCGGCCAGGACCGCGTCGATCTCCTCGGGGCGCGGGGTCGGGTAGTGCTGGAAGGTCTGGGCTCCAACGAGCTCGACCTTCGTGACGCCCTTCGCGGCGACGTGCTCGAAGACCGTGTCGATCGTCCAGTCATCGTTCTTGATGAACTGCTCGGTGTAGCTGTAGCAGGACACGCCCTGCTCGATGCCGTTGATCAGTGCCATGGTTTCGCGCTCCTCAGCTCTGCGAGACGGTCAGGTTGGCGGTCGCCGAGGCGTCGAACATGCCGAAGACACCGGGGGCGAACTGCATGTAGACGACGCGGGCCTCGCACACGAAGTCGACGTCGTGCTCGCCGGCCGCCAGGGGGGCGCCCAGGACGTGCAGGTGGATCGGGGTCTTGACGCCCCAGTACTCGGTGAAGGCCAGGGGTACCTGCGCGACGCGCAGGAAGGTGCCGTTGACCTCGACCAGGATGCGCTCGTCGTCGACTCTCTCGCCGTCGACGGACAGCTCGAGGCGCTCGATGGCGGACATCGGCGTGCCCCGGTAGTAGTTGAGTCGGACCTCGAGAACGTAGCCGTGGTCAGTGTTCGTCAGGCTTCGGAGCACCTGCTCGTCGAAGCCGAGCTTCATGAACTTGGTGGGCATGGGTGGTGTCCTTCCGGCGGGAGGATGCGGAGAAGTGGTGGTTGTTCGGTGGCGTGCGGTTGTCGCTGGCGGCGAGGACGCCGCCGTCCGGCTCAGGACGTCGTCACCGTGCGCGTCAAGCGGTTCTCGGAGAGGAACGGCAGGTAGGACACGCGCAGGCGCAGGTTGACGACGAGCTCGTGCTCGCCGGCGGGCAGGCCGCCCTCGCGCAGAACGGTGATGGTCGCGAAGGTGCCCAGCTCCCAGCGCACGTCGGTCACGTCCGCCAGCTCGGCGAAAGTGCGGGTGACGCCCCGGTAGCTGAAGCGCAGGTCCTCGCTGGCGACGGGCTCGCCGTCGACCGTGACCTCGGGGGTCTCGATCATCGACAGGCCCAGGCCCCGGTAGTACGGAACGTGGGTCTCGAAGCTGAAGCCGGGGACGACGCCGTCGACGGCGGTCAGGTTCGCGACCGTGCCCTCGCGGATGATCATCTCGTCGAACATGATTCAGTTCTCCTCTCCGATGAGCGCGGCGAGCATCTTCTGGTGCTGGGCGACCTGCGTGACGGAGTCGACGGGCTCGGCGTCCTCGATGTGGCGGTTGCCCTCGTACTCGCTCGAGAGGTAGCCGTCGTAGCCGATCTCCTCGAGCACCGGGACGATCTCGTGGTAGGGGATCGAGTACTCGTGCCAGTAGTCGAATCCCTCAACGGGGTGCATCTCGTAGAACTTGGCGTGGATGTGCCTGATGAGCTCGGCGTGACCCCGCAGGGTGTCGACAGGCTGGGCGATCATGTGGACGCCGGTGCGGGCCAGTCCCAGGGTGAAGGGGTCGATGCCCTCGATCCTCTCGACGCGCTCGAACATCGCCTGGGTGTCGCCGTGGGCGTTGTAGGTCTCGACGATCTCCTGGACGAGCTCGGGGTCGGCGCCGTCGCGCAGGGCTCGCTCGACGACGACGCGCGGAAGCCTGTGCACGAAGATACCCATGTCGGGGACGCAGCCCACGACGTCGGAGCCGACGCGCTCCGCGACCTCGAGGTGGCGCTTGATCCAGTCGTCCTCGAAGGAGTACGGGGAGTGGATCTCGACGCCCATCCACACCCCGTGGTCGGCAGCGTAGGGGGCAGCGGCCTCGACGACCTCGGGCGGGGTGTTGACGATGACCCGGATCCCCTTCGCACCGAGCCGCGCGGTGTGGCGGATGTCCCGCTGGAGGGACTGGACCATCTCGTCGAGGTTGAGGAGGCGGTCCTTGTACCGCTTGGTGTCGAGGAACATGTCGTGGACGGTCGGGGTCGTGCCGTAGCCGTCCATGAGGTCCCTCCACCGGTCGTAGAAGGAGTCCGGGAGGTCGGGCTGGCCGGGGAAGGGGAACCCGGGGAACATCTGCTCCCCCAGGGTCTCGATGCCCAGGGCCCCCACCGCGGCGGCGGCGGCGACCGCGTCCTCGACGGTGAACTGTCCGTGCGCGTACTCGTGCTGGTACGAGTAGAGGCTGACTCCGCGCTTGATCTGCGAGGTCATCTGGTGCTCCTCTCTGAGCTGCGAGGCATCGGCCGGTGGGGAGTGCGCCTGCGGCGGGTCGCGCTCGGCGCGTCCCGGCTCCGGACCGGTTGGGCCCGCACGGCCGTGGCGCTCCGCGCGAGGGTCTCGCGCAGGTGATCCGGCCCCGGGCTCCGGGGCCGGACCCTGCCTCCGTCGGCCGCTGGGGCCGGTGGTGTGGCGATGGTGTCTGGTTGTCAGTCGAAGGTGACGGGCTTGCCGCCCTGGGCGGCGGAGGTGTAGATCGCGTCGAGGATCTCGGTGACGACGACGGCCTGGTCGGCGGTGACGTAGGGCTCGGTGTCGTTGATGACGGCGTCGAGCCACAGGCCGGCCTCGAGCCCGCCCATGTAGGCGAAGCCGTTCTGAGCTCCGCCCACGCCGCCGGCGGAGAAGTAGGCGCCGCCCTCACCGAAGCCGGTGTTGACCTGCTTGCCGCCCTCGATGAGGTTGACGTCGACGACGAGGTTGGCCGACCCGTTGGGGTCCTGGACGGTCTCGGCGCCGGCCTCAGTGCCGCAGATCGTGATGCAGCCCTCGCGGGCGGCCTTGATGTTGAGCGCCCAGGAGGCCTCGACGAACAGGGAGGCGCCGTTCTTGAAGGTGACGAACCCGAAGGCGGAGTCCTCGACCTCGTAGGTCGCCGGGTCCCACTGGCCGCCGATGTTGCCCTGCGGCTTGTCGCCGAGCTTGTAGTTGACCACGCCGGTGACCGAGGCGACCTCGTAGTTGTCCATGAGCCACAGGGCCACGTCGATGGAGTGGCCGCCCAGGTCGATGAGCGGGCCGCCGCCCTGCTTGGACTTGTCGGTGAACACCCCCCAGATCGGCACGCCGCGCCGGCGCGTGGCGTGGGCCTTGGCAGCGTAGATCTCACCGAACTTGCCCTCGTCAGCCAGCGCCTTGAGGAACTGGTACTCCTCGCGCTGGCGGTACTGGAAGCCGACGGTCAGCTTCTTGCCCGTCCTCTTGGCGGTGTCGCGCATCGTGCGGGCGTCGGCGCCCGTGACCGCCATGGGCTTCTCGACCATGACGTGCTTGCCGGCCTCCAGGGCCGCGCAGGTGATCTCGCAGTGGTTGGCGTTCCACGTGCACACGTGGATGACGTCGATGCTCGGGTCGTTGACCAGCTCCATGTAGTCGGTGGTGGTGTAGGCGTCCTCGTTGCCCCACTGGGCCCGACCGGCCTGGGCGCGCTCGATGTCGAAGTCGCAGAACGCGACGACCTCACACCTGTCCCGGTGCTGGGACAGACCCACCAGGTGCTTCTGGGTCCCGATGAACCCCAGACCAACGATGCCGATACGAACCTTCTCGCCCATGACAGAACTCCTCTGTTCTCCAACGCTGCGCCGGCCGCCCTGGCCGGTCCCGGCGGCGTGTCCCCCGCCTGACGCGCATCATTCAACCCGGCGGTCAGGGCCAAACAGTAGCCCGACACCACGCACTTACGCCCCGACCGTGCGCAAGTAGGCGAACGCTACACCTACTACGTCGAAGCACGGGCCTGGGATATCGCGTACGGGCAGGTGCAGAAGCGCCAGTACCAGACTGAAGCGCAGCGGACGGGCCGCGAGGCCTCAGAGCCAAGTCGGCCCGGGAGTCACCCGAGGCGCCTGAACCCGGCGGCCCACAGCTGCTCGGTAGCGCGGTCGTCGATGCTGGTCCGCCTGACCGAGCCACCCGCAGAACTGCCGCCGGCGAGCATGCCCACGAGGTCCAGCACAAGACCCAGGGGGAGGAGGATCACGCGGATCAGCATGACCCCGCCGGCCCTCACCCAGCCGATGCGGCCGCCGTCGCGCAGCCGGACCAGCCGAGTCCCCGTGACAACCGCGCCCAGCGCCCTGCCGTTGGCGTAGCAGCATCCGTACACGAATGGCAGGACCAGCGCGAGGACGACGGTGATGACCACCGCCCCGACCCCGGCGTCAGGGGCCGAGGAGGACAGGAGGTAGGCGGCTCCCAAGGCCACGGCCGTGCCCCACACGACGAGCGCGTCCACCAGCCAGGCCAGGAAGGCGCGTCCGGGCGGGGCGTTGACGTAGAGGGTGTTGTCGTCGAACAGGCACAGCCGCCCGGCGACGTCCTGCCCGAGCACCCGTGCGACGTGCTGTCGCAGCGAGTCGGGGGCCGGGTAGGGGTGGGGCTCGGACGTCCTCATCGACCAGCCCTCGCCCGAGGGCCACGTACGTGGCGTGGCAGACGACGCACGGGCGAACCATCACCTCCGGGATCGAGAGGGCCATGTCGTGTCCGGCGAGTCTACCTGTGACGGTCGGGCCCGCGCTGGGGCGCCGGACGTCCTCAGGTCATATCCCTCGGGTCGCACACCCTTTCCACACGAGATCAGGACCGGTTGCCCGCTGGGGTGCGGCGCGGGGCGGGGACATTGAGGCCTGGTGCCGGCTGTGGGGTCGGGCCGCCGACCACTGCGTGCCTCAGCCGGCCAGCAGCCGCACCGGGCCCACAAGGCCGTGGGGGACGGTCGGGTGCTCGACGGCCCACGGGCCCTCCATGTACACGCCGGCCTCAATGGCCGCGTTGCGCAGGGTCGTGCGGACCTCGATCTCGAGCTCGGGCTCCGCGCCGCGGGCCACGAGCCCCGCCAGGGCCTTTCCGACCGCCACCGTCCCGCGGCCCCGGGTGAGGACGCCGACCTCGCTCCCGGCGACGCGGACCGCGACAGTTCCCCCCACCTGCCCGAGATCGAGCACGGAGCCACTGAGTTCCCCGGCTCCAGGGCCCCCTCGGACGCGGGCCCGGTAGACGCCGGTTCCCGAGACGTGCTCGAGCCCGGGGATTCCCCGCCAGTCGCCGGGACCCTGGGCGGGCAGCTCGATGAGGCGGGCTCCGCCGGGCTCCTCCGAGAGCACGCTCAGACCCGTCCACTCCAGTTCGAGCTCTCCGGCCTCCCCGGTCGGCTCCGGCCGTGGATCGCCGACGACGGCACCCGCCACCCGCACGCAGCTCGTCGTCTCCCGCGGTCCTCGGGCCCAGGACCCGTCGTACAGCCTCAGGATGACGAGGCCGAGGGGCTCGAGGTGCACCGGCACCCGGGTGCGCCCCGAGGCGGAGACCGTTGATCGGTCCGTCAGCCGCGCCGCCACGCCTGTGTCGAGGTCGAGGACCTCGACGGCCCCCTCGCCCTCCACATCGAGCTCGACCCGCTCGCCGCGCAGGCCCGAGGGGTTGTAGACGAGCACGATGCGGCCCTCGTCGGTGTCGCGGACCTGGCTGAGCAGGACCGGACCGGACCAGCCGGCCCGGGGCCGCACACCGAGGCCGGCAAGCGCGCCGGGCACCTCGTCCCAGCCGGCGACGTGGGCAGTGCGGGCCCCGACCAGCGCCTTGGCGACGTCGGCAGCGACCGCCTCGGAGCGCTCGGCCCCGCCCCACCCTGTGTCGCGGGCGGGCGGGGTCCCGACGACGACGAGCGCCAGGCCCGCCTCGGCGGCGCGAGCCAGGGCACGGGCGGCACCGGGGGTCAGTGAGGCCGACTCCAGCGCGAGCGCCCGATAGGCGGGGCCGTCGGGGAACAGGACGGTGGCGCCGGTCGCGTCGCGCCCGATGACGCCGTCCTCGGCCAGGCCCACGGGGTCGAGGATCTGGACGCCGTAGCCGGCGTGCTCCAGGGGCTCGGCGTCGATGAGCCGGTCGGGGGCGGTGGCGTCGTCGGCGGCGCTCCCACGTGCCGCTGTCGTGAGGAAGCCGTCGCGGTAGACGGCGACGTCGCAGCGCGGGACGCCGGTCTCGAGCACCGCGGTGCCGCGCGCCCAGTAGTCGGTGAGCGGGCGCCAGTGAGCCCACTGCGGGAAGCGGCGGTGGTTCCAGGACTCCGAGACGATCGTGCCGAAGCGCCCCAGCGTCGGCCAGGGGGCGTCGGCGGGCTGGGCCGCGAAGCCGTGGACGAAGGGCTTGGTGACGCCCAGCGCCCACTCCTTGTCGAGCATGCGCCGGTAGTCGGGCAGGGAGAAGTCGAGGCACTTGTCCATCTGGGCACCGAGCTCGGTGGAGATCCGCACGGCCCCGCCCTGGTGGGCGCCACCGACCGCGCTGCGCTGCCAGTCGACGGAGAAGCGCCACGTGGGTCCCTCCGAACCCATGGGGACCCGGTCACCGGAGTTGAGGGACTCGACCTCGGCGCGACCGCCGCAGCGGACGAGCTCGCGGAAGGACCGCACCGGCTCGAGGTTCTGCCCGTAGGCGGCCTGGGCCTTGTGGCGCACGCCGTGACCGACGGCCCAGTCCTGGATGAGCGCGAGGTGGTCGGAGACGTAGAGGTCGGTGACGAGCCGGTCGTAGTCCGCGCGCAGACGACGGCCGAGGTCCGTGAGCGCTCCGTCGGCGGTGGCCGAGTCGAAGTCGGGGCGCGGGGGCTCCTCGGGCACCCAGTAGCGGCACCGGCCGTGGGCGATGAGGAAGGGCAGGTAGGCGGTGAGCTCGTAGCCGAGGTGGGCGCGGAAGCGATCGAGCATGGTCGGGGACCAGAAGAGGCAGTCGGCGTTGAGCTCGAGGGAGTCCTCGAAGAGCTCGGTGGCCGTGGACCCCTCCGCGTCGAGGGCGGCGACGCCGAGCTGGTGCTCGTCAAGGTAGGCCAGGGCCTGGCGGGCGGCGCCGGCGTCGAGGAAGCTCGTCACGCCCTGCTCGCTGTCGCGGCTCCAGAAGGCCATGAGGGCCCAGCTGCCATCGCCCGGGACCCAGGAGACGACGGCTCCGGGGCCGTCCCCCTCCACGGCGCCGGTGAGGACGGTGAGGGAGTCCTGGTCGAGGAGGGTGGAGCGCGTGGGCTCCACGATCATCGTCGGACTGCCCCACGGGTTGCGGCTGGGCACGACGCGGGGCTCGGTGCCGCGGCTGACGACCCGGGCGGCGACGACGGCGACGAGGCGCCCGCCGCGCTCGCCGCCGGGGTCGTCGAAGGCACGAGGAAGCGGCGTGGTCCTCAGGGCCCCTTCGCCGTGGACCCAGGCGACGCCGTACTGGAGCTCCTGGGCCGCGTACGGGGTGCCGCGGGTCGTGGTGGGCGTCTGGAGCGGCCAGGCGGCGCCGAGGGTCATGGCGACGCCGATGTCGAGGCCCGCTGCCTCGTCGAGGACGGCCGCGAGCGCCTCGCGCTGCGGCTCGTCGGCCCAGAAGCCCGGGGAGAAGGCGATCTCGACCTCGCCGAAGCCGGCGTCGCGGATGGCGCCCAGCTCCTCAAGGAGCTCCCCCACCGGGACAGGGGCCTGCCACCACCAGCGGATGCCGGGCCGGTCGTCGCGGGTCGGGTGGGTGAGGCGCTCGGCGGTCAGGGAGCGCCGGGTGGCGGGGGTCCGCAGGTCCTGCTCCGTGGTCACGCCTGAGGCTCCTCGACGAGCGCCTCGTACCGGAAGTCGGTGATGCGGGCTCGCCCGTCCCCGGCGGCGAAGACCGCTGGGCGCAGGGAGACGAGGTCGTTGACGGTGTTGGCGTGGTAGCCGGAGCACTCGAGGGTGAGCGGGTAGTGCGTCCAGGACGGGGCGCCGGGAACCCGGTAGTGCATGTCGACGACGCCCTCGCGCTTGTCGATGGCGAGCTCGAGGTGGCGGGTGCCGTCGGGCAGCATCTCGAGGCTCCAGGTGCGGGTGCCGCCGGTCCAGGCCTGGAGGGCGCCCTCGCGCAGCTCGAGGCCGAGGAAGAGTCGGTGGTTGAAGAAGAGGAGGAGGCCCGCGGTGCAGGCTGCGCCGTCGAGCAGCTCGATGCCCGCCTCGACGCGGTAGGAGCGGTCGGGGGCGCGCACGGTCATCGGTGAGGAGGTGGCCGGGCCGTCCCCCTTGCCGGAGAGAACGAGACCCTGTCCGGAGAAGTCGGCGCGGTCGGTCTCGTCGGCGGCCGGCTGGTCGAAGGTCCAGCGCAGGCCCCAGCAGGGTGCGGCGAAGTCGTCGGACAGCGCCAGGCCGTGGGGGCGTCGGGCGGTACCGCCGCCGGGAAGCGGTAGCGGCTCGGAGAGCTCGCCGCCGCGGGCCACCGGCCAACCGTCCTCGGTCCAGTCGACGGGCTCAAGGAGGACCTGGCGGCCCAGGCCTTGGGCTCCCTTCTCGTAGGCGTGGTAGATGACGTACCACTGCCCGCCGGGCCCCTCCAGGAGGGTGCCGTGGCCACGGGACCACCAGGGCTGGGCGGGGTCGGTACAGCGCAGGAGGGGGTTGCCCGGCATGTTCTCCCAGGGGCCGTCGATGCTGCGGGAACGGGCGACGATGATCATGTGCCCCGTAGCCGGGCCGGCGGTCCCGCCGACGGCGGACACGAGGTAGTGCCAGCCGCCGCGCTCGACGTGCTTGGGGCCCTCAAGGGAGTAGGCCTCGACTACCCAGTCCTCGGGGTAGTGCCAGCCGTCGTAGACGTGCTCGACGGGCCCGTCGGTGGCCAGCCCGCCGTCGGTGAGGCGGACGCGGTCGACGCCGTTGAGGAAGAGGTAGCGCCGGCCGTCCTCGCCGACGGCGTGGCCGGGGTCGATGTAGCCGCGGATGCCGAGGTCGATGGGGCCGCTCCACTCGCCCTCGATGTCCTCGGCCCACATGACGGCGATCGTCGGCTCGGTGACGCGGGACCAGGAGGTCGGCATGAAGGGGATGTAGAGGAAGTACCGGTCGTCGTGCTCTACGAGGTCCATGGCGAAGACGGAGCCCCAGGGCTCGGGGCAGACCGGGCCGACCGGCTCCCAGTCGACGAGGTTGTCTGAGCGGAGCAGGACGATCGCCGGGCTCGACTCGAAGGAGGAGAAGGTCAGGTAGTAGCGGTCCCCGACGCGCAGGACGGTCGGGTCCGGGTAGTCCCCGCCGAGGACGGGGTTGCGGTAGGTGCCGTCGCCGAGGTTGGCGCGGCGCTGGTTCTCGGTGCCGCGGCCCCAGGCGGGGGCGGCAGCCTCAGAGGCGGTGGGTGCGGTGCTCATGGCGGTGGGTCCTCTCAGCGGATGATGTCAGCGATGAAGGAGGCGAAGTGCTCGCAGGTCCGGATCGAGGACGGCAGGCCGGGGACGTTGAGGTGCCCGTGGAGCTCGCCGGGGACGGTGTGCTGCTCGACGTCGACGCCGGCCTGCGCCAGCTGGGCTCCGAGCCGTTCCCCGGAAGCCCGCAGGCCGTCGAGCTCGCAGTTCTCGATGAAGACCCGCGGGAACCCGGACAGGTCATCCGCCATGCCCGGCAGCGCGTAGCCGGGGTGATCGATGTCGAGCATGGAGGGTCCCAGGAGGTTCCCCATGAGCCAGTTGTCGCCCTCGGGGCTGTCCGACAGGGCCGGGGGGAGTAAGGCCAGGGCGGTGGACAGCTCGGCGACGGCGCGGGGCCGCGGGTAGTGGGCGATCGGGTAGGCGAGGAAGACGCCGGCGGGCGCCTGGCCGACGTCCCGGCCGTGCAGGCCGACGGATGCGGCCAGGCACGCGCCGGCGCTGCCGCCTCCCACGAGGACGCGGCCGGGATCGGCGGGCAGCCCGTGGCCGCCGTCGCGGACCCACCGGTAGGCGGCGTAGCAGTCGTCGTGGGGCACCGGGTGGTGGACGCCGTCCAGGCACAGGCGGTAGGCGACCGAGATGACGGGCAGGCCGGTGAGGTCGGCGAGCCGGGCAGCGGTGTGGTCGGCCTCGGGCATGTCGAGGTCGCCGCCGATGAAGGCGCCGCCGTGGATCCAGACGACGGCGGGACGGCGGCCCTCCTCGTCGGGCGCGGCGAGCGCGGCGGGGGTGTAGACGCGGACGGGCACCTCCCCGTGCGGCCCGGGGGCAACGGCGTCGCGACGCTCGACCTCGGGCAGGCCGACGGGCTCGACGGGAGCGTCGAAGAGGGCGAGGCGTGCGTGCTCCGCCTCGCCCCACTGCGGGCCGCGAGGCCCCATTCCCTCGAGGTGGTGGAGCCGCTCGGCGTGCGGTCCGGCCAGGTGCCCGACCTTCTCGGGACCGGCGGCGGGGACAACGGGGGCGCCGTCGAGAGTGGTGCCGTTGCTGCGGGAGGTGCGGGGGGCGGTGGTCATGGGATGAGCCTCTCTGCTCGGATCCTGGGGTGGGTTGCTCGTTCACCGGGTGACGGTGAGACGCAGCGGTTCCGCCTGCGGGTCGGGACCGAGGCGGATCTCGAACTCGCCCGGCTCAACGCGCCAGCCGGCGCCGTCGTCGTCCCACAGGGCGAGGCTGCGTTCGGTGAGCCTGAGCGAGACGGCGGCCTCGCCACCTGCGGGGACCGCGACCCGGCGGAAGCCCGCCATGCGGCGGACGGCGGGGGCCAGGGAGGCGACGACGTCGCGGACGAAGAGCAGGACGACCTCCTCCCCCTTGGGGCCGGCCTCATGGGCGACCGTGACACGGACCTCGACCCCGGCGCCGTCGGCGAGCTCGGCCGCGGAGATCTCCGAGCGGGACAGGGAGGCATCGCGGTAGGAAAAGGTCGAGTACGATAGCCCGTGCCCGAGGCGGAAGCGGGGCCCGAGCTCGAGGTCGCGGTACTTGGAGGTGAAGAACTCCTGGAGGTTCGCCGGGCCGTCCAGGCCCATGTCGAAGGCGGGACGGATCATCGTGCCCCCGACAGTGGCCGGGCGGCCCGTGCGCTCGTGGGCGTCGTAGGCGGCGGGCAGCTGGCCGACGGACCGGGGCCAGCCCATGGGGAGGCGCCCCGACGGGTTGACGGCGCCGGTGAGGATGTCGGCGATGACTTCGGGTCCGAGGGTGCCGAGGTGCCAGGCCTCGAGGACGGCGGCCGGCTCCTCGATCCAGTCCTCGACGACGAGCGGCCGGCCGTTGACCAGGACGACGACGACCGGCGCGCCCGTGGCGACGGCGGCGTGGATGAGAGCCTCCTGCCCGCCGGGCAGGCGGAGGTCCGCGCGGCTCGTCGCCTCGCCGGTCAGCTGGCTGGGCTCCTCGAGGGCCAGGACGACGAGATCCGCCTCGCCGGCCGCCGAGGCGACGGCGTCGACCTGCTCGGCGGTGACCCCGAGCGGGTCCTGGCCGCCCAGGACCGTGAGCTCCGGGGCCGGGACGCCCACCGCCGAGGCGGCCGCTGCGAGGGCGACGGGGAGGGTCTGCGCGAGGCTGCGCTCGGGGGCGGCGGCGACGTGCTGGACCCAGGCGCCCAGGTGGTCGGTGCTCGTCGCGGCGGGGCCGGCCAGCAGGATGCGGCGGGTCGTGGGCGCGATCGGCAGGGCGCCGTCGTTGGTCAGCAGCACGGGGCACAGCTCTGCGGCTGAGCGGGCTGCGGCGAGGAGCTCGGGTGCCGGGGAGGTGATCTCGGAGGCCTCGTCGACGTAGGGGTGGTCGAACAGGCCGAGCGCCATCTTGAGGGTGAGGACCCGGCGGACGGCGTCGTCGACGCGGGCCACCAGGACGGGGTCGTCATCGGACAGGAGGGCGGGGGCCTTGGGCCTGGCCGCGGGGTCGTGGAGGTGCCCGCCCATCTCGACGTCGAGGCCCGCGACCAGCGACATGCGGGCGGCCTGCTCCATGTCGGCGGCCACCCCGTGGGGGATGAGGTTCTCCACCCCGGAGGCGTCGCCGACGACGGCGCCGGTGAGGCCGAGCTCGTTCTTGAGCAGGTCGGTGAGCAGCCGGTGGTTGGCGTGGACGGGGCGTCCGTTGACGGTGTTGAAGGAGGCCATGACGCTGCCGACGCCGGCCTCGACGCAGTCCGCGAAGGGCGGCAGGTAGACGGAGCGGAGGCGCTGGGCGGACATGTCGACGGTGTTGTAGTCGCGTCCGCCCTCTGCGGCCCCGTAGCCGATGAAGTGCTTGGCGGTGGCCACGAGGGTGCCGGGCTCGTCGAGCCTCTCGCGCTGGTAGCCGGCGACCATGGCCGCCCCCATGGCACCGGTCAGGAGCGGGTCCTCACCGAAGCCCTCGGCCACGCGCCCCCACCTGGGGTCGCGGGAGACGTCGACCATCGGGGAGAAGGTCCAGGTGACCCCGCCGCTGCGGGCCTCGGCGGCGGACACCTCCGCACAGCTGCGGGCGACGGCGGTGGTGAAGCTCGCGGCCATGGCCAGCGGCGTGGGGAAGATGGTTCGCTGGCCGTGGATGACGTCGAGGCCGATGAGCAGGGGGATGCCGTGGGCGGACTCCTCGACGGCAGCGCGCTGGACGGCGTTGGTCCGGGCGGCGTCGCCGGGCCAGAAGAGGGCGCCGATGCCGCCGCGGGCGGCCGCAAGGCACTCTTCCTGGCTCATCTTGAAGGTGATCTGGGCCTGGTTGAGCTTTTCCTCCCAGCTCAGGGAGGCGAGGATCTCCTCGATGCGGTTCTTCTGGGCGTCGGTGAGCTGGTCGGCGGGGGCGGTGGTCACGGCAGGCTCCTCGGTGATCGGGTGGGGACTCCGGTGCGGTCGTAGCCGCAGGGCGGTGTGAGCTGGTTGCGTTGGGGCCGTGACCCGGGAGCGACCCGCGGGTCACGGTCCCAATGGCAGGTTCCTGGTCCCCTCAGGAGGTGTCGGTCATGGGCTGGTGGCGGCGCCCCTGGCCGGCGCAGGCTCCGTGGCTGGTGTCAGGAGTCGAGATCCTCGACCGCGTTCTCGGCGACGCGCTCAGCCTCCTCGCGATCCAGGCCCTGGGCGAGGGCCTCGGCCTGGGCGGCGCGCTTGACCTCGAGCCTGGCGGAGACCTTCTCCATCGTCCTCGCGTCCAGCTTCCAGAACAACAGCGGGATGAAGGCGATGACCGCCATGATCGCGGGCATGAGGTTGGCCGCGACGTTGATGCCCGTGACCGCCTCGGCGCTCTGCACCTTGAGGGCGCCGTCGTAGCCGAAGAACCCGATGATGTACAGGGTGATAGCACCACCGACCGCGCTGGCGATCTTCGTCGACAGGGAGACGGCGGCGTACGAGGTGCCGTCGGCTCGAATGCCGGTCTTGTCCTCGTAGTAGTCCACTGCGTCGGGAACCATGGACAGGGAGATGGGGGCAGCGAAGCCCGCGGCGCCGTAGCAGAACTGGAGGGCGTAGAGAACGGGCATCCCCATGGAGTCACCGATGAAGAAGATAGCGAAGAGGAAGACAGCGCTCAGCAGCACAGAGGCCATGAGCATGTTGCGCTTGCCCAGCTTGAGGGCGAAGGGCGGGAAGACGAACTGACCCACCATGGAACCGATCTGGAAGGCGAGCATGACGGGGACCATGAGGAGCGGGTTCCCGAGGACGTCGGCGCAGAAGAAGAACATCACACCGATGCGGCCGAAGAGGCCGATGAGGTTGGTGAGCAGGACGAAGAAGACAACGAGGAGCTGGCCGTTGGACACAACCGCCTTGACGGTCGCGCCGAAGGAGACCTTCTGCTGCTCGGGGGTCATGGTGATGCGCTCGCGGACGTTGAAACCGGTGATGAGGAACATCGGCAGCGCGACGACGCCGTAGATGGCCATCGTGATGAGGTAGGAACGGCCGTCGAATCCCTTCTCCCGAGCGGCGTCGGAGGCGACGAAGGCGAGAAGAAGGAACGGGGTGAGCGTCTGGAGGACGAGCTGGGCCACGGTAGAGCCCTGGGAGCGGATCCAGTTGAGCGTGACCCGCTCACCCGAGTCCGTCGTCATGACTCCGGCGAGCGAGCCGTAGGCCATGTTGGCCACGGTGTAGGCGAAGCACAGAAGGACGTAGGTGATGCCCGCCCAGGCGACCTTGACCCCGCTGCCGCTGAAGGGCATCCAGAAGGTCAGGATCATCGTGATGGACACGACGGGGGCGCCGAAGATGACGTAGGGGCGGAACCGCCCCCAACGGGACCTCGTGCGCTCGGCGATGTAGCCGAAGCCAAGGTCCTGGACTCCGTCGAGGACACGAGCCAGGAGGAGGATGTTTCCGGCGACGACCGCGGGGATGAGGGCGACGTCCGTGTAGTACTTGAGGAGGAAGGATCCGATGGTCGTCCAGATGAACTGGGAACCGAACTCGGCGAAGGCGAAGGAGATCTTCTCCTTGATCGGCACCTGGGCACCCTTTTTGGCAGGTGCCTCCGTCAGCGTCGTCATGACAGGCCTTTCTGTGATGCGAGATTCGGGCGACATTGCCCGGAACGCACGACCGGGGAGCGACCACCCGCCGGTGACCCGCCCGTAGTCTCGTGCTGTTCTTGGGGACAGTCAACGCACCCCCAACCTCGGCAACAAGACGACGCCCGAGACCTTCTGCACTGCGTGTGCAGAAGGTCTCGGGCGTTCCTCGGTAGGATCGCATCCGTGACTCCCGATGACGTCGTCGGCTCTGAGGCCGATGAGGACACCAGCCTCTCGAGAGGCCCTCGCCGCCCCCTGTCCTTCGTCCACGTCGCCCAGCTCTCCGACCTCATCGAGCAGGCCCGTCGCTTCCCCCAGGGAGTCTCGCGCTCCGACCTCGCCGAGACCCTCTCGATGGGGCGCAACGCCGTCGACCGACGGCTGCGCACCGCTGTCGAGATGAACCTCCTCGAGCCTGCCGGGCGCGGGGCCTCGACGGGCGGCCGCGCGCCGGAGATGTGGCGCTTCAACCCCGGGGCGGCGACGATGCTCGCCCTCGTCATCTCCTACCGGCAGTCGACGGCGGCGCTCATGACGCTCGGCGGGGAGGTGCTCGAGAGGCGCACCTGGGAGGAGGGACTCCTCCAGCCGCCGTCGCGCGTCCTCACGAGGGCCGCCGCCCTCCTGTCAGAGCTGCGCACCGCCCGTCCCGATCTCCCCGGGCCGTGGGCCCTGGGGGTCTCCCTGCCCGTTCCCGTGGACTTTCGCGACGGCTCGCTCGTCCTGCCCGTCACCGGCGCGGGGACGCCGTCGCAGTGGACGAGCTACCCCCTGCGCACGAGGCTGGCCCGCCACCTGTCGATGAGCGTCTGGGTCGACGACGAGGTCAACGCCCTCGCTCTCGCCGCGGCGTCCCGGGTCGGGGCGCCCAGCGACATCCTCTACGTGCGCATCAGCCTGGGGCTGGGCATGGGGATCGTCTCGAACGGCCAGGTCCACCGGGGCGCGGGTGCCGCCTCCGGGGAGATCGCGCACATCCAGCTCGCCGGGACCGGCGGCGAGCGCTGCCGATGCGGGCGCCAGGGCTGTCTCGAGACGGTCATCTCGGGTGCGGCGATCGAGCGCGAGGCCCGAGCGGCGCACGCGCTGCGAGGCTCGCCCTATCTGCGTGAGGTCATGAGCGAGCGCGACACGATCGTCGACTCCGACGTCTTCCGGGGCGTCGCCGAGGGCGACCGCGTGTGCGTGAGGATCGTGTCGGAGGCCGCAGACCGGCTCTCGGGGATCCTCGCCGTCCTCATCACGACGTACAACCCCGGCGAGGTCGTCCTCGGCGGGACGGTCGCGCTCTGCGGGCCGCAGTTCGCTCACACGGTCGGTCAGTCGATCCGTCGGCGTGTACTGCCGGTGACCGCCGAGCGGCTCAGGGTGCGCATCGGTGACCCCGACGACGCCCTCGTGGGTGCCAACCGCCTGGCCGCCGAGCGGGTCCTGTCCCCGCACGTCCTCCAGGTCTGGCTTCCGCACGGCTCGCCTGCCGGGGTCGAGGAGCTCATCACCCACCGCCGTCAGGACGCCTGAGGCCGGGCAGGCCGGCACGGGAGCCGAGCAGCGGCGCTGCGGCGGCCCGGGCTCCACCCGGGCCGCCGCAGCGCCGCTCAGCCCGTGACCGGGCCGATCAGATCGTGACCGTCCGACGCATCTCGCCGGAGAAGGGGACGGGGATGTAGGCGACGCGGGCTGAGACGCGCAGCAGCACCTCGTGCTCACCTGCGGGCAGGCCACCGGGCCTCAGGACGCGGACCACGGCCTCGTCCTCGTACTCCCAGCGGAAGAAGGTCACGGTCTCCATCTCGGTCAGGGTCCACCAGTGCCCACCATCGTCCGCGGTGAAGCGGATGTCCCCACGGGGCACGGGCTCCCCGTCGACCTCCACCTCGACGTCATGGACCATGGACAGCGGGACTCCCCGGTAGTACGGGATCCGCGTGCGCATCTCGAAGCCGATGACCTCGCCGTCGACCTCGACGTTGGTCAGCGTGTTGTCAGTGAAGATGTATCCGTCGAACATGGTCTCGTCTCACTCTCCCTCGAGGCCGTCGCGCAGGTGGCGGGCCATCATGTCCTGGTGACGGTTGACCTGCTCGATGTCGACGATCCTCTCCCCCGGCAGGGCGAAGCGCTGACCCTCGTACTCGGAGCAGACGTAGCCGTCCCAGCCGATCTCGTTGAGGCGGGCGAAGACCCGGCCGTAGTCGATGGAGTACTCCTCGCCCTCGTCGGTGACCTCCCAGAACTTGCCGTGGATCGACTTGATGTAGGGGGCGTACTCGTTGAGGGTGTCCAGGCTCGTGTTCTCGTAGCCGGTGGACATCATGGCGTAGAAGCGGTCCTGGAAGTGCTTGAAGTGCCGGGTGAGCTCCTCGGGGAACTCGTACTCATCGGGGTTGTCCGGGTTGCGGGGGAAGAACTGGCGCGGGTCGATGCCCTGCTCGAAGATCCCGTCGATGTACCTCACGACCTCGTCGTTGACCCCGAGCTCCTCCTGGAAGTAGCGGGTGGCCACGCGCGGGTGGCGCTGGCAGTAGATGCCGAGGTCGACGACGAGACCGACCAGCGGGGAGCCCACCGCTTTCATCTCCTCGATCCAGGCGGCCGTGAGGGGGTGGTCGAAGCTCATGCCGGCGTGCACCTCGACGGCGAGCGCGACGTCGAGCTTCTCGGCGAGCGGCAGGACCAGGCGGATGACAGCGGGGTCGGTCTGGGAGACGACGCGCACGAGGTGGAAGCCGAGGCGGTTGGTCAGGCGCAGGTCCGCACTGAGCGCCTCGGCCTGCTCCTCGATGGTGAGCCAGCGGTTCTTGTACAGCGAGGAGTTGATGAAGATGTCGTTGCTCACACGCTCGAGGCCAGAGCGGTCGAGGGAGGCGTTGACGGCGTCGATCGTCTCGTCGGTGGCGTTGGCGGCGCCGCGCACCATCTGGTCGGAGAGGATCTCGACACCCGTGGCGCCGGAGGCGACGGCGACGTCGAGCACGCCGTTAAGTCCCAGGCCCCCGCGGCCGTAGGCGTCTTGGAGCGAGTACAGCGACACGCCCTGCTTGATTGCCATGGACAGGTCCCTTCGTCGGAAGCCCTCCGTCCTTGGAGGGGAGCGGCCGGCAGACGCCCGGGCCTGCTCGCCCGGACGCGGTAGCCGCATCGCCCGGGGCGCCCCCCGGGCACGTGCAACCGTAGGCCGCGGCGCCCGGGGCAGGCGAGGACCACCAGCCACCTTCTGCACCGTGCGGGAGGAAGCCCGACGACAGGGTGCGGCAGGACCCACCGCGCGTGCCACCACCGAGGCGCCGCACCCGGTCCTCGGTCCCGCCGTCCGATCAGACGGGAACCGTCCGCGTCATCTCACCGCCGATCGGCACCGGGATGTAGGAGACCCGCACCCGGATGTAGAGCGTCACCTCGTGCTCGCCCGCAGGCGGCCCGCCGGCCCGCAGCACACGCACGGTCGCCTCGTCCTTGTACTCCCAGCGCGTCGACGCGACGGTCCACATCTCCTCGAGGGTGAACCAGTGCTTGCCGCCGTCAGCCGTGAAGCGGATGTCCTCGGCAGGGACGGCCTCGCCGTCGAGGAGGACGCGGACCTCCTCGACCATCGACAGCGGGATGCCCCGGTAGTAGGGGATGCGGGTGTCGAGCTCGAAGCCGATGGTCTCGCCGTCCTCGACGACGCTCCGGAACGATCCAGGGGTGAAGACGTATCCGTCGAACATGGTGGGGGTCTCACTTTCCGTTGATGAGGGAGTCGAGCATCTGCTGGTGCCGGGTGAGCTGCTCGACGTCGGGGACGAGCTCTCCGGGGACGATGAAGCGTTGGCCCTCGTACTCGCTGCAGAGGTAGCCGTCGAAGCCAAGCCGCTTGAGGCGCTCGATGATCGCCGGGTAGTCGATGGAGGCCTCCTCGTAGCCGCCTCGCCCGTCGGGGACCATCTGCCAGAACTTGGTGTGGAAGGACGTGATCCACGGCAGGTACTCGTCGAGGGTGTCGAGGCTCGTGTTCTCGTAACCCGAGGCGTTGGTCGCGTAGACCTCGTCCACCGGGGACCTGAACAGGCGGCTCAGCTCCTCGGGGAACTCATAGCGGTCCTGGTCCTGGACGTGCTTGGAGCGGGGGAAGGCCTGGCGTCCGTCGGAGCCGGAGGCGTAGATGTCCGCGATGTACGACACGACGTCCTCGCTCAGCCCTTGCGCCCTGAAGTAGCTCGTCGCGACCTCGGGGTAGCTCCGGCAGTAGATGCCGAAGTCGACGACGAGTCCCACGTGCGGGTTGTCGAGCTCCTTCATCTGGGCGATCCACGCGGCGGTCCCGGGGTGGTCGAAGCTCATGCCCGCGTGGACCTCGACCGCCATCGTGATGCCGAGCTGCTCGGCCAGCGGCAGAGCCAGCGGCACGACCGCCGGATCGGTGCGCGACACGAGACGGATGAGGGAGAAGCCGAGGCGGGATGCCAGCCGCAGGTCCGCCTTGAGGGACTCGGCCTGCTCCTCGGTCGTCAGCCACCGGTTCCGGTAGAGGGAGGAGTTGATGAAGATGTCGTTGGCGACGCGTTCGAGCGGGTGTCGCTCCATGATCGCGTTGAACTCGTCAATGGTCTCGTCGGTGGCGTTCTGGGCGCCCTCGAGCATCTGGTCGCTGAGGAGCTCGATGCCCTGAGCGCCCATGCGCTCCACCAGCTCCACACAGCCCTCGAGCCCGAGACCGCCGCGGCCGTAGGCGTCCTGGAGGGAGTACAGGCTCACTCCACGCTTGAGAGTCATGTGGGGATCCGTCCTTTCTTCTCTGCACCGGAAGGAAGGCGGTCGGGCCGGGGCGCGCGGAACTGCGAGCACGGCGGACCGCACAGTTCCGGGGGATAACCCTTTCAACCCCGGTACTCGCCGCCCTCCTTCGGGCGGCGAGTAGACCGGTCGCCGTCTGCGGAGCTGGGATCCCCGCCGTCGGCGCCTGACGGGGACGACGCTAGGCGGTCACCCTCCCACGAGGCCAGGGGCCCGGGACCGCTTACGCACGATCACGACGGAAGTCCGGACACGCAGGAGGATCGACGACGCGGCCCGGGCGCCTAGGCTGGGGGCGCGACCGGTCCCGAGGCCGCGGCGCACAGCCCCTGCTCACCGCGTACGGAGTCCACCCATGGCGAGCCCGATCCCCCGCATCGACCGAGACGTCCTCACCGTCGCGAACCTCATCAGGACCTCGCGCGCCGGGACGCGCCAGGAGCTCGCCCAGTCCACCGGCATGGGCCGCAACACCGTCTCCACCCTCATCCAGGCGGCCATCGAGGCCAGGCTCCTCGTCCCGGACGGCTCGGCGCCCTCCACGGGCGGGCGAGCGCCAGCCACCTGGCGCTTCCGCCACGAGAGCGGTCTCATCCTCGTCATCGGCGTCCACTCGACGACGCTGCGCCTGGCCGTCACCGACCTCGCCGGCACCCCGCTCGCCCAGGACCTCATCGACTGGCCGATCACCCGGGGCCCCGAGGACACGCTCGCCGAGGCCTCCCGGCGTCTGACCGGGCTCGCCCGGCAGGCCACGGAGCAGCACGGCGAGGACCTCGAGGTCTGGGGCGCGGGCGTCTCGCTGCCCGGACCCATCAACCAGGTGACGGGCAGGCCCACGGCTCCGCCGATCATGCCCGGATGGGACGGGTACGACGTCGTCGGGAGCCTGGAGGCGACGCTCGGCGTACCGGTCGTCGTCGACAACGACGTCAACACGATGCTTCTCGGCTACGCCGCGACGCTGCCCGACCAGCACCACCGCCGGCCAGGCGACATGCTCTACGTCCAGATCGGCACCGGCATCGGCGCCGGCCTCATGTCCACCGGCCACGTCCACCGGGGGGCCGACGGCGCCGCTGGCGACATCGGGCACGTCCGCGTCGTCGACGCCGACAACGTCGTGTGCCGCTGCGGCCGCACCGGCTGCCTCGAGGCCGTCGCCGGCGGGTGGGCGCTCCTGCGCGACGCCCGGCGCGCCGCCGCCGAGGGGCTGAGCCCGCACCTGCGCGCCTGCCTGGAGGAGACCGGCACGCTCACCATCGAGGACATCGTCAGCGGCGTGAGCGCCGGGGACACCGAGTGCGTCACGCTCATGGTGCGCTCCGCGACGGCCGTCGGCGACGCGCTCGCCATGCTCGTCAGCTTCTTCAACCCGGGCAGGGTCGTCCTTGCCGGCCCCATGCCGCAGGGCTGCCCGTTGTTCCTGTCCGTGGCCCGGCGCCTCGTCTCCGAGCGAGCACTCGCCCTGGCCACGAGCGGCCTCGAGGTCGTCGCGGCCGAGTCCGGCTTCGAGGACGAGAAGCGCGGGGCCGCGCTCCTGGCCGTCAACGCTCTGTTCGAGGCGGTCACCGAGAGCTGAGACGAGCCGGCGACGACAGGGCCGGACCTCACGCGCACGCTGCCCGTCGACGGCGAGGAGCGGCGGGTGGTTCGTGTCCTTGAAGCGCTTGGCCACCGTCGAGGCGAGTCGGCTGGCGAGCTCGTCCTGGATCGCGCGCCAGAAGCGCGAGACGGCCTACTCGTCGCGGCCGCTGTGCGGCCACAGGGGTGCTTCTTACGATCCTGGGCGCGCGGGGCGGCACGGCACGGGCCCCGCGCCCATCGCGTCACAGGGCTCGCCGGGGCGCCGCAGAACGAGCGGAGGAGGGGGAGTACTGCCGGGATGCCGCTTCTGCGCACCGGACGCAGAAGTGGGGGGCAGGATCGTGGAACGGCGCTCGGCACCTCGTTAGCGTCAGCCTCGTCAGGCAGGCACCGGAGCAATGCCTGAGTCACTGCCCGGTCGCCCGCCCCATAAGACCCGTCCGCCTGCGAAGGAGCAGCCAGCATGCCCAGGAACATCAATCTCTTCACCGGCCAGTGGGTGGACCAGCCTTTTGAGGAGGTGTGCTCCCTGGCCCAGAAGTGGGGCTTCGACGGCCTCGAGGTCCCGGTGGCCGGCGACCACCTCGACGTCTACCGGGCCGCCGAGGACGACGACTACTGCCAGCAGTGGAAGGACACCCTGGCCCGCCACGACCTGAGCGTGTACGCCATCTCCAACCACTCCACCGGCCAGGCGGTGTGCGACGACCCCATCGACTTCCGCCACCGCGGCCTGCTGTCCGACCGCGTCTGGGGCGACGGCGACGCCGAGGGGGTGCGCGCCCGCGCCGCCGCCGAGCTCAAGCTCACCGCCCGGGTCGCCGCCAAGCTCGGCGCCGAGGTCGTCACCGGCTTCACCGGCTCCAAGATCTGGAAGTACGTCGCCATGTACCCGCCGGTGGGCTCCGACGTCATCGCCGACGGCTACGAGGACTTCGCCCGCCGCTTCAACCCCATCATCGACGTCTTCGACGAGGTCGGCGTCAAGTTCGCCCTCGAGGTCCACCCCAGCGAGATCGCCTACGACTACTGGACCACCCGCGCCACCCTGGACGCCATCGGCAACCGCGAGGGCTTCGGCATCAACTGGGACCCCTCCCACATGATCTGGCAGCAGATCGACCCCGCCGTCTTCCTGACCGACTTCGCCGACCGGATCTACCACGTCCACTGCAAGGACACCAAGACCCACTTCGACGGACGCAATGGCCGCCTGTCCTCCCACCTGCCCTGGGACGACCCCCGCCGCGGCTGGACCTTCGTCTCAGCCGGACTGGGCGACGCCGACCTCGACGGCTACTTCCGCACCCTCAACCAGATCGGCTACACCGGCCCCATCTCCATCGAGTGGGAGGACTCCGGCATGGACCGCCTCCACGGCGCACCCCTGGCACTGAACTACGCCCGCAACCACGTCTACGACCTGCCCGACGCCGCCTTCGACTCCCACTTCGACAACCGCTGACCCAGACCGCGGACCGTCGGGGCCGGCATCCGGAAGGGGGCCGGCCCCGGCGGTCCTCGGGCTAGGCTCGCGGCGTGAACCTGAGCGACGTCCTGGCCCTGGCACGCGGGCTCATGGAGCACCACGGTGTGGGCGACTGGGACCTGGGCCTGGACCGGGCCAGGCGCAGGGCGGGGCAGGCCGACCACGGCAGGCGGCGCATCACCCTGTCACGCCACCTCATGGAGCTCTACGACGAGGCGGAGGTCCGCGAGACCGTCCTGCACGAGATCGCCCACGCCCGGGTGGGCGCCGCCCACGGGCA
The DNA here is from genome assembly GCF_900637165.1 of Actinomyces howellii. Lineage (GTDB taxonomy): Bacteria > Actinomycetota > Actinomycetes > Actinomycetales > Actinomycetaceae > Actinomyces > Actinomyces howellii. The sequence continues at coordinate 2,301,933 of NZ_LR134350.1, read as the reverse complement.
CGACGCCGTGTGGCGGGCCGAGGCCCTGCGGATCGGCGCCTCCGGCCAACGGCTCGTCAGCCGTGAGGCGCCCAGGATCGAGGGACGCTGGGTGGGCACCTGCCCGGCGGGACACAGGGTCACCCGCATGCGTCGCCCGGCGGCGCCCCTGGCCTGCGCCGTGTGCGCGCGGCGCTTCGCCCTGGCCAACTTGCTCAGCTGGCGCCTCGACGGCACTGCGGTCCCCCACGAGGAGATCTCCGCCGCCTACTGGAGGCGCCTGGAGGCCGCGCGGGAGGCGGGAGGCCGACCAGGGGGCCCCTCACCCGCGGGCGGGGGGCGCTGAGGATTCCCGGACGACCAGCTCGGGGGTGAAGACGCAGTGGCAGACCTCTGAGCCCTCGGCGAGCAGGAGGTCCGCAGCGGCGTGCCCGATGTCGCGCATCGGCTGGTGCACGCTCGTCAGCGGGGTGATGAGCTCGGAGGCGATCGCGACGTCGTCGTACCCCACGATCGACAGGTCCCCGGGGATGCTCAGGCCCCGACGTCGGGTCTCCCGCATCGCACCGATGGCGATCTGGTCGTTGGCGCAGAACAGGGCCGTCGGGCGCTCGGTGAGGTCGAGGAGGCGGGCGGCGCCCGCTGCGCCGGCGTCGGCGGAGTAGCCCCGGCCGTCCGCCACCGCCTCGACCTCGCACAGGGCGACGGCGGGGTCGAGCCCGGCGTCGGACAGGGCGGCCAGCACGCCCGCGCGACGGTCGACGGACTGGCGCACCTCCCGGGGCCCGTTGACGAAGCCGATCCTGCGGTGGCCCAGCTCGACCAGGTGGGCGACAGCCGCCCGGGCGCCGGCGAGGTCATCGCCCGAGACGGTGGACAGCTCGGGGGAGATCGGCGGGTGGTCCATGAGCACGACCCGGATCCCGCGCCCTGCCAGGACCGCGAGGTTGTCGAGGGTGGAGGCCGACGGCGTGACGATCACCCCGCGCACGTCCATGCCCGCCAGCAGGCTCATGAGCTCGCGCTCCCGGACCGGGTCGGAATCGGTCGAGCTGAGCATCGGCAGGCGGCCGTCGAGCCGCAGCCGGTCCTCGATGCCTCGGGCGGCCTCGGTGAAGAACGGGTTGGCGATGTCGTGGACGAGGACGCCGACGAGGGAGGAGCCGCCCCGGCGCAGACGCCGAGCGGTCTCCGAGCGCACGAAGCCGAGCTCGGCGATGGCGGCCTCAACGCGCTCCCGGGTGCGCTGGGCCACCCGGTCGGGATGGTTGAGGACGTGCGAGACCGTTCCGACCGAGACACCGGCGAGCTCGGCGACGTCGCGGACCGAGGGTCGTGCCATGACGTGTTGCTCCTCTCCCTCCTGCACCCGCGGGCCCGGCATGTGCCGGCGCCCCGCGCGCCTGCGCGGACGAGCCCGGGCCGGGCTCGTCCAGGCGGCGCCGGAGGACCCCGCGGGGCCCTGATGACTCTCTGCGATCACTCCCTGCCCCATCATCCCAGGTCCGTCCGGCTCCGCCGCCCTCCGCTGCGGGCGCGGCGCCGGTCAGGACGACCCTGCGGGACCGCGGCAGGACCACCGCGGGACCGCTGCGCCGTCGAACCGATCCCAGGACAGCGGTGCCTGGGCCGCCGAGTCTCACGGGGCGCCTGAAGAACAGCACGTTCTCCCCGGGACGCAGACCAGAGGAGATGCTCGACGAGATCGACCAGCACAGTGTGGTCTCAGGGATGAGTGCAGCTGCTGGTGCTTGGGGAGAGGGGCTGGTTGTGACGCATGGGGTCGCTACCAGGCCGGTGAGGTCGCATGCTCGACGCGCGACCTCACCGGCCACATGGCGACCTCACCGGCCACATGGCGACCTCACCGGCCACATGGCGACCTCACCGGCCACATGGCGACCTCACCGCGTTCCGCGCGAACCCGCCGCCGATCCGGCTGCCCGACCACCTGCGACGCCACCCCACCGACGAAGGCAGGCCGCCACCGCACCCCACGGGAGCACGGGCGTCCACGCACCACGGGGACTCAAACGTTTCAATTTCTTGCCGCGAAGCCCTTGCGGGCCGATCCGCCGACTGCTACCGTCCAGGCATTGATTCGTTTCAATCGGCGATGGGGCCGACCGCAGGCACCGTCGCCACGCCCCGCCCCGCTACCGACCGCTCACAGGACACATGTCCCTCGCCGCCACCCCGACCAAAGCACCCAACCAGGTACCCGTGGGGGCGCGCGCCGAGATCGTCCTGCCGGGGTCCGAGCCCGAGACCGTCTCTCACAGACGTCACGAGCGGAGCGTCGTGCTTCCCGCGGCACCACGCCGACCGGTCGGCACGGTGCGCGAGCTCATCGACGACGCCGAGGCCTGGGAGCGGGTCGTCGAGGCGGCCGGTTCCCAGGGGCACCCGATGTTCTCCCCCGACCCGGCCCCGCGGCTCGCAGGCATGCTGAGCCGCGACCTCAACATGCCGGTCTCCACGGTGCCGGGGGCCGCCACCGTGCACGGCTTCGTCCCCGGGCTGGAGGGCGTGCGCCGCGCGCTGGAGGAAGCGGTCCGGGGCGGGGCGTGAGGCGCCTTCCAACACCTTCTCATACCTTCCAATACCTGCGTCAACGCCTATGTCAAGGCCTACTGTTCGGAGCTGCGATGACATCCCTGCCCCATGCCCGCCCGTCCGTCCCCGAACCCGCCGTCACCACCTCGGCCCTCCCCGACCCCGTCGGCCCGCTGGCCGCCCCGAGCCACCTGCGTCTTGAGCAGTACCTGCCGGGAGACGTCCTGGGAGGAGCCTCAGCCAGCCCGCGCCTGAGCTGGGAGGTCACGAGCGCGCCCGTCGACTGGGTTTCCGTGGGCGCCGAGCTCGAGATCACCCGTACCGGCCCGGACGGGCGCGCGCTGGGCGCGCCCGAGATCCTCGCCCTGCCCGAGGCCGACGGCGTCCTGGCCGCCTGGCCGGCGGACCCGTTGTCCTCGCGCGAGCGCGTCGTGCTGCGCGTTCGTGCCACGGGCACCGAGCCGGCACCGCAGGCCCCCGACCTCCGGCGCACCCGCACCTCCCCGTGGTCGGAGCCGGTCGCCTACGAGGCCGGGCTGCTGCACCCCGAGGACTGGAGCGCCCTTCCTGTCGGACCGGCCTGGCCGGAGAACCCGGGCTCGGACCGTCGCCCTGCCCGCGTGCGCGGCGAGTTCGCCGTGGCTCGCCCGGTGGTGGCGGCCCGGGCCTACGTGAGCGTCCACGGCCTCATCCGCGCCGAGCTCGACGGGACGCGCATCGGCGCCGACGAGCTCGTCCCGGGGTGGACCGTCTACGGCTCGCGCCTCGTGGCCCGCACCTACGACGTGACCGAGGTGCTGCGCGCCTCCTCCCCCGCGGGCGACGGCGTGGGTGAGCACGCGCTCGGCGCCCAGCTCGCCGACGGCTGGCACCGGGGCCACATCGGCTTCGACGGTGGCCACCGGAACCTGTACGGCACGGACCTCGCCGCGATCATCCAGCTCGAGCTCACCCACGACGACGGCAGCCGGACGGTCGTGGCCACCGACTCCTCCTGGAGCGCGGGAGCCGGGGAGATCCTCTTCACCGGCCTGTACGAGGGCGAGGCCGTCGACGCCCGTCTGGCCTGCCCGGGATGGTCACGACCCGGGTTCGCCAGCCCAGGCACCGGGACACACGCCCGGACCGGTTGGTCCCCGGTCGCCGTCGGCCCCTCGGACGCCGAGCGCCTCGTCATGCCCGTGGACGCCCCGGTCCGTGCCATCCAGGTCCTTGAGCCGGTCGAGGTCACGGTTCTCGAGCGCCAGGTCACGCACCTGGACGGGGGCGAGCTCGAGACCGCCCCGGAGCGGACCCTCATCGACTTCGGCCAGAACATCTCCGGACGACGGCGCATCCGCGTCCAGGGCGAGGCGGGCACGGTCATCACGCTGCGCCACGCCGAGGTGCTGGAGGACGGCGCCCTGGGCATTCGCCCGCTGCGCGACGCGACCGCGACCGACACCTACGTCCTGGCAGGTGGGGGCGTGGAGGAGTGGGAGCCGGCATTCACCATCCACGGCTTCCGCTACGCCGAGGTCACCGGCTGGCCCGGCGGCGCCCGTGCCGCCCGCGAGGCGGTCCTCGCGGGCGGGGTCAAGGCGGTCGTCATCCACACGCAGATGGAGCGGCTGGGCTACTTCGACTGCTCGGACGCGCGTGTGGCGCGCCTGCACGAGAACTCGCGGTGGTCGATGCGGGACAACTTCGTCGCCCTGCCCACCGACTGCCCCCAGCGCGATGAGCGCCTGGGCTGGACCGGGGACATCCAGGCCTTCGCCCCGACAGCCGCCTTCCACTACGGCTGCTCGGGGCTGCTGTCCTCGTGGCTGACCGACCTCGCGATCGAGCAGGAGGCCCACGGCACGGTGCCCTGGTACGTCCCGGTCATCCCCGGGGGATTCTGGACCCCGCCGCAACCGGCCGCCGTGTGGGGCGACGCCGCCACGGTGGTTCCCTGGGAGCTGTTCCTCGCCACCGCGGACAGGGACCTGCTGGAGCGCCAGTACGACTCCGCACGCGCCTGGGTGGACCTTGTCGACCGTCTGGCTGGACCGGAGCACGTCTGGGACAGCGGCCTCCAGCTCGGGGACTGGCTCGACCCCACCGCGCCCCCGGACAACCCGCTCCAGGCCATGACGGACCCCTACCTCGTGGCCACCGCCTTCTTCGCCCGCTCCGCCGGGATCCTCTCCCGCTGGGCCGCGACGCTGGGCCACGACGCCGACGCCGAGCACTACGGGGCCCTGGCGGAGGCCGTCGGGCAGGCCTTCCGCGCCCGCTTCACCGACCCCTGTGGCACGATGAGCTCGGACACCCAGACCGCCTACGCCCTGTCCGTCGCCTTCGACCTGACGGGATCGCCGCAACGGCGAGCAGTCGCGGGGCGCCGTCTGGCAGAGCTGGTCGAGGCATCCGGCGGGCACGTGGCCACCGGCTTCGCCGGCACGCCGGTCGTCACCGCCGCCCTGACCGCCACTGGCCACGCCGACGCCGCCTACCGGCTGCTCATGACGACGTCGTGCCCGAGCTGGCTCTACGCGGTGACCATGGGGGCGACGACCACCTGGGAGCGCTGGGACTCGCTGCTCCCCGACGGCACGATCAACCCCGGGGGCATGACGAGCTTCAACCACTACGCCCTCGGGGCGGTCGCGGCCTGGCTGGAGCGCAGCGTCGGGGGCCTGGCCCCGGCCGAGCCCGGGTACCGGCTCATCGAGGTCAACCCGGTGCCCGGAGGCGGACTGACCGGCGCCGAGACGGTCCACCGCACGCCCTACGGGTGGGCGGCCTCGTCCTGGAGCATCCGGCCCGACGGGTCCACCAAGCTTGAGGTGGTCGTCCCGGTCGGGGCGCGGGCGCGTGTCACCACGCCCGACGGCGAGCGCGTCGTCGTGGGCCACGGCCGGCACCGGTTCGCCGGGTGAGACCGGAGCACGGGCTGACTCCGGCTGACCTCCCTGACGCAGCTGAGCGGACGCTCCGAGGCCTACGAGCGCGAGCTGTTCCAGGCGCGCGAGACGGCCCGTTGCCTCGGCCCCGTGCCAGGCCCCTGTCGCAGGGTCCTGGGACGGGGGCCTGGGATCAGGACGAGGAGGACTGCACCGCCTCGAGAGCCGCCAGCCCGCCCAGGGCGAGGAAGGCGACGGTGAGGACGAGGCCGATGAGCATCCAGACGAACTGCGCACGGGCCCAGTTCTGGCGCGACGGCGAGGCTCCTCCCCCGAAGGCGAGCACGAGCAGGTAGATGAGGCCCACCAGCGGGATCGAAGCCAGGAAGATCGCCAGGACCCAGGACCCGACGGAGTCCGCCGGGTTGCTGGCCTGCGTCGGGCCTGCATAGGGGGCCGGCTGCACGGGGTGGTAGGACATCGGGACTCTCCTTGATGCGGGAACGCGACCGCTCCAGCGTACGACCCCCGCCCTGGACGCATCCGCCGATCGGAGGACCTCGATGAGACCGTGGACCGACGTGACCGCCCGCACCCCTCAGGACCGCGCCAGCCCGCACCGGACCGCACAGCACCGCGCCCGCGAATCAATGTGCGATTCGCCACTCCACCATTGAGAGATCGCCAGTTCTCCGGGCCGGCGGCGTCGCTCGCCACATTGTTGCGACGCCGTGCAGGCCCGCCTGCAGGACGCCTGGCACGCAGGCCGGGCCCGTGCGCCGGACCCGCAGACATCGAGGGCGCCCGAGGGCCGGCAAGCCTGCTCCGCGGTCCCATCTCAGCCATCCGGTCGGCGATCACGGCAGGATGATCACCTGAACGGCGGGGTCGGCCAACCGGACGCAGGACCCACGACCGACCAAGTATTGCAGGTACGTATCGGTAGGCGGTCACACATAGGACACAAAGGGGGCTGTCTTGTCACCAGATCACTCATTCTGATGGGTTTTATTGGAAGCACCTTCGGTTTGGGATTTCAGCGAAAGAAGCCTCCGGGAGCCGCCTGAGGATCCGGCGGCGCGCCCGAGGACATCACGACACTGCGACGGATTCGTGATACTTCTGTGATACATCTGTGACAGTACATCGACCAGACGACCAGCCCCACCGCCCACCCGGTCGGCTAAGCCATTAGGATGATGCCATCCACCGACCGAGGTGGGTCGGAAACAACCACGACCACCTCACGTCGTCCGCTCAGGCACGGACGGGACGGACCAGCTTCGCAGGACCACCGCCCGCAGACGGACACGTTCAACGGACCGGTGACCAGTTCTCCGAGCCCCCTTCCCCAGGGGACTAACCCACGCCCGCATCAAGGAGCCCTTCATGACCAGCCAGCACACCGACCACGTGGCGAACACCCCGCTCGCCCGTCCTGCCCAGGGACTCGGCCCCGTCGTCGAGGCGCCCTGCGGTCCGGTCCGTGGTGTCTGGCGCGAGGTCACGACCGCCGAGCCCAAGAGCCGCTTCAGCCGCTCCGCCGCTTTCTACGGCGTGCCCTACGCCGAGGCTCCCACCGGGATCCACCGCTTCATGGCGCCGGTTCCCCGCTTCCCGTGGTCCGAGGAGCTCGACGCCACCCAGCCCGGCGCCAGCCCCCAGCAGAACTCGATGTGCGGCACCACCGCCGTGCCCGAGGCCGTCGTCCCCGGTGAGGACGTGCTCAACCTCAACGTCTTCACTCCCGCCCCCGGCCAGGAGGACAGCGACCTGCCGGTGCTCGTGTGGATCCACGGCGGGGGCTTCGAGACCGGCACCCCGTCGAGCCCGTGGTACGACGGCGCCGCCTTCAACCGCGACGGCGTCGTGACGGTGTCGGTGTCCTACCGCCTCGCCTTCAACGGCTTCGGCTACGTCGAGGGCTCCAACGCCCCGGTCAACCGCGGCCTGCTCGACCAGATCATGGCCTTGCGCTGGGTGCGCGACAACATCAGCTCCTTCGGTGGCGACCCCGACCGCGTCACCCTGGCCGGGTACGGCGCGGGCGCGGCCTCAGTCATGAGCCTGCTCACCTCGCCCCTGGCCCAGGGCCTGTTCTCCCGAGCGGTCTGCCAGTCGGGAGCCCCGACCACGATGCCTCTCGAGCTCGCCCGCGAGCGCGCCGACAGGACCGCGGACCTGGCAGGCACATCGGCTGACCTCGCCGGCTGGCGCGAGCTGAGCGACGAGGAGATCGACTCCGCCACCGCCGAGCTCGCCGAGGACGTCCCCCTGCTGGGCGCCGACCCGGTCGCGGTCGTGCGCGAGGCGATCACCGGGACCACCCCCCTGCCGACCACCTTCGGCCCCGTGCACGGCGACGAGGTCCTGCCGGTCGAGGTCGAGCAGGCCCTCGCCTCCGGCGCCGGCGCCCAGGTCCCCCTCCTGACCGGAGCCACCTCCCACGAGGCCGTCTTCCTGGGCTTCCTGCTCTCCGGCCCGGGCGGAGGGCCCTCGACCGCTGAGCTTCTCCGGGAGGCCGGTGCCGACGAGCAGACCGTCTCGCGGGTCGAGGAGCGCTTCGCCGAGCTGGCGGGCGACGACCCAGCGCTCCTGGGCGCCGTCGTGTCCCACGGCCGCTGTCAGCTGCCGCTGGCCCGTTCCCTGCGCGCGCGCTCCGGCGCCGGGAGCAGCGCGACCTGGGTGTACGACTTTGCCTGGCGCTCTCAGCGCACCGGTTTCGCCTCCCACTGGCTGGACCTGCCCTTCGTCTTCGACTGCCTGGCCGAGCCCGGCGCAGCGGCTGCCATCGGCGACCACTGCCCGCAGGACCTGGCCACCGCGATGCACGCCGACTGGGTGTCCTTCATCTCCGGGCAGGACCCCTCCTGGGCGCCGTGGCAGCCGGGCGGCACCGGGCGCGTCTACGGGGCCACCGCGGACACGGTGGTCGAGGAGGGCGCCCCGCTGGCCCTCGCCGAGGCTCTGCTGGACACCCGCCAGGGCTGATCCGGCCCGCCCGACGGCTCCCGCTCCCGCGGGCGCCGTCCAGCCAGGCCCTCCGACGTCGCCGACCTGCGCAGGACGAGGTCAGTCCAGATCGGTGATGTGACCCGCCGGGTCCTGGACTCGGAGCATGAGGAGCAGGCCCAGGACGAGGACCGTGACGATCCCCAGCACGCCCCAGTACGCCCCGTTCCCATCGGTGACGCGGCCCCCGACCCACACGCTCAGCCCGTACAGGGCAGGAGCCAGGAAGGAGACCGCACGTCCCGTCGTCGCATAGAGGCCGAAGATCTCACCCTCTCGTCCGGCGGGCACGAGACGGGCCAGGAACGACCGGGCGGCTGACTGGGCCGGTCCCACGCAGGCCGACAGCACGAGGCCCAGGACCCAGAAGGCGGTGGCTCCCGCGTCATGGAGCACGAAGACGAGCAGGCCCGCCACGACGAGCACGACGAGAGAGCCGAGGATGACCCGGCGGGGTCCGATGACGTCGTCGAGGCGCCCGGCCAGGATCGTGGCCGCGCCGGCGACGACGTTGGCCACGACCGCGAAGAGCATGACCCCCTCGCGGTCGAAGCCGAAGGTGTTCTGGGCGATGATCCCGCCGTAGGTGAAGACTCCTGCGAGCCCGTCACGGAAGACCGCAGCCGCCAGGAGGAACCACAGCACCTCGGGATGACTGCGATGGAGTGACACGAGGGTGCGCCACAGCCGCTTGTAGGAGGCGGGCAGGGACTCTCGGGGTGCCGGGCGGGGGCCGTCGGGCTGCCCGCCGGGCTCGGTCTCCATGCCGGCGTGCTCCCTGCCTCCACCGCGGTCGGAGGCGTCCCTGACCGCCTGGCGCCGACGTCGCCCACCACGCCCCGACTGGGTGAGGAGCACCGGCACGGCGCACACACCGAACCAGGCCGCCGCCACGAGCATCGAGGCGCGGACGTTGAGCCCGGCGTCGTCGGTGACCCCGAACCAGCCGACCTCAGGCTGGATGAACCCGGTGAGCAGGACGAGCAGGAGGACGATCCCGCCCAGGTACCCCATCCCCCAGCCCAGGCCGGACACGGCGCCGAGGCGCTCCTTGGGAGCCAGGTGCGGCAGCAGCCCGTTGTAGTTGACCGAGGCGAGCTCGAAGAAGATGTTGCCCACCCCCAGCAGGACGATCCCGAGCCACAGGTATCCCGGGCTGGGAAGGACGAGGAACATCGCGGCAGTCACCGCCACGACGACCGCGGTGTAGGCACCCAGCCAGAAGACTGTGCGACCGGCGCGGTCGGCGCGCTGCCCGGTCACCGGCGCCAGGAGTGCGATGCAGGCCCCCGCGACGGCCAGCCCCACCGAGATGGAGGTCTCGTTGGAGGCCTTGTCCCCGAAGGACTCGCTGGCGAGGTAGGTGGTGAAGACAAAGGTCGTCACCACCGCGTTGAAGGAGGCCGAGCCCCAGTCCCACAGGCCCCAGGCGACGATCGGCCAGGACAGGAACGGGCTGCGGGCGGGCTGCCCGGTAGAGGGCGAGGCAGGGACGGTGGCCTGTGCGACGACGTCGGGCGCGGAGGGAGGGGTCATGGCATGAGACTAGGAGACGGCGAGGGGGGCGGGCACCCGAGTCCACAGGGGAGCGCGGCCCGATCCCGGTTCGCCTGGCCGGGGCCGGCTGGCTGTGTCACTTCCCCCGATCTCGAGGTGTCAGGTGGTTTCAGGTGGTGAGTGCAATGGTGGTGTCGTGTTCTGTTTTCTGCAGGAGCCTGTTGAAGGCTTCTGCGGGTGTGGCCCAGTCTAGGGTCTGGCGGGGGCGGGTGTTGAGGAGGTGCTGGGCCTGTTCGAAGGCGTGGAGGGGGTAGGTCGACAGGTCGGTGCCTTTGGGGAAGAACTCGCGGATCAGGCCGTTGGTGTTCTCGTTGGTTCCTCGTTGCCAGGGGCTGTGGGGGTCGCAGAAGTACACCTCGAGGTTGGTGGCGGTCCTGAAGCGGGCGACCTGGGCCATCTCGCCGCCCTGGTCCCAGGTCAGGGACCGGGCCATGGAGCGGGGCAGGCCCTTGATCATGGTCTCCAGCACCGTGGCCACGGTGGTGGCGGTGTGGTCGGTCAGCAGCGGGGCGATCAGGACCAGGCGGGTGGTGCGTTCGACCAGGGTGATCATCGCGGTGCGGTTGCCCGCGCCCATGACCAGGTCGCCCTCCCAGTGGCCTGGCACGGCCCGGTCGGCGACCTGGGCCGGGCGGGTGCTGATACGCGCGTCGGCCAGCCAGGGCCTGGAGGCCAGGGGCCCGGCCAGGGCCGAGCGTGGCACGCGCCGACTCCGCCCGGTGCGCAGCCTGTAGTGACGGCCCAGCTCGGCGCGCAGCGTCCCTCGGCCCTGGACGTACAGGGACTGGTAGATCGTCTCGTGGCTCACACGAAGATCATCGCGCTCGGGGTGGTCCGCAGCCAGACGGCGGCTGATCTGCTGGGGCGACCACCGCTGTCTCAGGCCCTGGACCACCAGGGCCCGCAGCTGGTCGTTGGAGTCCAGCACACGCGCCTTGGGCCGTGCCCTGGCGGCCCGGGCCTGGGCGTGGCGGGCCTGGGGGTCGTAGGCCTGCCGGCCCCCGCCGGCAGCGACCTCGCGGCTGACCGTGGAGACAGCCACCCCCAGGAACCGGGCGATCGAGGCCAGGGAATCACCCCTGGCCAGGCCCGCAGCGATCGCGCCGCGCCCCTGAGCCCCCAGACGCCTGCCGTGCCCGGTACCCCGGACCATCACCTCGAACCCGTCCCCCGACCCGCCCCGACCACGCCCAGCAGGCCTGGTCGTCCCGACCATCCCGCCCTCCCTGGCCCCGTGCCGCATCCTCATACCCCACAGCCTGCACCAGTCCGACACCGTGGACTGAGGCACCGAGAAACAAGCCCCCGCCTCGCGAGCCAACCAACCCGACTCGATCAGCTCCCGCACACCATCGCGAACCACACCAGGCCACACCCCACGCACCACAACCAGCCCCTCTCCCAAGCACCACCCATTGCACTCACCCCCTGAAACCACCTCACTTCCCCCGATCTCGAGGTGTCATATGTCCCGATCTCGGGAGAGGAGCTCGGCGAGGGCGAGGTCCAGCGGCGTGGTCACCTTCATGGCCAGCGGGTCGCCGGGCACGACGACCACCGTCCCGCCGAAGGCCTCGACGAGCCCGGCGTCGTCGGAGGCGGCCAGCGCCTCGTCGTGTGCGCGCACCGCGCCCGCCCGGTGCGCGCCCAGGAGCACCTCCGGGCTGAAGCCCTGGGGCGTCTGGACCGCCCGCAGCGCCGAGCGCAGCGGCGTGCCCGTCACACGCTCGACGCCCCCGTCGGCCACGTCGGGCGCCGCGACCTGCTTGACCGTGTCGGTGACCGGCACGGCCGGGACGACCGCCTCGTGGCCCGCTCGCACCGCCGCCACGACCCGGCGCACGACCTGCGGCGGGGTGAGGGCCCTGGCGGCGTCGTGGACGAGGACGACTCCCGCCCCGGGCAGGGCCGACAGCGCCGCCTCCAGCCCGATGGCGACACTGGCCTGCCGCGAGGCCGGGGAGCCGGCGACGACCTCGAGCGCCTCGGCGGCGCCCAAGCCGGTCAGCTCCTCGCTGAAGCGCCCGACGTGGGCGGCGGGGGCGGTGACGACGAGGCGGTCGACGACCCCGGAGCCCAGGAGCCCCGCGGCGGAGCGGCGCAGCAGGCTGACGCCGCCGACCTCGACGAGCGCCTTGGGGCCGCCCGCGCCGAGGCGGGCGCCCGATCCGGCGGCGGTCAGGACGGCGACCACCCCGGCGGTCGACGGGACCCGCGTCATAGGCGCCACCGCCGGTACGGGGCGGGCTCAGGCCGCGGTTCCGGAGCCGAGGACCTCGTCGAGGGTGGACTCGGCCTCCTCCTCGGCGGTCTTCTGGGCGAGCGCCAGCTCGGAGACGAGGATCTGTCGGGCCTTGGACAGCATGCGCTTCTCCCCCGCCGAGAGGCCGCGGTCGGTGTCACGACGGGACAGGTCGCGCACGACCTCGGCGACCTTGATGACGTCGCCCGAGGCGATCTTCTCCTGGTTGGCCTTGAAACGACGCGACCAGTTCGTGGGCTCCTCGGTCAGCGGGGCGCGCAGGACGTCGAAGACGCGCTGGAGGCCGTGCTCGTCGACGACGTCACGCACGCCGATGAGGTCGACGCTGTCCGCCGGGACGAGAATCGTCAAATCCCCTTGAGCGACCTCGAGCTGCAGGTAGGTCTTCTCCTCGCCGCGGACACGACGCTGTCGGATGTCGATGATCCTGGCAGCGCCGTGGTGAGGATAAACGACGGTCTCTCCGACTTCGAAGGTCATACCTAGCGTCACTCCAGAAGGTTGTGGGGAGTGCCCAGTTTATCAGGGGTTGCAGGCACCGGAACTGGGGAGGTACCTCACAACCCGCACCGCGGGGACGAGGCCGGGGGCCTCATCCGGAGACGAGCTTGTAGCCCAGGCCCCGCACCGTGACGAGCATGGTGGGGGACCCCGGCTCGACCTCGATCTTGGCGCGGATCCGCTTGACGTGGACGTCGAGGGTCTTGGTGTCCCCCACGTAGTCCGCCCCCCACACCCGGTCGATGATCTGGCCGCGGGTAAGCACCCGGTCCGGGTTGCGCAGGAACAGCTCGAGGAGCTCGAACTCGCGCAGCGGCATGGACACCGCCCGGTCCTCGACACGGACCTCGTGACGTTCGACGTCCATGGTCACCCTGCCCACGCTGAGCACCGGCTGGGACGGGGCCTCGTCCCGGCTGCGACGCAGGACGGCGTGGACACGGGCCACGAGCTCGCGGTAGGAGTAGGGCTTGGTCACGTAGTCGTCCGCGCCGATCTCGAGGCCGACGATCTTGTCGACCTCGGAGTCCTTGGCCGTGAGCATGATGACCGGCACCTGGGAGCGTGCGCGGATGCGGCGGCAGACCTCGGAGCCCGAGACCCGGGGCAGCATGAGGTCGAGCAGGACGAGGTCGATGGCGGCCCCGCCGGAGGCGCCCGCCGCGTTGACGTGCTCGATGGCCACCGCGCCGTCCTCGGCCTCGATCACCTCGAAGCCGTCCCGGCGCAGGTTGAAGGCGAGGGGCTCGCGGAAGTTCTCCTCGTCCTCGACGAGCAGGATACGTGTCATGGCTGTTCTCCTTGTCGTGGGTCGGCGCCCTCAGGAGCCTGCGGGCCGGAGACCGGGGAGATCGCCGCGATAGCGGCGAAGGCGGCGCCGGCCGCGCCGGAGGCCACCGCGGAGCGTGCCTGCGGGGAGGGCTCGGGATCGGCCTGCGCCCCGGGACCCTCGATCCGGTGGCGCGGCAGGACGAGGGTGAAGGTCGAGCCCCGCCCGGGGGTCGACCACAGCTCCACGGTCCCCCCGTGGTCGGCGGCGACGTGCTTGACGATGCTCAGGCCCAGTCCGGTGCCGCCGGTGGCCCGCGAACGCGCCTTGTCGACCCGGTAGAAGCGCTCGAAGACGCGTTCCTGGGCCTCCTTGGCGATGCCGATGCCCTGGTCGACCACGGCGATGCGCACGAGCTCGGGGTCAGACGGGTCGACGCCGACGCCGACGCTCACCCGGGTGCGGGGGTCGGAGTAGCGGATGGCGTTGTCGAGCAGGTTGCGCACGGCCGTGGCGATGAGGGAGGCGTCACCCAGGACGTAGAGCCCGGGGGTGCCCCCGGACACGAGCCGGACCTCCTTGGCCTCGGCCTCGACGCGCACGCGGTCGAGGGACTCGGCGACCACCACGTCGAGCTCGACCTCCTCGGGCTCGACGAGGGCGTCTCCGTCCTGGAGGCGGGAGAGCTCGATGATCTCCTGGACCAGCACCTCCAGGCGCGCGGTCTCCTTGCGCACCCGGGCGCTGTAGTCGCGCACGAGCTCGGCGTCCTCGACGTTGTCCTGGACCGTCTCAGCCAGCAGGGCGATCGCCCCGACAGGCGTCTTGAGCTCGTGGGAGACGTTGACGACGAAGTCACGCCGCATGTCCTCGACGCGCTTGGCGGCCGTGCGGTCCTCGATGAGCACGAGGACCCTGCCCCGGGCGATCCGGGCGACCCGCACCCGCAGGTAGAACTGGCCGGCTCCCTCGACCCGCCCCCTGGCCACGGCGATCTCGGCGTCCTGGGCCTGCCCCGTGGCGCGCACGCGGGCCACCATCTCGGCCACCTGGGGCTCGCAGACCTCGTCGTCGCGCACGATGTTGAAGGTGTAGGCCGCGGCCGAGGCGCGCAGGACCTCGTCGTCGTCGTCCAGGACGACCACCGTCGAGCGCAGGGCCGCCAGGACCGGCACGACGCCGTCGGACTCCAGGGTCGAGCCCGGTGCGGCACCCACCGGTCCCGCACCGCGCATCGAGCGCCCGAAGGCGAGTCCCGCCGAGGTGCCCACGACGAGGCCCGCGAGGGCGGTGACGAGCAGCAGCCACAGGGAGTCCACGCCACCAGGGTAGGGGGGTGCGCCCTGCGAGGGCGAACCCGGTGCGGCTTCGCCCGCCGTTCACCTTGAGGCCCCACCATGGTGCCTGCGGGGCGGCCTGCTCAGGCGCGCCCTGCCCGCTCGCAGCCCTCCGGGCGCCCCGGAACCATAGTGAGGAGCCACTTTCGTGCGCGACATCTTCAACCAGGAGCTCAGGCAGCTGGGCTCGGACCTGACCTCCATGGCGGCGCAGGTCGCCACCGCGATCGAGCGGGCGGCCGAGTCCCTGCGCAACGGCGACATCATCGTCGCCGAGCAGGTCATCGACGCCGACGAGCGCATCAACGACCTCCAGCGGGACATCGACGACATGTGCGTCATGCTCCTGGCCCGCCAGCAGCCCGTGGCCGGGGACCTGCGCAACGTCCTGTCCGCGCTGCGCATGGCACAGACCCTCGAGCGCCAGGGAGACCTGGCCCGCCACGTGGCCACGATCGCCCGAGGGCGCTACCCCGAGGCGCCCGTGCCCGAGCCGGTCCTGGGACTCATCATCACGATGGCCGAGGCGGCGGTGCGTGCGGGGCGGGACGTGGCCGAGCTGGTCGAGACCAGGGACCTGGAGCTGGCCGCCACGATCGAGCGCAACGACGCCGAGCTCGACGCCCTGCACCGCCAGTCCTTCCAGATGATCCTCGACCCCGCCAACGAGCTGACGCGTCAGCAGGTCATCGACGCGGTCCTCATGGGCCGCTTCCTCGAGCGCTTCGGCGACCACTCGACCTCCGTGGCCCGCAGGATGGCCTACCTCGTGTCCGGGGCGGCCCTGCCGGGCACGCACGACGACGAGGACGCCGACGCCCTCCACTGACGACCTCACCGGAGGCGGCCGGGGACCGGGGGAGCAGCCCCGGCCGCCCGTGCCTGCCGGCACCCGGCGGCTCACGGCGAGGTCCCCGCCCCTGCCTCGATCGGCCTGGGGGCGGGGACCTCCTCGTGGGTCGGGGCCCTCCGCGCGCGGCGGTGCCCCAGCTGCTTACTTGCCCTGGTTGGCGACGGCGGCGATCTTCGCCTCGGCCTCCGGGTCGAGGTAGCGCCCGCCCTTGGTGACCGGCTTGAGGGTCTCCTCGTCGAGCTCGTAGACCAGCGGGATGCCCGTGGGGATGTTGACCCCGGCGATGTCGTCGTCGGAGATCTCGTCCAGGTGCTTGACGATGGCGCGCAGGGAGTTGCCGTGGGCGGCGATCATGACGGTGCGGCCGGTCTTGATCTCGGGGACGATCGTGTCCTCCCAGTAGGGCAGGAGCCGGTCGAGGACGTCCTTGAGGCACTCCGTGGCGGGGATCGGCTCGCCCGCGTAGCGCGGGTCGGCGTCCTGGGAGAACTCGCTGCCCAGCTCGATGGGCGGCGGGGGGACGTCGTAGGAGCGGCGCCAGAGCATGAACTGCTCGTCGCCGTACTCGTCGCGGGTCTGCTTCTTGTTCTTGCCCTGGAGGGCGCCGTAGTGGCGCTCGTTGAGGCGCCAGTGGCGGGTGACGGGGATCCAGTGGCGGTCGGCGGCGTCCAGGGACAGGTTGGCGGTCATGATGGCCCGGCGCAGCATCGAGGTGAAGAGCGTGTCGGGCAGGACGCCCGCCTCCTTGAGGAGCTCGCCGCCGCGGACCGCCTCGGCCCGGCCCTTCTCCGACAGGGGGACGTCGACCCAGCCGGTGAAGAGGTTCTTCGCATTCCATTCGCTCTCGCCGTGGCGGAGCAGCACAAGGGTGTAAGCCATGGTCCTATCCTGCCAGCACCGGGCGGACGCCACCAGGCCCCTGACGTCCTAGACGTCAGGGGCCTGGCACCCCGAGCCCGTGGGGGCCCGGTCTCACAGCGGGCTCACTGAGCGGCGTAGTAGGCCTCGCGGATCGGGGCCGAGATCCGTCCGCGGTCGGAGACCTCGTGGCCGTTGGCACGCGCCCACTCACGAATCTTCTGGGTCTCGCCCGAGGAGGCGCGAGAGGCGCCCCCACGGCGGCGGGTGGTCCTGCGCCCGGAGATACGGCGAGCCTTTGCCGCCCACTCCTCGACCGACTCGCGCAGCGCCGCCGCGTGCTCGTCGTTGAGATCGATCTCGTACGTGACGCCGTCGAGGGCGAAGGTGACCGTCTGGGTCGCCTCGGAGTTGTCGATGTCGTCTACAAGAATGATCTGCGTCTTCTGCGCCATGATCCTCTTCCTCTGTCACGTTTAGGGGACCCCGCGCTGGCCGCGGAATCGTTCGTGGCAAACACGGTAAACGTTATTCTTCACCGACGCAAGGATTCGAGGCATTCCGGGCGCACTCACCCAGGGGATCCTCAGGTTGAGTGGCGGCGAGGCGGTGACGAGGACGTCGTGGACGCGACCACGTCGATCACCGACATCCCTGCGGCACCGGTTCCCGCCGGCTCACGCGCACCCAGTCCCGCAGGAGCGCGCAGAGAGACACCAGGACGAACAGAGGCGCACCGCGACACGTAGAGACGCGCAGAGACTCACGGCGAGACTCGCAGAGAGTCCTACAGAGAGACCCACAGAGACACGCATGGCCCCGAACCACGCGGTTCGGGGCCGGTCGAGCCACCTGTGGGAATCGAACCCACGACCTATTCATTACGAGTGAATCGCTCTGCCGACTGAGCTAAGGTGGCGCGCTGCGCAGGCAGCAGGAGATACGCTACCCCCCGGCATCTCGTGGCGCAAACCAGCCGAGCCGCTCACGCCCGTGGTCCTGGACACAGCACATACCGCCCCTGTACGGAGGTCACCGATGACCGAGCACAACCCCCCTCCCACGCACTCCCCCACCGTCACGGACCGGGGTGACGCCGGATACGACAAGGCCCTCAAGAACCGCCACATCCAGATGATCGCCATCGGCGGGTCGATCGGGACCGGCCTGTTCCTCGGGGCGGGAGGCCGCCTGTCCCAGGGCGGCGCGGGCCTGGCCCTCGCCTACGCCGTGTGCGGGGTGTTCGCCTTCTTCATGGTCCGGGCCCTGGGAGAGCTCGCGATCCGGCGCCCGTCCTCGGGCGCCTTCGTGTCCTACGCCCGGGAGTTCCTCGGGGAGAAGGGCGCCTACGTGACCGGCTGGTTCTTCTTCCTGGACTGGTCGGTCACCGTCATGGCCGACATCACCGCGGTCGCCCTCTACCTGCACTACTGGAGCGCCTTCCACGTCGTCCCGCAATGGATCCTGGCGCTGGCGGCTCTCGCGCTCGTCTTCGTCCTCAACATGCTCAACGTCAAGATGTTCGGCGAGGCCGAGTTCTGGTTCGCTCTCATCAAGGTGGCCGCGATCGTGCTGTTCATGCTCGTCGCGATCTGGGCGATCCTCACCGGGGCCCCTGTCGGGGACTCGACGGCAGGCGCCCACAACATCACCGACAACGGGGGCTTCTTCCCCGAGGGCCTGCCGATCGTCTTCATGCTCACCCTCGGGGTCATCTTCGCCTTCGGCGGCACCGAGATGGTCGGAGTGGCGGCCGGGGAGGCGGCCGATGCCGTCAAGGTCCTGCCCAAGGCCATCAACTCGATGATCCTGCGTATCTTCGTGTTCTACGTCGGCTCGGTCATCCTCATGACCCTCGTGCTGCCCTACACCGCCTACTCCTCCAACGAGTCTCCCTTCGTCACCTTCTTCGCAGGCATCGGTATCCCCCACGCCGGGGACATCATCCAGGTCGTCGTGCTCACCGCGGCCATGTCCTCCCTCAACGCCGGACTGTACGCAACCGGCCGGACGCTGCGCTCGATGGCGGTAGCCGGTGAGGCTCCGCGCATGGCCGCCTCGCTCAACCGAAACCAGGTGCCGGCCGGCGGCATCATCATCACCTCGGCGCTGGGCCTGCTCGGCGTGCTGCTCAACGCCTTCCTGCCCGACAGCGCCTTCGAGATCGTCATGAACCTCGCGGGCATCGGCATCGCCGGCACCTGGGCGGCCATCCTGGTCACCCACCTCGCCTTCCTGCGTCGGGTCGGGCACGGCCTGGAGACCCGCCCGGCCTACCGCATGCCGCTGGCACCGTACTCCAACTACGCCGCGCTTCTCTTCTTCGCCGTCGTCGTCGTGTCCAACGTCAGCTCCTCGGCCGGGCGCTGGACGCTGGGACTGTTCGCCGTCGTCGTGCTCCTCATGGTCGCGGGCTGGTACGCCGTGCGCGGGTCGATCCGCTCCGACCTGCTCGACGAGATCGTCGACGCCGAGTGACCCCCGGGTGACCCCCGGGTCGGGCGCCCGCGCCCCGGGAGCCGTCCGAGGGCGGCGCGCGGCGCAGGTCCCCGCGTAGGCTGGGCGCATGCGCGTCCATCTCACGTACGCAGGCGGCACGATCGGCATGGTCAGCTCCCCCCGGGGCCTGGTCCCCGGGGCGGACCTCCACGGATGGCTCACGGGCGTGCTCCCCGGTGCCGGGGGCCAGGGGGATCCCCTGGAGGTGACGGTGACGTCGCTCGACCCGCTCATCGACTCCTCCAACGCCACGCCCGAGTCCTGGCAGGCGATCATCGAGGACCTGCGCAGCCGGACGGAGGCGCAGGCCTTCGTCGTCCTCCACGGCACCGACACGATGGCCTACACGACCGCGGCGCTGTCCTACGCGCTGACCGACCTGGCCGCCCCGGTCGTCGTCACCGGCTCCCAGCTGCCCCTGGGGGTGGTCGGCTCGGACGCGGCCGGCAACGTCACCGGCGCCCTGTGCGCCGCCACCTCGGGCCGCATGCGGGGTGTGGGCCTCTTCTTCGGCCAGCGCCTCCTGGCGGGCAACCGGGCGACGAAGACGAGCTCGTGGGCCTTCGAGGGCTTCACCTCACCGTGCGCGCCGCCGCTGGCGACGGCCGGCGCCCCGTGGATGTGGGCGACCGCGCCGCAGCCCGGCGAGGGCTGGCAGGGGCCTGAGCCCTACCGCCGGCACGACGTCGTCGTGCTTGACCTCGCGCCCGGGATCAGCACCGAGCGCCTGCGCTCCCTGTTGTCCCCCGCTCCCGAGGCCGTTGTGCTGCGCGCCTTCGGCGTGGGCAACGTCCCCAGCGCCGAGCCGGGGCTCACTGACGTGCTGGGCTCCCTCGTCGAGGCCGGGACCGCGGTCGTCGTCGCCTCCCAGTGCCAGCAGGCGCAGGTCCTGCTCGGCCACTACGAGGCCGGGGACGCGCTCGCTCGCCTCGGCGCCGTGGGCAGCGCGGACATGACCCTGGAGGCGACCTACGCCAAGGTCCAGTTCCTGCTCAGCCAGGGCCTGCACGGTCAGGAGCTGGCGAGCTGGGTGGGTCGCTCGATCGCCGGGGAGCTGAGCCCCTCCGCCGCCCCCTGAGCCCGGGACCCCGGCGCGGGGCCCCGGGACCGGGGGCTGGTCCTGCTCCTCCTACTCCGTGGTGCCGCAGGTCAGCCCCTCCTCGGGCATGATCCCCGCCAGCAGGTAGGTGTCGACGGCCTCGGTGACGCACTGGCCGGCCCGGCCGTAGGCGGTGTGGCCGTCTCCCTCCCAGGTGAGCAGCTGTCCGGAGTCGAGCTGGTCGGCCAGCGACACCGACCAGTCGTACGGGGTGGCCGGGTCTCCTGTCGTGCCGACGACGAGGATCGGGGCGGCCCCGGCGGCGTGGAGCTCAGCGCGCTCACGGGTCGACTGCGCGCCCCATCCCTGGCAGTACAGGTCGGAGTAGGCCAGGGCGTCACCGAAGGTGGGCGAGGCCGCCTCGACCTGGTCGGCCTCGGCCGCCCAGACCTGGGGATCGCCCTCGACCGGGTAGTCGAGGCAGTTGATCGCGGCGATGGCCTCGTCGCCGTTGCCCGTGTACGTCCCGTCGTCGTTGCGGGAGGCGAAGATGTCGGCGATGCTCAGGAGCATCGAGCCGTCGTCCTGGAGCATGGCCTGGTCGAGCGCGTCGGCGAGCACCCCCCAGGACTCGGACTGGTACATGACGCCGATGATGGCGTCCGCGGCCAGGCTGGCGGTCAGCGGGCGCTGCGGGTCGGAGGTCGGCACCGGCGCCGTGCGCGTGGACTCGAGGAAGTCACGCACCTGCTCGACCCCGGAGTCGACGTCGCCGGACAGGGGGCAGCTGTCCCCGCTCTGGCAGTCCTCGACGAAGGCGCGCAGGGCCGCCTCAAAGCCCTCGGCCTGCCCCAGGACCATCTGAGCGGAGCTCAGGCTCGGGTCGACGCCCCCGTCAAGCACCATCCTGCCGACGTTGGCCGGGAAGAGCTCGGCGTAGGTGGCCCCGAGGTAGGTTCCGTAGGAGTAGCCGAGGTAGGTGAGCACCTCCTCGTCGAGGGCCGCGCGCAGGACGTCGAGGTCCCGTGCCGCGGAGATCGTGTCGATGTTCTCGAGCAGGCCCGGTGTCGTCGTGTTGGCGGCGCACCTGGCGGAGTACCACTGGGCCGACTGGGCGACCTCCGCCTGGATCTCCTCCTCGGTGGCGTCCTGCGCGAAGGTGTCGTCGGCGGCGCGGTCCTCGTCGAGCTCGGCGTCGGTCAGGCACTCCACCGCGGTGGACTCGCCGACGCCGCGCGGGTCGAATCCCACGACGTCGTAGGAGTCGAGCAGCGCGTCGGAGAAGTAGCCCTCGAGGGAGTCGACGAGCTCGATGCCTGAGCCTCCCGGCCCACCGGGGTTGATGACGAGGTCCCCGATGGCGGTGCCGTCAGCCAGGCGCTTCTTGAGGGCGATCTCGATCGTCTGCCCGTCGGGGTCGTCGTAGTCGAGGGGCACCGTGATCCGAGCGCACTCGAACTCACCCTGCTCGCCCTCGCAGGACTGCCAGGAGATCTCCTGGTCGTAGTAGGTCTCGAGGCCCTCGGGCACCACCGGGGTGGCGGAGGCCTGCGCGGGCGAGGGCGAGGCCTCCGTGCTCGAGGTGCCTGCACAGGCTGAGGCCACGAGGACCAGGACGAGGGCGACGGCGGCGCCTGCGGGGCGACGCCGTCGAAGACGGTTGACAGTGCTCACGTGCGCAGCCTACGTGCCAGAGCGGTGCCCGGCGCTCCTCCTGCGGGGGGAGGGGCACCCGTCATCTCCTGCGAGGAGAGGAGGACCCCTCACCCTCACCGGCGGCCCCGCGCGCCCCCGTGCTCCCTCTGGCGGGCAGGCGGTCAGGCCTGGGGCCGCAGCTGGACCATGAGGGACTCGACGGCGAGTAGCGGGGCGACGTTGGAGCGCAGGCGCGCGCGGCACTGCTCGATGGCGGCGATACGGCTGAGGGACTGCGCCGCCCCGGTGGAGCGGGCGACCTGGTCGACGTCCTGGGACATGTCGACGTTGACCCGGTCGACGTCGGCGCCCATCTGGGTGGCCAGGACGTCGCGGTAGAAGGACAGCAGGTCGATCATCGCCCGGTCGAGGACGTCGGTGCGGGCCCGGCGGGCGCGACGCTTGTGGTCCTCCTCGAGCTGACGCACCTGGGCGCGCAGGGCCGGGGGGACCCGGCTGTCACCCTCGAGGCCCAGTGCCCGCAGGAGGGCGGCCTTCTCCGCCGCGTCGCGCTCGGCGGTGGCCTCGTCAGCCTCGGCCTGGGCGGCCTCAACAAGCTCGGCTGCCGCCAGGACGGCGTCCCCGACGCTGCGCAGCGAGACCGGGGCCTCCAGGAGCCGTCGGCGCCGCTGCCAGGCTCCGGGGTCGGTGGCCAGGTGCCTGGCCAGGCCGATGTGGGACTGGCTCGCGCGGGCCGCCCTGGCGGCCAGGGCAGGATCGGCGCCGTCGCGCCGCACGAGCAGCTCGGCGACGGCCTCGGCCGGCGGCACGCGCAGGGTGACGAGGCGGCAGCGGGAGCGGATCGTGGGCAGGACGTCCTCGGCGCTGGGCGTGCACAGGATCCACACCGTCTGCGGGGGCGGCTCCTCGATCGACTTGAGGAGCACGTTGGTGGTCCGCTCGACCATCCTGTCGGCGTCCTCGACGAGGATGACGCGCCAGCGCCCCGACCAGGGACGTCGCTGTGCCTCCCCGATGAGCCCCTTGACCTCCTCCATCGTGATGAGGAGCTTGTCGGTGGCCAGGCGCACGACATCGGGGTGGCTGCCGTCCATGACCTCCCGGCAGGGCTTGCAGCTCCCGCAGCCGGGTTCCGGCCCCGTGCACTGGAGGCTGGCCGCGAAGGCCCGCGCGGCGGTCGACCGGCCCGAGCCCGGCGGGCCGGTGACCAGCCAGGCGTGGCTCATCGCGGAGCCAGCCCCCGCGGCGCGACCCGGCTCCGGCCGGACCCCGTCAGCGCGCCGCTGCGCCTCGTGGCGGGCGCTGCGGGCGGCGGCCTCGAAGACGGCGACGACGGCCTCCTGGCCGACGACGTCGGCCCACACGCTCATCGGCCCCTCCTGCGGTGGGCGTCGGCGGCGGCGACGAAGGCCTCCAGTCCCATGAGCACGCTCTGGCGGGCGCCGGAGGTCAGACGGGCCCCGTGGGCGCGCACGGCACCGACGGCGGCCTCGATGACCTCGTCGGCGACCTGGTCGACGGGACGGTCGGCGTCGATGACGACGAAGCGGGCGGGCTCGGAGGCGGCCAGGTCGAGGAAGGCGGTGCGCAGGGAGCTGTGGAAGGCGTCGGGCTCGCGTTCGAGCCGGTCCGTCGCGCCACGGGCCGCCGTGCGCTGTGCGGCCAGGGCAGGGTCGGCGTCGAGCAGGATCGTCAGGTCGGGCACAAGGCCGTCGGTCGCCCACAGGGACAGGGAGCGAACGTCCTCGGGCCCCAGCGACCGGGCCGCCCCCTGGTAGGCGATCGAGGAGTCGAGGTAGCGGTCGGTCAGGACGACCGCCCCGCGCTCGAGGGCGGGACGGATGAGCGTGGCGGCGTGGTGGGCCCGGTCGGCGGCGTACAGGAGCGCCTCGGCGCGCGCGCAGACCTCCTCCCCGTGCAGGAGCAGCTCGCGGATCGAGGCGCCCAGACGTGTGCCCCCCGGCTCGCGGGTCAGGAGGTGGTCGACCCCCGCGGCCGCCAGGAGGTCGGCGAGGATACGGATCTGGGTCGTCTTGCCCACGCCGTCACCCCCCTCGAAGGAGATGAGGACGCCCGGGTACCCGGCGGAAGCGGTCCGGGGGTCGTGAGGTACGTGGGTCACGGCTCCAGCGTATCGGGCGGCGGTGGCGCCCCGCCCCCGACGCCGCGGTGCCGCGCTCTGGGCGCAGGGACTGGCCGGGATGGGCAGTACTCACCCCGTGCCTTCATGCTCTGTTCCTGGACCTACTCATCGAGGACGAAGGAGGATCATGGCATGTCTCCGTCCGGCCACTTGCCTCGGCGTCCACCATCGAGCGACGTCCGCGACCCTGCGCAGCCCGATACGTCCATCAACCGTCTCGTCCCCGCCACACCGCCGAGGGCCTCGCGCACAAACCTGAGCGCCCTGCAGGTCATGGTGGCGCTGACCGCTGTGGCCTCCGTCCTCATCACCCTCGTCACCTTCGTCAAGGAGCTGGGGCCGGAGTGGTACCTCATCGTCCAGCCGCCCGTGATCCTGTTTCTCCTGGTCCTGCACGCCCCCTCGTCGTCATCACGAGCTGCGCCGTCGGACAGGCCATCCGGCGCAGCACCCCGTCGTGGGTAGTCGCTCTGGGGATCCTCGGGCTGGACCAGGTCGTCCCCTGGGTCTCCGACCTGGTCAGGGCCGGTCTGGACAGCAGCCTGTCCACGGATGGGATCACGCCCGTCGAGTGGTGCGAGCTGTACCAGGGCTGTCTCATGATCGCCTGCGGGGTCATGGCGGCGCTCGAGTGCGCGCGGCGGTGCGATCCTCCGGCTGGTGTCGTGCTTCTTGCCGGTTTCTCGGCCTTCATCGTGACCATCGCGGCGTACTCCATGGTCTCAGCCCGGATCGCCAATTCGGTGAGCCCCGCCTATGACGAGTCCGATCTGCGCCTGCCCACCGTGCTCCGATCCGGCATCCAGGTCCAGTACTCCGCTGCCGAGCCCCTGGACGTGATGGGCGCATGGCTCACCACCGGCCTCGCCCTCGTCCTGGGGACCGTGGCTCTCAGGCTCATCACCTCGCGCCGCCACCTCGCCGTCCTCAGGGCTCTCGTCGTCCCCGGCCTCATCGTGTGCGTCCTCATGTCCCTCGTCGTGTTGGCCGCGCCGCACGTGGAGACCGAGGCCGTCTGGCCGACGGACACGCTCCTCAAGCTGAGCGTTGGGGAGACGCGCCTGCTGGGCGCCGCCTCGCTCCTGACCGTCTACAGCTCCTCGGTCACCCGCTGGTTCACGGGCCGAGCCGACCCGGTGCGGTGAGCCGGGACGGTCCCCGGACACCCCCGGTCACTGCCGGGCCTGCCCTGCGCATCGGTCGGCCCGGGGGCGTGGGCTGCCTTGGTCATGGCCTCAGCGTGTCGAGGGCCGGGGACAGGGCGACCTCACCCGGTCTCAGTGGTCCTGGCGTGCGTACCACGACCACGCAACGGCCCAGGAGCCGACGAGGACCACCAGGCAGGTGACAAGGGCGCCCGAGGCGAGGACGTGGCCAGTGACCGGCACGACGAGAAGGATCCCGTACAGGCCTGCGATGAGCACGCCGGTTCCCATCGCCCAGGCCAGCAGCGCAGGATCCGCCGGAAGGCACAGGAAGACGGGCACGCCGACTCCTATCGACACGACGAGGCAGGTCCCGTAGCGGGCCAGCGAGTCCCACTCCCCGGTCAGGGCAGCGGCCAGGACGGTGGGCACGAGCGCGAGGGCCACGATGCCCAGGCCCTCGATCCAGCGCGCCGCGACATGCTCCCTTCGGCTCAGGGGCAGGCAGGCGTAGAGGCGGTCCAGTCCCCGGTTCCGGTCGACCGCGCACTGCCCCGCCTGGGTGCCCAGGCCAAGGACGGCGCCCGCGATCGGCGTGCAGGCGACCTTCCCGAGCAGGAGGTCGCCGCCCAGGGCGAGCAGGAGGGCGCAGCACGTGCCGAGGACATGGGGCCCGCGCAGGACGAGGAGGTCGAGCCTGAGGGCCAGGCGCAGGCCTGCGTCCGCCCCGCTGTGGAGCACGCGGCCGGGCCCCGGGACGTCTTCCCTCGGAGTGCGTGTGGAGCTCAATGGTCCTGCCTTGCGTAGAGGCGGTGGCTCAGCCACCACGAGACGACGACGACCGCGAACCCGGCCCCAAGGATGGCAGCAAGGACAGCCGTCTCCAGTCGGCCGCCAAGAACCCTGGCCAGGAATCCCGCCACGAGGCCCTCGACGAAGAGGAGTGCCAGGATCGCCGTCACGCGACTGGTCCCCCTGCGGCCGAGCACGAGAGGGACGCTCGAGGCGAGGACCGCTGCCACGAGCACCGCCAGGACCGGGACGGGCAGGGCCGTGTTCACCGGCAGCAGAGAGGCGATGATCATCGACACACCGGTGGCCGCGAGGAACCCCGCCCCGCCCGCGAGCCACCAGGCGTCAAGCACCTCGTGGCGGCTGACCGGCAGGGCCGCTCGCATCCGCCTGCCCGCCTCCCTCTCGGCGAGGTCCTGGAAGAGGCCCACAAGGCCCAAGCACCCTCCTAGACCGATGAGACTGCCGATCATGGTCGTGTCGTCCGGCATGAGGGCGATGGCAGCGCTGATCGCGACGAGGACGACCGCACAGCCGACGAGTGCGGCCCGACCAGACAGGATCATGAGGTCGAGGCGGATGAGTGCCAGGAGCGCCCTCGGGCGCCGGAGGCGCCCACCCGGCGCCGGCGTGCTCACGACTGGGACGGTGGCGCTCAATGGTCCTGCCTTGCGTAGATGCGGTGGCTCAGCCACCACGAGACGACGACGACGAGGGCTGCCGGCGCGAGGAGGGCCCAGCGCAGCGGGGAGTCCGAGACGAGCCAGTGCCGGACCGGTCCGACGGAGGAGAGCAGGGCCATTGGCACGACGCTCACGACGAGCAGCCCGAACCACAGAAGGTAGCGCCGAAGGCTCAGACCCCCGAGGAACACCGGCAGGGCCAGGGAGGCCGCAACCGTCTCGACGGCCGCGCCCAGAAGAGCCACCCACACAGGTTGTCCCGCAAGGAAGGACACGACGACGAGCCCGCCGAGGCAGACGGTCGACCACAGCCCCGCCCCGAGCCACCAGGCGTTGACCACCTGGGCCCGGCTCACCGGCAGCGCGGCCAAGAACCTCCGGCTGTCTGCTGTCGGCCACAGGACGCCGCTCAACCCGAGGACAAGGCACACGCTGCCAACCGTGGCGTAGGCGACCACGGGGAGATCGAGAACGGGCGCCAGCACGGACACGACCAGGACGTAGCCCAGCACCCACAGGACTCGACGGCTCCGCACGGGGGCGAGCCCCAGGCCGAGCAGCGCGAGGACCGGCGAGCGCCCCCGGTGACCGGGGCGCGAGGCCGCCGGCTCCTGCCGAGCGGGCCGCACGGTGGAACGAGGACCCTCAATGGGAACAGCGGTCTCGCTCAATGGTCCTGCCTTGCGTAGATGCGGTGGCTCAGCCACCACGAGACGACGATGACGAGGGCTGCTGGCGCGAGGAGGGCCCAGCGCAGCGGGGAGTCCGAGACGAGCCAGTGGCGGACCGGCCCGATGAAGGAGAGCAGGGCCACCGGCACGACGCTCACGACCAGGTAGGCGAGCCACAGGAGATAGCGCCTGGGGCCCCGCACAGCCAGAGCCATGAAGACCGGGAAGGCCACTGCACCACCGGCGATCTCGAGGACCATCCACAGCTCTGCCTGCCCCACCGACCCCCTTTTGCCGAGCTCCTCCATGACCACCAGCCCCAGGAACGTCGCCAGCGCAATGCCGGCCACGAGCCACCAGGCGTTGACCACCTGGGCCCGGTTCACCGGCAGCGCGGCCAGGAGCCGCCGATCGTCAGTCCCCTCCAGGAGGGAGGAGCTGAGCCCCACGATGACCATCGATCCGAGAAGAATCCCGGAGACGGCGTCGGAGAGGTCGAGAACGAACATCGACACACCCACGATCAGCATGTATGCCACCATCCACAGGGCCTGGGGGGTCCACACGGCGATGAACTCCATGCCGATCAGCGCGAGGACCGGCGAGCGCCTCCGGTGACCGGGGCTCGGGGCCGCCGGCTCCTGCCGAGCGGGCCGCGCGGTGGCACCGGGGCCGTCAACGACACCAGCAGCCTCAGTCACGGTCGACCCCCTTGGCGATGTGGACGGCAAGGTCCTCGATGCTCGGCTCCTCGACGACGACCCCGTCAAGCGCCTCCGCGGCCTCAGAGGGAAGCATGACCTCCCATCCCACGGCGGTGGCGCGCAGCCCCAGGCCGTGGGAGCGGATCTCCTCGGTGAGCCGCTCGGGGGTGCCCCGCACGACGCGCATCGAGGACAACAGCTCCTCGGTGGTGCCCGCGGCCACGACACGGCCGCGGTCCAGGACGACGAGGCGATCGGCCAGGCGGTCGAGGTCAGAGGTGATGTGGGTGGAGAACCACACGGTGTGATCCTCGACCGTCATGTACTGGGCGAGAGCGTCGACCATCTGCGAGCGGGCCAGGGGGTCGACGCCGGCGGTCGGCTCGTCGAGGATGAGCAGCTCGGGGTTGTGCGCCAGGGCGGCCACCATCTGCAGGCGCATTCCCTTGCCGCGGCTGAGGTCCTTGACCTTGGCGGCCGGGTCGATCTCGGCCTCCTCGAGCCCGGCGGCAAAGTCCGTGACCGACCAGGTGGGGTAGAAGGGCGCCAGGCCCAGGCCCACGTCCCGCGCGCGCCACTCGCCGTTGTAGGGCGGGGAGTCGAAGACGACGCCGATGCGCTCGTGCGGCAGGGTCGTGGCGGTGCCGGCGTCGGGGTGGATCATGCCGAGCACCGCCTTGATGGTCGTCGTCTTACCTGATCCGTTGGCGCCGACGAAGCCGGTGACGAGCCCCTTCTCGACGTCGAAGGTGACGTCCTCCAGGGCGAAGGCGGGGTAGCGCTTCGTCAGGTGCCTGATCTCAACGGGATTCACTGGTCCTCCAGGGTGGTCATGACGGTGTCGAGCATGGTGTGCAGGTCCACCTCGCCGAGCCCGGCCAGCCGGCCCCTCTCGACGGCGCGGCCGAGGTGCTCCTCGACCTCACGCAGGACCTGCTCGTGGATGAAGGCGGAGTCGCGGGGCAGGACGTAGTAGCCCTTGCCCGGGACGTTGGCGAGGAAGCCCTCGGAGACGAGGTCGGAGTAGGCGCGGGTCGTCGTGATGACGCTGACCCTCAGATCGCGCGCCAGGGCCCTGATCGAGGGCAGACGCTCATCAGCCTCGAGCCGTCCCGACAGGATCGAGTCCTCGATCTGGCGCTTGATCTGCTCGTAGATGGGGACCCCCGCCGTGTTCGACAGGACGACTGAGAGCGGCATGGCGACTCCTTTCGCACATGCACACTATATACAGTTGCCGGGCTACCAGTGCGCACGCACAGCATCTCCCGCGCGACAGGACCACCCCTCGACGCACTACTCCACACCCCGATAACGGCGTTATTCCAGGCAGTACCACCCTCCTCCCCTCCGACCCGTCGGCATCCGCAGCAGCGAGACACGCCTTCATCTGTCTGCCATCTCACACTCACTGTACATATTCGCTATGTACGTTGTGATATGTTCGTGACATGAGATCACCACACCTGACCACGCGCACCAGGCGTGCCGCCTACGCCCTGGCCGCCCTCGCCGTCTCCACCGCACTGACCGCCTGCGAGCCCGGGCTCGACCCCCAGGGGGCCGGCCCGAACCCGACGAGCGGGCCGACAGCCGCCTCGGCGGCACCCACGCAGCCCCAGGGCACGTCGACCCCGGACAGCGTGACCTCGACCGCTCCGAGCCCGGCCGCGAGCGCCGATCCCGTCCCTGCGACCTCCCAGCCCGCCGCCACCTCCGCCCCCAGCGCGACACCCTCCTCCGAGCCCAGCCCGCAGCCAACCGCCCCTGCCGTCCCGGCCGGGCTGGAGACCTTCTACAACCAGGAGATCTCGTGGGAGGCCTGTGCCGACGGGGCGGCGAACGCCCAGTGCGCGACCGTGAGCGTGCCCCTGGACTACGACGACCCCACAGGCACGACGATCTCCATCGCCCTGCGGCGACAGGCCGCCTCTGACGGAGAGGCGGAGAACGGGGCGCTCTTCCTCAACCCCGGCGGACCCGGTGAGAGCGGCACCGCCTTCGTCTCCGCCATCGCCCCCGGCTACACCCCCGAGATGCTCGCCTCCTACGACCTCATCGGCTTCGACCCGCGCGGCACCGGCGACTCCACCCACCTCACCTGCTGGGCCCCCGAGGAGAGCGCCCCGAGCGGAACCGAGGACACGGGCTCCACCGGCGCCGGGGACGTCGAGGTCGCGCCCGGCGACGAGGACGGCGCCGCCAAGGACACCGACCTGAGTGAGGCCACCGCCGTCGTCGAGAACAACAGGGCCGCCGGGAGCGCCCTGGCGGCGGCCTGCCGGCAGTACTCCGAGGTCCCCGATCTCATTGACCACATGAGCACCGTCGAGACCGCGCGCGACCTCGACGTCCTGCGCGCCGTCGTCGGCGAGGACGACCTCGACTACCTCGGCTACTCCTACGGCACCGAGCTGGGGGCGACCTACGCCGCGCTCTTCCCGGACAACGTCGGGCGCACCGTCCTGGACAGCGCCGTCGACATCTCCATGACCCGCGACCAGGCCCGCGAGGAGCAGATGGCCACCCGGGAGGGGCGGGTGCGTGAGTACCTCGAGTACTGCCTGGGGCAGGAGGGCTGCCCACTGACGGGCTCGGTTGACGAGGCCACCGCCCAGCTCGTCTCGTTCATCGCCTCCGTGGCCAGTGAGCCGCTCGCCATGACCGTCGACGGTCAGGCCGCCCAGATGGACAGCATGACCCTTCACAACAACATCTCCAACCTGGCCCTGGCCCGTGAGGAGTACTGGCCCGCGCTCACCCGGGCGCTGAGCGCGGCAATGACCCAGCGGGACGCCACCGAGCTCGCACGGGTCGCCGCCCTGGCACCGGGCACCGGGCAGCAGGACACGACCCCCGACTCCGAGGCCGTGCGGGTGGCCAACGCGGCGTACTCCGCCGTCACCTGCACCGACGACCCCGTCGAGGGCGACGCCGCCGCGTGGGCCCAGGACCTCCTCGCCGACCTCCAGGCCTACCCCTTCACGACGTGGTTCATCGGCTCCTCCTCCTTGGAGGAGGCGTACTGCCAGGGCATGGGGCTCACCGCCCGGCCGCTGACCACCGAGCTCAGCCCGACCGACCCCGTCGTCGTCATCGGGGTGACCGGTGACCCCCAGACCCCCTACGCGTGGTCGCAGACTCTGGACTCCCAGTTCGGCACCAGCCACCTGCTCACGGTCACCGGCTTCCAGCACGGCGCCACGGGGATCAACAGCTGCGCGACGGTGAAGGTCAGCGAGTTCCTCGTCACCGGGCAGCTCCCGGCCGAGGAGGAGGTCTGCCCGATCGACCCGCTGCCCGAGGCCATCGCCGAGGCCCTCGCCCAGTAGGCGCCCGGCCCTGAACGGCGTCTCGGCGGTGGGGAGCATCTCCCCACCGCCGAGCCCCTTGCCCAGCGACCTCCTCAGTCCTGGCCCTGCCTGCGTGTTGTCGTGTTCGATCCGAAGTCGGTGACGACGGGAGCGTCGCCGGCCCAGACGACCTCGGCGTTGGCCCCACGGACCTCGACGGTGCCGAGGTCACGGACGTACACGCTGGCGTTGCCCCCCTCGATGACGAGGTTCTCGACGTAGTCGGCCACGAGCCACACGTTGGCACCCGTGATCGTCAGGGTCGTCACGTCGCCCTCGATCCGGACGTCGGCGTTGTCCTCGGAGACGACGACCGTTCCGTCCCCCGCGCTCATCGTCTGGTCGACGGCCTGCTCGGCCTCGAGCCAGTCGGCGTCGGTGATGGTGACATGGGCGCCGGGACGGTCCTGCGCACTCGCCTCCTCGCTCGCTTCGCGGCCGCCTGCCGAGGCGGTGGATCCCTGCGAGGCCAGGGTCCCGGTCGTCCTCGCCCCGCTCGGGGCGGTGGTCGCCGCGGCGTCGGCGCCTGCGGGGGAGGCGACGGCCTGGTCCTGGGTCGAGGGCGAGGGCTCCGAGGCCGGTGAGCCGATGCTGATCGAGCAGGCGCTCAGGGCCAGGGCGAGGCCGCCGCAGGCCAGGGCGGACAGGGAACGGGTGGCTCGTGTGGAGTGCCGTGTGGTGCGCATGGTCGTAACCTACGGCGGCCGTGTCGCCCTGTGGTCGCCGAGGTGTCGCAGTCCCGCGACGCCTCCCCGAGCCGGCCGACCGCCTGGCCCGGGCGCCGCCCTCGTCGCCCGCAGCGCACGAGCCGGCGCCGGTGCCCCACGACAGCTGCGTGGGGCGCCGGCGCCGGCTCGTGCCGGGCGGTCGGCGCGACGAGGCCCGCCCGCCCTCGAGGGGACACAGCCCCTGGGGCCTCAGAAGGCCGGCACGAAGACCTCGACCCGCCTGTTGAGCTGGCGCCCGGCCGGGTTGTCCGTGCCGTCAGGGTTCTCGTTGGGCGCCACCGGCTGGGTCTCCCCGTAGCCGGCCGACTCGAGCGTGGCCGTCACGCCCTGGGCGCGCAGGGCGTCGGCAACCGCCTGGGCGCGCTCCTCCGACAGCGTCTGGTTGAAGGCCTCGTCCGACACCGAGTCAGTGTGCCCGTAGACGAAGGCGCTGGGCGCACCCGAGTCCGTGAGCACCCCCGCCAGGGCCGTGAGGGTGTCGGCCGCGTCAGCACGCACCTGGGAGGATCCGAAGTCGAAGAGAACACCGTCCTCCAGGGTGATGACCGTCCCGCAGGACTCCACCGGGTTGATGGCGTCGATCGTGGGGAAGTCCCCGATGCTCGGCACCTGCGGCAGGTCCTCGACCTCGACCTCGACCTCGTTGACGTACCCGGTCCCGTCTCCGTAGTTGTTGATCACCAGGTTGTTCGCGGAGTCGGTGTAGTTGCCCGACCCGTCACCGTAGTTGTTGATGACGACCCCGGTGGTCGTGTTCGTGTAGTTGCCCGACCCGTCACCGTAGATGTTGATCACCTCGCCGGTGGCGTTGTTCGTCCAGTTCCCCGAGCCGTCACCGTAGACGTTGACGGTCAGCGTCCCGTCGGTGTAGGTGCCCGAGCCGTCACCGTAGACGTTGATGGTGATGCCCGTGGCGGAGTCGGTGTAGTTGCCCGAGCCGTCACCGTAGTTGTTGATGACCACCGTCCCGTCGGTGTAGGTGCCCGAGCCGTCACCGTAGTTGTTGACGGTCGTGTCGCTGTCGCTGTACGTGCCCGACCCGTCCCCGTAGAAGGTCGCGGTGCGGCCGGAGGACTGGAGCGTGCCCGCCTCGTCGCAGCGCGCCGGGGCCACGGTCACGCCCGGCACCGAGGAGATGTCCCGGGTGAGGTCAGGGGTGAAGGAGGAGGCCGAGCTCGTGAGCAGGGACAGGTCGGGCAGCGTGAACAGGGGGACCGGCGGGATCTGGCCGGCCTCGTAGCCCGGTGCGGTGGGCAGGCCGGACACGGTCGAGGCGCTCGCGGTGGCGCTCGCGGACCTCGTGGCCTGGGCCGAGGCCGTCGAGGCCTGTGCCGCGGTGGTGGCCGACGAGCCGGCGGCCTCGGGTTGGGGGGCTGAGGTCCCGCAGCCGCTCAGGGCGAGGGAGCCCGCTGTCACGGCAGCCAGGACGACGGCGGGGAGGGGAAGCAGTCGGTGTCGTTGCATGGCCGTAACCTAGCCCCGCCGGTGTCGCCCCGCGGTCGCTTCGGTGTCGCCGTTCCGCGACAGGACCCGCGCCCGTCCCCGTCCCCGGGGCGTGGCGGCCACGGCGCGGGTCCGGCCCTGCCGCCTCGAGGTCCTCGCTCCCACGTGGCCCGGGGTCCGAGCACACGG
This sequence comes from Actinomyces howellii, assembly GCF_900637165.1. Lineage (GTDB taxonomy): Bacteria > Actinomycetota > Actinomycetes > Actinomycetales > Actinomycetaceae > Actinomyces > Actinomyces howellii. Next base: position 2,268,333 of record NZ_LR134350.1, on the reverse strand, counting down.
TCCTGTCGCCTCAGCCGCCTCAGCGGGCACCGGGCGACGAGGGGCCCGAGACCGGCAGGGTCATCCACACTCGGGTGCCCACGCCCTCGCGCGAGGCCATGCCCACCGTCCCGCCGTGGCGCTCTGCGATCGTGCGCACGAGCGCCAGCCCCAGCCCCGACCCAGGCAGCCCACGGGCGTTGCCCGCCCTGCCGAGCTCACGAAAGACGATCTCGAGATCCTGCTCCGGCACGCCGATGCCGGTGTCAGCCACCTCGATGGTCACGTTCCCGGCCTCCTCGCGCCCGCGAACCTCGACCAGCCCTCCGCCGGGGGTGTACTTGGCCGCGTTGGCGACGATGTTGTAGACCGCCGAGTAGAGCAGGTCGCCGTCCCCGCGCACATGGGGCAGCGGCCACGGCGCCGCGGGCAGGTCGAGGCGGACCCGGACCGCGTCGCCTCGCCCGGCCGCCTCCTCGATGACCGCCCCGACGGCGTCCTGGACCGTCTCGGCCAGGTCGACGTCCTCCAGGGCCAGGGCCGAGGTCTCCAGCTCGGCGAGCTTGCGCAGGTCGGTGAGCAGGCGGCTCATGCGCCGGGACTGGGCGTCAACGACCTCGAGGTTGGGGCCCAGGGCGGGGCCGGCGGTGCGTGAGGCGTCGGCGACGGCCGCCCGCACCGCCGTCAACGGGTTCTTCAGCTCGTGGTCCAGACGGCGCAGGAACTGCCTGTGCCTGGCGCGCGCCTCCTCCTGCGCCTGCAGACGCGCTGCCCGCTCACGACCCTCGACCCGGCGCCGAGCACCGGACACGAGGGCAGCGGCCAGGAGGACGAGCAGGCCGGTGACGAGGAGGAGCAGCGACACCCGGGAGGCGATCGTCACCGTGAGGTCGGGCAGCCCCACGTGGGCCGCGGCGGCCACGGCCAGGACCGCGGAGGCTGCCAGCACCCACCGGATGACGCCGAGGCCGGATCCGGGGCCGGCGCTCACACGTGGACCTCGGCGCGGAAGCGGTAACCGACCGAGGGCACCGTCTCGATGTAGGTCGGGCTGGAGGCGTCGTCGCCCAGGGCCCGACGGATCTCACGAACACGGTGGTCGACGGCGCGGGTCGAGGAGGCGAAGTCGATGCCCCACAGCGCCGACAGGAGCGCCTCACGGGTGTGGAACTCCTTGGGGTGGCTCATGAGATAGTCGAGCAGCGTCACCGCCTTGGGAGTCAGGACGACCTCCCGGCCGCCCAGCGTGACGCGCCTGGTCACCCGGTCCAGGACGAGGGAGCCCGCCACGAGCCGGCTCGCAGCCGTCAGCGGCTGGGTGGCCCCCATCGTGCGGCGCAGGACGGCACGGATGCGTGAGGCGAGCTCGGCCGGGTCGAAGGGCTTGGACAGGTAGTCGTCAGCTCCGTCGTCGAGGGCCGAGACACGCTCGTAGGAGGCGTCGAGCTGGGTGAGCAGGATGATGGGCGTCCAGCTGCCGCGGGCCCGAAGACGGCGGACGAGGTCCCGCCCGTCCATCCGGGGCATGAGGACGTCGGAGACGACGATGTCGACCTCGTAGGAGCCGAGCAGGTCCAGCGCCTCCATCCCGTCGCTGGCCAGGAGCACGTGGTAGCCGCTGCGCTCCAGGTACGGCCCGAGCGAGGCGCGGATCGGCGCCTCGTCGTCGACGAGCAGGACGGTGGCGGCGGACTGTCTCATCGGCTCCTCACTGCTCCTGGACGACGGTGTTGCCCACGCCGGCGTCGGAGACGACCGGGTTTCCCTCAAGGTAGTGGACGGTGATGCCCGCGCCCTGGAGCACGACCGTCTCGACGCTGCGGACGTAGACGACCGTGTCAGCACCCGAGATCGTCAGCGTACCCACGTCGCCCGCGGCAACCGTGTTCATCGCGCCCTCGATGGTCAGCGAGTCGAGGTCGCCCGTGAGGTTGTAGGTGCCCATGGCGGTGGAGATCGTGTACTCCCCGGAGACGACCTCGGAGGCCTCCTCGTCCTCGAGGACCGCCAGCCAGTCGGGGTCCGAGATCCCGGCCGTTGCGTCCTCAGCCGTGCTGTCCTCGAGGGCGGCCTCCGTGGTGGAACGGTCCTCGGCCGCACCGGTCGCGGTGGCCGTCGCCGGCGAGCCGCTGTCCGCACCGTCACCCAGGCTGATGGAGCAGGCTCCCAGGGACAGGCCCAGGAGGACGATGGTCACGGGAGTGAGAAAACGGGGGGCGTGCATGAGGTGTCCTTCGTGGTAGCGATGCCAGGTTAGCGGCGGCGGCTCGCGGCCGCACACCCGTGACCATAGGCGTGCGACGAGGCGAGGCCGTCGCACCGACGTCGCAGTTCAGCGACGCGTGCCCGGCGAGACCGGGGCGCGGTGACCTCGTTCTGCCGTCAGGAGGGCATCAACCGTAAGACGTTCTACGCGGTACGGGCCAGGGCCCGCTCGCAGGGCCAGGCAGCGGCCCTCGAGCCTGGCTCGACCAGGCCGGCCAGCAGTCCTACCCGCATCAGTGACCAGGTGGGCCGCCAGGCCCTGGAGGTCAGGGCGTCGCTGGCGCGTGTCTTCCGCCGCGAGGGCGTGTCCCGGCCCGAGCCCAGGAAGCGGCCGCGCGCGGCGTGGAGGCGGTTCGTCTACCCCGCTCCCAACGCCTGCTGGCAGATGGACGCCACCGAGTACGTGCTGGCCGGTGGGCGCAAGACCGTCATCTTCCAGCTCATCGACGACCACTCGCGCCTGGCGGTGGCCTCCCTGGCCGCCGACGCCGAGACCAGCCAGGCGGCGATCGAGGTGTTCGACAAGGGCGTGGCCGCGCACGGGGTGCCCCAGAGGCTGCTGACCGACAACGGCGCCGCCCTGAACCCCACCAGACCCTGCCCGGGCGCATCACCCCCCAGCAGGCCTGGGACACCACACTTGGCGAGTGCATGAGTTCTGGCGGTTTGCATGCGCTAGGCACCCGCAAACCGCCAGAACTCATGCGCCTGGCGGGAACGCATGCGTGAGGAGGCATCTCATCCAGGCATCACACCCTTCGCCGTCCTCCGTGGCGCTCCCAGTGCTCGTCTACGGCGGGGAACGAACCAAGGGCCTGGACGGGCGAGCAGCACGCTCCTCCCCCGTGGCACGGGACGAGCAGCTGGGACGGAAGGTGGTGCTCCACCGTCATCACCGGCCCTGGGTCGGGGCGCACGACCTGACGGTCGTGAACGGACTGCCGGTCACCACTGTGGTGTCGACCCTCGTCGACTGCCTCATCGACCTGCCGGCGGTTGACGCCTTCGTCGTGTGCGACTCCCTCCTGCGCACGATCGTGCGCCCCGACCGTTTCCATCCCGAGCTCGGCGCCAGGCAGCTGGCAGACGTCGTCTCCGACGTCGACTCCAGGCTCATGGAGATACCACGCAGAAGGGGGGTCGCACGGGCTCGCCGGATCCTGCCGCTGCTCACCCTGGTCGGCTCAGTCCTCCGAGACCGTCGGCGATGCTCCGTCCGCCGTCCCGGTCGACTTCGCGGAGCGCCGGGCGGTCGAGGCAGCCTTCTTCGTCGAGGCCGCCTTCTTCGTCGTCGAACCCGAGGAGCGCCCGGTCGAGGAGCCGCGGCTCGTGCGCTTCTTGGCCGGGCCCTTGGCACGCTTGTCGGCTAGGAGCTCGTAGGCGCGCTCGGGGGTCACCGTCGCCGGGTCGTCACCACGACGCAGGGTCGCGTTGACCTCGCCGTCGGTGACGTAGGGGCCGAACCTCCCGTCCTTGATGACGACCGGCCGGCCCGAGACCGGGTCCTCGCCGAGCTCGCGCAGCGGCCCCCGTGCGGCGGCCTGGCCGCGACGACGCTTGGGCTGGGCGAAGAGCTCGAGGGCCTGGTCGAGGGTGACGGTGAAGATCTGCTCCTCATCGTCCAAGGAGCGCGAGTCGGAGCCCTTCTTGAGGTACGGGCCGTAGCGACCGTTCTGTGCGGTGATGTCCTCGCCGCTGTCGGGGTCCTGCCCGACGACACGCGGCAGGCTGAGCAGGTCGAGGGCCTGGTCGAGGGTCACGGTGGCCAGGTCCATGCTGCGCAGGAGGGAGGCTGTGCGCGGCTTGGGCGCCGCCGCCTTCCTCGATCGCCGGGCGGGCTTGGCTCCCTCCGTCGCCGAGGACTCGGCCTGCGGCTCGGGCTCGGGGAGGACCTCGGTGACGTACGGGCCGTAGCGACCGTCCTTGGCGATGATGACGTGGCCCGTGCTCGGGTCGGTTCCCAGCTCGCGACCGTCGTCCGCGGCACGGGCGAAGAGCTCGAGAGCCTTGTCCACCGTCATCTCGTCAGGGGCGATGCCTGCCGGGACGTTGGCGCGCTTGCCCTCGGAGTCCTCCAGGTAGGGGCCGTAGCGCCCTACCCGCAGCGTCATCCCCTGCCCGATCTCGATGGAGTTGACCGCCCTGGCGTCGATCTCGCCGAGGTTCTCCACCATCGCACGCAGACCGTGCTCCCGGTGCCCGCCTCCGGTCTCCTGGCCGCTGGCTCCCTCAGCGCCCGCCGCGCCCCCGGTGTCACCGGAGCCCCTTGCCTGACCGTAGTAGAAGCGCGTGAGCCAGGCCACCCGGTCCTGCTCCCCCGCGGCGATCCGGTCGAGGTCGGCCTCCATGAGGGCGGTGAAGTCGTAGTCGACGAGCTCGGCGAAGTTCTCCTCCAGGAGCCGGGTCACGGCGAAGGCCAGCCACGTCGGCACAAGGGCCTGGCCACGGTGCTCGACGTACCCGCGGTCCGAGATCGTCGACATCGTCGCGGCGTAGGTCGACGGACGTCCGATCTCCCGCTCCTCGAGGGCCTTGACGAGGGACGCCTCGGTGTAGCGGGGCGGCGGGGTGGTCTGGTGGCCCGCGGCCTCGGCGCTCAGCGCGTCGAGCTCCTGGCCGACGGTCAGTGCGGGCAGACGCGTCTCCTTGCCCGCCCCGGCCTCCCCCGTGCCGCCCGCCGCGGCCTCGGCGTAGCGTTCGGCGTCCCGCCCCTCCTCGTAGGCCGCGAGGAACCCTCGGAAGGTGATGACCGTGCCTGATGCGCTCAGCCCCGCGGTTGAGAAGGTCAGGCCCGCGTCTCGCGAGCCGCCGTCGGCCGGGGTGAGGTCGACCTCGACGCGCACGGTGGCCGTCGACCCGACGGCGTCGGCCATCTGGGAGGCGACCGTGCGCTTCCAGATGAGCTCGTAGAGGCGGAACTGCGCACCGCTCAGGCTCGAGGCGACCTGCGCCGGGGTGCGGAAGTGGTCGCCGGCCGGACGGATCGCCTCGTGCGCCTCCTGGGCGCCCTTGGCCTTCGTGGCGTAGACGCGCGGCTTGGCGGGCACGTACTCGGGTCCGTAGAGCTCGGCCACCTGGGCGCGGGCTGCGGACACGGCCTGGCCGGACAGCACCGTGGAGTCGGTGCGCATGTAGGTGATGAACCCGTTCTCGTACAGCGCCTGGGCCACCCGCATCGTCTCGCGCGGATTCATGCGGAGCTTGCGGGAGGCCTCCTGCTGGAGGGTCGAGGTCGTGAAGGGCGCGGCCGGACGCCGCTTGTAGGGCTTCTCCTCGACCTCGGCCACCCGAGGACTGCCGTGCTCGACGGCGGCAGCCACCGCCCTGGCCCCGACCTCATGGAGGTGGACGGTGCCCGCCTTGACGGCGGCCGGCCGGAGCCCGCCCGCGTCGGTGAAGTCCCTGCCGGTCGCCACCCGACGCCCGTCGAGGGTGGTCAGGCGCACCGTGAAGACCGAGTCGCGACGCACCTCAGGGTCGAGCACCCCCCGGGCAGCGCTCAGCTCGGCCTCGACCCCCCAGTACCCGGCTGCGACGAAGGCCATGCGCTCGCGCTCGCGCTCGACCACGAGGCGGGTGGCCACGGACTGGACCCGTCCCGCGGACAGCCCCGCACGCACCTTGCGCCACAGCACCGGGCTGACCTCGTAGCCCACGAGGCGGTCGAGGATCCGTCGGGTCTCCTGGGCGTCGACCCGGTGGGTGTCGAGGTCCCGGGTCGAGGCCAGGGCACGGGTGAGCGCCTCCTGGGTGATCTCCGTGAAGGTCATGCGGCGCACCGGGACGGTGGGCTTGAGCACCTGGAGAAGGTGCCAGGCGATGGCCTCGCCCTCGCGGTCGTCGTCGGTGGCCAGGTAGAGCTCGTCGGCCTCCTTGAGCGCCTTGCGCAGCTGGGCGACCGTCTTCTTCTTGTCGGGGTTGACGACGTAGTAGGGGGTGAACCCGTCCTCGACGTCGACCGCGAACCGACCGTAGGGGCCCTTCTTCATCTGCGCGGGCAGCTCGGAGGGCTGGGCAAGGTCGCGGATGTGACCGACGGACGCCTCGACGTCGAAATCCGGTCCGAGGTACCCAGCGATGGACCGGACCTTGTTCGGGGACTCGACGATGACGAGCTTCTTGGACACGGCAACCTTCCTGGCGATGGTCCGACGACTCACTGCGCGCCGGGGACGCACGAGGAGCGCGGGAGACCGGGACGCGTCTCCCTGCGGGCGACTGTAACGCATCGACAGGCCGCCCCGTCCGGGCGCGGCCGCGGGAGCCGGGCCTCAGGCCAGCTGTGCCAGGGCCGAGCGCAGGAAGGCGAGGCGCTGGTTGATGACCGCCTCGTCGAAGGGCAGGTGCAGCCCGCGGCACTCGGCGGCCAGGGCGGCCATGTCGCGGACCTCGGGGGTGCCGCGCTGCGCGAGGGCGGCCGCCTCGTCGAGGACCTGAGGGGTCACCTTGCCGCCGCCTCGCTTGTCGACCCACTGGCTCAGACGGCGCACGGCACGGTCCAGGTTGGGCGTGATCGAGCCGAGCTCGGCGTCGAGCTGGGCGACACCGCGCTCGACCTCCCCGCACAGGGGAGCCAGGCGGGAGAAACCGTCCTCCAGGGCGCCGCACAGGTCGTTCATCGAGGCGACCGGCTCCTCCTCGGAGCCGTCGAGCACCGAGCGGGCGAAGCGGCCCACCATGAGGGTGAGCAGGCGCATGAGCCCCACGGAGAAGCGCAGCTCCAGGACGGAGTTCTGCAGGCGGGACATGCGCTCGGGAAGCGCCCGCATGGCCGGCGCCGCCTGCGAGGTCAGCTCGATGATCCGCGCGGCGAGCGCGTCGGCCCGCTCCCTGTCGTCGAGGGGCCGACCGCCCACGAGCCGCCCGTAGGACTCAGCCCGCGACGCGACGTCGAGCATGACACCCTTCGTGGCCGACAGGGCGGTGAGCAGACGCAGGTACTCCTCGAGCTCGAAGACAAGAAGGTTGGTGTCGCGCTCGATCTGCTGGACCACCGAGAGGATCTGGGTCACCGGACCGTCGATGGCAGGGGGCTGAGGCACCCGGATACCCGCGGAGACCAGGGAGGAGACCTCCCGGGGCAGCGCCGACAGCGTCATGGCGTGGAGGGAGTCGAAGCCCAGGCTCCGCAGCTCGCGGGCGAGCTCCTCTCCCCCGTACTCCCCGACCTGACGGCGCGAGGCGCCTCGCGCGGCGAGCTCGCGCTCACGGGCGCGCACCCGGCGGTAGACCTCCTCGGCGGCCTGCTGGGTCGCAGTGTCCAAGGGCTTGGTGCGCACCGACAGGTAGCCGCCGCGCAGCGGGACGATCGTGGCGAAGACCCGGTAGTCCAGGCCGTCGGCGGCACGGTTGACGACATAGGCGCACACGGGGCGGCCCGCCTCGAGGTCGTCCCACATGAGCTTGAACACGCCGGCGGGCATGTCCAGGTGCCGGATGATGTTGTGGGGCGATCGGGTCAGCCGCTCGCGCGAGTAGCGGGACAGGGTGTCGAAGGTGCGGTTCGACCGCTGAATGACACCCTTGGCATCAGTCGTCGAGAAGAAGATGTCGTCCGGCTCGAAGAACCGCTCATACCCGACCTGCGACTCCACGTCTTCCTACTCCCTCGTCCGGTCCGTGCACGCCCCGCACCCCGACGACCGGGACCGGCACAACAACAGCACGAATAACTAATCTATAACTTGGAGAATGATAACATTCAACACGGTTGCGATGGTAGTCGTTGCTACAACGTTTCGATCGCAATTCGGATGCCGTCGACCCTGAAGTCCATCGCCTCGGAGTCGAAGGACAGGTCGAGTCCACGGCAGCGCGCAGCCAGGACCGCCAGGGCCCCGACCTCGGGGAACCCGGTCCCCGACAGCTCCTCGGCCTCGCTCAGGAGCGCCGGGATGTCACCCTCGACCCCCTCGGAGAGGTAGGCGCCCTCACCCTGGAGCGCCCGCAGCCACCGGTCGAAGGGACGACGGGTGCGGTCGAGGTCGGAGACCACCTCGCGCAGCACCGCGTCCATCGCGTCGATCTGCTCCCTCAGGGTCGTGCACACCGTCGCGACGGCCGTGAGGTCCGCCGCCAGGGCGTGGTGCAGCTCGGCCATCGCCGCGGGCACGTCCTCCTCGGTGCCGTCGATGACCGCGGCGGCGTAGGAGCCCAGGACGATCGTGTGCAGGCGCATGAGGGGGGCGTGGAACACGAGGTCCTCGACGGCGTCGTAGAGCGCCGACACCGAGTCGGTCAGACCGCCCAGGCGCTCGACCGCACGGGTCGTGCGCTCGGTGATGCGCCCGGCGACGTCCGGGACCGAGGACTCGGGGTCCTCGCTGTGGAGGATGCTGACGAGCTCGCCGGTCCGGCGGGCGCGCTCGACGATCGCCGGCGCCCCCTGGGCCCACTCGCCCAGGCCGGTGAGCAGGGCCCGGTACTCGGCCATCTGGCCGACGAGGGTCTCGGAGTCGTCCTCGATGGCCCCGGCCAGGCTCAGGATCGTGGCGGCCGAGCCCTCAGCCTCCTCGCGCCGGGGCACCTTGACGCCCTCACCCACGAGGAGGGAGGCCTCCTCGGGGAGCGCCGACCTGCTGAAGGCCGCCAGCGAGTCGAAGCCCAGCTCGGCGAGCTCGGAGGTCAGGGCCTGGGCCCCTCGCTCCGCGACCTCCCGGCGCGAGACGCCCTCCTCGTCGGCCTTGCGCTCCAGGTCGCGGACCCTGCCGTAGACCTCGCGCACGACGTCGAGGGTCTCGGTCTTGAGCGGCTTGGTGCGCACCGAGACATAGCCGTCCTCGACGGCGCTGACCGTGGCGAAGACCCAGTAGTCGAGGCCGTCGCCGGCACGGTTGAGCACATAGGTGCACACCGGCCGTCCGGCCTCGAGGTCGTCCCAGAGCAGCTTGAAGACGCCGCCCGGCATGTCGTCGTGACGGATGATGTTGTGCGGGGCGCCGATCATCTCCTCCCGCGGGTGGCGCGCGAGGGTGACGAAGGTCCGGTTCGAGCAGCGGATGACACCCTTGCGGTCGGTCGTCGAGAAGAAGACGTCCTCGGCATCGAAGAGGCGCTCGTTGTCCTTGATGGTTTCCACTGTGTGCTTCCAGGTGCGGGAGAGGGGAGCAGTGCTAGCAAGGCCGATCACTGGCCCGCGCACGCGATGACGTCAGTAGCGTATTACGCGATCGGCCCCGAAGGGCAGTACACAGTTTGATCACAGGCCTTTCGGAGCCTTGCGTCACAGTGGGGATCCACAGTCCCGTCACAGGGAGACGGGGTTGAATGCGGCCCATGACTGATGCGACAGAGACCCTCGTCCGCCCAGACGGGTCCCCCATCCGTGTCCTCGTCGTCGACGACGAGCAGATGCTCGCCGACCTGCTCGCCTCCGCCCTGCGATACGAGGGCTGGGAGGTCACGACCGCAGGCACCGGGATCGCCGCCGTCCGGGCCGCCCAGGAGACCGATCCCGACGTCGTCGTGCTCGACATCATGCTGCCCGACTTCGACGGGCTGGAGGTGATGCGGCGCATCCACGGACACAGCCCGGACGTGCCTGTGCTGTTCCTCACGGCCAAGGACGCTGTCGAGGACCGGGTGGCGGGGCTGACCGCCGGAGGGGACGACTACGTGACCAAGCCCTTCTCCCTCGAGGAGGTGGTGGCCCGCCTGCGCGCCCTCCTGCGTCGGTCCGGGGCCTCGTCCGAGAAGCCGGACTCGCTCCTGGAGGTCGGCGACCTGCGCATGGACGAGGACTCCCACGAGGTGTGGCGCGGCGAGGACGAAATCCGTCTGACCGCCACCGAGTTCGAGCTGCTGCGCTACCTCATGCGCAACCCCCGCCGCGTCCTGTCCAAGCCGCAGATCCTGGACCGGGTGTGGAACTACGACTTCGGCGGGCAGGCCAACATCGTCGAGCTCTACATCTCCTACCTGCGCCGCAAGATCGACAAGGGACGCGAGCCGATGATCCACACGATGCGAGGGGTCGGCTACGTCCTCAAGCCGGCCGACACCACCTCCGCGTCCCCCCGGTCCACGCCATGAGCCCGCGTCCGCCCGCCTCGGCGTCGCGGTGGGCGGGGGCGCCGCGGTGAGCCGGCTGCGGCGCGCGCCCCGTCCGCCCCGGCCCCGGTCCCTGCGCACCCGGCTCGTCGCGGGTGTGCTGGGCCTCGTCCTCATCATGGCGGCGATCATGGGCGCCCTGTCGACGCTCACGCTGCGCCACACGCTCATGGACCGTCTCGACGAGCAGCTCGTGGCCGCCTCCGAGCGCGCCGCCAACCGCCGCCACGGAGCCGATGACGACGCAGGCACCAACCCGCAGATCGTCCCCGGAGCCTCGGCCACCTGCGCCGCCTCGGAGGATCCCTCGTCCTGCCCGAGCCTGCGGACCGAGGAGGACGACGAGGACCGCCCCGTGCCCGCCGGCCTCGACGCCCCGGGACAGTCCACCGGCACCTTGAGCGTCATCGCCTCGGGGGCCGGGACCTCCGGCGGGTCGAGCACCTCCACCTTCAAGGCCGGTTACATCGACGCCACCGGCACCTACCAGACCCTCTCGGAGGCGGAGTCATCCGCGCTGCTCGCCCTCAAGGTCACCGGCGAGCCGGTCTCGGTGCACATCTCGTCACTGGGCGACTACAGGATCCTCGTGGCACGCGACACGGTCTCGGGGGACACGGTCGTCACCGGCCTGTCGATGGAGGACGACAACCGCATCGTGCGCACCCACCTCATCATCGAGGGCTCGATCGCGCTGCTCGGTGCGCTCATCGTCGCCCTGGCGGGACGGTCGATGATCCGATCCTCGCTCGCCCCGCTGGAGCGGGTCGCGCAGACCGCTCAGCGCGTGGCCTCCCAGCCCCTGGCCCGCGGTGAGGTGAGCATCGAGGAGCGGGTCCCGGACGAGGACCTCGCCTCCTCCGAGGAGGTCGGGCAGGTGGGCACCGCGCTCAACACGCTCCTGGGCCATGTCGACGCCGCGCTCGCAGCGCGTCAGCGCAGCGAGACCCAGGTCCGCCAGTTCGTCGCCGACGCCTCCCACGAGCTGCGCACCCCGCTGGCCTCGATCCGCGGCTACACCGAGCTGATCGCCCGCGAGGGGGCCGACGCCGCCCTGCCCGAGCAGGCCACCCACGCCCTGGAGCGCGTCCACTCCGAGTCGGTGCGGATGACCGCCCTCGTCGAGGACCTGCTGCTCCTGGCGCGCCTCGACGCCGGACGCGAGCTGCGGCACGACGAGGTCGACATGGTCAGCGTCGTCGTCGACACCGTCGCGGACGCGCGGGCGGCGGGCCCCGACCACGTCTGGGAGCTCGACCTGCCGGTGCTCGACGCGCCCGAGGGCGCCGACGGGATCGAGGACCTCGAGGACTTCGAGCCCGAGCCGCCCCTGGTCGAGGGCGACGAGGCGCGGCTGCGCCAGGTACTCGTCAACCTCCTGGCCAACGCCCGCGTCCACACCCCCGCGGGCAGCCGCGTCCGCACGACCCTGTCGCGCCGCAGGGGTCCCGACGGCGAGGAGCTCGTCGTCACCGTGGCCGACGACGGCCCCGGGATCGACCCCTCGGTGCGAGATCGCCTCTTCGAGCGCTTCGCCCGTGCCGACGCCTCCCGCGAGCGGCGGACCGGGTCGACGGGACTGGGCATGAGCATCGCGCTGGCCATCGTCCAGTCCCACGGGGGCACCCTGACGGTGAGCTCCCGCCGGGCCGAGGACGAGGGAGCGGAGGACGAGCACGGCACGACCTTCACCGTCGCCCTTCCGGCGATGCCGGCCCCGGCCTCCTGAGGGTCCTGCAGGGAGCGCCGCGGTCCGCTGCAGCCCTCCGTGCGCCAGCGCAGCACACGCAGCCGGCCCGTCACAGCACCGCCACAGACGAGCCCCACGGCAGTCACACGCTCATCGGGTGACATGGAGTCATGTCACACACCTCCCCCGCCCTGCGCCGTCCGGCCGGACGCCCGCCGGTCCTGGCGATCGTCGAGCACGTCGTCGTCTGCGTGCTCACCGGGCTCGTGGTCACCGCGCTCGTCAAGGCGGTCGCCCCCACGAGCCCGGAGTCGACGAGCGTCATCGCCTTCACCGTCTCGATCCTGCTCACATCCGTCCTCCTGCGCGCCGCCGTGCGCTGGTGGTACGGCCCCACGCCGGGCTCGCGGGACGACCAGGGCTGAGCCCGCACCGGCTCCGCACGGACCCGCGTTCAGCCCGCACCCTGTTCGTACCTTGAGCATCGAGTTCGCACCTTGCTCGTACGCTCTCAACGCACAAGGTACGAAGAGGAGGTCGAGCCGCCGGTCAGCCGAGGGTGAGCACTCGCGCGTGGAGCAGGACCCGGGCGTGCCCGACCATCTCCTCGAGCAGCGCCGAGGGCTCCGAGCCGCTCAGTGCCGCGACGGCCTGCGCGACCTGCCTCACCGACAGCTCACCGTCGCTGACCCCCACGAGCGCCGCCATCGCGGTCCCCGCGGGCAGCGCCCGCCTGAAGCCGCCTCCCTGCCTGAGCATGATGACGGAGGGGTCGCTCTGGCCGGGGCGGTAGTGTCGCTCCTCGGTGACGTCCGGGGCGAGGACGGGGTGCAGGCCGGCGACCTCCTCGTCGTCCATCGAGGCCAGTGCCTCGCGCACCGCGATGACCTGCGCGACGTGCTCCCCCAGGCCGGGCGCCGTCGGGGTGCTGATCTCCTCGAGCTCCCTCCACGGGGCACGCGCCCGGCGGGGGCGGTGCAGGATGACGTAGCCGAAGCCGATCCCAGCCACCCCCCGGTCCTCGAAGTCCTCCACCCAGGCGCCGAGGGCCGCCTCGAAGCCGGCGGGGTCTCGTTCGGGAGCGGTCCCTCCGTCGCGCAGCCACATGGCGGCGTACTCCACAGGGTCCTGGACCTCGCGCTGGACGACCCAGGCGTCCAGCTCGGCGGGCAGCCACCCGCGGACCCGCTCGCGCCAGCCCTGCTCGGCGTGGTGCTCCCAGTTGCCGAGCATGACCGCCGTGCCGCCCGCGCTCAGGTGCCGGGAGACGGCGGGCAGGAGAGTCGGCAGGACCGGGCCCCCGGCGTCGCGGTACTCCATGAGGGGCACCCCGGCCCGCCGCACGGCGGGCGGGGTGATGACGAAGGGCGGGTTGGAGACGATGAGGTCGAAGGCGCGACCGGCCACGGGCTCGAGGAAGGAGCCCGCCACGAGCTCCAGGCGCCCGGGGGCCGTGCCCGCCAGGGCGGCGTTGAAGGCCGTGAAGGCCAGGGCCCGTTCGGAGACGTCGGTCGCGGTCACGCGCTCGGCGTGACGCAGGAGGTAGAGCGCCTGGATGCCGCAGCCCGTGCCCAGGTCGAGGGCGGTGCCCACGGGCTCACGGGGCGTCAGGCCCGCCAGGGTGAGCCCCGCCCCTCCGATGCCTAGGACGTGGTCGGGCGCGAGCGACCGCCCGGAGACGAGCTCGCCGACGTCGGAGGCCACCCACCAGCGCACGTGACCGGAGGCGTCGGTGGCCTCGTGGGGGCGCAGGTCGACGACGGCGCGCACGAGCCCGGGTGCCGGGTCGGGCTCGACCAGGCCGATCGCGCGGGCGCCGGCCGCCCTGGTCCGCGGAAGCGCGGCGTCAAGCTCATCGGCGCCGACCGGCTCACCGAGCATGAACAGCGCGGTGAGCACGGACACCGGGTCGGGCCGGCCACCGCGGCGGCGCGCCTCCTCGAGCACGGAGCGCACGACGCGCGCAGCGGGGGCACGCAGCTCGCGGCGCAGGGCCCGGTCGGCGGCCGGCCCGAGGAGCCGGGCCACCGACTCGACGCCCCAGCCCGATTCCTCCAGGTCAGCGCGCAAGGATCTCGCCTGCGCGTCCGTGGCGACGGGGTGGGATGAGGTCACGGCACCGAGGCTAGACGGGGCGCGGCCCGATCGCAGCACCGGTCAACGTCACCTCACCGACACCTCACCGCCACCTCACCGCCACCTCCTCATGACGACAGGACCCTGACCGGGCGCGCCGGGGCCGCCCCGGCGTTCAGCGCCCGGCGAAGCCGAGGTCGGCAGCACGGCACGACTGCCCCACCATCCGCCTTAATTAGGCGTCGATTACTATTTAATAGGACTATCGATGGTTGCGCCTATCGCGTGGGCTCTCTAGCGTTGCAGCCGTCCACCCCCCACGTGCCCGCGGCGGGACCGATCGCGGACCGCCGCGAGGGCCTCGAGCACGCTCGACACCGGCCGGCACAGACCGACCCAGACCCACACAACCAACCAGGAGCATCCACCATGCCCGTCCTCACCATCGGTGACCAGTTCCCCAGCTACAACCTCACTGCCGTCATCCCCGGCAACCTCAAGGACGTCGACGCCACCCGTCCCGAGGACTACTTCACGACCGTGTCCTCCGAGGTGCCCGAGGGGACCTGGCGCGTCGTGTTCTTCTGGCCCAAGGACTTCACCTTCGTGTGCCCCACCGAGATCGCCGCCTTCGGTGACCTCTACGAGGAGTTCAAGGACCGCGACTGCGAGGTCCTGGGCGTCTCAGTGGACAACGAGTTCACCCACTACGCCTGGCGCCGCAGCCACGACAAGCTTCAGGACCTGCCCTTCCCCATGGCCAGCGACCTCAGCCGCGAGCTCGTCGAGGCCCTCGGCATCAAGCGGGCCACGGGCGAGGCCGACCGGGCCACCTTCATCGTCGACCCGAACAACGTCATCCAGTCGGTGTCGGTGACCGCCGAGTCCGTGGGGCGCAACACCGACGAGGTCCTCCGCCAGCTCGACGCCCTCCAGTCCGACGAGCTGTGCGCCTGCAACTGGAAGGCCGGCGCCGCCACCATCGACGTGCTCAACGAGATGTCCCGCTGAGCGGCCCGACCACCGACGACGAAGGAGACACGATGACGATCGCGACGCTGCGCAGCGCCCTGCCCGAGTGGGCCAAGGACCTGTCGCTCAACCTGTCGACGCTCACCCGCTCGACGACCCTGACCGAGCAGCAGCAGTGGGGGACCTTCCTGGCCGCCGCGGCCGCTACCCGCAACGAGTCGGTCCTCGTCCAGGTGGCCGAGGAGGCCAGGGAGCACCTGAGCGAGGCCGCCTACGACGCCGCCCTGGGCGCGGCGTCCATCATGGCGATGAACAACGTCGTCTACCGCGCCCGCCACTTCCTGGGCGGCGCCTACGACAACGAGCGCATGGGCCTGCGCATGAACATCATCGGCAGCTCGGGCGGGGTCGACAAGGTCGACTTCGAGCTGTGGAGCCTGGCGGTGTCCACCATCAACGGCTGTGAGAAGTGCGTGGCCTCCCACGAGGCCACCGTCCGCGCCGAGGGGCTGTCCGCTGAGCAGGTCTGGGAGTCGGTGCGCATCGCCGGCACCCTGGCCGGGGTCGCCCAGGCGGTCGAGGCGGTCGAGGCCCTCGGCTGATCCGGCCGGAAGGTCCTCGCTCACGGGGCCCGGTGAGCGCGACACCCGCGCTCACCGGGCCCCTGAGCATGTCCCGAGCCCGCCCCGAGCGTGCGAGGCGGTCCGAGGACCTGGGTCTCAGCTCTCGGGATCGGCGTCGACCGCGCCCTGGACGTCGTTGAACAGGAGGTTGGAGATCTCGAGCTGCACCATCTCGACCCTGGGGACGTCGACGAGGAGCAGCGGGTCGTCCGAGCTGGTCTGGAGGCTCAAGGTGCCGCAGCCGAAGATCCGGTCCGTGACGGTCCGGTCCTGCTGGACGTCACTGATACGGGTCAGCGGCAGGTCGTGCCCGGACTTGTTGAGGATCCCCGCGCGGGTGATCACTCGCTTCGAGGTCACGGTGTAGGTCGTGGTCACCCAGCGCAGCCACGGCAGGAACATGAGGGGCACGGAGACGACGAGGACGGCGACCCACAGGGCGACCAGCCCCCACGGCGCCCACGAGTCGGGGAGGAGGACCGATGCCGCGACCGCCGCGGCGAGCAGGACCACCCACCCCACGATCCGCCACAGGAGCACCTTGGGGTGGGTGTGCATGTGCCGCACCACGACCTCGTCCCGGCTGAGCAGCTTGTTCGACAGAGCCATGTGCCCATCGTGCCATGCCCGGGGTCGCCGGGAGACGCCCGGAGCCGTCCCGAGTCGTCTGGAGCCTCCCGGAACCGCCTGCCTCCGCCTGGACCCGGAGGGAGCCTTCCCGCCCCTGGCCCCGCCCCGGTCCCACCACGGGCTCACCCCGGTCCCACCACGGTCCCGTGACGGAGCGTGCGGCGGGGCCTCCGGCGCCGTCAGCGCCGTCATCCGAGGAGCACCTCGGTCCCGACGCTGAGCACGACCGGCACGATGCCCAGGATGACGAAGGCGGGCAGTGAGCAGGCCCCCAGGGGCAGGACGAGACGCACCGCCAGACGCTCGGCCGCCTCCTCGTCCTGGGCGCGACGGCCCGCCCGCAGGGCCGAGGCGGTGCCTGCCAGCAGCGGACCGGGGGAGGCTCCGTCCTCCCACCCGGGCCGCAGGCAGCCCTCGAGGCGGGACCAGCGCTCACGGCAGGACGGGCGCCCCGTGCGGCCCAGCGGCCAGACGGACCGGTGCGTGGGTCCCCGCCCCCGGGAGGCGGCCCGCGCGGTTGCGCCCCAGCGGACCGACACGGCGCTCCTCGAGGCGGCCCGGGAGCCGGGTCCCGCCTCCGCCTCCTGGGGGTCGGCGGCCCGCCACGCCTCGTCCCAGGAGGCGCCGAGCAGCAGGGCGCGCCCGACGACGGCCAGCTCCTCCTCCCCCAGGGCCGAGCCGAGCGCCAGGAGGGTCCCGGGGAGGGAGGCCCCCGCGTCGAGGGCCGCCGAGGCGAGGTCGATGACGAGCGCCTCGTCCACCGCGGCGGCCTCCGCGACCGCCGCGGCGACCAGACGCCTCGTGAGCACCTGCCCGGCCACGACCAGCACGAGCCCGAGCAGCCCGAGGACGGTCCCCCTGCCCCCGTCGAGGAGCACCTCGTGGGGGCGCGCCCCCACGAGGGTGCCCAGACCCAGGGCGGCCAGCGGGAGCAGGGCGAGGAGTCGGGCGGTGGCGCTGGGCCCTGCCAGCGCGACGCGCCGGGAGGACTCGGCCCTGCCCGACTCGGCCACGCCGGCTGCGACCTCCTCGAGGACCCCCGCCAGGGGGGCGCCCAGGGCCGCGGTCAGGCGGCAGGCGGCCACCGCCCCGGGCACCGCAGCACGGGCGGCGCGAGCGGCCCGGCGCCGCTCGGCACGCCGTCGTCCCGTGCCCGGACCCGCCCACCGCCGGCGGACGGCAGGGCGTCGCGACCACCAGGGACCAGGGGCCTGCCCCAGGGCCAGGAGTGCGGGCGGGACGCCGTCCTGAGCCGGTTCCCCGCCCTCGTGGACCCCCGCGCGCCCCAGGGCCCGCGACCAGGCCCGCTGCGGGGTGGCGCCGGCACGCAGCAGGGTCGCGACCTCGATGAGCAGGAGCCCGACGTCGATCGGCTCCCTCGGTCCGGGCTCGTGCGCCGGCCCTGGAGGCGGGACTCGCCTCGGGAGGCCACGGCGGGCGGGCATGAGCAGGACGGCCACCGCCAGAGCGAGGAGAAGGCCGGGCAGGAGGGTGTCGGCGCTCACGGTTCCCCCTGCCCTCCGGTGGCCGGGAGCGCCTCCTGGTCGGCTCCGCCCAGCCCGGGCAGCGCGGCCTCGACCGTGTCGGCACCGAGGCGGGCGGCGAGCCGACCCACCTCCGGGCCCGCGCTCGCACGCCCCTGAGGGTCGATGAGGATCGCGTCCCGGCACAGCAGGACGCCCGAGCTCGTGCGCCGCAGCACCCCCACCGCCGAGACGTAACGGCGCGCCCGGGCCGGACCGGGGCCGGGCGCGGCGGTGCGCCGGAGGTGGACGACGGCGTCCAGTGCGCTGGCGGCCTGGGCGGCCACAGCCTGCTCGCTCAGCCCCGCCAGGGCCCCCAGGGCGGTCAGCCGCGCCGGGACGTCTGAGGGGGAGTTGGCGTGCAGGGTCGCCCACCCGCCCTCGTGACCGGTGTTGAGAGCGGTCAGGACGTCACGGACCTCCGGGCCACGGCACTCCCCGAGCACGATCCTGTCGGGGCGCATGCGCAGGGCGGTGCGCACCAGGGCCGTCATGGGGACCGCCCCGACGTTCTGCACGTTGTCCCCGCGCTCCTGGAGGTGGATGACATGGGGGTGGGCGGGTCGCAGCTCGCTGGCCTCCTCGATGCACACGATCCGCTCGGTGGCCGGGACCAGTCCGAGAAGGGCCGCCAGGAGCGTCGTCTTGCCGGTCCCCGTCGCCCCCGTGACGAGGCAGGAGGCCCGCGAGGACACGAGGGCGGCCAGGACGAGGTCGAGGCCCGGGGCGAGGGTGCCCGCGTCGACGAGCTCGGCCAGGGTGAAGGCGCGGCGGCGCGAGGTGCGCAGGCAGATGAGCGTGCCGTCGGCGCTCAGCGGCGGCAGGACGGCGTTGAGCCGGGTCCCGTCGGGCAGGGTGGCGTCGACGACCGCGCAGGCGTCGTCGAGCCGGCGCCCGCAGGCCGCAGCCATCCGCACCGCCAGGGCACGGGCCTCCGCCTCCTCCAGGACAGCCCCCTCGACCTCCTCGAGGCCCTGACCGCGGTCGATCCAGGTGCGTCCCGCCCCGACGAGCACGTCCGTGACGCCCTCGGTGTCGAGCAGCGGCTGGAGGACCGGCCCCGCGCCCTCGACCTCGGCCCGCACCGTCCTGCTCAGGCGGGCCAGCCCGCCCGCTCCGGTCGTCGGCTCGGCCCCTGCGCCCAGGGCGGCGTCCAGGGAGACACCGCGAGCCAGCGCGCGACGCACCCGCGCCACCTCGAGGCCCCGCCTCTCGTCCTCGGGCACCGACTGGGGATCCTGGGGTCGGACCACCCTGACCGGGCCGGTCACGACACGCTCCGGCAGGACGCACCCTCGTCCCGACCCGGGCCTGCCTGCCCGGCTCCCAGGAGCCGGGCCGCCACCCGCCTGGACTGGGTGCGCAGGCGGCCCCGGCCCCTGGTGGGGTCGTCCCCGTGGGCGATGCGCTGGGCGACCGCGCGCTCGCGCACGATGGTGGCCAGCACCGGGGCGCCGACCATGACGCTCAGCTCCTCGGCGGAGACGTCCTCGCCGTCGAGGCGCACGAGGAGGTGGAGGTCGTCGTGGCCTCCCGCCTGCCTCAGACGCCGGGACAGGGCCTCGGCGGCGACGGCAGAGCGCAGGTCGAGGGCCGACACGAGCAGGACGGTCGAGCCCGGGGGCGCGGGAGCACCGCGGGGCAGGTCGACCACGACGAGGTCGTGCCGGGCGCGGAGGGCCTCGAGGGCGGGCACCAGAGCCTCGGGCGAGGCCGGGCCCCCGCGCCCGTCCCCGGTGAGCACGGGCATGCCCAGCCACGTCGGCAGGGCGCTGACCAGCCGCTCGGGCCGGAACGCGGCCTCCCCGTCGGGCAGGTCCGCCCAGTACAGACCGGGGAGGAGGTCGGCGCCGATGAGCAGGCCGAGCCCGCCTGCCGGGTCGGCGTCCAGGAGCGCGACCCGCTGCCCGCGCGCGGAGCAGGAGCGAGCCACGTGGAGAAGGAAGGTGCTCGTCCCCAGTCCCCCGCGAGCTCCGGTCAGGGCGAGGACACGGGCGCGAGGAGGGTCCTGGGCGGCCAGCAGCAGGGCGACGAGCGCGTCGGAGCCATCCGCCCCCGCGCACTCCTCGAGGCTGCCGACCACGACGCGCTCGCCAGTGGGCGCCGCGTCGACCGCCTCCCCCGGCAGGAGGACGACGACCGCCTCGGCCCTGCCCTCCTTGAGGACACGTCGTGCCTCGAGGAGCGGATCGGCGTCGAGCGGGCAGGACAGGGGCGCGTGGGAGGTGCAGGCCCGCACGAGCCGGTCGGTATTCGGATCGAGGCCCGAACCGGCACCGGGCGCCAGAGAGGTCCCCTCCGTGCCGGGACGTGCTGAGGGGACGAGCACGCGCACCCCGGGCGCAAGGGCCAGTGGCGAGTCGGGCGGGTGGTCGTCCATGAGGCTCTCCTGGGGTGGGTGCCCGCGGAGCGCGGGACGGTTCCCACCAGCGTGGGGCGCCCGGCGTCACGGTGCACCCGAGCCCGCCCAGCCCTGTGGACGAGGGCACCGCACGGGGGGTCTGTGGACACCCCGACATCGCTAGCAATCGAGTTTCTAGCGATACTCGTGCTCGTCCTCGGCCCCACCTGTCGGGGCGGATCATCTAGGCTCGCGGGGTCAGGCGGGAACGGACCGGCGAGAGGAGCGCTCATGAACGAGCCCACCGACGAGCCCACCAAGGAGCCCACCGACGGCCGCGCCGCGCCGCGCGCCGGAGGCGGTCGCGCGAGCCGCCGGGCGCGGCAGCGCACAGCGGCCTACTTCGACCTGGACAAGACCATCCTGGCCACCTCGACGACCCTCGCACTCGGTACGCCGATGCGCCGCAGCGGGATCATCTCGACGGCGTCCCTGGCCCGCGGCGTCGTCGCCCAGCTGCCCTACCTGCTCGTGGGCGCCGACGAGGACCACACCGCGCGCCTCATGACCCACCTCGCCCGCATGTCGGCGGGGGTCGAGCGCGACCGCTTCCAGGAGGTCGTCCGCGAGGCCCTGGCGACCGCCATCGCGCCCGCCGTCTACGCCGAGGCCCTCGACCTCATCGAGGCGCACCGTCGTGCCGGTCACGACATCGTCGTCGTCTCCGCCTCCGGGGCGGAGATGGTCGAGCCGATCGCCGAGCTCGTCGGGGCCGACAGGGCCGTGGCCACGCGCATGGAGGTCGACGAGCAGGGCCGCTTCACCGGGCGGATCGCCCACTCCCTGCTCCACGGCGCCAAGGTCGACGCCCTCACGGCCGACGCCGCCGCCCACGACATCAGCCTCGAGCGCTCCTGGGCCTACTCGGACTCGATCTCGGACCAGCCCATGCTCGAGGCGGTCGGGCACCCGGTGGCCGTCAACCCCGACCGCGAGCTGCGACGCCTGGCGGCTGACTCGGGGTGGCCCGTGCGGGACTTCACCCGCCCGGTCGATCTGCGTCACCCCTTCCAGCCGCCTCGCCCCTGGGCCACGACGGGTGCCTGTCACCTGCCCCGCCCCTCGGGGGCGGTCGTGGCCCTGAGCGTCGGCATCGTCATCGGGGTCTCCGCCCTGGTCGGGACGGCGGCCTACCTGGCCCTCCGGCCCGCCGGGACCCGCTGACCGGGGGCGCCCGCCGGTGGGGTCAGGCGTTGCCGGTCGTGCCTGCCTGAACGGCTCGGCACACCGAGTGGGCCTCCTCGATGCCCACGAGCAGCGCCTCCGCCTGCCACAGGACCCAGGCGGTCACGCCCTGGGGCTCGCCCGAGGCGTAGGCCGCCGCAGCCTCGGCATAGGCCCCCGGCGCGCGGGCGACGTAGAGATCGGGCACCGCTGTCCCTGTGGGCTCGAGGCCGTCACGGGTGACGAGGTGGCGCAGGAGCAGGCGCCCGACCGCCGCGTTGCCGGCGGTGAAGGGACGGGCGGCGATCATCTCCCCGTGGACGACCGCCGCCCGCACGAGGGCCGGCGCCTCCTCGACCTCGACAAGCCTGAGGAGCCCCGTCAGGCGCGCGCGCAGCCCGGCGCCGTCAGGAGCCGGACCGGGACCCGCCTCTCGGGGATCGGCCCCAGGCTCACGGGGCACGGCCACCTCCCCCCAGCCGATCCGTCCGGCTGCGGCCAGGGGCCCGACGACGTCGCGGTGGAGTGAGGCCAGGAGCGCCCTCGCCCCGGGCGGGGTGGGCCGGCCCGTCCCGCGCAGCTCAGGCATCCAGGTCGTCAGGCGGACGCCGGCTCGCCACAGTCCGGCGGCGGCGTCGAGGGCGGGGTCGCCGGTGACGGCACGACCCAGTCCCCTGCCCGCCACGGCCTCACGCAGAGCCCCGGCCGGCACGACGGCCCCCTCGGCAGCGGCTGAGGCAACTGCGCAGCGCACCGCCGCCTCGGCCCTGGCCTCCCGCCACCGACGCCGCAGCGCCTCGTTCCACCGCAGCTCGGCGGAGGCCTCCCGCAGGGCCTGCTCGGCCCCCACGACCTGCTGGTCGGCCGCCAGGGCCCGCAGCGCCCCGCGGAGCGCGTCGGAATCAGACTGACCGTGCCGGGGGCTCCCACCGGGCCGGGGCCCCAGGCCCACCACCATCCTCGTCACCGTGCCCACTGTAGCGGCCGACCGCTTCGCGTCCCGGTCCCGTCCCGGCCCTGCACCGGAGCGGGCGACAGCGTGCGGGCGCCGGGGCCCTGTCCCTGGCCGCCCGGACACCGTGCTGCGCCCCGACGCCCCCCGTCGACCGGTCATGTAACTCTCGACCGGGCAATCGCCGTCACATAGACGGTCGACCCACACATGACCGGTCATGTAACTCTCGACCGGTCGAGGGACGCCAGAGAAGTCGGGGCAGGGGTGGGCTGAGCGGGAGCGGTCGGGGGCTCGGCCCTCGGAGGTCGAACCGGGCGCCCCGAAGGAGACAGGCCGGCACGCAGCCCCCACCCTGCAAGCCCCACCCTGCGAGCCCGTCCTACCAGCACGGAACCGACGAGGCCCCACCCTGGGAGCCCGTCCCCACCAGCACGGAACCTACGAACCCCCGCACCGACCCACTCCCCGTGGAGCCGATCATCTAGGCTCGCAGCCGTGAGCCCCCAGACCCCGCTGTCGCCCTCCGCCGCCGGAGCCGCGGACCCGGCCCCCACCCCATCCGGCGGCCTGCCCGTAGCCCCCCGCTCCCGTCGGGGCGACCACGTCGTGTCGGCGTGCACCGGACTCGTCCTCGCCCCGCTCACTCTGGCACTCATCGCCCTGGCTCTCCAGGGCGCCAACGAGGGCCGTGTCCTCCTGACCCTCGCGCTCCTCGCGGTCCTGCTCGTCGTGTCGGCCGGCGGGCAGGCCCTGTTCGCGGCGCGCTCCTCCCTGGGGGGACTCGCGGCAGGGACCGTCACCCTCGTCGTCCAGCTCGTGCTGCTCTCCGGGAGCAGCGCCGCCTCCTCGACGACGGCAGCGCGGCTGCTCGATCTCGCCCACACCGGTGCCGTGCTCGCCGTCTCGGCGCTGCTGGTCGGCGGCGCGTGGGGGATGCGTCACGCCCGGCGCGCAGGCAGGGCAGAGGCTCGTCTGGCGGCACGCCTGGCGCAGCAGGACCGGACCGTGGGCATGACCCCGTCGGCACCGCCGTCGCGACGCCGCGACCACATCGCCTCCCTGCCCCTCACCCTGGCGGCGCTCGTCATCTCCCTGGTCGTGCTGCACGGGGCCGGTACCGAGGTGGTCACGGGCGCCCCGGGCGCAGGCGCCTGGGCGGGGACGGTCTGTGCCTGGGGCCTGCTGGCCGCGGGGGCGGCGCTGACCGGCAGGTCGAGCCTGGGCGCCAGGGCGACGGGCCCGTTGCTCGTCGTCGTCGGGCTGCCCGCGCTCCTCGCGGTGGCGCTGCCCGGCCTGCCCGGTCTCGCGGTGCTCGACCGCTGGCTGCCCGGTGACCCCCGGGCCATGACCCTTGTCAGCACCGGCCTGGTGCTCATGGCGCTCGGCTGGGGAGCCCATCTGGCTCGTCGCCGGGGCCGGCTCGAGGTACTCGCCGAGCGTCGGTCCACCGACCTGGCGACGCCGCCCCTCGGCGTGACCCGCCCGGGAGCCTGAGCCGGCCGGGCCCACCGGCACGCCTGCGTGCCATGGGTGCCGCATGCCGATAACGTGAGACAGCCTGAAGGAGGTCATGTGAGTACCGAGAGCGCCAGCACCCCCGACGACGCCCCTGAGGGCGTCCCCCTGGGCTCGCCCGGGCCCAAGGACGCCGAGGAGCCCGGCACGGGGACCGGTTCCGACCAGGCGGAGGCCGTGCCCCCCGCCGCCACGCAGCCGGTCCGCACCAGCAGGGACGGCGGGGACAGCCTGGCAACGACCCCTCTGGACGGCTCGGTGGTCGGCTCTGCCGAGGCGGAGACCCCAGCCGACCCGGTTGCGGAGCCGACCGCCGAACCTGCCGAGGGGCCCATCGAGTCCCCCGGGGCTCCGGTGCGTCCGGTGACCGTCTCCACCGCCATCCCCGTGTCACCCTCCGGCGAGCCCATGCCACCCTCCGGGGAGCCCGCCACGGAGACCACGGACGCCACGACCCCGCCGGCCGTACCCACCCCGCCGGCCACGCCTGCCGCTGACAGCCCGGCCCCGCCTGCCGCACCGGCCGCACCGGCCGCACCGGTGACCGTCTCCACCGCCGTCCCCGTGCCACCCTCAGGCGCGCCCGTGTCACCCTCCGGGGAGCCCGCGACGGAGACCACGGACGCCACGACCCCGCCGGCCGTACCCACCCCGCCGGCCACGCCTGCCGCTGAGAGCCAGGCCCCGCCGGCCACGCCTGCCGCCGGAGGCCAGGCCGCACGCGCCCAGCACCGAGCCCCGCACCGCGAGCCCGGGGACACCGCCGTGCGCCGTCGCTCCCTCATCCCCTCTGACCAGACCGAGGAGGAGCCGGCCGAGGCGGTCACGCAGCCCGTCTCGCGCGGCGAGGCCCGCGCCGCCTCGATGAGCCCCTCCCCGGCCGCTCCCGCGGTCCCCTCGAGGCAGGACGCCGAGCGGCAGCCCCCGACCGCCGGGCCCGGGCGGCCCGAGGAGCTCCAGGCCGCGGGGACGGGAGCGTCCCGCAGCGGGCACGGCAGGCACGTGAGCACCGAGCGCAGCGAGGACGAGGTCCTGCTCGACGGCTCGGTCACGCTGGGGCGCCCGCCCTCACGCGCAGGCTCCCACTGGGCGGGTGTCCTCGTGTCCGTCGTGGCACTTCCCGTGTCCTGGTACTTCCTCCACCTGGGAGCCGCCCGGGCGGTCGAGGCCGCCGACCCCCTGCGCTTCGCCCTCAACGCAAGCGCCCTCCTCGCCCTGACTGTCGGCGCGGTCGCCCTGGCCCTGGCTCTGTGGACGGCTCGCCGCTCCAGCCTGGGCGTCACGGTCGTCGGGGTGCTGTCCACCCTCATCGGACTCGTCGCCGTCGCCCTGCCCAGCGTGCTCTCCAGCACGCTCACCCCGACGCTCGAGCGCCTGACCATCCACTCCGATCTGGGGGCGGACCTCGCCACCTACCTGTGGACCGACGCCGTCACCGGCAAGTTCCTCGCCTTCGGCCTGTTCATGATCATGGTGGGGTGGGTCTCCCACTCCGCCCGACGAGCAGGTCGCCGCGAGCAGGAGAACGCCCTGCGCGGACGGCACGCCGCCTGAGCCGCCAGTCGGTGGCGCCAGGACCGACAGGGCCCCAAGGACCGATAGAGCCGACAGGGCCCCAAGGAACGCCAGGACCGACAGAGCCGACAGGACCGACTGAGCCACTGTCCGGACCCGTACGCGGGCGGTGGCCCGTACCCTGGGGCGGTGCCTGCCACGTTCCCGACCGCGCCGATGAACACCGTCCGAGACGGTGCGCGCGATGCAGTCCCCGTCGTCATCGGGTACGTCACCCTCGGTCTGGCCGCCGGGATGCTCCTGAGCGCCGCTGGGCTTGCCTGGTGGTGGGCACCTGCGTGGAGCCTTGTCATCTACTCGGGCACGATGCAGATGCTCCTGGTCCCCCTGGCCGCCGCGGGGGAGCCGCTGGCGGCCATCGCCGCCTCGGCGGCCTTCGTCTCGGGCAGGCACGTGTTCTACGGACTGGGGTTCCCCCTGGACCGGGTGCGCGGGAACCGGCTGGCCCGGCTCTACGCCGTCCACGCCATCACTGACGAGGTCTACGCGCTCCTGGCCTCCAAGGACCGTCTCGCGATGAGCGGGCGCTACGTCCTGACCGTCGAGGCGCTCAGCCACAGCGCCTGGATCAGCGGGACGACCGTGGGCGCCCTGGCAGGTGCGGGGCTTGCCTCGGTGGTCGGGGAGCGCATCGAGCTGCTCGGCTTCGTCCTCACCGCGCTCTTCGTCGTGCTCGCTATCGAGAACTGGCGAAGCCACCCCGATCCCGCGGTCCTCGTCCTGGGCCTGTGCGCCGGGGGCGTGGCCCTCGCCACGGGGGGCTCCGCCGCGCTGCTCAGCGCCCTGGGGGTCCTGGCCGCCGGGCTCGTGGCCCTCTACGCCTGGCGACGACGCGGGTCCCGGGGCGCGGAGCCGCTCCCGGCCGCCGACCCGCCGACTCCCGACCCCGGGAGCGCCGCCCTCGAGCCGAGGAGCGGCTCATGCTGAGCACCACGCAGGTCCTCCTCGCCGTCGTCGTCGTAGCAGCCATCACCTTCCTGTGCAGGATCGCGCCTTTCGCTCTCCTGCGCGGCCGTGGACACAGCCCCCTGCTCGCCTTCCTGTCCACGGCCATGCCCCTGGGCGTCATGATCGTGCTCGTGGCCTACACGCTGGGCGAGGTGAGCCTCGACCCGACCACCTGGGCGCCTGCGGCCACCGGCATCGGTGCGACGGCCGGCCTGCACCTGTGGCGCCGGTCCATCGCCCTGTCCCTCATCGGAGGCACCGTCGTCTACGTCGTGGTCTCCCTCCTCATGACCTGAGCCTGGGCCGCGCCGCCTGTCCTCTGGGCTCCCACCGGGTCGTCCTCGCCCCGGTGCCCGGCCTCGGCGATTGACTCCACGGGGGCGGTGGCTGTCAGCGGTTGGCGAGTGCGGGGAGGCGGCGTCGAGAGGGTTGGCCGGCGAGATGGTGGTGGGCGGGCCTGTCGCGCGGGACATCGCGCTCGTCGTCGGTGGGTGAGTCCGGGGGTCGGCGAGCGAGTACGGGGCTGGGTCGTTGATACCGGGGTCGGTCAGTGAGTACGGGGCCTCGTGCGTACCGGCCCGCGCCCTCACCCCACCCCCTGGAATCAATCATCTAGGCTGTCCTGCGTGCCTGTGACCGTCAACAGACCCGGACCCTGGACCCACCGCGACCTGAGCGTCGGAGGAACCCGCTTCCACCTCGCCCTCGCCGGACCCGAGGCCCCGGTCCCCGACTCCTCCGATGCGGGCGCTCAGCAGGGGCGGGCGCCCGCCCCGCTGGTCCTGCTCCTACACGGATTCCCCGAGTGCTGGTGGACCTGGCACGAGACCCTTCCCCGCCTGGCGGACGCCGGACACCGCGTGGCAGCCATGGACCTGCGTGGCTTCGGCGGCTCGGACCGCCCCCCGACGGGATACGACCTCGTCACCCTCGCCCACGACGTCATGGGGGTCGTCAGGGCCCTGGGGCACGAGAGGGTCGTCGTCGTCGGATCGGGCCTCGGAGGGCAGGTCGCCTGGACGCTGGCGGGCCTGTCCCCGTCCACGACCGCCGCGATCGTCCCGGTCGGGGCCCCGCACCCGGTCGCCGTCCGGTCCCTGCGGGGCCGGTCCTTCTCCGGATCGGCGCTGCAGTACCTGTCCTTCAAGACCCCCGTGCTGCCCGAGCGCTCCCTGAGCACGACAGCGGGGGTCGAGCGGCTCCTGCGCTCCTGGGCGGGTCCGCGCACGAAGTCGGAGGTGGCTGAGTCCGCGGGGTACTACGCCGCGCTCATGGCACGTCCCGGTGCGGCACGCTCGGCCCTGGAGACGGTGCGCCGCACCCGGCTGTCGCGGGCCGAGGCCGCCGCGCTCAGCTCACCGGTCACGGTCCCTGTGCTCTCCATCCAGGGCGAGCTCGACCCCGTCCAGCCCGCTCAGGCCTATGCCCGCGACACCCACCACGTGGCAGGCAGGCTCCACCAGGTGACGATCCGCGGCGTCGGCCACTTCCCTCATCTCGAGGCACCCGATGTGCTTGTCGAGGTCCTCCTGCCCTTCCTCGCCGAGACAGCCTGACGGGCCTGTCCGGCGCCGACGGGCCTGGCGGCAGGACCCTGACACCCCCGTGGGCGGCAGACGGCGCCAGCAGCCGGCCGCCCAGGCTCAGGCCACGCCGACCCGAGGGCACAGGCCGGTGGCCAGGGCGCAGTCCTCGCACAGTGGGGAGCGGGCACGGCACACGGCACGGCCGTGCTCGATGAGGCGGTGGCAGCCGTCGGTCCATCGCCACGGCTCCCACAGGGAGGCGATGTCGCGCTCGACGGCGCGCGGATCGCTCGCTGTCGTCCATCCCAGGCGGCGCGACAGGCGCCCGACATGGGTGTCAACAGTGATGGCCGGGACTCCGAAGGCGTTGCCGAGCACGACATTGGCGGTCTTGCGTCCCACGCCCGGCAGGGTCTGGAGCGTCTCGACGTCGGAGGGGACCTGGCCGCCGCGGTCCGCGAGCGCGGCCCCCAGACCGATGAGCCGCTCGGCCCGGGTGCGCTGCATCCCCAGCGGCCGCAGCAGCGCCTCGAGCTCGGCACGGTCCGCTCCCGCCAGCGCCGCGGGATCGGGCCACCGCCCGAACAGCTCGGGGGTGATCGTGTTGACCCGGGCGTCGGTCGTCTGGGCCGACAGGACCGTGGCCACGAGGAGCTGGAAGGGGCCGTCGTGGACGAGAGCGCAGCGGGCGTCGGGATAGTGCCGGCTCAGCTCGTCGTCAACCGCGGCGGCCCGCCGCCTGAGCTCCTCCGGAGCCTTGGGAGCCTCCGGAGCCTTGGAAGCCTTGGCCGCCGTCGCAGCCGGCGCGCTCGCCGCGCCCCTCGTCCTGGCCATCGTGCATCCCCCGGTCCGTTGCGACGCCTCACCCGTGCCTCGAGACCCCGGGCCCGCTCCGGTCGGTCCTCGCGGGACGACGCGCCTGCGACCTCATTTGACCCGAGACACGCGAAGACTACAATGCACGACGGCGTGCCACAGGTCACAAGCCATGGCAGGATGGGGCAGGTCAGGAACATACGGACTAACGGAATGCCCGGGCACCGGGCCCCCAGCAG
The DNA here is from genome assembly GCF_900637165.1 of Actinomyces howellii. GTDB lineage: Bacteria > Actinomycetota > Actinomycetes > Actinomycetales > Actinomycetaceae > Actinomyces > Actinomyces howellii. The sequence goes on along the minus strand of NZ_LR134350.1, from coordinate 2,239,387 downwards.
ACGACACCACAGGAGGACCGTCGTGGAAGACAGCATCATCTCCAGGATCCCGCTCTTCGAGGGAATGAGCTCCGAGGAGCAGGACGAGCTGCGCGCCATGATGGCGCAGACGACCCTGCGCCGCGGCGAGATCCTGTTCAACGAGGGCGAGCAGGGGGACCGTCTCTACATCCTGCTGTCGGGCAAGGTCAAGCTCGGTCACGCCTCCGCGGACGGCCGAGAGAACCTTCTCGCCGTGCTCGGTCCCGGCGAGGTCGTCGGTGAGCTGACCCTGTTCGACCCGGGTCCGCGCTCGACCACCGCCACCGCCGTGGCCCCCACCGACCTGCTCGCGCTCGAGCACGGCCAGCTCATGGCCTTCATCGAGTCCCACCCGGCGCTGGCCAAGGACATGCTGCGCGCCCTGGCACAGCGCCTGCGCCGCACGAACACGGCCCTGGCCGACCTTGTCTTCTCCGACGTCCCGGGCCGCGTGGCCAAGGCGCTGCTCGACCTGGCCGACCGCTTCGGCTCCCCCACCGAGGACGGCGTGCACGTCCCCCACGACCTCACCCAGGAGGAGCTCGCCCAGCTCGTGGGCGCCTCTCGCGAGACGGTCAACAAGTCGCTCGCCGAGTTCGTCTCCCGTGGGTGGATCCGCCTTGAGGGACGGGCCGTCACGCTCCTCGACGTCGACCGCCTGCGCCGCCGGGCCCGCTGAGCCCACGAGGAGGCCCACGAGGAGCAGGCCCCGGTCGTGCCCGTCGGGCGCGGCCCGGGCTGCGTCGCCCGTCGGACCTCGCAGACATGCTCTCCCGCCGCGAGCGCGGGACGACTCGCCTTGTCGCGGTCGTCCCGCGTTCTCGTCCCGCGTGCCGGCGCCCCTCAGGAGCGAGGGCGCTTGAGGTACGCCACGAGGCTCTCCGAGCCCGCCGGGCCGGGGACGACCTGGACCAGCTCCCAGCCGTCGGCACCCCACTGGTCGAGGATCTGCTTCGTGGCGTGAGTGAGCAGGGGGATGGTAGCGTACTCCCAGGTAGTCATGGCCCGAGCCTACGGGTACCGGCGCCCGATGCGGTAGCCCGGTCCGCCGACCCGCCGGGCAGCAGACGCCCTCAGCCCCTTGGGACCCTCAGGGCTCACGCCTGTCGCCAAGACCCTGACCCCTGCGCCGAGCCGGCGGCCTCCAGCTCCTCAAGCACCCTGTCGAGCGCGTCCCGCCCCCGGTCCAGGATCCCCGAGTGGGCAGGCCTCAGCGGACGCGGGCCAGGATCCTGGGGGCGCGGTGGGCGTGGATCTCAGCGACCAGCTCATCGTCCTCGCGCCGCAGCCAGGCGGTCCAGTCGGTGACCTCGGGGAAGCGGCGCAGCAGCGCCCGACGCTCCCTCTCGGTCAGCCCTCCCCACACACCGAAGGAGGACTCGGTGTCGAGCGCCTCCGCCAGGCACTCCATGCGCACCGGGCAGGAGAAGCACAGCGAGCGGGCGTCGCGCTGCTCCGCCCCCTTGCCGAAGAGCTGGTCGGGCTCGACCCCCGAACAGGCGGCGCGAGCCGCCCAGGTCTGGTCGCTCGTCGTCATCTCTCACTCCCATGCGCAAGCCAGGGTGGCCGACTCCCGTGTCAGCCGCGTCACACCTCCGACCGTATGCCAATCGTCATTCATTGACCAAATCCTCCTTCCGCCCCCTCAGACCCTGCCCCCGAGCACGGGCCGTGACAGAGCCGCGACATCCCGCGACAAGCCGCGCCGCCTAGGACCTACGGCCCACGTTCAGCGCTCAGCGCAGCGCGCCCGTGCGGCCCGCTCGGGCTTTCAGGGCGTCGTGGCCCACAGCGCTGACCAGGCATGAGGCCGTATCGTGGTGACCATGTCGACGTCTCCTCCCCGCGGCCGGTCGCTGTCACCCGCACAGGTCGTCTCGATGCTGCTGGTCTTCCTGCTCCTGTCGAGCGCCGGCGGCCTGCTCACCGCGGGCTTCGCGATGCCCTTCGTGGGCGCCGCCTCGGCGGTGACCAGCGCCTCGGCGCAGCTGTTCGACGAGCTGCCTGACGACTTCAACGTGCTCGAGCCCTCGGAGATCTCCGTCATCCGCGCCTCCAACGGCCAGCAGATCACGCAGTTCTACGCCGAGAACCGCATCGTCGTGCCCCTGTCGGAGATGTCGGTCAACATCCAGAACGCGATCATCGCCGTGGAGGACCAGCGCTTCTACCAGCACAAGGGGGTCGACCCGGCAGGCATCGTGCGCGCCGTCGTGTCCAACGCCAACTCCGGGGACACCCAGGGCGCCTCGACCCTGACCCAGCAGTACGTGCGCAACGTCCTCATCGAGGCGGGTCTGCGCAGCGACGACCCCGCCGCCATCGCCGCGGCCAAGGCGCCGACCGTCGCCCGCAAGCTCCGCGAGATCAAGTACGCCCTGACCCTGGAGCAGAAGTACTCCAAGCAGCAGATCCTCGAGGGCTACCTCAACATCGCGGCCTTCGGCCCCTCGACCTACGGCGTCGAGGCCTCCTCCCGCTACTACTTCTCTCACTCGGCCGCCGAGCTGACGATCCCCGAGGCGGCCCTCCTGGCGGGCATCACGAACGCCCCGGGCGCCTACGACCCGGAGGCCTACCCGGACAAGGCGAAGTCCAGGATGGACTGGGTCCTCCAGAAGATGTACGAGGAGCAGTTCATCACCGAGGAGGAGTACCAGGCCGGTCTGGCGACCCAGATCGCCGACATGCTCAAGATCACCTCGACCCCGGGCGGCTGCGCCGCAGCCGGCAGCGCCGCCTACTTCTGCGAGTACGTCGTCTCCGAGATCGAGAACTCCGAGCTCTACGGAGCCTCTGAGGCCGAGCGCCGCCAGCTGCTCCTACGAGGAGGGCTCGACATCACGACGACCATCGACCTGGACAAGCAGGCCGCGGCCGACGCCGCCGTCCAGGAGTACGTCCCCACCGGCGACGCCTCCGGGGTCAAGGCCGCACTGGCCTCGGTCGAGCCGGGGACCGGACGGATCCTGGCGCTGAGCCAGAACACCAACTACGGTGAGGCCGCCTCCGCGGACTCCTCGACCACCCAGATCTCCCTCAACGTCGACGCCTCCCACGGCGGTATGAAGAACTCCGACGGCACCAGCGGCTTCCAGCCGGGGTCGACCTTCAAGGCCTTCGTCCTGGCCCAGTGGTACGCCTCGGGACGATCGGGCTACGAGACGATGAACACCGACCCCACGACCTTCCCCGCCTCGACGTGGACGATCTCCTGCGACCCGTCCAAGGCCGACTCCTGGAAGGTCGGCAACGCCAACTCCTCCGAGGGCGGGACGCACAACGTCATCCAGAACACCGCCCTGTCGATCAACGTCGGCTACGCCAGGATGACCTCCAAGCTCGACATCTGCGACATCACGGGCCTGGCGGCGAAGCTGGGGGTGACGAACAACGACGGCGAGGCCCTGTCCCCCTCGCCCTCGATCGCACTGGGCTCCCAGGAGGTCACGCCCCTGCAGATGGCCAACGCCTACGCGACCTTCGCGGCCAGCGGCATGTACTGCAAGCCGATCGCGATCGACAAGATCGTCGACACCGACGGCAACGAGATACCTGTGCCCTCCGCCGAGTGCACCCAGGCGATGGACGCGACGGCGGCCGACCGCACGACGGCCACGCTCCAGCAGGTGCTCACCTCTCAGGGCACCGGACGCAGCGCCATCCTGTCCGGCGGGCGCCCCGCGGCGGGCAAGACGGGGACCACGGAGAGGATGGACAACGCCTGGTTCGTCGGCTACACCCCCCAGCTGTCCGCCGCCGTGTGGCTCGGCCACTCCGAGGGCTACTCCCCGATGGACGACCAGTGGATCGGCGGACGCTACTACTCGACGATGTACGGCTCCGACGCACCGGCCCCCCTGTGGAAGATGTACATGGACGCGGCGCTGAGCTCGGCGGCCGTCGAGGGCTTCCCCCAGGTGAGCCTGGGCTCGGCCCCGGCGTCCTCGTCCTCCTCGTCCTCTCAGTCCAACCGGGGGGAGAACACCTCCGGCGGTCAGGCCACCCAGGAGCCCGCCCAGGCCGAGGAGCAGGTGGTCGTCGAGGAGCAGGTCGTCGAGGAGCAGGTGGTCGTCGAGCAGGCCGAGGGCGGCAGGGCCCCCGAGCAGCAGGCGATCACGGAGGACGACTGAGGTGGCACCGCGCATGACGGCGCCGACGGCACTGGGTGTCGTCGGCCTGGCCGGTGCGGGCCTGCTCGGCTACGCGCTCCTCGAGGCCCGGTGGCCGGTCCTGCGACGCGTCGACGTGCCCGTCCTGGCACGTGGTGAGCAGCCGCTGACGATCCTGCACCTGTCGGACCTCCACCTCACTGACCGTACCGAGGCGCGGGTCGCCTGGGTCCGGGACCTGGCTGCCCTGGGCCCCGACGTCGTCGTCAACACCGGGGACAACCTGTCCTTCGCCTCCGGCCTGGAGCCGTTGCGCCGCGCCCTGGAGCCCTTCTCGGGCCTGCCAGGGGCCTTCGTCCTGGGCGACCACGACTACCGCACGACGGTCTTCAAGCTGCCGACCCGGTACCTGCTGCGTGACCCTCGCACCGCCAACGACCCCGAACGGGAGGCCGCGATCGAGGAGCTGCCCTGGGAGGAGCTGCGCGCCATCCAGGTCGACAACGGCTGGGTCGACCTCACCAACGCGCGCGGCTCCCTCGAGGTGGACGGCCGCAGCATCGAGCTCGTCGGCGTCGACGACCCCCATGCCGACCGCGACCTCTATCCTCCGCTGCCGACGGCCTCGGCTGAGGACGGACGCTCCGGGCCGCCGGTTGTCGACCACTGGGGCACCCCGCTGCGGCTGGGCCTCCTGCACGCCCCCTACCGGCGGGTCCTGGACGCCATGGCGGCCGAGGGCGTGGGGCTCGCGCTGGCGGGACACACCCACGGCGGTCAGCTGTGCCTTCCCGGCGTCGGCGCACTCGTCACGAACAGCGACCTCGACCGAGGCCGCGCCTCCGGCCTGTCGCGGTGGCCCGCGCCGGCCACAGGGAGCCCTGCTTCCCCGGGTCGACAGGACGCAGCAGGTGCGAACAGCCACAGGCAGATGCACCTGCACGTCTCGGCCGGCCTGGGGACGAGCCCCTACACCCCGGTCCGCCTCGCCTGCCGCCCCGAGGCCACCCTCCTCACGCTGCTGCCCGCGTCCTGACGCCGACCGCCCGGCCCGCCACCTGCGGGCGGAGGACCACGCGTCACCCCGCGAGCCGACGTGACGCAGGACTCAGCAGGGCGATTTCCCTCCCCCGCCCGCCGATGGATATAGTGTCTGCGCTGCACACGGGGTGTGGCGCAGTTTGGTAGCGCGCTTCGTTCGGGACGAAGAGGTCGTGGGTTCAAATCCCGCCACCCCGACGACGAGGACGCCCGCGAGCTTGCTCGCGAGGCGTCAGAGGAGGAAGGGGTCGTAGGCCGCCAGGCCGAATACCCCGACAAGGAGGATGTCGGCGAGCTCGCTCGCATGACATCCGACGCGGAGGGAGTAAGAGGCCGCCAGGCCGAATACCCCGACGACGAGGACGCCCGCGAGCTCGCTCGCGAGGCGTCCTTGTGCGTGTCGCGAACGCTCGTCAGGAGCCGCGCCGCCACCACCTGAAGCCCGATCTGCGTCATCAATCCGGCTCCGACGGCACCGCCGTCGCGCGACCGAGCCGATCGACCCGCCCGGCACCGCGCACCCCGGCCACGCCCGCCTCGCCCCCTTGCCACATAGGATGCGTTCATCCGGCACCAGCGGAGGAGACCCATGCGCGCCACGCACCTGCACCGCCTCGAGCTCAGCCTCTTCCCGGCCCTGTCTGTGCTGTTCGCCTGGTGGACCGCCCTGGTCGTCACCGGCGGGACCCGGGTTCTCGACGCCCGCCTGCGCCCTCCCCTGCTTGAGCCGCGCTCCGCCGCGGGTCAGATGTCGGAGGCCTTCTCACTGGTCACCCACCCCTTCGTCATCTTCCTGGCGATCGGCGTGGCGGCCTGGCTGTCCTTCAAGCGTCGGATGCGTCGCCTGGCGGTGGCGCTGGGGGTCGCCGCCCTGGCGATCCCCCTTCAGGTCCTCCTCGCCATCTGGATCGACCGAGCCCGCCCGCCCACGGCCTTCGCGGACTCGATCTCGCACGTCGGCGGCGCCTACCCGGCCAGCCACGTCACAGCGGTCACGGTCGGCGCCTGGGTGCTCGTCACCCTGACCCGGGCCCACCGGCGTCCCGGGTCATCGGTGGCGAGGTCATCGGTCCTGGCGGTGACCGCCGTCGCCTTCACCGCGACCTGCCAGTGGGCGATGGGACTGACCTACGTCTCGGACATCATCGGCGGCCTCCTTCTGGGGGCGTCAGTGGCCAACCTCGCGCTTCTCGTCGGCGGGGTCGACACGATCCTGTCCAACTGGGCGCATCTGGGCCTGCCCGAGGGCGACCTCGACAAGCGAGCCGCCGTCGTCTTCAACCCCACGAAGTTCGACGACCTGTCCCTGCTGCGCCGCCGCGTCGAGTCCGAGGTCCTCGCCCTGGGCTGGCAGCCCACCGTGTGGCTGGAGACCACCCCGGACGACCCGGGTCACCACGCCGCCCGCCGCGCCATCGAGGCGGGGGCCGACGTCGTCCTGGTCGCCGGCGGCGACGGGACGGTGCGGGCCGTGTCCGCCGAGCTCTCCGGCACCGACACGCCGATCGCCCTGCTGCCCTCGGGCACAGGCAACCTCCTGGCCCGCAACCTCGGGATCCCTCTCGACATCGACGACGCCCTGCGCCTGGCCCTGACCGGCGTCAGCCGCAGGATCGACGTCGTGCGGGCCCGCACCGATGACGCCGACGAGCGCTTCGTCGTCATGGCGGGCATGGGACTGGACGCACAGATCATGGACTCGACCAACGACGGGCTCAAGAAGGTGATCCGGGCGGGCGCCTACGCCGTGGCCGCCGTCCAGAACGCGGTGCCCAACCCCTTCCCGGCCACGGTCACCCTTGACGACGGAGAGCCGACCCAGCAGGACGTCGTCATGGTGCTCGTCGGCAACGTGGGGACGATCACGGCCGGGATGACGCTGTTCCCCCACGCCTCACCGTCCGACGGACAGATCGACCTCATGCTCGCCAGTCCTGACAAGGTGATCGACTGGGCCCGCCTGGGCGCCCAGATCCTCACCGGCAAGGACATGGAGGGCTTCGCCACCTCCTCGGCCGCCCGCCTGCGCATCGAGACCGACGAGCCGGTCCCCTTCGAGCTCGACGGCGACACCGCCGGGACCACCCGGACCCTGAGCATCGAGGTCGAGCCGGCCGCCCTGCGGGTCATCGTCCCCGAGGCCTGAGCGCCCCGAGCCCGGTCGCGCGTGCTCGAGGGGACCCACGAGGTACTACACACATCAACTATCCAGCCGGTCCAGGCAGATCCCTGCGATTCCGCCATGAAATGATCGTCTTGTACCAGCGAGCCCGTGCGTCCATGTGCATCGCAGGGCACGTTGCACATCTCAGCCTCCACCGCGTTCTCCGCCCACGACTGTCTGCCACGGAGATCCGCAGGATTCCGCGGTTGTTCGCTGAGAAGCCTCAACCAACACGTACCTATGATGTGCATCATGTTCCTGGTGGGGGGGTAAGACGCCCGGGCACGACGCGATACGCTCGCCACCCGCGCACCGACCGGGTGCCAACGGGAGAGGACCATGGTCGATCACAGCCCTGACCCGCCCCACGTGCCCTGGGAGCTGCTGAGCCGAGAGCCCGTCTTCGACCTCCCTGAGATCATCTGGGACGAGGATTCCTTCAATGCCGAGGTCGCTGCTGACTTCCATGAGATCGCTGCCTCGGGCACCGTGTACGACCGGCAGACGGTCCAGGGTATCGTCCTTGATCGCCTCGCCGGGCTCAGACCCACCTCGCTGGACGGGGGCTACCGCATCGAGGACGCTGAGGTACGGCTCCTGGGCACCGACGTCGCGCAGGTTCTCTACACCCTTCACGGACAAAGGCGAGTCACTCGCCGCTCGACGCTCTACCGGAGGCGGGGAACCCGGTGGCAGGTCGTCTTCCATCAGGGAACGGTCGTCCAGGGCGCCGCACCTCTGCCTCCTGATCACCCCGCTCCGGGAGGAGCACGGTAGGCGGGCCTCTGCTCTCCGGGTGCGCGAGCTCGGCACGCCCGCGACGCGGTGCGGGTGCCGGCTCCCGCCCCCGGTCCGCCCCCGGCCCGGGCGCACGCTCGGCCCCCGGCCCGGGCGCATGCTCGGCCCCCGGCCCGGGCGCATGCTCGGCCCCGGCGCGCGCGGCAGCGGGCTCCTCTAGACTGACGCCGCCCCGTCGTCGACCCGCAGGAGCCGCTCATGGACCTGTCCCCCGCCGCGTCGCTGCGCTCGCGCGCGACCATCGCCCTGGGCCGGGCCGCCCGCGCAGCGGCTCGCCTGCGCGGAGGGGGCTCGGGGGGCACCGCCCTTCCCGGCCTCGTCGTCGAGCGCACCGATCCTGGGTTCCTGGCCCGTACCCTTGGCCAGCTGCCCCACGGCGTCATCGTCGTGTCCGGGACCAACGGCAAGACGACGACCACGAAGATGGTCGTCCAGCTCCTGCGGGACCAGGGCCTGCGGGTGCTCACCAACCGCTCAGGGTCGAACTTCGTGCGCGGCGTGCTCGCCTCCCTGCTCACCGAGGTCGACGCCGGCGGCCGCCTCGACGCCGACATCGCCGTCCTCGAGCTCGACGAGGCCCACGCGGTGCGCTTCGTCGAGCTGGTCCGTCCGCGCGCCGCCCTCTTGCTCAACGTCATGCGCGACCAGCTCGACCGCTTCGGGGAGATCGACTACACCGCCTCCCTCCTGCGCAAGGTCGCGGCGGCCACAACCGGTGTCGTCGTGGTCAACGCCGACGACCCCCGCCTGGCCGCCGACCACTTCCTGACCGGCCTGACGGCCCGGACCGCCTCCTTCGGCGCGGGTGAGGAGCTGCGCTCCCTGTTCCTGTCCGACGACGACCTGCGCACAGGCCACGCTGCCTCCCAGACCCCCCGCCCCGAGTCCTGCCCCGAGCCTCGGGTGCGCCTGGACTCCATCGAGGACCAGCGGGCGGTCGTCACGGTCGACGGCCAGGAGCACACGATCGACTTCGCCATCCCGGGCATCCACAACATGCTCAACGCCTGCGCGGCCCTGAGCCTGTGTCTCGAGGTGCTCGGTGACGGTGCCGACGTGCCCACCCTCCTGACCACCCTGAGCGAGGTCGAGGCCGCCTTCGGACGTGGCGAGGTCCTCGAGCTCGACGGACGCCGCATCCAGCTCGCCCTCGTCAAGAACCCCGCCGGCTTCCGCATGAGCCTGCTGTCCGCCGCCGCGGCGACGGCCGACGAGGTCGTCATGGTGGCCATCAACGACGAGTACGCCGACGGACGGGACATGTCGTGGCTCTGGGACGTTGACTTCTCGGCACTGCGCGACGGGGTGGCGGTGGTCACTGGCGTGCGGGCGTGGGACATGGCGCTGCGCCTGCGCTACGAGGAGGTGCCGGTGGCGGCCGTCGAGCCCGATCTGGGCGCCGCCCTCGAGCTGCTCCGCGCCGCGGCCGCTGAGGCCGACGGCTCCGCAGGACGGCCGATGCGCGTGTTCACGACCTACACCGCGATGCTCGCGCTGCGCGCGCGGCTGGGGCAGATCACCGACGTCGAGGAGGCCATGGCATGAGCGGCATGAGCAGCGTGAGCGGCGTGAGCGGCGCCGGCGGCTCGGCGCACGAGGGCCTGTGGGAGCACAGGACCGAGGGTCCGGCCCGTGGGAGGCTGCGGGTCCTCCAGCTCTACCCGCGCGACATGAACATCTACGGGGACTGGGGCAACACCCTCGTCCTGGTCCGGCGCGCGCAGTGGCACGGGTACGACGTCGAGCTCGTCTCCTACGACCCCGGTGACGAGCTGCCCGGAGACGTCCACCTCGTTGTGGGCGGTGGGGGCCAGGACTCGGGTCAGAGCCGGATCAAGGACGACCTGCTCGCCCGCGCCGCCGAGCTGAGCGCCTGGGCCTCCGACGGCGTGCCGATGCTCGTCATCTGCGGCCTCTACCAGCTCTTCGGGCACCGCTTCGCCACCGGCACGGGCACGGTCATCCCCGGCATCGGTGTCATCGACGCCGAGACTGTGGCGGGCCCCGGCCGGCTCATCGGCAACATCACGCTCGACACCGACGACCTGGGCCGTGTGGTCGGCTACGAGAACCACTCGGGGCTGACGACGCTCGGCCCGGGGGCCAGGCCCTTCGGCCGGGTGCTGAGCGGCGACGGCAACAACGGGACCGACTCCACCGAGGGCGGCCGCGTCCACCATCTCATCGGGACCTACCTGCACGGCTCGCTGCTGCCCAAGAACCCGGTGGTCGCCGACTGGCTGCTGGCCCGGGCGGTCGAGCACTCCGGCGGTCGATGGGACCCGGCTCCCATCGACGACACCTGGGCCGACCGGGCCCGAGCCGTCGCCATGTCCCGCCCCCGCTGACCCCGAGATCGGGACATATGACACCTCGAGATCGGGACTAATGGCACCTCGAGATCGGGGGAAGTGGCACCCCGAGCCCGTCCAGGACCGACCTCCGTCCTGACGTACCCTGGCACCATGCCGACGCCTGAGTTCATCGTGTCCCTGCGCACGAGGATCGGGCACGACCAGCTGTGGCTGCCCGGGGTGAGCCTCGTCGTGCTCGACGAGGCCGACCGGGTGCTCCTGGGCCGCAGGGCCGACAACGGACGGTGGGGCGTCGTGTCGGGCATCCCGGAGCCGGGGGAACAGCCTGCCGCCGCCGCGCTGCGCGAGTGCGTCGAGGAGACCGGTGTCCGCCCCGAGATCCTTGGAGTGTGCCGGGTCCTGGCCGAGGAGCCCTTCGCCTTCCCCAACGGAGACAGGTGCGTGTTCATGGACACCACCTTCGTGGCCCGCGCTCACCCCGAGGCCGCAGCGCAGGCACGAGTCGGCGACGAGGAGTCCACCGCGGTGGGTTGGTTCGACCTCACCGCACTGCCCGAGCCGCTTCTGGCGACGACGCCACCGCGCATCGAGGTCGCCCTGGCCTGGCTCGCCGACCCGGTACGTGCAGCACGCTTCGCGTAAGGATCCAGGACCCTCCAAGCACTAGAAACCTTCAAAGCATCCAAAACAGCCTCAAACAGGTCCACAGCACGTCATACTGTCCTAACGCACATTAAAATAACCTGCGTCGCAGGAAAACACCTGGCGGGCTGGGGCGGAAAGACCGCACCCCCTCCACCTTTTCCGATAAGTGAACTAAGGCTATCCTGATCTGGCGGCGGGTCGTGACCTGCCCGCGACCATCCCAGCCAGAAGACCTCGCGCAGGCGAGCGCCACCGATCCGAGGAGCCCCGCGACCGTGACCACCGTGACCACCGCAGTCGATCAGACCGCACCGTCGGTCAGCGACACCGTCACCGAGCTGTCCTCCCTGCGCCGGGGAGCGCGCGCACGCATCCACTCGATCTCCACCACGCGCGGCACCGGACTCGCCCGACGCCTGGCTGACCTCGGCCTGGAGCCCGGGCGCGTCATCGAGGTCGGCCGCCGGGCCCCGCTGGGCGACCCCACCGTCTACCGGGTGGCCGACTACGAGCTGGGCCTGCGCCGTCGGGAGGCCGACCTCGTCCTGGTCGAGGTCGTCGCATGACCGCCGGCCCCGAGGCGGACGCCCCGCCGCAGGACCACGCCGGCACCGCCTCCTGCCACGAGGGAGGAGCGTCCTGCCACTGCGGCCAGGCCTCCGGCCCTGTCGACCACGGAGCCGACCGGATCGCCCTTGCCGGTGCGCCCAACTCCGGCAAGACCTCGATCTACAACGCCCTGACCGGTCTGCGAGCCAAGACCGGCAACTACCCGGGCGTCACCGTCTCACGCGCGATGGGGACGTGCACCCTGAGCGCCGCCGAGACGGGGGGACAGTCCCAGCGGATCACCGTCGAGGACCTTCCGGGCGCCTACTCCCTCGATCCGATGAGCCCCGACGAGCAAGTCGTCCACGACGTCCTCACGGGATCAGCCCAGCACGTCGAGCGCCCCGACGCCCTCGTCGTCGTCGTCGACGCCACCACCCTGTCTCGCTCCCTGGGCTTCGTCGCCCAGGCCCTGGCCCTCGGGCTGCCGACCTGCCTGGCGGTGACGATGACCGACGAGCTGACCCGCCGCGGCGGCAGGCTCGACGTCGAGGCGCTCGGCACCGCCCTCGGCGTGCCCGCGGTCCGGGTCATCGGCAACCGCCGGACCGGAATCCCCCAGCTGCGAGCCGCCCTGGGCTCACGGCACACCTGGTCGAGCGTGCCCGTGCCCCCGCCCACCGACGGCGCCGAGCGCCTGAGCTGGACCGAGTCGATCCTCACCGCGGCGGACTACGAGCCCCCGGGCCGAGACTCGATCACGACGGCGATCGACCGCGTCCTGCTGCACCCCGTCCTGGGCACCATCACCTTCCTGGGCGCGATGTTCGTCTTCTTCCAGGCGATCTTCGCCTGGGCGGCACCCTTCCAGGACGCGATCGAGTCCGTCTTCGGCGTGCTCGGCGAGGCCATCCACACCTGGCTCGACGAGCCGGCCCCGCTGCTGGCAGGGCTGCTGGCCGACGGCGTCATCGGCGGAGTCGGCGGAGTCCTCGTCTTCCTGCCCCAGATCGCCATCATGTTCCTGCTCATCGCCCTCATGGAGGGCGTGGGGTACATGCCCCGCGCGGCCTTCCTCATGGACAGGGTCATGGGCAAGGTCGGGCTCGAGGGGCGGGCCTTCGTCGCGCTCCTGTCCTCCTTCGCCTGCGCCATCCCAGGGATCATGGCCACCCGCACCCTGCCGAGCGCCAAGGACCGCCTGGCCACGATGCTCGCAGCCCCCCTCATGACCTGCTCGGCCCGCCTGCCGGTCTACCTCATCATGATCTCGCTGCTCGTGGACGAGGGCACCCGCGTCGGCCCCTTCGGGGCGCGAGGCACCGTCATGTTCGTCCTCTACCTGGCGGGCGCCTGCGCCGCCGTGGGAGCCGCCTGGGTCGTCAAGCGGCTGACCGACCGCGGAGGGGTCCTCCTGCCCTTCTACATGGAGATGCCCCCGTACCGCCTGCCGCGCATGCGGACCGTCGGGGTCATGGTGTGGGACGCGTGCAAGGGCTTCCTCAAGGACGCCGGCACGATCATCCTCATCGCCACGATCGTCGTGTGGGCTCTGCTCAACGTCCCCCTGCGCTCGGAGGCCGAGTTCGAGGCCTTCTGCGCCTCGGACTCCCGGTGCACGTCGATCGCCCGCGCCGTCGAGGACCCCACCTCCTCAACGGTCACAGGCGCGGACGGCGCCACTGTCACCGACGCCGAGGAGCTCGCCACCCTCTACGACGCCCAGCGCACCGGCTACGTCATGGACAACTCCTTGGCCGCCTCCATCGGCCGAGCCGTCCAACCGGTCTTCGAGCCGCTGGGCTTCGAGTGGCGGATCAACGTCGCCGTCCTGTCCTCCCTGGCGGCCCGCGAGACCTTCGTGGCGACCCTGGGCCAGATCGCGACCGCGGGCGACCCGGAGGAGCCGGCAGCCGAGCTCGAGGCGATGACCTACCAGGAGGACACCCTCACCAACCGCGCCGGCGACCCCCTGTTCAACCCCGCCACCATCGCCGCCGTGCTCGCCTTCTTCGTCTTCGCCATGCAGTGCATGGCGACCGCCGGGGTGATCCGTCGCGAGACCGGCTCCTGGAAGTGGCCCGTCGTCGCCTACACCTACCTCTTCGTCCTGGCCTGGGTGGCCGCCGCTACGGTGCGCGCCGTTGTGGACGCCCTCGTCTGAGTCGTGCGCCTCGTCCCGCTGCACCCGGTGTCGACGCCGGACCCGGCGACCCTGAGGTGGGTCGTTCCCGACGGGCTGCTGCCCTTCACCGGGACGGTGGGACGCGCGCCCTCACCGCTCCAGGGGCTGCTCGACGACGGCACGCTCCTGGCCGTCGAGGTCACGCCCGGGGCTGTGCTCACGGTCCTGTCCGACACCCTGACCTGGTCCGATCAGGGACCCCGCGTGCGCAGCGCCCTGCTCGACGCCCTCCACCGGCCCACGCGGTGGAGCCCTGGGCAGGGGGCTGTGGGGGTCGGGCCCGACGAGGCGCTGGAGGCCGCCGCGCGACAGATCGCCCAGGGGGTCGTCGGCGAGCTGGCCGCACGCCACGGCGGGGCCTTCACCGTCGTCGACGTCCGCGATGGCGTCGTCGAGGTCGCCCTCGAGGGCGCCTGCCACGACTGCCCGGCGGCTGCCGTCACGATGCAGGCGCGCTTCGCCCACCTCCTGCGCCGCCGCTGCCCCTGGCTGGTCGAGGTCCGGGAGCACACAGGGACGCCAGCGCCCACCGGATGACCCGGCCGGGTCAGAGTGTTCACGGCTCGCAGCTTTTGACCCAGCAGCCGCAGAGTGGCTCACACCTGTCGGAGAAAAGCGCAGGTCACAGGCCTGCCTGCAACCTGCCGCCCGCGCCGAGGGCTCAAAAGCCGCGAGCCACGACCAGATGCGTCGGCGCTTCGGCTCAGGCCAGGGGCTGGCGCTCGGCCCACTGGTGCGGCTCGACCCGCCGGCCGGTGTAGAAGGGGACGTCCTGGCGGACGTGGAGGCGGGCCTCGGTGTAGCGCTGGTGGTGGATGACCCCCTCGAGCCGGTCGAGGGAGTCCGCCTCGAATCCCAGGATCCACTCGTAGTCGCTCAGGCCGAAGGTGGCCAGGGTCGACCCCTTGACGTCGGGGTAGGCCGAGAAGCCGTGGCGGCCGTGCTCAGCCATCATCCGCGAGCGCTCCTGGGCCTCGAGCAGGTACCACTCGTAGGAGCGCACGAAGGGGTAGACCATGCACCAGTCCCGGGGGGCGACGCCGGCCAGGCAGGCGGGGACGTGCCGGGGGTTGAACTCCGCCGGGGTGTGCAGGCCCATGCAGGACCACACCGGGACAAGGTGGCGCCCCAGTCCAGAGGCCCGCAGGCGGTGGACGGCGTCCTGGAGGACCTCAGGGTCCTCGGACAGCCACCAGATCATGAGGTCGGCGTCCGAGCGCAGGCCAGCGACGTCGTACCAGCCCCGGGTGGTCGCCCCCGTGCCGTCGACCGCCCGGACCGCCTCGTCGACGAGCAGGTCCCGGTCCTCGCGCCGAGCCGGCAGCGCCGAGTCCAGTCGCAGGACGGCGTAGAGGGCGTAGTGGGTGCCGGAGTTGATCGCGTCGAAGTCGACGTCGACGGCGTCACGCGGGTCACGGTGGGGGCGGCGCTCCTCGTCCTCGAAACGGTGCACCCCGCCCTGCGCGCCGCCGCGTGCGGGGGCGCTGGCCGGGTCGGTCGTCCTGCTCGTTCCTGTCATGATCTGGCTCCTTGTCTCTCGTGGCTCTCGTGGCTCTCGTGGCTCTCGTGACGGGTGGCGGGCTGGTGCCTCAGCGACCCCGCCGCACAGGGGCGGGCCGACAGCACCCCGGCGGGCAGACGGTGTGGAAGGGACCGGTACCCGTGGTCGAGGCCGGCACGACCCTCTGGCCCCTGGCCGTGGCCGCGCGCTCGGAGAGCAGGTCGGCCAGGGAGGAGACGAAGGCGGGGTGCGTCCCGGCGGTGGCGGCGCGGCGGAAGGGCAGGCGCAGCGCGGCGGCCGTCGCGGCCGCCTCGGTGTCGAGGTCGAAGACGACCTCCATGTGGTCCGAGACGAAGCCGATGGGCGCCAGGACGACGCCGGCGGGCACCGGCACCCGTCGACCGTCGGTGAGCCGTCCAGCGGCGAGCGCGGCGAGGTGGTCGTTGACGTCGGGCTCGAGCCACCTGGCCTGCGGCGGGCCCGAGCGGGAGCAGTAGACGAGGTCGGTCTCCGGCGGCGCGTCGAGGCCGAGAAGCTCGGTGACAGCGGGACGGAGGACCTCGATGAGCCGCTCGTGCTGCGTGACGTAGGAGACCTCAGTGCTCAGGTCCGGGGCGAGCCCCGGGTCGGGCAGGCCCCCGGCCTGGGGCACCAAGGCCCCGCTCTGCCCAGGCAGGGGGGCCGAGAGGTGCTCCATCACCTCGGGGACGGAGTGGGTGACGCACACGAGCCGGATCCCAGAGGCCACCACCCCCTGGGAGGTCAGGGCCGTGAAGGCCTCGGCGACAGCCTCGACGTTGGCCCTGAGCATCCCCGGGGTGTTGAAGGAGGGCCTGGTCTTGTCGACCACGAGGTCGACGGGCGGCCCGCCGGGGCCGCCGACCCGGGCGGAGGCGTCGGCGTCGGCCCCGCGGCCGGTCTCCCCGTCAAGGCCTGCCGCGAGCAGGGTCAGCGCCGCCTCGAGGTCCTCGCGGTACTGGCGGCATCCGGAGTAGGAGGCGTAGGCGGAGGTCGTGAGCGCCAGGACGCGGCGCGCCCCGTCCCTGGCCAGTGCGCGCAGGGCCTCGGAGACGAAGGGGTGCCAGTTGCGGTTGCCCACGGCGACGGGCACCGCCGACCCCCGGGCGAGGAGCTCGTCGCGCAGGGCCCGACGCAGCTCGGCGTTGCGGGCGTTGATCGGCGACACCCCGCCGAAGCGGGCGTAGTGCCCTGAGACCTCGACGAGGCGGGAGTCCGGCACGCCCCGGCCCGCGGTCGCGTTGCGCATGAAGGGGAGGACGGCCTGGGGCCCGTCAGGGCCGCCGTAGGACAGGATGAGGACGGCGTCGTAGGGGGCCAGCGGGTCGCTCACGCACCCTCCGTCCCGGACACCCCGACCACCGCACCGCTGCGACCGGCCCGCAGGCGGTGGGACGGGTCGCTGCCGATGACGAGGAGCGGACCGGGTCGCGCCGCCTCGTCGTGGACGGCCGCCACGGCGCTCGAGCCGACGACGAGCTCGAGGGCGTCGAGGTAGTCCTGGGCCCGCCCCTGCTCGCCGGCGGCGCGAGCGGCGACGGTGGGCATGTGGAGGAGGCGGGCAGCCACCCTGCGCAGTGCCCGCGCGGCCTCCTCGACCTCGACGACCCCACCGGCGGGCAGACGGGCGATCTCCTCGGCGACGACGCCGTCGACATGGGAGCGCAGGGTGCGCACGACCGGGTCCATCCGACGCCCTGAGAGCACCCGCTCGTAGAGCTCGAGCTCCTCGTCGAGGATCGCGCGCGCCGCATCGACCTGGGAGGCCTGCGCCTCGGGCACGCCTCGCTGGACGGCATGCAGGTCGATGAGGCGGAGCCCGGGCAGGCTCCGCACCGACTCCTCGACGTCACGGGCCAGGGCCAGGTCGAGCACGACGAGCTCTCCCCTGCCCGGTGCGCGCCCCTCAAGAGCCAGGGCGACGAGCCCGTGGCTGAGCACGGGGGCGTCCAGGCCCCGGCAGGTGACGACGAGGTCGGCCTCCCCCAGGGCGCGAGGGAGGTCCTGGACCGGCACCGCTCGCAGCCCCCGCTTGCGGGCGAAGGCCTCCGCCCGGGCCGAGCGGGAGTGGACGCGGATGTCGGTGACACCGTGCCTGCGCAGGGAGGACACCGTGGCTCCCGCGTAGGCGCCGGTGCCGACGACGAGGACGCGCACGGCAGGCAGGGCGGGCAGGTGGGGGGAGGCCAGGTCGATGCCGACGTCGACCACCGAGCGCCCCGCGCCCGCCAGGCCCGTCTCCCGCGCCACGCGCCGGGAGGCGGAGGAGGCGTGCTCGACGGCGCGCGCGATGTCACCCGTGAGGGTCCCGTCCTGGGAGGCGACGGTCAGGGCCCGGCGCAGCTGGCCGGCGATCTCCCGCTCCCCGACCACCATCGACTCCAGGCCCGCGGCGGTGGCGAAGAGCTCGCGGTGGGCGTCCCCTCCCGACCAGGTGCTCAGGCGCACAGGCGCCCCGGAGGAGCCAGCCGGCCCGCCGGGTCCTGCGGGGCGGTCGTGGCCCTCCGGAGTCGGCCGGGCACCGGAGCCGGCGCGCAGGGCACGGGCGAGGAGGAACCGCTCGACCCTGTCCCGAAGGGGCTCGACCGGCATCTCCTCCGGTGCGTCGACGAGGAGGGCGAGCCGGTTGCACGTGCGCAGGACGAGGGCGCCACGCAGGTCGGGAACCTCCCGGAGCAGGTCCGGCCCGCAGCACGCGGCGGCCGACCCGAGGAGCGCGACGGCGTCCAGGCCGTGCGTCCGATGGTCACAGGACAGCAGGTGGAGTGTCATAGCGCGCCCAGTCAATCACAGTCCACCGAATAGAGCAGCATGCACGCACGACAATCAGCAGGTTTATCACGACGCGTCATCAGAAAAGCCCCAAGCCGCATGAGGCTATTATTCCTATCATCTTCCCGCCCCTGCTCGGACTCGCATTCTGCCAGTCTTCTCAAAGCGTCGGCACAGCGATTCCTGATAGAACGGGGGTTGCATGCGGAAACGGGGCGCGGGAGGTTGCACGGAATACGCGTACGCTGACCGCACGGCGCCCGAGGCACGTACACCGCACCGACACGAGGAGCGCACTCGATGATCGACGACCACCGGCGGCACCCGCACCCCGATGCGGGCCGACCGGAGCACGATGACAGGGACCGACACGACACGCCCGCGCTGCTCGAGGCCCTCGACGGGCGGCGCCCCCGCCGCACCCCGGTGTGGTTCATGCGTCAGGCCGGGCGCTCGCTGCCCGAGTACAGGGCGCTGCGGCAGAGGGCGGGGGTCTCGATGCTCGACGCGTGCCTGACCCCCGCGCTCGCCGCCCTGGCCACGGTCCAGCCCGTGCACCGTCACGGCGTCGACGCCGCAGTCCTGTTCTCCGACATCGTCGTGCCGCTGCGCCTGGCGGGGGTGGGGGTGCGGATCGAGACGGGAACGGGCCCGGTCATCGACGCGCCGGTCCGCGGCCGCCGCGACGTGGCGGCGCTGGCGTCCCGGCACCTCGGGGACGACGAGGCCGGGGCCCTGGGGGCCCAGGCCGTCGGCGACGCCGTGACGATGGCTGTCGACGAGCTCGGCTCGCCGAGCTCGCCACCGCGCCCCGGGGCGGCCGGCGGGAGGATCTGGGGCGGAGACCAGGCGAGGGACCGCTCCTCGACCGCGCGTCGGCTCGCAGGCGCACGCGAGTCGCGCGGCGAGGCGGGCTGGACCCCGCTCATCGGCTTCGGTGGCGCGCCCTTCACGCTGGCCGCCTACCTCGTCGAGGGACGGCCGAGCCGCGACCACCTCGCGGCGCGCACCCTCATGCACTCCGACCCGGCGGCGTGGGACGCGCTTATGACCTGGTGCGCGACGACGACGGCGGCCTTCATGAGCCTCCAGGTGCGCGCTGGCGCGAGCGCTGTCCAGCTCTTCGACTCCTGGGCCGGCTCCCTGTCCCCCGAGGACTACCGCGAGCACGTCCTGCCCTACTCCGCCCTCGTCCTGGAGATCGTGAGCCGGGCCGTGTCCCCCACGACCGGCAGGCCGGCTCCGGTCATCCACTTCGGCACCGGCACCGCGCGCATCCTGCCCGACATGCGCCGGGCGGGTGCGCAGGCGGTCGGGGTCGATGACCGCACCGGCCTCGCCGAGGCGATCACCGCGCTCGACCACGACGGGCAGGGGCCCTGCCCGGTCCAGGGCAACATCGACCCGGCGCTCCTGGCGGCGCCGTGGGAGGTGCTCGGCGAGGCGGTCGACGCCTGCCTCGAGGCCGGGCGCCGCGCCCCGGGGCACGTGGTCAACCTCGGTCACGGGGTGCCGCCGTCGACCGACCCGGACGTGCTCACCAGGGTGGTGGCCCGGGTCCACGGCTCACCGGGCTGGGAGCGGGCGGCGGTTGACGGGTGGCAGTCGTGGGACGACTGGCAGGACCTCGAGGGCGCGGCATGAGCGCCTCGGCGGCCACGCGCCTCAGCCCCGACGGCCCCGACGACCCCGACGGCCCCGACGGCCCCGACGGCCAGGCTCCCCGGCTGGTGCCGGACGGGTCGGCGTGGGACGCGGTCGTCGTCGGCGCGGGAGCTGCCGGGCTGACCGCCGCCTGGGAGCTGAGCCGCGCGGGCGCCCGGACCCTCCTGGTCGAGGCCGGGCCCGAGGTCGGCGGGCTCGTGCGCGCGGGCACCGTCGCCGGGGTGCGAGTCGACCTCGGCGCGGAGAGCCTGGCCCTGCGCGGTGAGTCGGTCGCGCAGGCCGTCGCAGAACTCGGTCTCGAGCTCGTCGGCCCGGCGGGCGGCCGTTCGTGCCTCGTCCTGCCCGACCCCGGGACGCAGGGCTCCTCCTGGCGCGCCCACCCCTTCCCTCGTGACTCCTACCTCGGTATCCCGGCCGACCCCCTGGCCCAGGACGTCGTGTCGGTCATCGGTCTCGACGCCGCCCTGCGCGCCTCCCGGGACGCGGAGCTGCCGGCCGGCCTCGGGACCGGCCCCCAGGACCCGGCCGACCTGGGGTCCCTCGTGCGCGCACGCATGGGCAGCGGGGTCCTCGAACGGCTCGTCGACCCGATCGTCACCGGCATCCACGGCTCACCCGCCTCGGTCCTCGCGGCCCAGGCCGTCGCACCGGGCCTGCGGGAGGCCACCGCGCGCCTGGGATCGCTCCAGGCGGCCGTCGCCGAGGTCGTCGCGGGCAGGTCCCGCCGCGCGGGCGGGGCCGCCGCCCTCGTCCCCCGCGGCGGCCTGTTCCGGCTCACCGAGGAGCTGCGTCGCGCTGTCGAGGCCTCGGGCGGCCGCGTGGCGACCGGGACGGTCGTGCGGGGGCTGCGTCGCGAGCGCCCTGGCGGCGGGGACGGCGCGTGGTCGGTGGGGCTGGCGCCCGCGGCACCGGGCGACGCGCCCCTGGGCACGGTCCGCTGCGGCGCGGTGGTCCTGGCCTGCCCGATGGCCGAGGCCCTCAGGCTTCTGGGGGGCCTGGACGGTGCGGTCGACGTGGCGGGGATCGAGGCGACCGCCGGGGCTCGGGTCACCCGGCTCATCGTCGTGGCCCGCGCGGCCGGCCTGGACAGCGCCCCCCTGGGCCCGGGCGCGCTCGTGGCCGACGGGTCCGCCCCGGCGGGCGAGGGCGGCGGGACACGGGTCACGGCGCTGACCCACCTGTCAGTCAAGTGGCCGTGGATCGCCCAGGAGCTGCGCGAGGCCCACGGGGAGCACGTCCACGCCCTACGCCTGTCCTACGGGCGCGCAGGCGCCGTCGGGCGCCCGGAGGCGGCTGTGGCCGGCACCCGGCACGCAGGACCCGCCCCGGAAGCCGGCCGGGAGCGGGGCGAGACCAGCGGGGAGCCGGTGGGCCTGCCCCGGGCGCTGGCCGACGTCGAGCTGCTCACGGGCGTGAGGATCGCTTCGTCGGAGGTCATCGACTCCACGCTCGTGACCTGGCAGGGCCGACCTCCGCCGGCCACCCCGGAGCGCCGGGAGCGCCTGGCCCGCCTGGAGTCCGAGGCCCGCGCGGTGCCGGGGCTGGCCGTGACCGGGGAGTGGGTGGCCGGGACCGGGATCTCCTCGGTCATCACCCACGCCCGGAAACGGGCCGCCACGCTGACCGGCGCCCCCGGGGCGCCGGTAGGCTGACAGTGTCCGCGGCCTGTCCGCGGCCTGTCCGCGGCCTGCTCGCGGCACGAGAACGGAGGCAGCAGATGGCCGGCACTCGCACACTCCGCCTGGGGACCCGCGGATCGTCCCTGGCCAGGGCACAGTCCGGGCAGGTCGCCCGGGCGCTGACCCTGGCCGCCGAGCACGCAGGCCTCGACGTCGCGGTCTCGCAGACCCTCATCCGCACCCAGGGCGACGTCGACGCCACCGCGCTCGCCCGCCTGGGCGGGGCCGGGGTCTTCACCGCGGCGCTGCGCACCGCCCTCCTCCAGCGGCGGTGCGACCTGGCCGTCCACTCCCTCAAGGACCTGCCGGTGGCCCCCGCCCCCGGGCTGAGCCTGGTCGCGGTCCCACCCAGGCAGGACCCGCGGGACGCGCTGTGCGCCGCAGGCGGCGCCGCGCAGGGCCTGACGGTGGCAGACCTGCCCCGGGGGGCACGGGTGGGCACGGGATCCCCACGGCGCGCCGCCCAGCTGCTCGCCGTGCGCCCCGACCTCGAGGTGGTCGAGATCCGCGGCAACGTCCCCACCCGCCTGGCGCGCGTCTCCGGGGTCTCAGCCCGCCCGGACGGTCCGATGGGCGCTCGTGACGCCGACCTCGACGCCGTCGTCCTGGCCCTGGCGGGGCTGCGGCGCCTTGGCCTCGAGGAGCACGTGAGCCAGGTCCTGCCCACGGGCTGCGGCACCTCGAGACCGCCGGACCGAGGGCCAAAGGTCGGCCCGGGCGGACCGGTCGCCCCCCTCGGGAAGGGCGGGACGAGCGGTCCGGAGGGGCTCGACCCGGCCGATCCGGCCGATCCGGCCGATCCGGCCGATCCGGCCGATCCGGTCATGGTGCCGGCCCCGGGCCAGGGGGCGCTGGCGGTCGAGGTGCGCACAGAGCTGGTTGAGACCGACCCCGACCTGGCCGCGCTGCTCGTCGCGCTCGACGACCCGGCGACTCGGGCGGCCGTGACCGCCGAGCGCGCCGTCCTGCACCGCCTCCAGGCGGGCTGCGCCGCACCGGTAGGGGCGCTGGCGACCGTCCAGGACACCAGCCTGCACCTCGAGGCGGTTGTCGCAGCCGTGGACGGATCGGCCCTCGTGCGCCGCAGCGCCAGCCTCCCCCTGCCCGACCCCACCGCGGGGCGCGGTGACCCCGGAGCCGACCCGGGGTCGGCGCAGGCGACGGCGCTCGGGGAGGCGATTGCCGAGGAGCTCCTCGCGGCCGGCGCCGCCGGGCTGACCGACCTCAGCGCCGGCCGACCCGGGAGCCGCAGGTGAGCGGCGCCCCGGCAGCCCCGCTCAGAGGACGGCGGGTGCTCCTGCCCCGGACCCGGCCGCGCGACGGGCTCGCCGAGGCGCTCCGAGAGGCCGGCGCCGAGGTGCTGAGCGCCGAGCTCGCCGTCACCGTGCCCACGCCCGGCGCCCGACAGGCCCTGTCCGAGGCGCTCGACCGGAGCGAGGACGCCTGGCTCGTGCTCACCAGCTCGCGCGCGCTGGGCGCGCTCGACCCCCGGCACCTGCCTGCGACGACGCCCGTGGCCGTCGTCGGTCCCGCCACCGCCGAGTCCTTCCGGGAGCTGACCGGTGCGAGCCCCCGGATCGTCTCGGCAGGCAGCGCGGCGGCTCTCCTGGCCGAGCCGGAGCTCTGCGCGCCCCAGGGGCGCGACCGGATCATCCTGCCCTGCTCGGCCATCGCCCCCGACCGCCTCGCCCGGGGACTGCGCGAGCGGGGATGGAGGGTCGAGGTCCTGCCGGTCTACACGACCACCACCGCCGACCCCTCCCACGTGCCGCCCGGGCTGCGCCGGGCGTGGGCGGACGGCGAGGTCGACGCGGTCGTCCTGACCGCGGGGTCGAGCGCCGCGGCGCTCGTCGACCTG
This sequence comes from Actinomyces howellii, assembly GCF_900637165.1. GTDB lineage: Bacteria > Actinomycetota > Actinomycetes > Actinomycetales > Actinomycetaceae > Actinomyces > Actinomyces howellii. Next base: position 2,216,064 of record NZ_LR134350.1, on the reverse strand, counting down.
CTCGGGCCGCCCCCGCGGGCCACGCGCCTCGTGGCACTGGGCCCCTCGACCGCCGAGCGGGCGCGCAGGCTCGGCCTGACCCCGCACGCCGTGGCCGCCTCGCCCCTGCCCGCGCAGGTACGCGACGCCGTCGTGTCGGCACTCACCGATCCTCACGAGGAGACGACCACCCCATGACCCAGGACAACCCACCTCAGAACCCGGCAGCCAGTGCCCCTGCCGGCGGCGCCCCGCAGCCGGTCGCCCACTCCTCCCCCGCCGCCGGCTTCCTCGCCGCCCGGGGCGTCCCCGCTCCCGTGCCGCCTGTCGTGCGCCCGCGGCGAGGACGCACGACGTCGGCCATGCGCGGCCTCGTGGCCCAGACGCGCCTGGCGCCCGCCCAGCTCGCCGCACCGGTCTTCGTGCGCGAGGGCATCAGCTCCCCGGTCCCGGTCGAGGCGATGCCCGGCGTCGTCCAGCACACCCTGGACTCGCTGCGCCGAGAGGCCACCGCCTGCGCCGAGGCGGGGATCGGGGCGATCGTCCTGTTCGGGGTGCCCCAGAAGCGCGACGCCGTGGGGTCGGGGGCCTGGGACGGCGAGGGCATCCTCAACCGGGGCGTGGCGGCGGTGCGCGCTGAGGTCGGCGACGCCCTCGTCGTGTGCACCGACACCTGCCTCGACGAGTTCACGAGCCACGGCCACTGCGGGATCCTGCGGGAGCACGGCCCGCGCGCCGGGGAGGTCGACAACGACGCGACGCTGGCCCTCTACCAGGCGATGGCGGTGGCCCAGGCCGAGGCGGGGGCGCATATGGTCTCCCCCTCAGGCATGATGGACGGGCAGGTCGCGGCGATCCGCGCCGCCCTGGACGCCACCGGGCACGAGGACGTCGCGATCCTGGCCTACTCGGCCAAGTATGCCTCGGCCTACTACGGCCCCTTCCGCGAGGCGGTGCGCTCGACGCTGCGCGGCGACCGGTTGACCTACCAGCAGGACCCCGCCAACCGGCGCGAGGGGCTGCGCGAGGCCCTGCTCGACGTCGCCGAGGGAGCCGACATCGTCATGGTCAAGCCGGCTGGCCCCTACCTCGACGTCGTCGCCGAGGTCGCCGCGGCCAGCCCGGTGCCGGTGGCGGCCTACCAGGTCTCCGGAGAGTACGCGATGGTCGAGGCGGCCGCCGCGCGCGGCTGGATCGAGCGGGAGCGGGTCGTCATGGAGTCGGTCCTGGGGATCGTGCGCGCCGGGGCGAGCACGGTCCTGACCTACTGGGCCCGCGAGATCGCCGAGGGGATCGGTTCCCGTCCCTGACCCCGCCAGCCCGTAGGCTTCGGGCAGACACCGACCCAGGAGACCGACATGACGCCCACGACCGTCCCCACCCCGCCCGTCGACGACCCGAGGCGGCCCGCGACGAGCGCGGCGCTCTTCGAGGCCGCGCGCGCCGTCATCCCGGGGGGCGTGGACTCCCCGGTGCGCGCCTTCGGGTCGGTGGGCGGGGCTCCCGCCTTCATCAGCTCCGCCAGCGGTGCGCGCGTGCGCAACGTCGAGGGGCGCGAGTACGTCGACCTCGTCGGCTCCTGGGGCCCGGCCCTCCTCGGTCACGCCCACCCCGAGGTCGTCGAGGCGGTGCGCCGGGCCGCCGGGCGGGGGCTGTCCTTCGGCGCCCCCACCGCGGCCGAGACCGCCCTGGCCGAGGCGGTGCGCTCCCGTGTTCCCGCCGCCGAGCGGGTGCGCCTCGTGTCCACCGGAACCGAGGCGACGATGACCGCCGTGCGGCTGGCCCGGGGAGCCACCGGACGCGACCTCGTCGTCAAGTTCTCCGGCTGCTACCACGGTCACAGCGACGGGCTGCTGGCCGAGGCCGGATCGGGGCTGGCCACCGGCGGGCTGCCCGGCTCGGCGGGCGTCCCGGCCGCGGTTGCGGGACTGACGATCGTCCTGCCCTACAACGACCTCGAGGCCCTGAGGGCCTGCTTCTCGGCGCACGGGGAGAGGATCGCCGCGGTCATCACCGAGGCGGCGCCTGCGAACATGGGCGTCGTGCCGCCGGCCCCCGGGTTCAATGAGGCGATCCGCACGGTCACAGCCGAGCACGGGGCCCTCATGATCGCCGACGAGGTGCTCACCGGCTTCCGGGTCGGACCCGCGGGCTTCTGGGGGCTGGAGGCCCTCGACGGGTGGGACCGCACCCAGGCGGGCACCGGCGTCACCCCCTCACGACCCGGCGCCGACTGGAGGCAGCGAGCCACCTGGGTGCCCGACCTGCTCACCTTCGGCAAGGTCGTCGGCGGGGGCGCGCCGCTGGCCGCTGTCGCAGGGCGCGCCGAGCTCATGGAGTTGCTCGCGCCGACCGGACCGGTCTACCAGGCGGGCACCTTGTCGGGCAGTCCCTTGGCCACCGCGGCCGGCTTGGCCACCCTGGCCCTGGCCGACGACGAGGTCTACGCGACCGTGGCCCAGCACGCCGGGCAGATCGCCCAGGTGGTCGGTCAGGCGCTCGAGGCTCAGGGGGTGCCCCACCGGGTGCAGCACGCCGGCTCCCTGTTCTCGGTGTTCTTCGGACAGCGGGCTGCGGAGCAGCCTGTGGGCTCCTACGAGGAGGCCCGGGCTCAGGAGACCTGGCGCTTCGCCCCGTTCTTCCACGCCTTCCTCGACGCAGGCGTCGCCCTTCCGCCCAGCGTCTTCGAGGCGTGGTTCGTCTCGGCCGCGCACGGGCAGGCGGAGGTCGAGCTCATCGCCCGGGCGGCGGGTGAGGCCGCACGGGCGGCCGCCCAGGCCCGGCCTCCGGCCTGAGGGCACTGGCCGGGACGTCCGGCCGCAGGGGCCTGGCCAGCGGCCGCAGGCGCACCCGTACCCGGGGGCCTGGCACGGCGGCCGCAGGCGCACCCGTACCCGGGGGCCTGGCACAGCGGCCGCAGGCGCACCCGAACCCGCGTGAGCACCCGGAGGAGGCTTGACCCGCGCGGGGCACGGTGCACCACCGGGGCAGGTCCACCGCGGCCCTGCCCGGAGGAACCGGGGCCGGCCCCGGGCCGACTCAGGGGAGCCTCAGGGACAGCCCGGATACCGGGGTCCCCGGCCGCGTCCCCACACTGGTGTCATGAGCACGCAGTACCAGTACCCGCCCTCCTCCGCATCCGGCCGTACCGAGTCGTGGCGCTCCGGCCTGCCGCCGCGCTCACGCCGCCGCCTCATCGCCGGGGTGTGCGGCGGCCTGGCCGAGGAGTGGGGGGTCAGCCCCGCCCTCGTGCGCCTGGCCTGCCTCGGGCTGGCTCTCCTGCCCGGCCCGATGTGGGTGGCCTACGTCGTGGGCTGGATCATCATGCCCGAGGCTGACGGCAGGTAGGCCCCGGGGCGCTGGCCGGGGGCGAGCCCCGACCTCGTGCCACAGGCCTCGTGCCACAGGCCTCGCGCACCCTCGCCTGGTTGGGGGCTCGCCTCGCCGGCCCTCCCGAGCCGTGGCCGTGCCGCCCGAGGCGCGGTGAGCACCGGCGGGGGCGAGGGCGTCCCCGCCGCACGGTTGTGGGGTGGCCGCGGCACGATGCGCTGCGGCCACCCCATCACCGTGCCTGGCCGGGTGACGCCCCGGAGGCGTGTACTCAGGCGCTGTAGTTCTGGGCGGACAGGAACCAGCTCTGCTGCTCGAGGCGCTGGGTGAAGTCCTCGAGGATGCCCGAGGAGGACGGGTCGGCCTCGTCGACGTCGTCGTGGATCTCGCGCAGGGTCGTCACCACGGCGTTGATCGCGGCGACGATGTAGTCCACGGCGTCGGAGGTGATGACGGCGCCCTCGGGGGCGACCGGCACACTCGTCTGCGCGGCGACGGTGCCGGGGCGCCCGTCGGGGAAGACGTTGATGGCGCGCATGCGCTCGGCCAGGGTGTCGGAGCCCTCCCGGGCGATGACGACGACCTCGTCGAGGTTGAGGTGGAGGTCGCGGAAGTTGGGGCCGACGACGTTCCAGTGGATCTGCTTGCCGACCAGGCTCAGGGCGGTGATGTCGACAAGCGCGCGCTGGAGGTTCGTGGCCAGCGCCTGTGAGGCGGTGAAGGTCGGGACGACGGCAGGGTTCTTGACAGTCTTCATGCTCATGTGTCTTAGTTTACGATCCCGACCCACTCAATATCTACCCCTATCGCCATGTGGGGTTGACCGCTGAGCGCCGGACTGAGCGCAGCCAGTCGCACGGCCGGCCCTGGGAGCCGGCCGTGCGACGCACGCCGAACCCGGCGGGCCGATGAGGTCAGGACTGAGCCTCGTCCTGGGCGTCCTTGGCGATCTGCGCCTTGATCTCGGCCATGTCCAGTCCGCGGACCTGCTCGATGAGGGAGTCCAGGGCCTTGGCGGGCAGCGCCCCCGCCTCCCGGTAGACCAGGACGTCGTCACGGAAGACCATGAGGGTCGGGATCGAGCTGATGCCAAGGGCCGAGGCCAGGCCCTGCTCCTCCTCGGTGTTGACCTTGGCGAAGGTGATGTCCGGGTTGGCCTCCGAGGCCTTGTCGAACACCGGTGCGAAGCGCATGCACGGCCCGCACCAGGAGGCCCAGAAGTCGACGATGGTGATGCCCTCGCCGCGCACGGTCTCGTTGAACTGCTCGCCGGTGATGCTGGTGGTGGCCATCTGCTGCGTCCCTTTCAGAAGCTGATCCGATCGTCCACGCAACAGCATGGCGACGGCGCCTATTCCGCCCGTGCGGTCGCGGGCGGGTCAACCGGGCCGAGTGCCCCCGTCCCGGTAGGACCATGCCGCGGTCCACCGCGGCCGGGACCCGCACCGACCACCGGTCGGCTCACTGGGTCGCCTAGTCGACCCGCCACGGCCCAGAGGTGTCCAGATCTGCCGCAAAACCTGCGAAGGCGCGATCCGGGGGCGATCGCTCCCGCGGAATCATGCGGATGGGGTGGGCGCCCGACGGAGGTCGACGAATTTTGCGGCAGATTTGGACACGACCGAGGTCCACACGTCCTCAGTGGCCGGCCGGGCGCTCCTTCTGGCAGGCGCCCGGCCGGTCGCCCACGGCGCCGCGGGGCGGCTGGGCGGCACGGTCGGGGCCGACCACGCCACCCAGCCACCCCGCGTGCCAGATGCGGCGATCTCGAGGTGTCAGATGTCCCGATCTCGAGGTGTCACTTGTCCCGATCTCGCGAGGGGTGGGTGGGAGGAGCCTCGGTCAGGGGCGGGCTGCGATGAGCTGTGCGGCCACGAGCTCGGCGAGCTCGACCGCGTTGAGGGCGGCGCCCTTGCGCAGGTTGTCCCCGACTGCGAAGAAGTCGATCCCGTGGCCCTCGTCGAAGGCGCCGTCTGCACGCACGCGCCCCACGAAGGTGCCGTCACGACCCGCGCCCTTGAGGGGGCTGGGGATCTCGTCGTAGATGACGCCCGGCGCGGCCTTGAGCAGCTCGATGGCCCGCTCGGCACTGATCTCCCGGGCGAACTCGGCCGACACGCTCACCCCGTGCCCGGAGAAGACCGGGATGCGCACGCAGGTGCCCGACACGCGCAGCCCCGGGATGCCCAGGATCCTGCGCGACTCGTTGCGCAGCTTCTGTTCCTCGTCGGTCTCCCCGGAGCCGTCCCCCGCGTCGCCCCCGGCCCAGGCGACCGCGTTGAAGGCGATGGTGTCGACGTAGACCTCCGGGTCGGGGAAGGTGACCGCTCGCCCGTCGACACCCAGGCCCTCGATGTCCTGGTCGACGACGGCCCGCACCTGTCCTGCGAGCTCAGCGACCCCGGCGCGCCCGGATCCGGAGACCGCCTGGTAGGTCGAGGCGATGAAGCGCACGAGGCCCGCCTCGTCGTGGAGGGCCTTGAGGGCCGGCATGACGGCCATGGTCGTGCAGTTGGGGTTGGCGATGATGCCCTTGGGGCGGTTGGCCAGGTCCTGCGGGTTGACCTCCGAGACGACGAGGGGGACCTCGGGGTCCTTGCGCCAGGCCGAGGAGTTGTCGATGACGACTGCCCCCGCGGCGGCGAAGGCCGGGGCGTACTGGCGGCTCGTCGAGGCGCCGGCGGAGAAGATCGCGACGTCGATCCCGCTCAGGTCCGCGGTCGCGACGTCCTCGACCTCGACCGTCGCGCCCCGGAAGCTGACACGGGTCCCGGCCGAGCGCGCCGAGGAGAAGAAGCGGACGGCCCGAGCGGGGAAGTCGCGCTCGGCGAGCATCGCGAGCATGACGCGACCGACCTGGCCGGTGGCGCCGACGACTGCGACGCTCACCCCGTCGGCCGGGCCGACGTACTCGTTGACGGGCTGGTTGGTGGTCTGGTCACTCATCGTCCGGTCCCTCCGTACACGACCGCCTCGGCGGCCTGGGCGTCGAGGCCGAATGCGGTGTGGACGGCGCGCACGGCCTCGTCGAGCACGGCGTCGTCGACCACCACCGAGATGCGGATCTCGGAGGTGGAGATCATCTGGATGTTGACCCCGGCGGCGCTCAGCGCGCCGAAGAGCCGGGCGGAGACCCCTGGGTGGGAGCGCATGCCGGCACCGACCAGGGAGAGCTTGCCGATGGAGGAGTTGAACTCCAGGGAGCGGAAGCCCAGCTCGTCGCGCGCCGCCTCAAGGGCGGCGCGGGCTGCCGCGGAGTCCCCGTCGGGGCAGGTGAAGGAGATGTTCGTCAGGCCGGTTCCCTCGGCGGAGACGTCCTGGACGATCATGTCGATGTTGGTGTCGGTGCCGGCGACGATCTCGAAGATGCGGGCGGCTGCGCCGGGGACGTCGGGGACGCCGACGAGGGTGATCTTGTCCTGGCTGCGGTCGTGCGCGATGCCGGAGATGACAGGGGCTTCCACGTGGTCCTCCTTGGCGGAACTGCGGGGGCGGGCGGCGGCCCGGGCGTTGATGGCGTGGGTGTGGGCGGCGCCGACCGAGCTCGCGTCCGGGGCGGCGGTGCCGACGGGTGCCACGACCCTACCGGTGACGGCGTCGACGGCGGGACTGTGCGGGGCGCCGGACCCGGAGGTGCTGGCAGCCTGGTCGGCCCCGTCCTGCGAGGGGGCCTCGATGTCGTGGGCGACGATCTCGTCGAGGGCGGCGGCGGCCACTGGCGGGACGAAGGCGCCCGCGGCCCTCGTGCCGTCGTAGATCCACGTGCCGGTCTTGTCCGAGAAGGAGGAGCGCACGTGGATCGGGACGCTGAAGCGGCGGGCGTACTCCACCGCGCGCAGGTGCAGGATCTTGGCGCCGTGGGCAGCGAGCTCGAGAGTCTCCTCGCTGGAGAGGGCCTCGATGCGCCGCGCGGTGGGCACGATCCGCGGGTCGGCGGAGAACAGGCCGTCGACGTCGGTGTAGATCTCGCACACGTCGGCGTTGAGGGCGGCGGCCAGGGCGACGGCGGTCGTGTCCGAGCCTCCGCGCCCCAGGGTGGTGACGTCCTCGACCTCGTTGATGCCCTGGAAGCCCGCGACGATGGCGACGGCACCCATCTGGACGGTGCGGGCGATGCGCTCGGGGATGACGCCGACGATGCTCGCCCGCCCGTACTTGGAGTCGGTGAGCACGCCCGCCTGGGCTCCGGTGTAGGCGCGGGCGGGCACGCCGAGCTCGCCGACGGCCATGGCGAGCAGGGCCATCGAGATGCGCTCGCCCGCAGACAGCAGGATGTCCATCTCGCGGGCCGGGGGCTCGCTCGTCAGGGCACCGGCCATGTCGAGCAGGTCGTCGGTCGTGTCCCCCATGGCCGACACGACGACGACGACCGTGTTGCCGGCCTCGCGCGTGGCCACGACGCGGCGCGCGACTCGGCGCATCGCCTCGATGTCGCTGACGGACGACCCGCCGTACTTCTGCACGACCAATGCCATGTGGGGGTGCTCCTCGCGTGTGTGGACTCTGCGGACAGGACCACGGGCCCGGGAGGGACCGCCCCACGCGGATCGGCGCGGGCGGGCCCACGACGGCGTGGCTGCGCACAGCATACGGGCTGGCGGGCCGGCCGGCGCACCGAGGTCCGCGCCACCGTGCCCGACGTGCGCCGGACCACGACCGACGCAGTCGACCCGCCCGGCAGGACGTCCAGCCCCGGCCGTGCGGGGTCCCGGGCCCGCTGACGAGGAGCGGACCCGAGACCCCGGGGCCTCGGCGGGTCCCTCGGTGCCGGGTCGGCCTACTCCGTTGCCGTAGCCGGGCTTGCGGTCGGGAGGCCGTCGGGCACGGCCAGCTGACTGCCACCGGTTCGTCCTGCCGTGCGCCGGGATGAGGCCTGGAGCAGCACGAGCGCGAGAGGTGCCACGGGGACGATCGCGAAGAACACGGTCGCCCACACCATGTGGAGGCTGAGCAGCTCGTGGATGAGCAGGACCGTGGGAGCGAAGACCACGACGATGATGAAGGCCGCCAGCGCCCCGACCGCCGGCCTCACCCGCCTGGGCGCCAGCGTCGTCAGCGCGAGGGCGAGCGCGGCAAGGACCAGGACGTAGGCGGCGCCGGGTACCAGCACGATGGCCGGCACGCAGGCGGGCGCCAGGAGGAGCAGCACGGCAGCAACGGCCTCCGGCCCGAGCCCTTCCTTCCACCGCTTCACGACGAAGCGCGTCTCAAGGCCGACTCCCGCAAGCACCCCGACGGCGAACATCCAGGTCACCAGCGGGTTCGGCCCCACTCCGCTCTGCGGAGCCCACCCCGCGGTCATCGCGCCGAGCTGCGCCAGTCCCGCGGCGGCGCAGGCGCACGCGGCCCGCCAGCCCAGTCCCCACACGCTCCCCAGGACCCGCTTCCAACGCAGTGTCCTGGCCCGCACCGCGACGACGCCGAGGCAGACCACGACGGCCAGGCACCCCAGGCCGGTGCCGACCTCCGCCGGGTAGCTCACCGTCATGCCCCGCCACAGCGGGAAGAAGTGAAGGTCGCCGTCAGCCGTCAGGGTGGGCGCGTTCCCGTCGAGGACCCAGGCCCGTGTGAGGCCGAGGACCTGGTCCCCGTAGTGCTGGAGGGTCGACTGATCGACGTTGGCCGGAGTGTCCGTGTCGTGGTGGTAGTGCTCGGCGTTCCCGATCGCCGCGATGTTAAGCACCGTGAAGCCCTCGGGGATGAGGACCGTCATGTCGGTGGCGTTGGGCATGAGCGCGTACAAGGAGGGAAACAGGGAGCTGGTCGCGGGCTGCGTGACGTGGCGCAGGAAGTAGCCGGCGACGGCGCTGTTGTTCGGGGAGGTCTCGAACATCAGTGCCGGTCCGCTCGTTCCGCGTGCCTCGAGGTTGACGACGAGCTCGACGTCGTCGTATTCGGAGCGGTGGTAGCGCATCTCGTTGTACGCGCCGACGAGACCGATCTCCTCGGCGTCCGTGATGACGATCTTGAGGGAGTTCTCCGGTTGGCGCCCCTCGGCCTGGATTGCCCGGAGCGTCTCGAGGATGGCGGCCACACCGTAGCCGTCGTCGGCCGCCCCGTGGGAGTCCCCGTCGGTGATGCGCAGCATGCCGTCCTCGTCCAGCTCGACCGTCGAGGAGTCGTAGTGGGCCATGAGCACCATGGTGCGCTCGGACCGTCCCGGCACGTCGACGACGATCGTCTCGGCCGGCGCGTCCTTGACCGCCGCCTGCTGCTCGGGGGACAACTGGTCGAAGGTCTCCTTGTCCTGCGGCCTGCTCAGGTCGAACAGCGGATCTGAGCGCACGGTCGCGGTGTAGCCCAGGTCGGCGAACATGCCGACGACGTCGTCGCGCGCCCGGTCGTGCGCCTCGCGCCTCAGGACGCTGTGGGGCTCGTCGGCAAGCCGGTTGATGACCGTCATGGCGCGCTCGGCGGAGAACGCTGTGGGGTCGGCGGTGGCCGGTACCGAGGGAGGCAGGATGAGGACGCTCAGGCCAGCGACCAACCCTATGAGGCCGGCCAGCGGGGCGAGCAGGCGCCGGGCCAGAGCGGGTGCGGACAATCGGTGAGAGGTCGTGGCACTCATGGACCCAGCCTCTCCTCGCCTCCGCGCCGAGACGATCCTGCCAGCCGGTCAGTACCTGTCGGGCCAGCCCGACGCCGACAGCCGGGTGGGGCGGCGAGCCCGTCCGGGGAGGCGTTGGATCCGTCAGAAGCCGTCGTAACCTACCGAGCCAGTACCGCAGCTCTTCACCCGTCCGGCTGGAGCCAAGCCTGACGTTGTACCCGCCCGAGCCGGGACCGCGGTGATCTCGGCCTCCCAGGGCGGCCCCGTGCCGCCGTCGCGCGGGCCCCGGACTCACCCACCGACGACGAGCGCAGGGCCTCGCACGACACACCCGCCCGCCAACTCGCTGGCCAGCCCCCTCGACACCGCCACCCCGCACTCACTGACCGTCCACAACCACCGCCCCCGTGGAATCAACCATCAAGGGGACCGGCCCCGCGCATCTGCCCGGGCGGGACCCGACGGCGCGGACGTGCGCAGCCAGCGGGCTGGTGGCCCGGCCGGCGTGCTGCTTGGGCCATGATGCTCCTTGCACAAGTCGCCTACCGGTTCCGGACCTGACGGGGAAGTACATCTAGGGACATTCTTTGGGGTGACGCCTTGTACCGGGTCGCTCTCCCCATATCACCGTCCGCTCGACCCAGGCAGGATGGGCCCATGGAGCATGTCGCAGCCTCGCAGCCCGGCGTCCTGGGCGCGTTCTCCCCGGGCCAGTCACCGGGCGCCGCGCAGCCGACCACAGCGGGCCCTCACGAGGCGATCACCGTGCGGGGGGTCAGCCGCTTCTTCGGCACGCACCCCGCCGTCCAGAACCTCGACCTGTCGGTGCCTGGCGGGACCATCACCGGCCTCGTCGGACCCAACGGAGCGGGCAAGACGACCTTGCTGCTCATGCTCGCTGCCCTCCTGGCCCCTGACAGCGGTACCATCCGCGTGGCCGGCCTCGACCCGGTCACCCAGGCCCGCGAGGTCCACCGCGCGGTGGGCTGGATGCCCGACGCCTTCGGTACGTGGGACTCCCTGACCTGCACCGAGATCCTCACGACCTTCGCCTCGGCGCAGGGCATGTCCTCCGCCGAGGCCACTGCGCAGGTGCCCCGCATGCTGGCCACCGTCCACCTCGAGGACATGGCCCGGACCCCGGCCCGCGTCCTGTCCCGGGGCCAGAAGCAGCGCCTGGGCCTGGCGCGCGCCCTCGTCCACTCCCCCCAGGTGCTTCTTCTCGACGAGCCCGCCGCCGGCATGGACCCACGGTCGCGGGCGGACCTTCGCGTCATGCTGCGCGACCTCACCTCGGCGGGCACGACCGTCCTCGTCTCCAGCCACATCCTGGGCGAGCTCGAGGAGATGGTCGACGGGATCGTCGTCATGGCCCGCGGGCGGGCCGTCACAAGCGGCCGGCCTCAGGACGACCAGGGGCCTTCTCCTGCCAGCCCCGTGCCGGTGCTCCGGACGTGGGCGCTGCGGGCGCTCGACCATTCACGCCTGACGCAGTGGGCCCGTGAGAGCGGCCTGCCGGTCACCGCCTGGCAGGAAGACCAGCTGCGCGTCGAGGTCCCGGACGACGCCGAGGCAGCACGGATCCTGCGCCACGCCCTCGAGGCGGGAGTCGAGGTCGTGTCCTTCGCACCGGTCACCGGCACCTTGGAGGAGACCTACCTGGCCATGGAAGGAGAGCGCCGATGAGCCTCACCGGCATCCGTACCGTCATGGTGCTCGAGCTGCGTCAGCGAGTGCGCTCCACCCGGTGGCAGGTCATGCTCGCCATCTGGGGCATCGTGCTCACCATCGTGTGCGGTGGCCTGGCTACCTTGAGCAGTGGGTTCGGCACGACACTCACCGAAGTCACCCCGATGCTCTACGACCTCGTCGTGTGCTTCGTCCTGGGCATCGGGCTCATTGTCGCCCCGACCCTGTCGGCCACCTCGATCAACAGTGACCGGGCCGACGCGACCCTGGCTCTGCTCCAGGCCACCGCTCTGCGCCCTGTGGAGATCGCGGTCGGCAAGCTCGCAGCGGCATGGGCTGCTGCCACGACCTTCCTCGGGGTCGCCCTGCCCTTCCTCCTTGTCCTGACCCTCCTGCGCGGAGCGAGCTGGGCCGCGTTCCTGGCCCACCTGCTCATCCTCGTTGTGAGTCTCGGAGCGGTGTGCGCCGTCGGCCTCGGGTTCTCCGCGGTATGCGCCCGAACCTCCTCCTCAGCCGTGCTCACCTACCTCGTCGTCGCCGCGCTGAGCATCGGCAGCCCCTTGCTCATGATCATCTCAGCGTTGGCCATCACCACTCCCCAGACCGAGATCGTCTATGAGATCGACGACTACTCGGCCAGCCCCCCGACCTGCACGACGACCCCGACGCAGACCACCCACCACGTCCAGCGGCCCGACCTCGTCTGGTGGATGCTCACCCCCAACCCCTTCGTCGCCGTGGCCGACGTCAGCGGTCGCGCCCCCTTCCCGGTCGACCGCTCCGACCCGGACGACGCATCCGCCCTGTCGCTACTAAGCGGTGTGGGACAGTTCGTCGACGAGATACGTACCCCTGAGCCCTCAACAGTCATCATCAACAGGTGCGAGGACGCCGACTCCGTCAGCGCCAGCAACGAGGAGTGGGAGAACATGGACTACCTGGCCTTCTGGCCCGCCAGCCTGCTGCTCCTGGTCGCCCTCGGCGCGGGGGGCACGGCGGCGGCCTCCCGCCGCCTACGGACCCCCGCCGGCGCCCTGCCCCGAGGGATCCGGCTCGCCTGAGCCCGGATCCCGCCACCGGGCTCACGCGTTCGCACCGTGTGCCTCGAGAACGTGCCCTCAAGGTGCGCACCCGCGGCACACGGTACGAACCGGAGGCGCTCAGCCCTCCTCGTCGACGCGACGGCGACCCTCGAAGGCCCTGCCCAGGGTGACCTCGTCGGCGTACTCGAGGTCGCTGCCCACGGGCAGTCCCGAGGCCAGGCGGGAGACCGGGACCTCCATCGTGCGCAGCATGCGAGTGAGGTAGGCGGCGGTCGCCTCGCCGACGACGTCGGGGTCGGTGGCCAGGATGACCTCCTCGACGCCGGCGCCCACCCGGGCGAAGAGCTCGCGGATGCGCAGGTCATCGGGCCCCACCCCGTTGATCGGGTCGATGGCGCCCCCCAGCACGTGGTACAGCCCCCGGTACTCGCGGGTGCGCTCGATGGCCACGACGTCCTTGGGCTCCTCGACGACGCAGATGACCCTCTGGTCCCGACGGGTGTCCCGGCACACGACGCACTGCTCGGACTCGGAGATGTTGCCGCACACGGTGCAGAAACGCACCCGCGCCTTGACCGCCCGCAGCGCCTCGATAAGCCGCTCGACGGCGGCCGAGTCCGCCGCCAGGACGTGGAAGGCCATGCGCTGCGCGGACTTCGGCCCGATGCCGGGCAGCTCGCTGAACTCGTCGATGAGGTCCTGGACGGCCCCCTCGTAGACTGTGGGCACGGTCAGCGTCCCTCCTGCGTCACGGTGATCTCCTCCAGGACGGTTGCGCCCAGGAGGCGCTTGACGACCTCCAGGCCGACGACGCCGGCCTCCTCGGCGTCCTCGTCATCCTCACTGGGCAGGTCCTCCTCGACCCGCACCACTCCTCGGGCGGAGGCTGTCACTGGCTGCCCGCGGGCCGCGGCACGGGCGGCCGCCTGAGCCGCAGCCACCCGCCCGCTGGCCGCCCCCGGCGTCCACACGTCCTCCGGCCCGTCCGGGTCCCCGGGCTCCTCGGGCAGCGGGACGCCGTCGGAGAAGGTCGCCGGACCGCCGCGAGCCCCACCTCGCCCGACCGCCCCGGCACCACCTGGCGCAGCGGTCGGCAGGTCCGGCAGGGCGCGCAGGCGGTGGACCGTGGCCAGCGGCGGTCCGCCGGCAGTCTCCGCCCCCGCATCCGGCTCCCCGGGGTCCGGAGGGCCCGGCTCCAAGGGATCCACCGCTGACGGCGCGCTCGGACCGTCATGCCCGTACCCCGAGGCTGTCGGGGCGGTCCGGGCCCGTGCAGCCCCGTCCGGAGCCACCGTCTCCCCCGGCACCGCAGACCCTGCCTGCACCACGGGTCGATCCGGACCCGCAGGAACTCCCGGGCCGGAAGGACCCTCCGCCTCCGCGGCGAGCCCGGGAGAGGACACGGCCTCAGGGGCCCACCCCTCCCCGGGGGCATCGGCGCTCGGCCAGGCCGGTCGGTGCGCCGTCCCCTCCTCGACCTCGGACGCACCGGAGGAGGCGGAGCCCGCCGTCCCGGCTGGGGCCGATGACCCGGCACCCGGGCTCTCCTCGCCCGGGCCCTCGCGGGGCGCAGAACCAGACGACGCCTGGGCCAGGTCCGGACCACCCACGGGGCCGGTCTGCGAGGCCGTGGAGCCCGACAACGAGCTCAGGGCCCCCACCGGGTCGGCTGGGACCCGCTCGGCCGAGCCACGTCGCCCGCCCGGGACCGCGACCTCCCCCCAGCCGTCGTCCTCGTCGTCGGCGCCCGCCTCGGGCGAGGCCGCGACGGGGGCGGCCGGTGCGACACCGGGCGCACGAGAGACGCCAGACCCCGGCGGCGTCGCCGGGGAGCCGGACCGAGCCGGGTCCGTCTCCAGAGCCGCTGAGGCCTCGTGAGCGTCCTGAGCCTCTGGGGCCTCTAGGGCCTCTGGTGCGCTGCCCGCGGCGGCGCGGGCAGGGCCCGTCCCCCGGTCCTCGTGCCCTCGGCGGGGCGCACCGGTGCCGGAGTCAGCCACCACGGGGCCGCGCGGAGCGCCCCCCGGGCCTCGCCCCCCACCCGGGCCGGCAGGACCACCGCCCGGCCCCGCGGCACCACCGCCCGGCCCCGCGGCACCACCGCCCGGCCCCGCGGCACCACCGCCCGGGCCGGCAGGACCACCGCCCGGGCCGGCAGGACCACCGCCCGGGCCGGCGGGGCCACCGCCCGGGCCGGCGAGCACCGCGTGGACCTCGAGGTCGAGGCCGAGGGCCTGGTGGAGGGCACTGGACAGGATCGGCCCGTGGCCACCGTTCTCAAAGGCGTTGACCAGGCCCTGGGCCGTGAAGAGGACCTCGAAGACGCCGCCGGTGATGGTCCCCGGCTGCGAGTTGGGACCCACGAGCGCCCACGTCGCCCGACGCGAGCGCTTGGCCGCCTCGAGGACCTCCTCCCAGCGGGTGCGGATCATCTCGGCCTCCGCAGCGTCCTCGGCGGGCAGGTCGTCGCGCCTCCGTTGCCCGGGCGCCGCCGGGGCCGGCGTCTGGGGCCCGGTCTCGGCCAGGGGCTCGTCCCAGCCGTCCTCGCCCCGCTGCGGCGCCACGGGAGCGGAGCCCCAGGACCCCGCGCCCGGACCGGTCGGGTGGGCCGGCGTCGGCTCCGCGGGCCGGGTGGGGGCGGCCGCCTGGGACCGGCGGTCCTCCTGCGCACCGGCTCCGCCCGCGGCCGCCCGGACCTCGGGGGCCGGCGTCCCGGCCTGAGCGGCGGAGCGCTGGGCGATCCGCGCAGCCATCGCCCGCCCCTGCCCCGGTGCCGAGGTCCCGCCGGAGGGGGAGACGGCCGGGGACGTGGCCTGGTCGGGATCGGGGTGGGCGGCGCTCTGCCGGTGGACCGGGACGAGGAGGCGGGCCATGAGCAGCTCGAGCTGCAGGCGCGGGGAGGTCGCCCCGACCATCTGCCCCAGGGCCTGGGCCGTCATGTCAGCGGCACGCGACAGGCCAGCCGCCCCGACGGTGCGCGCCTGGACCTCCATCCTGGCCAGCTGGTCGGGGGGCAGCGAGCCGAGCGCCGGTCCGGCCTGAGCGCCGGCCAGGGCGATGACGAGCAGGTCGCGCAGCCGCTGAAGGAGGTCCTCGACGAAGCGCCGGGGGTCGTGTCCTGAGGAGACGACCCGCTCCACGACCCGGAAGACCCCCGCGCCGTCGGCCGCGGCGACGGCGTCCACGCACTGGTCGAGCATCGTGGTGTCCGTGTAGCCCAGGAGGGACACGGCCCGCTCGTAGTCGACCTCGCCATCGACCGCGCCGCCGATGAGCTGGTCCATGACCGACAGGGTGTCGCGCACCGACCCGCCCCCGGCGCGCACGACCAGCGGGAAGACACCGGGCCCCACGGTGACTCCCTCGGCGCCGCACAGGTGGCCGAGGTAGCCCTCGAGCGTCTCGGGCGGCACGAGGCGGAAGGGGTAGTGGTGGGTACGCGAGCGGATCGTGCCGATGACCTTCTCCGGCTCGGTGGTGGCGAAGATGAACTTCACGTGCGCCGGCGGCTCCTCGACGAGTTTGAGCAGGGCGTTGAACCCCTGGGGGGTGACCATGTGGGCCTCGTCGAGGATGAAGATCTTGTAGCGGTCCCTCGCCGGCGCGAAGGAGGCCCGCTCGCGCAGGTCGCGGGCGTCGTCGACGCCGTTGTGGCTCGCCGCGTCGATCTCGACGACGTCGAGGCTGCCCGGTCCGCCTGTGGCCAGGTCCCGGCAGGAGGGGCAGGAGCCGCAGGGGGTGTCCGAGGGGAAGCGCTCGCAGTTGAGGCACCGTGCCAGGATCCTGGCGCTCGTCGTCTTGCCGCAGCCGCGCGGGCCCGAGAAGAGGTAGGCGTGAGTGACGCGGTCCCCGCGCAGCGCCGCCATGAGCGGAGTGGTCACGTGCTCCTGGCCGATGACCTCCTGGAAGGTGTCGGGGCGGTAGCGGCGGTACAAGGCGGTGGTCACGGTCCGACTCTAAACGGGGCCGGCGACGGGCACCATCGTCACCCCAGAGCCGCCGTGCCCCCGCGCCTTCATCCGCCGAGACTGCACTCCCGCCTGCCGAGCTCGTACCTTCCGCATCGGGACCGCACCCTTACCGTGCGATCGAGGGGCACGGGGTACGAACACGGCGTCGGCCGCCGGGAGACACAGCACCGGGAGGCGCCGGAAGGAAGGCGCACGGCGAGGCAGGACCCCCCGTGCACCCGCCAGAGCCCGCTTACCCTTGCTACCTTCCGGTCCTGGGGGATTCACTGGATGACGCCGCACGAGGGGCCGTCAGGAAGTGTACCCGACGCCGCGGGCCTCGGCGCTCGCCGCGGAGCCAGACTCCGGGTGACCGATGCCACCACGGGAGACTGGCACCCGGGTGCGCCGGTCCGATATATTCCAGTCCCGTTGCACGCGCTCGACCCAGGTCCGCGCGGCACGCCTGGAGGATTCGCCTAGTGGCCTATGGCGCACGCTTGGAAAGCGTGTTGGGTGCAAGCCCTCGGGGGTTCGAATCCCCCATCCTCCGCCACCAACGGTCGCCACCCGCTCCGCCCAGACCGCGGACCCCGCCTCGGGGCGACTTCCTGGCCCCGCTCACCGAACCGCTTCAGGTCGACGGACGACCCGCCGCGCCTGCGCCGCCGGCCCGGGCGCTCGCCTCGCCCTCCTCAACCCCTCCTCAACGGCCTCTCCGTGCCGTGGACCCTGCACGCGACGACGGGGACGGTGGGGACGACGATGGGGCGATGGGGACAAGACCCCATCGCGCCCTGACGGAAGTTCTTGCATGATGGGCGCCATGCGCACAAAGACCCACGCCCTTGCCCTTCCTGCCGCCGCCCTCCTCGCCCTCGGCCTTGCCGCCTGCGGCGACCAGGTGCCCGTCGACACCGCGGAGACCGACTCCTCGAGCTCCACCAGCCAGGAGAGCACCGGCACGGACGACACGAACACCACCGCCTCCGACGAGGAGGTCGACACGACGACCGAGGACACCTCGGCCCTTGACCTCAAGGTCGGCGACTGCTTCAACGACGAGGGAACCTCCGGCACCTCCGTCACCTCCGTCCCCACCATCGACTGCAACGCCCCGCACACGTACGAGGTCTACTACGAGGAGGACCTGACGACCTCCTCCGCCCCCACCGGCACCGAGGTCGACGCCCTCGGGACGGAGATCTGCGAGCCCGCCTTCGAGACCTTCGTCGGCATCGACTACGCCTCCTCCGTGTACATGTACTCCTACCTCTACCCGAGCGCCGACACCTGGGCGACCGGGGACCGGACGGTCACCTGCGTGATCAGCAGCACCGACGGCTCCCAGCTGACGGGGAGCGTGGAGGGCACGGCCATGTGACCTGCTCGGAGGGCAGCCTCCGGGGTCTCAGCCGGTCACAGCGCTCCGCGACCCCGGCTCGCCCGACACGCGACCTCACCGAGCATCCCCTCACACCTGGCAGACGACGGTGCGACGCCCCGACGGCGTCGCACCGTCGTCGCGCGTTGAACAGGCCCTGGACTCAGCCGCTCAGGGACTCACCACGGCGACGGACCGTCGCGACCTGGAACCGTCCGGCACGGGCAGGCGCTACCCGGCACGGACGGCCGGGAGCGACACCGACGGGCCACGCGCCGGGGCGCCACGACCCCGGACCTGAGCGCCTCCGGCTACGATGGGCGCGTGATCTTCAAGGCAGTCGGCGAGTCCGCACCCTATCCCGCCCACGGGAAGACGGATCAGCGCGACTGGTCGGTCATCGCACCACGGCAGGTCCGCCTCGACCAGCTGACGACGACTCGCGCCACCCTGGACCTGCGCGACCTGCTCGACGACGACTCGACCTTCTTCGGCGACCTCTTCGCCCACGTGGTGTCATGGCGCGGGAACCTCTACCTGGAGACCGGGCTCCACCGCGCGCTGCGCGCTGCGCTGCAGGGCCGGATGAGCATCCACGCCCGCATCCTGGAGATCGACGGCGACGGCAAGCCGATCCCCGCCCCGCCACCGCCCGACCTCTGAGGACTGCGCCGACCACGCCGGCGGCGCCGACCGTCTCTACCTCTCCCGCGCCCGGTCAGTGAGCCGGGCCGAGGACACCGACTCCCAGGGCCCGGCCCGCGCACACCTGTGCCGCGCACCCGGCCGCTCCCCTTCCGTGAGGCTCACGCGTCCTCTGGCACGGCGCCGATCTCACGCGCCCCCGCCTTGGTGTGCGCCACACAGGAACGCCGGTTGAGCGCGCCGTCCCCTGGGCCGGACCACCCTGCCCGGCGGACCGTGGTCGTCTATCTCGCCGACCGATGACATACTCGTGACCGGAACGAGATCAGCACGGGGTGCGCCCCCGGCACAGACAGACCAGCAGACGGACCACGACCCGCACACTCGACCAGCCTCCAACCCCTGGCAAAGGAGACGCACATGACCTCGCACACAGCGGCACCACCGCTGCCCGCGGGCTGCCGCGCCGCCTCGAGGAAGGCCGTCGGTGCCAGCATCGTCATCGACGTGCTCACCATCGTCCTGCCCCTGGCCACGAGCCTGATCCTGCCCGGTCCAGCCACGCTGCGGCTCCTCCTCGCGCTGGTCTCCATCGGCCTGTGGGTCCTGACCGTCGTCGCGCACTGCCTCTACGGGCGAGCGCTGGGCGGGGTGGTCCTCGGCCTGCTCACCGTCGACGCCGAGGCGGGCCTGCCCACCGGCACGCCCCGAGCCCTGCTGGCTGTCGCGGCTCTCGGAACCGCCAGGGGCGCGACCGTGCTTGACATCACGAACGGCCCGGACCCCTCGACCGGGACGCTCGACGAGCTCGACGCCCGCGCCGCCGAGCACGGAGCCCAGGGATCACCGCAGGAGACAGCGGTCACCGGCCAGGGCGCAGCCCCGATCGGGCAGGCGCCTGCGATGGCCGACAGCTCGCAGGCGGCTGCCATCCTCGCCGCCACCGAGCAGCGCGGGCCCCGCTCACCGATCACGACGGTGCCGGGCAACCCAGCCCGGACCCCCGCGACGGGGCTCCCGCCGGTGGTCGAGCAGCACACGGCGGTCATGCCCCCGGTGACCACGCCTCGACCGGCGTCCACACCCGCGCCCTCGAGCACGCCCCCGCCTCCGCCCCCGCCGACCCCGCAGGAGCTGTCCGCGTCCGCGCCTCAGCCCGCGGCCCGCAGGGCCGCCGTCCAGCCCACCCGGGCCCCGGCACCCGCTCAGGCGCCCGCACAGGCAGCCGCTGTCCCGCCGCCGCCCCGACCGGCCAGCGCCCAGCCCATCCAGGCCACTCAGGTCCCCCGGGCACCCCAGTCCCCGCTCACCGCCCCGGCGCCGCAGGTCGCGCCTCCGGTCGTCCGCTCCGCCCCGCCGGCACCCCCGACGAGCCCCGCCGACCACCGGAGCCCCACGGGCTCGCAGCGCCCCGAGGCTCCGGCTGGCACTCCGCCCACGGTCATCCGCTCCGCCCCGTCAGCGGCCCAGGCGCCCGCGGCGCCGTCAGTGCCGTCGGTGCCGTCAGTGCCGTCAGTGCCGTCAGTGCCGTCGGTTCCTCCGACCAGCCGGACGAGCCCCGCGGTCCCGCCTCGTCACGAGGCGCCCGCAGCCTCATCGCCGGTCGGGGGGCGTCACGCGAGCGCCGTCACCCCCGCCGGCCCCACCGACTCGGCCCCCCAGCCCCCGACGGTGACCCGCAAGTCCCTGCGCAACCAGGCGGCGCCCACGGTCACCCGGAAGTCCCTGCGCGCCATGGAGCGTGAGCGGCTCGCCCAGATCGAGCGCGAGCGGCTTGAGAAGGCTGCAGGATGAGTCGCGTCAAGGACGTGGCCCCCGACGACCTCGACATGGAGTCGACCCGGGTCCGTCGTGCCTGGCTGCGCGCGGCCCTCGAGCACGGTGGTCCTCCGGGTGCCGACCGCCGTCAGGCCCCCTGGCTCCTGGCCTCCCTGCTCGTGGCCTCGCTGGCCTGCGCGGGATGCGTCGGGTACGCCGCGGTGTCCTCGCTGACCGAGCCCACGGCGTCGCAGGCGACGACCACCGGCCCGGCCAGCCCCTCACCGGCCGACCAGCAGGAGCGGCAATGATCCCCTACACCCGCGTCACCCTCCTGGCCGAGTCCTCCCGTGCGGAGCTCGCCATGCCCTCGACCGAGCCGGTCGGCGCGCAGATGCCCTCGCTGCTCGAGCTGCTGGGCGCCACCGCCCCGGCCAGGACCGCCTCCGGCACCCCGGAGGACGAGCCCGCAGGCCAGCAGGCCCCGCCCACCCACCTCGTGCGTGCGGACGGCCGGCTCATCGACCCCGAGCTCGACCTGGCCAGCCAGCAGGTGCTCGACGGCGAGGTCCTGCGGCTCGTCGCCCTGGAGAACATCCCCGCTCCCACGCGCGTGTCCGACCTGAGCGCCCCCCTGTCCGAGATGACCCGCACCCACCCGGGGCGGTGGCGACCCACCGACCGTCTCAGGGGCACGAGCGCGGTCCTCGGCCTGTGCGTGGCGGGCACCGCCTGGCCTCTCCTGCGCGAGCTGTCGACGACCGGGCACGTGTGGGCCAGCCTCCTCGCCGTCCTCCTGCTCAGCGTTCCGGTCGCCTGGAGGATCGGCGCCCCCCGCCCGGCGGGTTGGGAGGTGCCGGCCGCGGGCGTCCTCGTCGGCCTCCTGGGCGCCGAGGCCCTGGCCCTCGCCCTGGGAGGGCCCGACCACGGGCTGCCTGCTGCGGTGGCGCTCGTCCTGGTCACGACGGCGGGAGCCGGACTGGGCGCGCGCAGGCCCGGATGGGCGCTCGGTGCGGGGGTCGGACTCGCCGTGGAGGGGATGTGGCTCCTCGTCGCGGCCCTGTCGCCCAGCGCCCTGCTCGCCCACGGGATCCTGGCCGTCGCCGCCCTCGTGCTCACCGGGTCGCTGCCGTGGGTCGCGCTGACCGTCTCGGGCGCGGCGCGCCTTGACGACACGGTGCTCACCGGCACCCTGCCCCCTCGCTCCCGGGTCCGGCGCTCGCTGGCCACGAGCCACGACGTCCTCGTCGTGTCCTGCATCGTGTCGGCCGTGGCGGTGGCGGCCACGACGGCCGCACTGGCCGTCGGCTCCGACCCGTGGGGCTGGGCACTGGCTCTCGCCGTCGTCCTCGCGACCGCGCTGCGCTCCAGGGCCTTCCCCCTGCGGGTCGAGGTGATCTCGCTGTGGCTGGCCTGCCTGCCCGCCCCGCTGCTGCTCCTGGCCGGCCTCGAGCCCCCGGCGCGGCTGGCGGTGCTCGCCCTGGTGGTCGTGCTGCTGAGCGGAGCCTGCCTCTACCGGCCTGCGCCTCACACCCGTGTGCGCCTGCAGCGCACCGGGGACCTGGTCGAGGCCGCCGCAACGGCCTCGACGATCCCCCTGCTGTGCGGCCTCAACGGGCTCTTCAGCCATCTTCTGGGCCTGTTCTCATGAGCCTGACGACCCTGGAGCCGGGTGCCCGGACCCCTCGGACCGCGCCCGCTGCCCCGACCGGGGGCCTGCGGGACCTTGTGCGCGACGCCGACCTGCTCGGCCTGGCCCTCGGCGGGGCCGTGTCCTCTCGACGCCGCGTCATCCGCTCCCACGAGGCGATCTGCCGCGCGCTGCCCCGCACCTGCCGCCTGGCCGTGGTCCCATCCGTCCACGGCTGCGGGTCGACGACCCTGGCGGTCCAGCTCACCGGTGCCCTTGTCAGGGCACGGCGTCTGCCCGGGACCCTTGTCGCCGCCTCCCCGGGACCCGGCGGCCCCTCCGCCGCCCTGCCCTTCGAGGTCATCTGGGACGCCGGCCAGCCCCGGGCCGCCGACGCCGCCGGTCCCGAGCAGGGCACCGCGGTGGGGAGCCACGGGCACCTGCCCGCCTCACCGGGGACCGGCCTGCCCACCGGCCCCGACGGGCTGACCTCCTGCCTGCGCCTGCCCACCGAGGGCGACACCCTGCCCGCGCCGTGGGCACGCGCCCACGAGGAGCTGTCCACCTCGCCCGACACCTGGGTGGTCGAGACCGGGGTCCTGGCCACCGAGGAGATCGCGGAGCTGGCCCGCGCCCACCACGTCATCGTGCTCGTTTCCCCCGCCAGACGCCGGCAGCTCGAGCGCAGCCGGCTCCTTGTCGACCGGCTCTCACGCACGATGCCGCCCCTGGGCGCACCCGCGGTCCTCCACGCCGTCGTCGCGACCTCGCCAGGACGTCCGCTCCTGCCTCGCCTGAGCCCGGCAGAGACGCTCGTGCCCCACGACCCGGCGCTGGCCGGGGCCCCGGGCCCGGTGCCCTTGAGACGGCGCACGGCGGCCGCGATCTGCGAGATCGCCGCGCAGGCCGTCGAGGCCACCGGCAGCTCCCTGCGGCGAGGTGAGGCACCGTGATCCGAGTCATCGACCGCCCGGAGCGCGGCTCAGGTCCCACCGAGGCACCCTCCCCCGTCATCCTCCCCTCGCCCCCCGCACACACGGGCACCGGCTCGGGCCAGCTCATGCCGGTCGGTCCGGCTCTCACTCTTGTCGGAGCCGGCTCGGCCCTCGTCGTCACCGCCGTGGCGCGCTCGAACGTCATCCTCGTCGTGCTCGCCGCCCTCGTGGCGGTCGGCACCGCGGTCGGCCTGCTCGTCACCGTCACGTCACGGCGCGGGACCCAGGCGCGTCAGCGCCGTGAGCAGCGCACCCGGTACCTGCGCTCGCTCATGGCCGCGACCGCCGAGCTCGAGCGCACCGCCCAGGAGACCCGACGAGGCGCCCACCTGACCCACCCCGGCCCCTCGGCGCTGCCCGCCTGGGCGATCGACCCGGCCCGACGCTGGGCACGTCGCCGCACGGACCCTGACTTCCTTCTCCTGAGGGCCGGAACCGCCGACCTGCACCTGCCCCTGGCGGCCATGCCCCCGCAGGCCGACACGGCCGCGGCCGACCCCCAGCTCCTGGCCCAGGCGCGGGCGGTCGTGCGCGCCCACGCCGTCCAGGAGGCCATGCCCGCACTCATCGACCTCGACGGCGCCGGCCAGGTCAGCATCGTCGGACCGCGAGAGCTCGCCCGGGACCTGGCTCGCACGCTCCTCGTCCAGGCCGCCGTCCACCACAGCCCCCAGGACCTGCACATCGCCCTGGCCCACGACGAGCCCTGCGCCCCCCACTGGGACTGCGTCTCCCGGTTGCCGCACCTCACGATCGACGGGTCCTTCGACGGCCCGGTGGCGAGCCGGCGGGTCGCGGCCGACCAGGGCGCCCTCGAGGAGGTCCTGGGCCCGGAGATCGCCGCGGCCGCCAAGGCGGCGGCCGAGCGCAGACGCACCGGGACCGAGCACGAGCTGCGCCGCTCCACCCGCCTGCTCGTCGTCCTCGACACCGACCGGGTGTCTCGTGACCTGGCCATCCCTGACTCCTCCCTCGGCGCCCAGGACATCGGCGCCACCGTCATCCACCTCCTGACCGACGCGAGCCTGGAGCCGGCGGGCACCAGGCTGCGGCTGGCGCTGCGCCGGGACGGCACGGTCGAGGTCAGCGACCCGCGGGCGTCCGAGGGCCCCGGTTCTCGCCCCCGGGTCGTCCTCGCCGACCGTCTGGGCCCCGCGCTGGCCGAGGGGGTGAGCCGCGCCCTGGCGCCGCTGCGCGTGCCCCGGACGACGCAGGCAGCGGACCCGGGGCGCTCAACCGCCACCCTGCTCGGTCTGGGGGACCCCGGGGCCCTCGACCCGGAGCGTGCCTGGGCGCCGCGTCCGGCGCGCGACTTCCTGCGCGTGCCCATCGGTACCGATGACACGGGCCGACCGGTCCTGCTCGACCTCAAGGAGGCCGCCCAGCTGGGCGTGGGGCCGCACGGACTGTGCGTGGGAGCGACGGGCTCGGGCAAGTCCGAGCTCATGCGCACCCTCGTGACGGCGCTGGCCGCCGGGCACCGCCCTGAGGACCTCACGATGGTGCTCGTCGACGTCAAGGGCGGAGCGACCTTCGCGCCCTTCGCGGGGCTGCCTCATGTCGTGGGCCTCATCGACCACCTCGTGGCCGACCCCGGCCTGGCCCGCAGGGCCCGCACGGCGATCGCCGGGGAGGTCATGCGCCGCCAGGAGCAGCTGCGCCAGGCGGGCTCACCAGACATCAGCCACTACCGCCTGCGGCGCGCGGACCACCCTGAGATGCCGCCCCTGGCCCACCAGCTCATCATCATCGACGGCCTCGGTGAGCTGCTCGACACCGATCCGGACTTCGCCGAGCTGCTGCTCACCATCGGCCGGATCGGCCGCGCGGTCGGCGTCCACCTCCTGCTCACCAGTCAGCACCTTCCCGGAGCCGGCCTGCGCGACCTCGACGCCTACCTGTCCTACCGCATCGTCCTGCGCACCTTCTCGGAGGCCGAGTCCGTGGCCGTCCTGGGGCGGCCCGACGCGTTCCACCTGCCCGCCACGCCCGGCTACGGGTACCTGTCGGTCGACACGAGCGTCTACACCCGCCTGCGCGCCGCGCACGTGTCAGCCCCTGTCGAGCAGCGAGCCCCCTCCCCCGAGCCGGAGGAGGTCGACGAGCCCGTCCCCGTGCGCCTGCCGGTCTTCAACGGCCTGAGCCCCAGCGAGCGCCGCGTCGGTCCTCCTCCGGCCTCGAGGAGGCCGGGTCTGAGCGTCCTGGAGCAGGTGGTCTCCCGTCTGCGCGACGACAGCCGCCGCGGCCCGCAGGTGTGGCTGCCCCCGCTGCCCCGGGCGCTCCCGCTGCCGGCTGTCTACGGCGCCCCGCTCGACCGCGGTCCCCACGGCGTCACGGCCCCGGGGCGGGTCCGCTCGACCGTCGGGCTGACCGTCCCCGTCGGCCTGCTCGACGACCCCTCCTACCAGCGCCAGGTCCCCTGGGTGATCGACCTGGGCGCCAGGGGCGGCCACGTGTGCCTCGTCGGCGCGCCCCAGTCCGGCCGCACGACCTTCCTGTGGACCCTGGCCGTCTCGGCGGCACTGACCGTCCGGCCCGAGCGACTCACCTTCTACGGGCTCGACGCCATCGGCGGGTCCATGGCGCACCTCAAGCCCCTGCCCAACGTCGCTGAGGTCGCCACCCGCGGGGACCGCGCCCGGATGCGCCGGGTCCTCGACGAGCTCGCCTCGATGCTCGACCACCGCGAGCGCATCCTGTCTGCCCACCGCATCGACTCCCTGGAGATGCTCCGTGAGCAGCACGCGGCCGGGCGGCTGCCGGGCCTGGCCAGCGCCGACGTCGTCGTCCTGGTCGACGGGGCCGGCGTGCTGCGCGCCGACTTCCCCGAGCTGGTCGACTCCCTCGACGAGCTCGTGCACCGGGGGCGACGGCTGGGAGTCCACGTCGTCATGACCGTCTCGCGTCCAGAGGACCTGCCACCGGCCCTGCAGCCCCTGGTCGGCACACGGCTCGAGCTGCGCCTGAGCGACCCTGCGACCTCCCTCATCTCCCCCGAGCTGTCACGCTCCCTGCCCCTCGACGCACCGGGTCGCGTCCTGCGGCCCGACGGGCTCATCGCACAGGTGGCCCTTCCCGTGGAGGACGCCGTCGGCGCCCAGTCGGTGGCCAGCGGCCTCGATCGTCTCGCGCTCGAGCTCCACGACACCTGGGACCCGGGCCCTGCGGCCTCGGTCCGCCTCCTGCCCTCCCAGCCCGTCTCCCGCAGCCACCGAGCCCGTGGGCGCGCGCACCGCGCCGCGCGCAGCGACCAGCGCGTCCGGTGAAGCCCTCCCGCCGCTCGCACGTGCCGGGACGTCGTCCATTACCCTGGGGCGCGTGAGCACCACGCCAGACCCCCGCGCCGAGTACCGCCGTCGTCTCCGTAACCGTCAGACGACCGTGATCGGCGGCACCCTCGCGGCCATGGCGCTGCTCGTGGTGCTCAGCCTCATGGTCTGGACGGGCGTGCTGCCGGTCCCCCTCGACCCGGGCTTCTCCTCGGCCTCGGACGACGCGACCCCGGTGGTCCAGCCCTGCCCGCCCGCCAACGCCGTGACCGTCGAGGTCACCTCTTTCCCCGTCAACGTCTACAACGGCACCGACACCGCCGGCCTGGCCGGCGTCGTGGCCGACGCGCTGTCGGACGCGGGGATCGTCGTGTCCAACACCTCGGACTGGCCCAAGGGCGCCTACACCGGTGAGGTCCAGCTGACCACCTCGGAGTCCGGCCTCGTCAACGCCTACTCGCTGGCCCGGATCTTCACCGGGACCGTCGTCGTCCAGATCGACGAGAACCAGGACCCTGCCGACGCGACGGTCAGTGTCGTCCTCGGCGAGGAGTACTCCGAGAGCATCCTGTCTGCCGGCGAGATCAGCATGCTGCGTGCCGGGGAGGCGATCAGCGCTCCCTCGGGCTGCGCGAGCCCGTCCGCCTCGTCACAGGGCTGACCCGAGGGTCCTGCGGTCGCCGGACATGCTGGGCGGGGCCGCGGCCGCGCCCGACGGCGGCTCTCCTGACGGCCGGCACCGACGACCGGAGCCGACCGGGCTCAGACCTCGTCGGGTCCGGGCTGATCGCCGGAGGCGGCCCGCCGGGAGTGGCGCCGGGCGTAGGCCGGTCCCTCCAGCTCGGTGCCCGCCGGGGCCGAGGCGGGCGAGGCCTGCTCGAGGTTGGTGCCCCGCAGGTTCGAGACGACCCGCATGGCGTGGTAGACGACGAGGGCCGCCGCCGTCCCCAGGGCGATGCCCTCGAAGGTCATGCCGGCCGGTGCCCACGTGAAGTTGGCGATGGCGACGACGAGCGCCACCGCCGCCGTGTTGAGGTTGACCGGGTTGGAGAAGTCCACGCGGTTCTGCACCCAGATGCGCACGCCGAGCATGCCGATCATGCCGTAGAGAACGGTTCCGGCTCCTCCGAGCACGCCCTGGGGGATCGTGGCGATGATCGCCCCGAACTTGGGCATGAGGGACAGCGCGAAGGCGAAGCCCGCGGCCACGACGTAGGCGGCGGTGGAGTACACGCGGGTCGCCGCCATGACCCCGATGTTCTCCGCGTAGGTGGTCGTGCCCGAGCCCCCGCCGCTGCCGGCCAGAACGGTTGCCAGGCCGTCGGCCAGCAGAGCCCTGCCGGTGACGTCGTCGAGGTTGTCCCCGGTCATGGCCGCCACCGACTTGACGTGTCCGACGTTCTCGGCGACGAGGACGAAGACGACCGGGATGAACAGGCCCAGGGTCGAGGAGTCGAAGGCCGGGGCGTGGAAGTGGGGCAGACCGAACCACGCGGCCTGGGAGACCGGCTCGAAGTTCACCTCACCCAGGCACACGGCCACGACGTAGCCGATGAGGACGCCCACGAGGATGGACAGGCGCCCGATGATGCCCTTGAACAGGACCGTGACCAGGCAGATCGAGCCGATCGTGACCAGGGCCGAGACCGGTCCGGCCTGGACGTTGGACCACGCGGCAGGGGCGAGGTTGAGGCCGATGAGCGCCACGATGGCACCCGTGACGACCGGCGGCATGAGCGCGTCGATCCAGCGCACGCCGGCACGGTGGACGATGAGGCCGACCACGGCCAGGGCGGCCCCGGTGGCGATGACGCCGCCCTGGGCGTAGGAGGCGCCCAGGGAGGAGGAGACCGCGAGGATCGGCGCGATGAGCGCGAAGGAGGACCCGAGGTAGGAGGGCAGGCGTCCGGCGGTGATGAGGAAGAACAGGAGCGTGCCGACGGCGCTGAAGAACAGGGTCGTGGCCGGCGGGAAGCCGGTGAGCAGCGGCACGAGGAAGGTGGCGCCGAACATGGCGACGACGTGCTGGGCGCCGATGCCGATGGTCCGCGGCCACGACAGCCGCTCGCCGGCGGCGACCACCGCGCCTGGCGCGATCGAGCGTCCGTCGCCGTGCAGGCGCCAGCCGCGCTGGACACCCCGAGGGGCGGGAGCTGAGGAGGATGACGACACCGTGGTCTCCTGTCGCAGGATCGGGGGTGGACGGCGCCGAGCAGTCGACCGCCGGACAGGACCCGGCTCAGTCCCGACGGGATGCCAGTCTATGCCATCGACAGTGCCATCGCCGCCGGCGCCGGGGGCCGGGTCCTCCCGGGGGACGAGGCGGGCCGTCGAGCCGCGGGGCATGATGGGCCTCATGAGTCAGGAGCCCGGCCTCGTCGACCCCACGCAGATCGTCCCCCAGGGCTTCGTCTTCCCGGGGACCGAGGGACTCGACGCCCAGCAGATCTTCTCCGGCCCCGGCTACCAGGCTCCTGCGCAGCACGCCGACGCGGCGGCGGTGGCCGCCCTCGTGTGCACCGTGCTCAGCCCGATCCCCGGCCTCGGGATCGTGGCTGTCATCCTGGGGACCTACTCCCTGCGGCGCCTGCGCCGCTCCTATGCCACCGGCCACTCCCTGGCCTGGCTGGGCATCGTCGTCGGCTCCGCCGTGACCGCGGCCTGGCTGCTCCTCGTCGTCCTCATCGCCCTGTCCGCGTGACCCCGCGGACTCCAGAGGCCTGTACGAGCCCCGCACGAGCCCCGTACGAGCCCCGTACGAGCCCTGTGCGAGTCCGATGCGCGGCACATCACGGCACCGCACCCCCCAAGCACCGTAGGGTGTGCGCGTGAAGCCCTTCATCATGGTGTCAACGCGCCCCGAGACCGAGGCCGCGGACAACGAGTACGAGTCCTTCCTCGCCCAGGGAGGGCTCCGTCGCGACGACCTGCACCACGTGCCCCTCGAGGAGGTCGACTTCCTCGACTCCTTCGCCGCCGGGGACGTGTCGGGGATCCTCATCGGAGGCGCCCCCTATGACGCGTCAACCCCCGAGACCGCCAAGACCCGCACCCGGCTGCGCGCCGAGGAGCAGGTCCGCGAGCTGCTCGCCGTGGCCCTCAAGGAGGGGATCCCCCTGCTGGCCACCGGCTTCGGCCTTGAGGTCCTGGCGGGGTACCTCGGCACTCAGACCTCTCCCCGGTTCGGCGAGGAGCCGGGGGCCGCTGACGTGTTCCTCACCGCCGAGGGCCGCCAGGACCCCGTGCTCGCGGGCATGCCGCAGACCTTCACCTCCTTCGTCGGCCACACCGAGGGCGCGGTCGAGGTGCCGCCGCACGCGACGCTGCTGGCCAGCTCACCGGACTGCCCGGTCCAGATGATCCGGGTGGGCACCAACGTCTACGGCACCCAGTTCAACCCTGAGCTCGACGCCGAGCGCTTCGCCCAGCGCCTGTCGATCTACGCCGACGCCGGCTACGGCGAGCCGGGCATGATCGAGGACGTCGTCGCCGAGGCACGCAGCATCGAGCAGCACGTGGCCGGGCGCATCATCCGCAACTTCGCCAGCCACTTCGCGCGCGACTGAGCTCCGCCGGCGCCGCGTCGTCGGCGCCCCCGCCCCTGGGGCACGGTGAGGCGCCGGGCCCCGGGGGCGGAGGGGCTGGATCAGGACAGGTCGGCCAGCTCGGCGGGCACGTCGGCGAGCGCCTGGGCGATCTCGGTGGAGCCGTCGCGGAAGGGGATGACCCGGCCGATGGTCGCAGGCTCACCCAGGGCGGTGACGATGACGGAGGCGACGTTGCCGCGGGAGGTGAAGGTCTCCGCCGCGTCGGCCACCCTGCCGACCTCGATCCGGCCGCTGGGGGCGTCGAGGGTGAGGCTCCCGGGGCCTACGATCGTCCAGTCGAGGTCCGTGGACTGCAGGTAGCGGTCGGCCTCGAGCTTGGCCAGGGCGTAGGTGCGCAGGGGGTGGTCCTCCGGGACGGGCTGCGGACCGTGGGAGCCGATCCACGAGACCATGACGTAGCGTCGTACCCCCGCCTGCCGGGCGGCCTCCATGGAACGCACCGCCGCGAGGTGGTCGACCGCCTCGGTGCGGGCGGGACCTCCCTTCCCGCCGGCCCCGGCGGACCACACGACGGCGTCGGCGCCCCTCATGGCGTCGGCGAGATCGGCCTGGGTGGCGTCCTCGACCGACAGGACACGGGGCTGGGCGCCGGTGGCGGCGACCTCAGCGGCCTGGTCGGGGTCGCGGATGAGCGAGACGACCTCGTGTCCGTCGTCGACGAGCAGCTGGGCAAGAACGCGGGCGACCTTGCCGTGGCCACCGATGATCACGATCGTGGACATGTGTGCGCACCTTTCGTCAGGGGTGAGCGGGCACGCCAGGGGCAACACCGTGTGCCGCGCCCCCATTCCCGGCGTCTCCCGACGAGCGCAGCCACGCGGGCCGCCTCTGGTGGTGCAGGACCGTGCCCGGGACCTCCGGCGGTGCCTGCGCTCAGTCGCGGGCGAAGAGCTCGACGAAGTTGCGCAGCACCGCCCAGGAGCCGCTCACGTCCTGGGTGTAGGACCACTCCTGGATGGCAGCCAGGTCCTCGGTCTTGAAGTAGCCGTGCCCGGTGTAGCGGCCCAGCCTGTAGGAGATCGCCTCGGGATCGAGCTCGGGATGGAACTGGGTGGCGTAGAGCCTGGTGCGCACGCGCAGCATCTGCACGGGGCAGCTCGCGGAGGTGGCCAGCACCGTCGCCCGGGGCGGGGGCACGAGGACCGCGTCCTTGTGAGCGACGAAGGCGCGGAAGGTCGAGGCCATCCCGGCGCACAGCGGGTCGGCCAGCCCGGCCTCGGTCAGCGTGATCTCCGGGGCGCTGACCGGCTCGGCGAAGGTCGAGTCGATGACGGCGCCCTCGTGGTAGGCCAGGGTTCCGATCCCGTAGCAGGCCCCCAGGAAGGGGAAGTCGGCCTCGACCAGGCGGGTGAGCAGGACGTCGACCTCCGCCTCCACCCGCTTCTGGGCCGCGGACTTGCGGTCCTCGGGCGTCGTCGTGTTGTACGGCGAGCCGCCCACGAGGATCCCGGACCAGGCATCGAGGTCGAGCTCGGGCATCGGATGGGCCTCCAGGCGGTGGCGGACGAGGTCGCGCTCGTCCAGACCGGTGCGCTCGAGGAAGGACTGGTACTCGGCGTCCGCGGCGCCGTCGTCGTCGCGCGTGGCCAGGAGGAGGAAGGGCTTCACAGCGCCGACCTTAGCGGGGGCCGGGCCCGAGGCGCAGGCGGTCCGTCAGCCGGGACCAGCGGCACCCGCTCAGCGCAGGGCGCCGAGCGCCGTCAGGACTGCGGCGCGCACGACCTGTGGCGCAGGCAGCTGCGCCGGGGTCGCCGCGGCCCCAGCCGCCCCTGTGCCGGCGACCTCCGCGTCGAGGTAGGCCAGCCCCGCGACCCGCACCCCGCGGGCGGCCAGGGCCATGGCCTCGGCCACGGAGTCGCACACAGCCGCCTGGGCCCCCATGCCCGCCATGACAGCGGCCTCGGCCCGGGTGGGACGCACGGGCCCGGGGGTCAGGGCGACGACGCCGGGCTCCCCGACCCCGTCAAGCCCGGCCAGGGTCGCCGTCAAGGACTCGTCCCAGGCTGCCTCGACCATGCGACTGGAGGGGAACAACGGCTGGCCGCCGAGGTTGAGGTGGTCGGCGATCGGCAGGAACCCGCCCGGGGCGAGGCCCCCCAGGCTGGTGGCTCGGGTCACGAGGAGCGCCGCGGGCACCTGGGAGGCCACCGTGCGAGCCAGGGCCGTCGTGCGCCGTGCGGGCCGGCCCTCGAAGGCAGCGGTGCGTCCGCGGGCGATGAGCACTCCCCGTCCGCGGTACTCGTAGGAGGCCAGCGCGTCCTCCTGGCCCACAGTGCCCGGAGCGGAGACACCGGGCAGGAAGGACAGGCGCACACGGGAGGCGGGGGCGCCCCAGTCGTCGTCGAGGTCGGCCAGGAGAGCGGGCTCGGCGACGACGAGCAGGTCGTGGCGGGCACGCCCGGTGGCCAGAAGGATCGAGGCGCCGTCAGGGTCCTCGTCCCAGGTCCCGGCTGCGTTCTGAACGGACACGCGCTCCCCCTACCTACCTGGTGACCTACCTCGTGGGCACCCCTCGACGGACAGACTCTGACCGCAGCCTACCGGGCTCGGGCGTAAACGCCACCCCTGACGCCAACGGACCGGCTCCGGCGGGGGCACGGTCCGTTCGGCCTGGCTCCTGGCACGCCTCGTGCCAGCGCCGTGCTCCCGGGTGCGTCATCGGCGACAGGACCCTATGCTCTGCAGCCGTGGCAGAAAAGACCTTCATCGTCAACCTCCCCGTCGACCAGGCACGTTCCCTTATCTCCCAGATCTTCACCCAGGACGGGTGGAAGGCCGAGCCGACCCCGACCGGGGGCCTGGCCCTGTCCAAGGGCAAGATGGGCCTGTCCATCGCCGTCGGCTCCCTGGCAGGCAAGAACTTCTACCTGTCCCAGAGCGTGGACTTCGCCACCGGACCGCAG
This sequence comes from Actinomyces howellii, assembly GCF_900637165.1. Taxonomy (GTDB): domain Bacteria; phylum Actinomycetota; class Actinomycetes; order Actinomycetales; family Actinomycetaceae; genus Actinomyces; species Actinomyces howellii. The sequence continues at coordinate 2,183,334 of NZ_LR134350.1, read as the reverse complement.
GGCGAGACCGTCGTGGTCTACCGCTCCTCGACAGGCAGCGCCATCATCGGAGGCGCCGTCGGGGTGTCGAAGTCCAATACGGCGCACGCCTTCTACAGCCACGACATCAGCCAGACCTTGGAGGCCAGTGGCGTCCTGCTGGCCGTGCAGTAGGCGCACCGCGCCCGCCCCGCCCGCTCCCGAGCCCGTCGGCACGGTCGGGTCGCCACATGGGTCGTGAGGTCGCACGTCCGAGGTGCGACCTCACGCGCCACTGTGCGACCTCACGCGCCACTGTGCGACCTCATCGACCTGGTGGCGACCCGGTCAGCCACACGCGCAGACCCCGCGGCTCCACCGTCGTGGCGGAGTCGCGGGGTCCTTGATGGCGGTAGCGCTGGGATTCGAACCCAGGGTGGCTATGAACCACACAGACTTTCGAGATCTGCACCTTCGGCCGCTCGGACACGCTACCTCAGAGGTCGAGGGTACACGGCGCGAGCCTCGGGGCCCAACCGCGCCGTCTGCGAGGTCGCGCACACCCGGCCCGCCCGCGAGCGCAGGACGGTGACGCCTTCGTCGGCCCCGACGAGCCGCCCCGCAGCCGACGGCGGGGCACGGCCTCCGCCGTTCCTCTTGACAGCCACCGACCCACCTGGCCATCATTCCGCATCCCCGTGACGGGCGACACGCTCGTCACGGGCACGCGCATCCTGAGACTGCGACCAGCGAACCGACTGATACCCGCGCGATCCTCCAGGGGCGGGCGCACCGACGCGCCGCCCCCGTCCCGGTGCCCCGACGGCACCGCACCCGTCGCCCGGCCCCGGGCCGGCGACACGGACTGAGCAGCAGGACCCGCCGGCGCCCCGAGGCGCACCCGGTCCGTACCGTCCGGGTCCTTCCCGGACCGACACCCCTGGGACGCTGCACCCGGCGCGCTGCCGGACCGTCCCTCGACGTCATGAGCCTGCCCGAGGAGATCCCCATGAGTACACCGATCACGCACACCTCGACCTCCGTGGCCCCGGCGACCTCCCAGCCCCCTCCGGACGCGCGGACCCGCACGCGGCGCACGGTGGGCATCGTCGCCGGTCTCGCCCTGGCCGCCCTCGTCTTCGTCGCCTTCCCCGCCGACGGGATCGAGGAGGTCGTCGCCGCCTCCGGGGCGTCGGCGGCCGCCGAGGCGGGCTACTCCGACCTCGGGCTGAGGGTCGTGGCCGCGGCCGCCGTCCTGCTGGGGGTGTGGTGGATGACCGAGGCGATCCCGCTGGCGGCCACGGCCCTGCTGCCCATGGTCATCTTCCCCGCCTTCCAGGTCGCCGCCTTCAAGGAGGTCGCCGCTCCCTACGCCTCGGACACGATCTACCTGTTCATGGGGGGCTTCATGCTCGCACTGGCGATGCAGAGGTGGAACCTGCACCGACGCATCGCCCTGGGGGTCGTCCTGCTCGTGGGCACCCGGCCCCGCCGTCTCGTCCTGGGCTTCATGGTGGCCACGGGCTTCCTGTCGATGTGGGTGTCCAACACCGCCACCGCCGTCGTCATGCTCCCCATCGGCTTGTCCGTCCTCAACCTCGTCTCCGGCCTCATCGGCGGCGCCGAGAGGGTCAGGAGGCTGTCGACCGGCCTCATGCTGGGAATCGCCTACGCCGCCTCGATCGGCTCGGTGGCGACGATCATCGGCACTCCGCCCAACGCCCTCCTCGTGGCCTACCTCGACGAGGCCCACGGCATCAAGATCGGCTTCGGCCAGTGGATGCTCGTCGGCCTGCCCCTGGCGGCGGTCTTCATGGCGCTGGCCTGGTGGCTCATCGTCTACGTCCTGTTCGCACCGGAGGTCGACGAGATCCCCGGGGGCCGGGAGCTCATCGTCGGGCAGTGGAGGGAGCTGGGGCCCATGAGCCGGGGGGAGATGAGCGTGGCGGCGGTCTTCCTCGTCGCGGCGGCGTCGTGGGTGTTCGTCCCGCTGCTCCTCGACTACACCGGCTCGGCGCTCACCATCTCCGACTCCCTCATCGCCATGGCGGCCGCTGTCGCGCTGTTCCTCCTGCCCGCCGGCACGGGACGCGGGGTCAGGCTGCTGGACTGGCGAACCGCCAACGAGCTCCCCTGGGACGTCCTGCTGCTCTTCGGAGGCGGCCTCGCCCTGTCCCAGATGTTCACCAAGCTCGGCCTGTCGATCTGGATCGGCGAGCAGGCCAAGTCCCTGGGCGCCCTGCCGACCGTGGCGATCGTGGCGACGGTGACGGCGCTGGTCATCTTCCTCACGGAGATCACCTCGAACACGGCGACGGCCGCCGCCTTCCTGCCGATCATGGGAGGCGTCGCCCTGGGCATCGGCCTGACCAGCAACAACCCGATGAACATGCTGCTGCTCGTGCTGCCCGTGGCGCTGGCCGCCACCTTCGCCTTCATGCTCCCGGTGGCCACGCCTCCCAACGCGGTGGCCTACAGCTCGGGCTGCATCGAGATGGGTGACATGGTGCGCACCGGCATCTGGCTCAACCTCGCCGGCGTCGTCCTCATCACGGCCGTGGTCCTGCTCGTGGCCGTCCCCGTGTTCGGGCTGAGCCTGTGAGGCCTGGCCGCCCTCAGCGCCGGGGGGCGAAGAACTCGGTGAGCAGCGCCCGAGACTCCTCGGCGCGAAGCCCGGCCACGACCTCGACGACGTGGTTGGCTCGCGGGTCGCGCACGACGTCACGCACCGACCCGCAGGCGCCTGTCCTGGGCTCCCAGGCGGCGAAGACCACCCGTGCCACCCGGGCCAGCACGATGGCCCCGGCGCACATCGTGCACGGCTCGAGGGTGACGACGAGTGTGCACCCCTCGAGGTGGGAGCCGCCCCAGGCCGCCCCCGCGGCGCGCAGGGCGCGGATCTCGGCGTGGGCGGTGGGGTCGTGCTCCGCCTGACGGGCGTTGGCGGCCTCGGCGAGCGGCTCGCCGTGCGGGCCCAGGACGACGGCGCCCACGGGCACCTCTCCCTGACGTCCGGCCTGGGCGGCGAGCTCCAGTGCCCGGCGCATGGCCGGGTCGTAGCGCCTGTCGACCACGGCCCGGTCGCTGTGCGTGCTCACGGCCCCAGCCTGCCACGTCCCGAGAGCCGGAGGGGCCGAGGTGCCGGCGGACTGGCCCGGCGCGGGACCAGCACGGGACCAGCACGGGACCAGCACGGCGGCGTCGCAGGGCCTGGGGCCGACCTCTGCTCTACCCTGAACACATGCGCCTGCACGTTGCCGATCACCCCCTCATCGACCACAAGCTCTCCGTCCTGCGCGACGAGAGGACGCCCTCGGCCGTCTTCCGCCAGCTCGTCGACGAGCTCGTCACGCTCCTGGCCTACGAGGCCACGCGGGAGGTGCGCACCGAGGCCGTTGAGATCACCACCCCCGTCGCCGTGGCCCAGAGCCGCCGGCTCGCCGAGCCCCGGCCGATCGTCGTGCCGATCCTGCGCGCCGGCCTGGGCATGCTCGACGGCATGACCCGCCTCCTGCCGACCGCGGAGGTGGGCTTCCTGGGGATGAAGCGCGACGAGGACACCCTGGAGGTCGAGACCTACGCCAACCGGCTGCCTGACGACCTGTCTGGTCGCCAGTGCTTCGTCGTCGACCCGATGCTCGCCACCGGGCACACGCTCGTGGCCGCCATCAACTACCTGCTCGAGCGTGGCGCCCGGGACGTCACGGCGATCTGCCTCATCGCCGCCCCCGAGGGCATCGCGACCCTGGAGGCCGCGGTCGGAGAGCGAGCCGATGTCACCGTGGTCACCGCCGCCCAGGACCTCAGGCTCAACGAGCACGCCTACATCGTCCCGGGCCTGGGCGACGCCGGCGACCGGCTCTACGGCATCATCGACTGACGCCCCTGCCAGCACGACCTGGCGGATCCGGTAGGGCAGTCGTGAAGAGCCCGTCCTAACGGAGGCGGTTGCCTTAGCATCGCTTCATGAGCATTCCCACGGAACCGCCCCAGGCCTCCGCGGGCGGATCGCGGCGACGCACCCTCATCATCTCGGTGCTCTTCGCGGTGCTCACCTTCGGCGGGGTCGTCGGGGCGGGGCTGGTCCTGGGCAACCCGCCCGGGACCCTGAGCGGGGCCGTCTACTACGATCCTTACTACCCCCCCGACCCCGCATGGACCGGGGGCGCTACCCAGACGTGGTCGACAACCATCGACACCGACGCCCAGGTGTTCTCGTCGGGAACCAGCGTGTTCAGCCTGACCGGGTCCGGGGCCTCCTCGATACTGACCGCCTACAGCATCTCCGAGTCCGGCCCCTCGCAGGTGTGGACGAGGACGGTCGACACCTCCGGGGACTCGGCGGGCGGGCCCACCTATCCGAGCTTCCTCATGTGGGGCACGACCCACCTCCTCCACGGCACCACCGTCTACGAGGTGGAGAGCGGGGAGGAGAGCCAGGCGCCGTGGAGCCCGGGCGACGCAGTCGTCGTCGCGGAGAACATCGCGATCGCCTGCGACGAGCAGGACCGGTGCACCGGGTACCAGTTCGGCTCGAGCACCGGGGCGTGGACGACGAGCCTGCCCGGGGCGTTCGAGCACATCACGGAGGGGTGGACGCAGCCGGTCTCCCCGCTCAACATCATGGTGGTCGCGCGCGAGTCGCGTCGTTACGCCGTCGTCGGCTCCGGCGTGGTCATCGACATCGACAGCGGCGAGCCCGTGCCGCTGACTGTCCCGATGGACGACCTCGACTTCCATGTCGTGGCCCCGGCCATGGACGGCTGGGCGGTACTCGCTCGGAACCACTCCGGCGTGAAGCGGATCTACGCCTACGAACCTGCCGGCGGCTCACCGATCGACGACTACGAGCCGAGCTGGACCCTCGAGCAGAACCAGAGCGTCCACTACACCCAGCAGCCGCGCAGCCTCGAGCAGTTCAAGGCGCAGTGGACCGAGTCGGACACCTCGACGATCGTCGCCGTCGGGACAGCCGACTCCGACGACTGCATGCAGTCCGTGGAGGTCCTGAACGCGAGCACGATCGACCTGCCCAGCCTGGAGGGGACGAGCGGCTCCTGCCTCCAGGTGGTCCGCTTCAGCAACGACCAGGCGGTCATGACCGTCGGCGTCGCCGAGGCGACGACCCTGCGAGGCTTCCGCCTCATGTACGACACCGCCTCGGGGAAGCAGATCTCTTTCGAGGGCCTCGACCCCGCCCAGGGTGCGATGTTCCTCCTCATCGACACGACGAAGGTCGTCGGCTACGACCCGACGACCGGCCGCCTCATCGGGTACAGGCCCGCCTGAGACCCCGCTCGGGTGCCGCTGACGAGCCCGCCCCACGGATCCGGCCTCGGGGCGAGGCCCAGGCTGGGGCTCACCGGGTCCGGAGCACCTGGGTCCGGCGGTGGCGTCCGGGACGCAGGACCGGGTGCGGTCCCGGCCAGGGACCGCACCCGGTGCGACGGGGTCGGCGTGCGGTGCTGCTCAGAAGGCGGGCAGGACGGCGCCGTTGGTCCACTCCTGCTCGATGAAGGTGCGCAGCTCCTCGGAGTTGAGCAGGCCGGCCAGGGTGACGAGGTGCTCGTTGTCCTTGTCGGCGGTGCGCACGACGAGCTGGTTGGCGTAGGGGGACTCCCCGGACTCCTCGAGGAGGAGGGCGTCCTCGTTGGGGTTGAGGCCGTGGTCGAGCGCGTAGTTGCCGTTGATGACGGCCGCCTCGGCGTCGGCCATCGAGTTGTAGACCTGGGCGGCGTCGACCGTGGGGAAGCTGAGGTTCTTCGGGTTGGAGGTGATGTCCTTGTCGGTCGGCAGCTCGACGGACTCGTCGAGCTCGATGAGCCCGCCGGCGGCGAGGAGCTTGAGGCCGCGCGCGGTGTTGGCCGGGTCGTCGTTGAGGATCACCGTGCCGCCCTCGGGGATCTCGTCCGCGGAGGTGTAGCCCTTGGCGGTGTAGAGGCCCATCGGCTCGATGTGGACGTCGGCGATCGCGGTGAACTCGTAGCCGAACTCGTCGATCTGCTGGGCGAGGTAGTTGGGGGTCTGGAAGAAGTTGGCGGCCAGGGAGCCGTCGTTGAGGCTGATGTTGGGGGTCTGGTAGTCGTTGAGCTCGACGATGTCGAGGCTGATGCCGGCGTCGGCAGCGAGGTTCTCCTGGACCCAGTTGAGGATGGTGACGTGGGGGACCGGGCTGGCGCCGATGGAGATCGTGGCGACGTCGCCCTCGACGGTCAGGCCGTCGACCCCGCCCTTGGATGACGAGCCGCAGGCGGCCAGGGTCATGGCGATGGCCGATCCCAGGCCGCCGACGAGCACGGTGCGGCGGGACAGGCGCGGGGAGAGGCTCTGGGACATGGTGTTTCCTTTCAGTGGGGCCCGGTGGGCCGGTCAGTCAGTGCCCGGCGGGCCGAGCGGCAGGGGAGGCTGTGGGTGAGCGGCTGGTCGGAGATGCGGTCCGAGGAGGTCGGGGCGTCCGGGCGAGGTGGCCGGCGGCTCAGCGGTGGTCGACCAACCTGCTCAGGAGGTCTCCGATGACCTGGATGATGCCGACGAGCAGGACGATGAGGACGACCGACACGATCATGACGTCGCCCATGTTGCGTTCGTAGCCGTACTGGACGGCGAGGTTGCCCAGGCCTCCGCCGCCGACGGTGCCGGCCATGGCGGAGTAGCCCAGGAGCGCGATGAGGGTGACGGTCGCGGACTGGATGAGGACGGGCAGGGCCTCGCGCACGAGCACGCCCCACGTGATCTGGGTGGTGGAAGCGCCCATCATGAGGGCGGCCTCGACCTTGCCGCGGTCGACGTCGTTGACAGCCGTCTCGACGAGGCGCGCGTAGAAGGGGATGGCTCCGATGGTCAGAGGCACGCAGGCCGCCTGCCATCCCAGGGAGGTTCCGACCAGGAGGCGCGTGAGCGACATGATCGCGACCATGAGGACGATGAAGGGCATGGAGCGGCCGAGGTTGACGATCTGGGACAGGACCCCGTAGACCGCCCAGTTGCGGTGCTCGCCCCGCTTGCCGGTGGTGACGAGCGCCAGGCCGAGCAGGAGCCCGAAGATGATCGTGAGGCTCCCTGAGACGAGCACCATGAGGAGGGTCTCGACGATGGCCGGTCCGACGTTCTCGGTGAGGTACTTGTTGTCGAGCCAGCGTTCCTTCTCCGCCCCCGCGAGGACGGGCAGAGCGGTAACGGTCAGGGTCGTCAGGGCGGTCATGCGCGCTCCTCCACGGTCACGCCCGCCTCGCGCAGCGCGGCGACCGCTGCGCTGGAGCGGGAGGCGGGGACGGTCAGGGCCAGGCGCCCGACCTGGGCGGAGCCGAGGGTCTCGAAGACCCCGCCGGCGACGTCGGCACCCTGCTCGGCAGCCAGGGACATGACGTGGGCGGCAGCGGGCTGGCCGGGGTGGGCGGTCAGTGCGACGTCGAGGACGACGTCGTTGGGGGCCAGCGAGGCCCGGGGGACCTCCGGGACGGGGACGAGCTCGTGGGACAGACGCGAGCTGACGTCGGAGACGACCTGCTCGATGGGGCCGGACTCGACGACGCGCCCGGCCTCAAGGAGGCTGACGGAGTCGCAGACCTGGCGCACGACGCTCATCTCGTGGGTGATGATGACGACCGTGACGCCGAGCCGGTCGCGCACGTCGCGGATGAGCTCGAGGATGGAGCGGGTGGTCTCGGGGTCCAGTGCGCTGGTCGGCTCGTCGCACAGCAGGACGGCGGGCTGGTCGGCCAGGGCGCGGGCGATGCCGACCCGCTGCTTCTGGCCGCCTGAGAGCTGGGCGGGGTAGGAGTCACCGCGGTCGCCCAGACCGACGAGGTCGAGCATGCGCTGGACGGTCTCGTGCCTGGACCCGCGGGGCACCCCGGCCAGGGCCAGCGGGTAGGCGACGTTCTGGGCGGTCGTGCGCGAGTCCAGGAGGTTGGCGTGCTGGAAGACCATCCCGATGGCGCGACGGGCCTTGCGCAGCTCGCCGGGGCTCAGGGCGGCCATGTCCTGGCCGGCCACCCGCACCTGGCCGCTCGTGGGGCGCTCGAGGGCTGTCAGGCAGCGCACGAGGGTCGACTTGCCCGCGCCGGAGGTGCCCACGACCCCGTGGATCGCGCCGGCGGGCACCTCGAGGGACAGCCCGTCGAGAGCGCGCACGGTGGCGCCGTTGCGCAGCTGATAGACCTTGTGGACGTCACGCAAGGAGATCATCGGGCCCGTCCCGGCTGAGGCGTCGGGTCCGTCTCCCGGGGTCCCTGTCCGGGCTGGTGCTGGCGGTGCGCTCACTCGTCTCCTCCATCGGTCCTGGCGGAAGCACCCTCACCGTGAACGGGGGTTGCTGCAGCGTCGATGAGCCAGGTCTCTCAGCTGCTCTGGATGGTCAGGCTCACCGTACGGTCCAGCGATCTCCTCCGCAACACGGGAGACGCGCGCTGGGACGAAGGTCACGGGAAAGGCGGGAGCAGGCGGGGCGTGGCTGAGGGGCGGGGCAGAGCGCAGCCCGCGCCTCACCGCACCCTGCCCCGCCCGCCCCTCAGCTGCACGCTCCGCGGGACTCCCACTTCATCCGCACCGAGCGGAGCGCGCCTTGAGCCAGGAGGAAGGGCGTCCTACCTTCTGATCGTAATCGACCCCGTATCTTTATCGCTCTCACCATTAATCAACGCCTCCCCTTGTTTGATGCCAGCATCGATGGCCTTGTCGGCATTTGAAATCACGTCATCCGGATCGAGCTTACCATCTTTAACCTTGATCGCCCAGTCATGTATCTGAGTGTTTTGCGCATCCCCTCGACTGCCTGAGAAGTCGATAACTGGCTTCCCATTCTCCATTGAGTACCACGGATACGCACCGTCCTCATCGCGAAAAAGATTGGGATGCAATGCGTCGGGATTCTTGAAAAGCCCACGCGCAATCGCCTCACCGTAGGCCTCTGCCTGCAACGTCGAGCGAACATCTGTAATCGGATCATCAGGGACTGTAGCGTCCGGCACGGCATTGTCGACGATCGCCGGCGTCGCAGCCGCGCTACCGACCGCCCATAATGCAGGTGCCACGGGACCGGTGAAGGCTCCGCCAATGGCGGCGCTCCCTACTCCCAGACCCCAGGTAACATTCTTCTTGAACTCACTTCGCTGCTTCTCGTCGTCCCCGTACATATCGGCCACCTTTTTGTCCCCGAGCGCGTTGAGGTAGCCATGCACATTTCCCATCGCCTGGTACTTATCCTTGAAAGTGCGTTGATCGTTGGCATTCGGGAACCGGTCGCGCACCTCTCGAGCGAATGCCGCTGACACAATCGTCGCCGCATCCTTGTTGTCCATGATTCGATACAAGAACGTGGAGAAGGTGGACGGATCCCGACTCGGGTCCCCCTCGAGACCCAGTCCATCAGGACTCCCCCCCCGAGCGACATTGACACCCTCCGTCGCGCAGTTCGCGGCAACGACGGCGAGATTACGCTTCATCTCGTCTGAATACTCCTTCTCCTCGACCACATCGACCGCATACTCGATGGAGCGCGCACTCAGCCACGTCGCGGAACTGGCCTTATCCTTGTTCTCGTTCTTGCGCAGGGAGGAGGCCGCAGCCTGTGCTGCCGTGAACGCGTCGAGCCCGCCATTCTGTTCGCGCGGCCGCGTCGTGAGGAGCTCCCACCTTCTTTTCATCTTGTCGCCCGGGGACCAGGAGCCGTTCGGATGGCGCGAGCCGTCGGGAGCCAGGTACTCGTGCGCAACCTCCGGATTCTTGCTCATCGCATATAAGACGCCTGCCATCGGATCCATGGAATTTGGCCCGTGACTAGTTGTCGACGCTGCAAGGAAAGGACCAGCGTTATTCCGGCGCCCGGGCTCCCAAACATGCTGAGGGCCCGTTAGGTTCTCATCTGCCTTGAATGCCCGCATGATCTCATCTAAAGGCAGCTTCTCCAGGCCTTCACCAAGACTGAGTAAGAAGTTCTTGCCGAAGGTGGGGGCAGTGCGGTAGTTATATTTCTTGTCGTGCATTCCCAGTATTGCATTGAGTGCAGGAATCCGTCCCCACTTCCCCTTTCCTGTCACCGATTTGACGATGCCGTCAGCAACCGCTTTGGATCGCTTGCGGTCCCACTGGGTCGAGGCGATGCCAAGATTTTGACCCAACAGGCTGGCGATCTCGTGCGCCTTTTCGTTCCCGTATGCAGAGCCTCCCCCAACGTGAGTTTGAAAGGCGACCGGGATCTTCGCCAGGTTCTCCGGCCCAACCTCATCGATGAGGAAGTTGGCGTAATGAGGATTCTTCTTGGAGCCTTTGTTCTCCCTGAGCGACTTGAGGAGCTCATGATAACTTCGCCCACTCGGCAGCGGATCTTTTCCGTCGCTGTCGGCGAGGCTCTCGAGATCTTTTCCGTCCACCGCGGCCTTCGCCCAGGACTCCAGCTTCCCTTTTGAGTCGATCCTGTCGTCGGGGACCTCGATCTCGATGCCGTAGTCGCCAACCTTTGTGCCGATGCCGTTGCTGCTCAGCCTCTCGATAGTCTTCTTGCACTCCTCGATCTCGGCGAGCCGCTTAGTGACGGCCGCCGCAGCCGCCCGCATCTTCGGCGTGTACTCCTCGAGTGGCGGGTTCTCCATCGGGTCGGCCTGGTCACTGCTCGCGTTGACGATCTTGCCGACCTCATCCTTAGCCTTTTCGGCGATCTCCTTGAACGCATCAACTCGTCTCTGCAGGGCCTCAGGGTCCAGGTAAACCTTCTTTCCCATGATTCTCCATCTCCTTCTCTGGTCGTCTCGCGGGCGCTGGCAATGCCTTTCAGAGGCGTATCTCTGACACTATTCGTCCTCTGCCGCCTCCCACTGCCTGTGCACTTCAGCGCTTAAGCCCTCGTACGCGGCGAGCATGGCGCGGACATCGCTCTCGAGCATGCGCTGCTGCTCGTCGGCGAGCTTCGACTCCCACACCCGGTCTGCGTTGACGTTATGGTAGCCGCTTTTGAGCATGTACTCCGTGTGCCCATTTTCTGCCACCTCCTGTACCGATTGCCGCACGCGATCCTCGAGATTCCCCAAGCGTTCCTTGCGACTAGCCACCAGATCCACCTCCTCCAATCGTTCGTGAATACCGTCCACAATCACGGTAGGACATGCAAGTCAGGACAGCCATGGGCACCTGTGTCTGGGGACAAGTACCCATCGAACGTTCTCGGCAGAGGTGAGGACATGATGAGCACCATCGATGCTCTCAGCCGGGGATCAGAGGAAGTCTGGGCCTGAGGCGGCGCCGCAGGTTCGGGCCTGTCCGTGGGGAGAGGCGGGTGGTCGGACCGGCACGCTGCCGCACGGCACGGCCGAGCTCGTGCCAGGATGCGGTCGTGAACGACGTGACCGACCCGGCTCCTTGTCTTGTAACCGACATTCTGGGAGACCCCTGGGTGTCCAGGCGGCTGCCCCTCACGCAGTCTCCCGCCGCTCCGGAAGCGGACCACGCCGTCCTCGTCCACCAGCGAGGCGCGGTACCCGCCGGCCACGGGCCCCGGCACCGTCGGGCGGTGCTCTACCTGCACGGACGCAACGACTACTTCTTCCAGACCTGGCTCGCCGACGCCTTCCTCGCAGCGGGATACGAGTTCTACGCCCTGGACCTACGGGCCTGCGGCCGCGCTGGCCTCGGCCACCCCTCGCCGCACGACGTGCGGGACCTGCGCGTCCACGACGAGGAGATCGCCACGAGCCTTGAGATCATCCGCCACGAGCACGGACACGACGTCGTCGTGCTCAACGCACACTCGACCGGCGGCCTTCAGGCGGCCATCTGGGCCAAGGACCATCCCGGCTCGGTGGAGGCGCTCACCCTCAACTCACCGTGGCTCGACCTCAACTCCTCGGCGATCATGCGCTCCTACGGGTCGGCCTGGGTCGACCTCGTCGCCCGGCGCGACCCCGAGCGCATCATCGACAACCCCTCGGAGGCCAAGGCGGTCAAGGCGGCCGAGGCAGCCGAGGCCGCTGCCCGCGCGACGATCCAGCCTCACAGCACGTCCGACACCGACCCGGTTCGCCACGCCCTTGGGGGCACCTCGGCAGTCGGCGCCGATCCCGGTCCGGTCGGCCTGGACCTGTACGCCCGGTCCCTGCACGCGCGCTGGGGAGGCCCCTGGGACTGGGACCTCACGCTCAAGCCCTCACCGGCCTTTCCGGTGCGTGCAGGCTTTCTCGCGGGCGTCCGTCGTCTTCAGCGGGAGGTCCACCACGGCCTGGGGATCGAGGTGCCCGTCCTCGTGTGCTGCTCGACGCGTTCCTGCTCCCACGACGCGTCCCCCGAGGAGGCGCGGCACAGCGACGTGGTGCTCTCCGTCCGCCAGATCGTCGAGCGCTCGGCCTTCCTTGGCTCCGACGTCACGGTGGTCCAGGTCCCTGGCGGCGTGCACGACCTCGCCCTGTCCCTGTCGCCCGCGCGCGAGGAGTACCTCGCGGTGCTCACCGGCTGGCTTCAGGCGCGCCTACCCTGAGACGGCGTCCCCTGCCCCGGTGCCGCAGGCTCCTGAGTGCCCGTCCCGCACGGTCGGGCTGGCGCGTCAGCCCTCGCTCGTCGTCAGGGTCTGGACCTCGGCGACCGGGATGTCCACCGTGCTCGAGGTCGTCACGATCCCCAGGTCGCCGGTGGCCCCGTCGGTGGCGGTGAAGGACGCCGAGTACGACACCGACACGTCCATCGGCGTCGTCCCGCCCAGGTGCGCCGAGCTTCGGGTGAACACGATCGTGCACGTGCTCGCGCCCTCCGGGAGCCCCGACTGCCAGGCGGTCCCGAAGCCCTGGCACGAGGGCTCAGAGTCGGGCGCCGACAGCCGCATCCCCACCGACGTCGCCCGCACCGTCGCGGTGACCGGGCCAGCAGTGGCCGTGGCCGTCACCTCACTGGGCGTCTCGCCGGTGGCCCACACCCACGTGTCAAAGCCCACGAGGGTCGCGCCCGACTCTCCGATCCGGGGGTTCGTGTCCACCGTCGGGGACGGGATGTCCACCGCGTCCCAGGCGGCCTGGGCCAAGGTCGCGCCGTCGATGTACGGGGCGGGCGGCTCGCCTCCGGCCGGCACCCACACCGGATCGTTCTCCGCGAAGAACTGCTCCGCCACCGTGTGGAATTCTTTCATGTCCCGAGCAAAGCCGGAGGAGCAGACAGGAACGTACCAATGCCCGTTCTCGTCGTTCACGTGCTCCCGCCATCCCGGATATCTGTCATCAGGGTTACTGTCCCCCTGGAACATCCTGGGCCACTGATCGATCGTCTCGGCCAGGCTCTTTCCGGTGTACAGGGGGGTGTGCCAGCAGATCGGCTGCACGGTTGCCGTCACGGTGGTCGAGGTGCTCGTCACCGCGCCTCCGCCCCCTCCGCCCGAGACTGCCGCGGCGGAGGTGTAGCTCACCGACACCGTGATAGTCGCTGAACCGTCGGAGGACTGGTCGGTCGTCGAGTAGCTGTCTGCTGCCGCAGGTCCCGCTACGAGGACGCCTATAAGGACGAGCAGGCCGGTGGCCGAGGCGAACCCGCGTCTCAACATCCGCTCCCCGTCTCCGTCGTCTCGGCGACGACCCATCCCTTTGACCCAGGAACGAGGGTCACAACGAAGGAGACTGTGCGCTTTGCTGTCTCCTGGGTGAGGTCCTGTCCTGTGGAGTCGATGACCGTCACCATTCGCTGGTCGACACAGGACGCTACGGTTGCAGTCATCCCGTCAGGAGCCACATCTACCGAACTAACTTCGACTCCATAGGAACCCTCCAAGTGCTGGCCGGCACTTACAAAGCCGTTGTACGACTCCGTGTACGACGCCAGCGCCTCCCCCGTGGCAGTCGATTCCACCTCCGACAGCCCTTCCTGTTCTCGGTAGGCAGCCCAGGTCGCCTGACTGTAGGCGATATAGGCGGACAGCACCTCCGTCTTGGCCTGGTCGAGGCCCTCGGGAATCGAAGCGACCGTGTACTGGATCGCCGGGTCCGACAAGGACTCAGGACTCACACTCGCCGGCGCGCTCCCACCCCCGGTCGCCTCCGCCGTCGCACCCCCGCTCGCCGAGGCACCACCAGAGGCCCCACCCGACCCCTGCGTCTCAGACGCCGACGCCGTGGCACCCGCCTCACCGTCCCCCGACGAGCACGCCGACACACCGCCCACTGCGACCACGACCACCACCGCCGCGGACAGTACCCTCCCCAGGCCTCTCAACCGAATCGCACCCATGGACAACCCTCCAACCAGGGACAACAGGAGACAACACACCCACACTACCCCCGACCCCAGAGCCCAGAGCCCAGACCAGAGCCACCCCCTCCGCCCTGCCACATGGACCGCACCTCGACCGCCAATCTGTACTTCGACCGGTCATGTAAACCTCGACCGTCGAAACGACGTCACATAGACGGTCGAAAGTCACATGACCGGTCGAGCACAGCCGGCGCGGGTGCAGCACGCAATCCTGACCGGCGCACAGCGGTCAGCACTGGTCGACTGCCGTGCACTCAGTTTCCGGGTCCGACAAGGACTCAGGGCTCGCAGTCGCGAGCGCGGCCCCGGCCGCTGACGCACCAGGTCCTCCCGCACATCACCGACGCGCCGTGGGTCCCTCGACCTCATTGAGAGCCGGCGCCAGCACGTCGCAGACCCGCTCGACGACGGCGAGCGTGTCCTCGAAGTCGCTTATGGTCCCGTACCAGGGATCCTGCACATCGAGGTCGCGTCCCCGGGGCTGCCCCTGAGGAGCCCCCGACCGGTCGGAGACGAGCGGGTCGAAGCTCCTGAACATCCGCACCCGCCCCTCATCGAGCCTCAGCGCGCGCAGCCGCCGGAGCAGCTCGGCCTCATGGGCCCTCGTCATCGCCAGGAGCAGGTCGGCGGTCTTGAGCTCGCGGTCCGACACGCGGTGGGCGACGTGCCCGTCGATCGCGGCGGACACGGCCCGGCCCACCGCGTCCTCGCTCTCGCCGTAACCGTGGGCCCTGAGGACCTGTCGGGCACGGGGGTCCATGGGGTGGCCGTGCTCCTCGTCCGAGACGCCCGCTGAGGTGACGACGACGCCAGAGCCCTCGCCCGCCACGTCCAGGCGGTCCATGAGGACGACCTGCGCCATCGCCGAGCGGCAGATGTTGCCCGTGCAGACCATGACCACCGTGTACGGGGTGGAAGGGTCCCTGAGCGGAGGAAGGGGCGGGACGGTCGCTGCGGCACTCACGGCACCAGGCTCCCCCGCGGGCGCTCTCGCCTTCAAGCCCGTCCCGCCACCTGGCCCGGTACCGGCCCCGGACCGCTCCCCCAGGGCCCGCCACCCACCGGCCGGGGGCGCCTGTCCCAGGGGGCGATGAACCCGGGGATCTGGGCCGCGGCGACGACGGGGTCCTCGTCGAGCCTGATCGTCCCGGCCAGCTGGCGCTCAAGACGCCGGATGTCGGGGCCCAGCAGGGGCGCCCAGGCCGTGAGCAGCGCCCGACGGGTGCGCTCGACACGACGGCTCCCGATCCCCGCGCTCCACAGGTGCCCGCCGTGGACCGTGTTGACGAGCTCGTTCATCACCAGGCGTCCTGTGGCAGCAGCACGAATCCGCGGTCCCGCCAGGCACAGGGCGGTCGAGCCGTGCGCTGGGCCCCTGCGCGCGGAGGACGTCTGCTGCAGTCCGTGCTGTCCGGGCGCCACCGTGTCGTGGAGCCGCTGGTAGGAGGTGAGGAACACGATCGTCGCCGGGTCGACCTGCGACCACCGGATCCGGAAGGGTCGCAAGAAGGGCCCGAATCCCCCCATGAGCAGACCGCCCTCGCAGATCGCGACCTTGTCGGACTGCACGACGAGCCACATGAGCGGGCACCCGATCACGGCGACCGCCAGCGCCTCCCAGTTGAACCCGTATCCCGTCGCCGCGTGCATGAGCACAACCGGCACGACGAGGATGAGGGGCGACCAGAAGACGACCACCTGGGCCAGCGACGGACGCAGTGCTACGAAGTCGATAACCCGGCCCAAACCGTACCTGCGCGCGAGCCACGACGCCCTCACCCGGTACACGAATGCCCCCTTCCCGTCTCGGGCGGGGCCCGCAGCACGGTCTGCGTCGCTCCTCCCCTCACCGACAACTGCCTGCCACCGTAGCAACGGCCGGGTTCCGGGGCCATGGGTCCCGGAGCCCACGTAGAGGTGCCCGGAGGATACGATCACCCTCACTCACTGAGTTCGGTGAGCGCGCACGCATCGACGCGGGCCCCGCAGAAGAGCCCCCTCCGCCGCCGGGATCACGTGTCAGGGTTCCCATGTGTCACCGTGGACCACAATCGGGCTCCGAGGACCTCCTCGATCACCTGGGGATCGGCGTGATTCCACGGTTCGTGGGGTCTCGTGCGTCGGCGAGCCCGGCCATTTGCGGTCCACAGTGACACTTTTCCTCGCTCGATGACGAGCGCGTCCGCGGCCGGCCGGGCCATGGCGAGAGGTCGGGCGGCCGAACCTCAAGGGCTCGGCCGCCCGACCGCTCAGCCGGCTGGCCGCTCAGGCCGACCGGGGCTCAGTCCCGGCGACGGCGCACGAGCAGCGCACCACCGGCCAGCGCGCCAGCCGCGATGATCGCCGGAATAGCGACAAAGGCACCGGTGCGCGCCAGGGAGGAGGTCGTCCTCGTCGTCCTTGTCGTCTTCGTCGTCGGGGTCGTCGGAGTCCCGTTCGACGGGTAGCTCGCCGTCGCGGCTGGCGCAGGCGTCCCGCTCTCCGACGCCGAGGGGCTGGCCGACGGAGACTCCGACGCCGACGCCGAGGGGCTGGCCGACGGAGACTCCGAGACCGACGCCGAGGGGCTCGCCGACGGAGACTCCGAGACCGACGCCGAGGGGCTCGCCGACGGAGACTCCGAGACCGACGCCGAGGGGCTCGCCGACGGAGACTCCGAAGCCGAGGCCGACGGGCTCGCCGAGGGCGACTCCGACGGGCTGGCCGACGGCGACGGGCTGGGGACCGGCGTGTAGGTGTTGGTCACCGTGACCGCCGGTGTGGAGTCCTTGACGATCGTGACTGAGTCCTGCGACCAGCTCGTCGTCACCGTGTAGCCGGCACGCTCGGCGGAGGAGGCGTCCTCGCTGAGCACGCAGGTCGTTCCGGCGGGAAGCAGCGGTCCCAGGACGGCATTGCCGCCCATGGTCAGCACGAGCGTCCCGCTCGTGGCCGCCGCGTCATCACACTGGTAGCTCACCGACACCGTCCCCGGGTCGGTCGCCGTGAAGTCTCCGGCGATGACCTTGGCCACGGAGAAGGTGCCGTAGTCCTGGTCGTAGGTGTTCGTCACCGTGAGCGCGGCGGTCTGGTCCTTGACGATCTGAACCGTCTGCTCGGCGGGCAGGACGAGCGAGTAGCCGGCACGCTCCGCGGAGGCCGCGTCCTCGGTGATCGTGCAGGTCGAGCCGGCGGCGACCTTCTGGGACGGGGCGGAGGTCTGCCCGCCCGCCACGGACAGCGTGCCGGTCGTCCCGTCCGTGCAGGTGTAGGAGAAGGTGTAGGTCGACCCGGTGAAGTCGCCGTCCCCTGCCAGCTCCTTGGTCACCGTGAAGTCGCCCTGCTCCACGGGAGCGTCGTCGGCGGAGTTGCGCAGAGTCACAGCCGTCGAGGTCTGGTTGCCGATTGTGAGCGTGTTGGTCGTCTGGTCGCCCACCGTGAACACGGGGGTCCCCCAGGACACTCCGGCCGGCGTGGTCGAGGCGCTCGAGGTGTCCTCGCTGAGGGTCAGGACCGTGTCCCTGGGGAAGGTCCCGTTGTAGGTCGTGTTCTCCCCGGTCGTCACAGTCATCGTCGTCGTTCCGCCGGTGCGGTCGGCGTTGACGGTTCCCGGCGGGATCCAGCCGGCGTAGGTGTCGACCGTGGCACCGCCGGGGAGCACGTAGTCGATGGTGACCTCGAAGGTCGTCGACGCGGGAACCTGCGTGGCCTGGGCACCGGTGAGAAGCTTCGTGATCCCCAGGCCCCCGAATCCGGGCGCCATGTCGACGCTGATCGTGAAGGACTTCGTGTAGTACACGGAGTGGGACTCCTCCAGGCCCGTCCCGACCACCGCGGCCTTGTTCGTGTACTCCACGCCGGGCTGGACGATGCCGTCGGCCGAGGTCGGCGAGGTGCTGTAGTAGATGTGGTAGTTCGTGTCGGGCGCGAAGGGGCCGGTGACCGTCACGGTCGCGGTGGTCCCGTTGAGCTGCACAGCGATGTCGAAGTCACCCACCCTGGTGTCCTGGTCGGCCCCGGTTGCGTCGGTGACCTGCCCGTAGAAGTAGTCGCGCCCCTGAGCGCTGCCGATGCTCAGCTGCCACTTCGACATGTCGGTCACATAGGTCTGCCCAGGGGAGATCTCGTCAGTGAAGGTGATGGTCGAGCGGGTGGAGCCGTCGACGACGAGTTCGGTGCCCGACTGGGCCAGGGCCTGCTTGACCTGGGAGGCACCGAAGGTGATCTCCCAGCTGATCTCGCTCGAGGTACTAGTGACGGGGAAGCCCCACTTGGTCAGCCACTGCTCGGTGTAGGGCAGCCCGACGTTCTCTGCGATCTTCCCCCCGGGGACGGCCACCTCGGTGGCCTGGCCGTTCGCGTTGACCGTCACCGTGGACTCGTCGGTGGCCTCGGCGGCCAGGACGAGAGCCGAACCGCTGCCCTGCAGGCCGGTGAAGCCCTGGTTGACGAGGGTGTCGAGCTGGCTGTTGAAGGTGCAGGTGATCGTCTGGGCCTCCATCGCGCACGAGCCGATGACGTGGGCACTGCCGTTGTAGCTCACGGTCATGTTCTCGGTGATCGACTCGCGATTGCGCAGCTCAACCGGCAAGGTGATCTGGAAGGAGTCCCCGCTCTTGGCGTTGGCCGCACTGGCGTCCCAGTCGAAGGACAGCTTGAGGTAGTCGTCAACCTTGATGCTCGTGTCGCTCGGATCCTCGACGCCGTTAGCATCCGAGGACACCAGCGACAGGTTGGACACGACGATGCCAGCGTTGTTTGCTGCACGTGCGTACATCGGAAGAGCCGCCAGGAGGGTGACAACGAGCGCCGCGATCACGGCGATCGCACCCACTCGACGGGGGACGGCGGTTCCACTTCGGGAAGAGGGGACGGGAGTCACGGCGAACCTTTCGTGCTCACACAGTGGGGTCTGAGTTCAGTCCCGAGGAGGCTACGGCTCCTCACAGACACACCTCAATGACACGCATCGCCTTCCGTGGTCACGAATGGGCCTCATTTCGACAACCCCGCACCACACCGCCCCGTCCCACCCCTCCCCTCCCGCGAGATCGGGACATGTGGCACCTCGAGATCGCGACATGTGGCACCTCGAGATCGCCGCATCCGGCACGGTCGCACCTCCGAGGCCCACCGGCACCGAACCGGCCCGGGGCGCAGGGCGTGCGCTACCTTCGCCTCATGACAGATCAGGCGCTCTCCGCCCACCGCACGCCCACTGCCGTCGACGCGGTGGCCGAGCACTACGTGTCGCGGCTGGCCGAGCTCTCCCCCGAGTTCGCCGTCGACAAGGCGCTGCCGGGCCGTCGCGGTGAGCTCGACGACTACTCTCCCGAGGGCCTGGCGGCCCTGAGCGACCTGGCCCGATCCACCCTGCGCGAGCTCGACGGCGTCGAGGCGGTCGACGAGGTCGACCGCGTGACGCTCTCAGCCATGCGTGAGCGCCTGGGGCTCGAGCTTGAGCTCGATGAGGCCGGGGAGAGACTGCGCCATCTCAACACCATCGTGTCTCCCGTCCAGAGCCTGCGCGATCTTGCCGACCTCCTGCCCACCGACACCGTCGAGGACTGGGAGGCCTTCGCCTCGACCCTTCGTGCCGTTCCTCGCGCCTTCAGCCAGTACGCCGAGTCCCTGCTCCTGGCCCGTGAGCGCGGCCTCGTTCCGGCCCGCCGGCAGGTGGAGGCCTGCATCTCTCAGGCGCGAGCCCAGGCCCGGGAGTCGACCAGCTCGTACACGGTGCTCCTCGGTGGCGCCGTGACCGCAGACGGCGAGCCTCTGCCTGCGGCGCTGTCCGAGGAGCTGGCGCGGGCCGCCGCCGCGGCGCGCTCCGGCTACGCCTCAATGGCTGAGACGCTGCGCACCGAGCTGCTTCCCGTGGCCGGCGAGGCCGACGCCGTGGGCCGCGAACGGTACGCGCGATTGAGCAGGGAGTTCCTAGGCGCCGTCGTCGACCTGGACGAGACCTACGAGTGGGGCCGCGAGCAGATGGCCGCGATCGATGCTGAGCAGCGGTCGATCGCGGTCGAGCTCTACGGATCCGGCACCTCGGTGGTCGAGGCCATGAAGCGCCTCAACGCTGACCCGGCCAGGACGCTGCATGGCACCGAGGCCCTGCGTGAGTGGATGCAGATGGTCTCCGACGCGGCGATCACGGCCCTGGACGGCACACAGTTCGACATTCCCGCCCCCCTGCGCACCCTGGAGTGCCGGATCGCCCCCTCGACGACGGGCGGCATCTACTACACCGGCCCCAGCGACGACTTCTCCCGGCCCGGTCGCATGTGGTGGTCGGTGCCCGAGGGGACCACCGAGTTCGCCACCTGGCAGGAGCGGACGACCGTCTACCACGAGGGCGTGCCCGGCCACCATCTGCAGGTGGGGATGCAGACCTGGCTGCGTGAGGAGCTCAACTCCTGGCGTCGCCTCGCGTGCTGGGTCTCGGGGCACGGGGAGGGGTGGGCCCTGTACGCCGAGAGGCTCATGGCGGACCTGGGCTACCTGGACGACCCGGGGGACCGGATGGGCATGCTCGACTCCCAGCGGCTGCGCGCGGCCCGGGTCGTGCTCGACATCGGCGTCCACCTGGGCAAGGAGCGCCCGGCTGAGCTCGCGGTGCTGCCCGGTGTCGGCGAGGGGGTGTGGGACGCTCCGAGCGCGTGGGCGTACCTGCGGCACAACGTGGCTATGCACGAGTCCTTTTTGCGCTTCGAGCTCGACCGCTACCTGGGCTGGCCGGGGCAGGCGCCGTCCTACTCGGTGGGTCAGCGTCTGTGGGAGGCAGCGCGCGACGAGGCGCTGGCAGCCGGCACGAGCCTGACGGACTTCCACACCCGCGCTCTGCGACTGGGAAGCGTGGGCCTGGACGTCATGGGCGAGGCACTGCGCGCCTGATCCGCCGCTCCCTGTCACACGACGTCGCGGCCAACGCAACCCGGATGCCCGTCGTCGACGACTGAACGTTCGGTACGTCAGTCCTCGCTGGTGTTGAGGGTCTGGACCTCGGCGACCGGGATGTCGACCGTGCTCGAGGTCGTGGCCGACCCCAGGTCGCCGGCCGCTCCGTCGGTGGCCGTGAAGGTCACGTCATAGGAGGCCGACACGCTCAACGGCGTCGTCCCGCCCAGGTGGGCCGAGGATCGGGTGAACACCACCGTGCAGTCCGTCCCCGAGGCCCCCTGCGACCACGGGATGCCGAAGCCCGTGCAGTCGACCTCAGCGTCCGGAGCCGACAGGTCCAGGCCACCAGCCACCGCCGTCACCGTCGCCGACACCGGCCCCGCCGTGGCCGTGGCCGTCACCTGGGCAGGGGTGTCGCCTGTGGCCCACACCCACGTGTACCACCCCACCAGCGTCGCACCCGAGTCCCCCAGCGTCGGGTTGTAGCCGATCTGCGGGTCAGGGATCGTCACCGCGTCCCACGCCGCCCGCGCCAGCGTCCGCCCGTCAATCATCGGCGCAGGCGGAGCCGACCCCGCAGGCACATACACCTGCGGGTTGCCGAACACGTAGCCCAAAGCCATCCCGATGAAGAGACTGCGATCAGTGTCCGGTGCACGCTCAGGCCAGCACCTCGGGAAGTACCAGAACCCGTCGTCCTCATCAGCGTAGGCCGGATAGTTTGGATACCTCGCGAGCCGATGATCGGTCGCCGTCCCCGAACTACCCGGGGACGGAGGTGGCGTCTCGTTCGGGTCCCCCAACCGTTCAGCCATCTGCCTGCCGCTCAGACCCTGCTCGTACCCGCACACCGGAAGAACAGTCGCCGCCACAGTCACCGTCGACCCACCCGAGGACGACCCACCCGCACCCGACGAACCCTCACCAGCCAAGGAATAGGTCACAGTCACCGAGATATCAACACCACCAGAAGCCGACGGACCCACCGAACCCTCCGACTGAGTTCGATCATAAGCCGCTCCCGGAGAAGCTAGGAGAACGGCAAGCAAAACAGTCGCTATCGCCGAAACGGCCGCCCCCATATGGCGTATCCGATGGTTCTCAGCATCAATTCTCGCCGTCATACTGTGCACTCGTTCTGTGACACAGGCTGCTCGCTGTCGACTTTCCATCCCGAGTTCGTGCGCAGAAGATACATCACTCGCTCGGAGCGCCCTGAAATATCTGAGGCAGTGACATCTTGGCCAGCTCCATTGTAGTCTTTCATGTCACCACGATCTGCGCATATCATGACAACAGCATGCGAGGAACTGGGCTGGTCGTCGACACTAACATTCAGAATCGCCGTTCGGACCTGCCCTTCTAGGTGTTGTCCCTGTTCAAGCTCCGAATATTGGTCCTCGATCGACTGCCGTTTAGCATCGGTCATGACCTGCTCAGCACCCTCCATGCCCGTCCCCGTCCCCGCGGGAGTCAACCACAGGCGCCACGTGAACTGGTCGTAGGCGACGTAGGCCTGCACGACCTCAGCCTGGACGGCATCCATCCCCTCCGGCACCGAGGTCACCGTGTACCCCAGCTCCTCGTCGGACAGCGACTCCGCCGTCACCTGCGCAGGATCCACCGACCCGGCGGCCGAGGCAGAGACAGGGGCGGTACCACTGGTCGACCCCGACGCCGTCGCTGACGCCGAGGCGCTTACCGACGGATTCGCCGAGGCACCCGAACCACCAGAACCCGAACACGCCACCACCGACACCGCCACGAGCACCGCCGCCACTCCAGCAACGCACCGACCACGACGAGCCGCAACACGCGCACCGGCCATCACAAGCCTCCTCAGGAACAGGCCACCAGGAACACCACAAGCCTACCCGAGACGCGAGTCATACACCCGACTTGAACACAACTCAGTCATCGCTCAGTCCTCGGTGGTGGTGTTGAGGGTCTGGACCTCGGCGACCGGGATGTCGACCGTCGAGGTCGTCGTCGCCGACCCCAGGTGCCCGCTGGCCCGTCGCTGGCCGCGAAGATCACGTCGTAGCACGCCGACACGCTCAAAGGCGTTGTCCCGCACAGATGCGCCGAGAACCGGACGGACCCACCGAACCGCCAGAGTTAGAACGGCCCCTTGCGAGTGCAGGAGCCGCTGGCAGTGCGACGAGCGATCCCACCAGCACCGATGCGAGCAGCACCCGACCAACCAGCCTCCCGAGAGTCCTCACGGACCTCGTCCTCCGCGTACCAATCACGCGGAGCACTGGTTCCGCGACAGGATCGTCTCCCCGCTCACGCGCCATCGATCGCCGGTCGATTCCAGGGAGAGAGAGTATTCAAAACTTCCCTGGACTCCTGGGGTCGTCACGTCCTGCCCGGAGGCGTCATAGTCCCGCATGTCACCCCGATCAGAGCAGACAATGACCTCAGCGGTCTCCGGCAGCGCCCCGTCATACACGAAGACGTCCTCGATCGACGTACGGACCTGCCCCTCGAGGTACTGCCCAGGCTGACGCCCGGCATACTGAGCCTTTCTCACCGGGGTTGTTTGTTGAGGCTGATGATGACGAGGGCTGTGGCGGTGATGTGGGTGATGGTGTGCGGGTCGAGGGTGACGTGTTGGAGGGCCTTGAAGTGCTTGAGCATGGCATTGGCCCTCTCGGCAGGCGAGCGCAGACTGGCGTGCAGATGGTTGTAGGTGGCGTCGTCGGGGCAGGGTCTGGCGCCCTTGACGGGTGTGAGCACGCCGATGCCGGCGCCGATGTAGCCCTTGTCGGCCAGGGTGGGCATGCCCTGGGAGGCGGCCTTGTACAGGGCGGGCAGCGCGTGGGCGCGCGCAGCGGTCAGGTCGTGGGTCGAGCCCGGCTCGACCGGCGAGACCCACACCGGGAATCCGGTGTGGTCGGTGATGACCTGGACGTTGCCCCCGAAGGCCTTGTGCTTGCCCGAGTACCACGAGTGGTTGCCCCGTTCGGTGCGGGCTGCGACCCTGTCGGTGCGGATCAGGGTGCCATCCAGGCACACGAAAGGCTCACCCTTGTGGCGCAGCTGGGTGATGACCTCGATCAGGTCAGGGGCCTGGGAGGAGATGACCTGGAGGGCCTCATGCAGGTACCTGTAGGCGGTGGCGATCGAGATGCCGGCGTCTCGGGCCAGGGTGCGCATGCTGGTGGCCTCGTTGAGCCAGCGCAGCACCATCACAGCCTGCACCCAGGGCGTCGCCGCCCTCTGATGAGGCCGAATGTCGTGCCAGCGGCGGTGAGCCGCCAGCCAGGCCGACACGGTTCGGGCGGTAGCGGATGGCACGTCAAGGGTGGCACGATAGGACAGCATGCGGGGACCTCGCATTCAGGGGTGCTTCTTTGGTCAGAACCCATCCTGGATGCGCTCCCCGCGTGCACCCCCACACGACACGCACCCTCCCCCAGCATCCCAACGATCAGGCCGGGTGCACGCCCCACCCCGGTGAGAAAACCTCACTGTCCCGCTATCGACTCCCGGACATCCTCGGTCATGACCTCGTCGGCGCCCTCCATGCCCGTCCCCGTGCCGGCGGGGGTCAACCACAGGCGCCAGGTGAACTGGTCGTAGGCGACGTAGGCCTGCACGACCTCAGCCTGGACGGCATCCATCCCCTCCGGCACCGAGGTCACCGTGTACCCCAGCTCCTCATCAGACAGCGACTCCGCCGTCACCTGCCCAGGATCCACCGACCCGGCGGCCGAGGCATTACCGCTGGCCGACCCCGCCGCCGTGGCTGACGCCGAGCCGTCCCCCGACGGACTCGCCGAGGCACCCGAACCACCAGAGCCCGAACAGGCCACCACCGACACCGCCACCAGCACCGCCGCGACTCCAGCAGCGCACCGACCACGACGAGCCGCAATACGCGCACCGGTCATCACAAGCCTCCTCAGGAACAGGCCACCAGGAACACCACAAGCCTACCCCAAACTACCGACCTGCAGGCCGGACTGGAGGGGTCAAGTCTCGTCAGCACGATGATCGAGGACGCCCAAGTCGCGACCGTCGGAACAGATTGTCCTGCCTTCCGAAAAACTTCGTCGCAGTAACGAACGTTGCATCAAGCGAACGAGCCGAGGGACACTATTCTCAAGGCGTCTCACCTCCCGTCGGAACCGCCGACGACTCCTCTCGCGCTCGCTCCTCAGCGGCCTCTGCGTTTGCCCGAGCCTGACGCCGCGGAAGCTCAGCCAGAGCCGGCTCAAGAACAACGACAAACCCCGATATCTGCTCTTCGGTCGGCTCATCTGAATCCCAGAACGTCAAGCAGGCGACAGCCCGAAAACCATCAGCATACGCCCGTACCACATAAAGCAGATTACCGGAGACAAATACCCACCCATCACCTTCCACCGAACCGTAGGACACCGCTTCCACCGTATCGGAGAAGACCAACGGAACCTCGCCGAACTGGTATTTTCCACGCAACCCAAGTTGGGCAACATCTGAACTATAACCGTATGTTATCTCGAGGAATCCGAAGGGTTGCCGGTTGGACTTGGCTTTGCACGTTGAGTAAAATTGGTCCCCTGATCCCGAGCCTCTGGAATCCTGATCGTAGGTGTGAAAACCTAGGACGTTCGTAAGGTCATCGTTTGAAAAGAGGCCGCAGATCCATTTATCCGACGGCGGGGACCGCGCGGCACGAGCAGCCGGCTCATCACCATTATCGGCAGCGCCACACCCGGACACTCCGACAACAAGAGTGGCAGAGCACAGAATCAGCACGACCGTCGTAAGCCAACGACTACCTAGCGCACGACCACGAGCCATCACATGTCTCCTCAGCAACAGGCGACCAGGAACACCCAGACCACCGGACGCCCGATTTCCATACCACAGCCCGCTCGCTCCGACAGCCACATCCGCCCTCCAACACCTCGGTTCATGGATTCGGAGTCGACCCCGGGGAGCCGCTTCTCGAAGGCGTGGGCACTCTTGTGGGTGCCGACACCTCCTCCGACCGCTCCGGGCCGCCAGCCAGGCCAGGGATCTGTCCCAGCGCCGGCTCCATGAGAGCCTGAAAACCCGCAATCTGCTCTGCCGTCGGCGCAGTTGCCGTCTCCATCGACGCCGGCAGCACGTACCCGGTGGGATAACGCCACGCAAGATTAGCCGTACGGTCATCCACCCACACCCAGCCCTCACCCTCGACCGTGCCGAATACCAACGGCCGAGCCGAGCCAGGATATGCTGTCGCAATGTCATCAAACCGCAGATCAGATACGTCATCTTGAAGCCAGATCGCGTCGTATGCCGCGTAGTTCACTCGAATAGCCCTTATATTGTCACTGCGAAAGGGCGTCATATAGCACAGGTACCAGCACCCGAGGACCGGTCCCGCAGGAGTCGTACGCAGACGAAAGAACGACGCCTGGTAGCCCAGGTGCTGCGCCAGATCGTTCTTGGAGAACACCCCGCAGATCACCTCCTCCGCCAAAGGCTCTAACGGCTCTTGCTCTCGCGTCGAGCTGGCGTACGGTGTCGGACTAGCCTCATCACCAGCCAGGACACCACACCCGGCCACCGCCACGACCACTCCGACAGCAACAAGGCCGCGCACACCAGAACCCAGCACCCCGCGCAACATCTTTATGCCGTCGGCTCGGACCCAGTATTGTCATGACTGCTCGACGCCGATCTCCGAACAGCCTGAGGCGGACCAGCAGCCACACCGGGAATTGTGTCGATCACGCCTTCCAGCGCGGAATGAAAGTCATCTACCTGGTCTGATTGTTGGTCCGCCAGCGGTCCACGAGGTGAGTTGGGCACTGAGGACATACCCGTCTGGATACCTCCAGGCCACGAAGGTCGACACTCCGTCAGTCCATGCCCAGCGCTCCCCGCTGCGGCCATCAAAAGTCGCCGGAATCGCGACGTCCGGATAGGTCGTGGGAATTTCGTCGAGCTTAATTGAAGAGCCATCAGCCGTACCCGAAAAATGCAGTTCGTCGCTTACGCCGTAGGTGATATTCACGTCGCCGAACGGATTTGTGTTTGATCTCATATGGCAGACGTAGCTGCGGCCACCTTCTTCGTCAGGTCCGTTTACGCCGGGCCCCGAAAAGCTCGTATACGCATAATAGAACGTCTCGAATCCCAGTTCTGATCTGAGGTTATCGTTGGAAAAACCCCGCAAATAGTGGAATCGGACAAAGGGGTAGCCGCAGCCGTTGCTGATGGCTGTGCCGTGCCACTGTTATTCATGCAGGAGCACAGCGCCAACACAATACTGCACAACACAATGGTGTAGATGTATCGACCCACGCCGACACGGGCGCGATAAAGACGCATTACCACTTGTCAGCTCCTCCATAAAGATCGACGCCAACTACTTCTTGATCCCGATAGAGAACACACCAGACCACCGGACGCTCGAGTCTTGCCGAGCGCCTGCTCTCTTTGCAGGAACATCTGCGTAGCACAGCCAGCAGTCATGGTGTCGGAGTCGACTCCGAGGAGCCGGTGCTTGAAGGCGTGGGAACTCCTGTGGGTGCCGACACCTCCTCCGCCTGAGCGGGACCACCAGCCAGCCCAGGGATCTGTCCCAGCGCCGGCTCCATGACGGCCTGGAAACCCGCAATCTGCTCTGCCGTCGGCGCGGTTGCCGTCTCCATCGATGCCGTCAGCACGTACCCGGTGGGATAACGCCACGCAACATATGCCGTACGGTAATCCACCCACACCCAGCCCTCCCCCTCGACCGTGCCGAATACCAACGGCTGCGCCTCCCCAGGGTAGGCGGCTGAGATTCCATCGAACCGCAGATCGGGATCGCCCTCCGGAACCCAGATATCATCGAACAGCGAGTAGTTGACGGTGATGGTCCCCAGGTTGCCGCTCTCAAACGGCTCCACGAGGCACAGGTACCAGTCGCCTCGCAACTGCCCCGCAGGGCTCGTACGCAGACGATAGTAGGACGCCTGGTAACCCAGGTGCTGAGCAAGATCATTTTTGGAGAACACTCCGCAGACGACCTCCTCAGCCAACGCCTCCAACGGCCTCGGCTCCCGCGTCCAGCTGGCGTACGGTGTCGGACTGGCTTCATCACCAGCCAGAACACCACACCCGGCCGCCGCCACGACCACTCCGACAGCAACAAGGCCGCGCACACCAGAACCCAGCACCCCGCGCCACATTCTTCTCACGGCGTCTCACCTCCCGTCGGAACCGCCGACGACTCCTCTCGCGCCCGCTCCTCAGCAGCCTCCGCTTTCACCCGAGCTGCACGCTGCGGTAGCTCAGCCAGGGCCGGCTCAAGAACAACAAGAAACCGCGACATCTGTTCCTCCGTCGGCCCACCCGGAGTCCACGACGTCAAACGGACAACCGTCCGAAAACCATCAGGATACAACCACACCACGTACATCGATACGTCATAGACAAAGACCCACCCATCACCCTCAACCGACGCAAGCGACAACGCCTCCACCGTCTCCGGGAACACCGACGGAACCTCCCCGAACTGAAAAATTGCGGGAATAATATCGCCGTTGCCGACCTTGGGGTCCTGGGAGTAGCTGACGTCAAGTAAACCAAAAGGATCGTAATCGGAGTCTAGTCGACACAGAAAATAGTACTCCTCAACACCAGCATAATCGGAAACGTATTGATGGTATGTCGGAAAACCGAACTCAACAAGATCATCGTTCGGAAACAAGTCGCATATCCGTTCGTCCGACAGCGGCGACCCTTGCGCAGTAGCAGACTCCTGTCCGCTTCCCCGATCAGCCTTGACGACCTCACAGGCCGAAACCCCGCCCACGAGCATCACAGCACACAATACTCGTACACTGTTCGCCAGACGGCGCAGCCATCTCGATCGACAGCGCAGACGGACAGCCCCTGCGGGCGGGAACGTCTTACTTCTTGATCTCGACTCGATCCACACTAGTAGAACCTCCCTTGATACGCGCCTCACCACGACCAACACCAGTCTCGACACCAGAATTGACCCGCCCAAATGCGCCTCCATCGAGATCATTGGGTACACTTTCCTCAACCAAGATGGCCCAGTCGTGAACCTCATCACTCTGATCATCCTTCGATCCGACCGAGAGGTCAAAGTACGGATTGCCCTCATCGTCGGTCACGCACCACTCATACCGGTTACCGTGTTGGTCTGTGATGAATTCTTCGTTATATACCGCGTCGCCGCCGGGAAGCAGCCCGCTGTTTACCGCTTCAATGTATCCTTGCGACTCCAAAGCACGCCTCCCGACCGGAATCTGCACCGAGGGATCACTCGACTCAGGAACCAATTGATCAGCGATCAAGGGCTTGGTGATCGTCGTCCCCACACCCCACGCCAAGGACGCGGCCGGCCCCGAGACGGCAGTACCGGCAACCATCATGACGACACTGAGAGCAGTGTTCACCGAGTTCTTGGCGGCCTCCTCCTCAGAAGCACTCGCCCCACTCAGGTCCGCCTGTCGTTCAGTTCCAATTGCGTCAAGATACCCGTATACCGCACCTAGTTTAGCATACTTGAGCTCAAGATTACCTATTGTAGTCACGTCGGTCCTATCGGCGGCACTCTGAGCCATGCCGGCGGAAACGGTAGCGGCAGCATTCTCGTTATCGATAATACGATAGATAAGCGACGTGATTGCGGTGCTCTGTTCAGGTTCCTCGCCTGAGAGGCCAAGACCCTTCGGGCTCCCTCCCTGTGCGACCGCGACAGCTTCGCTTGAGCAGTTGGCGACGACAACCGAGAGGTTTTCCTTCATCGCGTCGGTGTACTGGTCGGAGGGAACCTCGTTGACCATGTGCTCGATCGCCCGCGCCGTCACCCAGGTCGCAGAGTCAGAGACGTCCGAATCGCTGTCACCGCGCTTCGAGGAGACCGCAGCCTGAGCCGCGGTGAACGCATCGAGACCGACCTCCGAGTCCCAGCTACGCTCGGTGAGCAGGCGCCACCGCTCCTCCATCTCCGGCGACACTTCCCACCCCGCGTCTCCGTCGGGATGACCGTTCCCAGCCGTCAGGTACTCATGAGCAGCGTCCGGATTGTTCCCCATCGCCATCATGACCCCGTACATCGGGTCCATCGACGAACCGGTCAGCGCCCGTCCCTCGTTGTACATCCAGCCGTAGTCGTCATCATGCCACCCGTTGACAGAATCCGGGGTGCTGCTCGCCGGGTCGCCGTCGAACGGTAGGTCCTCAAACTGGTCACCGAGCTCGACTAGCGTCTCGGTGTCATACACCGCACCCGGCGCAGCAAGAAGCGCGTTCAAACTTGACATCCGCCCGCGATGACCCTCCTCTGTGACAGTCGCGTACATCGCGTCCGACCACGACGAGTACCCCTCAGGATACGATTCCGTCCGGGTCGCTGCGGCAAGAATATGGCCGAGGATGCCGTTCGCACGATCCACAGCATCCCAGTCGGTCGTCAGCTTGGGCTGCCCCGAAGCCGTACCCCCGGATCCGGCAGTACTCGTGTAGTTCCATCGCATGCCGATCGGCAGCTCAATGAACTCCTCAATCCCGTAGGTGTTGACGAAAGTCGCACCGTACGCAGGAACGTCCTGATGCTTGGCCATCTCCTCGAGAATGTCGTCGACGGTGCGCCCGTCCTCAGCGACACCGTCCCTCGAGCTTCTTGCCTGCGCCATGGCGGCCGCGTCCGCCTCGGCGTTCGCAACCGACTCCGAGTTGTATGCCTGGACGTTCTCGACAGTGTCCTGCGAGCCTGGGCCGGCATCAGGAAGATAGTAGGCGACGCGCCCCTCGGCGTCCATCGGCGTAATACCAGACTCGTTCATCGCGACCGCCTCGTCGAGGCGAATCTGCAGCTCATTCTTCTTCTCGCGAAGATCAGCGCACCTCTGGTCGATGGTCGACCCGAGGTTGATCGAGCCCGCAATGCCCGCCGGATCGGACTCGCTTGTGTTCACGCGGGAGACGGTCGCCCGCTCGTCATCCATGTCCGTCGCGTGCGACTCAAGGTCATTGATATAGGTCTGCAGGCCCTCAGGGTCGAGATACACGTAGGCCACGGCTGGATGCTCCGTTTCTGTATGAGTTCAGGGAAAATTCTTGAGACGCGGATCACATATAGGGCGTCGGGAGAGCCCTTCCGCTGCCGCTCTCAAGAGGCCATCTTGCCTCCGGGCTGTCCTCCTCCACCTCATCGGCCATCGCCGCGTGATCAGCCTCCAGGTCGGCCTCGACCCCGGACCACAAGCCGGCCGCGTCGTCGACGATCCCTGCGATGTCGGTCTTGTACGTTTCCGCCATCGTCGAGATCCACACTGCCTCGAGGTCGGCGCTCAGGTCGGCACCCTTCGAGGTGCCCGCCGCCGTCGACATGGCGGCCTGGCTGTCTCTCACCTGAGCAAGGACTCGTCCGACGGCTTCCTTCTTCTTGTTCGTTGCCATAAGAGCACCCCTGGCATGATCATAGCGCATGACGTATCCCGCGGGGACTCTGATGTGACGGTCTTTGCGCCTAAGCACTCGGGTCGTCGACGCGGGGTACCTGCACCCAGGTCCAGCCCGCGGTGGTGATCTGTACCCCTCTCCCCTTGGGAACCGCACCGCCTGTCGACCGGGGCAGTCTCGCGGACAGGTGGGTGCCGTCGTCAGCAGAGCGAGGCGCGAGGACAAGCCCCGTCCTGTTCTTGCGCACCTGGGCCACCAGTCCCCGGTACATTCCCGCGATCTCGTCGATCCCGCAGCCGACGATCACCCCGCCCGGCATGTCCCGACAGACCTTGAGGTGCTCTTCGAAGACCGGCCCCATCGCGTGCTCGTTACCCAGGACGTCCATGTCGTCGATGACGATGAGCGTCTCGGTGCGGCGCTCCTCCAGCACGGCCCGCAGGTCATCGGCGCTCGCCTCGGCGTTGAGCACACTGACGACCCCCGGCCTGTCCGCCAGGGCGGACAGCGGGGAGCGGCGCGGGAGGACGAGCACGACCCGTGCGTCGTTGGCCAACGCGGTCTCGGTGGCGAACACGAGGGCCGTCGACCGCCCGGAGCGTCGCGGCCCGGTCACCAGGATGCCGTTGCCGACGTCGTCCATCATGAGCGGCAGCATGCCCAGGTCGTCCCCGCCCACGGCCAGCGCGATGCTTCCGGGACGCAGAACGGGGCCGAGCTCGAGGGCCTCGGCGGTCGAGATCGTCACCGGCAGCTCGTCGACCCGGCCGGGACGACGAGAGCGGTCGATCTCGCCCCACCGCTCCACCGACCTCCGACCGGCCTCGTGGATGGCCGCGACCTGCGCGGTTCCTGAGGTGTCGCTCGAGAGCAGGACGGTCTGGACCTCCCTGGGCACCGGGCCGGAGCGGAAGGCCCGCCCCGCGGGCATCGTCAGGGGCACGTCGCGTGAACGCAAGCCGATGAGCTCGAAGTCCTCTGCCGCAGGCATGCGCAGCAGAAGACGGTCCTCAAGCATCATGCCGAAGCGGCCCCGGAACGTCGTCTTGTCCCCTGCGACGACGACCCGCAGCCCCACCGCGACACCCTCACGCATGAGGGTCTCGACGCTGTCCAGCAGCGCCCCGCCGTCGACGGACTCGAAGCTCGCCGCGAAGGAGTCCCACCTGTCGATGAGCAGAAGGAGGTAGGGCAGCCTCTGGTCCTCCGGGACGCTCGCCCGCTGCTCGGACAGCGAGGCGAAGCCGTGCACGGCAAGGTCCTGCTGGCGGCGCGCCACCTCCCGTCCCAGCATCTGGAGCAGCCGGCGCACCCGGTCGGGCTGGTCCCGGGTGACCACTGCCCCCACGTGGGGCAGGGACAGGCACGGCAGGAGCGCCCCCGTCCCGGCGTCGATCCCGTACATGTGCACCTCCGCCGGTGAGGCCGAGCGCGCCACCGACACCGCGATGCCCCGCAGCACGCTGGAGCGCCCCGACCGCGGCGCCCCCGCCAGACCCAGGTGCCCTTCACGGGTGTAGTCCCAGGTCATGGGCTGTTGCGCCTGGAGGCTCGGCAGGTCCTCGAGCCCGAGCGGCAGCGCGGGCAGGTGTCCACTGCGGCGCGGGTCCGCTGACGCGCCGGCCCCGTCAAGCCCGCCAGCCCCGCCGGCCCCGTCGGCTTCCCTGACCTCGCCAGCCCCGCCGGCCCCGTCGGCTTCCCTGACCTCGTCAGCCCCGCCTGCCTCGCCCCCGCCCTGCTCAGGCCTCCCCTGCCCGTCGCCCAGGCGGCGCTCGAGCTCCTCGACGGTGATGACCTCGGCCAGGGGAGGCAGCCACGGACTGTGCGGGTCGGCGCCTCCCCGGGACCTGTGGGCCTCGCCGATGGCCTGGACGAGGGTGGCCAGGTCGGTCGGGATCGTCGCGTCCTCCTCGACCGCCGGTGGTGCGGCCTCCGGGCGGGAGAGCTCGGCCAGGGTGAGCGTCGCGGCCCGCAGATCAGCCCGGGGCAGCGCCCCCGCGGGACGTCCACCCACCCGGGAGGACTGGAACTGTCGCAGGCTGGCGTGGCCCAGCCGGGCGAAGGCGCGCCCGGGGACCGACGGAGGGATGTGCGCCGAGGCCGAGGACTCGATGACGTCCTGGGAGTCGGTCTCGTCCGTGACCCGCAGGGCGATGCGCAGGTTCGTGTTCGACCGGATCTCCGGGGTGATGACGCCGGCGGGCCTCTGCGTGGCCAGGATGAGGTGGACGCCCAGGGAGCGTCCCCTCCGGGCGATGTCGACCAGACCGGTCACGAAGTCCGGCAGCTCCGAGACCATCGCCGCGAACTCGTCGATGATGATGATGAGACGGGGCATCGGCTCGTCTCCGGGTTGCATCGCCCCGACGTAGTCCTCGATGTCCTTGGCGTCGGCCCCGGCCAGCTGGTGCTCTCGACGGCGCAGCTCGGCGCCCAACGACTCCAGCGCACGGGAGGTCAGGTGCCCGTCGAGGTCAGTGACCATCCCGACCGTGTGCGGCAGCTTCGCGCAGTCCTTGAAGGCCGCCCCGCCCTTGTAGTCGACGAGCACGAAGGTCATGGCCTCCGGGGTGTTGCCCACGCACAGTGAGGCGATGAGGGTCTGCAGCAGCTCGGACTTACCCGAGCCGGTCGTACCCGCCACGAGGGCGTGCGGGCCGTCGGCGCGCACGTCGAGGCTGAACAGCCCCTCGGCGTCCTCCCCGATGACGGCCCGGGTCGTCCGGCTCACGCGTCCCCACGCCTCGAGGACGGTCTCGGCCGTGGGCTCGGGCATGCGCAGCACGTCGAGGAGCCGCGAGCTCGTGGGGATCGTCGCGTCGGCCCCCTGGGCCGAGACGTCGTGCACCGGGGCCAGGGCGCGTGCCACCCGCTCGGACCAGCCCTCGGGCACGAGGTCGAGCATGACCCGCTCGACCTCGTCGACGTCGGTCTGGGAGACGACGGCGTCCCCCGGCCCGGTGCTCACGACCGCCATGCACTCCTCGGGAAGGGACGTGCGGTCGGCGTCGACGCACACGAAACGGATGCCCACCGCCGGTCCCTGCCTGAGGACCCGGACCATCCCCGGGCGCAGGCGCAGGGCGTGCGCCCCGTCGAGCACGACGAGGACCTGGGTGCCGGCGGCCGCCCGCCTCCTGCCCTCGCCCGGCGTCCGGGACTCGACGAGGTCGACCAGCTCATTGACCCTGCGGGCCACGGAGTCCTCGTCGACCCCCACCCGCGCACGTGCCCCCACGCCCTCGGCGTTACGCAGGTGCGGAAGCCACCGCGCCCAGGCCCAGCGCTCAGCGTGCCGCTCAGCGGACCCGGCCTGCTCAGGACTGATGATGAGGACCATCTCGAGCTCCGCCGGGGAGTGCAGGACGGCCGCCTGGGCGGCGAGCCACTCCACGACCCGGTGGCGCTGCTCCCCGGCGACACCGACGACCCCCAGGGTCGCCAGGGGGACGGTGACGGGCACGTCCGGTGCGGTCCAGCGCAGCGGCTCCTCGTGCCGCGCCCGCTTGGGGTCGGTGAGCACGACGTCG
This sequence comes from Actinomyces howellii, assembly GCF_900637165.1. Classification (GTDB taxonomy): domain Bacteria; phylum Actinomycetota; class Actinomycetes; order Actinomycetales; family Actinomycetaceae; genus Actinomyces; species Actinomyces howellii. The sequence continues at coordinate 2,148,343 of NZ_LR134350.1, read as the reverse complement.
CTGGGACGGTCGGCGGTCCCCACCCGCAGGTCCAGCCAGTCCGGGTCGGTGGGCCTGCGCTCCCACAGCCCCGCCCGTGGCCCCGTGGCCCGCAGCATCGCCTCAGCCGGGTCCGGATGGTCCTCGCGTCGCAGGCCACGCTCCTCACTGAGCGCCTTGAACGCGGCGTCCTCCGTGGCGTCGCGCTGCTCCTCGTAGCGCCTCATGTACTCCCGGTAGCTGCGCTTCTGGTTGGAACGGCCCTGGATCCGGTTGGCGATCATCATGATCGGCGACAGGGCCATGAACATGAGCGAGTAGACCCTGCGGGTGATGAGGTACATCCCCAGGCCCATGATGATCGGGGAGAGCATCATGGCGAAGGGGAAGCCCTGCTTGACGGGGCGCTCGGGCTTGCGCGGCAGGGAGAACTCCGTGGCGCGGGCCGGGCGGGCCAGCCGCGGCGGCCGGTTGAAGTCGATGGTCGTCGCCCCCGGGGTCGGGGTGGTCACCGCGTCGGCCTGGGGCACCGGCCCGACGGTGAGAAGGACCTGCCCGACCATGAGCACGGCCCCCGCCTCCCACACGGTCTCGGCCTGAACGGGACGCCGGTCGAGCTCGAGGAGGTGACGGGCTGCGTCAGGGTCGAGCATCTCCCGTTCCTGGAGGACCTCGCTGTCCTCGGCGCCGTGACGTCGCCTGCGGCGGCGCGCGCGCCGCCTGCGCCGCTTGCCTCCTGCCTCCTCCGTGGCCGACGAGGGCAGGACGAGAGGACCCGGAAGGGGCCGACGACGTGCCGGGAGCACTGGTGCGGTCCGGTGCGCGTAGTCCTCACTGGGCTGGATGAGCACGCTCCCGCCGGCACGGACCACGAGAGTCGCCACGGGCTCGTCCACCTCCGCCAGGACGAGGTCGCTGCCGGGACCGCCCAGGCTGTAGCGCCCCAGGCTCAGCCGGTGGACGGCTCCGGCCCCCCGGCCCGAGACAACACGCATCTCGACCACGCCCGTGGGCTCGATGTCCTCCGCTCCGGGCGCACCCAGGCACAGGAGCATCCCGTCACGCACCGCGCCACCGCCCAAGCGTCCGGTGGGGTCCAGGCGTGTCGAGCCGTCCCACAGGTCCGAGGGCGGTGCCGCGGGCCGCCGAGCGGGGTCGACGACGAGCTGGAGGGTGCGTCCCGGCGTGGAACCGGGCAGGACCTCGTCGAGGACCGCCGCGAGGTCCGCGACGGTGGAGTCGGCCTCGGCGACGACGATGAGGTCACGTGCCTGCGCACGCTCCTCCTGCGGCCGCAGGACACTGACGAACAGCTGCACGACTCTCCCCTCTCCTGTCTCTGCTGTCCTCCCGACCGGTCGGCCGGGCGGTCAGGCCGGTTGACGGCGCACCGACAGACCGGGGGCCAGGTCCTCGACCAGGGCGGCGGTCGCCGGGTCGACCAGGCTCAGCTCGTCGGCTCCGGCGAGCTCGAGGAGGCCGAGGACCTCACGCTCGAGCTCGCCCCGCCCGCGGCGCGCCGCCAGGCGCAGGCGGTCGCGCCACAGCACCTGGTTGAGGTCGACGACCTGGAGGGCGGCGTCGACCGCGAGCGCGGCGCCGTCAGGGTCGGTGTCCCCCAGGAGCTCGACGACCCGGTGGGCCGCGTCGACGACGAGGGCGTCGACCTGCCGGGCCGTGCGGACCCGGGCCAGCCAGGAGTAGCGGCCCTCGGGCGCCCCGCGACCCACCGGACCGCGCACGAGGCGCAGCGCCTCGATGAGCAGCTCGACCTCCTGGCGGGGCGGGGCCGTGCGCGAGTCGGCCAGCAGGGAGCGCATGACGTCCCAGTCCGTGACCGCTCCTGGGCCCAGGCGCAGCCTGCCGTCGGCGTCCTCGCGCAGGTGGGGCCTACCCTCGGCGTCCTGGCCGAGCCATCGACGCAGCCTGTCGACGGTGGCGTCGACGACGTCGGAGGTGGCGCCCAGGGGCCACAGCATCGCGCCGAGGACGGAGGGCCGGATCCCCTCGGGGTGCAGGGCGACGCAGATCGCCGCCTCGGTCAGGATGGTGCGGCGGGGGTGGTCCAGGTCGCCCGAGGCCTCGACAAGGGTCTGGCCGAGCACCTGGATGCGCACGGGCGCCGCACGCAGGGCGGCTGTCCGCACCGGGGGCGTGGGAGGGTCGGGCACCGGCGGGCGGCCGTCGTCCTGCGTGCGGGAACCAGCACCCAGCAGGCCGGCGAGGGCACGGATCTCGCCCTCGGTGGCCCGGGTGGCGTGCACCGAGATCCCCAGGGGGGCGATGTGGGCCGTCCCCGAGGAGTCGACGTCGATGGTCCACCGCGCGTCCTGGGCGCTTCCCGCCCGGACGAGCCCGTAGGGGACGTCACGGGGCAGGGAGTCGGCGTCCCGTCCGTCGGCCACGAGGACGAAGGTCGCCACGGCCCCGGGGTGGCGACCGGTCAGGACGAGGTCGGCGGGACGCCCGGGTCGGACCGAACGCAGCTCCTCAAGGGGGCGGACCCGCTGGCCGACGATCTCATGAAGGGCCGGGGGCAGCCCGGCTCCCACGACCGTCGCGTCCTGGGACCAGGGGTTGATGCACAGCTCCAGGGCCAGTGCCGTGACGACCTCGGCGGCCATCGTGGGGTCCCCGGTCACGGCGATCCGCCCGGCGGCGAAGCCCAGGTCGATGAGGATGTCCGCGCCGCTGTCGGAGCGGCCGATCGTCACCAGACCGGGCATGAGGGCCGGTGCCTGGCCGGGGTCCGGCTCCTGACCGGCCCGCAGGGTCCAGGTCAGCCCCTCCTCCTGGGAGTGCCAGGGGGCAGGCGCGTCGTGACGGGGACTGGCCAGGCGCACGTAGCAGGCGTGGTCGTCGATCGCCACGGCGTAGGGCATGGGCTTGTCGGGCATGACGGCCAGGGAGCGCAGGGCCGCGTCGAGGCGGCGGGCGCGGTCCTTGTCGGCGCTCACGCGCAGGAGGCGCTCGAGCTCGGCGGCGTCGGCCTGCGGACCGGGGCCGAGCCACTGGCGGCGCTGGCGCGCCAGGACGGCGATGAGGCAGGCCGCCAGGAGCCCGCCGACGGACGGGACCTCGGCGGGGGCGACGTCCTGGGCACCGGTGGCCTGCTGGTCGACCCCGGAGCCGTCCTGGCCGGGGGTCTCGGTGGGCGGGGGCGGGGGCGGGTTCTCCATGGGCACGGCCACCACCCTGTCCACCGAGGTCGCCGACTCGGGCATGACGAGGAGCCATCCGGGCTGGATGAGCCGGGCCAGCTCGAGGGACCTGCCGTCGGGCTGGACGCGCCCGACGTTGAGGTCGTAGATCTCCGGGTAGGCCCTGCCCTCCCCGAGGTTGCGCTCGGCGATGTCCCACAGGTTGTCGTGGTACCTGCCGTCGGGGGGCTGGACGACGTAGACGCGCTGGCCCACGAGCGCGGCGCCGGTGTCCCGGTCGAGCTCGATGTCGCCGAGCATGTACCGCACGCCCTCCTGCCCCGGGGCGGGGGCCTGGGCCTGGGTGCCGGCGGGGTCGGCCGCCGTCTGGGGGGCGGCGGCAGGGGCCTGCTCGACGGACTGTGCCGCGGCGGCAGGGGTGTGGAGGACCGGTGCCGCGGTGGCCACCGGCGCCGAGAGGCTGGTGAGCAGCAGGGCGGAGATGACCAGGCGGCGCACGAGTCCCTGGACGCCTCCCGACAGGGGGATGTGGGAGGGCATGCCCTCCCCGCGCAGGGCGGAGACGACCTCGACCAGCGTGCACACGGTGAACTGCAACCACCCGAGCCACAGCACCCACTCGAGCAGGCCGAGGAGGGCTGCAGGGGACACGGAGCTGAGGAGCACCGACGGGTCGAGGTCGCTGGGCACCGGGGGCGGTCCCAGCGTCGTGAGGAGCACGGCGGGCAGGCCGACGACGACCGCCAGGAGGGCCGCCCCCGACAGCAAGGACCTCCAGGCGGGGGGCCTGGTCCGCGCCACCGGGGCGCGGAAGCGTTGAGGGCCCGAGGCGGCAGGATTCGGGGTGCTCAGGGACATCACATGCCTTCCTCGTAGATGCCGACGGCGGTCCTGGCCTCTCCCGTGACCTCGACATGGATCGAGGAGACACCGATGAGCCGGAGCAGGGTGGTGGGCACGTCACGCTCGACCGTGACCGACACCAGCTGGGCGGTCACCTCGACCTGCGAGCCGCCCGACTCACCTGAGGCGGCCAGGTAGGACCGCGCGGCGCTCGTCGCCGCGCCCGAGTCGAGGACGACCGCCCCGCCGTCACGCACCCCGCCCTCGGCCAGCTGCTGGGCACCGGCCCGTGCAGCCTGCTCGGCCTCGTCGGCCATCGTGGCCCGGGTGTTGAGCACGCGCCCTCCCTCGATGCACAGGCCGGCCACGAGCATGAGGACCGCGGCGATGATGATGGCGAACACCGACACCGAGCCGCTCTCCCGCCCGCGGGTGCGCAGGACCCGGACACGGTTCCGCAGGGGACTGCTCATCTGCTTCCTCTCCATGTGTCCACCGGGGAGGTGGAGCGCTCCGAGACGGTGGTGGTTCCGGGAAGGAACACGAGGCCCAGGTCGGACAGCCGCACGTGGCAGGTGACCGTCACGCTCACCGCTCCGCCCCGGCCGAAGTCGGAGGAGTCGATGGCGGCGGAACAGTCGTCACCGGCCGCCTCCGAGGACCGCAGGCTGGCGTTGGCCGCCGAGCGCGCCGCCATCGCGGAGCGCTCCATGGAGGCCGCCCTGGCCGCGTCCCGGGAAGCAGCCCCGACCCTGCCCTCGGCCGAGACGAGCCTGCCGCCGGCGACGGCGATCATGACGATGAGCAGGAGCACGGGAACCAGGACGATCATCTCCACCGACATGGTCCCCGCCTCGCAGGCCGCGGCGCGGCGCAGGCGGCGCAGGACTGCCATCACGTGTCCTCCCGGAAGGTCTCGAGCTCGGAGGTCACCGAGGCGCTCACGCGGGGCGCCAGCCCGGCGACGATGTCCATGGACTCGCCCGAGACGGTGACGGTCACCTCCTGCCCGGTCACGACGACGTCGACGTCCACGTCGGTGAGCGCCTTGACGCCGACCTGTCGGGCGTAGGTGATCCCGTCGGCCTCCGCCGCGGAGGGCGAGCCCCCGCCACGCACCTCGCGCGCGACCTCCCGCGCGGTGCTCATCGCCACCTCGTTGCCGTACCAGCTCAGGGCGACCTGGATGGTGATCAGGACGATGAGCAGCAGCAGCGGGAAGAAGACGAGCAGCTCCACGCTGGAGGCACCCGTCTCCTGCCGTGCGCGCAGGCGACCGGCGAGGGACCGCATGACGGCTCAGTCGATGCCGGGCAGGCTCAGGCCGTCGGCGGCTCCCTGGACCATGGCGTAGACGGCCCTGCCGACGACGGCCGCCAGGATGATGAGGAAGCCGGTGATGATGACCCACTCCACCGTCGAGGCGCCCTCCTCCTTCTCCAGGTGGGAGCGCACGCGGTCGCTCAGACGGGTCGCGGCGATGTGGATCGAGCTCAGGTGGCGGATCATGATTGTCCCCGTTTCTCTAGTCAGTGGCTGGTCTGTAGTCGGTCTGTGGCTGGTCAGTGGTCAGTCGGTGGCTGGTCTGTAGTCGGTCGGCTGACGCGTCGTCGGCCGGCTGAGGCGCCAGGCCCGCGGCCTCGTGCGGAGTCCGGGAGTCCCGGAGTCCCGCGCTCCCAGGGAGGAGCCGAGGGCGTGGTCAGGGGTGTGTCGAGGCGGTATCAGATCCCTCCCAAGATGCCGGTCAGGGCCGGGTAGACGAGGAAGACGATGAAGCCCATCGCGATGACGAGCTGGGCCACGAGCATGGACTCGGAGTTCTCCCCGGCCCTGCCCTCGGCGTCCGCCAGGTCCTTGCGGCGCATCGAGGAGGCGCGGGCCGCGAGGGACTCCCGGATCTTGGCGCCGTCCTCGGCCACGAGGGCCAGCGCCGCGGCGAGGTCCCGCAGCTCGTCGATCCGCAGCTGGCTACCGAGCTGGCCCAGCGCCGCCCACGGGGTCTGACCTCGCAACCTGGCGACGTCGATGGCGTTGCGGATGCGCATCATCGCCGGGTCGTCGCTCAGGGCCGAGGCGGCGTCCAGGGCCTCGGGCACCCCTCGTCCGGCCGCCAGCGACATGGAGACGAGGTCGAGGAAGGAGCCGACGACGTGGCGGAAGTCCCGGCGTGCCTCGTCGGCCTCACGACGCAGCCGCAGGGTCGGCACGACGAGGGCGACCAGGCCGAGCACGAGGCTGACGAGCACCGGCACCGACCACCCCAGCGGCGCTCCCATGAGGTAGAGGAGCCCCACGACGAGGATCGGGGCGCTCGCGACGCCCAGGGCGACGAGCAGGGAGGTGGCGAGGTGACGCTCCAGGGAGCGCCCCACGACGGCGAGGTCGGCGGTCAGGGAGCCGGTCTCGATGCCTGAGCGGCGCAGCAGCCCGGCGGCGCGGACGCCGAGCACCCCCATCCAGTCGGGCATCGCCTCCTCACCGGGGTTGAGCCGGCGCACGTCCTGTCGCAGCCGCCTCTCGTCGCGACGCGTGTCGAGCTCCGCCAGCGCGGCGGCGGGCTGGACAGCCGGGGGGGCCAGGATGAGCAGGAGGAGGAACACGCCGGCCCCGCTCACGGCGCCGCCCACGAGGATCCACGTGATCATGCGGCCTCACCCCTGGAGGCCGTGACGGTGAGGAACCGTCGGGGCAGGCGCACGCCGGCCAGGCGCCGCATCCACATCATGCCGATCCCGAACAGGGCGATGACGATGAGCAGGACGAGCTGGCCCTGGACGCTGTTGTAGGGCTCGACGAAGCTGCGGTTGAACAGGGCCAGGCCGAGCATGACGGCGATCGAGAAGACGACGACGATCTGCGCCGAGCGCCGGGTCCCCGCCCGCGAGGCGGACACTCGCTGGCGCATGTCGAGCTCTGCGCGTGCGGTGTCAGCCAGGGCCCCCAGCAGCTGGCGCAGGCCGGGACCACGCAGCCTGGCGTTCATGATGAGCGCGGAGACGATGAGGTCGGCGGTCGGGTCGTTGAGGCCGTCGGCGAACTGGCGCAGCGCGGTGGTCAGCGGGACACGCACGCGCATGCGGTCGGCCAGGAGGGCGAGGTCCTCTCGGATGACGGGGGCCGCGGCGTAGACGGTCGCGGGGATCGCCTGCTCCAGGCCGACCGCCCCGGCGATCGTGTCACGCAGGGACTCGGCCCAGGTGGCCAGCGCCTCGATCCGGGCGGCGGCGAGCTTCTCCTGCTTGGCACCGCCGAAGAGCATCGGCCACACGAGGACCAGGCCCGCCCCGGCGGCCGCCAGGACGACCCACCGGGTCAGGACGAGCAGGCCGATCCCGACGCCGACCGCCGCGAGCACCCTGCGGGAGGCGCCTTTGATCACGGCCCCGCCCCGGGCGGAGCCGGCCGGCACGTCGACCCCCATGATGAAGCCGATGAGCAGGAAGACCCCTCCGCCGACCATGGCGCCGGCGAGGACGGCGACGGTGGCGATCGTGTCGTTCATGCGCGCCCCCCGCCGTAGGAGGCCACAGGGTCGAAGCCCGCCTCCACGAGGTCCTCGATGCAGGCGATCGGCGCCGCCGGGCGGGCGGTGCCGGTGCCGTCGTCGGCGAACACCTCGCTGGAGAGCACCCGCTCGTCCACGCCGTTGACCTCGCGCACCGAGGCGACGTACCTGCGCAGCCCCCCGCCCTGGGAGAAGCGGTTCTCCCGGGTCAGGAAGATGACGAAGTCGACCGCTCCCGCGATGAGGAGGTTCGTCGCGTCCTGCGGCAGGTGCTCGGCTGACTGGATGGCGTAGGTGGCGATCCGGTTGAACACCTCCGAGGAGGAGTTGGCGTGGATGGTCGACAGGGAGCCGTCGTTGCCCTGGCTCATGGCGTTGAGCATCGTGACGATCTCGTCGCCCAGCACCTCCCCGACGATGACCCGCGAGGGGTTCATGCGCAGCGAGCGGCGCACGAGGTCGGCCATGGTGATGGCGCCCGCGCCCTCGGAGTTGGGCAGCCGCTCCTCGAAGGCCACGACATTGGGGTGGAGGTCGGCGAACTCCCCCAGGCCGAGCTCCAGGGCCCTCTCGACGGTGATGAGCCGTTCGGAGGGGGGGATCTCGTTGGCCAGGGCGCGCAGGAAGGTCGTCTTGCCCGCGTTCGTGGCACCGGCGATCATGATGTTCTTGCGCGCGCGCACCGCGGCCGAGCAGAAGGCCGCCAGGCGCGGGGTCAGGGTGCCCAGGCCGACGAGCTCGTCGAGACCGACCCGGTCGAGCCGGGCCCGGCGTACCGAGATGGCCGGGCGGGAGCACACGTCCATGACGGCCGACAGGCGCGAGCCGTCGGGCAGGCGCAGGTCGAGCTGAGGGTTGGCCGAGTCGAAGGGGCGCGAGGCCAGGCCCGAGTAGGAGCCCAGGATCTGGACGAGCTCGACGAGCTCGTCGTCGGAGTCGGCCACGGGGGCGCCGCGTTCCTCACGTCCGTCGGCGTACTGGATGAAGACGTTGTCGTACCCGTTGATGTCAACGTTCTCGACGTCGGGGTTCTCCAGCAGGGGCTGGAGCCTGCCGACACCGAACAGGGCGGCGTGGATCCCCTGGGAGACCTCCTCCTCGTCCTGAGCGCTGAGCGGGCTGCGTCCTGCGGCGATCTCGGCGCGGGCGTGCTGCTCGAGCACCCGTCCGATGAGCGCGCGGGCGAACTGGCGCTCGTCCTCCGGGCTCATCGGCGGGATGCCGGAGGTCGCGTCGTCGCGCCGCTGCTGGGCGAGCAGGTCGGCGACCTCCTCGCGCATGGAGCGCACGAGGTTCTGGTCAACGCTCATCGCTGGCTCCTCCGTCCGGCCAGGGGCGCGGGCGCCGGGAGCACCTGGGCCGGGGCCGGGGCTCCCATGGTGTACAGCGAGGCGGCCAGCGTCCTGGCTGAGCGCACGAGCAGGGTGCGCCCCAGGGGACGGGGCTTGCGGCCGGCGAAGGCGTCGGCCGCCGCCCGGTCCTCGGCGAGCACGCCCACGACCGGCACGTCGAGACCACTGACCTGGAGCAGGCGCGCCAGGTCCGCTGCCTCATGGCGGTTCTTCCACGGGGCGATGAGGACCACGCACAGGCTCGTGCGCTCGGAGCGGTGCGTCGTCTCGGCCGTGATCCAGGCGAGGCGCTCACGCAGGTGGCCGTAGTTCTCCACGCCGGGGCGCACGACCATGACGGTGAGGTCGGAGGCCAGGGCCACACCCAGGCTCGGGGCACCGGGAGCCAGGCGCCCGACGTCGGCGACGACGTCACCGTGGCTCCTCAGGCTCCCGGCGAGCCCGGCCCATCCCGCGCCGATGGCCGCCGCCTGGTCGGGACGGGCCAGACCGAGGAGGACCTGCTGCCCGCCCTCGATGACGGTGAGGTGCTCCTCGGGCGCCGCGCCCGGGTCCCTGCGCACCGCGGCGGCCAGGGACACGAGGCCGCGGTCACCGTCCAGGGGCATCCCCTCCGGGGTGCGGGACCGGTACATGAGGTCGGAGCCTGCGGGGTCGAGCTCGGCGAGCAGCGCGGGGCGGGGCCACACGGCCGCCAGTGCGTGCGCGCTCGTCGAGGCGCCCGGGGAGCCCTTGGCAGAGGCCACTGACACGAGCATCAGGAGTCCCCGATCGGCTGGTCGACCGCGGTGACGACGACGGCGATGCTTCCTGCTGCGGCCGCCGAGGCCAGGGGCGCGGCGTCCTGCGGGGAGATGATGAGCGACACGACGGCTCCCGAGCTCCAGTCGCCGTCGGTTCCCGAGGCGGGCACGGCCTCAAGCACCTGGGCCTCGGAGACGAGCGCCGTCTGCCCGTTGACGTCGACGACGGTGACGAGGTCACCGGCGTCCAGGCCGCCCGCCGGGAAGCGTCCCGCCTCGAGGGACACGCCGACGACCTGCTTGTCCTGGCCCGGCACGGGCTCGGAGGCGACCTGCGAGGAGTCGAGCAGCTGCCCCTCGGCGATCTCCACGCGCGCGGTGCGGCCGATCACCTCGCCTGCACGGTCGGCGGGGATGAGGTTGGGGACGTCGGCGGCCACGCGGGCCGAGACGAGGTCCTCCTCGGTGATGACCTGACCTGCCTCGATGGTCGAGGCCGCCGCGAGCATCTCGGCGCGGTGGTCCATGCGCATGGCGAGCATTCCCGCCAGCAGCGCTCCCCCGACGATGAGCAGGACCGCCAGGGCGGCCAGGATCGGGCGCCGCTCCCGCGGTGCGGAGGGCAGCCGAGCCGCGTCCGTGTCCTTGGGGGGACCGGGCGGCTGGGAGCGGTGAGAGCGCTCCTGGCGGCGTCGGGACGAGTCGGCCTGAGGCAGGGGCATGGGCGTGCACCTCGTGGTGTGGCAACTAGGGTCACCCTGAACCGTAGCGCAATCGTGACCAACCGCGGCACCCTGTCCGCCCGGCGCACGACGGGTACTTCTTCCCTTGCCGCAGCCCACGCACCCGTGCCAGGGTTGCACACGACGCGATGTCCACCCCCTGACTCAACGCCCGTGGTCTCTCGTCGCGGGTCCCTGGGGATCAACCGGCATCCGTTGCGACCACCAACCGATAGGAGATCCCATGTCCAACGTTCAGGCCGATCTTGACAGCCTGCGTCAGCTCTACAACACCCTGAAGAACGACGTCGAGCTGAGCCACTCGATCCAGACCGACACCGACTCCGCCCTCAGCAACACGGTGTGGGAGAGCGCCAACGCCGAGAAGTTCCGCGCCGCCTGGGACGAGTTCAAGCCCAAGCTCATCGCCTTCGAGCAGACCTTCGCCGACGCCGCCAGCGACGTCGCCACCAACCACAACAACCTGGTCATCGCCAACGGCGAGGACGACGAGCACCTGCCCCCGGTCACCGCGATCGCCTGATCCAGCCTCGAACCGGGCCCGCAGCGCGCCAACGGGGGTCGGCCCGGTTCGCACCGTCTCGACGCGGTGCGAACCGGGCCGACCCCCGTTGGTCCCGGGTCACGCCGCGGAGCAGCTCGACCGTGACGGCCGCAGGCGATCGTTCGTCTCACGACGTTCAGGCACCCCCTCCGACCTCACTGCCGCCAGAACCCCTCGACGTCGACGACACCGCCACCGGCCTCGAAGTCCTGCCTGGCGGCGCTGCGCAGCCCGGGGTCGTGGAGCCAGTCGAGGGCGACGGCTGCCAGCCCGTACGCACCGTCGACCGCGGCCGCGTCCCCTGCGGGCGAGGCGGAGGCCTCCGCCATCTCGCGGGTGTGCAGGGCGACGTCGGGGCTGGTCGACACGCTGATGAGCGGGTGTATCCCCGGCACGCGCTGCGAGACGTTGCCGAAGTCCGTCCCCGCGGCGATCGTCTCGGTCAGCACCCCGGGGGCGAGCGGGTCGCGGCCCCGCTCGCGCTGGGAGCGGACCCAGGCGGCCAGGAGCGGCCCGTTGGAGCGCACCGGCATCTCGTTGGTGTGCGGGTCGGTACGGATCTCGACGCCGGTGCCGGTCATGAGGGCCGCGCCGCGCAGAAGGTCCTCGACCCGGCCCACCAGGTCCTTGAGGGTCTCGGGGTACTTCGAGCGCACGAACAGGCTCAGCTCGGCGCGCTCGGGGATGACGTTGGGGACCTGCCCGCCGTCGAGCACGACGGCGTGGAGGCGGTCCATGGGAAGGATCTGCTGGCGCAGCAGAGCCAGGCCGGTGAGCACCAGGGTGGCGGCGTCGAGGGCGTTGCGCCCCATGAAGGGCTGGGAGGAGGCGTGCGCCGGCACCCCGGTGTAGACCACGGTGAGGCGGCGCACCCCGAGCCAGGTCTGGTCGGCCACGTCACGGGCGTAGGAGTGGGTCTGGATGGCGGCGTCGACGCCGTCGAGCATGCCCCGCACGGCGAGCACCTCCTTGGCGGTCGAGCACTCCTCGGCGGGGGTCGTCTGGAGGACGACGCGGCCGGGCACCGCCTCGGGGTCGCAGCGGGCCAGCTCGGCCAGGGCGAGGAAGGCCCCCACGGAGCTGGCGCACATGACGTTGTGGCCGCAGCCGTGGCCGATGCCGGGCAGGGCGTCGTACTCGGCCAGGACGGCGATCGTGGGCACGGTCAGGTCGGAGGGCGGGCCGATGACGGCCCGCAGGGCGGTGTCCATGCCGTAGACCCCGGTCTCGGCCTCGATGCCGTGAGCCCCCAGCAGGTCGGCGACGGCCGCCACGGCGTGGTGCTCCTCGTAGCCGAGCTCGGGATGGGCGTGGATGTCCTGGGACAGGGCGACGACCTGGTCGGCCAGGTCGGCCACGACGCCGGACAGGCGCCGGCGCAGGGCAGGGGGTGCGCCGGCCTCCTCGCCCAGGCAGGGGGCAGGCCCGGTGGAGGCGGCTCTCGCGGCGGTCTCGTGCGCCATCCGGTCCTGGACGGCGCGGCAGGGTGTGGTGGGGCGGCTGAGATCTCGTGTCTCTCCCATGGAACCATCATGCCCGCGGCACCGTCCGACCGTCAGGCCCGGGCGCACCACCGGCCGGGCCCGCGAGGTCGTGGCCGAGCCCCGTGGCCGCGCGGTCCGAGCCTGGCCGTCCGGCGTCACCAGCCGGGGAAGGGCAGGGGCTCGCCCCCCTGACCTGGACCCGGACGAGACCGTGGGCCGGCGCCCGGAGGGTCGGTCGCACCCGGGAACGGGACCGCCTCCGCCTCAGCCCGCCGCCGGAGCCTCAGGCGTGCCGAGGCCGCCACGTGGGGATGCGGTGGGAACGCCCCCAGGGGCAGGCTGCTGGCTCCCGGGACGAGCAGGCGCACGCATGCCATCGACTCGTCGGTCAGGTCCTGGTCAGCAGGCGGCCCCAGACGGATGACCCACGCCTCACCCAGCGGGAGGTCCTCAGGTTCGGGCACCGCTCCGTCACCGCCCTCACCGCCGGGACCCGCCTCTCCCGGCCGACCGGCGGCCGCCCCCTGGCCCCCCGCGCCGACGGCACGGCGCGCCTGCGCCGCTGTCGAGGGACGGCCAGCGGCGCTGCGCGGCTCGGCGCGCCGCAGGACCTCCTCACGCACGACCGGGTCAAGCAGCAGCTGGACGTGACCCAAGGGATCCAGGAGCCGACGTCGTCGCGGGCCCGCGCACCGCAGGTAGTCCCCCTCCGGCCGGAACGGGACGAGAGCGTGGGCGCTGGTGCGGTGCAGGGCGTCGTGCGGGTCCGACAGCGCCCGAGCGACGACCAGCTGCCACAGTGCCCGCGCGACGGCCTCGCGCTGGCCCCGCCGCCCGGTCCCAGGCCCTCCTCCCACGGCCGCCACGCGGCCGTCGTCGACGAGGGCGAGCGCCACCTTCCCGCCCAGGGAGTCGGGCAGGGCGGCGAGGCGGACCTCGAGTCCCTCCGCCTCCCACAGCCGCGCCGCCTCCGGGTCGGGCTCGACGGGCTCAGGAGGCGTGCGCCACGGGTCAGACCACCAGAGCCACAGCGCGTCCTCGACGCGCAGGGCCTCCCAGGCCCGGGCCGTCGCCTGGCAGACCCCTGTACCCGCCCCCAGGCCGGCGAGAAGGGGCGGGTGCGTGCGGGGCTCACCCGGACGGGTCTCGTAGGACAGGGGGAGGGCCAGCGAGTAGGGCACCCAGCCCCGGGTCGGGGCCGCGCCCAGCCGCTCGGCCCGCACCCAGGTGTGCCTGCGCCCGGGGTCGGGGGGCCGGAGCGGGCAGCCCGGCTCGGTCAGCAGCGCGGGATCGACCAGCCCGAGCCGTCCCACGTCGAGGAAGGCCTGCCCCTGGGCATCGAGCTCTGCCGCCGAGGCGGTGCACGTGTCCAGCTGCCCGTGGTCGGCCGACCACCAGTGCCGGGCGACGGCGGCCAGGACGAGCCGGTGGTCCTCGGCCCGGGCGAGGTCGACGACCACCGCCTGACGGTCGACCCCCGGGGCCGGGGGCATCTCGACCTGCAGGTGCCGGAACCCGGCGGGCAGGGGCGGCCCGTGCCGCAGGCGAACCGCCCTGAGCCCCCGCAGCGCCTCCCCGCTCATGCGTGCGGCATCGGGAAGTAGTTGAGCTCGTCCTCCTCCAGGGGCGTGGAGCGCCAGCCCAGCTCGACGGCGATGTCCTGGACCCGACGACGGCCCAGGAACGGGAAGGCTGCCGGGGCGTTGCCCACGGTCCCCGGGGCGATGACCCGCACGACGCGCATTCCGGTGCTGGCGACGTCAGAGGTCGTGATGTCGACGACGATCGCGTCGACGCCCTGCCGCTCCAGGGCACGGCGGTAGCGCTCGGCGGACCGATCGCCGTCCTGCGGATCCTGCGCGGGCGGGCGGCGGAGGCCGGGCTCCAGCAGGTGCGACATCCGGGCGGCCGCACGCGGGTCGAGGTAGACCTGCTGCTGGACCATGAGGTCGTCGCAGTCGTGCATGTCCGCACGGAAGTCATCGAGATAGCGCCGGTCTGCACGCCAGGGCTTGAACGCCCTGCCGTTGAGCTCGCCGTCGGCCATGACCTTCCAGTGCCTGCCGTCGGCGCGCAGGAGGTCTCGCGACCCCTCCTGAAGCGTGAGGGCCTCCGTGAGGGCCTTGGAGGCGGCGTCCGCCAGACGTGGGCGCGCACTGAACCCTATGTTGACCAGCCCGGCCTCGTCGTCGTGGACGACGGCGGCCGCCACGGGAACCCCGAACTCGTTGTCGAGGCTGAGGTAGGCCACCCGCAGGGGAGGGTCGAGGGCGGGGGCGGCCAGGCCGCTGACCTCGGCAAGGGGGTGGGCGTTGAGCCACCAGACCATCGTCGCGTGCCTCTCGATGATCTCCTCGAGCGCCCCGGCCACGGCGAAGTCCTCGTCCGGGCCGGCGGCGATCCCCGCGAAGGCGCAGAAGTTCGTCGGGGGCGCCGCGGCGAACCCCGCCGAGAACCAGTTGACGTAGACCATCGACGCCGGGACGAGCACCTCCGAGCCGTCGCCGAGCCGTCGCCCAGGCACCCAGTGCACGCGCAGGCCCCGGGTCAGGGGGACGAAGGGGAAGCCCGGAGCCTCGTACTGGGCCCTGGAGTACAGAACGAGCTCGCGCGGGTCGAGCGCCGGAACCCCACGACGTCGCAGCTCCCGGTAGGAGGCCCAGGTCACCGGCAGGGTGTCCAGGACGTTGCCGCAGTAACGCTCGACCGACTCCCCCAGGGCCGCGTCACGAGCCGCCCGCGGATCCCCGAAGGACGACCCCTGGCACAGGATGTTGTTCGCCCACGGGCTCACCGCGCGGATGTCCCCCACGTCCGCCTGCCGCGTGACCAGGGCGGCGGGCACACGCCGGTCATGACGCACCTCGCGCACGCGCAGCACCAGGCCCGTCCGCTCGTCGAGAAGGTCCTCGGGCACGTGGTGGCGGTGACGGGTGCGCCGGTGCGCCACCGGAAGGACCGGATGGCGCAGGTGCTCGACCGCAGGGGTCTCCTGCCCGGCCCCTGACGGCGCGTCGGGCCACGGGGCGGCGGCGGACAGGGCGAGCTCGTGGAGCAGGTCCCCGGGGGCCAGCTCCTGGTCGGCGTCGGCCAGGGCCGAGCAGGCCTGCGCGGCGAGGTCGAGCACGACGTCGAGCACAGGCCACAGCTCCTCGGGAGCCGGCCCCTGGTCCCCTCCGGCGGGCGGGGTCCGCAGCACCCGGTGGACGCGCGGCTCGCGGGCGGCGGCCAGACGCCGGCAGGCCGCGTCCTCGTAGGAGGCGCCCACCCCAGGGGTGACGAGGGGACCCACCCACATCCGAGCCCGAACGAGCTCGACGGGCAGCCACGGGACCCGCATGTCATGGCACATGCGGTCGACGTCGACCAGGTCGGCCTCGCGCGCGCCACGCACGGCGACCATGAGGAGGCGACGCAGGGCGAAGGCCCGGTTGACCACCGCGCGCGCCCCGCTCCACGCGACCACCTCGACGGAGTCCTGCGGGTGGCTGCGCCGCTCCAGCGCCTCGACCATGCCCCGCTCACCGCTGAGCACGACCCGCAGCCCGGGCCGAGGGACAGGCGCAGGCCCGCGCGGCACACCGGCCGGGCAGCGTCCTGCCTGCTCACTGAGCAGACGCCGCAGCGGCGCGAGGGCCTTGGCCGCGTCCGGGGCCACGAGGTCGTCGCGCCCCAGGGTCCAGGCGGCGACAGCCAGCTCGGCGACCTGGGCGGGCAGGTCGGCGACGTGGTGGTTCTCGCCCACGGACAGCACGCAGCGCCCCGGTTCCAGGGGACGGATCTCAATGCCGGTCACCGGGGGCAGCAGGCTCCTCACGAGCGGGGCGGGGCGGTCACCGCACTCGGGGGTCGGACGGGGAGCGGGTGGGCAGGAGGAGGTCATGAGCTTCTCTCGGTGCGTGTCTCGGTGCTTGTCTGGTACGTGTCCGGTGCGTGCGTCGACAGCCACGTCCCCGAGGCGCTCAGGGGCGCGGGGACGTGGCTGGAGCGCCCGGCAGAGGGGCGCGGGACCGGGGTCCCGGCACCCGCCGCCGGGGTGACGGTGCGGGCCCGGCCGGGGACCGGGCCCGCACCGGCCGTCTCAGCTCCAGCTGAAGGACGTCGCCACGTGTCCGTGGTGGTGCGAGTTCGGGGCCAGGACGGCCTCCTCCGCACGCTTGTCCTCAACGGTCACGATCGTGATCTCAGGCATGATCTCACCTCCTTTCATGCTTCTCGGCGTCAGCGGTGGGCTCGGCAGGCACCTGGCCGCGCACCGGTTCACCGCCGGGCGCCGGCGCATCGGGCGCCTCCTGCGCCTCGTCGAGCACCGCACGGTAGGCGCTGCTCGTGCGCAGCAGGTGCGCGTGGTCCCCCGCGGCCACCACCGCACCCGCCTCGACGACGACCACCCGGTCACAGGCCCTCATGACGGCGCGCCGGTGCGTGACGACGACCGTCGTGCGTCCGCGCCGCCCCTCGGCCAGCGCCTGGAGGAACTCGTTCTCCGTGCGGGCGTCAAGACCCGCTGTGGGCTCGTCGAGTACGAGCACCTCAGGGTCGCGCAGCAGTCCACGGGCCAGTCCCAGGCGCTGCCGCTCTCCTCCCGACCAGGCCGCCCCGCGCTCAGCGAGCACCGTGTCCAGGCCCTCGGGCAGGGCCCGGACGCGGTCGGCCAGCCGTGCGCGCGTGAGGGCCTGCCACACCTGATCGTCCGGGGCCTCGGGGCACAGCAGGTTGTCTCGCACCGATGCCCTGAGGACGTCGGTGTGCTGGGTGACGAGGACGAGGCGCTCGCGGGTGCGCTCGGGGTCCTCCTGGGCGACGTCGACTCCTCCCAGGACGATGCGGCCGGCCTCGGGGGCCACGAGGCGGGCCAGGCACAGGGCCAGGGTCGTCTTGCCCTCCCCGCTGGCCCCGACGACCGCCAGGGTCTCGCCGGGGCGGACCTCGAGGTCGAGCCCGTCGAGGACCGGGCGGGAGGCGCCCGGGTAGCGCACCCGCAGGCCGTTCACCCTCAGGGAGGCCTCCTGGCGCCCGGTGGCCGACCCGGTGCTCACCTGGGCGCCGGGCCCCGGGCTCTCGGGGGCCGTCGGTCGCAGACCCGGGGTGGTGATGAGCTCGTCGACACGGCGCGCGGCAGCGGAGGTCTCACCCAGGCGGCCGAGCGCCCCGGTCACGGCGGTGGCCGGGACAAGGCTCATCCCGGCCAGGGCGACGACGACGGGCACCGCGCCGGGGGCGAGCCCGCCCCGGGAGGCCGAGTCGGTGGCGACACGCAGCATGAGGAGGACGACTCCCACGGAGAGGACCTCGATGAGCGCCTGCTCGGTCCCGGCCCTGACGGCCAGGGCGCGTCGGGCCTCCTGGACCCGGCGGGTGAGCGCGTGGGTCTCCTGCGACACGGCACCGAGGCGGTCCAGCAGCACCGTCTCCCGGGCATGGGCACGGGCGGCCAGGGCGTGGGCGGACAGCTCCGCCACCGCGGCACGCAGCCGGGCGCCCTGACGCGCCGCTCGCGGCAGGAGGAGGACGGGCACCGCCACGACCAGGGCCTGGGCCGCGGGGACGATGAGGGCCTCCGGCCCGAGCCAGGCCAGGCAGGCTCCGGCGACCGTCACGCAGGCGGCGCAGCCGGCCAGCACCTGGGCCGCGGTGTGCGCGTAGAACCACTCCAGGCTCTCGACGTCGGTCATCGCCGCGGCCACGGTCTCACCAGAGCGCCGGTGGGCCAGTCCGAGAGGGGCAAGGCGGGCGATCGCACGATGGACCCGCAGGCGGATGGTGTCGATGACCCGGTAGGCCAGCACGTGGGCGAACCACTGCTCGAACCAGGCCAGCAGCCCCAGGACGGTGACGCCCGCGCACAGGGCCGCGGCGGTCCGGGCCGCCTCGTCGGCACCGTCACCTGAGGGGCTGGAGGCAAGGGCCGAGGCGGCCGCCACCGAGAGCATGACGGTGGTGACCGACAGGATGAGTCCCGCCCACACGGTGAGGACGACGGTGAGGAACAGCCTGCGATGACCACGCAGGTGCCTGCTCATGGCCAGGATCGGCCCGAGCAGGCCGACGATGCCGGGAGCCTCGGTCCCGGAATGCGCCTGCCGAGGCGAGGCGACGGCGTCACCGGTCATCTGGCGTCCTCCTCAGAGCCGGCGGGTGCCCGGGATCCAGGCGCGGTCGGGCTTCCCTCGGCAGCCACCAGCGCGCTGAGCGCGCCGTCAGAGGCCAGGAGCACCTCGGGCGGCCCCTGCTCAGCCACCCTTCCCCCGTCGAGGACGACGACCCGCTCAGCACGCAGCGCCAGGTCAAGGCGGTGCGTGATGGCGACGAGGGTGCGCCCCGCCTGCCTGCGCAGGGCCTCGACGAGCCGGCTCTCTGCGGCCGGGTCGAGGGCGGAGGTCGCCTCATCCAGGACGAGGACCTCGCGCTGCTGGGCCAGCGCGCGGGCCACGGCCACGCGCTGGCGCTGGCCCCCGGACAGCCGAGCCCCCGCGTCGCCCACGGGTGTCGCCAGGGTCACGGTGTCCTCGGTCTCGTCGAGACCGATGCCCACCGTGCGCGCCGCCCGTGCGAGGAGCTCGTCCTCCTGCGGCCCGCTGCGGGCCTCAGGGTCCCGCGGCAGGCCCAAGGCGATGTCCTGTCCGACCGTCGCCCCCAGCAGGACGGGATCCTGCGGCACGAGGCTGATCCTGCGGACGCACTGGCCCAGGTCCCCTGCGCCGCCCTCGATCTCCACCCGGCCGCGCTCGGGAGGCAGCAGGCCGGACAGGACGGCGGCCAGGGTCGACTTGCCCGAGCCCGTCGCGCCGACGACGGCGGTCAGGCCGGGGCCGAGCTCGAGGTCGACGTCGACCAGCGCGGGGGCCGGGGCCCCGGGGTAGCGGGCGGTCAGGCCACGCACGAGCACCCGTGGACCGGCGGGCACGCCCACCTGCCCTGGGCCCGTCCCACCGCCCCCGGTGC
This sequence comes from Actinomyces howellii, assembly GCF_900637165.1. Lineage (GTDB taxonomy): Bacteria > Actinomycetota > Actinomycetes > Actinomycetales > Actinomycetaceae > Actinomyces > Actinomyces howellii. Next base: position 2,129,044 of record NZ_LR134350.1, on the reverse strand, counting down.
CGTCGAGGCCGTTGCCCGACGCGCGGGAGCGTGCGGGGGACACAGCGGGCTGGGCCGGTTCGGCGTCGAGCAGGTCGAGCACCCGAGGACCGGAGAAGGTGCCGAGGTAGCCGGCGTGCCACAGCGAGGCCAGGTCACGCAGAGGGCGGACGAGCTCGACGGACAGCAGGACGAGGACGAAGACCTCGAAGGCTCCCAGCTCCCGCCCACGGACGACGACGGCGGTGAGGACCAGGGCCGGCACCGCCGCCAGGGCGAAGCCGGAGAGCCCGGACTCCACGAGGGACAGCCGCAGCTGTCCCAGGGTGCGTGCGAGCAGGTTGCTGGAGGCCCGGGCCAGCTGAGCCTCCCGACGGCGGTCAGCGCCGAAGGCCACGAGGGTGGTCATCGCCTCCATGGAGTCGACGAACTCCGCGTGCAGCTCCTGGTAGGCGTCCCAGTGTCCTGCGCCGCGCGCCGCCAGGGCCCGGTCCCACAGGCGCGGAAGGCACTGGAGGAGCAGGGTCGAGCCCACGGCGACCGCACCGACCACCGGGTCGACGACGATCATGACGGAGCCGACCGCGGCGACGACCAGGACGGTGACCCCCACCTGCGGGAGGTAGCCGGAGAGGTAGACGTCGAGGTTCTCCACGCCGTCGACGACGACGGCGTGATCCCGACCGCTGCGGCTGACGGCCGGGTCCACGGCGCTGCGACGCACGAAGGCCGTCAGCGCTCGCGCACGCACGGAGGACTTGACGCGGGTCATGGCGTGCTGGGCAAGAAGCTGGCGGACCAGGACCAGGACGGGCCGGGCCAGGAGGACCGCCGCGAGCGCCAGGACCGCGGGAACCAGCTCCCGCTCACCGGCACCCGCGACCAGGAGGGTGAAGACCCGCGAGGTGAGCAGGGCCTGGCCGATCCAGGTCGCTGCGACCCCCAGACCCGTCAAGGTCAGGAGGACGAGCAGGACGCGGTGTCCGTGCCACAGCCTCATGAGGCGCAGGTGCTGCATGGTCGAGATGTCCTTCGGTCCCGGTGTCGTCGTGCGGTGCGGGCGATCACCCATAATGAGAATGGTTCTCATTTGCATGGAGACAGTACGGCGGCTCCCGCGCGACAGTCAACCCACGGCTAGCCCATGACCGTCTCGCGGCCAGCCCTCGGCCAGCCCCCGGCCAGCCCTCGGCCAGCCCCCGGCCAGCCCCCGGCCAGCCCCCGGCCAGCCCCCGGCCGACCCACGGCCGACCCTCGGCCGATCCGCAGTCGACTCACGACCAGCCCGCGATCGGTCCGCGGCCAGGGCGGACCTCCTGGGCCCGACATGACACCGCCCTAATGAGAATGATTATCATGCGCGGGTGAACGTGAGCCCACCCCCGGCCGCTCCTGGCCGTCGCCACGCCCGAGACGGGTCGGGCACCGCGCCCGCACGCCGCCCGCGGCTGGTTCTCACCACCTTGACGGTCGGTCTCGTCGTGCTGTCCCTCGTGGCCGTCGGCGTCGGCCAGGTCCACGCCTCCCCCGGGCAGGTCGTCGATGTGCTCCTGCGGCCAGGTGGTGCACCTGGCGGCGCCGGCAGCTCATCGACCCTCGAGACCGTCGTGTGGCAGCTGCGCGCCCCCAGGGTGCTCGCCGGCCTGTGCGTCGGAGCGGTGCTCGCCTGCTCAGGGGCGGCGTTGCAGGCGGTGGTTCGCAACGACCTGGCCGACCCCTATCTGCTGGGGATCTCCTCGGGGGCCTGCCTCGGTGCGGCCCTCGTCATCGCCGGAGGGGCTGGCGGGGTCGTCGGCGCCGTCGTCGGAGCCGGATCCCGCGCCGAGGGCCCGACGGTCACCCTGGGCGCCTTCCTCGGAGCGCTGGCCGCCCTGACGCTCGTCCTGGTCCTCGTCGGGCCCGGACGCAGCCTGTCCGGATCCCGCCTCGTGCTCGCCGGGCTGACGGTCGGCTACTTCTTGTCGGCGGCGACCAACCTCGTCGTCGTCCTGTCCGACAGCCGCGACGCCGTGCGGGCGGTCACCTTCTGGATGCTCGGCTCGCTGGGCCGCTCCTCGTGGGCCGACGTCCCCGCCCTGGCGGCCGTCACCCTGGGCAGTGTCGGCGCGCTCACGCTGCGGGGCCGGAGCCTGGACGCGGTCGGGCTGGGCGACGACGTCGCACGCTCCCTGGGGGTCGACCCGGACAGGCAGCGGCGCACAACCGCCGTCCTGGCGGCTCTGGGAGTCGCCGCGGCCACGGCGGTGGCGGGCGCCATCGGCTTCGTGGGCCTCGTCGTGCCCCACCTGGCCAGGCGCCTGGTCGGAGCCACCCACCGCGCGCTCATTCCCACGAGCGCGCTGCTGGGGGCGCTTGTGCTCACAGGGGCCGACGCCCTGGCGCGCACGGTCCTCGCTCCCCGGGAGATCCCTCTGGGGATCCTCACCGCGCTCGTGGGCACCCCCCTGCTCATGTCCATGCTGCGCCGCCGCTCACACGGGTCCTGACCCCGGTGCCGAACCACGCGCCGACGGCGCCGCCCCCGACCGCTCGCCCCAACCGGGGCGGATCGAAGGAGAAACCATGACACTGACACCGTTGACCCCCACCACCTCCATGCGCCCGGTCGCGCTCCTCGGGGCCGCAGCGCTGGCACTCGGCCTGACCGCCTGCTCCCCCGGGAGGGAGCCGGGGACCGCGACGAGCGGCTACCCCGTCTCCGTCCAGGACTGCGGCGGCGACGTCACCGTGCCCGACCAGCCCTCACGCATCCTGACCGTAGGCACGGCCGCCGTCGAGCTGCTTGACGCTGCGGGGGCCTCCGACCGCATCACGGCGCGCAGCGGGGAGTTCGGCGCCCCTCTGCCCGAGGGGCTGAGCCACCCGCCCTCGGACTCCCTCATCATCAACCCCGCGGACCCCACGACCGAGGAGATCCTCGCCGCCGACCCTGACATGGTCCTGGGTTACGGGCTGTTCCAGGCCGACGCCGAGCAGCTGCGCGCCGCGGGCATCACGGTCCTGACCGTCCTGGGCGAGTGCCGCCACGACGCGACGACGCAGGCGGGCACGCCGGCGACACTGGCCACGGTCCCCCAGGACCTGCGCCGACTGGGGACCGCCCTGGCGACCACGCCCCACGCCGAGGCCTCCGCCCAGGACCTGGAGGAGCGGGTCTCGGCCGCCTCGCGCCCGAGCACGGGACAGTCGGCAGCGTGGGTGTACTACTTCTCCTCCGAGGACGCCCTGTCCGCCTACGGAGGGTCCGGGCTGCCCGCCTCCGTCCTGGAGGGAGCGGGGCTCGGGAACGTCTACGCCGAGGACAAGGACGCCTACCTGACGATCTCGGTCGAGAGCCTGCTCGAACGACAGCCGCACTGGATCGTCCTGAGCTACGGGCTGTACGGGGAGAGCCAGGAGGAGGCGCGCGCGAGGCTCCTCGCCGAGCCCGGCGTCCAGTCGCTCACCGCCGTGGCCGAGGGGCGCGTCGTGCTCCTACCCGCGGACGCCTCCGTACCCGGTCCCTCGGCGATCTCGGGCCTGGAGGACCTCGTCGGGGCGACGCAGGAGTGAGACGTCGTCTGCTGGCCTCGCACAGGACCGAGGGAGCGGTTGCCGTCGGACGGTGCGGGGACCTCGCGGGTACCACGTCGTGCGACCGCGCCGCCTGCACGCCGGTGGCCCTGGAGGCCGACGGGGTGCACCTGCGGCGCGGTCGGGTCGTGGCGCTGGGGGCGGTGAGCCTGCACGTGAGCCCTGGGGAGACAGTCGGGGTCGTAGGCCCCAACGGCTCGGGCAAGTCCAGCCTCCTGCGCGTCATGGGGGGCCTGACCGCACCGAGCCGCGGACGCGCCCTGGTGGCGGGGCAGGACCTGCGCACCATGGCGGACCGGGAGCGTGCTCGGCTCGTGGCATCCGTGTCCCAGGAGGAGCACACCGAGCTGCCCTTCACGGCGCGCGAGGTGCTTCTGCTGGCACGGGCGGCGGGCCTGAGCGGCTGGCGCCCCTACCGCGACGAGGACCACGCGGCGGTCGAGGGGCTGGCGGCCGACTGGGAGCTGACCGGCCTGCTCGAGCGCAGCCTGTGCGAGATGTCCGGTGGGGAGCGCAAGCGGGTCCTGCTGGCCCGAGCCTTCGCGCAACGCAGCGGGGCCGTCATCCTCGATGAGCCGACCAACCACCTGGACCTGCGTCACCAGCACGGGCTGCTCGCACGCCTGGCGGACTCGCCCGTCACGGCGCTCCTGGCGCTCCACGACCTCGACCTCGCCGCGGCCTACTGCGACAGGGTCGTGCTCATGGAACGCGGGCGGGTCGTGTCTCAGGGCAGGCCCGAGGAGGTGCTCACGGCCCGGTCCGTCGAGCTCGTCTACGGCGTGCCTGCGCGCCGGGCCGACGTCGAGGGCAGGGTCCGTCTCCTCGTCGGGCGCTGAGCCGGCGCACCCGACCCGGCGGCGGTCCGCCCGTTCCCTGAGCCGAGCCGGTCAGAGGCGGCCGGCCCTGGTTCGCTGCGCGACGTTCAGCGCGGCGCCGGGGCCACGGCGTCGGGCAGGACCACGGAGTAGCCCAGGGCGAAGGGGAATCCCGGTTTGAGGATGCAGTCGACGACCGGCTGGGCCATCTCGACGAGGCGGTCGACGTCGAGACCCTCCTGGTCCTCGGGCCTGCCGACGAGCAGGCTCATGTAGGACACGTCGAGGTCGAGCAGGGTCATGCGGTCGGCTCGCGCCGCCCCGCGCCACGACTCGGTGGTCATGTCGAGCAGGGTGCCCAGGTGGAAGTGCATGATGCCCTCGGCGTCGGCCTCGGCGGGAACCGACAGGAGGTGGTGGGGGTCGGGGTCGCGCGGGGCCCGCAGTGTGAACAGGAGGATGGCGCTGTCGCGCGCGGCGCGCAGCATGAGCCGGGCGATGTGCACGGAGAAGCCGGTGATGTCGAACTGCCCGGACATCGCCTCCTCGATGCTCAGCGGCCGTGACAGCGGGATGGGAACGCCGTCCGCGGGGTCGTTGACGGCACGCCTGCCGGCGGGGCTGGAGGAGCGTAGGCGCAGGACGGGGCCGGACTCCGCCTCAATGAGCGTCCCGACCTCGACGACCTCCCCCCACCCCGGGGGAGCCTCGGAGGGACCCGGCTCGCTCTCGACCAGGCCCAGCCCGAGCACCTCCGACAGGTCGGTGCCGTCGACGGGACGGTGCCAGGTGATCTCGGCACCCGCGTGCCACAGGGGGACGACGCCGTTGAAGGGCACGCCGAACCGGACCTGCTCGGAGGCTGCCGCGTGGCGTCCACGGCGTTGCGCTGCGTGCCGCCCGGTGTGCTCGCTCATGAGCCCAGCCTAACGAGGTCACGTCGGGCCGCCAGTGCAGCGCCACCCGGCCGTGTCCGCACCGGGGCGCAGGGTGCCGCGTCGACCCGGCAGACGTGGACCGCCAGCCCGCACCACACCGGACCAAGCGTCACCCAACCTTCCCACGGACGAGAACAGAAGACATACGCTGGTCGGAACGATAGACTTCCGTCACACCGAAACCGTGCCGCCCTGACGTGGCCTCACCCCTGAGAGGACCGCCCTCGCCATGACCGACGTCGACAATCCCAAGCTGCTCGCGATCCAGGCCATCAAGACCCAGGCCACGACGTCGGCGAGCAGCGTCTCGTCATGGACGCCCGCATCCGCCCCGGGGAGCGCGCAGACGACAAGCATCGACGCCGGCCTCACCGACGAGGTGTGGACCTCCCCGGTCGCAGACGACTACCGATCCAAGATCAGCATCGCCTCCAGCAGCTGCAACACAGCGATGAGCGCAGTCGTATCGGCACTCACAAGCGCCGAAAACGAGATCTACGACGCCGGCCTCGACCGGGTGCCCGCCGACTCCCCGGAGGCTAGGTGGCCCGATTCCTGACCCCCGCATCCCCGACACCCTGAGCTAAGGACTCGCGCATGACCTTCATACAGATCAACCTTGATAAGATGCTCTCCGTCATCAACAACCTCGATGAGCGTGCAGCGATCGTCGATGACGAGCGCAGGAAGATCGACGACGAGAGTTCACACAATCAATCACGACCCCGTCGAGTTCGTGGTTGAAGCCACCGAAGTCAGTCCCGTGCTGTCGTCGCCGACTACAATGTCCCTGGCTTGGTGCGCCAACCTCCACACCTGCGCGGAGGGACTGCGCAGCCTGGCGGACGAGCTGCGCGTCCGCAGGCAGGAAGCGATCGACCTCAACTCCAACGGCATCACAACCAATCCGTCCGGTGGGGTGGCCACCTACTACCTGCCCGACCCGCCCCCGGACGTCACCGACGTCGACGCATACTGGGCGAGAACCGACACTGTCGCTAACGTCCAGGCGTACAACAGTCAGTCAGTAGCCACCGCCAAGTCGGAGGCCGCAGAGCTCGAGGAGGCGCTCGCCAACGGGAGGTCGAGCAGGGGCCGCACGCCTGAGGAGATCATCGAGCAGATCAACAAGCACCGAGACATCCCGACTTACGGCCTCGCGTTCTGCATGACGATGGGGGTCGACACGATGCTGGACGCTCCTCTCAACGCACAGGCCGATACGAACTATGCGCATGAGGAGCAGCCCGCGATTATCCCGACGATGATCGACACCTTCGGCCACCTGATGTGCGCCGCATCAAGCCTTTCCGAACCCTCATCCTACCCCGTCGCATCATCGCCCGACTCGGCGCACCAGTACTCGCTCGCAGGAAGCATCTATGAAGCGGTGACTGAGGAGGGGCACGAAGGTCGGGCTACCGTTCTGGACGCGTATATGACAGCGGACGGGACCGTCTATGACACCGACTTCCTGGTCGGTCTCGGTGGGTACATGGAGGGCATCGAGGAGTGGCCCGACGAACCACGAGGAGTCACGTGGACGACCAACAGCGGCAACGACGACTACGGCGCGAGATATCTGCCCGGCCACTCCACCGACCCGCTGGCGGCCGCGCTCAACGCGATGGGGAACAACCCTGAGGCAGCCAATGCCTACCTCGCACCTCCCGACGAGGACTACTCGCCTTTGATCGACAACGAGGGCGGCGACGACTACTGGCGGCCATCGGACCTCGCGCAACAGCGCATGGAGATGCTCGCCTCCCGGGAGTGGACACCGCAGAGCCTCGAGGGACTGTCGGCCGCCTTTGCGGCGGTCTCCGCCAACCGTGCTCCCGCGCCAGGAAACGACACGGACGACCGAGCAGCTTGGGCCACCGGGCAAGGTATCCTCATGCTCGCCGAACAAGACCTCCCCAACGGGACGGTCGACGAAAATATCGGAATCATGCTGGGCAACTGCGGGCCAGAGGTCGTAGGGATAGCAAATCGGTCGGGGATCGTTCCAGACGACTATGAAGTGTACCAAACTTCCTCGGTCGCCACAGGAGCGGATGGCGAGTCCATTGAAGCCGCGCTCGCTCATCTTTTGTGGGAGGCCTCCGACTCTGCTCAGGCAAATCACTATATCGTCCGGGGCACGACGGTGTACACCGCCGCCCGGGCATCAGCCGCGGTTCAGGCTGATACCTCAGGCAACCCTCTCGCCGCCATCAAAGTAACTTACGACGATCAGGCGAGCGTCCTTGACCTCATCTCCGCATTGAGCCAGGACAGAGCCGATGACGGGTATAACGGCGCCATGGCCGCAGCGGGCCTGCTGTCAGCAGTACCCGGCGCAGGGCTGCTCGGCACAGGTGTCAGCACCGCACTCACTCTTCAAGGGTCGCCGCAGGTCGACGCGACAGGACACGACGAATCCTCCGCTCTGCGCGGCGCCGCCTACACGAATGCCTTCGAAAGCGGACTCATCAACAACCCGCCCGACCCCGCGACGACATCATGGTACTCTGTTGGCCCTGACGGCAGGGTCACGATCTCCTTGGACACCGAGGATCAGCTTGAAGATTTCAACGGGTGGATCCTCGCCGGCGCCGGAGGAAGTCCGACGGTAAAGAGCACGTTCAACGAAATCGGCGTCGACGACCCTGCCGCCCGCTGGGAAAGTGCAGATGATTTTAAGAAGCAGTACGGGGGTGCAAGCTGGTGAACATAAGAAAAATCATCATTGCTGTACTACTTGTCGCATCTCTTGTGGTGCTTGGAGCAGGCATATCATGGAATTATCACCATCGGCACGACGCGGATAGTATTTTCACAGTTCCACAGGTCGCCTGCGGCATACTTTCTATTTCTAATATAGAAGAGATCACAGGACGAGAGGTCACCTGGTACGCCTCCGGGCACGAAGAAATGGCGTCGGACAACCTACGATTGTCCTGTAGGCTTGGTCTTGAAGGCTTCGCGGACCTCCGTATCGCATACAGTGGTGACCCCTGGTTCTTGAGCCAGACGAATCGTCGAATCAGCGAGGAATACTTCAAAAATTTTCCAACCTATCCACGGTGGCCTATCGAGACCCTCGATACCGACCTCGATGGAAACACGTACCTGACAGTGGTCGGCGACAGGGACTCTACTCTCGCCTACGCGGCCAACTATTCCTTCACCGAGTCAGGCCCACGAACTTTGTCTCTCGGAGTGATCACTGGCCTCACCACTCCGGAGCCCTCTCTTTCGGACGCCGAGATCCGAGAGACGACCATCGCCCTGTTCACCTACCTTGTCGAGACGGTCGAGGAGCACTACCCGACCACAGCCCAGCCCACTCCTCCGTCGACGACGGCCTCCGCACAGGAGTCGTGAGCCCTCCTGGGTGAGGTCTGTACGATGTCCTTGGATACCGACGAACAGACCAAAGCTTTCTACAGCTGGGTTCTCGCGGGCGCAGGCGGAAGCTGAACGATCAAGGTCGCGTTCAACGAAATCGGTGCCGACGATGACGTAGATCGGTGGGAGAATGCGGAGGAATTCAACAAGGCGCACGAAGGTGTGGGCCAATGAGTACTAGAAAGAGATTCCTGGTCCTCTTCCTCGTCGCATCAATAGTTGGCGCAGGAGCATGGTGGCAAGCACATCGAACGTCAAGCGACGATGGCGGCGCAACGACTCCCGCCACTGCATGTGAACTGTTCTCCATCGATACGATCGAGAAGATCACCGGCAGGGAGGTGGTGGAGCACTCGCCCGGAAACAATGAGTCCTCTTTCGACACGCCAAACTTATCGTGCGGACTGCGGCTCGACGGACTCGGCGACATCAGGGTGACTTACACGCGAGACCCGTGGTTTCTTACGAGATCTAACACGATCGTTGACGAGGAACGTTTCTTGTCATTTCCGAGCGACTATGGGTGGACCCTCGAGAGTCTGAACCTGGCCCGGGAAGGCACTACGTATCTGTCAGTGGTCGACGACAAGAGCACGGTTCGCGCCTATGCAGCCTGGTATGCCGCTGGCCCCAGAACTCTTTCACTGGGAGTCTTCGACCAGCCGACCGTCTTCAACTCGCCCCTTTCAGACGCCGAGATCCGAGGGACGACCATCGCCCTGTTCACCTACCTTGTCGAGACGGTCGAGGAGCGCTACCCGGCCACAGCCCAGCCCACCCCTCCGCTGGCGACCGCCTCCGCACGGTAGTCATGAGGCCTCCTGGGCGAGGTCCGAGGGCCGTCGAGACATGCCACTTTCTCATGCGCCCGGTGCCCGCGTCTGTGGCGGGCGGTCACGTTCCTCCCGTCGTCGCTGGCGCTCCTCCTTACGGGATCTCTCCCACTGGTGGCAGGGCCGTGCGCTGATTGCCAACAGCGCCAGGACCCCGAGGGCTGAGGAGATGATGAGCCCTGTCGTGGTCTGTCGCACCCCCAGGGCCGCGACCTGGGACATGTCGGCGAACACCGAGAGAGTGAGCACCCCCATGAGGACGATCCGGCTGCGCGGGTGGCCGTGCCACACCGCCACGGCGAGCCCGACGATTGCCAGCGCGGCGATGGTTGTCGTGGCGGCCACGATCCCGTAGAGGATCTCGGTGCCGTAGGGCTCGGCAGCGATCTCGGGGTCCGTCGCGGTGCTGCGCACGGTCTTGGAGGTGATGGCCTCAACGATGTTGACGACGGTGAGCATCCCCAGAAGCACGAGGGAGACGACGAGGGCGGCGGGACGTCGCCGCCCTGCCTGCGCGTCCATGCGTCGAGCCCGCAGGAGGTCCTCCTGCGGCCCCGGCACCACATCATGGACGTCGAGGACGTAGAGGTCGCCGTCAGTGACCACCCGGTCCCCGCCTCCGTTCTTGTCGTGGTAGGAGGTGAAGAAGTCGTTCCACGTCTCCAGGGCCGCCGCAGGGTTGGCCCACAGGACGTCGTCGACGACGTAGTTGCGCTCGACGTCGATGTCGGCATCGATCTTGTGGGTGACCTGGAGGGTGAGCGCGCTCAGACCCACCGAGCGGTCATAGGTGGCGGCGGCGAGCCAGTCGACGCGCCGGCCTCCGGGCAGGACCCAGCCGTCCGGGGTGTGCCAGAAGCGGATGTGATGCCTTTGTGCGGGATTGCCGGCGACCTCCTTCTGGTAGGCGAAGTCCTGTCCTCGGCCGAACAGCTGGAGGGTGGACACGGGTGCCGCCGGGTAGGAGCGGCGCAGGAGCGAGGACACGATGATGCCCCAGGAGGAGCGCAGGGAGATGGGGTCGGCGCGCACCCAACCTGCCGAGGTCATCGCCTCATGGATGTCCTCCTCGTGCCCTTGGACCGCGAGGTTGACCGGGTCGCCCAGGAGGCCGTCGGGCGTGCGAGTGCGTCCGATGAAGTAGTCGGGGACGTAGAGCCAGGTGAGCACCTGGTGCAGCCGGGGCAGCGCGAGGTAGGCGAGGACAGCCCAGAACAGGATGCTGAAGACGACGGCGCGCGGCTGGAGGTGCCATCCGGACCCCAGCAGCACCCACGCCAGCCAGAGCGTGAGGAGGGCGGAGACCGCGAAGAACAAGGCGTCGGCGATGTCGTCGACTCCCCACGTGCGGGCCTCGACCTCACCGACCTTGGCTGAACCCCGCGAGTAGACGGGAGGAGCGGTCGGGCGAGGTCGGGGCGGATCTGCGGTCATGGGCGCCACGTTAGCGTCCTGTCGGGGGCCTGGCGGCATCGGAAGGACCGACAGCTCGCCGGCCCGCCGTGCTCACCGTTTCAGCGGCACGGCCGACACATGGCTGGGTGGGTCAGTCCTCGGTGGTGTTGAGGGTCTGGACCTCGGCGACCGCCGTCACCGTCGCCGACACCGGCCCCGCCGTGGCCGTGGCCGTCACCTGGGCCGGGGTGTCGCCTGTGGCCCACACCCACGTGTACCACCCCACCAGCGTCGCACCAGAGTCCCCCAGCGTCGGGTTGTAGCCGATCTGCGGGTCAGGGATCGTCACCGCGTCCCACGCCGCCCGCGCCAGCGTCCGCCCGTCAATCATCGGCGCAGGCGGAGCCGACCCCGCAGGCGCATACACCGGCGAGCTAACCGCCTCGAACTCGGTCTCCATCACCTGGAACTCCGCAGGAGTCATGTCGCCGGCACGCTCACGCCAGCACCGTGGCAGGTACCAGTGACCTAACGAGTCTTCCGCGTACTTCTCGAAGTCCGGATACGGCTCCTGCCAGTCCTCGACGTTCTGGTCCGTGTTGGCAGCGATCTGCGATATCGCGCCCGTGCTCAGGAACTGAGCCATCGCCTTGCCACTGAGATCCTCGGCATAACCGCACACCGGCAGGACAGCAGCCCCCACTGACGTCGAGACCACACCACCACCTCCCCCGGACGCCGAATACGACACCTCGACCACCATCTCCACACCACCACCAGCACCCGATCCCACCACCGCACCCGACGAAGAACCAGCGTCCTTATTATCAACAAAGTCGGCGACAGCTGGAGACAACGGAGTGGTCGCTATCGATAGCAGCGCAATCGCGCAGGCCAGAAAAGCAAGCCGACGATCTCTAAGACCTAACCTCATGCGACGCATTGGTTCTCGGAAATCAGTTCCTGACTATTCACCTTCCAGGGCCCCTCAAGCATCGTCAAAGAGAAACGATACTCAAACCGACCCCGAGAATCCGGAGAAGTCACTTCCTCGCCCGACGCGCTAAAGTCTCTCAACTCCGTCCTGTCCATGCAGACAACAATCTCCGCTTCAGCTGGCTGGTAGGTATCCCACACCTGAACGCTCGCCACAGCTATTCGAACCGGTCCCGTCGTGTACTCGCCGGGATCTTGCGCGTTGTAGTTCTGCTCCAACAGGGGAATCGATTCTGCGGTCATGTGCTCCTCGGCGCCGTCGATCTTCTCGACAGGCTCGGCAGGAGAGAACCACAGCTGCCAGGTGAAACGCTCGAACGCAGCATAGGCGACCAAGGCCTCAGCCTCCTGAGCGTCCAGACCATCTGGGATCGAGGTGACGATAAACCCCAGCTCCTCATCGGACAGCGACTCCGCCGTCACCTGCGCAGGATCCACCGACCCGGCGGCCGAGGCAGAGGCGTTACCGCTGGCCGACCCCGCCGCCGTGGCTGACGCCGAACCGTCCCCCGACGGACTCGCCGAGGCACCCGAACCACCAGAGCCCGAACAGGCCACCACCGACACCATCAGCACCGCCACCACGCCAGCCACGCACCGACCACGACGAGCCGCGACACGCGCACCGGCCATCACACGCCTCCTCAGGAACAGGCCACCAGGAACACCACAACCCTACCCAGGACGCGAGTCACACGCCCCGTCAGAGACCGCACCAGATCAGCTGATCACGTCGCAGGCGCCGCCGGCGCGGACGGCTCCGCCGACGAGGTCGGCACCGACCACGGCGGGGTCATCTCCTCCATCGTCCGACCCAGACCCGGCATCGGCTCACCCCCACACAACCACGGAAGCACCGACTCCGTCAGATTCACCAAATTAGGACGCACAGCACCACGCACCAGACCATCGTTATACACTGCCGCCAAGAAGAAATGATTCCCACACGTAAACACCGTCGTCCCCGACGTGCCACTGCGATCAAAATGCGCCTCACCGTGACCGTTCTCAACACTCTCGAACACGAAGGTCGACCGCACCGCCCCCTCCGACGTTCCCGGGTTGTCCCACGGGTCGTACCCGTTGCCGATATACCCGTACATCGAGTAGAAGACACGCGCGTCCCGCCCGCTGACGTACACGCTGCACTGCATGCCCTCCAACCCAGAAAGATTACTCTCCCTCTTCAGCCTCGCATCCGCACCGAACATCGCATGAAGAGCCTCATCCGGAACACCCGCACACACGTACCCACCCGGACCCGACGGCGCCACAGAACTCACCACCGCCCCACTCGGAGCAACCGAAGACGGCGACCCACCCCCACCAACCCCCACACCCGAACACGCCACCACCGACACCGCCGCCAGCACACCGACCACGACGAGCCGCGACACGCGCACCGGCCATCACAAGCCTCCTCAGGAACAGGCCACCAGGAACACCACAACCCTACCCAGGACACGAGTCACACGACCCGACCCGAGAACAACTCAGCCGCGACCCAGTCCTCGGTTCAGTCCTCGGTGGTGGTGTTGAGGGTCTGGACCTCGGCGACCGGGATGTCAACCGTGCTCGAGGTCGTGGCCGACCCCAGGTCGCCGCTGGCCCCGTCGGTGGCCGTGAAGGTCACGTCATAGGAGGCCGACACGCTCAACGGCGTCGTCCCGCCCAGGTGGGCCGAGGAGCGGGTGAACACCACCGTGCAGTCCGTCCCCGAGGCCCCCTGCGACCACGGGATGCCGAAGCCCGTGCAGTCGACCTCAGCGTCCGGAGCCGACAGGTCCAGGCCACCAGCCACCGCCGTCACCGTCGCCGACACCGGCCCCGCCGTGGCCGTGGCCGTCACCTGGGCCGGGGTGTCGCCTGTGGCCCACACCCACGTGTACCACCCCACCAGCGTCGCACCAGAGTCCCCCAGCGTCGGGTTGTAGCCGATCTGCGGGTCAGGGATCGTCACCGCGTCCCACGCCGCCCGCGCCAGCGTCCGCCCGTCAATCATCGGCGCAGGCGGAGCCGACCCCGCAGGCACATACACGTAGGAGTTCGCCTCCATGTGTGCGTTGGCCATCCTGTAGAACTCTCCGGGATCCATTCCACCGGAGCGCTCGTACCAGCAGAACGGCGAGTACCAGAACCCGTCCTCCTCGTTGGCGTACTCCTGGTAGTTCGGATAAGCCGCGCGAATCTCCTCCGTCGACTTCCTGGCCAAACGCCCTTCCTGGGCCATCAGCTGGTTGTCATGAAGATCCGCAGCCTTCTGCTTCCCGCTACTTCCTTGAAGATATCCGCACATGGGAAGCACCGTAGCGCCCACCGTCGTCGTCGACCCAACCTTTCCAGAGGAACCATCACCGGCCGACGAGTACGTCACCGTCACCGTGATATCAACACCACCAGGACCGGACTGGCTCACTGATCCGCTCGAACCCGATATGTCCTTGGCCGAACCTTGAGGAGCAAGCAAGACCAGAAGCGATCCCGCCAATACTGGAACGATCAGCGACCTAGCAACCCGACTCCCCGAAGTGTTCGTCGCACGCGCATTCACGATACCGAGCACTGGTTGTGTGACAGTATTTCCTCGCCACTAACACGCCATTCTGTGCCGGCGCGCTCCAATCTCATGGAGTACTTGAATCTGCCCTGGATATCCGGGCTGGTCACGTCCTGCCCGGAGCCGTCGTAGTCCCGCATGTCACCCCGGTCATCACACACAATAATTTCAGCGGTTGCCGGAACCGTCTCGTCGTAGACGAAGACCTCCTCTATCGCCGACCGCACCTGTCCTTCCACGTACCGACCCGCCTCACGCTCGGAGTAACTTCGTTCGATGCGGGCGCGGACTGTCTCGGTCATGACCTCGTCTGCCCCATCCATACCCGTCCCCGTGCCGGCGGGGGTCAACCACAGGCGCCAGGTGAACTGGTCGTAGGCGACGTAGGCCTGGACGACCTCAGCCTGGACGGCGTCCATCCCCTCCGGCACCGAGGTCACCGTGTACCCCAGCTCCTCATCGGACAGCGACTCCGCCGTCACCTGCGCAGGATCCACCGACCCGGCGGCCGAGGCAGAGGCAGGGGCGGTACCACTGGCCGAAGCCGCCGCCGACCCCGCCGCCGTCGCTGGGGGCGAGGCTCCCCCCCGACGGACTCGCCGAGGCACCCGAACCACCAGAGCCCGAACAGGCCACCACCGACACCGCCACCAGCACCGCCGCCACTCCAGCAGCACACCGACCACGACGAACCGCAACACGCGCACCGGTCATCACACGCCTCCTCAGGAACAGGCCACCAGGAACACCACAACCCTACCCGAGACACGAGTCACACACCCGACCTGAACACAACTCAGTCATCGCTCAGTCCTCGGTGGTGGTGTTGAGGGTCTGGACCTCGGCGACCGGGATGTCGACCGTGCTCGAGGTCGTGGCCGACCCCAGGTCGCCGGCCGCCCCGTCGGTGGCCGTGAAGGTCACGCCATAGGACGCCGACACACTCAACGGCGTCGTCCCGCCCAGGTGGGCCGAGGAACGGGTGAACACCACCGTGCAGTCCGTCCCCGAGGCCCCCTGCGACCACGGGATGCCGAAGCCCGTGCAGTCGACCTCAGCATCCGGAGCCGACAGGTCCAGGCCACCAGCCACCGCCGTCACCGTCGCCGACACCGGCCCCGCCGTGGCCGTGGCCGTCACCCGCTCAGGGGTGTCGCCTGTGGCCCACACCCACGTGTACCACCCCACCAGCGTCGCACCAGAGTCCCCCAGCATCGGGTTGTACCCAACCTGCGGCTCAGGGATCGTCACCACCTCCCACGCCGCCCGCGCCAGCGTCCGCCCGTCAACCACCGGCGCAGGCGGAGCCGACCCCGCAGGCACATACACCGGCGGGTTAGCCGCTGAGTAGCTCTGCAGCATCTGGCTGAACGAGACGAAGTCCATGTCTTTGGCACGTTCCCACCAGCACGTGGAGTCATACCAGTAACCGTTCGAGTCATCGCCATACGCGTCGTAGTCACCATACTCCGCGGTGATCTGATCATGAGTCATCGGAACGCCTTGGGAGCCGATCTTGAACTCCCTGGAGTTGAAATACGCCGCGAGCCCTGCGCCGGTCTTATACGGTTCATACCCACACACAGGAAGCACCGTCGCAGCCGTAGTCACCGTCGATCCACCTCCTCCAGAGGACCCGTCCCCGGACGACGAATAGCTCACAGTCACCGTGATATCAACACCACCAGGACCAGACGGACCGATCTCACCTCCAGTAGAAGGCAGAGTGAGCGTCACCCCCGGGGTGGCGGGCAGCACCATGAGCGATCCCGCCAGCGCCGAGGTGAGCAGCACCCGACCAACCAGCCTCCTGAGAGTCCTCACGGACCTCGTCCTGCGCGCAGCCATCACGCCAAGCACTCGTTGCGCGACAGCTCACGCTCGCTGGACACCCGCCACCCGTCAATCTCCGGCTGTAGGGACAGAATTACCTCGGTACTCCCAGGGATCTCCGGGCTGGTCACGTCCTGCCCGGAGCCGTCGTAGTCCTTCATGTCACCCCGGTCAGAGCAGACAATGACCTCAGCAGCCTCCGGCACCACCTCGCCGTACACGACGACGTTCTCGATCGACGTACGCACCGGACCCTCGAGGTACTGCCCAGGCTGACGCCCGGCATACTGCCCCGCAATATACTCCCGGATCGTGTCGGTCATGACCTCGTCGGCGCCCTCCATGCCCGTCCCCGTTCCGGCGGGGGTGAGCCACAGGCGCCAGGTGAACTGGTCGTAGGCGACGTAGGCCTGGACGACCTCAGCCTGGACGGCATCCATCCCCTCCGGCACCGAGGTCACCGTGTACCCCAGCTCCTCGTCTGACAGCGACTCCGCCGTCACCTGCGCAGGATCCACCGACTCGGCGGCCGAGGCAGAGGCAGGGGCAGAAGCGGTACCACTGGCCGAAGCCGCCGCCGACCCCGACGCCGTGGCTGACGCCGAGGCTCCCCCCGACGGGGTTGCCGAGGCACCCGAACCACCAGAGCCCGAGCAGGCCACCACCGACACCGCCGCCAGCACCGCCACCACGCCAGCCACGCACCGACCACGACGAGCCGCAACACGCACACCGGTCATCACACGCCTCCTCAGGAACAGGCCACCAGGAACACCACAACCCTACCCGAGACGCGAGTCACACGCCCCGTCAGATGACCGCACCAGATCAGCTGATCACGTCGCAGGCGCCGCCGGCGCGGACGGTTCCGCCGACGAGGTCGGCACCGACCACGGCGGGGTCATCTCCTCCATCGTCCGACCCAGACCCGGCATCGGCTCACCCCCGCACAACCACGGAAGCACCGACTCCGTCAGATTCACCAGATTAGGCCGCACAGCACCACGCACCAGACCATCGTTATACACAGCCGCCAAGAAATAATGATTCCCACACGTAAACACCGTCGTCCCGGAGTCCCCGCTCCGGCTCATCCGAGAATCACCATGACCGTTCTCAACATCCTCGAACACGAAGGTCGACCGCACCGCCCCCTCCGACGTACGGGGGTTGTCCCACGGGTCGTACCCGTTGCCGATATACCCGTACATCGAGTAGAAGACACGCGCGTCCCGCCCGCTGACGTACACGCTGCACTGCATGCCCTCCAAACCAGACAGATTATTCTCCCTCTTCAGTCTCGCATCCGGCCCGAACATCGCATGAAGAGCCTCATCCGGAACACCCGCGCACGAGTACCCACCCGGACCCGACGGCGCCACAGAACTCACCACCGCCCCAGTCGCCACAACCGCCGACGGCGACCCACCCCCACCCGCTTTTAGACCCGAGCACGATCCGACCAACCCCGCAACGAGCACAGCAATCCAAGCGGCGATGAACTGTCGACTTGACATAGATTCACTCCTCCTTGCTTCCCCACTCGTGGGCAGGATCTCCGCCGCCGGTCGAATAGGCGCGTTCGTACCCGTCGTTAAAATCGCCGTTCGCCCACTCGGCCATGGTCTCACCCGGTGTACCGCCAACGGCAGGCAACTCCGCACCGACGAGTCCCAGGCCGTTGCGGAACCCGGTACCCTCCGCCTCGGCCTCGCTCAGACCGTCCGTAACAGGGCGACCATCCTCGCCAATGACTCTCTGGACATCCGTACCGTTACCTGCCCGAGCTGCCGCCGCCTTGAGTTCGTCCTCGCTATACAGGCCGCTGTTGAGGAGCGCGAGCGTCAGCTGGTCGCTGTTGAGGCCGCTGGCCTGGGCCTTAATCTCGTTGGCCTCAGTTCTTGCTGCATCTTCGTTGCTCACGTCGAACGGCTTCCCCTCTCCAACGAGATACGACGCCATCGGTCCCGCGTAGGGAATAAGACCCGCCACGAACGAGAGCGTGTTATTCCCGGACTCGGCATTTCGATCCGCCTCTCCGGCAGACTCGACCCCATAGCGACTCGCCGCTCCCGCGAAAAATCCATTCGTTCTGCTCTGGTCGGCCATGGCTGCGTTCAGTGATGCGGCGTCTCCCGTGTTTCGATACTGGTCGACCCCTACGTCGATCTGCGCCTGGTGATGGTCGGCCATCGCCTCACCGAGCCGCACCGACGCCGTCTGGTTGAGTGAGGTCTGGCCGGCGAGATTACTGAGAGCACGATCGGTGAACAAGGGATCGTAGGCGTACGCGTCCGGATCATCGCCTTGACGAGTTTCAAGAACAGGAGATTCGGGATTATCGGCCTTAGTCGACATGACGACGCTCTCGGGATGTCGTGCAAGCGTCGTTCCAACGAGCACCCTGGCCTCATCCGACAGGTCCGTCGGGTCGGCTCCGCTGCCCAGGCCGTTAAGAATCCCTGCCACAGCCGTCGCCGACGCAGAGTCCTCGTACCGTCGCTCAGCTCTCGTCATCGCGCCCGGAACAGGGGTCACCCAGTCCTGGCTGTCGATCTCGTGCGCAAGAAGCGCCCAGTCGGCCGTCCATCGCTGGTCATCCAACGATCCCCGGTTGACGAGCTCCTGGATACGACGGTCCGTATTCACGGAGTCCTCGGAGGACAGTGCCTGAGGCGTACCACCGCCGCCTGGCTCGGGAACGAGCCACTCCAACCCAGCCTCTGGATTACCCGTCATGGCGTGAACGATGCCAGCCAAAGGATCGTGACGGTAGCCGGACAGGGACGTATGACTACCGGAAGACGACGCTTCGACGATCGCCGGTCCCCAATCCCCTGGATTCATCCAGTCCCGCTCCTGGGGGGAGTAGTTCTCCATTCTTCGCGCAAGCTCCACGAGCATCGCGTCACTATAATCAAGACCCACAGAGTTCGGAACGCCATCGCCGTCCACGTCAATCTCTCGTGAAGACATGAGAATGGCGTTGAGGACATCGAGCCGCCCGGACTTTCCTTTGGCCTCAGTGGCGTCAGCGAGCTTACCAGCATATTCTTTTGCTTTGCTGTCCGGCCACCTGCATGACGCGGTCGAGAGCATCTCCCCGAGCAGACCGCAGAGGTCCTCGCCCGCATTCGGACGTTCGGATGTCGACGTGCCTTCACGATGATTGGTGTAGGTCAGACCGTCCTGAAGCTCTGCCGGACAGTCAAGCATCTCATCTGGAGGCACGTTGGCGAGGACCGCGTTCGCGTAGGCGGGATCATCGCGGTTCTGACGCATCCGTTCAAGAAGCGCGTCCCACTCCTCCGGACTGCATCCGTTCTGCGAGTAGTCGAGCATCGTCTGAGCGTCAGAACGTGCTTGGTTGACGATGTCGATATTATTGTGTTGACGAACGACCTCCAGCGTGTCCTCCATGCCGTCCGGTACGTAGTACTGAATGGTTCCGTCCGGTTGGGTGAACATGAGTCCGCTCTCGTTGGCCGCTCTGGCCGCGTCGAGGCGGAGCTGCAGATCGTTCGCCTCACCCTCCAACAGCAACGAGTTGTCCGTCAACGTGCTATTGAAGCCAGCGAGGTCAGCAGGATGCCCCTCTCGGAGACTCACCGACATGACGCCAGAACGCTTCGTCTCGACCCGCTCAGCATAATGCTTCAGGTTGTCGATGATCGTCTGCATACCATCAGGGTCCAACGACACGTACGTCATTCCACACCCCATTTCGCGCGAGGATCGTCCTTGTCAACGTAGTCGGGCTCGGCGTTCCAGTCGTCGTCGACGTCGTCGTAGCTCCGTGAGACCTGACCAGTGATCGCGTCGATGATACCGACCAGCTCGGTCCGGGTCGTCTCCGAGAGCGTCGAGTGCCAGATGTGGCCGTGGGCCCCCAGGCCGTCCGTCAGCTTGGCCGACTTCGCCGTCCCCGTCTCGACGGCGTCATCGACGCCGAGCTCGTCCTTCGCGTAGCTCAGTTCCTCGCGAACGTCCCTCAAGGCAAACTTTTTAAGATTGTACGCCTCGTCGTCGTCCTCAGGAGGGGCCACCGGTGGAGGGTTGGGGCGGGGAGAGGGCTCCGGTCCGGTCATCAGCCTCGGTCCTTCCGACAGGGGTGCGCGTCGTGACCATAACTTTACCATCGCTGAGTCGGTCGACGCAGACCTTCACCGGCCGCCCCCGGGCCCCACGTCAGTCCCGAAGACGACGCCCCGGGGCCACCCACAGCGGTGGGCCACCCCGGGGCACCACAACCCCCGTGTCTCAGAAGTCCCAGTCCTCGTCCTGGGTCGCCTCGGCGGTGCCGATGACGTAGGACGAGCCCGATCCGGAGAAGAAGTCGTGGTTCTCGTCCGCGTTGGGCGACAGCGAGGCGAGGATCGCGGGGTTGACGTCAGTGGTGTCAGCCGGGAAGAGCGCCTCGTAACCGAGGTTCATGAGCGCCTTGTTGGCGTTGTAGCGCAGGAACTTCTTGACGTCCTCGGTCAGCCCCAGCTCGTCGTAGAGGTCCTCGGTGTACTGCTCCTCGTTGTCGTAGAGCTCCATGAGCAGGTCGAAGGTGTAGTCCTTGAGCTCGTCCTGGCGCTGCTGGCTCGACTCGCGCACAGCCAGCTGGTACTTGTAGCCGATGTAGTACCCGTGGACGGCCTCGTCGCGGATGATGAGGCGGATGAGGTCCGCAGTGTTGGTCAGCTTGGCGTGGCTCGACCAGTACATGGGGGCGTAGAAGCCCGAGTAGAACAGGAAGGACTCCAGCATCGTCGAGGCGACCTTGCGCTTCTCGGCGTCCTCACCACGGTAGTAGTCGAGGATGATGCGCGCCTTGCGCTGAAGGTGCTCGTTCTCCTCCGACCAGCGGAAGGCGTCGTCGATCTCCGCCGTCGAGATGAGAGTGGAGAAGATCGAGGAGTAGGAGCGGGCGTGCACCGACTCCATGAAGGCGATGTTCGTGAGCACCGCCTCCTCGTGGGGGGTGCGTGCGTCCGGGATGAGGGAGACCGCCCCGACGGTCCCCTGGATCGTGTCGAGGAGGGTCAGCCCCGTGAACACGCGCGTCGTCATGTTCTTCTCAGCGTCATTGAGGGTCGACCAGGACTGCACGTCGTTGGACAACGGCACCTTCTCGGGCAGCCAGAAGTTGCCGGTCAGGCGGTCCCAGACCTCCAGGTCCTTGTCGTCGACCAGGCGGTTCCAGTTGATCGCCTGGACGCGGTCAACCAGCTTGATCGGCTCGTGCATGGCTTCCTCCAGTACGGGGTCGGTGTCCGCCTCATGCTACCGACGACGGCGTCGCCCGGCTGCGACGACCCGGCCCGACCCCGTGCGGCTCCGCTCACGGACCCGGGCAACGCCGCCCTGCCGAGCACCGGCCCGGCGCCTCACCGCCTCCCGGACCCGACGACCGGGCGTCCGTCGAGCTTGACGGAGCCCGCCTGCTCGCTCACCTGCTGAGCACGAGGCTCAGGGAGGCGATGAGGACCCGCAGGACCGGGCGTCGTCGTCGAGGGGCGGGACGGGACTGTTCACAGGACATGCGGCCACGCTAGACCGACCCGCCGACACGATGAATGGGTCATCCTGCCCCGGCGCCGCGCCCCGTCAGGGCGCCGTCACCCGGTAGGGTGCCGCCCCCTCTCGGACGACGGAACCGCGCCCGGCGCCGGACACTCGGCACGGCACCGCACGGTCGCGCCACCGGGTCGGGCGGCACGCTCATCGCTCGACGGCGAGGTTCTCCATGTCCTCGAGCTCCTTGCCCTTGGTCTCGGGGACCTTGAGGAAGACGAAGACGAGAGAGGCCAGGGCGCACACCGCGTAGAACCCGTAGGCGAAGGTGAGGCCGATGTCGGAGAAGACCGGGAAGGTGGTCGAGATGAAGAAGTTCGCGACCCACTGCGCCGCGGCGGCCACCGCCAGGGCGCCGGCACGGATCCGGTTGGGGAACATCTCGCCCAGCAGCACCCACACGAGCGGCCCCCACGTGGCCCCGAAGGCGACGACGAACAGGTTGGCGGCCACGAGCGCGATCGGCGCCCACGGGGCGTCGAGGGTGACCTCGTCGCCGTGGACCGTGGCGAAGGAGAAGGCCAGGGCCATGAGCCCCAGCGACAGGGTCATGAAGACCGACCCGACGAGCAGCATGGGACGGCGCCCCACCTTGTCGACCAGGAGGATCGCCACGATGGTCACCACGATGTTCGTCACCGAGGTGATGACCGTGATCTTGAGGGCGTCGGACTCCTGGAAGCCGATCGTGCGCCACAGGGTGGTGGAGTAGTAGAAGATGACGTTGATGCCCACGAACTGCTGGAAGACCGACAGCATGATGCCGATCCACACGATCGGCTTGAGACCCAGGCGCGGCCCGAGCAGGTCACGGAAGGACTCACGCTTCTCGGAGTCGATGGTCGCCCGGATCTCCTCGATCTTGAGGTTGACGTTGACGATGCCGGTGAAGTCGTAGAGGACCTGGGAGGCCTTGTCGTAGTCGCCCCGGGCCACGAGGAAGCGCGGCGACTCCGGCAGACGGAAGGCGAACAGACCGTAGATGACGGCCGGCACGGCCTCGGCCATGAACATCCACCGCCACGCCGCCAGACCCATCCACAAGGTCTCGGCCGCGCCCCCGGCGATGCCCGCGAACCAGGAGTCCGACAGCAGGGCGACGAAGATGCCGGTGACGATCGCCAGCTGCTGGAGGGAGCCGAGCCTGCCTCGCACGGAGGCCGGGGAGACCTCGGCGATGTAGGCCGGAGCGATCACCGAGGCCGCACCCACCCCCAGGCCGCCGATGACGCGCCAGATGATGAAGTCGATGATGTGGAAGGCCAGGCCGGAGCCCAGGGCGGAGACCACGAAGAGCACGGCTGCGATGAGCATGACCGGGACACGGCCCATGCGGTTGGCCACCGGCCCGGCGAACCAGGCGCCCAGGGCGCAGCCGATGAGCGCCGAGGACACGGCGAAGCCCTTGAGGAAGGCGTTGAGGGAGTAGTGGTCGGACAGCGCGTCGACGGCGCCGTTGATGACCGCGGTGTCGAAGCCGAAGAGGAAGCCGCCCAGGGCGGCCGCCACGCAGATGCCGATGACGCGTGCGTTGAGCCGGCTCACGCCGGGTGATGAAGGGGTCGGGGACGAGGACAGGTTGTCTGTCATGATGCGGTCCTGACGTCGAGATCGTCTCGCAGGGTGTTCGGGGTCGCGAGCCGCCGCGCGGCCCAGACGACAGTCCCCCAAGGCTACGCGCACAGTGTCCTGCGCCACGCCGTTTTGCGGCACCCATCTCAAACCATCTCGCAGACCGTCGTCTTGTGACACCACCGACCACCAAACCGTCACGATCTCTCAGACGTGTTGCCGTCGCTCGCGATCCGAGCGGCCCGGCAGGTGCGGTGAACCGACGCCGGGACCCACCGGCCAGGAGGGTTCTCGGGTGCGACACTGGAGGTATGGACGGCATCGAAGGCATGGAACCCGTCGTGCGCACCGGAGCCCTCCCGACGCTGGTCGACGGACTCATCGAGCACCTGGCGGCACGCCTGAGCGCCGACCCCGGACAGCGCCTCGTCCTGGGAGTGACCGGAGCGCCGGGCTCGGGCAAGTCGACCCTGGTGGCCGGCCTCGGGCAGCGCCTCACCGAGCGGGGCCTGCTCGCCGGCACGGTGCCGATGGACGGGTTCCACCTGTCCAACGCCGTCCTCGACGAGCTCGGCCGTCACGGGCGCAAAGGCGCCCCGGACACCTTCGACGTCGCCGGGTACCTGTCCGTTCTCGACCGCCTGCGCGCCCCCGGGACACCTGAGGTGATGGCCCCCGTCTACCGGCGCGACCTGCACGAGCCGGTCGCGGCCGGGACGCGTGTCCTCGGTACCGGCGTCGTGCTGACCGAGGGCAACTACCTCGCGCTGGAGGAGCACGGCTGGGCCGCGGTCCGAGAACGCCTCGACCTTCTCATCTGCCTCGAGGTCGACTCCGAGGAGCTCGTCCGGCGGCTCGTCGAGCGCCACATCCGCTTCGGACGCCGTCGGGCCGCCGCCGCGCACTGGGTACGCACCGTCGACATGCCCAACGCCGAGCTCGTCGCACGGTACGCCCACCGCTGCGACGAGCTGTGGCGCCCGCTGCCCTGAGAGCCCCTCCCGGCACGTGGAACATCCCCGTCATCCCCCGGCTGATACATTGCCCGGGTCAGTGCGCAGGACATGATGAGCCACCGCACGACCCGTGAGGAGGCCGGACGAGGGAGGGGGCACCATGGCACCCATCGATCTGAGCGACCGCACCGCGGTCGTCACCGGCGCGACCGGCGCCATCGGCTCAGCAGTCGTCCACACCCTGGTCGAGGCGGGCGCCCAGGTCGGCCTCATCGCCCGCAACCGCCGTCGGCTGGAGCGGCTGCGAGCCCACCTGCCCGAGGACGCCCGCACCCTGTGCTGCGCCGCCGACGTGACGAGCGCCTTCGAGGTCCACGAGGCGCGCGACAGGATCCTGGACCACCTGGGGCCTCCGGACCTGCTCGTCGTCGCTGCCGGGATCCGCCGTGCCGCGCCCTTCGAGGAGGCCATCCCCGCGGACTGGAACGCCATGCTCTCGGTCAACCTGCGCGGCACCCTCCAGGCCGTCCAGATCTTCGCCCCCGACATCCTGGCCGCCGGGGCGCGCGACGAGCCGGCCGACATCATCCTCCTGGGCACGGGCCCGGCCCGCGAGCGCCAGAAGGCCTACGCCGTCTTCTCCTCCCTGGGCACGTCCATCGGCCAGTTCGCCAAGCACCTGCGCGCCGAGTACGGGCCGCGCGGGGTGCGCGTCCACCACCTGGCGAGCCTGTTCACCGCCGGGAACTTCTTCGCCGAGTCCAACTTCGGGGCCGACCGCACGACCAGCGACCACCACGACGTGCTCACCGAGGAGCTCGCCGCCGAGGCGACCATCGAGACCGGCAGGGTCGCGGCGGAGGTTGCCTTCATGGCCGCCCTGCCCCCGCACGTCAACCTCGCCCGGGCGACGGTCCGTCCCATCGGGAGCCGCTGATGACACGAACCACCCAGACCCGCACCACCGCGGTCGTGGCCCGCCTCCAGGCCGGGTTCGCCGCCTTCCGCGCCTGGGAGACCTCCGGCGCCGTCCTGCTCCTGGCCGCCACGATCGTGGCGATCCTGTGGGCGAACCTGGGCGGTTCCTCCTACGACGACTTCTGGCACACCGACCTCGCCCTGACCCTCGGGGACGCCGAGATCTCCATGTCGCTCCAGCACTGGATCAACGACGGCCTCATGATGATGTTCTTCTTCCTGGTCTCCCTGGAGGTCAAGCACGACTTCATCATGGGCGAGCTGAGCGACTGGAGACACGCGAGCGTGCCGGTCGTGGCGGCCGTCGCGGGCCTCGTCCTGCCCGCCGTGCTCTTCCTCGCCCTCAACGCCGGCTCCCCGGGCGCCGGCGCGTGGGGCGTCGTCATCTCGACCGACACAGCCTTCGTCGTCGGCCTCCTGGCGGTGTTCGGCGCACGCCTGCCCCAGCCGCTGCGCGCCTTCCTCGTCGCCCTGGCCGTCGTCGACGACGTCGGGGCGCTGCTGGTCATCGCCGTGGCCTACACCGAGTCCATCCAGATCGTCCCCCTCGTCGTCGTCGCGGCCACCGCGCTCGTGCTCTACCTGCTCCAGCAGGCGCGCCTGCACCGCACAGCGGTCTACATCGTGGCCGGGGCGGTGCTGTGGGTGTCCTTCCTGGCCTCGGGGGTGCATGCCACGATCGCCGGGGTCGTGCTCGGGCTCCTCCTGCCGGTCTTCCCTCCCGAGCGCGCCGAGGTCCTGCGCGCCGAGGAGCTGACCCAGGTCTTCCGCCGCACCCCGGTGGCCGCGACCGGCAACGCGGCCGTCGAGGGCATCCTGCGCTCGGTGTCGATCAACGAGCGCCTCCAGCTCGTCCTGGCCCCGACGATCAACCTGTTCATCGTGCCGCTGTTCGCCCTGGCCAACGCCGGGGTCGTCATCACCGCCCAGACCCTGGGCCACGCCTTCACCTCGCCGCTGACCTGGGGCATCATCGTGGGCCTCGTCGTCGGCAAGCACGCCGGCGTGCTCGGCGCGACCTGGCTGGCGACCCGGCTGCGCATCGGGGCGCTGGCGCCGGGCCTGGGGTACCGCCACATCGGCTCGGGGTCGATGCTCACCGGGATCGGCTTCACGATCTCCCTGTTCATCGTCGAGCTCGCCATCACCGACGAGACGCTCAAGTCCGACGCGCGGATCGGTGTGCTGACCGCCTCGCTCATCGCCGCGGCGCTGGGAATGGTCATGCTGGAGAGCACCGCCCGCTACGACGAGCAGCACGCGCCCGCGCGCAAGCACCTGACCCGACCGGTCGACCCCGAGCGCGACCACATCGAGGGCCCGGCCGACGCCCCGCTCACCCTCGTGGAGTACGGCCGCCTGGGGGGCCTGGACGACGCGGACAAGGCCGAGGTGCTGCGGGAGGTGCGCGACCACTTCGGGCCCGAGCTGCGCTACGTCTTCCGGCACAACCCGGGGGAGGACCCCGCTGCCCTCCAGGCCGCGCTCGCCCTGGAGGCCGTGGCGGCGCAGAGCTACGAGCTCTTCGCCCCGATGAAG
Source organism: Actinomyces howellii (assembly GCF_900637165.1). GTDB lineage: Bacteria > Actinomycetota > Actinomycetes > Actinomycetales > Actinomycetaceae > Actinomyces > Actinomyces howellii. The sequence goes on along the minus strand of NZ_LR134350.1, from coordinate 2,102,122 downwards.
CGCGAGCTCGAGCTGGCGACCCAGGACGAGGAGCTCGACGCGCGCATGCTGCGCCGGGCAGCCGTGGACGTCGGGGCGAACCTGCCACGCCTGGAGGAGGCGGTCCGCCTGGGCACCCACGCGGTGCGGGTCTCCGACGACGCCGACGACGCCGGCACCCTGTGCCTGACCACCGCGCCGACCTTCTTCGTCGGCGACGTCATCTACGACGGCCCGGTGGAGGCCGCCGACCTCATCGCCGCCCTCGAGGCCCTGCGCTCCGGTGACCCCTCCGAGGGCTCCGAGCGCAGCGGCCGGCGCCGACGCCTCAAGGAGGGGCAGCAGACATGACCGCACGCAGCATCGTCGTGGCCGGGGGCGCCTCCGGGATCGGCCTGGCCGTGGCCCGTCAGGCGCTGGCCGAGGGCTGGCGCACCATCGTCGTCGACCGCCAGGACCCGCTCGAGGACATCAACGCGCTCGGAGCCCGCTTTGTGCGCTGCGACCTGCTCGAGGCCGAGGCAGCCCGGGTCACCCTGGAAGGGCTCGCCCGGGACGAGGGCCGGCTCGACGCGCTCGTCGTCAGCGCAGGTGGGGCGATGAACGGCCACTTCGCGCTGCGCGACGCCGAGGTCCTCGTCGAGGAGTTCTCCACCGACACCCACACGGTGCTGCGTGCGGTGCGCTACCTGCTGCCCGCGCTGCAGGCCGGGGCCAGGGACCACGGCGTGTCCGACGTCGTCGTCATCGGCTCGATCGCGGGGAGCACCGCCTTCGAGGAGGCGGTCGTCTACGGTGCCGCGGCGGCCGCCCGCCACGCCCTGGGCGAGCAGCTGCGTGTCGAGCTGCGCGAGGACCGGGTGCGGGCACGGACCATCGCCACCGGTTACGTCGAGACACCGCTGACCGCCCGGCGCTCCATTCCCGCGGTCACCGACCACATCGCCCTGGCGCCGCTGACCGCCCAGGACGTGGCAGCCGTCGTGCACCACTCCCTCAACGCACCCCAGGACGTCAACGTCCACGACATGGTCCTCGTCCCGACCTACCAGGGCTGGGCCTGACTCGCCCCCCATCGTCATCCCCCTCCCCTCCCTCCCCCCTCCCCTCCCTCCCCCCTCCCGCGAGATCGGGACTAATGGGGTGGTTTCAGGTGGTGAGTGCAATGGTGGTGTCGTGTTCTGTTTTCTGCAGGAGCCTGTTGAAGGCTTCTGCGGGTGTGGCCCAGTCTAGGGTCTGGCGGGGGCGGGTGTTGAGGAGGTGCTGGGCCTGTTCGAAGGCGTGGAGGGGGTAGGTCGACAGGTCGGTGCCTTTGGGGAAGAACTCGCGGATCAGGCCGTTGGTGTTTGGAGTGCTGGGTGTTTTTCGGACTGTGTGTTTTTGGTGTGTCAGGCCGCTTGTCTGCGGCCTAGGTGCTCGCCTTCGACCTCGTTGGGGGTGCGGTAGCCGAGGGTCGAGTGGAGACGTGTCTGATTGTATGTCAGCTCAATCCATGAGGCAATGTCGCTCACTGCCTTCCTACGTGTAGGGTACACCATGCGGTGGACCCTCTCGTTCTTAAGAGTCGCGTTGAATGACTCCGCCCAGGCATTGTCCCAGCACACCCCGGTGCGCCCGACGGACAGCCGTATGCCATACTTCCTCAGGTGGTCGGAGAACTGCTGAGAGGTGTACTGGCTGCCTCTGTCGGAGTGGAATATGGTTACCCCTCTCTTGTGGGGGCACCTGCGTACCGCCATGTCGATAGCGTCACGGACGAGGTCGGTGCGCATGTGGTCGGCCATCGCGTAACCGACTACCTTCCTCGTGCAGCAGTCCAGCACCGTAGCGAGATACACGAACCCAGCCCACGTGCGGATACAGGTGATGTCACCTACCCATTTGATTCCGGGTTTCTCGGCCGTGAAGTCACGGCGCACGAGATCGGGACGCTCGCCCAGGTCACGGGCCGGGACGGTGGTACGGACCTTCCGGCGCGGTTGCGCGGCTCTCAGGCCCTGGGCGCGCATGACCGCACGCACAGTGTCCTGGCAGGTTGACACGCCTTGACGTCGCAGGGCTGCCGCGATGCGCCGGTACCCGTAGGCGCCGTGGGAGGCCTCAAACTCGGCCCGCACAAGAACCGCCAGCTCCTCCCGTCTCCTGATACGACTCGACTCAGCCCGCTCGCGCCAGGAGTAGTACCCGGACCTGGACACCCCGGCCCAGCGGCACATGGAGGCAACAGGGTATCTGCCTTCCTCGCGGTTGATGAGCTTGTACTTGTCGCTCACCGCTGTTCCTGCGCGAAGAAGGCCGCCGCTTTTTTCAGGAACTCGTTCTCCTGGCGCAGCTCGCAGTTCTCCGCCCTGAGCCTGGCTATCTGCGCGGACTCTGCGACTGCTTCACCTTCCTCCTGGCTGGAGTGCTCCTTCCTGTACCTCGCGACCCAGTTCCCCACCGTCTGGGGCACCAGGTCGTAGGAGGCCGCGACCGACGCGATCGTCCGGTCCTTCTCGACGACCTCACGCACAACCTGCGCCTTGAACTCGTCCGAGTACTTCGCCCTTGACATGGCTCCATCCTATCGAATCAGAAGAGAGACGAAAATCTCCCCTGTCCGAGAAACGCCACTCACCCCAAAGTACACCTCGAGGTTGGTGGCGGTCCTGAAGCGGGCGACCTGGGCCATCTCGCCGCCCTGGTCCCAGGTCAGGGACCGGGCCATGGAGCGGGGCAGGCCCTTGATCATGGTCTCCAGCACCGTGGCCACGGTGGTGGCGGTGTGGTCGGTCAGCAGCGGGGCGATCAGGACCAGGCGGGTGGTGCGTTCGACCAGGGTGATCATCGCGGTGCGGTTGCCCGCGCCCATGACCAGGTCGCCCTCCCAGTGGCCTGGCACGGCCCGGTCGGCGACCTGGGCCGGGCGGGTGCTGATACGCGCGTCGGCCAGCCAGGGCCTGGAGGCCAGGGGCCCGGCCAGGGCCGAGCGTGGCACGCGCCGACTCCGCCCGGTACGCAGCCTGTAGTGACGGCCCAGCTCGGCGCGCAGCGTCCCTCGGCCCTGGACGTACAGGGACTGGTAGATCGTCTCGTGGCTCACACGAAGATCATCGCGCTCGGGGTGGTCCGCAGCCAGACGGCGGCTGATCTGCTGGGGCGACCACCGCTGTCTCAGGCCCTGGACCACCAGGGCCCGCAGCTGGTCGTTGGAGTCCAGCACACGCGCCTTGGGCCGTGCCCTGGCGGCCCGGGCCTGGGCGTGGCGGGCCTGGGGGTCGTAGGCCTGCCGGCCCCCGCCGGCAGCGACCTCGCGGCTGACCGTGGAGACAGCCACCCCCAGGAACCGGGCGATCGAGGCCAGGGAATCACCCCTGGCCAGGCCCGCAGCGATCGCGCCGCGCCCCTGAGCCCCCAGACGCCTGCCGTGCCCGGTACCCCGGACCATCACCTCGAACCCGTCCCCCGACCCGCCCCGACCACGCCCAGCAGGCCTGGTCGTCCCGACCATCCCGCCCTCCCTGGCCCCGTGCCGCATCCTCATACCCCACAGCCTGCACCAGTCCGACACCGTGGACTGAGGCACCGAGAAACAAGCCCCCGCCTCGCGAGCCAACCAACCCGACTCGATCAGCTCCCGCACACCATCGCGAACCACACCAGGCCACACCCCACGCACCACAACCAGCCCCTCTCCCAAGCACCACCCATTGCACTCACCCCCTGAAACCACCTGGCACCTCGAGATCGGGGGAAATGACACCTCGAGATCGCCGCATCTGGCACGCCGTTGGCAGCGGCGCCGGGTGCCGTGAGCCGGGGGCCTTGCCTCAGGACTCCGGGTGTCGGACGCCCCGACCTCGAGGGAGCCGAGTAGGAGCCGGGCCCGGCCGCAACCACGCCCTGGGTGGCGGTCCAGGAGCCCCGGGCGTGCTGGTCAGCCACGGGCTCCCGGAGCGGCAGGCCCACGCCCCGACGACGGTGTGATGCACATAACAGGCGGGTGGCGGTCAGGGGCCCGTGTCGGGAATCGTTGGAATGACGCCGATCCTCTCGGCTGGTCCTTGTGGTGGAGGCGGTGGTGGGCATCTGAGATGTGCAACGGTCCCTGCGACGCACACGGGGAGGCCCTCCGCCTGGTACAAGACGATCATTCTTTGGCTCAATCACGGGCACCCATCCGGGTCGCGAGGATAGTTTATGTGTGCACCACCCCCGGCACCTGGTCAGCGCACACCCCCAGGTGTCCTGGACCTGCCTCGGCCAGGTCCGGGCCGTCCTGGCCTGGCTCGTCGGTCCAGCCCAACCCGGCCCGGCTTGGCCCGGCCCTGACGTGGCGGACCCGGCAGACACGGACCCCCACCCCCGCAGCCGGCTACCCCACGGCGTGCCACGGAGACAACACCCTCCACCGACCAACCCGCCCCCACGATCCCGACCACGACGTACCACTTCCCCCGATCTCGCGGTGCCATAAGTCCCGATCTCGCGGTGTCATAAGTCCCGATCTCGCGGTGGAAGGGGGTGGCAGGATCGTCGCATGAGGATCGTCATCGCCCCCGACTCCTTCAAGGAGTCGATGACCGCCCCTGAGGCCGCCGGGGCCATGGCCCTGGGCGTTGCCGACGCCCTGCCCGACGCCGTTGTCGACCTCCTTCCTGTATCCGATGGCGGCGAGGGCTTCGCCCGGATCGTCACCGCCGCTTGCAACGGCAGGTGGATCGAGGTTCCCGCCGTCGACGCACTGGGCCGCCACCTCACCGCCGGCCTGGGGCTGTGCGGCCCTCCGGGCAGGTTCTCCGCGGCCGTCGACCTTGCCGAGGCCTCCGGGCTGGAGCGGATCCCTCCTTCCGAGCGCGACGTCATGCGGTCCTCGACGCGCGGTCTGGGGATGCTGCTCCTAGCCGCCGTCAGGCGCGGGGCGAGGGCTGTGGTCGTCGGGGTCGGCGGCTCCGCGACTCACGACATGGGGCTGGGGATGCTTGAGGCGCTCGGCGCGGTACTGCGTGACGACGCCGGCCGTCGTGTCGAGCCCGTGCCTGCGGCCTTTAGTCGAATCGCGAGCATCGATGTCGGCCCGGCACGTGAGCGGCTGGCAGGGGTGGAGCTGACCGCGGCGGTCGACGTCACCAACCCGCTGCTCGGACCGAACGGGGCGACGGCGGTCTTCGGTCCGCAGAAGGGCGTGCGCGCCGACCAGATAGCCTCCCTGGACGCCCAGCTCGGGCGTCTGGCAGCGCTGGTCGGCGCCGAGAGCCAGGTCGATGCGCCGGGAGCCGGCGCGGCAGGGGGCGCGGGCCTGGCCCTGACGGCCGTGCTCGGGGCCCGTACGACTCCCGGGTTCGAGGCCGTGGCGCGCGCCGTCGGGCTGGAGGACCGGATCGCCGGCGCCGACCTCGTCCTCACCGGTGAGGGCGGCGTCGACGCCCAGAGCCTGGAGGGCAAGGCGGTCGGAGGTGTCGTGCGTGTCGCACGACGTCACGGGGTGCCGGTGCTGGTGCTCGGCGGGGTCCTGCGAGAGGGTGCAGAGCGTCTGCGGGCGCCGGGGGTCGAGCTCGTCGAGATTCGCAGGTCCGGGGAGCCAACGGAGGCCGCGCTGGCGCACGGGCCGGTCAACCTGCGCACAGCCGTCGGCAGGGCGCTCAGTGGCCGGTGATCCGTGTCGGGACCAGGCCGATGACCTACGCGTGAACTTGCCCAGCCAGCCCCGGGGCCGATAGTATGTTAGAGCGTGTCGCAGTAGCGGTATGAAGTGAACCCGGCAGCCTTCCGGACGGTGGGCGAGCCGGGTTTCGCGCGCTATACGTCGAGATCGATGACCGTGAGATTCATCTGTTCGACCTCCGCCCGCCATCGCCCGCCCTTGTTCCAGCACCAGCTCACAGCGTCAGGTAGCCACAGGAGAGGCTCCTCGTGGTCGTGGAGATGATCATAGGTCCCGTCCCAACGACCAGAAAGCACCTGACTGAGAATCTGCCTGTCAGAAGCAATGACGGAGTCGTTCCGATCCAGGACGAGCTGCTGGCACGGGCCGCCCTGAAGACTCTCGGCGAGTGCACGCAGGCACGCCGGACGTCCACGGCGAGGCTTGTGGCAGGTTCGGTACACCTCAATTCTGACAGGCATCTCCGTGATCGCACGAAGAATCACCTTCCGCCTCTCATCGCGCTCCTTCGTGAAATGGATAGAGCGCTGGCCCGCTATCAGATATCCCTGAAGACTCCTCCTGATGTGATGCACGTCAGCAGGCCATACGTAGACGGCAGTCACCGAGTAGCCTTCGACCTCAGACTCGTCGACGAATACCCGATAGGGGCGCGTCAGGTCTCCAACACCCGAGCCACGCGCCTCGAAAGCGCCCTTCGACGCAGTCACAGCATGCAGGACACGCAGCCGGCGACCTCGGTGCCCTCGAGCGCCGCCTGGCGCAGGCGGATGTAGTAGAGGGTCTTGATGCCCTTGCGCCAGGCGTAGATCTGGGCTCGGTTGATGTCGCGGGTCGTCGCGGTGTCCGGGAAGAAGAGGGTGAGGCTCAGACCCTGGTCGACGTGCTGGGTCGCCGCCGCGTAGGTGTCGATGATCTTCTCGGGGCCGATCTCGTAGGCGTCCTCGTAGTACTCAAGGTTGTCGTTGGTCATGTAGGGCGCCGGGTAGTAGACGCGCCCGATCTTGCCCTCCTTGCGGATCTCGATCTTGGAGACGATCGGGTGGATCGAGGAGGTCGAGTGGTTGATGTAGGAGATCGAGCCGGTGGGAGGGACCGCCTGAAGGTTGCGGTTGTAGATGCCGTCCCGCTTGATCTTCTCGGCCAGCTCGGCCCAGTCGGCACGGGTGGGGACGTGCACCGAGCTCGCGGCGAAGACCTCCTTGACCCGCTCGGTCACGGGCAGGAAGTCCTCGTTGAGGTACTTGTCGAAGAACTCCCCGCTGGCGTAGGTCGAGTCCTCGAAGCCGACGAAGGCCTGCCCGCGCTCGACGGCGAGCTCGTGGGAGGCGGTCAGCGCGGCGAACAGGACGCAGGCGAAGTAGACGTTGGTGAAGTCCAGCCCCTCCTCGCTGCCGTAGTGGATGCGCTCACGGGCGAGGAAGCCGTGGAGGTTCATCTGCCCCAGGCCGATCGCGTGGGACTCGCGGTTCCCTCGGTCGATCGAGGGCACGCTCGGCAGGTGGGTCTGGTCGGAGACGGCGGTCAGCCCCCGCACCGCGGTGGCCACGGTGCGCATGAAGTCCGGGGAGTCCATCGTCTTGGCGATGTTGAGGGAGCCCAGGTTGCAGGAGATGTCCTTGCCGACGTGCGTGTAGGACAGGTCCTCGGCGAGCTCGCTGGCTTCCGAGACCTGGAGGATCTCGGAGCACAGGTTGGACATCGTGATCTTTCCCTTGATGGGGTTGGCCCGGTTGACCGTGTCCTCGAACATGACGTACGGGTAGCCCGACTCGAACTGGATCTCCGCCAGGGTCTGGAAGAACTGTCGGGCGTTGATCTTCTTCTTCTTGATCCTGCCGTCGTCGACCATCTCCCGGTACTTCTCCGTCACAGAGATCTCCGAGAAGGGGACCCCGTAGACGCGCTCGACGTCGTAGGGGCTGAAGAGGTACATGTCCTCGTTGTCTCGGGCCAGCTCGAAGGTGATGTCGGGGATGACCACGCCCAGGGACAGCGTCTTGATGCGGATCTTCTCGTCGGCGTTCTCGCGCTTGGTGTCGAGGAACCGCATGATGTCGGGGTGGTGGGCGTGGAGGTACACCGCACCCGCCCCCTGGCGCGCGCCGAGCTGGTTGGCGTAGGAGAAGGAGTCCTCCAGGAGCTTCATGACCGGGATGACGCCGCTGGACTGGTTCTCGATGCGCTTGATGGGGGCGCCCATCTCGCGCAGGTTGGTCAGCTGGAGGGCAACGCCGCCGCCGCGCTTGGACAGCTGGAGGGCGGAGTTGATGCCCCTGGCGATCGACTCCATGTTGTCCTCGATGCGCACGAGGAAGCAGGACACGGGCTCGCCGCGCTGCGCCTTGCCCTCGTTGAGGAAGGTGGGAGTGGCCGGCTGGAAGCGGCCGGTCATCATCTCCTCGATGAGGTTCGTGGCCAGTGCCTCGTCCCCGTCAGCAAGAGCCAGCGCCACCATGGTGACGCGGTCCTCGAAACGCTCGAGATAGCGCTTGCCGTCGAAGGTCTTGAGGGTGTAGGAGGTGTAGTACTTGAAGGCGCCCAGGAAGGTCGAGAAGCGGAACTTGTGGGCGTAGGCCGCCTTGAAGGCCGCCTTGACGAACTCCGGGGAGTACTTGTCCAGCACGGGCTTCTCGTAGTAGCCCTCCTCGACGAGGTACTCCAGCTTCTCCTCCAGGTCGTGGAAGAAGACGGTGTTCTGGTTGACGTGCTGAAGGAAGTACTGGCGGGCAGCCTCCCGGTCCGCGCCGAACTGGATGAGCCCGTTGGCGTCGTACAGGTTGAGCGTGGCGTTGAGCCCGTGGTAGTCCAGGTCCGGGGAGGGAACGGGCTCCAGACCCGTGTCCGTCAGCGTGTCTGCCAAAACGTGTCCAATCCTTCTGTGACGCGCGCGACGTCAGCGGGGGTCCCGAGCAGCTCGTAGCGGTAGAGCACCGGCACGTCGAGCTTGCGGGCGATGATGTCACCGGCCAGGCAGTAGGCCTCGCCGAAGTTGGTGTTGCCCGAGGAGATGACTCCTCGGCACAGGGAGCGGTTGTGCGGGTCGTTGAGGAAGCGGATGACCTGCTTGGGCACCGCGCCCTTGACGGTTCCACCACCGTAGGTGGGCACGACCAGCACGTACTCCTCATCGACCCGCAACGGCCCGTCGGTGGGCAGGAGCGGGATCCGGACCGCGGGCAGGCCGAGCTTGCCGACGAAACGGTGCGTGTTCTCCGAGGTCGAGGAGAAGTAGACGAGGAGGGGCCGTGCGCTCACCGGTGCCCGGCCCCCGCTCAGATGGCGACGGCCTCGCGGGCGGAGGCCAGGGCCTTGATCTTGTCGGGGCGGAAGCCTGACCAGTGCGCGTCGCCTGCGATGACGACCGGCGCCTGGGCGTAGCCCAGGGACCTGACCTGCTCGAGGGCCTCGGCGTCCACGGAGATGTCCACCGTCGCGTAGGGCAGGCCGGCCTTGTCCAGGGCGCGGTACGTCGCGGTGCACTGGACGCAGTTGGGCTTGGAGTAGACGGTGATCGCCATGTCGGTCACTTCCTGGCAGTCGAGAGGTGGATCAGGGCCGGGCGCGGTCATCCCGGCCCCTCGCGACGGAGGGCTTTCGCCGGTGTAACCACACGTGTGTAGTTCGCGGGAGGGCGCGGGGCCCTGCGGGGCAAGACACTACCCCTAGGGGTAGGTGCCCGCCAGCACCCCAAGATGATGTGTCCAGCGTGGTGCTGTGCACAGCTCGCCTCCTTCCTGTGGACAGTCGCCTCGAGAGTGTGGAGGCCCGGTGGGCCCACCCGACGCCGTCGGCGACCGAGCGGGCGCTCCGAGCCTTCCGGATCCGCAGAACCATGGTGCCCCAAGGGTGTGACACGAACTCCTCCCCTCATGCACAGCCATCCACTCCCCTGAAGGACGACCGCTCCCCACCCTGGGGACAAAGTCCTAGAAATTGGTTTCCCGTCACATGGCTCCCGGGCGTGTCGCGGCAACGCGGCGCCGCGCTCGCCCGCGCTCGCCCGCGCTCGAGGGCGCCGTGGCACGACGCCGGGACGATACGGTGTGCGCAGGCCCCGGTGGACCGGACCGTGCAGCCCGCCGCCACGACCGGACCGTGCAGCCCGCCGTGGCGGTCCTGCCACACAGCCCGCCGCCACGACCGGACCGTGCAGCCCGCCGTGGCGGTCCTGCCACACAGCCCGCCAGAGGGACCGCGCCGCCGCACACCAAGGAGGAGCATGTGGACGCCGTCGAGCGCAGGGAGGAGATCCTGACCCGCCTGACCTCGGCGACCGCGCCCGTGGCCGCCTGGTCCCTGGGCGAGCAGCTCGGGGTCTCCCGCCAGGTCATCGTCGGCGACGTCGCCCTGCTGCGGGCCGCCGGCCACGCGATCCGCGCGACCAACCGGGGATACCTCGTGGCCAGGCCCTCTGACAGGCCCCGCCGCTCCGTCGCCGTCCAGCACTCCCGCGCGGAGATCCCCGCCGAGCTCAGCGCCATCGTCGAGTCAGGGGGGCGGGTGCTCGACGTGTCCGTCGAGCACCGGCTCTACGGGCAGATCACCGTCGACCTGCTCATCGAGGACACGGAGGACCTCACCCACTTCCTGGCCCGCCTCCCCGACTCCTCCGTCCTGGCCGAGCTCACCAACGGCTGGCACACCCACACCATCGAGGCCGACTCCGAGCAGGTCCTCGACGAGATCGAGGCCCGGCTCCAGGCCCTCGGCCTCCTGCGGTGAGGCCCACTCCGGGCGCCCCCTCGGTTCCCCGACGGCGCACGGGGCCGACGGCGCACCGGTCCCGACGGCGCACCGGCCCCGACGGCGCACCGGCCCCGACGGCGCACCGGCCCCGACGGCGCACCGGGCCCGACGGCGACGGTCCCGGCGGCGCACCGGTCCCGGCGGCGCACCGGACTCCGAGCAGGCTAGACTCCAGGTGTCTTGACACCTACGGGGCGCCGCCCCGTGAGCGACCCGAGGCCTCATGACCAGACCGCACGCCCCCGCCACCGTCCTGCCTGCGCTGCGCGCCCTGGCCCACCGCGTCCTCATCGAGGGCCTGACCGGCATGACCCACGGGCTGTTCGCCACGCTCATCATCGGGACGATCCTGACCCAGCTCGGCACCGCACTGCCCGGGACCGCCGGCGAGGCGGTCGTCCTCATGGGCCGGGTCGCCTCGTCGGTCACCGGCGCGGGGATCGGCCTGGGAACCGCCCACCGGCTGGGCGCAGGCACCCTCGTCCTCGTGGGCGCGGGGGCGGCCGGGCAGATCGGAGCCTACGCCGCCCCGCTCCTGGCCGGCTCCGCCGTCGTGACCGACGGCGCCGGGGCCTCCCTCGTCCTGCGCGGGCCGGGCGAGCCGCTGGGCGCCTTCCTGGCAGCCTGGGTCGCGGTCGAGGCCGGAAGGCTCGTGGCCGGGCGCACCCCGGTCGACATCCTCCTCACCCCCCTGACCACCGTGATCGTCGGCGGGGGCACCGGCCTCCTCGTGGGTCCCCCGATCTCCCGGGCCATGACGTCGCTGGGTCAGGTCGTCAACTGGGGAACCGAGCGTCAGCCCCTCGTCATGGGGGTCGTCGTGTCGGTCGTCATGGGCATGGTCCTCACCCTTCCGATCTCCTCGGCGGCGCTCGGGGTCATCCTGGGACTGTCCGGCACCGCGGCCGGGGCGGCGACCATCGGCTGCACCACCCAGATGGTCGGATTCGCCGTCGCCTCCTTCCGGGACAACCGCTGGTCCGGGCTACTCGCCCAGGGCCTGGGGACCTCCATGCTCCAGGTCCCCAACATCATGCGCCGCCCCCTCATCTGGGTTCCACCCACTCTGGCCTCGGCCCTCCTGGGCCCGGTGTCCACCGTCGTGCTGCGCATGGAGTCCAACGCCGTGGGTTCGGGCATGGGGTCCGCGGGACTCGTCGGCCAGGTCATGACCTGGCAGGTCATGTCGACCTCGGTGCCCGCAGGACGCCTGGCGCTGACCATCGTGCTGTTCCACGTCGTGGCTCCCGCCGCCCTGAGCTGGGGCATCTGCGCGCTCATGCGTCGCCGGGGCTGGATCCGACCGGGCGACATAGCTCTCGCGCTGGCCTGACCGCCCGCCCGCCAGCCCGGCCCGGGCGCCTCCTCCGCCCCACAAGCGCCCGCACCCCGCGCGCGCCCGCACCCCGCGCGCACCTCGGCCGGGCGCCCGCCCAGCCGAGCGGCTGCCCGCCCAGCCGAGGCGCGCCCGCCCCGATGAGACGCTGCCCGCACCCGCCGCCACCGGGACCGCTGTGATCCGAACCCCATGCCTGAGGGACATGCCCTTCACAGGATCCTCATGGGCAGGGGCCGTTGACTCGTGGTCATCGAGGCCGACACCAGGTCGACCCACCGCCCACCGATCCAAGGATCAAGGAACCACCTTATGAGCCTCGCCTCCCTTGCCTACATCGCCGCAGACCTGCTCGCCCTGACCCTGCTCATCGGCGCCCTCTACCTGCCACGCCACGGACGCAAGGACCTCCTGGCCGCCTACATCGGCATCAACGTCGGTGTCCTGGCAGTGACCCTCCTGCTCGCCACCGCCACGATCTCCGCGGGTCTGGGCCTGGGGCTCTTCGGTGTCCTGTCGATCATCCGTCTGCGTTCGACCGAGATCTCCCAGCACGAGATCGCCTACTTCTTCGCGGCGCTGGCCCTGGGCCTCCTCGGAGGCATCGGCGCCCCGATCGCGGTGACCAGCCTGCTCATGGGCCTCGTCGTCGCCTCCCTGTGGATCGGGGACCACCCGGCCCTCGTGCGCCGCAACCGCCACCAGGTGGTCATGCTCGACCGTGCCATCGCCGACGAGCAGGCCCTCGTCGCCCACCTGGAGAAGCTGCTCGGCGGGACCGTGCGGAGCCTGGAGGTCCAGCGCCTCGACCTGGTCAACGACACGACCCTCGTCGACGTGCGCTACCGCCTCCACCGCACCCCCGCCTCCGCCGACGAGCGCCCTGGGGACACGCCGAGCGCCCTGCCCGCGACGCCCGAGTCCTCCCTGCTCGACGAGTGGTACAGCGCCCCGCACACACCCCCGCAGGTGCCCGCCTCCTACCAGCCCCAGCACGCAGCAGCTCGCTGACGACACGCCCCGGAGGCCCCGGGGCCCGGACCTGACGCCCGAGAGGAGATGACCCAGCCATGGCCGCCACCATCTGCCCGCCGCTTGACACCGGCCACCTCGCCCCCACGAGCCTGGAGGCCCTCAACGAAGCCGCCGGCCTGCTCACCCGTGTCGACCGCAAGTACCTCGTGCCCGCGGCCACCGTCCAGGACGTCACCAACGCCCTGAGCGGTCGGGCCCTCGCGCTGGAGATCGACGGCAGGCGTCGTTTCGCCTACGCCTCAACCTACTTCGACACCCCTGAGCTGAGCGCCTACATGCTCGCCGCCCGCAAGCGCCGCCGCCGGTTCAAGGTCCGCACCCGCGCCTACCTGGACTCCGGCACCTGCTTCCTCGAGGTCAAGACGCGCGGCGCACGGGACTCGACGGTCAAGGAGCGCATCCCCTACCCGCTCGAGGACGCAGACCGTCTCACTACCGAGGGCCTTCTCTTCGTCTCCGACTGCCTGGCGGCCTCAGGAATCTGCTCGCCCCAGTGCGGCCGGGACCTGGCCACCCGCCTCGTGCCGGTCATGGCGACCACGTACTGGCGTACGACGCTGCACCTGCCCGGGGACAGGGCGCGCACCACCATCGACACCGGCCTGACGTGGACGGCTCTGCGCAGGGACCGCTTCGGCACGGTGGACCGAGGACCGCTCCTGCCCGCGGGCGAGCTCGCCATCGTCGAGACGAAGAGCCCCGCGACCCCCGGACCCGCCGACCGCTTCCTGTGGTCCCAGGGCCACCGCCCCGCCCGGCTCTCGAAGTACGCCACCGGGATGGCCGCTCTGCGCCCCGGGCTCCCCGCCAACAAGTGGCACCGGGTCCTCACCCACGAGCTCGCCCCGGTCGCCCCTGGCACCCACGCGCCCCACCCGACCGCTCACGACCTGCCTCACCACCGCGCCGCCTGACGACGCACCAGACCGCAGACGGGCCACGGCCCGCCAACCAAGGAGAACAGACACATGAAGAACCCGCTCAAGGGCACCACCGCCCGCCGCGCCTCCGGCGCCATGGCCGCCCTGGCCTCGATCGCTCTCGTCGCCGCCTGCGGCTCGTCCCTGTCGCCCTCGGCCGACTCCGCCTCCGGCTCGTCGACCTCATCGACCTCGACGAGCTCGACTGCCTCCACGACCTCCACCTCCGGGACGGCGAGCACGAGCACCGACACGACAAGCTCGTCGGAGGAGACGAGCGCAACCGCATGGACCTCGATCTCCTCCTCGGTCGCCGAGGCCTCCACCGGTGCGAGCGCCGCGGAGGTCCTGGCCGCCAACGCCGACACCTCTGAGGCCGTCTCGGCGGCCACCGAGGAGGACACCGCCGGCACCTACGACTCCTCCTCGGCCACGACCATCACCGCCTCGGGAGACTCGGTCGAGGTCTCGGGCACCAACGCCGACGCCGTGAGCGTCGACGGGACCACCGTGACGATCACCGGGGCGGGCACCTTCGTGCTGACCGGGACCCTCGACGACGGCGAGGTCATCGTCAACGCCCCCGACGCCGAGGTGCGCCTCGTCGCGGAGAACGTGTCGATCACGAACGCCGACGGCCCCGCCGTCGACATCCAGGACGCCGGCACCGCCGTGCTCGTCCTGGCCGAGGGCAGCACGAACACGCTGGCCGACGGCGCCACCTACGCCGACACGAGCGAGGAGGCCGCCACGGCGACGCTCTTCTCCTCCGACACCCTCACCATCGCGGGCACCGGCTCGCTCGACGTCACCGGCAGCTCCAACGACGCGATCTCCTCGAAGAACGGGCTGGCCATCGTCGGCGACCCCACGATCACGGTCGACGCCGCCGACGACGGAATCCGCGGCAAGGACTACCTCGTGGTCAACGGCGGGACCCTGACGGTCACCGCCGGCGGTGACGGCCTCAAGGCCAGCGAGGACACCGACGAGACGCAGGGCTTCGTCGCCCTCGGGCAGGCCTCGGTCACCATCACCGCCGGTGACGACGGTGTGGCGGCCGTCACCGACGTGACCGTTGAGGACACGACCCTGACGGTGACCGCCGGCGGCGGCCAGGTCAACGCCGTCCCCGCCGAGGAGTCGGGCCCCGGCCAGCAGGCCGCGACCGAGGACACCTCGGACACGACCGCCTCCCCCAAGGGGATCAACGCGGGGGTGTCCTACACCCAGGACTCGGGCACGGTGGTGCTCGACACCGCCGAGGAGGGTCTCCAGGCGGCCTTCGTCAACATCGGCGGCGGCGAGCTGTCGGTGACCTCGGGCGACGACGGCATCAACGCCTCCAACGGCGACTTCACCATCGAGGGCTACGAGAGCGCGGACTCCGAGTCCGACGACGGCTCGGTGCTCACGATCTCGGGCGGGGCGGTGCAGATCGACTACGCCGCCTCTGACGGCATCGACTCCAACGGGTCGGCCTTCGTCACCGGGGGCCAGGTGGTCGTCGGCGGCTCGACCGGCTCCATGGACGGCGCCATCGACGCCAACGGCGAGACCACTCTCGTGGGCGTGACCGGTGACCCCTCGGTCTCGGCGGGGGACACGATCACGGTGACGAGCGCCGACGGCGACAGCTGGGAGCTGACGAGCATCATCTCGGCCGACTACATGACGGTCCTCGGCCTGACCGAGGGCACGGAGTACACCGTCGAGACCACCTCCGGCGGGTCGGCCACCGGGACCGCGTCCGCCCTGTCCTCCGGGGGCATGGGTGGCGCCATGGGTGGCGGCCAGCCGCCGCAGCAGGGCTGACCCCGGAACCGACCCCCGAGGCTGACCCCGGGCCAGGGACGCCCGAGCGCATCCGGCTCGACTGCCGGCCGCCCCGTTGTCCGCGGGGCGGCCGGCAGTGTCAGACGGTGGGCCGCAGCCAGGCGGTGGCGTCCCGGGGCAGGACCACGACCTGCCGGCCGCTGGGGTCGAGGTGCCGCAGGGGCTCGGCACTGGCCAGGAGCACCTCGCCGGCGGGCAGCTCGACGTCGTTACCGAAGGCCGTCCAGCACTGGAGGTCCCCGCGGGCGAAGGCCAGGACCTCCTCGTCCCGCCGCACCCAGCGCAGGGGCTCGCGGTTGGCCGCCCCCCACAGCTCGCGACGCAGCCGCAGGCCCTCGCGGTACAGGAGCAGGGTCGAGCCGGGCTCCGCCTCCTGCGTCTCGACGCTGTGCGCACCCCACCCGGCGGGCTGGGGCAGGTAGGGCGGCTCGGCGCCCTCGGGGCCGAAGCCGAAGGACGATCCCTGCCTCGCCCAGGGCAGGGGGACACGGCAGCCGTCGCGCCCCTTGTCGACTCCCCGGTTGCGCCGGGCGATGGGGTCTGCGAGCCGGTCCTCGGGGATGTCGGGGACCTCGGGCAGGCCCAGCTCGTCGCCCTGGTAGACGTAGAGGCCGCCGGGCAGCGCCATGACGACCAGCGCGGCGGCCCGCGCCCGGCGCTCGCCGAGGGCGGCGTCGTTGTGGGGCGCGGCTCCGTCGGACAGGATCCACTGGCGGGCCATGCGCAGCTGGACCCCCGCGGGGACGCCCTGGCCGCCCGGGTCGTAGGCGGCGTCCTGTCCCTGCGGCCCGTCCTGGTCGGGGCGGTCCTCGGAGAGGTCGAAGCCGTAGCGTGAGGCCACCCGGGAGGCGTCGTGGCAGCCCAGCACCCAGGTCGTCGAGCCGCACTCGGCCTCGTCGGCCAGGCCCGCCTCGATGGCCCAGGCGTAGGACCGGCTCGTGAAGTCGGCGTCCTGCATCTGGAAGTTGAAGGCCTGGCCGACGCTGGCCGCGTAGGCGGGTCGGCGTGAGGGGGCGACCCCGGCCTCGGCCACGGCGAAGCGCGGCGGGTCGTAGGAGTCGAGGACCTCCCGCCAGGCGGCGTAGATCTCGTGGACCTCGTCGCGGTCCATGAGCGGGTGGGACCCGTCCTCGGGCAGCGGCCACCAGGGGATCTCGGAGAAGGGGCGGTAGGGCTCGGACAGGTCCTTGGCCATGCCCAGGGCGACGTCGACACGGAAGCCGTCGACGCCGTGGTCGCACCAGAAGCGCAGGGTCGTGAGCAGGTCCTCGCGCACCTGGGCGTGGTCCCAGTTGAGGTCGGGCTGCTCGGGGGCGAAGACGTGGAGGTACCACTGGTAGGGCCGGGAGGTACCGGGTCCGGTCAGGGGGGCGCCGTCGGCGTCACGGTCATCGATGCGCTCCCAGGCGCTGCCCCCGAAGATGGATCGCCAGTCGTTGGGGGGGAGCTCGCCGTGCTCCCCGGCGCCGGGCCGCACGTGGTAGAGGCTCCGCTCCGGGGCATCCGGACCGCCGGCCACGGCGGCGCGGAACCAGGCGTGGCGGTTGGAGGAGTGGTTGGGGACGATGTCGACCATGACCCGGATGCCCGCGTCGTGGAGCGCGGCGACGAGCTCGTCGAACTCCTCGATGGTCCCGATCTGCGGGGCGACGGCGCGGAAGTCGTCGACGTCGTAGCCGCCGTCGGCCAGGGCTGAGGGGTAGAAGGGTGAGAGCCACACGGCGTCGACGCCCAGTGCGCGCAGGTAGGGCACTCGGCTCAGGATGCCCGCCAGGTCGCCGATCCCGTTGCCGTCGGCGTCGGCGAAGGAGCGGGGGTAGATCTGGTAGACGACGGCGTCGGCCCACCACGGCCGGGGACGGGCCGACGGTGCGTCACAGAGGTCGGAGGTGGGGGTGCCACCGGTGCTGGGCTGCGTCGTTGCGGTCACGGGGAGATCGTGCCACGGCTTTGGTGTATCGCAAAACCACGGTCGGGCCGGCGGCCACCTGCTGCGGCCCGCCCCGCCCGCCTTAGTTCGTCTGGCTGTTGGCGAGGTGGCGCCCGATGTAGCCGACAACGACCTTCCCGTACCCCGGCACGCCAGTGGCGTCGTGGAGGTAGAGCCGGGGGGAGACCGTGCCTGACTGGGCGATGACGAAGTGCTTATCCATGTAGATCCGGCCTTGATCGTTCCGGTCAGGTACCTGCTCAGGGACGGGCAGGACCCGTTCCCGTCGGTAGCGCTCGCGGTTGGCCACGGTCTCGGACTCAGTCGGCTTGTACCGGGAGCGCGGCACGGAGTGGAAGCCTTCAGGGGGCTGGCTCAGGTAGTCGTACAGGTTGTGTACCGGCACGGACTCGTCCTTCCGGGCACGGGCGTAGTCGTTGAGGGCTCGCAGGATGTCCCAGGTCTTGGCGAACCATGAGAACTCGTTCTGGTCGTCCAGGTCGATCGCACACTCCCAGTCGCAGGTGAAGTCGACGAGAGGCAGTGCCTGAGCCAGTCGTCCGTCCTGCGCCCACTCCGCCAAAGCCGGCCAGTCCTCCGGCGATGTCGGAGCGGGGGTACTCTCCTCACCCTTCCAGGCCTCGGCCCCGCGGCCCAGGACCTCGAGGCAGCGGCGCAGCCGCTCGACCTCGGCGCCGTGGCGCTGAGCCAGGGTCAGGGCCTGCCCCTTCTCCTCCAGAGCCACCGCGAGGTTGAGGTCGAGCTCGTCCCGCTCTGCGGCGAGGCTGTCGCGCTCGTCGACAAGGTCCTTGAGCTCCGCGTCAACCCGCTTGCGGAAGAGATCTGCCTCGTGGCGCACCTGGACGAGCTCGTCCCGGGCGGCGCGGAGTGAGTCCTCACGCACCGCAAGGGCCGTCGTCAGCGCCACGACCCGCCTGCGCTCCTGCTCGACGGCGGCCGTCTGAGCAGCGGACAAGGGGCGGGCGGGCACGGACCGCTCGACGCTGCCTTCGCCGGCTGCCTCGATCACGGGCAGTCCCTCGAGAGGTGTGACCGGAGTCGACTCCTGGGTCGGATCCTTCTTGAACTCGATCGCGTCGAGGTGCTGACCAAGAAGCGCGAGACAGCGGCGTGTCCGGCGGTCGAGGGCACGAACATTGGTGAAGGCGCGCGAGCGCCTAGTCATCACGAGCTTGGCTCGCCGTCGCAGGTAGTCATCCGCGAGACTCTGCGCCGTGAGGAATCGGTGGCGCGCAGCGTCGTCGGGATCGTTGATCCGAACGCCTGGCAGGAAGGTGCGCAGCGACCCCTCGCGCACCTCGTGGAGATCCGAGACACGCTCATTGAAGGCGCTGGTGGCCTCTGCGTCCAGGACGTAGGTGGCCGCTTGGCCCACGGTGTCGGCGGTGATCTCCTCCTTCAGGAACTCCACCCACGGCTGCAGGGGCAGGCTGCCCGATGTGCCAGCCACGAGGACCAGCCCGTGGTGGTCGTCCTCCTGGATCTCATCAAGCAGTGACGCTACCCCCTCGAGCCCCAGAACCTGAGGACAGCTGGCCAGGACGATGCCGTTGTCCTCGCACTCGAAACTGTCGAGCATCGTGCGCACGAAGCGCGGTACACCTGCGTCCCTGGGGCGCAGCCGGTCCTTGTCCGAGGGTGGTGCGTCGATCTCGACACTCACCCGGGCGGGCTCCGACCGCCTTTGGCGACCTGCGACCATGACCTGACTGGTCCACTTGTCCTCACCCACGCCCTCGATCACGACGAAACCGAAGATCCGTTCCCCCGACCTGTCCTCCACGGAGTCGACGAGGAAGAACTCGAGACCATCAGCAGGACGCAGCCTGTCACCGGGATGGAGCTCGTCAAGACCACCTAGCCCCAGGCGCTTGCGGTGCTTGCGCTCGGCCCACTCGATCATGACCCGCTGGATCTTCGGGACGGCCGTGTCCACTGGTTCCTTGACGTTGAAGGTGCTGCGGTAGGCGAGCATCGTCACTCACTCCTCGGTGCCTGTTTGGTGGACCTCCGCGGTCCGGCTGCCACGTTAGGGCAGGGTTGAGACACGAACGCGGATCTTCGATCCCATGGCGCACCGTGTCCTGCCGAGGCCACGACAACACGCTTGACGAGCGTCGCCGCACCGGCCGCCACCCGAGCGCTCGGGTCCCTGCCTGCTCAGGGTGCCGCCGCGGGTCGGGTCAGGCGGGCCGTGGTGGACTCGAGGTGCGCATCGACCCACCGGCGCACCCGGTCGGGGGCGTCATGGTCCTCCCACACCGACCGGAAGCTCTCGACTGTCTCATCGAGGACGTCACGCACGTCCTCGCGCCCGACACCCAGATGGTGCTCAACCCGCTCGAAGTGCTCGCGTCCCACCTCATCGAGGCGCTGAGAGCCGAGGAACGGCAGGCCGAGCAGCTCAGGCAACTCGGGGTAGGCGGCGGTGCACACGAGGTCGTAGGCGGGTGAGAGCCGGGCACGGCGGCCGTCGGGGTAGATGAGGGACCAGTTCTTCAGGTGGGCGTCGCCGTTGCCGACGAGCAGGTTGAAGACGGTCCTGCGCACTGCCTCCTGGAGTGAGTCGTGGTCCTGTCCGCGGTAGGCCAGGCCGAGGACCGTCTCGACATTGGACCGGTACTTGCCATCCTCAGCACCGACGCGCCCGAGGACCTGCGCGAAGTCCTCGATGTGGACGCGTCCGGCCGGTGAGCGGTCGAAGCGGCGCACGGCGTAGGCATCCGTCTCCCGGGAGGGCCAGGCGCCGGGACCGAGGTCATCGACGCTGTCACGGTCCCACAGGCTGGCCTCGGGCACGTCGATTCCGACCCGGCGGGCCAGGCTCATGACGGCGAGCTCATTGGCGGGCAGACCAGGGTAGGACTGGTCCGGCGTCTTGAGGATCCAGTCCCCGTCCTCGTCGTGGGCGGGGACGACGAGGCGATCTCCCTGACGGCTCATGGAGAACTTGAGTGCCATCCCTGCCAGGGAGGCCCGGCGCGGGCCCCGGGCGGATGCGGGATCCCGCTCCGGGGAGGCAAGCGCGTCGTCGAATCCGGCCTCGACCCTCTGGTCAGGGTCCGGGACGACGGACACCGCCCCCGGCAGGTCGCGGCCGATCCGCTCAAGCAGTTCCATCTCGCGGTGCTCCGACACCTCCTGCTCCCGAGCGATGAGGGCACGCAGCCTCCCCTCGGGCAGGAGGTTGGAGAACCAGGCCGGAACCCGGTTCGTCGCGTGCGGCTGCTCGCGCGGGTGGTCCTCGAACCACCGCCCCAGGACCATCCGGTGGGGGCGGTCCCAGTAGTCGGCGTCGAAGACAAGCTTCGTGAAGCGCCCTCGGTGCTGGAGGGATCCCACGTGCTCGCCGTGGAGAAGCACCGCGTAGACCACTTCGTTCATGCTCCGACCTCGGGATCGCCGACGACGTAGTCGGTCAGCGGCGGGGTGTCCTCCTGGTCCCAGGCGGTCCTGGCGGCGATGAAGTCCTCGAGGTAGCTGTTCAGCATCCGGGCGCGAGCCTCGACGGCCTCGATAAACCTGTTGTCCTGCATCAGCGCAACGACATCTCGGTTGAGAAGCAGCGAGCTGAGCGCCCCATCGCCCAGCTCCGGCAATCCCGCCATGACCTCGCGCTGGTCCACGACAGCGAAGACCTTGGCCGCGGCAATGGGGGCTCCCTGCTCGAGCTCGGCCACGGGGACGAGGTCGGCGACCACCGCGCTCGGCGTCATCTCTCCATCGAGGTGCTCGCGCAGCTGCTCAACCGTGATCGGCTCCCCGGTCCTCACATCCACGGGTCCGCGGTTCCACTGCGCGGCCAGGATGAGCTTGCTGTCCGACCGGGTGGCACGGAACACCGAGAGGTCCGGGGAGCGCGGGCTGTCGGGCAGTTTGGCTCGCGCGAGAAGACGCTGCACGGAGTCCGATTCCTCTCCGGCGACGAGGCAGGAAGCCATGGCACGGAGGTCTGCCTGCGAGCCGCTGATCCTGAGTTGGTCCGCCCCCGCACTCGTCCTCCACAGCCACCGGGAGAGCAGCTCGAGGTTCCGCTGATCCGGATCAGGAAACAGTGCGAAGAACCGCGTAGAAATCAGAAGCTGGAAACGGAACGAGAGCAGGGCCGCATGTGGCACGCTGCAGCGCTGCTGTAGAAAGCGAACGGCCTTGATGAGAGCCGACTGGGCACCCTCGAGGGCCTCCTGCTCGGTCTCCTCCGGGAAATCAGTCACCGTCCGCCACGAGTCGCTGAACTCCGCCTGGATCTCCTTTGCCTCACGGGAGATGTCCGGATGACGGCGCACGAGGATCGCCTGCACGATGATCTTGTCCGCCAGGACCCCGAATGATGTGGCGTCGTCGATGTGGGCGGCGATGAGCGACGTCGTGAGCCCCATAGCCGGACGAGTGTGGATGGCGTTGAAGATCTCCGCGCTGCTCAGCAGCCTTCCCCGGTTGTTGATCCGGTCGAAGACCTCACGCAGGACCTCCTCGTCGGCTTCCTCCATGACCGTGGCGGGAACGGAGGCGGTATTGAGCCTGCCGGCCACCTCCTGGATGTGGGCGGCGTGCTCCGATGCGTCGGGGTTGTCGCTCAGCCAAGCCAGGGCCCGGGAGAAGTCGAAGAGGTCGGGCAGTGGGATGACCAGCGCCTGGCTGTTGGAACGCAGGGGCACCACCTCGCGGTCCTTCAGGGAGTATCCGACCGCGAAGGGGGGATTGGCCCCCGCCACCGGGTCGACGACGTTGACGAGGCTCGTGATGCGCTGCTGGCCGTCCACCACCCACAGGGCGTCCGTGCGAGCCTCAGCCCGCAGCCGCAGCGCGCCGATCAGCAGGTCGTCAGCCTCGGCCTCGCGCTGCCACAGCAGGAGGCTGCCGATGGGGTAGCCCCTGAGGACGGAGTCGATCAGGCTGATGACATCACGGTGCTCCCACCGGAAGGATCGCTGGAACTGCGGAATGCGGATGCGTCCGGAACGCACAAGCGTGCGCAGTGCAGCGATGCTGTATGCCTGTGGCGTCGACAGAGCCCGGGACCCATCCATGCCCCCAGTATGCCGTCGGCCTACGACGCGAACCCGGCTCCGTCCCGGTCCTCCGGCCCGTGTCTCCCGTGCGCCTCCTGCGCCGTCGACGTCGCTCCCCTCAGCACTCGACGACGTTGACGGCCAGCCCCCCGCGCGAGGTCTCCTTGTACTTGGCGAGCATGTCCTCCCCGGTCTGTCGCATCGTCTCGATGACCGTGTCGAGGCTGACGGCGTGGCGCCCCTGGCCCCACAGCGCCATGCGGGCGGCGTTGATGGCCTTGACCGCGGCGACCGCGTTGCGCTCGATGCACGGGATCTGCACGAGGCCGCCCACCGGGTCGCAGGTCAGGCCCAGGCAGTGCTCCATCGCGATCTCGGCGGCGTTCTCCACCTGGGCGGGAGTTCCCCCGAGCGCCTCGGCCAGTCCGGCCGCCGCCATCGACGAGGCCGATCCGACCTCCCCCTGGCAACCCACCTCCGCCCCGGCGATCGAGGCGTTGGTCTTGATGAGCGCCCCCACGGCGGTGGCGGCCAGGAGGAAGCGGTGGACGCCGTCGTCGTCGGCCCCCGGGATGAAGCCCTCGTAGTAGGCCAGGACAGCCGGGACGATCCCCGCCGCGCCGTTGGTCGGGGCCGTGACGACCCGACGGCCGGCGGCGTTCTCCTCGTTGACGGCCAGGGCGTAGAGGTCTACCCAGTCCATCCCGCGCAGGGGGTCGGCCATGGCGAAGGCGCGCATCGGTCCCGTGGCCTGCGCGGTGAGCCGCTCGTGGAGGGCCCGGGCACGGCGCCGGACACCGAGGCCACCGGGCAGGACGCCGTCGGCCTCCAGTCCCGCGGCGATACATGACGACATAGTGTCACGAAGTTTGTCGAGGTAGGCGCGGACCTCCTCCTCGGGCCGCGCGGAGACCTCGTTGGCCAGCACGACGTCGGAGACCCGCAGCCCCTCGCGCTCGCACACCGCGAGCAGCGCCGCGCCGGTCGAGAAGGGGAAGGGGGCGGGGGTGGCGTGCACCTCGGTGGTCGTGGCCGCCGACAACGCCCGGATCGAGGGCGTCCCGGGCTCACCGACGTCGTCCATGACGAAGCCTCCCCCCACCGAGTAGTAGGTGCGGCCCAGGATCTGCCCTCCGGCTGCGCAGGAGGCGGTGATCGTCAGGGCGTTGGGGTGGTAGGGCAGGACGCGTCCGGGCAGGAAGGTGATGTCGGAGTCGGCGTTGAAGGGCACGGGGGCCACCCCGTCGACGACGAGCACGCCGGAGGCTCTGACCTGCTCGACCAGGCCCTGACAGACCTCGGTGGGCACCGTCTCGGGCTCGTATCCGGCCAGCCCCATGACGACGGCGCGGTCGGTGGCGTGACCCCGGCCGGTCGCGCCCAAGGAACCGAAGAGGTCGACGGTCAGCCGCGCCACCGGCTCGGTGCAGCCCTCCCGCAGGTTGTGCGCACCCGAGCCCACGCGCAGGGAGGCGTCGAGCACCCCGGCGAGCTCGGCGGCGAAGGACCGCCCGGCGCGCATCGGACCGACAGTGTGCGAGGATGATGGACCGATCCCCACGCGCATGATGTCGAAGACGCTCAGCGGCCGGGAGGCCCGCGCGGCGGTGAACTCCCCGGCGAGAAGCGCGGCCGGCGTGGCGGAGTCCAGGGCCGTGGGCACGAGGGTCGTGTCAGGGCCGTCGGCGGCGACCGGCACCGCCTCTGGGGTCGGCAGCACCGTCAGGCGTGAGCCCCGGGCCTTCCGGGCGGCGCCACCGGTTCCCGGCACGCTCGGGGCATGGTCGTGCACACTCATGAGCCCATGATGCACGTCACGTGCACGAGTGCGCGTGCTGAAGCGCGCACCCGACCGGCTCAGTCGGTGGCGCGCACGAGCCACCAGGCGGCGTACGGCGGCACGGGGACCCTGCCGTCCCCGGCGCCCTCGAGCGTCGTCGAACCTGCCGGGACCGTGTCGGTCAGGACGTCGACGGCGCCGAGGACTCCGTACTCGGCCAGGAGCCAGGCGGGCACCGACCTCCAGTCCGGTGTCACGTTGTACACCCCGACGAAGCTGCCGCGCGGGTGGTCGCGGAAGGTGACGAGCACGCCGTCGTCGTCGACCGGGGCGACCTCGGTGCGCACCTCCGCGCTCAGCTGCGGCAGCCCGGCCCGGACCCGCCCCAGGTGCGCGAGGTCGGTGAAGACCCTGCCCTCAACCGTCGAGCGGTCGTGGCGGTTGGCCACCCGCGCCTCGTCGAGGACCGGGCGTCCGGCCCACCGGGAGTCGGCCTCGTGCCCGGGCTCGGTGTCCCAGTTCGGGTCGTTGAACTGACCGAGCTCGTCGCCGCTCCAGATGACCGGCACCCCTCCCCAGCCGTAGATGATTGCATTGGCCAGTCGCAGGGCGTTGAAGCGCTCCTCCAGCCACGTGCGCAGCTCCTCCTCGCGCCAGGCGGGGGTGCGCTCGTCGATGCCCTCGACCGCCTCGGCAGCCGACTCGATGCCGATCAGGGAGGCGGCGGTCCCGGCGATGCGGCGGTCGTTGGTGACCGGGTTGTACTGGAAGACCAGGCCGCGGGCGTCGGAGGCGGGGTAGACCCCGCGGTACCAGTCGGACAGGAACAGCCGGTGCCAGTACCCGTTGAGCCCCACGGCCCCGGCGTCGGCGTCGTCGATGGCCCAGCCGATGTCGTCATGGCACCGGATGTAGGTGATCCACGTGCCGCTGGCGGGCTCGACCGGCAGGTTGCTCAGCGCGTGCACGGCCAGGGTCACGGTGCGCGTGGCCAGCATCGACCAGATCTGGACCATGAGGGAGTTGTGGTAGGCCAGGTCGGAGACCTTGCCGGTGTAACGGCCCTGACCCAGGTACTGGAGAAGCTCGGTGGGTGCCACGATCGCCTCGGCCTTGAGGACGACGGCGGGGCTGGCGATACGCGTGACGGCTCGCAGCACCTCGGTGATGGCGTTGACCTCGGGCTGACCCTGGCAGTCGGTCCCCTTGCGCTTGATCGTGAAGGCGATCGCGTCCAGGCGCAGCACCTCGACACCCTTGTTGGCGAGGTTGAGGACGATGGAGACGTACTCCTCGAGCACCTGCGGGTTGCGCCAGTTGAGGTCCCACTGGAAGGAGTTGAAGGTCGTCCACACCCAGCCGCCGGCCTCCTCGTCCCAGGTGAAGTTCCCCGGGGCGAAGTCGGGGAAGATCTCGGGCAGCGTGCGCTCGTACTCGTCGGGCTCGGTGCGGTCGGGGAAGATGAAGAAGTAGTCCCGGTAGCGCTGCTCGCCGGCACGGGCCCGCCGGGCCCACTCGTGCTCGGCGGCCACGTGGTTGAGAACGAGGTCGACGACGAGGCTCATCCCCTCCTTGCGCAGCTCACCGGTCAGGTGCGCGAGGTCGTCCATGTCACCCAGGTCGGGATGCACGGAGCGGTAGTCGGCCACCGCGTAGCCGCCGTCGGAGTCCCCGGGCCGCGGGGTGAGCAGCGGCATGAGGTGGAGGTAGGTGACCCCGAGCTCGCGCAGGTAGGGGATGCGCTCCTCCACCCCGCGCAGGTCCCCGGCGAAGCGCTCGGTGTAGCCGGCGTACCCGATCCGTCCCGGGGACTGGATCCACAGGGGGTCCAGGGTGCGGGCCAGGTCGAGGCTGCGTAGCTCGGGATCCCGCTCGAGGTAGGCGCCGGCGGCCTCGACGAGCAAGGAGGTGGCGGTCGTCGTGGCGAGCGGCTCGCCGTAGAGGGTGATGAGCCCGTCGATGAGGTCGGGGTACCAGCGCTCGATGCGGGAGGTGAGGATCTCCCGGCTGACGGCGTCGATGCCGGATGCGTCCAGGACGTCGTCGACGGCGTCGCGCACCTCGGCCGGCACCTCGGCGGCGAAGGCGGACCAGGTGGGGGCCGAGGCGGGCAGTGCGGGGCCGGCGGCGGCGTGCTTGGGGGCGCTCATGGTCCTATGGTCGCTGAAGAGACCATCGATTGGCAGCCCTTCGAGAGGCCGATCTCCGACGAGGCGCGCCCGCCTTCCTGTTCCGGCACCACCTGCGACCGACGAGGTCGCCCTGTGGTGCGTGAGGTCGTTCCCCAGGCCGTGACGTCGACTCTTTCGAGGTGAGGTCGCATGCCCGACCTGCGACCTCACCTCGCGAGGTGCGACCCCACGAGCGTCCGCACGACCCGCCACTCCCAGCCGATCGGGGTCTGCGACCAATGACGCCCCATCAGGCCCGGTGACGCACGATCGGGCCCGGTCAGGCTCGGTCGTGCGCCTCGCGGTGGGCCAGGACCTCCTCGGCGTGCTCCTCCACCCAGGCGCGCAGGACGGCGATCGGCTCGATGAGACCGGAGCCCAGAGGAGTCAGGGAGTAGTCCACCCTCGGAGGGACCCCGAAGGTCTGCTCACGCCTGACAAGACCGTCGCGCTCCATGGAGCGCAGCGTCTCGGTCAGGACCTTCGCGGTCACGCCACCCACCTCGCGCCGCAGCTCGCTGAAACGCCGCGGCCCGCGCGCGAGCACGGTGACGACCAGGGGGGTCCAGCGGTCGACGAGATGCCGCAGGACCGTGCGCGACGGGCAGGCCGGGGACAGGACGTCGAAGGAGTGAACCGGCTGGACCGGAGCGGTCGAGGGGCCCGGGGCGCTCGCACGCCCGGCTCCAGCGACAGGGCGCTCGGTACCGGGCACTCGCGCCCCGGCACCAGGATCCGGCCCGGGGACCCCCGGGCCGGGCGCCTCAACGGGCGCCGCTGTCGACGTCTCAGCACTCGGGGAACCAGCTCTCCGTGACACAGCACACTCCTTAGTTACCTTGAGGTACTTAGTTTCTCAATCATATCGTCGGGTTGTCGGCGAGGCTACCGCATCGCCCGGACACCGTGAGGAGAGATCATGAACATCACCGTCATCGGCGGGACCGGCGCCGCCGGATCGGCCGCCGTCGCCGAGGCCGCCCGTCGGGGCCACACCGTCACCTCCGCCACCCGCTCAGGCCGCCACGCCGAGGGCGCTGCGGCCGACGTCGTCGTCGACCTGGCCGACACCGAGGCGGTCCTCGCCCTGGTCAACGCGGCCAACGCCACCATCATCGCCGTGTCCCCCGACCGCACGGGCGGGCCCGTCCAGCCGACGGTCGAGGCCTTCTCCGCCCTCATCAGCGCACGCCCCACCGGCCGACTCATCGTCGTCGGCGGAGCCGGGTCCCTCATCGACGCCCAGGGGGTGCGCCTCGTCGACCACCCGGACTTCCCCGAGGCCTACCGCGCCGAGGCGCGCGCCTTCACCGAGGTCCTCGACCTCTTCCGGGCCGCAGGAGACGACCTGGCCTGGACCCTTGTGTCACCCGCGCCCTTCTTCCCCGCCGAGGACTCATCCGGCGCCTACGTGCTCGGTCAGGACAGCCCCGTGGGCGAGAGCCTGTCGGCCGCCGACCTCGCCCTGGCCCTGCTCGACGAGGCCGAGCGCGACGCCCACCGGGGCAGGCGGTTCACGGTCGCCTCAGCCTGAGCGACCACCGGCGGGCGGGCCGGGAGCCAGCAGAGCGACTCCGGACAGCCAACCCGACCACCGGCGCGCGGGCGGGCCGGAGCATGTCTGCGACCACCTCGGTGACAGGCAGCCCGACCACCGGCGCGCGGGCTGGCCGGAGGGGCACGATGACCCCGGAACGGGGGCCGATCCTGCCCCGGCCTGCCCCGGCCCGCCCGTCCCGCCCGGCCCGCCCGTCGGGCGTCGCGTGCACCGACCACCCTCCTGGTGCAGGCTAGGCGCCATGAGCGACTCCCCTCCGATCGTCCTGACCATCGCCGGCTCCGAGGCCTCCGGCGGCGCCGGCGCCCAGACCGACCTCAAGACCTTCCACCAGCTCGGGGTCTTCGGCTGCACCGCACTGACCTGCATCGTCTCCTTCGACCCCGCCAACGACTGGGGCCACCGCTTCGTGCCCGTCGACCCGCAGGTCATCCACGACCAGATCGAGGCGGCGGTGGCCGTGCACGGCCGCGTCGACGCCGTCAAGATCGGCATGCTCGGCACCGTCCCCACCATCGAGACGGTGGCCAGGGCCCTGGGCGAGTACGACTTCCCCCACGTCGTGGTCGACCCCGTCCTCATCTGCAAGGGCCAGGAGCCCGGTGCCGCCCTCGACATCGACAACGCGCTGCGCGAGCTCGTCCTGCCCCACGCCACCGTGGCCACCCCGAACCTCTTCGAGAGCGAGGTCCTCTCCGGCCTCGGGCCGATCGAGGACGTCGAGGGCCTCACGGCGGCCGCCCGCGCCATCCACGACCAGGGAGTCCCCGTCGTCGTGGCCAAGGCCGGGACGCTCCTGGGCACCGACACGGCCCTCGACGTCTACGACGACGGCACCGCACAGGTCCTCGAGGTCCCGGCCGTCGGCCGCGAGCGCGTCTCAGGCGCCGGGTGCACCCTGGCAGCCGCCATCACGGCCGAGCTCGCCAAGGGGGCCGACCCGCGCGCGGCCGCGGTCACCGCCAAGGACGTCGTCGTGTCCTCCATCGAGCACCGCATGCACGGGGCAGCCCCCTTCGACTGCGTCTACCAGGGTCGCTACCGGGGCTGAGGGCGAGCCGCGCCGGACCACCCAACCGGGCCGGGCGCGGAGGGCCGCGACGTCTCACCGACCACCAGCCCGCGGGCCGTTGTCCAGACGTGCCCTGGTCGACTCACTCAACGCCGCACCGGCCGCCCGCCCGCAGGCCGCCCTCACCCCTCGCCCCGCCTCGTCCCGAGGATGACGACGGCGCCGACGCTCCCTGCCGTGGGGGCGCCGGCGCCGTCGTCGAGGACCGCGGTCTCAGGAGGGGCAGCCCCGCAGGCGGACGGACAGGCAGGTCACGCAGCCCTCGAGCTTCTCGTACTCGGAGATGTCGACCGTCGTGACCGTGTAGCCCCGGGAGCGGAACAGCTCGGCGGAGCGGGGGGCGTCGGCGGCCATGAGGATCCGGTCGCCCCCCAGGAGGACGACGTGGGCCCCGGACTCCTCGGGCACGGCCAGGAAGGAGTCCCACACGCTCGGGTCGTCCACAAGCGGCTCGTAACCGACGACGGTGCCGTCGGGCAGGGCGGTGACGGCCGACTTCAGGTGCAGGACCTTGGTGAGGGGGACCCCGATCGTCTCGGCGCCCTCAGCGGCCAGGTGCTCGCGCAGCTGGCGCACGCCCTCCTCGTTGGTGCGGCCTCCCAGGCCGACCCACACGGTGCCGCCGAACTTGAGGACGTCACCGCCGTCGAGCGTGCCGGGGGCCTCGATGCGCTTGACGTCGTAGCCCAGCGCGGCGACAGCCTTCTCGGCACCGACGGTCTCGGGCTTGCGGGCGTCGGCTCCCGGGCGGGTGATGACGGCGGTGCGGCCGTAGACGACGACCGCGTCCTCGACGAACACCGAGTCGGGGCAGTCGGGGGCGGGCTCGACCTCGATCGTCTCCCAGCCCTGGGAGTGGAGCGCGTCGACGTAGTCCTGCCACTGACGCTGAGCCAGATCAAGGTCGATCTCGCTGCGCTCGATGTGGGTGACGAGGCCCTCGGCGAGGCGGGGGCTCGGACGACGGACGAGGGCCTTGGTGACCTCCGTGGTCTCCGTGATCTCCATGGGTGACTCCAGTTCCTGGGACGTATCGCGACGTGATCGCGCCGTTATGCTAGGACTCTATCCGCTGCGGCTCTCCTGCCGCATCTCGGGCCGCCGCAACGATGCGGGGGCCCGACCCCACGACGACGGAGGTCCCCATGAGTGGACACCCCCACACCGCAACCGCCCCCCAGGCCGGCTCCCTCCAGCGCCGGCTGCGCACCCGTCACGTCAACCTCATCGCGATCGGCGGAGCGATCGGCACCGGTCTGTTCGTCGGTACGGGCGTGTCGATCGCCGACGCAGGGCCGGGTGGCGCGCTGCTCAGCTACGGCGTCATCGGCCTGGCGATCTTCTTCATGATGGGGGCGCTGGGAGAGATGGTCACCCACCGGCCGGTGGCCGGGGCCTTCGAGACCTACACCGGGGAGTACGTCGAGCCGGCGCTCGGGTTCACGGTGGGCTGGATGTACTGGTACTCGTGCGCCATGACGATCGCCGTTGAGCTGGTCGCCTCCTCGATCATCATGAAGTACTGGTTCCCCGGCTCCCCCTCCCTGCTGTGGAGCGCCCTGTTCCTGGGGATCATCCTGTCCCTCAACCTCTTCTCCGCCCGGATCTTCGGGGAGTCCGAGTTCTGGTTCGCAGGCATCAAGGTCATCACGATCATCGTCTTCCTCATCCTGGGCGTGGCGATGATCGTCGGCATCATGGGCGGCCACGAGGGCGGCCTGGGGAACTGGACCACCGGCGAGGCGCCCTTCGTGGGCGGATGGGCCGGGACGACCTCGGTGCTCATGGTCGCCGGGTTCTCCTTCATCGGCGTGGAGTCGGCCGCCGTGGCGGCCGGTGAGGCGGAGAAACCCCGCACGACGATGCCCCGGGCCATCAACTCGGTGTTCCTGCGGATCATGATCTTCTACGTCGGGGCGATCGCGGTCGTGGCGACGCTCGTGGCCTACACCGACCCCAACCTGCTCCAGGCCTCCGAGGAGAACATCGCGGCCAGCCCCTTCACCCTCGTCTTCGAGCGGGCCGGACTGGCCATCGCGGCCGCCTTCATGAACGCCGTCGTGCTCACCTCGGTGCTCTCGGCCGGCAACTCCACGCTCTACGTCGGGTCCCGACTCCTGTACTCCATGGCCGGATCGGGACGGGCCCCGCGGGTCTTCGCCCGGGTCTCGCGCTCCGGGGTGCCGGTGTGGGGCGTGCTCGCCACGGTCGGGATCTCGATGCTCGGCTTCCTGTCCAGCCTCGTGGGCGACTCGGTGGCCTACACCTGGTTCTACAACGCCACCGGCCTGACCGGTTTCATCGTGTGGGTGGGGGTGTGCCTGGCTCACCTTCGCTTCCGCGCCGCCTGGAAGGCGCAGGGGCGCACGGTCGCGGACCTGCCCTACCGGGCCAAGCTCTTCCCGGTGGGCACCTGGTTCGCCCTCGTCGTCTTCGTCCTGGTCATCATCGGGCAGGGCGTCAACCTGGCCCTGTCCGGATTCACCTGGTACGGCCTGCTCGTGGCCTACGTCGGGCTGCCCATCACGGTGGCGCTGTGGCTGGGCTTCAAGCTCGTCCGCGGATCCCGGCTGACACCGCTGCGCGAGATCGACCTGTCCGCGCAGGACGTCGAGTAGGGGCGCCCGCGGGCGGGCAGGGCGTTGTCGGGACGTCGTCGGGTCCTGACAGGACGACGTCCCGGATGCGGCGATCTCGAGGTGTCACTTGTCCCGATCTCGAGGTGTCATTTCTCCCGATCTCGAGGTGTCACTTGTCCCGATCTCGAGGTGTCAGGTGGTTTCAGGTGGTGAGTGCAATGGTGGTGTCGTGTTCTGTTTTCTGCAGGAGCCTGTTGAAGGCTTCTGCGGGTGTGGCCCAGTCTAGGGTCTGGCGGGGGCGGGTGTTGAGGAGGTGCTGGGCCTGTTCGAAGGCGTGGAGGGGGTAGGTCGACAGGTCGGTGCCTTTGGGGAAGAACTCGCGGATCAGGCCGTTGGTGTTCTCGTTGGTTCCTCGTTGCCAGGGGCTGTGGGGGTCGCAGAAGTACACCTCGAGGTTGGTGGCGGTCCTGAAGCGGGCGACCTGGGCCATCTCGCCGCCCTGGTCCCAGGTCAGGGACCGGGCCATGGAGCGGGGCAGGCCCTTGATCATGGTCTCCAGCACCGTGGCCACGGTGGTGGCGGTGTGGTCGGTCAGCAGCGGGGCGATCAGGACCAGGCGGGTGGTGCGTTCGACCAGGGTGATCATCGCGGTGCGGTTGCCCGCGCCCATGACCAGGTCGCCCTCCCAGTGGCCTGGCACGGCCCGGTCGGCGACCTGGGCCGGGCGGGTGCTGATACGCGCGTCGGCCAGCCAGGGCCTGGAGGCCAGGGGCCCGGCCAGGGCCGAGCGTGGCACGCGCCGACTCCGCCCGGTGCGCAGCCTGTAGTGACGGCCCAGCTCGGCGCGCAGCGTCCCTCGGCCCTGGACGTACAGGGACTGGTAGATCGTCTCGTGGCTCACACGAAGATCATCGCGCTCGGGGTGGTCCGCAGCCAGACGGCGGCTGATCTGCTGGGGCGACCACCGCTGTCTCAGGCCCTGGACCACCAGGGCCCGCAGCTGGTCGTTGGAGTCCAGCACACGCGCCTTGGGCCGTGCCCTGGCGGCCCGGGCCTGGGCGTGGCGGGCCTGGGGGTCGTAGGCCTGCCGGCCCCCGCCGGCAGCGACCTCGCGGCTGACCGTGGAGACAGCCACCCCCAGGAACCGGGCGATCGAGGCCAGGGAATCACCCCTGGCCAGGCCCGCAGCGATCGCGCCGCGCCCCTGAGCCCCCAGACGCCTGCCGTGCCCGGTACCCCGGACCATCACCTCGAACCCGTCCCCCGACCCGCCCCGACCACGCCCAGCAGGCCTGGTCGTCCCGACCATCCCGCCCTCCCTGGCCCCGTGCCGCATCCTCATACCCCACAGCCTGCACCAGTCCGACACCGTGGACTGAGGCACCGAGAAACAAGCCCCCGCCTCGCGAGCCAACCAACCCGACTCGATCAGCTCCCGCACACCATCGCGAACCACACCAGGCCACACCCCACGCACCACAACCAGCCCCTCTCCCAAGCACCACCCATTGCACTCACCCCCTGAAACCACCTCACTTGTCCCGATCTCGGGGTGCGGGGGTCACTCGTAGGCGGGCTCGCCACCCATGTCACGGGCCATGTTGGCGAAGCGCGACAGGTGCCCCTGGAAGGCTACCGGGATGACCTTGGTCTGGCCGTTACGGTGCTTGGCCACGATGATGTCGGCCTCGCCCGGGCGCTCCTCGGGCTGGTAGTACTCCGGGCGGTGGAGCAGCATGATGATGTCGGCGTCCTGCTCCAGCGATCCGGACTCGCGCAGGTCCGACATCTGCGGCTTGTTGCCGGTGCGCTGCTCGGGACCACGGTTGAGCTGGGCCACCGCGATCACCGGGATCTCGATCTCCTTGGCCAGGAGCTTGAGGGACCGGGAGAACTCCGAGACCTCCTGCTGGCGCGACTCGACCCGCTTGCCCGAGCTCATGAGCTGGAGGTAGTCGATGACCATGAGGCCCAGGCCGTGCTGCTGCTTGAGCCTCAGGGCCTTGGAGCGGATCTCGGGCATCGTGAGGTTCGGGGAGTCATCGATGTACAGGGGCGCCTCCGACACCGGGTTGTAGGCGCGGGCCACGTCCTCCCAGTCGCGCTCGTTCATCGTCTTGCCACCGCGCAGCTTCGTCATGTCGACCCCCGACTCCGCCGACAGGATGCGCATCATGAGCTCCATGCGCCCCATCTCGAGGGAGAAGTAGCAGCTGGGAATGGGCCTGCCGTCCGGCCCGCGCGCGTGGATCGAGGCCGAGCGGCAGAAGTCGACCGCCAGGGTCGACTTGCCCATGGCCGGTCGCGCCGCGACGATGATCATCTGCCCGGGGTGGAGACCTCCGGTCAGCTCGTCGAGCTCGACGAAGCCCGTGGGCACACCGGTCATCTGCCCGCTGTCTCGCGCCTGCCCCGCCTCGATCTCGAGGTTGGCCTCGTTGAGGAGCGCGCCGACGTTGACGTAGTCCTCCTTTTGGCCCTCGTGGTGGGCCACCGAGTAGACCTCGGCCTCCGCCAGGGTGACGAGCTCGGCGATGTCCCCCGCGTCGGTGGAGTAGCCCAGCTGGGTGATGCGGGTCCCCGCCTGGACCAGGCCGCGCATGAGGGACTTCTCCTTGACGATGCGCGCGTAGTAGGCGGCGTTGGCTGCCGTCGGGACCGTCGCCATGAGGCTGGCCAGGTAGGGGGCTCCACCGACCCTGTCCAGCTCGCCCCGCTTGGCCAGCTCGTCGGCGACGATGAGCGGGTCGGCCGGCTCGGTGCGGTTGTAGACCTCGACGATGGCGTCGAAGATCGACTCGTGCGCGGGCTTGTAGAACTCGGGGCCGCGCAGCACCTCGATGACGTCGGTGATCGCGTCCTTGCTCAGGAGCATCCCACCGAGGGTCGCCATCTCGGCGTCGAGGTCCTGGGGCGGGACCCGGTCGAACTCGCCGTCGAAGCGGGCGGCCGCACGGTCCCGCTCGGCGCCGCGACCGGCGGGCACACCGGTGTGGTCGATGTCGGTCAAAGGGTCCCTCCTGACGCACCGACGCACGCCTGCCAGCGGTGCCCGCGCGAGGCTATCGACCGTCCCGGGCGGAGGCAAACGGAAGGCGAGGCGCCCATGTGGATAACCCGGGGCAGCCTGTGGACGCGGCGGCGCGCGCTGGGGACGCGGCGCTGCCCCTCGGTGGGTCCGGCGGTGGACACCAGAGGGGAGACGGAAGTCACGCCAAGGATGGATTCCCGGAATGGCGGGCATTCTCGCAGGTCCCAGGCGCATGGCGACATGCTGAGGCGAAGGGCGATCAAATCTGTGGATAAGTGGGAAACTCTGTGGAAGACCTCGATGTCGGGCTCAGTTGTTATCCACATGAGACTCACCGTCGGCGCCCAGCGCCCGCCCGTTCCACCTGCAGGGACCACAGGGTTCTCAGTGAGTCACGTGTGGTATAAGAGGATCCCTAGGTCCTGACATCCCTACGACCCGCCGATCGGAGTCGCCGTGCCCATGACGGCTGTCGGGCGCCGCCCATCAGGCGCCCTCGACAGACAGATCCTGGCCCTTGCCCTGCCCGCGCTCGGGGCCCTCGTCGCCGAGCCGGTCTTCGTCCTGGTCGACTCCGCCATGGTCGGGCACCTGGGGGCTGCCAGCCTGGCCGGGCTGTCCCTGGCCTCCACCGTCCTCACGACGCTGGTCGGCCTCTTCGTCTTCCTGGCCTACTCGACCACGGCGACCACCGCCCGGCTCTTCGGGGCGGGCGACCGACGCGCGGGCCTGCGTGCGGGCGTGGACGGCCTGTGGCTCGCCCTGCTCCTGGGCCTGGGGGCGGCCGCGCTCCTGGGGGCGTGCGCCCCGCGGGTGACCGGTCTTCTCGGCGCCCAGGACGCGGTGGCGGTCAACGCCGTCGCCTACCTGCGCGCCTCAGCCGGTGGTTTGCCGGGGATGCTCGTCGTCCTCGCCGCCACCGGCACGCTCAGGGGACTGCTCGACACACGCACCCCCTTCGCCGTGGCAACCGCGGGAGCTGTCCTCAACGTCGCGCTCAACGCCGTCCTCATCTACGGCCTCGGGATGGGGGTGGCCGGCTCGGGCCTGGGAACCGCTCTGTCTCAGACGGCGATGGCGGTCGCCCTGGGAGCGCCCGTGCTTCACGCGGCCCGGCGTGAGGGGGTCGCGGTGGCGCCCCGGATCGCCGGCCTGGGGACCTCCCTGGGCGCCGGCCTGCCCCTGCTCGTGCGCACGATCTCCCTGCGCCTGGCGCTCCTGGCCACCGTGTGGAGTGCCACCTCTCTGGGGCCCACCGCCCTGGCGGCGCACCAGGTCGTGGCCGCCGTCTGGGGCCTGACAGCCTTCGCCCTCGACGCCCTGGCGATCGCGGCGCAGGCACTCATCGGGCGGGCCCTGGGAGCCGCACAGGCCCGGGCCGCAGGCGGCACCGGGTCCGGGCCGGGGGCCACCGGCACCGCACCCCCCGAGGATCCTGAGGGCGTCGGAGAAGTCCGCGCTGTCCTGCGACGCAGCCTGGTCTGGGGCGTCGCCTCCGGCGCGGTCCTCGGCACCGCGGTGGCCGCTCTCAGCCCGTGGCTCCCTCGGCTCTTCAGCCCGGAGCACGCCGTCGTCGGGGCCGCCTCACCCGCGCTGCTCATCGCGGGCACCGCCATGCCCATGGCCGGAGCGGTGTTCCTTCTTGACGGGGTGCTCATGGGCGCGGGCGACGGGCGCTACCTGGCGTGGGCGGGCGTCGTCACGCTCCTGCCCTACCTGCCTCTGACCGCGCTCATCGCTCAGGGCTGGCCCGAGCCCGGCACCGGCGCGCTCATGTGGCTGTGGGCCGCCTTCGGGTGGGTGTTCATGGGGGCGCGTCTCGCGACGACCGGCCTGCGTACCCGCCACCTCGCGGCCTTCGCACCCCGTCCGTCCTGAGCACCCGCCCGTCCCGCCCCACCTCACCCATCGCGTTCGTACCCTACGCACCGCCTACGCACCCAGCACCCGCCGCGTTCGTACCCTACGCACCGCCTACGCACCCAGCACCCGCCGCGTTCGTACCCTGCGCACCGCCTACGCACCCAGCACCCGCCGCGTTCGTACCTTATGCCTCGAGAGCGCACCTTTATCGACCGCTCTCGAGGCATAAGGTACGAAACCGGTGTAGCG
Source organism: Actinomyces howellii (assembly GCF_900637165.1). Taxonomy (GTDB): domain Bacteria; phylum Actinomycetota; class Actinomycetes; order Actinomycetales; family Actinomycetaceae; genus Actinomyces; species Actinomyces howellii. The sequence continues at coordinate 2,065,357 of NZ_LR134350.1, read as the reverse complement.
CGCGGCCGGCCCCGGCAGCGCGGGCGGTCTCGCCCCGGTAACCGGCGGTCTCGCCCCGGTAACCGACTGCGCAGGCGGCGCACTGCGAGCGCCGCCTGCGACCACCGATCTAGGCCCACAGCTCGGGCACCGGCTGCGAGGACCGCGCGACATCGTCCGGGAAGGCCGCGAGCAGGCGGCTTCCCAGTGCGGCCGGGGACCCGAGGTCCTCCCACACCACTCTGACCAGGCGCCAGCCTGCAGCAGTGAGCGCGTCCTGCCTGCGCTTCTCAGCCCACAGGTCAGACTCCTCGGTGTACTTGAGTCGACCGTCGAACTCGACGGCAACACGCCATCGGGGCCAGGCGAGGTCAGGGAAGAACACTCCCGCCGCGGTGGCGACCGGCTCCTGAAGCACGGCGGCCGGTAGACCGGTCGCCGCCGCGATCCACCGGGTCCTGCTCTCACCCGGGGACTCGGCGAAGGGCGAGGCCATCGCCGCGACCGCCCGGGCCCGACGCGCACCGGCGCGCACGCCCTGGGCGGCAACCTCGTCAACCAACTGCCCGTGGAGCTCGGCGAAGCGCGCCTCAGCCTCAGCCCGCCGACGCCGGTCAGGCCGGCACAGGCAGCGCAGGGCCGAGTCGAGCACCATGATCGAGTCCCGGGCGGGCAGGTCGAAGGCGCAGTCGACAGCCGTCCGCAGGATGTCAGTGACCGGAAGGCCGTTGACCGTCACGAATCGTGCCTGCGGGACACGCACGCGCCGTCGACGCAGAAGCACCCCGGCCCGACCGGTGCCCACGACCGGCAGCACGAGCGCCGAGCGGTGCGGGTTGGAGGTGACGACAAGGCTCACATCCGGCTCCGGGTGCGGGAGCCACAGTCCGTGAACGAGCGCCGCCGACTCGTGGCTGAGCCCGCGGGCGGAGGGGACGGTGCGAAGTGCCGCGACGCAACGCGCCAGGGAGACCTCGTGGCGCTCCCGCCAGGAGTCGTCGCACGCAGGCAGGTCGGCGTACACGCCACGACGAAGCCGTACCGGGTGCACCAGGCCGCGGGGCGGCCGGGACGAGACAAGGACGACTGGCGGGTCGGGCGGGCAGGGAGTGGTCTGCATGCCCACCAGGCTGGGGGATGCGACCGCGGCAAGGCGAGCGAAGGGCTCGAGCCCTGTGGACGCGCCCTGCACGACAGGCGCCTGTGGAGCACCGTCCTCCACGGATTCGTACTCTGTGCCCCTCATGCGCACGTACCGAGCGGCTTTCCGAGCGGCACTGGTCTCACAGACCATATGCGCGTTCGTACCTTGTGCCTCGTGCGCGCACCAACAGCGTGCGCACTCGCGGCACAAGGTACGAACGCGGCAGAGAGGTGGACCGGCGCCTCGCGGGGTCAGGCCGGGGGGACGCACCTCGCGGGGGCGCCGGAGCGCCCCCGCGAGGGACAGTGCTCAGCGAGCGGCGACGACGTTGACCTCGATGGTCGCCACGACGTCGGGGTGCAGACGCACCGAGGCGCTGTGACGCCCGACCGACTTGATCGGAGGGTTGACCTCGATCGAGCGGCGGTCGACGACCGGGCCCTCGGCGTCCTTGACCGCGGCAGCCAGGTCGGCGGTGGTCACGGCGCCGAAGAGGCGTCCGTTGGCGCCGGCGGTCGCGGTGACGGTCACGACGTTGTCCCCCAGCCAGGCCCGGGCGGCCTGGGCCTGCTCGAGGGACTCGATCGAGCGGCGACGACGCGCCTCGGCCATCTGGTCGAGCTGGCGCTGGGCGCCCTTCGTCCAGGGCGTGGCCAGCTTACGGGGAACGAGGTAGTTGCGGGCGTAGCCGTCCTTGACCTCGACGACCTCGCCGGCAGAGCCGAGGTTGGTGACGTCGTGCGTGAGGATGAGCTTGGTGGTCATGTCCGTGGCCTCCGTTCAGCGAGCGGAGCTCGAGTAGGGCAGCAGCGCCATCTCACGGGCGTTCTTCACGGCCTTGGCGATCTTGCGCTGCTCCTGGACGGAGACGCCGGTGACCCGGCGGGCGCGGATCTTGCCGCGGTCGGAGATGAACTTCCGCAGGGTCGCGGTGTCCTTGTAGTCGATGGTGCCGACCCGGATGGCCTTGACCGGGCCGACCTTCTTCTTCGGCTTACGAAGCTGAGGCTTCGCCATGGTGGTACTCCTTGCTTCGAGCGCCGGTGGCGCTCAGACGAGATGATGTGATGATGCGCAGCGCCGACGACCGTCGCGGCGCGAGACGAGTCTCAGAACGGGGGCTCGTCACCGAAGGACGTCGTGCCGCCGGTGGCCCACGGGTCGTCAGCGGCGCCGCCGGCCGGCGCGTTGTAGCCGCCCTGGCCCTGCTGGCCGCCGAAGCCTCCCTGGCCACCCTGGGCGTTGTAACTGCCCTGACCGCCCTGGGGCTGGAAGCCTCCCTGGCCGCCCTGGGCGTTGTAGCCGCCCTGGCCCTGCTGGCCGCCGAAGCCTCCCTGACCACCCTGGCCCCGACCGATGCGGGTGACCTGGGCGCGGGCGTAGCGCAGGGAGGGGCCGATCTCGTCGACCTGCATCTCCACGACGGTGCGCTGCTCGCCCTCGCGGGTGGTGAAGGAGCGCTGGTTGAGACGACCCTGGGCGATGACCCGCATGCCCTTGGTCAGGGACTCCGAGACGTTCTCCGCGGCCTCGCGCCAGATCGAGCAGCGCATGAACAGGGTCTCCCCGTCCTTCCACTCCCCGGAGGCGCGGTCGAAGGTGCGCGGCGTCGAGGCGATCGTGAAGGACGTGACCGCAGCACCCGAGGGCGTGTAGCGCATCTCGGGGTCGGCGGTCAGGTTCCCGACGATCGTGATGATCGTGTCACCGGCCATGCTTGTCCTTCCGTTCCGGTCGCTCGGACTCAGGCGTCAGGGCGCAGCATCTTGGTGCGCAGGACGGTCTCGTTAAGGCCGAGCTGGCGGTCGAGCTCCTGGGCGATGGCGGGCGTCGTGGTCAGGTCGACCACGACGTAGAAGCCCTCGGACTTCTTCTTGATGTCGTAGGCCAGACGGCGCTTGCCCCAGACGTCGACCTTGTCGACGGTTCCCCCGTTGCTGGGGACGACCTGCAGCAGCTTCTCGAGCGAGCTGGCGACGGTGCGCTCGTCGGTCTCGGGGTCGAGAATGATCATGATCTCGTAGTGACGCATGCTTGGTACCCACCTCCTCTGGTCTGTGGCGGTCACGGTCTTTCCGTGACAGGAGGGTGATGCGTACGGTCGCGGCGGCGAGCGGCGCCCGACGGCGCAACCGGGTCACGACCCTACCGGAGAGTCCGCGACCCCCGGAAGACGAGGGCCCGGGGCCGTGGCGTGCGGTGCGCCACGTGCCCCGGGTCCCTGGGTCATCCGCCGTTGTTCGGTTGCGAGTTGACTCCCTGTTGCTGCTGCGGTTGCTGCTGGGTGTCGGTTCCGTCTCCCGTGCCGCCGCTCGGCTGCGTGTCACCGGTGTCCTGTGGAGGGGCCGGAGTCGCCTGATCGACCGGCGGCTCGGTCACCTCCTCGACCGGCGCCTCGACGGTCGGGGCCTCGGTCACCTCGACGGTCGGGGCCTCGGTCACCTCCTCGACCGGCGCCTCGGTCGGCACGTAGGTCGGCTCCGGGGTCGCCTCCCCCAGGGACCCGCGCTCGTAGGAGGCCGAGGTCCTCTCGGGGAACTCCTCGACCGGCAGGTCGGCCAGGGCCACCTCCATGTAGTCGGTGAAGATGTCAGCCGGGTAGGTCGAGCCCGTGATCTCGTCGTACTCGCCCCACGGGGTGATCGACTCCTCCTCGCCGTTGGGCCCCGTCTGGTAGAGCGTGACGGCGGTGGCGATCTGCGGGGTGTAGCCGGCGAACTGCGCCGACTTGTTGTCGCTGGAGGACCCGGTCTTGGCGGCCACGGGACGGTTGAGGGCCAGTGCGGTGTCACCCGACCCGTACTGGACCACCTGCTCCATGGCGTAGGTGGCGTCCGCCATGACGTCGTCGGAGAAGACCTTCTCACCCTCGGTGTTGCCGGTGTAGACGACCGACCCGTCGGCGTTGCTCACGTCCTGGACGATGTGGGTGTCGTGACGCGTGCCCTGGGAGGCGAAGGTCGCGTAGGCGGTGGCGATGTCGATGGTGTGCGGCGAGGCCGAGCCGAGGACGTTCTGGACGTAGTCGTTCATGCCGACGGTGTCCTCCGGGTAGCCCGCCCGCACCGCCGCGTCGTTGGTGTTCTCCGGGCCGACGTCCCGGTTGAGCTGGACGTAGGCCGTGTTGATCGAGTACTGGGTCGCCTTGATGAGGTTGGACCAGCCGTAGGACACGCCCCGGAAGTTGACGTACTCGTTGCCCTCGATCGTCATCGGGGAGTTCGAGGTGTAGCCGTCCGACAGGCTCGCCCCCTCCTCGAGCGCCGCCACGAGGGTGAAGGGCTTGTAGGTCGACCCCGCCTGGGCGACGGCGTCCGTCGAGGAGTTGACCTGGTTGGTCAGGTAGTCGCTGCCTCCGTACAAGGCGACGATCCCACCTGTCGAGGCGTCGATCGACACCAGGCCCACGCGCAGGTTCGGCGACGCGCCCTCGGGCAGGTTGTTGACCGCCGCCACCGCGGCCTCCTGGTTCTCCTTGTCGATCGTCGTCACGATGCGGTAGCCGCCGGTGTCGATCTGCTGGGCCGTCAGGCCGGCGTCCGACTCCAGCTCAGCGCGCACGAGCTGGAGCAGGTAGCCGTTGGGCCCCGCGTAGGTCTCCGCGTTCTGGGAGGCGATCGTCTCGGGGAAGGTGGCGGAGTCGTACTGCTCCTGGGTGATGTAGCCGTCCTCGAGCATGTAGTCCAGGACGCGCCCCCACCGCTCCTCCGCCTTGGCGGGGTCGACGGCCGGGTCCCAGCTGCTGGGCGCCGGAAGGATGCCTGCGATGAGCGCCGCCTCGGAGACGCTCAGCTCGGCGGCCGAGTGCCCGAAGTAGGCCTGGGCGGCCGCCTCGATGCCGTAGGCGCCGCGCCCGTAGTAGACGGTGTTGAGGTAGGAGTCGAGGATCTCCTCCTTGGACAGCTCGCGGTCGATCTTGATCGCCATGATCGCCTGCTTGAACTTCCCGACGTAGGAGCTGGTCGTGTCGACGTAGTAGTTCTTGATGTACTGCTGGGTCAGGGTCGACGCGCCCTGGGTGTCCCCTCCGCGCAGGTTGTTGACCAGCGCGCGCACGATGCCCTTGGGATCCACGCCGTTGTTCGAGTAGAAGCTGCGGTCCTCGCTGGCCACGACGGCGTTGCCCACGTAGTCCGGCAAGGCGGTAGTGTCGACGATCGTGCGGTCGATCTCGGCGAACTCGCCCATGACCGTCGTCCCGTCGGAGTAGTAGACGGTCGTCGTCTGGGCCTGGGCGAACTCGCTGGGCTCGGGGACCTTGATCATGGAGTAGGCCAGGACGAACCCACCGACCGCCGCCAGGATGAGCAGCAGGAAGCTGCCCAGCACGAAGCGCCAGCTCGGCAGCCAGCGCATGACCGGGCCCTTGCCCGCGCGGGGGTAGTTGAGGAAGCGGCGCCGGCGCGCGGCCTTGCCCGCCCCCTTGCCTGCCGCGACGGCCTTGGCTGCGCCCTTGCCGGCCTTGTCGGCCTTGCCGGCCTTGGCTGCCTTGCCGCCCTTGCCTGCGCCGCCCGCCGCCGTCGCGGTCGCCGCGCCAGCAGCGGTGCCGGTCGTCGTGGCCTGCGCCTCAGGCGCCCCGGACCGTCCCGCCGGCGGGATGGAGGCGGGCAGCCCCTTCGAGGGGGTCCTCGACGCACCCGCCGCCCGGGACAGCTTCGTGCCCCTGGGACGGGAACCCTTGCCTGTGGATTCAGCCACGCGAACCTCGTTTCTCTGGACGGGTGGATGAGCATGCCCCATCCGTCGGGAACTGACGCAAGTATGGCGCGAGGTCGCTGCCGAGCGATAGCGGGAACCTCCTGTGAGGCAACCGTGAGGCGCGACTCCTCGTGCGACGCCGAGCGCGTCCGGCCAGACTACCGCCTTCGATCAACCTCGGCCGGATGGCTTGGAACATGCGGCTAGATCGATCTAGGGTGAGCCCGCGTCGCCTCGACGCCGAACACCCCCGACACGAGGAGCCCTCGACTCATGCCAGCCCCCTCACCCATCCGCGTCGCGATCGTCGGCGTCGGCAACTGCGCCTCCTCCCTCGTCCAGGGAGTCACCTACTACCGCGACGCCAGCCCCCAGGAGCGGGTCCCCGGCCTCATGCACGTCGACTTCGGCGGCTACCACGTGCGGGACCTCGAGTTCGTCGCGGCCTTCGACGTCGACGCGGCCAAGGTCGGGCTCGACCTGGCCGAGGCGATCACCGCGGGTGTGAACAACACCATCCACCTTGCCGAGGTCGAGCCCACCGGGACCACCGTGCTGCGCGGCCCGACCCTCGACGGGCTGGGCGAGTACTACCGGGCCACCGTCGAGGAGTCCCCCGCGCCGGCCGTCGACGTCGTCGAGGCTCTGCGCCAGGCCCGGGCGGAGGTCCTCGTGTCCTACCTGCCCGTCGGCAGCGAGGAGGCGGCCCGCTTCTACGCCGAGTGCGCCATCGAGGCCCGCTGCGCCTTCGTCAACTGCATGCCGGTGTTCATCGGCTCCACCACGGAGTGGAGCGACCGCTTCGCCGCCGCCGGTGTGCCGGTCATCGGGGACGACATCAAGAGCCAGCTCGGCGCCACGATCACCCACCGGGTGCTCGCACGCCTCTTCGAGGAGCGCGGCTGCGTCCTGGACCGCACCTACCAGCTCAACGTCGGCGGGAACATGGACTTCAAGAACATGCTCCAGCGCTCCCGCCTGGAGTCCAAGAAGATCTCGAAGACCAACGCGGTCCAGTCCAACCTCGCCGCCCGGCTCGACGAGCACGACGTCCACATCGGCCCCTCCGACCACGTCGCCTGGCTCGATGACCGCAAGTGGGCCTACGTGCGCCTCGAGGGCCGCAACTTCGGGGACGCCCCGATCTCCCTGGAGTACAAGCTGGAGGTCTGGGACTCACCGAACTCGGCGGGGATCGTCATCGACGCGGTGCGGGCCGCCAGGATCGCCCTGGACCGCGGCGTGGGCGGGGAGCTGCTCAGCGCGGCGTCCTACTTCATGAAGTCCCCCATGGAGCAGCGCCCCGACGCCGAGGCGCGCGCCAGCGTCGAGGAGTTCATCGCCGGCACCCGCGAGCGCTGAGCCGCCCGCAGGGTACGTGGCTCGCAACTTCTGTCCCGCCACCGAGGACCTCGATCTCCTCAACCAGAGATCGTCGCAGGTCACAGAGCCCTCCGCACACCGAAGGCCGCGAGCCCCACCACTCGTGGCCCCAAAAGTTGCGAGCCACGTACCATCGCAGCGTCCTGGACATCACGGCGACGACCACCAACCGCCCCCAGCCATCCACAGCCCGCGTCCATCACGTTGTCTCCAACCATCTCGCATTAGACAATGCCTACATGAGGCATGAACAAAGGCGGGAGATGCTCATTGACTCTCTTCGGCGATCTCACGGCGCCCTCAAGCAGCGGTTCCTCGCCCCTGACCACTGCAGCCGCCGCGCCCTGTCGCGCATGCTCAGCGACGGATGCGTTCTGCGCCACCCCAATCACGTCATCGCTCTGCCGCAGACCGGTCCGCGGATCGTGACGGCCCGGCGCCTGGGAGGGCTCATCGGCTGCTCACACGCCCTGGAGCACCACGGAATCGACCTGCGGGAACGGCCTGGTCGGCTTCATGTCCTTGTACCCAAGGATCCAGGGACGACGGTCCACGGCATCGGACGGGTCACCGTTCATCGGGTCCCTGGGCTCCCTGTCGATCCGGCTGGGTCGCCCTTCGCCGACCCGGAGTCGAGCCTCCTCACCTTCATGCGCTGCGCCGAGGAGCTCGACGCCCTCATCGCACTCGACTCCGCCCTGCGTGCCGGGGCGGTCACCCGACGACAGCTGCTCGCCGCCCTCCCGGGCCGGCGCAACGGTCCGATGCGGGCGCTGCTTGATCGTGCGGACCCTCGAGCCCGCTCACCGCTGGAGACGATCGCCCGCTACGACCTCCAGGAAGCGGGGGCACCGCCGGAGGTTGCCGTCACCCTGCCCGTGGGCGAGGTCGATCTCATGCTCGGGCCGCTTCTCGTCATCGAGACGGACGGGTACGCCTACCACTCCTCGTGGGAGGACTGGAACCGGGACCGCCTGCGCGACCAGCGCCTTGCCGCCGAGGGGAGAACCGTGCTCAGACTCACCTCCCGGCAGGTGCTCGGGCGACAGACGGTGCGGATCGTCCGACCTGTCGCCCGACGGCTGGGGTGCTGGCCGTCTCGGGCCTGAGCCCCGCGCAGGCCGCTCGTCCACGAGACGGGCCTGGACACGCCCCGGTCACCTGCCGTCACTACCCTGGATCCCATGGATGACATCACCGCCGCGACCAACTCGGCCATCAGCCTGCGCCTGGAGCTCCTGGGGATCCCGACCTCCCCGGGCATCGCCGACGAGGCGGCTGAGAGGCTCGTGTCCCCTCTCCTGGCCCGCCAGCGCGAGATGTCGCGCCGCCTGTCCCACCGCCTGTGCGCCGCGGACTCCCGGGTCCAGACCTTCATCGACTCCTACCTCGAGGGCGCCCCGGTGGCCCCGCAGCTGCCTCGCTCGACCTTCGTCCTGGACCAGCCGGGCCTGGCCCGCGAGCTGTCCCTTCCCGTGGGCGCCACCTCCTTCGAGTCGCCCTACGTGCGTTCCTACAAGGTGATGAACGGGGTCCTCCACAACCCGGTCAACGACCGCCGCACGACCGCCGGGGTGTTCCACGTCGCCCAGGGCGGTCTGCCTGTGCCCGACGACAAGATCTCCGTCGACCGGGACGTCTTCGCGCGCCTGCTCGACGCCGCGGTCCGCCCGCCCACCGACCTCATGACCCTGCCGTGGTCGGCGAGCACTGACCAGCCCGCCCGCTGCTTCGTGTCCCTGCTCCTGCGCCCGGTCGTCGTGCCCGCCGTCCCCGGGTTCTCCGTCGAGCGCAGCATGGAGATCCGCTTCATCGTGCCCGGTGGGCTCGTGTCCAACCTCGACTTCGTCGAGGGGATCTTCGGCAACGGCGGCGACCCCTACCTGCCCGAGCACGACGCCTCCCTGGCCCCTGAGTCCTGGACCGGTCACACCGGCTGCGTCATCCTCGCCCCCCACCTGACCGGGCTGACCAAGGAGGAGCTGGGCCTGCCCCACTGGGACCAGGCCACCGAGCGCCAGCGGCGCGACGGCCAGTGCTGGACGGTCCCCGGTGAGCTGTACAACGACGGCAAGGCCTTCAAGTGCTGCGCCCGCGACGAGCGCGGGGTCATCGTCACGGTCATCGCCGACAACTACTTCGGCTACTGCAAGAAGGAGGTCAAGACGCAGATCGGCTACTCCGCCAACCTCTTCGGCAACGTCGAGGAGGAGCACGCCGGAGGCGCGATCGCCTACCCCCGCTACAACCTGGGCCAGGAGTACGTCGACGACCGCACCCCGCCCAACCGCACGGTCGAGCGCGTCATCGAGGCCAACCCGGGGCGCTTCGCCCCCCAGGGCGACGGCAGCGCCGTCGACCTCACCGACGCCTCCGTCGTGCTCGTGCCCGGAGGGGCGACCTACTCGATGCGCAGCCAGACGGTCAGCTGGGCGCGACCGGACGGGACGACGAGCTCGGTGCCGCTCCTGGCCGGAAGGACCTACGTCGCCCCCACCGGCTACCGGGTCCACGCCAAGCACCGGGTGGGGGACCCCACCCAGTGGCACCTCGTGGGCACCGCGCCCTGGTCGACCCACGCCCACAAGCCCGCCACGGTCTCGGGCGGCGGGAAGTCGGAGATCTCCAAGTCCCTCCTGGACGCCTTCGTCTTCGGTGAGGCCTACATCAAGGAAGTCGAGGCCGACCTCGACGCCGTCCAGGCACTGCTCGACCGCGACTTCTCCGAGCGCTTCGCCGATCCCCGGGCCAACGGCACCGACCACCGCCCCATCCTGTCCTCCGACCGCAGCCTCGGCTCGGTCATCAAGCTGCTCACCCCCCGTGAGGAGTACAGCGAGGAGCACAACGCCCTCCTGGCCTCGATCCCGGCGCACGTCAAGGAGCTCGTCTTCACCGTCAAGCGCTTCTACCGGCCCGAGTGGGGCACCGACTGGCGCAGCCACTTCACGGTGGGGGTCATCAACGGGCGCACGGGCAGCTCCCTGCGTCTGGACGGCGAGGTCGTCAAGGTCAACATGCTGCGCGTCGGCTTCGAGGCCGACGGCGCCTGGCGCCTGTTCTCCCTGCGTCCCGACTTCTCGCCGGCGGCCAAGGTCCAGACCGAGGACGACATCACCGCCTCGACGGTCGTGCCCGGCAGCGGGGGCGCGCCCTCGCGCAAGTACGTCACCAACTGCGAGAGCCTGCTCTTCCAGCGCCCCGACGACGCCATCGTGCGCGGCTACGACAAGCAGACCGAGCTCGACATGTCCCGCCCGGGGACCTTCATCTCCAACTTCGAGCCTCTGACCACCGACGACGCCCGCGCCATGGTCGACGACGCCCCGGGGCTGTCCCGGTTCACCGCGCCCATGCGCGAGCTCGTCGAGCGGGCCGCCGCCGTCGAGGACCCCACGGGCCCTGAGGCCGCCGCCCGGCGCACCTACTTCGTGTCCTCGGCCAACCCGCGCCTCGTGGGCGGGGTGCCCTCGAAGAACCCCCGCTACCTCCAGCTCCGCCCGGACCTCGCCCGCCCCGAGGAGGCCCGCCTGGCCGACCTGTCGAGCCACCTGTGGGAGCAGGTGCCGCTGAGCGAGCCGCTGGCCCACGGGGTCGACGTCGTGGCGGCCGGGCGGCGCAACAACCCGCCCGAGGGCACGGTGCCCCCGTTGTGCGCCTACAACCCGCTGCACTACATGGAGCTGCCCGAGCTGTTCATGGAGTTCATCTCCTCGATGACCGGCAAGTCCCCCTCGACGACGGGCGCGGGCAGCGAGGGGGCGCTGACCAAGGCCCCCTTCAACGCCCTGCCCGCGGTCTACGACCTCAACGCCGCCCTGCTGTCCTACGCCCTGGGTGGCTACGACGGATGGCTGTCCAGCGCCGGGTGCATCGGGCCGAAGGTCACCGTGGCGCACGACATCTCGCTGCTTATCCCCGAGATCTTCTCCCGGATGGACGCCTCCGAGCGTGACGCCCGGACGCTTATCGAGGGCGGCTACCTCGAGCGCATCGAGGACATCGAGCACGAGGGCCGTCGGATCGAGGCCTCCCGTCTGGGATACCGGATGAACGAGGACTTCGCGGCGACCTACTTCGGGCGGATCTTCCTCCACCCCGACGTCATCTTCACCGAGGAGATGCTCCGGCCCGAGCTGCAGGACCCCGCGGTCTTCGCGGAGTCGGTCGACGTCATCGTGGCCACCCACCGGGTGGTCGCCCAGCACTACGTCGACGACGGCTCCATCGCCCAGGCGGTCCCGCCGCTGCGGGCGCTGCTGGAGATCATGGTCGACGGGCGCAGCTCCGAGGGCTGGACCCTGTCCGACCCCGAGCTGCGCGAGCTGTTCACCCGCGAGTCGATCCTCGCCTCGGACTGGTACGCCGAGCGCCTCGACGCCAAGGTCCGCCGCGACGTGGCCCACGCCGAGCGCTCGGTGACCGCGCTGACGACCTTCGTGGGCACCGAGGGCAACGAGGAGGTCACGACGCGCCTCGGTGTCGCCGAGCGGCTCGAGGCCGCCCGCGCGAGGGTCGAGGAGTACTCCTCACCTGCCTACCGGGCCTCGCTCGTGGGCACCCTGGGCCTCCAGCCCGAGCTCGCCTGAGACCAGGGAGACCAGGTGGTCGGCCCGGGGCAGCCACCCCGGGCCGACCCTCGCCGGGCCGACCCTCGCCGGGCCGCGCGAGACCGGAGGGCGAGGGACCGGGACCCCGTCCGCGCCAGCTCCGCCCAACCGAGGACACCGAATGGGACCCAGGTCCCGTCTCAGGGGCGTAGCCAGCCGGTAACGGCGCCTTCGGCGCGACATGGTGCGTGATTACCGTCACATGAGGTGCCGTGAGGGCGTACCGTCATGAGGACCACACCGTCCGTCCCCCGGGAGGTGCCCGTGTCCGCCCTCGTCATCACGCTCGAAGTCGTCATCATCCTGGCCTGCCTGCTCGTGGGCGCCCACAAGGGCGGCATGGCCCTGGGCCTCATCTCCGGCATCGGTCTGGTCGTCCTCGTCTTCGGCTTCCGCCTCGAGCCCGGCGAGCCGCCCGTCTCCGTCATCCTCACGATCCTGGCCGTCATCGGCTGCGCCGCCACCCTCCAGCAGTCAGGCGGCCTCGACGTCATGATGCAGTTCGCCGAGAAGCTGCTGCGCAAGCACCCCGAGCAGGTCACCCTCCTCGGCCCGCTGGTCACCTGGACCCTGACCGTCCTGTGCGGCACCGGCCACGTCGTCTACACGATGCTGCCGATCATCGCCGACATCTCCATCAAGAAGGACATCCGACCCGAGCGCCCGATGGCCGCCTCCTCGGTAGCCGCGCAGATGGGCGTGACGGCCTCGCCGGTGTCGGTGGCCACCGTCTCGGTGGTCTCGATCCTCGCGGACAACACGAGCAAGGGGTGGTCGGTCCCCCAGATCCTCATGGTCTCGGTTCCCGCCTCGCTGTCCGGGGTCCTCCTGGCCGCCCTGTGGTCGATGCGCCGGGGCAAGGACCTCGACAAGGACGAGGAGTTCCAGGCCCGCCTGGCGGACCCCGAGTTCCGCGCCAACGTCTACGCCGGTTCCGAGACCCTCATCGGCAAGGTCTTCCCGCGCGAGGCCTACCGGGCGACCGCGATCTTCCTGGGCGCCATCGCGGTCGTCGTGGTCCTGGGCGCGGTCGAGAGGCTGCGTCCCCTGTTCGCCACCGGGGACGGCGGTGAGCTCGAGCCCCTGTCGATGAACCTCGTCATCCAGATGGTCATGCTCGCCGCCGGGGCGCTCATCCTGCTCACCTGCCGGGTCGAGGCCGGCAGGATCGCCTCGACGGCCGTGTTCAAGTCGGGCGCGACGGCGATGTTCTCCATCTTCGGCGTGGCCTGGATGACCGAGACGGTCGTGTCCGCCCACCTCGACTCCCTGGAGTCCGGTCTGGCGGGGGTGCTGTCCGACCACGTGTGGACCTACGCGATCGTCCTGTTCATCATCGGCAAGCTCGTCAACTCCCAGGCCGCCGGCCTGCTCATCGTCGCCCCGATGGCTCTCCAGCTCGGGGTCGACCCGGTGGTCATCGTCGGCTTCATCGGGGCGTCCTACGGGTACTTCATCCTGCCGACCTACCCCTCGGACCTGGCCGCCATCGGCTTCGACCCGACCGGGACGACCCGCATCGGCAAGTACATCGTCAACCACTCCTTCCTCGTGCCCGGCCTCATCGGGGTGGCCACCTCCTGCCTCGTGGGCACGGTCCTGGCCCGCCTGCTCCTGGGCTGAGCCACGCCGCCGCACGGATGTCCCGGGGGCGTTGCGCCGTCAGGCTCAGTGCACCAGGGACAGCTCCGGTCGCCCACCGGGGGCCGGGTCGTCGTGTGCGGCCACGTCCGGCGAGCCGGCAGGGGGGTGCACTGAGGTGAGCACCTGCCCGAGCGTGAGGGCGGCCACGTCCTGGGGGCGCTGACCGATGGACTCCGCCCAGGTGCCCACGGGTGTCCGCGTGGAACGCAGATGGTCGGCGAGTGTCCGGAAGACGCGTGACTGCTCATGAGGCAGGCCGCTGCCCGGCTCGTCATCGTCGAAGCCCCTGAGGGACAGCTCGACCTGGAGCTGACGATAGCCCCAGTCGGTCAGCCTCCCGGCGTCGTAGACCGCGCGCGCAGCCGCCCGCGCCGAGACGCCGAGCAGCTCCTTGAGGGCCAGCACCCTGGCCAGCGAGGGCGACCGAGGGACCTGGGCGCGCACTGTCGACTCGGGCATGAGGAGCTCGGCCGCGAAGGCGTCCGCCTCCCGCTCCAGCTCGCGGTCAGTCCGCTCCCCGGCGCTCACGGTGCTGCCGTGCAGCACGAGGTGCCCGATCTCGTGAGCCAGATCGAAGCGGGACCGCTCGGAGGTCTTGAGCCTGGACAGGAAGACGTACGGGCGGCCGTCCTCGCCCCAGAAGCTGAAGGCGTCGATGTCGACCGTCTCCACGGGCAGGCCGAGCACCCGCACGCCACGGGACTCCGCGAGCTGGACGAGGTTGGGCAGGGCGCCAGCGCCCAGGCCCCAGGAGGCCCGCAGCTCGCGGGCAGCACCGGCGGGGGACAACCTGGGGTCCGCGGCGGGCAGGCGTAGCGGCGGCAGGTGGAACAGGGTGGCAACCTCGCCGTAGAAGTCCGTCCCTAGGGCGCCCAGGGACAGTGATCGGTGGCGCAGCCCGGCACCGGCCCGGCGCCGGGCACGGAAGAAGGCCGCACCCTCGGCGACCTCCTGGAGGGCGGGGCGCCGGAAGAAGGCCGCGGGCTGGCAGGTGGCCGCCACGAGGGCGGCGCACCGCGAGTCCGGTGCGCCGTCGCGCTCCCAGGTGGTCAGGGTCCGCGTGGTGACCCCCACCTCGACGGCGAGCGCGGACCGGGTCAGTCCCTGGCGCTGCCGGGCCAGCCTGATTCGGGTCGGGTCGATCATCAACCGACCGCCGTGACCTCGAAGTCGACGTCGTCCGAGGGCAGGATCCCACCGTCCTGCCGACCGTCGACCGCTATGCCGTCCACAGGGGCCTCGGGCAGGATGATGCGGCGAGCCCATTGGTCGACGACGCCGTCGTGACAGCTCAGAGGCAGGGACAGCTCGCACCGCAGCACCCGGGCGCCGGCGTCCACCCTGTTGAGGAGGATCCAGGTACTCACCGCCCGGGCGTCGACGGCCGGTCCGAGCGGGGCGTCACCCAGGTCGAGTGTGAGCTGGCACGGGACCGCGGTTCCGCGGCGCGCCGCGTTGGCCTGCACCTCCGACAACAGGACGGCACCACGCGCTCTGGCGTTCTCCGGCTTGTGGCCCGGGTCGCCCGTGTCCTGGTTCCCGCCGATGACGGCGATGGCCACGGTGCCGTCGGGGCTGACCGAGCGCGGGGCGTTGAGGTGGTCGTGCTTGGTCCAACCCAGCTCCTCGAGGGCGGCGCGCAGTGCTCCTACCGTCTTGGACCACCGCTGGAACCCCAGGGAGATGGCGGGTTCGAAGGGGTCGTGCTGGTTGTCGGCGGCACGCAGGCCGTCCACGCAGGCTTGAACGAGCAGAGCCGAGCTCAGCCCCATGCGCCCGAGCTCGGTCTCGGCGTCCTCACCAACCAGGCTGCGGGTCTCGGCGGGCACCTGAGGCACAGTGACCTCCCGGGGTCGTCTCGAAGGAGTGCGAATAACAGGAAGTACACACCTCGCCGCACCGCGACGCAACTGTCGCGCGGTCGGCGCGTCGCTCCTGACGGCTGTGCGCGGCGGCACCGGCCGGCGCTCCGGCCCCAGGTCCCGCACCACAGCCGGGCCCAACCGCCCTGCGGCCAAGCCCACAGCCGCCAGGGGCGAACTATCCTCGCCCGGGCACGGCGCACCTGGTGGGATGATCCCGTGACACCTTCGACGAGCACGACCGCCCCCGCGGCGGCCCGCCCCGACACCCCGTGGTCCAGCCCCGCAGACTCGGTGGCCGCCGACCTGGGCACCGACACCGCCACCGGCCTGAGTGCCGGGGCGGCCGCCGAGCGCCTGGCCGCCGACGGCCCCAACGAGCTGCCGAGCACCCCGCCTCCTCCGGCGTGGAAACGCTTCCTCGCCCAGTTCAACGACCCGTTGGTCTACCTGCTCATCCTGGCCATCGCCATCTCAGCAGTCGCCTGGGTCCTTGAGGGCGCCCACGGGGTCCCGGTGGACAGCCTCGTCATCCTGGCGGTCATCACCCTCAACGCCGTCCTCGGCTTCGCCCAGGAGTCCAAGGCCGCCGACGCCGTCGCCGCGCTGTCGGCCATGACCAAGGCGTCCTCGACCGTCCTGCGCGACGGCAACCGGGTCGTCGTGCCCTCCTCCGACCTCGTCGTCGGCGACATCCTCATCCTGGGCGAGGGCGACCAGGTCGGGGCCGACGCCCGTCTCCTGAGCGCCGCCTCCCTGCGGGTGGTCGAGTCCTCCCTGACCGGGGAGGCCGACGCCGTGACCAAGACGGTCGAGGCCACGCCCGCCGATGCCGACCTGGCCGACCGCACCTCGATGGTCTACCGCGGCACCTCGGTGGCGCAGGGCACCGGGCGCGCGGTGGTCACCGCCACCGGCGCGCACACCGAGATGGGGGCGATCGCCACCATGCTCGACGCCGTCGAGGAGGAGCCCACGCCGTTGCAGGAGGAGATCCACCAGATCTCCAAGATGCTGGGCGTCATCGTCGTCGTCATCGCCGTCGTCGTCGTGGGCACCCTGCTCCTCCTGGCCGACGACCGCAGCTCCGAGACCTTCATCCACGCCCTCCTGCTCGGGGTGTCCCTGGCTGTCGCGGCCGTTCCCGAGGGGCTGCCCGCGATCCTGTCGGTGGTCCTGGCCCTGGGCGTCCAGCGCATGGCCCTGCACAAGGCGGTCGTCAAGAAGCTGACGAGCGTGGAGACCCTCGGCTCGACCTCCGTCATCTGCTCGGACAAGACCGGCACGCTCACCCGCTCCGAGATGACGATCCAGGAGGTCGTCACCGCCGCGGGCACGACGGTCGTCACCGGCATCGGCTACCGTCCGGAGGGCAACGTCGCCCCCGACGCCGACCGTGACGGGCAGCCCGACGCCGACCCCCTGACCGGGTCCCTGCGCGACGAGGTGACGGTCGTCCTGTCCGGCGGGGCGATGGCCTCTGACGCCGAGCTGACTGTCGACGACGGGGTGTGGAGCGTCGTGGGGGATCCCACCGAGGGCGCCTTCCTCGTGGCCGAGCGCAAGCTCGGCACCGAGGGGTCCCGTGAGGGCCGTTTCGTCCGGGTCGGCGAGGTCCCCTTCACCTCGGAGCGCAAGCTCATGAGCGTCCTGTACACCGACGCCAAGCACGACACGACGATCCTCGTGGCCAAGGGAGCCCCCGACGTGCTCCTCGAGCGCTGCACCCAGGTGCGCGAGGGGGATCCCGTCGACGACGACGAGGGCGTCGACCACGTCTCGGGGCACGCCGCCCCGCTGACCGACGAGGCCCGCTCCTCCTTCACCGAGCACATCGCCGACATGTCGGGCCGCGCCCTGCGCACCCTCGGGGTGGGCTACCGGGTGCTGAGCCAGGACGAGGCGAGCGAGGTGGCCGCCGCCCAGGGTGGGGACGCCGACTTCTCCCACCTGGAGAAGGACCTGGTCCTGGCCGGTGTCGTCGGCATCATCGACCCGCCCCGCCCTGAGGCGGCCGTGGCCGTCGCCGAGGCGCACCGCGCGGGTATCCGGGTGCTCATGATCACCGGCGACCACCCTGCCACGGCCGGACGGATCGCCGCCGACCTGGGCATCGCCGAGCGGGGTGCGCGCGTCGTGACCGGCCGTGAGCTGACCGCGATGGACGACGCCGAGCTGTCGGCCGCGGTGGCCGAGGCCAACGTCTACGCGCGCGTGGCTCCTGAGCACAAGATGCGGATCGTCGACGCCCTGAAGTCCCAGGGGCACACGGTCTCGATGACCGGTGACGGCGTCAACGACGCCCCGGCCCTGCGCGCGGCGGACATCGGGGTCGCCATGGGTATCACCGGCACCCAGGTGACCAAGGAGGCCGCGACGATGGTGCTGGCGGACGACAACTTCGCCACGATCGTGGCCGCCGTGCGCGAGGGCCGCCGTATCTTCGACAACATCAAGAAGTTCCTGCGCTTCCTCCTGTCGTCGAACATGGGTGAGGTCCTCACCGTCTTCACCGGCGTCGTGCTGGCCGGTGTCATCGGGCTGAGCGACCACTCGACCTCCGGGGTCGTCCTGCCGCTCGTGGCCACCCAGATCCTGTGGATCAACCTCGTCACCGACTCCGGGCCGGCCCTGGCCATGGGCGTGGACCCCAGCGTCGAGGACGTCATGGCCCGCAGCCCGCGCAAGCCCGAGGACCGGGTCGTCGACGCCCGGATGTGGGGCGGGGTGCTGCTTGTCGGCGCCGTCATGGCGATCGCGACCCTGACGACTCTCGACCTGTTCCTGCCCGGCGGGGTCATCGAGATCGCGGGGGTGTCGGTGGACGACCTCGACACCGCGCGCACCGCGGCCTTCACGACGCTTGTCTTCGCCCAGCTGTTCAACACCCTCAACTCCCGGTCCGAGACGGTGTCGGCGTTCCGCCACCTGTTCGTCAACCGCTGGCTGTGGGGGTCGATCGCCCTGGCCATCGTCCTTCAGGTCGCCGTCGTCGAGGTGCCCTTCCTCCAGGCGGCCTTCTCGACCGCGCCTCTGGACGCGACGCACTGGGCGGTCGTGGTTGCCATGGCCTCCCTCGTCCTGTGGGTTGACGAGATCCGCAAGGCGATCATGCGCTCGAGGGCCTGATCCGCTCGAGACGACGGCGAGCCGCGTACGGGGGCTCCGGACTGGCAGTCCGGAGCCCCCGTTGCCTGTGCGTGCCGGCTCGTTGCCCGCCGGTGGCCTGTCTCAGTCTGCCTGCGGGAGGTCAGCGACGATCGCGGCCGTATGAGGCCGTGTGCGGGCCGTCCGTGGCCGTCGCTCATGGCCGGCGGGTCCATGTCCGGGCGCGGCTAGTCGGGGTAGCCGGTGACCGCGACAGAAGGACCGTCCTTCGTCTCAGCCAAAGCCTGGGCCACCTCCTTGAAGACGGCGACGATCACTGCGGTCTGGGCGTCGACCTCAGGATCGGACAGATCCTTCGTGGCCCTGAACCTCACGCTCGCATACAGCCCGTTCGGATACTCCCACACGACCGCCGGAGCCCCGTTGTCATCCCGCAACGTCACACCACGCCCCTCCAACCCCTCAACCACAAGAGGCGACGCATCCGGACGCGACACAATCTCCTCAAAACTTGACCACCCACTGCTCTCATTAATAACAGGAGACACCCTGACAGAAACTTTGAACGTGATGACTTCTTTATGTCGAGGAGCAAACGAAACTACTTCGCAATGAAGAGGATACAAATCGCCGCCAGCGCTCATCACGAACGCCCTGATCTGCCAGCCCAGGAGGTTCTCGAGCACACCGGCGTCCACGATCCCGCACACCTCGATGTCATCACCCACCCGGGCGGTCGCGGACGCCGACGCCTCCGCAGCAGCCACAGCAGCTACACGAGCCCGGACCTCCCGCACCACCCAGAACCCAAACCCCAGCACCAACGCCAGCACCACGCCGACAACGAGCACCCGAGCACCTCGGCGTATTTGATCCGCCGACATCAATTTCTCCTTTGTCCATAACAAACTGGCAGTCCGATTAAAGGCAAACAATTTATCGTTATCAAAAACGGAGATGCGACTACTTCGACCTCACTTACAGTCGTTTCACATAGTGATGGCGCGCATTGAGCAACCTTTTCGATTATTCGAACTCAGATCCTGTCATATGGAATACATCACAAGACACTAAATCACGCAGCAATTTCAGCCTCCAGAATACGACTCACCCAACTGCCGCCCCGTTGCTTGGTTTCCGTTGATATCGGCGCCCAGCGACTCAGCCAACTCGCTGTCGAGAGGTTTCTCTGAGTCCGCCCTCATCAGTTCCTCTTGCCAGTCGACCATGTCCTTGTAGTCATCTTCGGTGGCGCTGCTGAAATCGATTTCATAGGTTCCGTCCGATCTCTTCACCACCCATGAGTAGACGTCGCCGACTTCGGCCAGTGTTTCCTGCGTCATCAGTCCACTGTTCGCCGCGTGCTGCAAGGCAGCTGCCCGGTACACTTGACTCTGATCGTCGAGCACCCGGGACCCTCCACTCTCAGCGTCGCCCATCAAGGACTCAGCGATGACGGGAGCCGCGATCGTGATGGCGGCAGAAGATGTCGCTTGTCCCATGGCCGAACCCGCCACGGTTCCGACTGGACCGCCGAGCGAGCCGATGGCACCGGTCACAACGGTCGCGAATGCCGTCAAGGCGATCGATGCGTTCGACACCTCTTGGTCGGCATTCGCTTGCGCCTGCTCACCGAGGTGTTCCGCTTTTGCGTCGGCGATTCCCGCAAGATAGCCTGCCGAATATGCCCCTTGTCTGTACTGCTCATCGATCGCCTCGACCTGGGACTCCCAGTCGTCCGGATGCTCAGCCATTGCATGCTCCGTGGCGCGACTTGTTTCACTGGCCAATGCCGCGCCGATCGTAGCGACAGCATCGGCATTATCTGCCACGCGATATGTCAACAGTATTATTTCATCCGAGTCGGCCCCCGGTATCGGCTTGCCACCCGGGGCTGATTCAACAGGCTCCGTCGGGTCCTTGGAGTGTCCACCCCCGTACGCGGAGGCCACTTCCGGCGCACAGTTCGCCAGAAGGAGGGCGACGCGGGCCTTCGCGTCGTCGTTGTAGAGCTCCTCGTTGTGACCGGTGTGCGCGGCGAGCTCGTGAATGCCAACGCCCGCCGCCTGATCGGCACGAGCCGCGACTGATTCAGTTGTCGAGGATCTCAGTGAGGAGGCGGCCGCGACCGCCGCCGTGAAGCCGGCAAATCCGGACTCGTCCCAGTCTCTCGCCGCCAAGTTCTCCAGAACTGTCGTGTCAGCACCGCTTTCGTCACTGTTGCTCGCGGTCGCAAGATAGTCAAGGGCTGCTATCGGATTGTTCCCCATGGCGTCAAGAACGCCCTCCATGGGGTCGAGCCCCGGACCGATCAATACCGGAACCGATGTGTCGCCGTGCTGGACGACGTACGGGTAGCTCTTCGCCTCCGTGTAGTCGATCTCATCAAGACCGTCGGCCATTCTCAGCAGGAACCCTCTGCCGAAGCTGAGGTCGTTGACGTGGTCCCCGTTGGCGTCGTGATTTCCCAGGACGGCATTGAGAACGGTGATCTTCCCGTACTCACCCTCTTCATCACCATCAACAGACTCGACAATGGTGTCGGCGACCTCCTGAGACCGATCAGGGGTCCATCCGGTGGACGCTGTGGCCAGCAGTGTCCCGAGGAGATCGGCGACTTGCGCGGAGTGCACGCTGTTCTCCAAGGGCAGACTTGTGAGATTCTCAGGGCCGACAGCCTCGATAAAGCTGTCGGCGTACACGAAGTTCTCTTGGTTGGCTTGAACTGAAGCGATGACCTCATCATAGGAGCGCCCGGTCTTCGTGGCCCTGCCGGACTGGACCTGTTGCATGTCGACGGCGTCCTGGACACCCTGGGCCCAGCTGACGAGCGAGGTCGACGACTCGATCGTCACATCGTCCGGCAGCTCCAGCTCAATCGTCCCGTCGGCATCCATGGTCCCGACGCCGGACTCGCTGACCTCGATGATCTTGTTCATGCACAGCTCGATGTCGTCCGCCCGGCTGTTGACGTCGGCGATCGCGTTCGCCGCACTCACACAGAAGTCCGACATCTCGGTACCACCCAGCGGATCATGCTCGAGATTGGATCTCAGGTCGATGGACTGCTTCGCCAGGTCCGCGCCCGCCGCCAGGTCCCGCAGATCGCTGATCTGCTGCCTCAGATTGTCAGGGTTCATCATCAGGGTCGTCACTGCGGCTCCTCATCAGCCGTGAGGCCATTGTGCTTCTTCGGAGTCTGCAGGCACATCCTCCGGCGTATTGGCTATCGCAGTCTCGATCTGCGCCTCGAGATCGGCGAACACTCCCGTCAGGGTATCGACCTCCGTCCTGGTGTCGTACGCCTGCTGCGACGCGAGGTTCCCCGTCCACGTGTCCTCAGCATCGATGCTGGACGGCTCGGCCAGGAAGGCGGCAGCCAAGGGAGGCTCGTTCGTCATGTACGCCGAGGAGAAGGAGAAGCCAAGCTCCTGGTTCTTCGACGTCACCAGCGACTGGAGCGAAGTCAGGGCCAGATACCTCGGGTTAGTGACTGACGCGTCGGAGCTCATGACGTCCTCTCATCATGATCGAAACGGCACCTAGGGAGTCTAACGCGTGTCGCGCAGCATCGCAAGGTCCGATGTGACCGCGGTCTCGGGGAATCACGACGGTCGACGCAGGCCGATCGGCCGACAGGCCGACGCCACCGAGGCCTGCCCTGCGCCCGGCCCAGACGCTCGGACCCCCAGCACACTCCTAGGACGCACGACGGCAAGCCCCCGCCCTGCCCCTCCAGCGACGAGGCTGCCCGATCACAGCCACAGCACCCGCGCACCGGAACGCACCGCCCACCGACCACCCGGGGGCTGTGTAGGGTAGCGCCGATGGCACCCGATGAGATCGTCACGATCACCCAGCGCTCCGACCCGGCGATCCAGCGGATCGCCGACATCTCCAAGCCTCGCTTCAAGCCGGGCTCGGTCATGTTCCTCGAGGACGAGCTCCCGGTGGCCGAGGCGATCCGTGCCGGGGTGCGGCTCGTCGAGGTCTACGCCGACGCCTCCCACGTGCCCGAGGACCTTGTGCGCCTGTGCGCCTCCTACGGCGTCCCGTTCCGGCTCATCGCCTCCCCGCTCATGGCCTCGGTCTTCAAGTCCGGCCGCCGCCCCGAGGTCGTCGCGGTCGCCTCCACCCCGCCCCCCGCCCACCTGGAGGACATCGACCTGGGCTCGGGCGACGTCGTCGTCCTCGACGGGGTGCGGATCGTCGGCAATATCGGTGCGATCGTGCGCTCGGCCTTTGCTCTGGGAGCCGCCGGGGTCGTCCTGTGCGACAGCCAGCTCGACACGGTCATGGACCGCCGGCTCGTGCGCGCCAGCCGCGGTTACGTCTTCTCCCTGCCGGTCGTCCTGGCCGAGGCCGACGAGGTCCTGCGCTGGGCTCGCGGCCGGTGCAGGCTCGTGGGCCTGGCCGCCGACGGACGCACGACGGTGGGCCAGGTCGGGCGACTCGACGAGCCCCTGGGCCTCGTGTTCGGCAGCGAACTGCGGGGCATGTCCCCGGGGGTCGGGGCCGCGGTCGACCTGACCGCCACGATCCCCATGGTCGAGGGAGCCGAGTCCCTCAACGTGTCCGTGGCAGCGGGGATCGCCCTGTTCGCCAGGTCGAGGCTCGGCTGAGGCCTCCCGCTCACGGCTCAGGTCGCGTCGGCCGCCCCGTCCAGACGGTCCGCCCCGTCCGGACTGCTGGACACCGAGGGCGCCCAGGCCACCTCACGCGCCCGGTCGCCCAGGAGGCGCACCCGCCACCGGTAGGTCAGGGCCACCACCCACACGAGGACGACGAGGGCCGCCTGGACCGGGCGCGACCAGCCGACGTCGGGCAGGACGAGGACCGCCACGCCCGCCGCGACGCACTCCGAGGTGTTGAACAGGACGTCGTAGACGGAAAAGGCGCGCCCCCGGAAGGCGTCAGCGGTATCGGACTGCACGATCGTGTCCACGGCGATCTTGGCGCCCTGCACGCCGACGCCGAACACGAAGATCCCCGCCGTCATGACAGTCGGTTCGTGGCCGACGACGAGCAGGAGCTGGCCGGCTGTCCCCCCGGTCAGGCACAGGACCACCCAGGTCGAGGGGCGCACCCTCTCGTGGGCCAGCGGTGTGAGCACGACCGCTAGCCCGTGCCCGGCGACCATCGCTCCCATGAGCACCCCGAAGACCGCAAGCCCCGTCGTCGCGTCCCGCGGGTCAGCCAGGAGGTTGCGGGCCGTGAGGATCATCGTGATGAGCTCCATGCCGTACACGAAGCGGTGCGCCGCCATCGTGGCCAGCGCCAGCCCGGGCGTCCCGCGCTCGGAAAGGTAGCGCACCGCCTCGGCCAGGTCACGGACCGTGGCCGCGAGCGCCGCCGCCGGGCTGGCAGAACGGTCGGCCCTGTCCGGGCCGAGCCCCTCGACTCCGATCCGCAGGACGACGACCGCGGCCAGGCAGTACAGCCCGGTGGCCACGACGAGGCTGGCCGTGTCCTGGGCGGCGCCGTCGGGCAGGAGCACCCTGAGGCAGAAGCCGATGACCGCCCCGAGCGCGGCGGCGGCCCCGCCCAGGGTCGGCACGATGGAGTTGGCCACGAGCAGCCTCTCGCGGTCGACGACCTGGGGGAGCCCGGCGGAGAGCACCGACAGGAGGAAGCGGTTGATGCCCAGGGCCACGAGCACGAGGACGTAGATAACCGGCCCGACTCCTGTCGTGTTGAGGACCGCGGCGGTGACGCCGATGATGGCCGCCCGCAGGAGGTTGCCCACGACCAGGGTCTGACGTCGTCGCCAGCGGTCGATGAGGGGACCGGTCAGGGGTCCGACGACGGAGAAGGGCAGGAGCATGACGACGACGGCCGCCGCCACTCCCGTAGCGGTCGTCATGTTCTGGGGCTGGAAGAAGAACAGGGAGGCCAGCCCCACCTGGACCATGCCGTCGCCGGTCTGGGAGACGAGCCTGACCGCGAGCAGGGTGCGGAAGTCACGGGTGGTGGCCAGCCCGGTGAGATCGGAGATCAGGCGCATGAGAGCGCCCCTGCCCACGTTGCCGGCATGCCCCGCGTGCCCCGCATGACCCGCACGGTCGGCACAATCGGCACGGCGCGCACGGCCGGGGGTGGCGGCGCGGTCGGCGTCATGGCCTGACCGGCCAGCTGGACCGGGCCCGGGGACCTGCTCATCGCTCTCCTTCCCGACCCGGCAAGCCTATGTCGTTCCTGCGCAGGTCACCGACGAGCTGGAGGCGCCGCCCGTGACGGGGTCCTGGACGAGCCGTTGACGGGGTGACGCGCATGGATTACGCTCACCATCGAACTTACTAATCACTTAGTAGGTCCCCTGACGGACATCGTCGTTCGATGAAAGGGCCACCATGGCACCGACCTCCACCGAGGACTCCCCAGCCTCGACCACACTGTCCAACCTCGCCCCCGACACCGGTCACCCGCTCCCGCGGTCCGCCATGGTCCGCTTCGGCGCGGGATTCATGGCCATCTCCGTCCTGTGGGCCCTGGGCCTGAGCTCGGTGGCCACCGTGCTCCTGCCTCAGCGCCTCAAGGACCTCGGCGTCGACGACCCCGACTCGCTGCTGGCCACCATCAGCGCGGTGACCGCGATCGTGTCCCTGGTGTCCAACCTCGTGTTCGGGAACTTCTCCGACCGGACCCGCTCGCCCCTGGGACGGCGCACGCCGTGGGTGGTCGCCGGCGGCCTGCTCGGCGGCGCCACCCTCTTCGGGGTCGGTGTCATCGGCAACATCACGCTGCTGACCATCGACTACTGCCTGTGCATGGTGGGCCTCAACATGATGCTCGCCCCGGCCATCGCCGTGCTCTCCGACCGCGTCCCGGAGAACATCCGCGGCACGATGTCGACCTTCTGGGGCGTGGGAGCCGCCATCGGGTACCCGCTGGGGGCGATCATCGGGGCCCGCTTCATCACCACTGGTCAGGCCTCGACCCCGGGCTTCGTGCTCGGCGGCGTCCTCATGGGCGTGTCCGGCATCGTCGCGGTCGCCCTGTGGCCCAAGGAGCGCTCGGCGGTCGACCTCGAGGCCGCCGGCGGCTCCGTGGCCGACCTGCTGCGCTCCTTCGTCCCGCCGACGCGCAACGCGGGAGACTTCTACAAGGCCTTCATCGGCCGCTTCACGATGCTGCTGTCCTACCAGATGATCAACGCCTACCAGCTCTACATCATCCAGGACCACCTCAAGGACGCGGGCAAGGCCCTGTCGGCGGCGCAGGTCGCCGCCACCGTCACCCTGACGAACACCATCATCATGGTCGCGGGACTCATCGGCGGGTTTATCTCGGGCCCCATCTCCGACCTGCTGCGTCGCCGCAAGGTTCCGGTCGTCCTGGCCTCCCTGTGCTTCGCGGTGGGAGTGACCATGCCGTGGCTCCTGCCGACGACCACCGGGATGTACCTGTTCGCCGGCATCGCCGGCTTCGGCTACGCCGTCTACAACGCCGTCGACCAGGCTCTCAACGTCGATGTCCTGCCCGACCCGGAGACGGCGGGCAAGGACCTGGGCATCCTCAACATGTCCACGACGCTCGGGCAGATGTCGGGCCCGATCATCACCGCCAACGTCGTGGGGGCTACCGACAGCTACACCCTCGTCTTCCCCATCTCCATCACCTTCGCCGTCCTGGGCTGCATCTCCATCCTGGCGATCCGGCGCGTCCGCTGAGCCGGGGCCGCTTCGGGCACCGCAGCCCAGGTGGGCGCCGGCTATCCGGCCCACGGAGCCACCCACGAGCCGGACGCAGAGGCGGACGCTGAGCAGGGGGCACCACCGCGACACCGGTGGTGCCCCCGTCGTCGTCGCCTCCCCGCGTTCGACCGGTCATGTAAATCTCGACCGGCTCAACGCACGCACATAGGCGGTCGACAGTCACATGACCGGTCGAGGGGCGGGGTGCGGAGGGCGGACGACGGCGAAGGAGCGGCTTGCCGTGCGGAGCTCCTGCCACCGACGAGGCAGGGAACCTTCATAGGATCTGACCATGGCCTCCACCCCTCCCGCAAAGCCACGCATCCGCATGAGTGCCGAGCAGCGGCGTGAGCAGATCGTCGAGGTCGCCACCGACCTGGTGGCGACGCACGGCTTCAACGGCCTGTCCCTCCAGAGAGTGGCCGACGGCGTCGGCATCACCCAGGCGGGCCTCCTCCACTACATCGGAACCAAGGAGGGGCTTCTGCGCCTCCTCCTCGACCAGCGCTACGACCGTCAGGGCACGCCGCAGGACTTCATCGACTCCGGTGACCCCGCGGCCACGCACCCCGAGGGGATGAGCCTGCCCGCCTACTTCCGCTACCTCGTCGCCTTCAACGAGGCGCGCCCCCGGCTCATGGGCCTCTACATGACCCTGGGCGTCGAGGCCACCGATGAGACCCATCCGGCCTACGACTACTTCATCAACCGCCCCGACCAGGTGTGGGACTACTACTCGCAGTTCACCTGGCGGCTGCCTCCCCAGGTCATCGAGGCCGGCGGGTGGGCCACGATGCGGCCCCTGGTCGAGATGGTGCTCGAGGCCATGGACGGTATCCAGGTCCGCTACTTCCGCCGTCCCGCGATCTCCTTGAGCCAGGAGTGGGCGCGCTGGGAACCGGTGCTCTTCCCCTCTCCGACCTGGGACGGCTACCGCTGAGCACGCCCCTCGGACCGGAGGCACCCGGCTCGGGCACGGGCCCGCCGGGGCTCCCGACCCGGGCCCTGCTCTCAGCCGGCGGGCAGCAGCACCGTGGAGATCGAGTCCGCGGGAAGCGTGAGGCGCACGAGCCGGTCGCCCACCCCGAAGGAGATCGGCATCGGCAAGCCCATGTCGTTCTGGGCCGCCAGCACGACAGACCCGTCGGGGTTGGCGAAGGCGAGCACGTTCTCGTAGCCCGTGTACGACAGGGTCGGCACCGCGCGGGCTCCGGGGGCCACGAAGTGCGACAGGTGCTTGAGGACGTAGTACTCGTGGTTGAAGGTGAACCCGCCGGTCTGAGGGTCGACCGTGACGAGGGAGTTCTGGCTCCAGCCCCAGCGGGAGACACCTCCGGCGTCCAGCGCCAGGTTCCAGTAGCTGTAGACGGTGGCGCCGTGGGTGAAGTAGTGGCGCATCATGGTCCAGGCGTAGCGGGCGTAGCGCCAGTCGTTCTTCCCGTCCCCGCACTCCTGCTCGGACTGGTAGATCTTGAGGTCGGGGTGGTCGTGGTGGACGAAGGGCACTGCCGCCTTGCCCGCCCACTGGAAGGCGACCCCTCCCAGCCGGTCGCCGATGACCGGGTCGGCCAGGACCTCCTCGACGAGCCGGGGGTCGGGCCGCTCCATCGTCCCGAGGAAGACCTCCACCCCCCGTGACTCCATCTCGGGCACGAGACGGCGCAGAAGGGCCACGAGCCCGGCCGGGGTCCACGTGCACGAGGGGAAGACCTGGTCGGAGTTGAACTCGTTCTGGGGCATGACCATGAAGACGTCGATGCCGCGCTCGCGGTAGGCGTCGATGAAGGCCCCGAAGTAGCGGGCGTAGGTGTCGAGGTTCTCCTCGGTGAGGACGAAGCCGTCGGTCCCCTCCGCGATGGCCCGCTCCGGGGTGAGGCCGTTGTCGTACCGGGCCTGGGCAGCCGCGGGGTTGGGAACCGCGCAGGCGTAGTGCCTGTTGGTCTTCATCCAGGTCGGCGGGCACCACGGGGAGGCCCACAGGCGCAGGTCGGGGCGGACGGCCTGGGCGGCCTTGATGAAGGGCACGAGGGTGGCCTCGTCGTGGGCGATGGAGAAGTCGGCGAGCTCGTGGTCGCCCTCGGTCTCGTCGTAGGAGTACCAGTCGACCGCGAAGTCGTTGGCGCCCACGGGCATGCGGCACACCGAGGCGTTGGCGCCCTCGGGGCTGAAGATCTCGCGCATGATCCCGGCGCGCTCCTCCTCGGTGAGCCGGGACAGGGAGGTCCAGCCCAGCTCGTTGAAGCACACCCCGAAGCCCTCGACCTCCTGAGCGGGGGCGTCGAGGCGGACGAGGACCTCGGGGAAGACGTCGGCGGGGCCGACCTCGACAGGTGCGGCGGGGGTCGTCCAGGGCTGGGTCTCGGTGGTGACGACCCAGGTGGGTGCGGTGGCGGTCATGAGGGCTCCTCACTGGTCGGTGCGGCGTGGTGTCGGTGGCGGAGGGAGGGTGCAGGAGGGTGGCGGAGGGGGACGCAGCGGAGGCCGGACGTCGTCGACGCCGGAGCCCCGGGGCGCACGGGCGGTCAGGCGGCGTCGCCCTCGAGCACGAGGACGCCCCAGCCGGGCAGGGTCACCTCGCCGCCAGCGGCGAGGGCGGTGCCCGGCTCACCTGTGGTGCCCAGGACGTCGGTCCCGGCCACCGGCAGGTCGAGGGAGACCGGGTCGGCGCCGTAGTTGAGGAAGTAGGTGAGCCACCGGCCCCGGCCGTTGACTCCCCGGCGCACGGTGACCCTTCCGGCCAGGCCCACCGGCCAGTCGCGCCCTCCCGCCTCGTCGAGGACGGTGGTCAGGACCGCCTGGAGGACCTCGGGGCTCGTCCACGCGGCGACGTGGGTGACCGAGCCGGAGCCCACCGCGCGGCGGGCGATGGCGGGCCCGGACCAGGCGTGGTGCTCGTAGCTCGCCAGCACCTCGACGTCGGCTCCACCCTCAGGGGCCTCCACGGGGGTGAGCAGCTCCATGTAGGTGCGCAGCCCCAGGTCGACCTCCCCGGCGCGCCCGTCGAGCGCGGTGGCGAGGGCCCCGGCCGGGCTCAGGCGCACCCCCTGGGGACGGGTGAACTGGTCGGTGCCCAGTCCCAGCATCCCCGACAGGCCGTGGGGCTGGCGGTCGGTGACGACCTGGAGGTTCTCGTCGGCGACGCCGGTGCGGAAGGTCGTGACAAGCCTGCCGCCGCCGGACACGTAGGAGCGCAGCGCCTCGGTGGTGGCCTCCGACGCGGTGTAGAGGGCGGGCACGACGAGCAGGTCGTAGTCGCTGAGGCGCTGCGCCGGGGCGTCGGCCGGGAGGATGTCGACCTCGACGTTGAGGTCGAACAGGGCGTCATAGACCCAGCGGAACACGTCGTTGTAGTTGAGGCCGCCGCCTGAGTAGGCCCGGGGGAACCCGGTCTCGAGGCTGAACCACTCCAGGGCGGTCAGGGCCTCGTTGGACACCATGATCGCCACCCGGTTGCGCTTGCGCAGGCCCGTCAGGGCCTCAGCGTGCTCGGCCAGCTCACGGCCGAGGACCGCCGCCTCGAGGTAGGTGGGGTTGGCGGAGTAGTCCTGGGAGACCAGGCCCTTCCAGTAGGTCTCGAAGGAGTTGTGGAGGGAGCCCCAGTGCCAGTACATGACTCCCATGGCGCCACCCGCCAGGTGGGAGTAGGCCTGGAGCCGCAGCTGACCGGGGTAGGGCAGCCAGCCCATCTGGCCCTGAGCCTGGGTCTCGACAACGAGGTAGGGCTCGCCGTCCTTGAGGCTGCGGGACACGTCCCCGCCGAAGCCGATCTCCTTGCCGGTCAGCTCGTCCTGGCCCGGGTGGTAGATGTCGACGCCCGCCAGGGTCACGGCCCGGGCGGCGGCGAAGTGGTCGACCGCCGGCTGGATGCCGAAGGAGTGCCCGCGCCACTCGTAGTCGAAGTTCTGGGTGACGAACTGGTGCGGCAGGCGGTAGTCGTCGACGATGCGGCGCTGCCAGGCGAGGAACTCGGTGACCAGGCCGCGACGGAAGGCGTCGAAGGCCGCGGCCAGGGAGGCGTTGATCGTGCCGGTCACGTCCGGGAAGTCCTCCCAGGTGTTGATCCGGTTCGCCCAGTAGTTGAGCCCGTAGGCGGCGTTGAGGGCCTCGAGGTCCCCGCCGAAGCGCTCCTTGAGGCTGTCGCGGAAGGCCCGCTGGATGTCGTCGTTGGCCGCGTCGTAGTACTTCGTCTCGTTGTCGAGCTGGAATCCGGTGACACCGGGGTGCGGCGCCGTGCGCGACACGAGGGCCCGGATCGCGGCCTCGGCGTGGTGGCGGTAGGCCGGGGACAGGATGTTCATGTTCTGCCGGGGCCCGTACCGGTTCGGGCCGGCGGCGGTCACGCCCAGGACCTCGGGGTGACGGGCGGCGAGCCAGGTGGGGACCGCGGCGGTGGGGGTGCCGATGATGACGTCGAGGCCGTGGGCCCGGGCGGCGTCGAGGGTGCGGTCGATGTGGGTGAAGTCGAAGGTGCCCGGGGCCGGGTTCCAGGTCCCCCACGTGAACTCGGCGATCCGGATGGTGGTGAGGCCGGCCTCAACCATCATCGCCATGTCCCGCTCGAGGCGGTCGGGCCCGGCGGAGGCGGGGGTGTACTCGTCGTAGTAGGCAGCGCCGAGGACGAGACGGTCGGTGTGCGTCATTGAGACCCTCCTGAGCGGCTCCCTCGCCGCTTATCTAGTGGTTACTAGATAGTAGTCACTGGGGAGCGAGAAGGGAAGGGGCGCACCGGCGCTCTACAGGGGGTAGGCGCCGCCTGTCGCCGCGACGGCCCGGGAGAGGTCGACCTCCCGCCCGTCGAGCCGGAAGCGGTAGCGTCCGGTCAGCTCGACCTCCTCGCTGCGGGCCAGGAACTCGCGCACCGCCTCCCGCTCGGCCTCGTCGAGCCAGTCGCAGGGGTCCGACAGGCACCTGAACCGGCAGGCGGCCGCCAGGTCGCGCAGCCAGCCCATCTGCTCGTCGCTCAGGAGGTTGCGTCGGTGGCGGAAGAGCACGACGTCGGGGTCGATCCCGATGACCTCGCCGAGCCACAGCCTGCCGGCCGAGGTGCTCAGGGCGTTGCGGGCGGTCGCGTCAGAGGGGTCGGTGCTGGCGTAGTTGTCCCACAGGGGGGCGACGTCCGGCCCGACCCTGATCGAGTCGAGCAGTCCCAGGGAGGCCAGGGGCAGCGCTCCGCAGCCCAGGAGGTGGGCCTGTTCTCCCGCCGCCTCGCGCACGACCTCCAGCCCCCTCCGGTAGGCGCGCTCGCGGTCCACCGGCTCGCGGCGTACCCCGGGGACGGCGGCGGCGTAGATGAAGTCAAGCTTGAGGTAGGTGAAGCCCCAGTCGTGGACGACCCGGCGCACGACCTCGGCGACGTGCTCCTGGGCGTCGGCCCTGGTCAGGTCGAGGGCGTAGTAGCCCACGCCCCAGTTCGTGCCGGCGACCGCGGGCCGGCCGGAGGGGTCGGTGACGAAGAGCTCGGGGCGCTCGAGGGCGGTCCGCGACCCGGGCACGGCGATGAACGGGGCCAGCCACAGGCCGGGCTCGAACCCGGCGTCGCGGATGGTCCGGGCGGTGCTGGCCATGCCTGAGCCGAAGCGCTCGCCCGCCTCCCAGTCCCCGACGCTGCGCTCCCAGCCGTCATCGACCTGGATCGTGCGCACCCCGAGCCCGGCCAGGCCGGCGACCTCAGAGGCGATGGCCTCCTCGGAGACGGTCTCGTAGTAGGAGTACCACGAGCTCCACACGCTCTGGGGTCGCACCGGTCGGCGTCCGGCGACGGCGGCGACGGCCTGGGCGTAGGCGGTGAGCAGCTCCGTGGGCCGACCGGCCGCGATCCGCCACCGTCCCGGCCTTCCGGTCTCGGTGAAGGCCTCGAGGCTGGCCGTGTCGGCGCGCAGCCGTGGGGTCTCGCCCTCCAGGGCCCCGACGAGAAGCCCGTGCCCGCGGTCCTCGAGCACGGCAACCCACGAGGAGTGGTGGCGCACGGGGTCGTCCCAGCGGTCGTCGTCGGCGGTGCGGCGGCGCACGGGGTCCTCGATGCGCAGCGGCGGGGCGCTCAGGGGGCGCCAGCCGCAGGGTGACCACGAGTTGTGCCCGTGGCGGTAGACCTCGCCGTCCGGCATGTCGTGCAGGACGGCGAAGCGCGCTGAGGTGAGCACCGCCGCACCGTCCTCAAGGACGAGGCTGTCGTCGGGGTGGCAGGAGACGGCCAGGGTGCGCCCCGGCAGGTCGATGGTGCGGATCATGGTGCTCCTGTGCGTCGCAGGTCATCGGCCTGGGGGCGCCGCTGCTCCCGGGCCGGGCTGTGCGGGCCGACGGCCTGCGGGGACCAGCATGGCACGTCGGCGTCGGCCCACCCCGTGCGGGGTGGGCCGACGGAGGGCGGGTCCGCGGGACGGCGGGCGGCGCTCAGATGCCGCGGGCCGACAGGACCCCGTCGATGGCGCGCAGCTCGTCGAGGATCGTCGGGGAGATCTCGCCCTCGACGTCGACGAGGGTGACGGCCAGGTCCCCGCGCGACTTGTTGAGCAGGCCGGCGATGTTCTGGCCGTGCTGGGCCACGATGGTCGAGACCTGGCCGACCATGTTGGGGACGTTGCGGTTGACGATGACGAAGCGGTGGGTGCCGGGCGTGCGGGCCATGACCGCCTCGGGGAAGTTGACCGAGTTGTGGACCTGGCCGTCCTCGAGGAAGCCGCGCAGCTCGTCGACGGCCATGATGGCGCAGTTGCGCTCGGCCTCCTTGGTCGAGGCGCCCAGGTGGGGCAGCGCCATGCACTTGGGGTGCCGGTCGACGAGGGTGGAGGGGAAGTCGCAGACGTAGCCCCCCAGGGTGCCCTCGTCGAGGGCGGCCACGACGGCCTCGGTGTCGACGATCTCGGAGCGGGCGAAGTTGAGCAGCACCGCCGTGTCCTTCATGAGGGCCAGCCTCTGGGTGGAGACCAGGCCGCGGGTCGCCTCGATGAGGGGGACGTGGACGGTGAGGATGTCGGCCCGACGGAAGACGTCCTCCATCGAGTCGGCCCGCTCGACGTCGGCCGACAGGTGCCAGGCGTGCTCGACGCTGATGGCCGGGTCGAAGCCGATGACCCTGAGTCCCAGGCCCAGGGCGGCGTTGGCGACCTTGACGCCGATGGCGCCCAGGCCGATGACGCCCAGGGTGCGGCCGGGCAGCTCGAAGCCGACGAACTGCTTCTTGCCGGCCTCGACCGCCTTGGCGATCTCGGCGTCGTCGCCGGGCAGGTCCCGGGCGAAGAGCGCGGCGTGGAAGAGGTTGCGCGAGGCCAGGAACAGACCCGCCAGGACGAGCTCCTTGACGGCGTTGGCGTTGGCACCGGGGGTGTTGAACACCGGGATGCCCCGCTCGGTGAGGGCGTCGACGGGGATGTTGTTCGTGCCTGCGCCCGCGCGGGCCACGGCCAGGACCGACTCGGGGATCGGGGTGTCGTGGAGCTTGGCCGAGCGCACGAGCAGGGCGTGGGGGTCCTCCGGGGCGGTGCCGACGTCGTAGAGCTCGTCGGGGAAGCGGGACAGCCCGGCGCCCGAGATGGCGTTGAGGGTCTGGACGCGGAACTGCTTGTGGGTCATGGGATGAGGTGTCCTGTCTGTCCTCGTGGTGGGGTGGGTCGTCGAGGTCGATCCGGTCAGGCCCGGGTGCGCTCGAAGTCGGCCATGTAGTCGATGAGGGCGTTGACACCCTCGTCGGACATCGCGTTGTAGATGGATGCGCGCATGCCGCCGACGCTGCGGTGACCCTTGAGGTTGGTCAGGCCGGCCTCGTGGGCACCGACGAGGAAGTCGGCGTCGAGTGCGGGGTCGGCCAGGGTGAAGGGCACGTTCATCCGGGACCGCGAGCGCGGCTCGACGGGGTTGGCGTAGAAGTCCGAGCCGTCGATGGCGGCGTAGAGCCTGGCCGCCTTGGCCTCGTTGCGCTCACCCATCGCGACCAGTCCACCGGTGTCCTGGATCCAGTGGAGGATGAGCCCCAGGAGGTAGATCGAGAAGGTGGGCGGGGTGTTGAGCATCGAGTCGGTCGCGGCCATGACCTTCCAGTCCCAGATCGCCGGGACGTCGGGGCGGGCACGGTCGAGCAGGTCCTCGCGCACGATGAGGACCGCCAGGCCGGCCGGGCCGAGGTTCTTCTGGCAGCCGCCGTAGATGACGCCGTAGCGCCGCACGTCCAGCGGGCGCGAGAGGTAGGAGGAGGAGAAGTCGGCCACGAGGGGGACGTCCCCGGCCTCGGGCACGTCGGGGAACTCCACGCCGCCGATCGTCTCGTTGGGCGTGTAGTGGAGGTAGGCGGCCTCGGCGGGGACGGTGTAGGAGCCGGGTGCGGGGGTGGTCGTGTAGGAGGAGGCGGCCTCGTCGGCGAGGACCTCGACCTCCACGTGCTGGCGGCGCGCCTCCTCGATGGCCTTGGCCGACCACTGGCCGGTGTTGAGGTAGGCGGCCCGGCCCCCGGCAGCGGTGAGGTTGAAGGGGATGGCGGAGAACTGCCCGGTGGCCCCGCCAGAGAGGAACAGGACGCGGTAGTTGTCCGGCACGCCGGCCACGGCGCGCAGCGTCGCCTCGGCATCGGCGGCGCAGGCCGCGAAGTTCTTCGCGCGGTGGGAGTCCTCGAGCACGCTCATGCCGGAGCCGCGCCAGTCGGTGAGCTCGGAGGCCGCCTGCTCCAGGACGGGCAGGGGCAGCTGGGCGGGGCCGGCGGAGAAGTTGTGCACGCGCATGCACCCAATCGTCGTCGCTTCTCAGTGGCCGGGCAACTTCGTCTCACACCATGGGGGCGGGAGTGCGGGGGTGGGACGCGCCGGGCGGGAGGTGCGGAGCTCGGCCCGTCGCCGGCGCGTCTCCAGGTCCTCCGGGCGGAGCGGGTTGTCGCGGCGGACACCACGCCTGGGCCCCGGACGGCGTCATGGCCCGCGTCTTCCGCGCGCGGACGAGGTCGAGGACGACGAGGACGACGAGGGCCAGGAATGCGGCGGCGGAGACGACGAGGAGCGGCAGAACGGCGATCTCGGCTGACTCGCGCCACGGGGTGTGGGACACCGGCGTGTCGCCGAAGTCGAGGATGAGGTAGGCGGCGGCCAGGAAGGTGGGCACGTACACCGCGTACGCCACCGGTATCCAGGGCGAGACGGGGCGCTGCGGGGCTGCCGAGCGAGCGGCACCGAGCATGATGGCGAGGGTGAGGTGCGCGAGCGCCTGGAGGGGACCGACTCCTGCGACGTAGGTCAGCATCAACCACCCCGCCTCCCGGTCGATGACCATGGCCACGAATCCCGCCACCGGCACGAGCACGACAGACACCCACGCGATGACGACCACCGCCGTTCGGCCGGGGTTGGGGCGGGGCCTGGCATACGTCGTCCCGGGCGGTCCCGCGGGTCCGGGGTGAGAGAACGCACCGCTCATGACACCTACGGTAGCGAGGTCCGGTCCTCGGCACCTGGGCACCGGATGGGTACCCGTACCCGGGCAGTCCGTCCTCGTCGGAGGGGCCAGGCACTCGCCGCGGACCGTCGAGGCACCGTCCCTCACCGCGACAGGACCGCCCCGACAGGTCCGCGGGGCCGTAGGCCCTCAGGGCCGTAGGCCCTCAGGGCCGCAGGGCCGCAGGGCCGCGGGGCCGCAGGTGATCGGCTCCGGCGACGGGGCGGGTCGACGCTGATCAGTCCTCGAGGAACCTGGTCACCTTGAGCACGGGCCGGACGATCCTCGTCCCGACCCTCACGATCGGCCTGCGGTACCTCGCGACGGCGCCAAGGGCGACGGCCCCCGCCTCCCGACCCGATATCGCCCCGCCTGAGCGCCAGCACTCCCGGCAGATCGGCTGGTCATCGGGCAGACGCCTGCCGCACGTGGGGCAGCACGTGCCGTCCTGAGGGCCAGTGGTCATGGGCGTCGCCTCCGAGGATCTCGACAGTCAGTCACAGGCGGCACCGCTGCCCCGGCACGCAGCGCTCCCCGCACGCCACAGGGCATGCTCGCCGTCCGCACAGTGTGCCTCGACGCACCCACCCCTGTCACCGACGCCAGCACCCCCGGGGTCATGCGGGTCGGTCTGTGCCGGCGGACGCCCCTGGGCGCCGTCAGCGCCCTGGACAGATGCCTGCACGCCCTCCGCGCACTCCCGGGCGTCGTGCGGAGGGGACCTGCACATTCTCGAGGGCGGTCAACGAAAACCATCCGCGGAATCACGCGGTTCTTCCCCGCACCCCACCAGATCCCGACCCCCACGTGTGCATCGCCGGGGCCGACGCACATCCGAGCCCTGAACCAGCGGAGACGCTGAATGTGGCGCGATGGTGGGAGAAGATGCTCGTGGCGGTTGGGGGGGGTCATGCGAGGGCGCATGCGGGGCCTACGACACACTCACTTTCCCGCACCACCCCAACGATCCCCGGCCCACCACCCTCACCCCTGGTGAGAAAGACCCAATGTCGCGCACTCGCCTCCATATGACTCAGGACGTCGCTCCGTAGACACTCCCTGGACTGAGGGGCACTCCCGGGCTTCCTGCATGAGACCGGTCCACGCGCATAAGTTCCGGCCATCCGCACTCACCCGGCTCTGCCTCCCACGCATGAGTCCGCACCAGACGCATGAGTTCCCGCGGTTTGCACGCGCTAGGCACCTACAAACCGCCAGAACTCATGCACTCGGCGAAAATCCATGCACAAGGTAAAGCCCACCACGACACAAGCCGCCACCACCCATGACGGCTCATCCCAGTCCAGGGTGCAGTCGGGGTCGGAATCCGCCGGTTTCCAGCAGACTCCGGGCGATGTAGTTGGTGAGGTTGCGGAAGGCGAGGTCGGAGTGGAGTGCCGGGCTTCCTGCACGACTTCGCGTCCGACGCACGAGCTCCGGCCACCAGCATCGCCACCACCCCGGCCACTATCGGCCCGCCCGAGCCGTCGAACACGTCAGTTTGAGCCCGACGACCCCGCCGATACCGACGTTGTCGGGCTCAGAGTGACGTGTTCGACCTCGTTGTTGAGGGCCCCGGCGGACAGAGCGACTCACGTGGCCACCGACGCCACCGCTGCCATACTGGCCAGGTGACCACCACCCGCCCCGCACCCGAGCTGGTCCTGCCCGGCCGCGGCGTCCTCCTGCGCGCCCTCACCCCCGAGGACCTGCCCGCCCTCCACGCCGCCATCGGGCACCCCGAGGTCTTCGCCGGGGGCTGGGGCGGGGGACCTGCGGCGTACCGGGCCGACTACGCGGGATGGGCGCGCCACATCGGCGGCTACCTGCGCTGGGGCGTCGGCAACGTCTACGCCGTGTGCCTGCCGCGCGACTCGGGCCAGGAGGTCGTCGGCACGACGACACTGGCTGACTTCAACCTCGAGCACGGTTCAGCTCATATCGGCTGGACCGCCTACGCGCCGCGCCTGTGGGGCACGCCCCTCAACACCGACGTCAAGCTCACGCTCCTGGGAGCCGCCTTCGAGCACGGCTTCGAACGGGTCCAGCTCCAGGCCGACGTGCTCAACGCACGCTCTCGTCGCGCCATCGAGGCCATCGGGGCCGTCCCCGAGGGGGTTCTGCGCCACACGCAGCGTCGCGCGGACGGCTCCTGGCGGGACACCGCCGTCTACTCGATCGTGAGCCACGAGTGGCCGCAGGTCCGCCAGGCCCTCCGGGCGCGCCTCGACCGCAAGGCGGCCTCCGGCACTACCTGAGCCGAGCCGGTCACCATCGACCCGCCCGCGCCGTCGAACACGTCACTGTGAGCCCGACTACCCCGTTAATACCAGCGTTCTCGGGCTCACAGTGACGTGTTCGACCTCTGTTCTCACCGCCGAGCTGGAGCCGCCACACGCCGAACAGCGTCACGAGACAGACGACATACCCCTGTCAGCCGGCAGGCCGCGCCTGCGCACCGAGGGCCGGGGCCTCACTCCCCGCGCGCGGCCCACCACGAGCGCAGTGCCTGACGGGCGAGGTCCTGGCCGATCGGACCCTTCTCCATGCGCAGGTCAAGCAGGAAGCGGTAGGCCTCACCGACCACCGGCCCCGGGGCCAGGTCCAGCTCGGCCATGATCTGGGCCCCGTCGAGCTCGGGGCGGATCGCGGCGAGCTCCTCGGCCTGGCGCAGCGCGGCGATCCGCTCCTCGAGGTCGTCGTAGGCGGCGTCGAGCATCCGGGCCTTGCGCCTGTTGCGGGTCGTCACGTCGGCCCGGGTCAGGCGGTGGAGGCGCTCGAGCAGGGGCCCGGCGTCGGTGACGTAGCGCCGCACCGCCGAGTCCGACCAGCCGGCGTCGGCGTAGCCGTGGAAGCGCAGGTGCAGCTCGACGAGCCGGGCCACGTCCTTGGTCGTCTGCTTGTCGAAGCGCAGCGCCCGCATGCGCCGCGCGGTCATCCGGGCGCCCACGTGGTCGTGGCCGTGGAAGGTGACCGTGCCCCCGGGCATGAACCGCCTGGTGGCGGGCTTGCCGATGTCGTGGAGGAGCGCCGCCAGCCGCAGCCGCAGGTCGGGCCCCGGCACGGGCCCGTCAGGGCCGGTCTCGAGGGCGATCGCCTGGTCGAGGACGGTCAGGGTGTGCTCGTAGACGTCCTTGTGGCGCCGGTGCTCGTCAACGGTCTCGCGCAGCGCCGAGACCTCGGGCAGGACGACGTCGGCCACGCCGGTGTGCACCATGAGCTCCAGCCCCCGCCGCGGCCAGGGCGACAGCAGGAGCCTCTCGAGCTCGGCGCGCACCCGCTCGGCCGAGACGATCTCGAGGCGCCCGGCCATGGCCTCCATGGCCTCCATGACGTCGGGCTCGACGTCGAAGCCGAGCTGGGCGGCGAAGCGCGCGGCCCGCATGATCCGCAGCGGGTCGTCGTCGAAGGACTGCACGGCGCTGGCCGGGGTGCGCAGCACCCCGGAGCGCAGGTCCTCCAGACCCCCGTGGGGGTCGACGAGCTCGAGGTCGGGCAGGCGCAGCGCCATGGCGTTGACGGTGAAGTCCCGTCGGCTCAGGTCGCCGACAAGGGAGTCGCCGTAGGCGACCGCGGGCTTGCGCGACCCGACCTCGTAGGCCTCGGTGCGATACGTCGTGACCTCGACCACGTCGTCGCCCTTGCGGGCACCGATCGTGCCGAAGTCCCTGCCGATGTCCCAGCAGGCGTCCGCCCAGCCGCTCAGGATCTCCTCGGTGACCTCCGGGGGGGCGGAGGTGGTGCAGTCCAGGTCGTGGGGCACGGCGCCCAGGAAGGCGTCGCGCACCGGCCCCCCCACGAGGGCCAGCTCGTGGCCCGCGCGGGCGAAGCGGTGCCCGAGGGCCGCCAGGGAGGGGGGCAGCCCGGCCAGGGCGGTGCGGGCCGTGGGCGTCAGCCCCCGGTCGTCGACCTCCTCGGCCGGGTCGGGAAGCCGCCCGAGGCTACGGTCGAGTGCGCCTCCGGTGCGGGAGGCGGGGGGACGGGACCGGGGGGCGTCGGCGCGGCGGGGGGTGTTCATCATCCCAAGCCTGCCACGCGGGGCCACAGTCTTCTGACCGGCCGGGACTTGACCGCCTAGAGTGTCCTCATGCCCACTCATCGCACTCGCAAGCCCCGCGGCGCCCAGCCGCGCCGCACGAGTGCCCGGACGCTGCCGGTCGTTGACGAGACGAGCGCCGGCGGCCTCGTCGTGTCGGTCAGGGACGGCCAGGCCTACACCGCCGTCATCGCCCGCCGGAACCGGGGGGGCCGTCTCGAGTGGTGCCTGCCCAAGGGCCACCTCGAGGGCCAGGAGACCCCCGAGGAGGCGGCGGTGCGCGAGATCGCCGAGGAGACCGGTATCACGGGTCGTGTGCTGCGACACCTGGCCACCATCGACTACTGGTTCGCCGGGGAGGAGCACCGCGTCCACAAGGTCGTCCACCACTTCCTCCTCGAGGCCCTCGACGGCGACCTCACGACGGCCAACGACCCCGACCACGAGGCCGAGGACGTCGAGTGGGTGCCTCTGGAGGACGTCGCGCGGCGCCTGGCCTATCCCAACGAGCGGCGGATCGTCGCCGCCGCCAGAGAGATCCTCGTGGGGGACGGGTGACCCCGCGCGGCGCGACACCGCGTGCGGACCGGCGCCGCCCCGGTGCGCGCGAGCACTCCGGCGGCCTGGCCCGGCTGCTCGCCGTGCTGCTCGTCGCCGGCTGCGCCGTCGTCGGCCTGTCCGCCCCCACGGCGCCCGCCACCGCGCAGGCCGCCGTCGCGGCCGCGCCCGCGGAGCCCGGCGAGGACACGCTCGGCGACGGCGAGGTGACCGTCGCCGTCGAGACGCTCGCGCCCGAGGTCGTGCGCGACGACGAGGACCTCACGATCACCGGGACGATCACCAACGGGACCACCGAGACCCTCACGGAGGCCGAGCTGCTCGTCGGGATCCAGCGCAGCACCGAGATCACCCGGGACGGCCTGGGCACCTGGCTCGCCGACGAACGGAACACCACCCTGGCCACGGCGGCCTCCCTCACCCTCGACACCGGGGTCGCGGCCGGGCAGAGCGTCCCCTTCTCGGTCACGGTGCCCGCCGAGGACCTGCCCCTGACCGACACCGAGGAGTGGGGGCCGCGAGGGGTGGAGGTCTCGGTGACCGACGGCTCGCAGAC
Source organism: Actinomyces howellii (assembly GCF_900637165.1). Classification (GTDB taxonomy): domain Bacteria; phylum Actinomycetota; class Actinomycetes; order Actinomycetales; family Actinomycetaceae; genus Actinomyces; species Actinomyces howellii. Next base: position 2,024,674 of record NZ_LR134350.1, on the reverse strand, counting down.
CGTGGCCACCGACCGCACGATCATGCTGTGGGACGCCGGCGTGACGGTCAGCCCCACCCGCGTGACCACCGTCATCCCCGTGACCGCCTCCCCTGAGGAGCTGACGGCGCTCCTGGCCTCCTCCCAGGACCCCGAGGGCGCCTCGGGCGCGGCGACGGCCACAGGCTCGGGCACTGCCTCGGGCCAGGCGAGCCCGAGCCCGACGGCGGACCAGGCGACCGACGCCTCCGCCGCGGGCAGCGACCTGGCCCAGCGCCTCCTCGGCCTGCTCGACCTGGCCGGCCAGGGCGTCGTCCTGGCCGTCGACCCCGCGATCCTGACCGCGCTGGGGGTGGGGACCGAGGACGCCGCGGCATCGACCGCCCCGACAGCCGATCCAGGTGCCACACCCGCGCCCACGCCGAGCGCGGACACCGCCTCGGACCCCCAGGACACCACCACAGCCCTGTCGGCGGCCCTGACCCGGGCCGCGAGCGCCGGCGACCTTATCGCCCTGCCCTGGGCCGACGCGGACCTGTCGGCCCTGGCTCACCTGGGCCAGGGCGACCTCATCGCCTCCGCCGTCACCCGCTCCCAGGAGTCCGCGGCCGCCCAGGCCGGTGCCGACACGTCCCTGGCCTGGACCGCCGGCCCCCTCGACACGACGACGCTCAACGCCCTGCCGGACTCGGTGACCACGGTCGTGGCCGACACCGAGGACATGGGCGTGGCCGAGGACCTGTCGTACACGCCCTCGGGGCACACGACCCTGGGATCCCGCACCGTGCTCCTGCCGGACGGGGCGCTGTCGGCCGCCCTGAGCGGCGAGCTCGCCGTCAGCGAGGAGACCACCGCCCTGTCCTCCCTCGACACGATCCAGCTCCTGCGGGCACAGACCGCGATCCTCACCCGTCAGGCCCCCAGCCTGAGCCGCGACGTCGTCCTCGTCCTGGACCGCGCGACCGCGGCGAGCCTCGAGCCCGAGGAGGTCGCCGCCCGGGTCGAGGCCGTGACCACCAGCTCGTGGACCCAGGGCGGGGACCTGGCCGCGCTCACCGGGGCCGCGGCGACCGCAGCCGAGGAGGGCACCGAGGTCGAGCGCGTCGAGCTCGAGGAGACCGCGACCTCCGGGGAGGAGATGACCGCCCCCGAGCTGGCCCAGGCCCGCTCGACCGCGACCTACCTGGGATCGGTGGGCTCGATGATAACCGACCCGGAGTCCGCGCTCGGGGTCGACGCCGACATCGTCGCCCTGGCCGCGTCCTGCTCATGGCGCTCAGACCCCCCTGCTCGTCTCGCGGCGCTCTCGGCGGCCCGGGGTCGCGGGGAGGCGCTGTCGGCGGGTCTGACGCCCGCGCCGTCACGCACCGTCAACCTCATCGCCTCCACGGCCTCCCTGCCGATCCGCATCACCTCCTCCCTCGACCAGGACTCCACCGTCACCGTCCAGCTCAGGCCCAGCTCGACACGGCTGCAGGCCCCCCAGACGGTGACGGTCACCGTGCCCGCCCACGGGGAGGCCATCGCCTCCGTGCCGGTCAAGGCGGTGGGCTCCGGCGACGTCGACGTCGCGATCGTGCTCAGGTCCCCCCAGGGCACGGAGGTGGGGGTGCCCGCCTCGGTCCACATGCGGGTGCGCGCCGACTGGGAGTCGATCGGCACCGCCGTGCTGGGCGGCGGACTGGTCCTCCTGCTCGTCGTCGGCATCGTGCGCACGGTGCGCCGCGGACGACGCCCCGTCGTCACAGCACCGCGGGAGGCACCATGGTGACCCGTTCCGCCGCACCCGCATCCTCGAGCAGGGCGAGCTCGATCGCCCGCTCGAGCGCCGTCATGGCGGTGGGGACCCTGGCCAGCCGCATCCTGGGCCTCGTGCGCACCGCCCTGGTCATCGCGGCCCTGGGAGCCACGGCCTCCGGGGCGGCCGACGCCTTCAACATCGCCAACGCCCTGCCCACGCAGCTCTACGGGCTGCTCATCGGCGGCATCCTCAACGCCATCCTCGTGCCCCAGATCGTGCGGGCCATGCGCCAGGACAACGGGGAGGAGCTGGTCAACCGCCTGCTCACCGCCGCCTCCCTGACGATCGCCGCCGTCGCCGGGGTGCTCACGGTGGCAGCGCCCCTGGTCGTCATGCTCACCGCCTCGGGCCTGGGCCGCTGGCAGCCGCTGGCTTTCGCCTTCGCGTTCTGGTGCATGCCGCAGGTCTTCTTCTACGGCCTGTACGCCCTGTGGGGACAGGTGCTCAACGCGCGCTCGAACTTCGGGCCGTACATGTGGTCGCCGGTCCTCAACAACATCATCTCGATCCTGTCCCTGGTGGCCTACCTGCGTATCTACGGCGGCTACACCTCGGGGCAGGACCCCTCCCTGTGGACCGCCGAGCGCATCGCCCTCATCGGGGGCACGACGACGCTGGGCATCGCGGTCCAGGCGCTCGTCCTCTATATCCCCCTCGTGCGCTCGGGCTTCCGCCCGCGGCTCGTCTTCGGTATCCGCGGCATGGGCCTGGGGGGCATGTCGAAGGTGGCGCTGTGGGCGCTGCTGGGCGTCGGTGCCGCCGAGCTGGGCACGTGGGCGACGACCAACCTGGGCTCGCGCGCCGTGACGGCCGCGGAGACGGCGCAGTACGCCGACGTCATCGTCCCCTCGACGACGATGTACTCCAACGCCCAGATGATCTATATGCTGCCGCAGTCCCTCGTGACGACCTCGATCATCACGGCCCTGTTCACGCGCATGAGCGAGAAGGCGGCCGCCGACGACGCCCGGGGGGTGCGCGACGACCTGTCCCTGGGCCTGCGCAGCGTCGCCGTGTTCACCGTCCTGTTCGCCGCGGGCATCGCCACCCTGTCGACTCCCGCGCTCCAGCTCTTCTTCCCCTCGATCTCCCTGGAGCAGGCCGCCGCCTCCGCGCCGATCCTCACGATCCTGGCCGTCGGCATCGTCTTCCAGGGCATCTGGTTCACGACGCAGCGGGTCATGCTCGCCTACGCCGACACCAAGCGTCTGCTGTGGGCCGACGTCCCGGTGGGCATCGTGCCGGTCATCATCTGCCTGGGCGCCTACCTCCTGGCCCCCGCGAACCACTGGATGGCCTGGGCGGCGGTGGGCTCGGTGCTCAGCCAGGTCGTGGGCTGCGTCGTCATCGTCCCCCTCATGCGCCGTCACCTGCCCAGCCTCGACGGGCGCAGGATCACCCTGACCTACGCGCGGCTGGTCCTGGCGGCGCTGCCCACCGTCCTGGCGGGTCTGGCGGTGCGCAGGCTCCTGGGCCCTGCCGACGGCACGATCACCGGTTCCCGCCCGACCGACGCCGCCGTCACGGTCATGGTGACCGCCCTCATCATGACCGTCGTCTACCTCGTGGCGGCCACGCTCCTGCGGGTCGAGGAGCTTCGGGTCCTGTCGGGTCCGCTGTCCTCCGTCCTGGGCCGCCTGGGCAGGATGCTTCCCGGCCCGGCGGGGGCCGTCCTGACCCGCCTGTCCCGGGCCGTGCGCCCGGCACCGGCCGCGGTGGAGGAGGACGGCGAGGAGCCTCTTGTGCTCCCGCGCTCGGTGCCTCCGGGCAGCGCCGTCCCGCTGCCCTACTCGCTGACGGCCGACGTCCCGGCCCCTGTCCGCCCCCCACGTCCCTTCCGCCCTGCTCCCGCCCCGACCCTGGCGGACCTCGCAGCGGTCTCCGAGGCTGTGCGCAGCGCAGCGCCCGGTACACTCTCGCCACACGCACAGGGACCCTGGGGCCCGGGAAGGATGAGCCTCTTGACGAACGCGACGCCGATCGGCTCCGGACGCTACGAGCTCCTGTCCCCGCTGCCCGCCACGCTGCCGCGCATCGTGCGGCACGTCGGGCGGGACACCATCTTGGATCGCGAGGTGACAGTCCTCGTCCTCACCGCCGCCACCCCCCACCGTGAGGAGGTGCTCGAGGCGGCCTCGCGCGCCGTCCTGGTCGACGACGCCCGGATCCAGCGGGTCTACGACGTCGAGACCTCGGGCAAGGCCTTCATCGTCACCGAGCCGACGACCGGATCGACCCTGTCGACCCTCGTGGCTGACGGGCTGAGCCCCGCGCAGGTCCGTGCGATCATCGGTGAGCTCGCCCAGGCCCTCGAGTCCTGCTCGCGACGCGGCCTGCACCACCTCAACCTGTCGCCGGACTCCGTGCGCCTGCGCCCCGACGGCACCGTCCAGCTCTCAGGCGTCGGGGTCGAGGCGGCCGCCCTCGGCCTGGACGCCATGACCTCGGCCGACCCGCTGGCCGCGGACCGCAAGGACGCCCACGCCCTCGTCGAGCTGCTCTACTACGGGCTGACCAACCGCTGGCCCGGCAAGCGCTCGGGCATCGCCTCGGCGCCGACCACCCCCGGCGGGGCGCCGGTGCCGCCCTCCCGCCTGGCCTCGGAGATGGTCGCCTCCGACGCCGACCTCGACGCCCTCGTCCAGCGCGCCTGGGGGCCGGAGCCGCCCGCCTCGGCCTCGGTGGTCGCGCGCGCCCTGGCGCCGTGGGACGAGTCCGCCCTGCCCGTGGCCGCCAGCCCCGTCGCCGAGCCCCCGGCCGAGGTCGAGCAGCCCGCGCCCGCCGAGGGCGCGACGACCTCCCTGGCTGACGGCGTGGCGGAGGCCACCCGGGGCGTCCTGTCCCGGCTGCGCCGACTGTCGACGGCTCGCCCGGTGCCCCGGTCGAGCGGCTCCGAGCCGACCGTCACGCTGCCGACCGGCTCCGGTGCGGCAGGCGCCGCTGCGTCCCAGGCCCCGGCGCAGCCCCCTGCGCCGGCGGCGCCCGCCGCCGAGGCGCCCGCCGTCGCGGCCCAGGTGCCCGCCGAGGCCCCGCCCGCTGGGCCGCCGACGGGGGCCCCGCCCGCCAGCACGCTCCACGAGACCTTCGCCACTGAGGAGGAGTGGCAGGAGGAGTCCGAGGAGCGCTCGGTGAGCCGCACCTCCAAGGTCGTCATCACGAGCCTCGCCCTGGCCATGGTCGTCGGCCTGATCCTGGCGGTCAGCAACCTCCTCCAGCTCGCGGGGGTCAAGATCTCCGAGGAGGACATCCCGGCCGCCGACACGGTCCCGACCACCGCGGCCCCGGCCCAGGAGCCCGCCGCCCAGGCGGTGCCGATCGTCGTCGTCCAGGCCCAGCCGGTTGACCCCGACGGGGTGAGCGACGAGCACGCCTACGAGGTCGCCAACGTCTTCGACGGCGACCCCTCCACGCAGTGGTCCTCCCAGTACTACTCGACCTCCGCCTTCGGCAACATCAAGACCGGTCTGGGCGTCGCGCTCACCCTCGAGCAGGCGGCCACGGTCTCGGGCATCGAGATCCAGGGCACCGGGGAGGGCGGCCACGTCCAGATCCGTGCGACCACCCCGGAGGACCCCGCCGGAGGCACCCTGCTGGCCGAGGGTTCCTTCGCCTCGGGCACGACGACCCTCACCTTCTCCGCGCCCACGACCACCCAGTCCGTCGTCGTGTGGGTGACCAGCCTTCCTCGAGCCGCCGACGGCGACTGGAAGGCGACCATCAGCGAGATCACGCTGCGGTAGCACGGACCACGCCGGGGCCGGGGAACAATCCCGGCCGGAGGCGGGTTCCACCACCGGTGCCGCCCGCCGGGCGCACCCGCACGCCACAGACCCAGGAGTGTCATGATCCACGACGTCGTCATCGTCGGTTCCGGCCCCGCCGGCTACACGGCCGCCATCTACGCGGCCCGCGCCCAGCTCAAGCCGGTGCTGCTCGCGGGCTCCGTGACCGCGGGGGGAGCCCTCATGAACACGACCGAGGTGGAGAACTACCCCGGTTTCACCGACGGCATCCTGGGGCCGGAGCTCATGACCCAGATGCAGGAGCAGGCCGAGCGCTTCGGCACCGACATCCGCTACGAGGACGTCGTCGCCCTCGAGCTCGAGGGGGAGGTCAAGCGGGTCCGCACCGAGGAGGCCGTCTACGAGACGCGCACCGTCATCATCTCCACCGGCTCGGAGTACCGGACGCTCGGGCTGCCCGACGAGGCTCGCCTCTCCGGCCACGGCGTGTCCTACTGCGCCACCTGCGACGGCTTCTTCTTCAAGGACAAGCCGATCGTCGTGGTCGGAGGGGGCGACTCCGCGATGGAGGAGGCCCTGTTCCTCACCCGCTTCGGCAGCTCGGTGACCGTCGTCCACCGCCGCGACGAGCTGCGCGCTAGCGCCGTCATGGCCAAGCGCGCCATGGACCACCCGTCCATCGACTTCGCGTGGAACTCGGTGGTCGTCGGGCTCAACGGCCAGGACGCCCTCGAGTCAGTCGTCCTCGAGGACACGGTCACCGGCGAGCGCAGGGAGCTCGAGGCCGCGGGCCTGTTCGTGGCCATCGGGCAGATCCCCCGCACCGAGCTCGTCTCCGACGTCCTCACCCTCGACGAGGCCGGATACATCGTCGTCGACTCTCCCTCCCAGCGCACCGGCGTCCCCGGTGTCTTCGCCTGCGGAGACGTCGCCGACCCCCTCTACCAGCAGGCGATCACCGCGGCCGGCTCAGGCTGCCGCGCCGCGCTGGACGCTGAGCACTATCTCGAGACCCTGCGCGCCTGAGCGCCCCACCTGAGGAGAAGAACCATGTCCCACAGCACCGAGGTCACCGACTCGACCTTCGAGTCAGAGGTCCTGGCATCCGATGTCCCCGTCGTCGTCGACTTCTGGGCGGAGTGGTGCGGCCCGTGCCGCCAGATGGCCCCGGTGGTCGACGAGGTCGCCGGCGAGCTCGGTGACGCGGTCAAGTTCGTCACCATCGACGTCGACGCCAACCCTGCGACCGCCCGATCCTTCGGCGTGCGCTCGATCCCGACCTTCGCGATCGTGCGCGACGGGGAGGTGTTCCACCAGTTCTCGGGCTCGCGTCCCAAGGCTGCCTTCAAGGCCGAGGTCGAGCGGGTGCTCGCCTGACCCATGATGAGCGACCGGTGGGTGAGTGACCTGGGTCACTCACCCACCGGTCGTTTGATGGCTATCTCTGTCCCACATAGTGGGCACTGATAGCATTGCTGTCACCGCGCCCCGAGCGAGCGACAGGCGAGCGAAAGAGGACACATGCACTACATCTCGACACGCGGCGGGATGGACCCCGCGGGCTTCACCGAGGTCCTCATCTCCGGCCTGGCTCCGGACGGGGGGCTCGCGGTGCCCGAGGCGGTCCCGGTCCTCGATGAGGCGACCCTGGAGTCCTGGCGCGACCTGGACTACCCGGCGCTGGCCACGGAGGTCATCGGCCTCTACGCCTCCGACCTGCCCCGCGAGGACCTCGCGGCGATGACCTCGGCCGCCTACGGCCCTCAGAGGTTCCCGGATCCGGTCGTCCCGGTGCGGGAGGTCGCTGAGGTCGCCTCCGGCCTGTGGATCGTCGGGCTCTCCCAGGGGCCGACGATGGCCTTCAAGGACCTCGCCATGCAGTTCCTCGGCCAGGCGATCCCTGAGGTCCTGGCACGCACGGGCCAGGTCCTCACCATCGTGGGGGCCACGAGCGGGGACACGGGCTCCGCCGCCGAGCACGCCTTCCGGGGGCAGGAGGGCGTGGCGGTCTTCATGCTCTCCCCGCTGGGGCGGATGAGCGACGTGCAGCGTGCCCAGATGTACTCCCTGAGCGACCCCAACATCCACAACATCGCGGTCGACGGCGTCTTCGACGACTGTCAGAACCTCGTCAAGGCACTCAACGCCGACGCCGACTTCAAGGCCGAGCACTCCCTGGGCGCTGTCAACTCGATCAACATCGGCCGGATCGCCGCCCAGGTCGTCTACTACGTCTGGTCCTGGCTCCGGGTCTCCGACGCCGCCCCCCGCGCGCACCGCGCTGAGGTCGAGGTCGACGTCGTCGTCCCCTCGGGCAACTTCGGGAACATCTACGCCGGTCACCTTGCTCGACGCATGGGCGTGCCGATCCGCAGGCTCATCCTGGCCACCAACGAGAACAACGTGCTCGACGAGTTCTTCTCCACCGGCATCTACCGTCCTCGCTCGCGCGGGGAGACGCTGGCGACGTCGAGCCCCTCGATGGACATCTCGAAGGCCTCCAACCTCGAGCGCTTCATTGCCGAGCTTCTCGGCCCCGAGGAGTTCTCGCGACGGTGGCCCCTGCTCGAGCAAACAGGCGCTCTCGACCTGTCCGATCACGTCGACCGCCTGCGCGAGGAGTTCGGCTTCGTCTCAGGCACCTCAACCCACGAGGACCGTCTGGCCTCCATCCGGCTCGTCCACGAGCGCAGCGCCACCCTCATCGACCCGCACACCGCCGACGGAGTCACGGTCGCCCTGCGCCTCATGGAGCCCGGTTTCCCGACGCTGGTCATGGAGACCGCCACCGCGGACAAGTTCCCGGAGACCGTTGCCGAGGCGCTCGGGAGCGCACCGCCCGTGCCGGCCGCCATCACCGAGCTCCTCGCCCTTGAGCAGCACGTCACCGAGATTCCCAACGACCTCGACGTGCTGCGGGCCATCGTCGCCGAGGGATCCCGCTCCGCCTGAGCCTGCCGGTGGGGAGGCCGGCACCGGGCCCACGGGCTCCGGTGTTTCACGTGAAACATGCCGCCGCCTCGACGGGTATCTCGGTATCGAGGTCCTGTTCCTTGCCGGGTCTCGATTCGGGCCGCCCGTGAGAGACTTAGGCGCATCGGCATCCCGACGCGCCGAGGAAGGAACAGGACGTGAGCGAGACTCATCAGGTCAAAGGCAATCGGCTCGACCCGTGGCTGGACAGCTACGCCGCCCGAGCTCATGGCCTGAGGGCCTCCGAGACGCGCTCACTCTTCGCGGTCGCAGCCCGCCCCGAGGTCGTCTCCCTGGCGGGGGGGATGCCCAACCTCAAGGACCTGCCGCTCGACCGCCTGGCCGAGGCGACGGCGCGCATGATCCGCAAGGACGGCGGTCGTGCCCTCCAGTACGGCAACGGCCAGGGTCTTCCGCGTCTGCGCGAGCAGATTCCCGAGATCATGGCGCTCGAGGGCATCGCTGCCGACCCCGAGGACGTCATCGTCACGACCGGCTCCCAGCAGGCGGTCGACATCATCACCGAGCTCTTCATCGACCCCGGCGACGTCATCCTCGCCGAGGCACCGACCTATGTCGGCTCGCTGTCGATCTTCGCCACCTACCAGGCTGACGTCCAGCAGGTCCCCATCGACGCCGACGGGATCATCCCCGAGGCCCTCGAGGAGCGGATCATCCGCCTCGAGAAGGCCGGACGTCCGATCAAGTTCTACTACTGCCTGCCGAACTTCCACAATCCTGCGGGGGTCACCCTGTCGGAGGAGCGGCGTCCTCAGATCATCGAGATCTGCCGACGGCACCATATCCTCATCGTCGAGGACAACCCCTACGGGCTTCTCGGCTTCGACGGGCAGACCTACACGGCGCTCAAGACCCTCGCCCCCGAGGACGTCGTCTACCTGGGCTCCTTCTCCAAGATCTTCGCTCCCGGCTATCGCGTCGGCTGGGCGGTCGCCCCCTCCGCGGTGCGCGAGAAGATGAAGCTCGCCTCCGAGGCGGCGATCCTGTGCCCGAGCTCGGTGGGGCAGTACTCCATCTCGATGTACCTCGACGGCTTCGACTGGAAGCAGCAGATCGAGGAGTTCCGCGGGATGTACCGCGGTCGTCGGGACGCGATGGTCTCCGCCCTCGAGGAGTTCATGCCCATGTGCACGTGGAACGTCCCCGACGGGGGCTTCTACGTGTGGGTGGGGCTTCCCGAGGGACTCGACGCCAAGGACATGCTGCCGCGCGCAGTGACCAACCTCGTCGCCTACGTCTCGGGCACCGCCTTCTATCCAGGAGGTGTCGCCGGACAGGACCACATGCGCCTGTCCTTCTGCTACCCGGAGCCCGTCGAGATCAGGGAGGGAGTCCGGCGCCTGTCCGAGGTCGTCAGCCAGGACCTCGAGCTCGTCTCCCTGTTCGGACCCACCCGATCCCTGCCGTCAGGCGGCGTCGTCGCCCCCGCACCCGACCAGATCTGAGGACACAGCATGACCACCTCCGCCCCGCTCCACGAGACGAGTGACCCCCTTCGTATCGCCGTCCTCGCCGGTGGCCTCAGCCACGAGCGCGATGTCTCGCTCAGGTCCGGCAACCGCGTCGCCTCGGTCCTCAAGCACCTCGGGCACACCGTCATCGTCCTCGACGTCGACGCCCGCACCATCGCCTCGCTCCGAGCCTTCGGACCGGACGTCGTCTGGCCGCTTGTCCACGGCGGTGACGGTGAGGACGGCGGTCTCCAGAACGTGCTCATCGCCCTGGGCCTGCCCTACGTCGGCACCCACTCCGACGGCTGTCAGCGAGCCTCCTTCAAGCCCACCGCCAAGGCGACCGTGCGCACCGGAGGGGTCCTCACGCCGGACTCCGTCACCCTGCCCAAGGCGTACTTCAGCCAGCTCGGCGCGCAGGACGTCCTCGGCGTCGTCGCGGCTCACCTCGACCTTCCCGTCATCGTCAAGCCGAACCAGGGGGGCTCGGGACTCGGCGTGTCCTACGTGACCGATGCCGATGAGCTTCGTCGTGCGATGGTCGCCTGCTTCTCCTACGACGAGCGTGCCCTCATCGAGAAGTACGTGAGTGGCACCGAGCTGGCCGTCTCGGTCGTCAACACGGGTGAGGGTCCTCGTGCCCTGCCGCCGGTCGAGGTCGTTACCGACGGTCAGTACGACTTCGACGCGCGCTACAACCCCGGCCGTTCGGAGTACTTCGTGCCCGCACGTCTACCGCAGGAGACACTCACGCGGGTGCAGGAGACCGCGCTCACCGTTCACACGACTCTTGGTCTGGGCAACATCTCACGGACCGACCTCATTCTCGACGAGAGCGGGACTCCGTGGTTCATCGACGTCAACGTCGTCCCGGGGATGACCGAGACATCGCTCCTGCCTCTCGCAGCAGAGGCCGACGGCGACCTTCCCGGCCTCTACGACGCCCTCGTCCACTCGCCGCTCGTCACTCCGTGACCCGCGAGCAGCACGGGCTCTTCTCCACCCGGAGGAGGGCCCGTGTTTCACGTGAAACACAGGGGTCTTTGCCCCCTCCCCGCATGTCCTCGTCGCCGTGCTCGCTCGTCCGACTGGTCGTCTTCCCCGTCTCCTGCTGATGTTTCACGTGAAACACCCACGCGGTCGGTCTCCCATCCGGGAGACCGATGGCGGACCGCAGCGAGCAACTCGTCCCACGCTGGCTCGAGTCAGACGGCGCGACTGACACTCCTGCGCCTGACTCGCACACCGTGCGCGTCTCACCACCGCGGCGAAGACCCCTCGATGACACGCGTCCACCGACGGTCAATCTCAGGATGTCTCTCGCTCACGATCTGCGTCATGCTGCCGGCGAGGTGGCCTGTCGTGTTTCACGTGAAACACGACAGGCCACCTCGCCGGAAGGGACACGGCATTTCCGGGTGCCATCTTCCCGCCCCGCTCTCGGCTGTCTGTCCTCCCGCTGTCGAACTGTCGGGCGTGACCCCGGCATCTGATCGCCGCACGGCGATCGAGCGTTCAGCCCTCCCGGACAAGGAGCTTCATCGCCGTGGCTCCCTGCCATGAGCACGCCGCGTGTGGGACGGCGGCGACAGCCGAGACCGTCGAGCCGGCGTCCTGCTCCGCTCGACTGCTGTGATCGGTGAGCTCCATTGGGGCAGAGCGGTCGAGGGCGGAGCCGCCTGTCGCGCCACACCGACATGCTTCGCGCGCTCCGTCCCAGCGCTGCGTCGTTGTTTCACGTGAAACACCTCCACGACGTCCCGTGACAGAACAGAGCTCTCACTCTCGCCCACAATCCGAGCGCCAGGTCCCGGGTCCTCGTGCCGGTTGCTCCGTCCGTCGTCGTGGGTCAGGTGGCCAGGGCGGAAGGACCGTCGGGACGGTGGTGGGGAGGATGTTGACGCCCGGCGGCGATCTCGAGGCCGAGGGTATGTGCGGCCTCCAGCTCACGTGTCCCTCTACTCTGCGACCACCGTGCCAGCCAGACACGCGATCGCCGGTGCGGTCGGGGAAGGAGTCCCACCCCGTCCATGCAGCCGCGGAGCTCTCGGACTTCGTTCAGTGGGGGTGTTCGAGCATAACTGGGTCCGCACGTCCCGGGGACACGTCGTAACCGCCCGGAGGTCCGGGAGGGAGGCGTCGAGGCGGTGGCCACGCCGTGCCCCCGCCGAACATGCATCGCGCGCTCCGTCCCAGCGCTGCGTCGTTGTTTCACGTGAAACACCTCCACGACGTCCCGTCGTGAAGCAGAGCTTTTACTGTCTCACCGTCCGACGATCGCTGTGGGGCTGCGCGCATACCTCGGGTCATCGTTCCGCGTCGGTGACGACGGGTTGCCCGGGCGATCCGATCCCGGCCATAAGTACGTCGGGGCGTGAGGATGCCCGGGGCAGGAGGGACTTCTCCACGACACGTGTCTCTGTCATGTGCTGTGCCCTGCCTGCCCGAAGAGTCCGACGGTGTCTCGACCTGCCGCGCAGTAGCAGGGCCCGCCAGTTGCTGCTCTCATGCCAACAGGACGGGACGGAATAGTCGGGACTGCCTCACACACAAGGTTTCACGTGAAACACGTGCGGACCATGTCATCCCTTGTGTGCACCGCACTCGACCATCGACTGCGGTCTGCTTCGCCCGGTGCTGGTGCCTACACAGTCAGGCGGGCACCACACATCTCGCTGAGTGCCATCGACGGGCCCTGGCTCATGACCGTCGCCTCACGAGGCAATCAGCCCCTCCGCGTCGGTGACGATCGGGCCACGCGACTGATCGACGCAACACGCAGATCCTCGCCCCGACATCACGTCCTGAGGGTGACGCGCTCCGGCCCCGTTGCGCACCGCGGGACGGTCAGGCGCAGAGCGCGACAGGGGCAGGAGACAAGCCTTCTCCCGAGATCGAGGCTGCACGCCTCCCGACCGTCACTCCGCTCTGCCGCTCCGCCTTGTCACCCCGCCCCGCTACTCCGGCCTATCACCCTCATTCCGTACATGCAATGAGTTGGGCACAGCACCCTCAGGCTGCACGCGAAGCGGGACGCGCGCAGCCCCTTCCGACACGGACGGTGACCCTCTCCGCACCCTGAGCCGGCCTCCGGTCACCTACCACCCGAGGGAGCCCGGGACACTCCATGTTTCACGTGAAACACTGCGACCTGCTCGCCAGCCACGGAGGGCAACTGAGGCGGTGGTTCCCGCGCTCGCGCAGTCCACCTCTCGCACGCCACCCACCCGATGAGGTGGCCTCCAGAAGCACGGTGGTGGTCCAGGCTGTGGTCAGTAACGCTCTGGGAGAGGGAGCTCCGGTCAGCCGTGCTTACGACAGTGACGACCACGCCGCATCCGGGAGAGCCGTGGCCGTGTTTCACGTGAAACACGGCCTCGGCTCTCCCGTCCCCTCCAGGTGGCTTCCAGAGCGCCGGCACATGCGTGACCGCGCAATCGACGCACGCAGTTGTCGATCGCGCCGCCGTCCTCACGGACAACCACCGGTCGGAGGCCCATCCCGCGAGAGCACGTCAATCGGCCAGCACTCCTCCGCGTCACGGGCTGCACACTACTGCCGCTGTCATCGACCCGAGTCGATGCATTGTCGAGCGCATCGACATAGCCGGTACCGGTCGCCCTCGCCATCCCGGTTTCACGTGAAACATCGCAATGCCGAACCTCCGCTCCATGAGGTGCCGATGGCTCTCGGGGGAGGGTGGAACCCAAGCAGTTGCCGCCCCGGACCCGGCATCCGTGTTTCACGTGAAACAACGGCGGGGCCTCCGCATGGAGGCCCCGCCGTGAGCACTGGTGCGAGCGCTGGTCGCGGTGCGCTAGTCCTCGTCGAGTGAGGTCCCTGGTGCCAGCGCCTCAATAAGGCGGGCGAGATCGTCCTCACCGGCGAACTCAATCGTGATCCTGCCCTTCTTCGCGCCCCGGGTCACCTTGACGCGAGTGTCGAAGGCGTCCGAGAGCCTTGTCGACAGGGCCGGCAAGGGAGTGCTGCGTGCGCGCAGCACCGCGGCGCCGCGCGCCGGGGCCGGCTCGTCGTGAAGCGCGACAAGCTCCTCGGTCGCGCGCACAGACAACCCTTCAGCCACGATGCGCTGGGCCAGCCTCTCCATGGCCGCAGCGTCGGGCAGGCCGAGAAGCGAGCGCGCGTGGCCCGCCGACAGGACGCCGGCAGCCAGGCGCCGCTGCACAAGAGGGGGCAGCTTCATGAGACGCAGCGTGTTCGAGATCTGGGAGCGCGACCGGGCGATCTTCTGGGACAGCTCGGCATGGGTGCAGTTGAAGTCCTCGAGAAGCTGCTGGTAGGCGGCCGCCTCCTCAAGGGGGTTGAGCTGGACCCGGTGCAGGTTCTCGAGCAGAGCGTCGCGGAGGAGGTCCTCATCCGCCGTGTAGCGCACGACGGCGGGGATCGTCTCCATACCCACCTCTTTGGCGGCGCGAAGCCTGCGCTCGCCCATGATGAGCTCGTAGCTGGGACCCTCGGGGTTCTCGTCGTCCAGGTCCAGCCGTCGCACGACGATCGGCTGGAGAAGGCCCACCTCGCGGATAGAGTCCGCCAGCTCGGCGATGTCCTCCTCGTCGAAGACCTGGCGAGGCTGCTGGGGGTTGGGCACGATGAGGTCAACAGGGAGCTCTGCGAAGGTCGCCCCGGGCACCGGCACGAGATCAACCGCCTCGGCCTGCTCCTCCTCCGTGTCGTGGGGCGCCGCGCCCTCCGAGGTACCAGCCGTCTCCACCGTCACCTCATGAGGAACCTCCTGGGCGGGTGACGCGTCCTCTCCGTCGACCTCGACGACAGGGGCCACCTCGACCGCCTCGCGCGCCGGCTGAGCAGGACTCCCGCCGCGCTGCGCCTCGGCAGCCGGCTCCTCGCCACTGGCCGCCGCGCTGTCCGCCTCGGCAGTCTGTGCCTGAGCCGAGCTCGTCGTGCCGCGAGCCCTCGTCTGCCTCCGAGAGGCCGGGCCTCCGGCTGACTGACGCGGTGTTTCACGTGAAACACCGTCCTCGGCTCCGCCCGACCGGTCCGCACTGTCGACCTGCTCGACAGGCGCCGCCGCGGCGTTCGTCTCGGACTTCTTCCGCGACCCACTGCGCGCGGGTCGCCGCGCCCGCTTCGACGGCGCGAGCAGGGTTGCGGCGACGTCGTCGGAGCGCCGTCGCGCCGGGGCGGTCTCCGCGGGCTCCCCATCCGGTGCAGCCTCCTCGTCCCGGGCGCCCTCAGGGAAGAACACGTCCGAGGGGCGGCGCACTGGCGTCTCGACCTGCGCGTCCGGGATGAGCGCCTGGAGCCCCCGACCCAGGCCCCGCTTCTTCTGAGCCATGCTCACTCCTCCTCGTTGACGTCGTCAGCCTCGAACTCGTGCTCCTGTGAGACGCCACGTTGCGCGATCTCCTGAGCAAGCATGGCGTAGGCGACGGCCCCCGTCGAGCGCGGGTCCCAGAAGACGACCGGCGCGCCGAAGGACGGGGCCTCCGCCACGCGCACCGAGCGCGGGATCTTCGTGTCGAGCGTCGCGCTCGGGAAGTAGGTACGCACCTCCTCCTCGACCTCACGGGCCAGGGTCGTGCGCTTGTCGAACATCGTCAGTGCGATCATGGACACGGCCAGACCGGGGTTGTGGATGGCGGCGATCCGCTCGACCGACTTCGACAGGAGGGCCAGGCCCTCGAGGGCGTAGTACTCGGCCTGCATCGGGATGAGCACCTCCCCGGCGGCGACGAAGGCGTTGATCGTCATGATGCCCAGGGACGGCGGGCAGTCGATGAGCACGTAGTCGAGCCTGTCCATGCCCTGACGCTCCCGGGAGGCGATGTACTCACCCAGCGCGATCCTCAACCTCGACTCCCGCTCGCTGGAGCCGATGAGCTCGATCTCCACGGCCGCGACGTCGATGGTCGAGGGCACGCACCACAGGGACTGGGCGAAATGGGTCTGGACGACCACCTCGTCGATCGACGCGCCCTCGACGAGCACGTCGTAGATCGACGCGTGCTCCTCGTCATGGGGGACGCCAAGAGCGGTCGAGGCGTTGCCCTGAGAGTCGGCGTCGATGACAAGGACCTGCAGCCCCGCGTCGGCCAGGGCTGCGGCGACGTTGACCGCCGTCGATGTCTTCCCCACCCCGCCTTTCTGATTGGCGACCGCGATGATGCGCGTATGGTCTGGGCGCGGAAAACCGCCTTCAGCCAGTCCCTCCAGCGCCGATCGGTCAGCCCGGAGCTGATCGAAGATGGACGATCCCGTCAACTGCTTCTCCTCGGACGACGACGTCCCGACGGCGCGTGCCGTCCGGATGCTTCAGTGTACGCGAGGAAGACGGATGCCCCACGACCTCGGGCGCGTCGCACCGCAGACGGGCGGCACTCCACGTGACGCGCCGAGCCCGCGACGGTGCCTCAGCCGCGTCTGGGGCGCCGGACCTCGACGACCTTCGTCAGCTCCTCGCCCACGGTGAGCACCTCGTGGACGACGGCCGGCTCGAGCTTCGCCTTCTTGATGACGTACCTGGCCTCCTCGACCTCGGTCTCCGCCCGGGCCCCCTTGAGGGCGAGCAGGCTTCCTCCCTGACGGAGCAAGGGGGAGGTGAGCCGGACCAGCTTGGACAGGTTGGCCACGGCACGAGCGGTCACGGCGTCGTACCGGTCCCTGACCTCCTCGGCTCGGGCGCGTCGGACGGTCACGTTGTCGAGGTCGAGCTCGACGACGACGTGCTCGAGCCAGTCGACGCGCCGCTCCATCGGCTCGATGAGGGTGACGTCGAGGTCAGGACGCAGGAGGGCGACGACGACCCCGGGCAGGCCCGCGCCCGAGCCGACGTCAGCGACGGTCCCGCGTGCGGGCAGGAAGGGCACGACCGCGGCGGAGTTGACGAGGTGGCGGCTCCACAGCCGGGGCAACTCACGAGGGCCGAGGAGCCCCCGGAGCTCACCCTCGGCGACGAGCATCTGCGCGAAGTGCTCGGCCGCACTGAAAGACAGGCCGAAGAGCTCCCGGACCTCCTCGCTGGCCTCCTCCGGAACCACCTCACCGGCCCCGGGCCCCTGCTCCTCGTCGACCACGGATCAGTCCTCTGCCTCGTCGTCTCCGGGCTCCTCCTGAGAGGCGGGCATGACGACGACATAGCGGTGGGGCTCGGCGCCCTCGGACTCCGAGACGAGGCCCGCGGCGGCGACGACGTCGTGGCAGACCTTGCGCTCGAAGGGGTTCATCGGCTCCAGTGCGACGGTCTGACCGGTGTCCCGCACCCGGGCCACCGCCTCCTGGGCGACCGCGGTCAGCTCAGCCCGACGGGCCGCGCGAAAACCGTTGATGTCGAGCATGAGACGCGAGCGGTTGCCCGTGCGGGCCTGGACCGCCAAGCGGGTCAGCTCCTGGACGGCCTCAAGCACCTCCCCGTCCCTGCCGACGAGATCGGCGAGCTCCCGCTCATCTCCCTCCTCGGAGGCCACGATCGCGACCGAGGCCCGGCCGTGGTCGATGTCGATATCGATATCCCCTCCGAGGTCGGCGATATCGAGCAGCTCCTCGAGGTAGTCGGCGCCGATCTCGCCCTCCTCCTCGAGGCGCTTGACGGTTGTCGACGGCGCAGTGTTCTCACTCATAGTAAATCCCTATCTAAGGTGGGGCGATTCCTGCTGACCTACTTCTTGCGGTTCTGCTTCTTGCGGTTCTGGGCCTTGCGCTTGGCCGCAGCCTGCTTGCGCTCACGCGCCCGACGCTCGTAGCGCCGGCGGGCGATCTCCTCAGGGGTCAGGCCACCGGGGGCTGTCTCCTTGTCCTCCGCGCCTGCCTGCGCGCCCGATTCCGCCTCGGTGGTGGGGCTCACGCTCCTGCGCTGGCGGTCCTTGCGCACCGGCTGGTTGCGCTGCCCGCCGCTCGTGGCGCCCTCGGCCTCCTTCTTGGCCCTCTCCTCCTCCTCGAGGGAGGGCAGGCCCTTGCGCGCGCGCTTGGCGTTGACCCGGGCCCGGTACTTCTTCTCGGCGTCGGACCCCGGGGCCGGCATGTTGCGGATCGTGAAGAACTGCTGGCCCATCGTCCACAGGTTGGTGGTCAGCCAGTAGACGAGCACACCGATCTGGAACTGCACGCCGGTGAAGGCGAAGAAGATCGGCATAACCGTGATCATGATCCGCTGGCTTCGGATCATCGGGTTGTCCGAGTTCTTGACCGACTCGGGCATGTTCTTCATGCTCAGCTGCGCCATCGTGTACCACTGGGTCACGGACATGAGCACGATGAGGACCACCGTGACGACCTTGACCTGCAGCGAGTCGCTGTTCATGAAGGACGCCGACAGGTTGGCCCCGAAGACCGTCGAGTTCTGCACGTCCTCGGCCAGCTCGGCGGTGAGCGGGCCGATCGAGTCGTGGTTCGCGTAGGTCCCCGTGGCCACGGCCTCCAGCGAGGCCAGCACCCGGAACAGCGCGAAGAAGATCGGCATCTGCAACAGGATCGGGAAGCACGAGGAGAAGGGGTTCGTTCCGTGCTTGCGGTACAGCGCCATCATCTCCTCCTGCTGGCGCTGCTGGGAGACCGGGTCCTTCTTGCCCTTGTACTTCGCCTGGAGGGCCTGGAGCTCGGGCTGCATGAGCTGCATGCCGCGGGAGGCCCTGATCTGCTTGACGAACAACGGGAAGATGAGGATGCGCATGAAGATCGTCAGCCCGACGATCGACAGGACCCAGGCGACACCCGAGCCGTCCGGGAAGCCGATGAGGACGAGGAACTTGTGGATGTAGACCATCACCCAGGCGACGGCCACCTTGAGCGGCCACAGGATGGTGTCCATTGCACTCCTTGTTGTCAGGCGGGGCAGCGGGCCCCGAGGGCCGGAGGATCCGGCCGGTCCCGTCGCCTCAACGCTCGAGGGCGTCGATCGTGAAACGGGGAACGTCGTGGGGATGGTGGTAGCGCCACCTGCCCGGGTCGGGCACGTGGTCGACGCCGCCGGGCGTGAGCGGGTTGCAGCGCACCAGCCTCCAGGCGGCCAGGAGGACTCCCTTGAGGGCCCCGTGCGTGGTCACGGCCTCGACGGCGTAGGCCGAGCAGGTCGGGTAGTAGCGGCAGCGGCGCCCGAAGGCGGGAGAGACGTGGCGCTGGTAGAGACGTACCGGCGCGATGAGCAGCCGCGTCAGACCGCGAGGCACCGTGGACCGACCACCCTGCCCGCTCGCTGAGTCCACCTGTGTCACCGCTGCGTCACCGCCGTCGTCCCTGACCGGCCAGGGCGATGCTGCGCTCCAGGAGGCGGTCGAGATCGGTCCCCAGCTCGGTGCTCGTCGCACCCTCGGCCCCCGCCAGCCCCCGGACGACCACCTTCGCCCCCGGACCGAGCCGGTCGACCCGGGCGCTCATCAGAGCGCGCACCCGGCGTTTGATGCGGTTGCGCCGGGTCGCTCGTGGGACCTGCTTCTTGGGCACGACGACGCCGACGAGGGCCGGGGAGGCGTCCCCGGACTCGCCGGCGCTGTAGTGGACGACCAGTCTGCGGCTGCCGCTGCGCGCACCGAGCCTGACCGCGGCCGAGAAGTCATCCGACCGCAGCATCCGGTGCGGCGCCGGGAGCACCTCAGGCGGCGAGACGCGCGCGGCCCTTGCGGCGGCGCGCGGCGAGGACGGCGCGGCCGGCGCGGGTGCTCATGCGCTTGCGGAATCCGTGCACCTTGGCGCGACGGCGGTTGTTCGGCTGAAAGGTCCGCTTGCTCACGGGTGTACTCCTGGTCGGATGATCGGAACCGTGCGTCACGGGCTCGCGGCACGGTCGCTCGCGCTGGCTGCCCCATGGACCGGGACGTGACTCCACGCGAACGTCCGCACCACAATACGGTTCGCGATTCGGCACGGTCAAACGTCGTGAGGCCCTGAGCGGTGAGAACCCCGACACGCCGTCGACCGTGCCTGCCGCGGGGCGCGCAGGGGCCGGCAGCGGTACGCACATCCTGTGTGTAGGAGGTCTGTCACCCTGTGCGTCCGTCCGGCGCGAACAGGACGGTCAAGGCCTTGCGATCCTTGGCACGACGGGCACCTCCCCGTCGAGGTGCGGGTCTCCCCAGGTGTGGACAACCTTGTGGAAGAACACCATGATGGGCACGCGCGGCCTCCAGGAGTCGGCACCGCTGGGGATCGACGGCGTTGACGGCGACGCACCGCGCGTTCTGATCCGTGAACCAGGAGCAACTTGTGGCTGACGACGCAACAACACGATGGCAGGCCGCCCTGGGGGTCCTGGCGACCTCCGGCGAGCTGGGCCAGGGCAACGTCATGATGCTGCGCATGATGCGGGTCCTCGACGTCGAGGGCACCCTCGTCCTCGTGGCCGGCTCGGCCTTCGCCAAGGGCATCGTCGACAACGCCCGGGGTCCGATCGCCTCCGCGCTCAGCCAGGTGTGGGGCCACGAGGTCCCCTTCGAGGTGACGATCGACACCTCCTTGGACAGCTCTCCGGCCGCGCCCGCCCCCGTCTTCCCCACCTCGGTGGCCGCCCCCACCTCGCCGACGGTGGAGGACCGGACCCCGACCGCCCCCTCGGTGCCCAGCGCCGCGGGCTTCCACGAGCACGGCTTCGGCCCGGCCCCCGTGCCCGCCGTCGTCCCCAGCTTCCACTCCATGACGCCCAGCTACGTGGCGGCGCCCAGCCCGATGGCCGCCGCACCGGCCGACCCCGGCGAGGACGGCTCGCGTCTCAACCCCCGCTACACCTTCGACACCTACGTGTCAGGCCCCTCCAACCGGCTGCCGCACGCCTCCTCCCTCGCCGTGGCCGAGGCCCCCGCCAAGGCCTACAACCCCCTGTTCATCTACGGGGGCTCCGGCCTGGGCAAGACCCACCTGCTCCACGCCATCGGCCACTACGCCCGCAGCCTCTACCCGGGCATCAGGGTCAAGTACGTCAGCTCCGAGGAGTTCGTCTCCGACTTCATCGCCTCGGTGGCCGAGGGCCGCATGGACACCTTCAAGCGCCGCTACCGCGAGGTCGACATCCTGCTCGTCGACGACATCCAGTTCCTGGGCGGCAAGGAGCAGACCCTCGAGGAGTTCTTCCACACCTTCAACGCCCTGCACACCGCCAACAAGCAGGTGGTCCTCACCTCCGACCAGCCGCCCAAGGCGCTGGGAGGCTTCGAGGACAGGCTGCGCTCCCGCTTCGAGTGGGGGCTGCTCGTCGACGTCCAGCCCCCGGACCTCGAGACCCGCACGGCGATCCTGTCGCGCAAGGCCGACGCCGACGGCCTCGACGTGCCGATGGACGTCCTGGAGTACATCGCCAGCCGGGTGACGACCAACATCCGCGAGCTCGAGGGAGCGCTCATCCGGGTGACGGCCTTCGCCTCCCTCAACAAGCAGCCCATCGACCAGACCCTGGCCGAGATGGTCCTCAAGGACATCATCTCCGACTCCGGCGGCGAGGAGATCACCTCGGCGCTCATCATGGCCCAGACCGCGGACTTCTTCGGGATCACCATCGAGGACCTGTGCTCGGCCAACCGCTCGCGCACGATCGTGTCCTCCCGTCACATCGCCATGTACCTGTGCCGTGAGCTGACCGACATGTCCCTGCCCAAGATCGGCAAGGAGTTCGGCGGCCGCGACCACACGACCGTCATGAGCGCCGACAAGAAGATCCGCACCCAGATGGCCGAGCGACGTGAGACCTACAACCACGTGGCCGAGCTGACCGCCCGCATCAAGCAGGCCGCCCAGTCCCCCCAGCGCTGAGGCGCCGCGGGCTGTCGGCCTGTGGACCGCGCTGAGGATCCCAGGAGGACAAGCGGCACCAGGATGTGGACCCGCGCCCCCGCTCCTGGGGAGGAGGGATCCCGGCCCGCAGGACCCTCCACCGGCGGGTGCCGTCCTCCACCGAATCACACGACTGTGGCTCCACACCGCCTGCGCGCCCGGTTCCGGCCCGCACCCGGGTTATCCCCAGGATCCACACCTCCTACAACACCTACACCCACTCATCTACCGCGCGCTCACGAACGACCGTACGAGGCGCCGACGACACAGCGCTGGGTGAGCCGCGCCGACTCATCAGGCCAGCTGCTGGGCTGGCGAGGAATCCATCATCTACACTCCTCGTGGACCGCCCTGCCCGCGACCAGGCGGGGATCGGACACGCGATGACCATCCACAACACACGGCGACGAGCAGCCAGGAGCTGCCACGGGCCGCTACGAGCACCGGGTCGGGCCCCCTGGCCCGGCCACACGAGGAGACGCACATGAAGCTCAGGGTCGACCGCGACGTCCTGGCCGAGGCCGTGACCTGGACGGCCCGGTCCGTACCCGCGCGACCGCCCGTGCCCGTCCTGGCCGGCGTGCGCCTCGAGGCCACAGGAGCCTCCCTCGTCCTGGCCTCCTTCGACTACGAGGTCTCCGCACGCTGCGAGGTGGCCGCCGACATCGAGGAGGAGGGCCTGGTCCTCGTCTCAGGTCGCCTCCTGGCCGAGATCGCCAAGGCGCTGCCCTCCAAGCCGGTCGACCTCGAGGTCGAGGGGTCGAAGATGACCGTGTCCTGCGGGTCCGCGCGCTTCTCCCTGGCCGCGATGGCCGCCGAGGACTACCCCGCCCTGCCCTCCATGCCCGGAGCGGCCGGCACCGTCGACGCCCACGACCTCGCCCAGGCCGTCGCCCAGGTCTCGATCGCCGCCTCCAGGGACGAGACCCTGCCCCTGCTCACGAGCGTCCAGATCGAGGTCGACGGCGAGTCGCTCACGCTCATGGCCACCGACCGCTACCGGCTGGCGGTGCGCGAGATGACCTGGTCCCCGCAGGACTCCTCGCTGTCGACCCGCGCCCTGCTCAAGGCCCGGACCCTGTCCGACGTCGCCAAGTCGCTCACCAGCGCGGGCGAGGTCACCGTGGCCCTGACCGAGTCGGGCTCACCCTCCTCGAGCCTCATCGGCTTCGAGGCGGGGGGCCGCAGGACGACGAGCCTGCTCACCGACGGCGACTACCCGCCCGTGCTGCGCCTGTTCCCCGAGTCGACGAGCATCCACGCCACGGTCGGGCGTGAGGAGCTCATGGCGGCGGTACGCCGTGTCAGCCTCGTCGCCGACCGGGCCACCCCCATCCACATGGCCTTCACCGAGTCGAACCTGGCGCTGGACGCGGGCACCGGTGACGACGCCCAGGCCTCCGAGCAGCTCGTCGCCCACCTGGAGGGTGAGGAGATCTCGACCGCCTTCAACCCCGGCTACCTCCTCGACGGGCTCGGCGCGATCAACCGGCCCTACGTGCGCCTCGACTTCACCCACCCCTCCAAGCCGGCCGTCCTGACCGGGATGAGCGCCATCGGGGGCGAGGAGGACACGAGCTTCCGGTACCTCATCATGCCGATCCGCTTCGGCGCGTGAGCCCCTGGCGGCTGAGCCCGGCCGCCGGGCGGAGGTGAGCGGTGCACGTCTCGGACCTCGCACTGGACGACTTCCGCTCCTACGAGCACCTCGTCGTGTCGCTCGAGCCCGGACCGAACGCCTTCGTGGGCGCCAACGGGCAGGGCAAGACCAACCTGCTCGAGGCCATCGGCTACCTGTCGACCCTCGCCAGCCACCGTGTCGGCGCCGACACCGCGCTCGTGCGACGCGCGCGCCCCGGCACCCCCCAGCCCTCGGGCGCCGTCGTGCGGGCCAGGGTCGTCCACGGGCAGCGTCCCAGCGTCGTGGAGGTCGAGATCATCGCCGGCAAGGCGAACCGCGCCAGGCTCAACCGCGGGCAGGTGCGCCCGCGCGAGATCCTCGGGGTGCTGCGCACAGTCGTCTTCGCCCCGGAGGACCTGTCCCTCGTGCGCGAGGAGCCGGGTCTGCGCCGTCGTTTCCTCGACGACCTCGTCGTCGTCATCAAGCCGGCTCTGGCCGGGGTGAGGGCCGAGCACGACAAGATCCTCGCCCAGCGATCCAGCCTGCTCAAGGCGGCTCGGGCCGCCTCGCGCGGGTCGAGGCCGCCGGCCTCGATGATGTCGACCCTGGAGGTCTGGGACGCCCAGCTCGCCGCCGCCGCCGCACGCCTCATCGCCGCACGCGTCGACGTCCTGGACCGGCTGCGCCCCTGGATCGCCTCCTCCTACGACCAGGTGAGCCGGGGGCGGTCGCGGGCCGGCGTCGTCTACCGCTCCAGCCTCCTGGCCCACGAGGGCCTGCCCGAGCCGTCCCCGGGGGGCGACGACCGGTCGGCCGAGGAGGCAGCGCTGAGCGACACCGCGGCCACCGCCGCGCGTCTCGAGGCCGCCATGACCGACCTGCACCACCGGGAGATCGAGCGGGGGGCCAACCTCGTGGGCGCCCACCGCGACGACATGAGCCTGTTCCTGGGAGACCTGCCGGCCAGGGGCTTCGCCTCCCACGGCGAGCAGTGGTCCCTCGCCCTGGCCCTGCGCCTGGCCTCCTACGAGATGCTGCGCCACGACGTCGACGCCTACGGCGGCGACGGGGAGCCGGTCCTCGTCCTCGACGACGTCTTCGCCTCCCTGGACGCCGGTCGGCGTGACGCGCTGGCCGAGCTCGTCGCCCAGGCCGGTCAGGTCCTCGTCTCGGCGGCGGTCGACGAGGACGTCCCGGCCCAGCTGCGCGGGGCGCGCTTCATCGTCTCCGACGGGGAGGCCCGCCGTGCCTGACCACGGGTCGGTGGGCCCGGCCGGGCCCGTGGACGGCGGACCGGGCGACGAGCTGGCCCGCCGCTCCGTGGCCCGGGAACGGGGCAGGGCCTGGGAGGCCGGGACGGGACGCCGAGCACTTCCCCGCCGAGGGCCCGGCGAGGGCGGGGTGGCCGCCTGGGACGAGCGCCGCGCTCCCGCCGGCACGTCCGAGAGGCTCGAGGAGGGCACCGACCGGGGCCCGGGCCTGCCCCCCGGGCGAGACCGGCCCGGGCCCACGCGCTTCGACCCGCGCACCGGAGGGGCGGACCTGCGCCGCTACGCGGAGTCGCACGGCTGGGCCTCCCAGCTGGCGGTCGCCTCGGTGTCGGTGCGGTGGAGCGAGATCGTCGGTGAGCAGATCGCCGAGCACGCGCTGATCGAGTCCTTCGAGCCGGGACGCCTGACCCTGCGCGCCTCCTCCTCGGCCTGGGCCCAGCAGCTGCGCCTGCTCCTGCCCACCATCGAGGCGCAGGTGGCCGCCGCGCTCGGCCCCCAGGGGGGCGCCGTCGAGATCCGGGTCCTCGGCCCCGCCGGACCGACCTGGCGCCACGGCCGCTTCGGCGGGGCCCGAGGAGGGCGCGGACCGCGCGACACCTACGGATGAGGCGGGTGACGCTGCACACGCCCCAACTCGTGCGTCTCGACGTCGTTCCTGCGACAGTTCACGGTAGGATCGGCGCGGAGAACGCCCATGGTGCGCCCAGGGCCGCGTTCAGGTACCCACCTACACGCCCGGGGTTCATGGCCCGTCATGGGCGTGACACGTTCGTGACGGACCTGCGGCGGCCGCGGGGCACGGGACGGTGCCCCGCTCACAGGGCACCCGACCCGCGCGCTGCGCGGTCCGCGCACGCACCGAGTACGGGAGTGCATAGACGGTGCGCCGAGGGCGCACATGACGAGGAGCAGCGAACACGTGTCTGGACAGGACCTGCCCGTGACCACCGGGACCGCCACCGGGACCGTCGACCCCGGTGAGGCGGGCTACGGCGCCTCGGACATCACCGTCCTCGAGGGGCTCGAGGCGGTGCGCAAGCGGCCGGGGATGTACATCGGCTCCACGGGCGAGCGCGGCCTGCACCACCTCGTCTACGAGGTCGTCGACAACGCCGTGGACGAGGCCCTGGCGGGCTACTGCGACCACATCGAGGTCGTCATCCGTGCCGACGGCGGCCTGACGGTCACCGACAACGGGCGCGGGATCCCCGTCGACGAGCACCCCACCGAGCACAAGCCGACCGTCGAGGTCGTCATGACCATCCTCCACGCGGGCGGCAAGTTCGGCGGGGGCGGCTACGCCGTCTCCGGCGGGCTCCACGGCGTGGGCATCTCGGTGGTCAACGCCCTGTCGACCCGGGTCGACACCGAGATCCGTCGACAGGGGCACGTGTGGCGCATGAGCTTCGGTGACGGTGGCAAGCCCATGACGCCCCTGGTCAAGGGCGAGCCGACCCAGGAGACCGGGACGACCCAAACCTTCTACCCCGACCCCGCCGTCTTCGAGACGGTGCTCTTCGACTACGAGACCCTGCGCCGTCGCTTCCAGCAGATGGCCTTCCTCAACAAGGGCCTGCGCATCACCCTGGTCGACGAGCGCGAGGGAGTCAACGAGGCCGGAGACGAGATCACCGGGGACGAGGCCGGTCCCGCCGACGACCCGGTCAAGGGGCACCGCTTCGTGTCCTACCGCTACGACCACGGGCTGCGCGACTACGTCGCCTTCCTCAACCGGTCGAAGAAGGTCGAGCTCGTCCACCCCGAGATCATCGACTTCGAGGCCGAGCAGAGCCTCGACGACAACCGCTCGATCAGCCTCGAGATCGCCATGCAGTGGACGAGCGCCTACTCCGAGTCGGTGCACACCTACGCCAACACGATCAACACGACCGAGGGCGGCACCCACGAGGAGGGCTTCCGCACGGCCCTGACGACCCTGGTCAACAAGTATGGCCGCGAGAAGGGCCTCATCAAGGACAAGGACGACAACCTCACCGGCGACGACATCCGCGAGGGCCTGACCGCCGTCATCTCCGTCAAGCTCTCCGAGCCGCAGTTCGAGGGCCAGACGAAGACCAAGCTCGGCAACACCGAGGCGCGCACCTTCGTCCAGCAGACCGTCTACTCCCAGCTCGGGGACTGGCTCGACTCCCACCCCGCCGACGCCAAGGCGGTCGTGCTCAAGGCGAGCCAGGCCGCCGCGGCGCGCCTGGCCGCGCGCAAGGCCCGCGAGGCCACCCGCCGCAAGGGCGTCCTGGAGTCGGCCTCCATGCCCGGCAAGCTGCGCGACTGCTCGAGCCGTGACGCATCGGTGTGCGAGATCTTCATCGTCGAGGGGGACTCCGCCGGCGGCTCGGCCGTCGGCGGCCGCGACCCCGAGCACCAGGCGATCATGCCGATCCGCGGCAAGATCCTCAACGTCGAGAAGGCGCGTCTGGACCGGGCGCTGTCCAGCGACACGATCCGCTCCCTCATCACCGCCTTCGGCACGGGGATCGGGGAGGACTTCGACATCTCGAGGCTGCGCTACGGCAAGATCGTCATCATGGCCGACGCCGACGTCGACGGCCAGCACATCGCCACCCTCCTGCTCACCCTCCTGTTCCGCTACATGCGGCCCCTCATCGAGCAGGGTCACACCTACATCGCCATGCCCCCGCTGTACCGGCTCAAGTGGTCCAACGCCGAGCACGAGTTCGCCTACTCCGACGCCGAGCGCGACAAGCTGCTCGCCGCCGGGGCCGAGGCGGGCCGCCGCCTGCCCAAGGACGGGGGCATCCAGCGCTACAAGGGCCTGGGCGAGATGAACGACCACGAGCTGTGGGAGACGACGATGGACCCCTCGACGCGCATCCTCAAGAAGGTGACCCTCGACGAGGCCGCGGAGGCCGACGAGACCTTCGCGATCCTCATGGGCGACGACGTCGAGCAGCGCCGCTCCTTCATCCAGCGCAACGCCGCGGACGTCCGCTTCCTGGACATCTGATCCCGGCCCGACAACCCGAGACCTCCCAGACCTGAGCAGACGAAGGACACCCGTGAGCGACGACCGTGAAGACATGATCGGCGAGGAGGGCGCGACGCAGGTGGTCACCACCGAGCGCGTCCAGCCCGTCGACCTCCAGATGGAGATGCAGCGCTCCTACCTCGACTACGCGATGAGCGTCATCGTCGGGCGGGCCCTGCCCGACGTGCGCGACGGGCTCAAGCCGGTCCACCGCCGCGTCCTGTACGCCATGTACGACGGCGGCTACCGGCCCACGGCCTCCTTCTCCAAGTCCTCGCGCATCGTCGGCGACGTCATGGGCAGCTACCACCCCCACGGTGACGGCGCCATCTACGACGCCCTGGCCCGCCTCGTCCAGTGGTGGTCCCTGCGGTACCCCCTCGTGGCCGGTCAGGGCAACTTCGGCACCCCGGGCAACCTGGGCCCGGCCGCCCCCCGGTACACCGAGTGCAAGATGGCGCCGCTGGCCATGGAGATGGTCCGCGACATCGACGAGGACGCCGTCGACTTCCAGGACAACTACGACGGGAGGAACCAGGAGCCGACCATCCTGCCGGCCCGCTTCCCCAACCTCCTGGTCAACGGCTCCGAGGGCATCGCGGTGGGCATGGCCACCCGCATCCCCCCGCACAACCTGCGCGAGGTCGCCGCCGGCGTCCAGTGGTTCCTCGACCACCCGCAGGCCAGCCGCGAGGAGCTCCTCGAGGCCCTCATCGAGCGCATCCCGGGGCCGGACTTCCCCACCGGCGCGACGATCCTGGGCAGGCGCGGCATCGAGGAGGCCTACCGCACCGGGCGCGGCTCGATCACCCAGCGCGCCGTCGTCAACGTCGAGGAGATCCAGGGCCGCCAGTGCCTCGTCGTCACCGAGCTGCCCTACCAGGTCAACCCCGACAACCTCGCCGACAAGATCGCCCAGCTCGTGCGCGACGGGCAGGTCGGGGGCATCGCCGACATCCGCGACGAGACCTCCGGACGCACCGGCCAGCGCCTCGTCATCGTGCTCAAGCGCGACGCGGTCGCCAAGGTCGTCCTCAACAACCTGTACAAGCGCACGCCCCTGCAGGACAACTTCCCGGCCAACATGCTCGCCCTCGTCGACGGGGTGCCCCGCACTCTGAGCCTGGACGGCTTCGTGCGGCACTGGGTCGACCACCAGATCGAGGTCATCGTGCGCCGCTCGCGCTTCCGGCTGCGCAAGGCCGAGGAGCGCCTGCACATCCTGGCCGGGCTCCTGGCGGCCATCGACGCCCTCGACGAGGTGATCGCCCTCATCCGCCGCTCGCCCACGACCGAGGAGGCGCGCAGCGGCCTCATGGGCCTGCTCGGGGTCGACGAGGCCCAGGCCGAGGCGATCCTGTCCCTCCAGCTGCGGCGACTGGCCGCCCTCGAGCGGCTCAAGATCCAGAACGAGGCCGACGAGCTGCGCGTGCGGGTGGCCGACCTGCGCGACATCATCGCCTCACCGGCGCGCCAGCGCGCCATCGTCTCCGAGGAGCTGGCCGAGATCGTCGAGAAGTACGGCGACGAGCGGCGCACCCGCATCGTCCCCTTCGACGGGGAGATGAGCATGGAGGACCTCATTCCCGAGGAGGAGGTCGTCGTCACCATCACCCGCTCGGGCTACGCCAAGCGGACCCGCACCGACGCCTACCGCTCCCAGCACCGCGGCGGCAAGGGGGTCAAGGGCGCCGCCCTGCGCGAGGACGACGTCGTCAACCACTTCTTCGTCACGACCACCCACCACTGGCTCCTGTTCTTCACCAACCTCGGGCGGGTCTACCGCGCCAAGGCCTACGAGCTGCCCGAGGGGGGCCGCGACGCCAAGGGCCAGCACGTGGCCAACCTCCTGGCCTTCCAGCCCGGTGAGGAGATCGCCCAGGTCATGGAGCTCAAGGACTACGCCCAGGCCGACTACCTCGTCCTGGCCACGAGGCGCGGCCTGGTCAAGAAGACCCGCCTGGGCGAGTACGACTCCAACCGCTCGGGCGGCGTCATCGCCATCAACCTGCGCCACGACGACGACGGCCTGTCCGACGAGCTCGTCTCGGCCCGCCTGCTGTCGGCCGGGCAGGACCTCCTCCTCGTGTCCCGCCGGGGGCAGTCGCTGCGCTTCACCGCCTCCGACGAGGCCCTGCGCCCCACCGGTCGGGCCACGAGCGGCGTGACGGGCATGCGCTTCCGCGACGGCGACAGCCTGCTGGCCATGGACGTCGTCGACCCGGGATGGGAGGACGCGGACCTCTTCGTCGTCACCGAGGGCGGCTACGCCAAGCGCACGAACGTGGCCGACTACCCGGTCAAGGGCCGTGGGGGCCTGGGCGTCAAGGTCGCCAACCTC
Organism: Actinomyces howellii; assembly: GCF_900637165.1. GTDB lineage: Bacteria > Actinomycetota > Actinomycetes > Actinomycetales > Actinomycetaceae > Actinomyces > Actinomyces howellii. Next base: position 1,994,733 of record NZ_LR134350.1, on the reverse strand, counting down.
GTTGAGGCCCGTGGGGACCTCGTCGGCGCCCTCGTGACCGCGCCGAGCGACGAGGTGCTGTGCATCATGGCCTCGGGCAAGGTCGTGCGCTCCTCGGTGGCCGAGGTCTCCCGCACGGGCCGGGCCACCCAGGGGGTCACCTTCGCCAAGCCCGACGAGGGCGACCGGATCATCGCCGTGGCGCGCAACGCCGAGCGCGAGCTCGACGGCGACGAGCCCGCGGCCCCGACCGCGGCCGACGAGCCGGGGGACGGTGACGACCCTCAACGGGAACCCGGTCCGGTTGACGCTGCGCCGTCGGTGCCTGACGCGGTATCGTCGGGCGACGACGAGAGTGAGGTCCAGGCATGAGCCAGCCGATGTCCTTCCCGCACGCAGGTGGCGAGGACCAGTCCACCGCCGCCTCTCCGGCCGCGGGAAGCGCCCCCAAGAAGACGATCGCCGGCCCGCGGCGGGTGCGACTGGCGCTCACCCGCATCGACCCCTGGTCGGTCATGAAGGTCTCCTTCCTGCTCAGCGTGGCGGTGGGGATCATGCTCGTCGTCGCGGCGGCCTTCGTGTGGTTCATGCTCGACGCCATGCACGTGTTCTCCACGATCCAGGAGCTCGTCGGCACCGTCATGGACTCGGAGTCCAACGCGTACTCGGCGCTGCTGGAGTACATGAAGTTCACCCGGGCCATCTCCATGGCCACCGTCATCGTCGTCGTCAACATCATCCTCACGACCGCCCTGGCCACGATCGGGTCTCTCCTCTACAACGTGACGGCGGCCCTCGTCGGTGGGGTTCATCTCACACTGGCGGACGACTGATCCGATTTGGTGCGGCGTCACCGCACGGGTTAACCTCATCCGGTCGCCCGGGCCTATAGCTCAGTTGGTTAGAGCGCATCCCTGATAAGGATGAGGTCGCTGGTTCGAGTCCAGCTAGGCCCACCGCCCGCGGTGAGACGTGAGGAGGGTCCATGAGGAGCCGGATGATCGTCACAGCCGCGGCTTTCTCGTTCCTGGCCATGGCGGGCTACACCGTCTGGCTGAGGGTCGAGGCGGCTCGTGCGCAGCGGGCCGCGTGGGCCGAGGTCACCGACCCGGTCGACTGATCCCGAGCCCCGCGGCGTCCACGGCCGCGGGACGCCCGAGATCCGAGAAGGGGCCATGGCGCAATTGGTAGCGCACCTGCTTTGCAAGCAGGGGGTTACGGGTTCGAGTCCCGTTGGCTCCACCACCCAGGGCCCGCCTTCCGAGCGGGCCCTGACGTGTTCCCGAGCCCGGGTCCGGAGCCCGGGTGCCCGGACACGTGGCTCCCCGGTTCGCCCGTGTTCCCGGCTCCCCCGACGCCGCTGAGACCCCGTGAGCCCCCGGGTCCAGCCTCCGGCACCGCCCGGCACCCGGACCGTGTCCGGCTGCCTGAGCCTGCTCGCCCCAGGCTCGTCCCGAGAGCACGAGAACAGGAGGCAGACGACCATGGCGTGCAGCCCACGACGCACGAGGCGCCCGGTGCGCCGCACCGTGCGCGCGGTCCTCGAGGTCGTCCTGAGCACCGCCCTGGGCATGTCGGTCGGGTACTACATCGTGGCGGCCAGCCTGTCGGCGCTCCTCATCTGGCAGGCGATGACCATCGTCTACGTCACGGTCGAGCTCCTCGCGCCGATGCGCTGCGACGACAGGTCCCGGGTCTTCGGCCGCGGGCTCAGGTGGGCCTGGGTCCTGCCCTTCGTCGCCGCCCTCATCGGCCTGGACTCAGCCGTCGCCGCCCTCGACCTGGGCCGGCGGATCACCGAGGACCTCGCCGCGGCCGTCGAGGCGGTTCTCGCGGCGTTCAGCGTCATCCTGTCCTGCATGCTCATCCACACCGGCTTCTCCGACATCTACGAGGCCCTCGACCGGGACTCAGGGGGCACGAGCCTCGCCTTCCCCGGTGAGCCCGACGACACGAGCCTCAAGTACCTCTACTTCGCGGTCACCATCGGGACCTCCTTCGCCACGAGCGACGTCTCGGTCCTCAGCCGCCGGGCCCGGCAGGTCACGATCGTCCACTCGATTATCTCCTTCAGCTACAACGCCTTCGCCGTGGCCGTCGCCTTCCAGGTCTTCCACAAGGTCGCCGGCTCCTGAGCGCCGCGGGCCCCGGCCCGCCTCCTTGAGCCCCGGGCTCGAGGCTCTCCAGCCTCGCCGGCAGCCGCTGACGCAGCCGCTGCGCACCCGCTGACCGGGCCGGACCTGCGTCTACAGGCCGCTCACCTGCTGCGGAGCGCGCCCTGGTACGACCGGACATACCCACAGGTGGCGCTGAGCGGGTACCACGGTCATGCACAGGCGGTGGACGGAGGCGTCCCCATCGTGTGAGTCCCTAGGTGTGGGTAAGGATGTGGCTTCTCAGGCCGATCATCCCCACCTGTGGACTGTCCTGTGGAGAATGACAGGAGTGTTGTTCCACAGGTGTGCACACAGCTGTGGAGGAATGACAGCACTGTGCTTCCCCAGCTTCCACAAGGGGGGACAACCATGTGGATAACTGTTCGAGATCGAGGGTGAGGCTTGTCGATCCCCGTCGGCCCCGCGTCGAAAACGCATCGGCCGTGCGGCTGCCGGCTCGGTGAGCGGCGGCCGCACGGCCGGTGATGACAGGGGCGCCTGACGGTCCTCAGACGAGGGAGGCGCGCAGGACAATGAGAGCGAGGAGCAGGACGGCGACCCCCGCGGTCCCTGCGACGCCGTAGAGGGTGCGGCGCTCGCGCGGGGCCCAGGCGTAGACCGCCGCGAGCAGACCGCCGGTGACCAGTCCCCCGAGGTGTCCCTGCCAGGAGATGTTGGCGCCGATGAAGGACACGACGATGTTGACCACGAGCAGGCCGACGATCGCCGAGGTGTCCCGGCCGAAGCGACGCTGGATGATGAACAGGGCGGCGAACAGGCCGAAGACCGCCCCGGAGGCGCCCACGGTCCCGCCGAACCACGTCGCCGGCGAGCTCGGCGAGGCCAGCCAGTAGACAGCCGTCGAGCCTCCGACCGCGCTCAACGCCGTGAGCGAGGCGAAGCGCCACCTGCCGAGCACCGGCTCAAGGGCGTTGCCCAGGACCCACAGCGCCCACATGTTGAAAGCCAGGTGCATGAGGGAGCCGTGGAGCAGGGCCGTGGTCACGAAGCGCCAGGGCTGGGCGACCGCCAGGGCGGGCACGAAGTGGAACCTGCCCGCCAGGCTCGGCATCGCGAGCTGGACGACGTAGGCCAGGACGCAGGCGCCGATGAGGACCTTGGTGACGAGCGCGTCGGAGACCACCGAGCCCCCCAGCACGGTGCGCACCTGGCGACGCTGGGCGCGGGCCGAGGCCGCGCAGTCGACGCAGTGCACCCCCACCGCGCTGGGAACCTGGCACGCCGGGCAGGTCGGGCGTGAGCACCGCTGGCAGCGCACGTAGGACACCCGGTTGGTGTGCCGTGGGCACACCGGCGGCGCGTCGCCGGGGCCGGTGGACCCGGTCTGCCCAGCAATGTCGGCCATGTCGGCCATGTCGGTCTCCTCTCGGTACGCAGACGCCGTCGGTCCGCGTCGGCCGACGGCGTCACCGTGCCCCGCCGTCCCCGGTGCAGGGCGGCCTCCGTGTTGTGCGCAGAGCTCAGCGCGTGACGGACACCGAGGTGATGACGACGTCCTCGAGCGGGCGGTCACGCGGGTCGGTCGACACCGCCGAGATGGCGTCGACGACCTTGCGGGAGGCCTCGTCGGCCACGGCGCCGAAGATCGTGTGCTTGCCCTGGAGCCACTCGGTGGGCGAGGTCGTGATGAAGAACTGGGAGCCGTTCGTGCCCTTGCCCAGACGACGCCCGGCGTTGGCCATGGCCAGGACGTAGGGGGCGGTGAAGGTCAGGGACGGGTCGATCTCGTCGTCGAACTGGTAGCCCGGTCCGCCGGTGCCGGTGCCCAGCGGGTCACCGCCCTGGATCATGAACCCCGGGATGACGCGGTGGAAGATGACGCCGTCGTAGAGGGGGGCGGTGGACTCCTCCCCCGTGCGCGGGTCCGTCCAGGTCTTCTCCCCGGTGGCCAGGTCGACGAAGTTCGAGACGGTCACGGGCGCCTGCTCCGGGTAGAGCTCGAGGCGGATGTCGCCGAGGGTGGTGTGCAGTGTGGCTTCCATAGGACTCATCGTTGCACGTCATGGCGTGGTGGTCGGCGACGCGCGCGTAGGCGGGACGGTGTTCACCCCAGGCAAAACGGAACGGTGCCAGGTGTGTGGGATCGTGTCGGGGGTGCGACCATTGCACCCAAGCACACGCACCGTCCTGAGCAGGGAGACAGCCATGGTGACCTGTAAGAGCCTTGAGAAGGCGATTCCCGCGGACCAGCTCCGCGACGAGGCCGCAGCCCTCGCCGACAGCCTCGTCGTGCGCGCCGAGCGCGCGGCCAACTGGGCTGCCCCGCGTGTCGTGCGGGCCCGCGAGGAGGTCGCCAGGGCGGCCCGGGAGGCGCAGCTGCGCGCCCAGCCCGTCGTCGACGAGGCGCGCAGCCGCGTCGTGGAGGACTACGTCCCCGCCGCTCAGCGCGCCGCCGTCGCCGCCCAGGCCGCCGCCACGACGGAGGGCACGCTCTCCGAGCGCGCCCAGCGCATCGCCGTCGCCGCGAGGAACGCGGCACTCGAGATCCCGGAGGTACCCGTGAAGAAGAAGCACACCGTCCTCAAGACCCTCGGCTGGCTCACCCTGGCCGGGGCGGCCGCAGGTGCCGCCTACATCGTGTGGCGCCGTAGCCAGCCGGTGGAGGACCCGTGGGCCGAGGAGTACTGGGCCGACGCTGCTGAGGAGACCTCGGAGGCTCCCTCGGAGGCGCCCGCCCCCGAGGCCCAGTGAGACGGGAGGCGGCGCGGTGCCGACCGCGCCGCCTCATCGCCCGTCCTCCAGCGCCCTCCCGCACCGGACAGGTGCGGTGGGGACGCCCGGCGGCGTGACCCCGCCGCTGCTGGCTCGAGCGCCCCGCCTCCCCGTCGACCGGTCATGTGTTCTTCGACCGGTCATGTAACTTTCGACCGTCTATGTGACAGCGATAGGCCGGTCAGAAGTTACATGACCGGTCGCGGTGGGGCTGGAGCGCCCGGCGGCGTGACCCGGCCGGCCCCGTGTGACACCGCCCGGGGCTAGTCTGGTGGCATGAGTCCCCACGACCTGCCCACGCTCAGGCTGCTCCACGGCACGTCCCAGGACGTCGTGTCGATCCCCCAGCTCGGCTTCGGGACCTACAAGATCGGCCCGAGCGAGGCCGAGCGCGCGGTCACCCGGGCCCTCGAGGCCGGGTACCGGCACATCGACACCGCCCAGATGTACGGCAACGAGGCCGGCGTCGGGCGCGCCCTGGCAGCGAGCTCCATCCCCCGTGAGCAGCTGTGGGTCACCTCGAAGCTCGACAACCCCAACCACGCGCGTGAGGACGCGCTGACCAGCTGGGAGGCCTCGATGGAGGCCCTCGGCCTCGAGGTGCTCGACCTCTTCCTCGTCCACTGGCCCCTGGCTCACTCCCCCGGCATCGACCTCGTCGACACCTGGCGCACGATGATCGAGATCCTCGAGTCGGGCAGGGTGCGGGCCATCGGGGTGTCGAACTTCCAGGCCGAGCACCTGCGCACGATCATCGAGGCCACAGGGGTCAGTCCGGCGGTCAACCAGATCGAGCTGCACCCCTACCTCACCCAGAGGCCGTTGCGCGAGCGTCACGCCGAGCTGGGCGTCATCACCCAGTCCTGGTCACCCCTGGGACGCGGCCGCCTCCTGAAGGACCCGGTCGTCGCCTCCGTGGCCGCCGGCCTGGGGGTCACGCCCGCACAGGTCGTCATCCGCTGGCACCTCGAGCACGGGCTCGTCGTCATCCCCAAGACGGTCGACCCCCACAGGATGGCGGTCAACGCCGACGTCTGGTCCTTCGAGCTCGACGCCGCCGCGATGGCGGCCCTCGACGCCCTCGACCGGGGTCTGAGGACGGGATCGCACCCCGACAGGGTCCAGCTGCCGCACCCCGGGTGACAGACGGCGGCCGCCAGACGACGCTCCCGCCTCCCGCGGGGCGCCCGGGCTCGTCGCCGGCCTGTCGCCGGCCCCTCACCTCCAGCGCAGCAGCCCCAGGAAGCCGAGCATCATGATGACGAAACCGAGGTACAGGTTGCCGTTGACGAGCCAGTCGCTGGCGTGGTGCTCGACGAAGTAGGGAAGCGGGTACTCGCCCTTGAACAGGTAGGTGACGACGACCCACAGCAGCCCGATGACCATGATCGTCACCATGGCCGGGGCGTACCAGCGAGGCGAGCCGGTCGCCTTGACCTTGCGGGGCACGCGCGAGACCCGGTTGGCCGCCGCGCGGGACTCCTCGACGCGCTTCCTCTCCGCGGCGGCCTTCGCCGGGTTGCCCGAGCGCCGGGACGCGGACGAGGCCGGCTTCTTGGCGAGCTTCTTGGACAGGGCCACGGGAGTCTCCTCATGGTCGGCACGGGCCGGGCTGACCGACTCGTGGCTTGACGTGCACTGCGCATAGCCTAGGGCATGGGCGCACGTCCACGGCCGATGGTCCCCGTCCGGCGAGGCCCGGCCAGGGACCTAGACTTAAGGCACGAGGACCGTCAGGGACTATCGAGGACGGTCGAGGACAGGAGGAGCGATGGCACACCGTCACGCAGCCGGACGTCGAGGGCGCAGACGCGGCGTCGACGTCGTCGTGACCTCGGTCGGTGAGCTGCTCATCACCGCTGGGCTCATCGTCGCCCTCTTCCTCGTGTGGCAGCTGTGGTGGACGGGCATTGACGCGGCCGCCAAGGCCGAGGTCCACGCGAGCGCCTTCGAGCAGGCCCAGGTCGAGTCCCCCCAGGTCGAGGGGCCCAAGTACACCGACAACCCGCCGGCCTTCACCCCCGTGGGCTACGGGGAGACGATCGGCATGCTCATCGTGCCGGCGTGGTACGGCGTGACGAACAACAACATGCCCGTCCTCGAGGGAACCGGAAACGACGTCCTCGACCAGGCGGCCGCGGGCCACTACCGGGAGACGCAGCAGGTCGGTGAGCTCGGCAACTTCGCCGTCGCCGGGCACCGGCGCACGAACGGCAACTCCTTCCTGCGGGTCGACCGGCTCCAGGAGGGCGATGAGGTGATCATCGCGACGAAGGACACGTGGTACGTCTACGTCGTCACCGGGCACGAGATCGTCGAGCCGACCGACGTCGACGTCATCGCCCCCGTCCCCGGGGACCCCTCGGCGGCCCCGACCGAGAGGATGCTGACGATGACGACGTGCCACTCGCTGACCACCGGTGAGTGGGGCAACGACCACCGGTGGATCACCCACGCCACCTTCTCCTACTGGATGCCGCGCTCCGAGGGCCGTCCGGCCTCGGTGCTCAACGACCCGGGGGTCAACTGATGTACGGCTGGATCTGGCGGCACCTGCCTGGGCCCACGTGGCTCAGGCTCATCGAGTCCCTCGTCCTGGTGGCCCTTGTCGTCCTGGGCCTGTTCGAGTTCGTCTTCCCCTGGGCCAACGAGACCTTCCACCTGACCGGGGAGGCCACGGTCTGAGCCGGGAGCGCCCGCGTCGTGGCGCGGGCGCAAAGACCGACCGCTCGTCCCCCAGGCCGTCGCGCTCCCCTGGACGCCCAGGAGCAGGTGACGTCCCGGAAGGGAAGGCCGACCGGCCGCCCCACGGTGTCTCCGAGGCGGCCGGCCTGGTCTCCGGGGCGGCCTGACGGGGGCGTGCCCCCGGGGCTACTGGGCGACGGTGAGGGTGATGGTGTCGCTCGTCGCGGCCTGCGAGCCGGCCGAGGGCGAGATCGACACGACCGTGCCGGGATCGCCGTCCGCACCCTGGGTCGTCACCGTCGAGATCCTCGTGAAGCCCTCAGCGGCCAGTACTGCCTTGGCCTCGGCCTCCGTGAGGCCGGTGACGTCGGGGACCTGCTTCGTCGCGCTCGTCGTCGCCGTCGGGGTCGGCGTCGGGGTCGCCGCCGCCTGGTAGGTGCCCACGACGATCGTCACGGAGTCGCCCTTGGACACCGAGGCCCCGGCTCCGGGGTCGGTCGAGATGACCCGGCCGTCCTGGCTCTGGTCGGTCGTCGTCTGGCGCTCGGTGTTGGCCATGAGGCCCAGGGCGTTGAGCTCGGTCTTGGCCTCGTCCTCGGTCATACCGACGATGTTGTCGGGGACCGAGCCCTGCCCGGTGGACAGGACGAGGGAGACCGAGGAGCCGCGCTGCACGGGGGTGCCCGACACGGGGTCGGTGCGGATGACGTGGTCCTTCGTCACCGTCGTGGAGTCCTCGGTCGTCGCGCTGCCCAGGGTCAGCCCGGCGGCCTCGATGGCCTCCTTGGCCTTGTCCTGGGTCATGCCGGACACGTCGGGGACCGAGACCATCGCCGAGCCCGAGGAGAAGCGCACGGTGACCTCGGTGCCCAGGAGCGCCGAGGTGCCCTCACCCGGGTCGGAGGACACGGCCAGGCCGGAGGTGACGGTGTCGGAGGCGACGTCCTCCCCGCGCACGAAGACCAGGCCGGCGGCCTCGATGGCGGCGCGGGCCTCGTCCTCGGTCATCCCGGCCACCGCCGGCACGGCGGCGGCGGTGACGGTGGGTGTGGGGGTCGGATCGGGGTCGTTGCCGCCGAGGCTGCCCGAGGCGAACAGTCCGATGAGCGTGCCGAGCCCGATGAGCAGGAGGAGGACGAGGACCCACACCCACCAGCGGCGCTTGGCGGGCTCGGGCTCCGCGGCCCCCGACGGGGAGGAGGCGGGCGGTGCGGGTGCGGGGGTGGCGGCCGGAGTCGGCGTCGTCGCGCTGGGCAGCAGCGAGGTCGACTGCCAGGACTCGAGGGCGGGTGCCGAGACCGACATGCCCTGGGCGGCCGCGGCGAGGTCGGCGCGCATGTGGGCGGCGTCCTGGTAGCGGTCGTCGCGGTTCTTGGCCAGCGCCTTGAGCACGACCCGGTCAAGGGACTCGGGGATGTCGGCGGCCAGCGACGAGGGGGGCTTGGGGATCTCCCGGACGTGCTGGTAGGCGATCGCGACCGCCGAGTCCCCGGAGAAGGGCGGCTTGCCGGTGAGCAGCTCGTAGAGGAGGCAGCCGGTGGAGTACAGGTCGGAGCGGGCGTCGACGACCTCCCCGCGCGCCTGCTCGGGAGACAGGTACTGGGCGGTGCCCACGACGGCGTGGGTCTGGGTGACGGTGGCGGCTGAGTCCTCGACGGCCCGGGCGATGCCGAAGTCCATGACCTTGACCACCCCGGTGGAGGTGAGCATGATGTTTCCGGGCTTGATGTCCCGGTGGATGATGCCCGAGCGGTGGGAGAACTCGAGGGCGTCGAGGACCCCTGCGGTGATCTCGACGGCCTCGGGGATGGGCACCGCGTCGCCCTCGCCGAGCAGCTCGCGGACCGTGTGGCCCTCGACGTACTCCATGACGATGAAGGGGACGACCTTGACCGACCCGTCAGGCTGGGTCAGCTGCTCCTCTCCCGAGTCGTAGACGGCGACGATCGAGGGGTGGTTGAGCGCGGCGGCCGACTGGGCCTCCCGGCGGAAGCGCGCCTGGAAGGTGGGGTCCCCCGCGATGTCGGAGCGCAGCAGCTTGATCGCGATGATCCGGGACAGGCGGGTGTCGTAGCCGAGGTGCACCTCGGCCATGCCTCCGCGACCGATGAGGTCCCGGATCTCGTAACGACCAGCGAGGACATGAGGTGACTGGGTGGTCACGGTGCCTCCTTCCAGTGGGTGTCGGCCACGACGACGGGGGGCTCGGTCGTGCCCGGTTGCGCTGACGCAAGGGTACCTATGCCGACGACGAGCACGATGACGGCGATGAGGGCCGCTGCCAGGACGAGGAGCCGGCGCCTGCCTGGGCCGCCGAGCGGCTCCTGGGCGGGGCCGTTGCCGTGACGCCGGGCGCCGTTGGCCCGGTCGGGGCCGGTGGCCGGCAGCTGGCGCGTCCAGGGGCGGGGCTTGCCCTGTGTGCCCTGACGGCGTCGCCTCTCGCGAGGCGGGGCGCCCGGGTCGACGACCTCGGCGAGGGTCGGGCTGGCGTGGCGGCCGGTGGCCGCCCAGGTCGGGGTCTGGTCGGGGTCCCAGGAGTCCGAGGGGAGGTTGACGACGATCCTGTCGAGACGCCGGGCGAGCTCGCGGGCCGAGCGGGGGCGGTCGGCAGGGCGCTTGGCCAGGAGGTCCATGACGACCTCCCGCACCTCGGCGGGCACCGTGTCGGGCAGGGGCGGGACGGTCTCGTTGACGTGGGCGAAGGCGATGTCGACCTGGGTGGAGCCGGTGAAGGGCCGGTGCCCGACGAGGGCCTCGTAGGCGATGATGCCCAGGGCGTAGAGGTCGCCGGCGCCGGTGGCGACGTTGCCCATGGCCTGCTCGGGGGCGAGGTACTGGGCGGTGCCCATGACCATGCCCGAGGCGGTCATCGGCCGCTGGTTGGCGCCGGTCGAGATGCCGAAGTCGGTGAGCTTGGCCAGCCCCTCCCGGTTGATGAGGATGTTGGAGGGCTTGACGTCGCGGTGGACGACGCCGGAGTCGTGGACGACCTGGAGGGCGCGGGCCACCTGGGCGAGGGTGGGCAGGATCTCGGCGGGCTTCATCGTGCCCTTGTCCTCCAGGATGTCGGACAGCGCCCGCCCCTGGACGAGCTCCATGATGATCCAGCCCGAGCCCTCCTTCTCCCCGGAGTCCAGGACGACAGCGAGGTTGGGGTGGCGCAGGCCCCGGGAGTTGACCGCCTCGGCGCGCAGGCGCGACAGGAAGATCTCGTCCCCGGCCAGCTCGGGGCGCAGGATCTTGGCGGCCACGGCGCGGCCGGAGCGCAGGTCGGTGGCGCGCCAGACCTCGCCCATGCCGCCCAGGGCGATGCGCTCGACGAGCCGGTAGCGGTGCTGCAGGTCGAGGCCGACCTCTGGTTTCACTGGTCCACCGCCGCGTCGATGACGCTGGCTGCGATCGGCCCGGCCTCGGAGCCGCCCGTGCCGGTCGAGGCGGTCTGCTCGCCCCCGTCCAGGACGACCGCCAGGGCGATCGAGGGCTTGGAGATGTCGGTGCCCGCGAAGCCGATGAACCAGGTGACGGGGCCGCCCTCGTCGGAGCCGGTCTCCGAGGTTCCGGTCTTGCCGGCCACGGTCACGCCGGCGACCTGCGCCGTCGTGCCCGTGCCCTCCGAGACCGCCTGCTGCATGAGCTGGGACAGGGTCTGGGCGGTGGAGGAGTCGACGGGGGTGCGCAGCACCGAGGGGGAGGTCGTGGCCACGACGTTGAGGTCGGAGTCGAGGGTCTGGGCCACGAGGTAGGGCTGCATCTGGTCGCCGTCGTTGGCGATGGTCGCGGCGACCATCGCCATCATGAGGGGGGTGGCGCGCACGGAGGCCTGGCCGATGCCCGCCATGGCGGTCTCGGCCGCCGAGGAGTTCGACGGGTAGACCGAGGGGGTGACCCGCAGGGGGATCGACAGGTCGGTGTCGAAGCCCCAGGCGGAGGCCTCCTGGCTCAGGCGCTCGTCGCCGACGTCGATGGCGAGCTGGGCGAAGGGGGTGTTGCAGGACTCGGCGAAGGCGTAGGCCAGGCTGACCGTCCCTGAGCCGCAGGACTCACCGGCGTAGTTGGACAGCGTGTGGTTCGTGCCCGGCAGCGTGAGGGTGTCGGGGGCCTCGACCTGGGTGTCGGGCGCGACCATGCCGGCGCGCATCGCGGCGGCCACGGTCAGGACCTTGAAGGTGGAGCCCGGGGGGTACAGGTCCCCGCTGATGGCCCGGTTGACCAGGGGCTTGCCGGGGTCGGCGTCGTAGGTCTGCCAGGCCTGGGTGGCGGCGGCGGAGTCGTGGGAGGCCAGGAGGTTGGGGTCGAAGGACGGGGAGGAGACCATGGCCAGCACCGCCCCGGTCGAGGGGTCGAGGGCCACGACCGATCCGCGCCGGCCGGCCAGGGCGTTCCACGCCGCCTGCTGGACCTCGTGGTCGATCGTCAGCTCGACGGCGCCGCCCTGCTGGGTGGAGCCGGTGACGAGCGCCTTGACGCGGCTGGAGAACAGGGAGGGGTCGTCGCCGCTGAGCACGGAGTTCTCGGCCTGCTCCAGTCCCGTCATCGACGCCGATGAGGTCGAGAAGTACCCGGTCAGGGGGGCGTAGAGCTCACCGCCGGGGTAGGTGCGCTGGAAGGCGTAGGCGTCGTCGATCGGCACCGAGTCGGCGATCGCGGTCTCGCCCACCATGATCTGGCCGCGGTCCGAGCCGAACTCGGCGAAGACCGTGCGGGCGTTGCGCGGGTCGGAGGTGAGCGTGCCGTACTCCGAGGAGGACTGCCACAGGGCTGGACGGGCCAGGCCCTGCACGGAGGTCACCGAGGCCGACAGGGCCAGGATCATGATGACGACCAGGACCGTGACCTGGTGGATCTGCCGGTTCATGCGCGGCCCTCCTCTGGTCTGACGGGGGCGACCGGCGCCGTCGGCGGCTCGACCGGGGCGGCGGGCGGAGCAGGCGGCGGGGCGGGTGCCGGGGGGACGGGCTGCTGCGCGGGCGCCGGGGGGACGGGCTGCTGCGCGGGCGATACCTCGACGGGGGGCGAGTCCTCGCCGGCCTCGTCGGGGGTGGTCGCGTCCTGCACGTGGCGGCGCAGGGCCATCGGGAGCTCGGCGGTGTCGATGATCCGCGGCGCCGTCGAGGCCGGCCGGCGGGCGGCGTCGGACAGGCGGATGAGCAGGGCCAGGATCATCCAGTTGGCCAGGAGGGAGGAGCCCCCGTAGGCGAGGAACGGCGTGGTCAGACCGGTCAGGGGGATGAGCCGGGTGACGCCCCCGACGACGACGAAGACCTGCAGGGCGATGGTGAAGGACAGTCCCACCGCGAGAAGCTTGCCGAAGCCGTCGCGCAGCGTCATGGCGGTGCGCAGCCCCCGCTGGACGAGGATGAGGTAGAGCATGAGGACCGCCAGGGATCCGGTCAGGCCCAGCTCCTCACCCAGGGAGGAGAAGATGAAGTCGGAGTTCGCGAAGGGCACGAGGTTGGGGTAGCCCTCCCCCCAGCCTGAGCCGAGCAGGCCGCCGGAGGCCATCCCGAACAGGGCTGTGACCAGCTGGAAGGAACTGCCGTACTCGGCGTTGTAGACCGAGCTGTCCATCGCGTCGAGCCAGCCGGTGATGCGCTGCTGGACGTGGGACAGGTGCGTGGCGGCGAACCAGGCGGCGGGCAGGAAGAGCATGCCGCCCAGGACCAGCCAGCTGACCCGGTCGGTGGCGACGTAGAGGGTGACGACGAACAGACCGAAGAGCAGCACCGAGGAGCCCAGGTCCCGCTGGAGGACGAGCACGACGATGCTCACCACCCACACGACGATGAGCGGACCGAGGTGACGGGCGCGCGGCAGGTTCATCCACAGGACGCGCTTGCCGGCCAGGGCGAGGTTGTCGCGGTTGGACACGAGGAAGGAGGCGAAGAAGACCGCCAGGAGCACCTTGGTGAACTCCGCGGGCTGGAGGCTCATCGGGCCCAGCCGGATCCAGATGCGCGCCCCGTTGATCGTCTTGCCCACGAAGGGCAGGAAGGGCAGGACGAGGAAGACCAGACCGGTCCACATCGCCCACCGGTCCCAGCGACGCAGGAGGCGGTGGTCGCGCAGGAGCAGCACGAGGCAAAACAGGAGCACGCCCAGCCCGGTCCACAGGGCCTGCTTGGGACCGTAGTCGGCGGTCCGCCCCAGGATCTTGTAGGACATGTCGAGGCGGTAGATCATCGCCAGGCCGATGCCGTTGAGGGCGACGGCCACCGGCAGGAGCACGGGGTCGGCCCACGGGGCGGTTCGCCGTACCCACAGGTGGACGACGACGGCGACGGCCACGAGGGCACCGCCGAGCTGGAGGGCCTGGGCCGGGGAGGAGCCGGTGCGGTTGAGGGCGGTCAGGACGAAGCCTCCCAGCCCGAGCATGAGGGCGATGACGAGCAGGCCTGCCTCGGCCCAGCGCCCGGAGCTGCGGGAGGGCGTGGGACGGAAGGCGCTCGCGGGCGACGCGGTCGGTGGGGTGCTCACGGCGCCTGCCGTTACTGGCTCGGCGAGGCCGGGGCGCTCGCGGAGTCGGTCGGGGGCGTCGTGCGTGCCGGGCTCGGTGAGGCGGTGGGCGTCTGCTCGGCGTAGGAGACGACCGTCCGGTCGACGTACTCGCGGGCCGCCTCGAGGGAGGGCTGGCTGACCGTGTCGGCCAGGCGGGCGCGCATGCGTGCGTCGAGGTCCTCGACGGCGGGCTCCTCGTAGGTCTCGACGAGGTTGCCCAGGCTGATCGGCCCCACCTGCTGGGGGATCCCGCGGAAGATGGCGATCTTGCCGTCGGAGACCGTCACGTAGTACTGCGTCTGGGTCCAGTGGTAGCCCAGGACGCCCGCGCCCACGACGGCCACGACGAGGATGACGGCCGAGGCGAGGGAGCGCCTGCGCATCCGTCGTCGGCGATCGGCCTGGAGCCGGGCCTCGGCGGCCACGGCCTCCTCCTCCTCGGTGCTCAGGGGCGTCCCGTTCTCGTCGAGGGCGGCCACGAGCGCCGCCGCCTTGGCCGCCGGGGTGGAGGCGGTCTGGCCGGCGAGGGCCTCGACCGGCGCGTCGGGCGAGCCCGCGGACTCCCCGGAGGCTGCTCGGGTCAGGCGGTTGCGGCGGTTGGCCGCCGAGCCGACGATCTGGGCGTCGGTCTGGGGCTGGGCGTCGTCGTCGACGACGTCGAAGACGACGGCGGTCACGTTGTCCGGACCGCCGGCGCGCAGGGCGAGGTCGACGAGCTGGTCGCCCGCCAGGCCCGGGTCGTCGACGCCGGCCAGGACCTCGCCGATGGTCTCGGCCGACACCGGCCCGCTCAGGCCGTCGGAGCACAGCAGCCAGCGGTCGCCGGGCACGGCCTCACGAATGGACTCGTCGAGCTGGACCTCCCCCTCGGCGTCACCCAGGACGCGCAGGAGCACGGAGCGCTGGGGGTGGCGGCGGGCCTGCTCACGGGTGAGGCGGCCGGTCTCGACGAGGTACTCGACGAAGGTGTGGTCGGTCGTGACCTGGGTCAGCTCGCCGTCGCGCAGGAGATAGGCGCGCGAGTCCCCGACGTGGACCATCGCGAGCTTGTTGCCGCTGCGCATGACCGCGATGCACGTCGTCCCCAGCCCCGCGAGGTCGGGGTCCTGGGCCGAGAGGCTGACCAGGGAGGTGTGGGCCTCCTGGACGGCGTCCCTCAGGAGCCCGAGTAGCTCGCCCGCCTGGTGGGAGTCGGCGTCCAGGGGCATGAGGTGCTCGACCGCGACCGCTGAGGCGATGTCCCCGCCGGCGGGCCCGCCCATGCCGTCACACAGGACCATGAGGTGCGGTCCTGCGTAGCCGGAGTCCTGGTTCGAGGCACGCACCATGCCCACGTCACTGCGGGCGGCGTAGCGGAGGGAGGTCGTCATGGGCGCAGCTCCAGGGTGGTCTGGCCGATCTTGACCGGCACGCCGATCGGCAGCTCGACGGCCCCGTGGACCGGGCGTCCGGCCAGGGTCGTGCCGTTGGTCGACTCCAGGTCCTCCAGCCACCACGTGCCGTCCTTGGGGAAGACGCGCGCGTGGCGCGACGAGGCGTAGGAGTCGTTGAGCACGAGCGTGCAGTTCTGGTCACGGCCGATCATGAGGGACGTGGGGGTCAGTGGCACCATCGAGCCGGCCAGGGGGCCCTCGGTGATGACCAGGCGGGTCGCTCCCCGTCGGCGCCCGGCAGGGGAGGACCCGGACTCGCGGGCGGAGCGCCGTCGCGGTGAGGAGGGCGCCGAGGTGTCGGCCATGTCGGTGCGCAGCGCCCGGACGACGAGCAGGACGAAGACCCACAGCAGGACGAGGAAGCCCAGCCGTGCGAGGGTGAAGGCGAGCTGGCTCACCCGTTCGCCCCGGAGTCCTGCGAGCCGTCCCAGAACATGATCTTGGTCCGTCCGATCGTCAGCGTGTTGCCGTCCAGGAGCGTGGCCGCGTCGACCCGGTGGCCCTCGACGAAGGTGCCGTTGGTCGAGCCCATGTCCGAGGCGATCGTGTGCCCCTGCGTGAGCCGGATCTCGAGGTGGCGCCGGGAGACTCCGGAGTCGTCGACGATGATGTCGGCGTCCGAGCCGCGTCCGATGACCGTGACCGGGCCGGTGAGCAGGTAGCGCTGGCCGTCGATGTCGAGAATGGGGTGGGAGGGGGTGGCCGAGGCCGCCGCTGCCGGTGCGGCCGCGCCCCGGCGCGTTGAGGAGTCGATCTCGATGGCGGGGGCGGTCAGGGCCGGGTCGTTGATGAAGGAGACCTCGATGGGGCCCACGAAGGAGTAGCCCTGCTCCGCGGCGTGCACGGAGGCGACCTCCTCCATCTGGCGGATCATCTCGTCCTTGCCCCACGCCTCGATCCGCGCGATGTCGGACGGGGCGAGGTGGATCCTGAAGACGTTGGGGACCACGGAGCGGTCGCGGGCGAAGGAGGCCGCCCTCTTGTCCATCGTCTCCCGCAGCTTCGAGGCGATCTCGATGGGCTCGACGTCGTCCGAGAAGCGGGTCATGGCGCGGTTGGTGACGGACTCGACGCCCTTCTCGAACCTGTCCAGGATGCCCATGGACTTCCTCCCCGTGTGTCGGGCGGCCCCGGGGGACCGCAACGGCTGCGTGTTCCGGGAGGTTACCCGGCCCAGCCTGCTGGTGCCACGCCCGGGACCGGTGCCCAGGGCGGACGGCCCGAAGCGGGTACCAGGGGTGGCCGTGTCCATCGTAACGGCACTGGCAGGCCGATCGGGCGCTCAGGCGTGCCGATCGTGTTGCGATCGTGGGGATCTCGCCCCAGGGTGAGCGGTCTCACGGATGCACCTCAGGGAATCGATTGGACGGGCGGGTGCGCGGAGGGCTATCGTCATCCTCGCTTCTCGCGCGAGTGGCGGAATTGGTAGACGCGCACGGTTCAGGTCCGTGTGATCTGACGATCATGGGGGTTCGAGTCCCCCCTCGCGCACGGAGACCGGGCCCGGACCTGCATACGCAGGCCGGGCCCTTGGCGTCGGCCCGCGTGCCGGGAGCCCCCGTGGCGGCTCCTCCCCGTCCCGTCCCTCCGACCCGGTACGCCGGCTCCTCTCCGATCAGTTCTCCGGGTGGTCTGCTCCGCTTCTGGGCGGTCTGGGCGGTCTGGGCGGTCTGGTCAGGCTCGTCGGTCGGGCGAGGGCCTCAGCCCCCCGACCCGCTCCGACGCGGCACGCGGGGAAGGTGGAGGACCATGAGGGCCAGCACAGCCCCCGTCCAGGCCCCCACGGCGTTCTGGAGGGCGTTGTCGAGGCTGGGTCGACGTCCCAGCGGGGCGAGCAGCTGGGTGAGCTCGGCGCAGCATCCCAGGGCGCAGCCGGCCAGCGCCCAGGCCCACCACGGCACGCGCTGCCAGCCGACCGTGGCGAGGAACACCGGCGGGGCGAGCATGACGAGGTTGAGGACGACGTCCTTGTCATGCGCCGACAGGAACCAGGGGCCCAGGCCGTCCTTGAGGTCGGCGATCTGGGAGCCCGACGGCCAGGTGACGGCCAGGAGCACGAGGACCAGGCAGGCCACCGCCCCGGTGCGGGCGGCACGCCTGGAGCCGGGGGTCCCGGCCGGGACGCCGGGCGCGCCCCCGGTGGGACCGGTCATGCCGAGGCGGTCTCGTCGGACTGGTCCGCCGACGCCAGGAGCCCGGGGGTGATGACCGGCAGGACCGACCAGGGGAAGTTGATCCACTTGTCGGTCGTGCGCCAGAAGTAGTCGGGCTCGACGATCGAGCGCGGCTTGCGGTAGATGACCGCCGAGCGGGCGTCGACCCGTACCGTGCGCCCGCCGAGCTCGAGGCCCTGGCGGCCGAGCAGCTCCATGACCATCTTGAGCGTCCTGCCCGAGTCGGCGACGTCGTCGACGACGAGGACCTTCTTGCCCGGCAGCCCGGAGGCGTCCATGAGCGGGGGCAGGATGACCGGCTCCTCGAGGGTCTTGCCGATGTCGGTGTAGAACTCGACGTTCATCGCCCCCATCGCCTTGACGCCGATCGCGTAGCCGATCGCGCCGGCGGGGATGAGACCGCCGCGGGCGATGGCGATGATGAGGTCGGGGAACCAGCCCGAGGCGACGATCTGCGCCGCCAGCTCGCGCTCGGCGGTGCCGAACAGCTCCCAGGTGAGGATCTCGCGGTCGGGGGCGGCGGTGGACGTGGCGCCGTCGTCGAAGGGGGCGGTGGTCGTGCGCTGCGCGTCAGTCACCCCCTGATCGTACCGGCCCGTGTCCCGCAGGCCCTCAGGCGGCACGCGCGGGCCGGCTCAGCCGCGCCGCGCCGCGACCATGTCGAGGACCGCGACGGCGGCGGCCGCGGCGAAGCTGATGATGACGGCCAGGAAGCTGAGCCGCAGGGCCCGGTCCCAGCCCGAGGCCTGCGAGACGGTGAAGGCGATCGAGCTGATCGCGGTGACCCCGATGGCGGCGCCGATGCGCTGTCCGGTCTGGAGGACGCCTCCTGCGGTGCCGGCGTAGCGCAGGGGCACCTCGACGAGGGTGAGCGTCTGGTTGGGGGAGGTGACAAGGCCCTGCCCGAGGCCCACGAGGCACAGCGTGCCCAGCATCCACCAGTGGCTCAGCCCGGTCGTGGCGGTGAGGTGGACGGCGAGCATCGTGGCGGCCAGGCCCGCTATCGCCACGAGGAGGCCGATGAGGACGAGCACCCGTCCCAGGCGCAGGACGTGCCGACCGACGAGCGGGGCGACGACGGCGCTGGCCAGGGCCGCGGGGATCCCGATCGAGCCGCTGACCATGGCTGACACGCCCAGACCGGCCTGGAGGTACTGGGCGATGACGAGCCACACCGAGGTCCCTCCCAGGAAGACGAGGGCGGAGATGAGGCAGCCGTTGGCGAAGGAGCGCTGGGTGAACAGGGTCAGGTCGACCATCGGCGCCCGTCCGCGCCGCGTGTAGGCGGCCTCCCACAGGGTCCAGGCGGTCAGGGTCAGGCCCGCGGCGGGCAGTGCGAGCCAACGCAGGCTCGTCGTGCTCGTGGCGAGGAAGGGCGTCATGACGAGCAGGGTCGAGACGGTCAGGAGGACCGTGCCGACGACGTCGAGGTCGACCCGACGCCGGGCGCTCGCCTCCGGGGCGGCGGAGGAGCCGGCCTGAGGGGAGCCGGCCTGAGGGGTGCCGGTCTGCGGGGAGCGGGTCTGCGGGGAGCCGGGCTGGGGGGAGCCAGCCGCGCCCCGCCAGGCCGAGGCGGGCAGGACCCGACGCGCGACCCAGATCGCGACCAGGGCGATCGGGACGTTGACGAGGAAGGAGGCCCTCCACCCCCACGAGGTCCCCAGGAGGGAGACGAGGGCGCCGGCCAGGACCGGCCCGACCGCCACGGACACCCCGATGACGCCGCCGAAGACGCCGAAGGCGCGGCCACGGGTGTTGCCCGAGAAGTACTGCTGGATCATCCCCGAGACCTGGGGGCTGAGCAGTCCCGAGCCGATGCCCGTGAGCAGGCGCGCCAGGTTGACCCAGGTCATCGTCGGGGCGAGGCCCGACCCCAGGGACCCCAGGCCGAACAGGGCCAGGCCCGACACAAACAGGCACCCGCGCCCGACGAGGTCCCCCGCGCGACCGGCGGCCACGAGCAGGACACCGAAGACGAGGGCGTAGCCGGAGACGACCCACTGGATCGCGGTGGTCGAGGCCGACATGTCCTCGCGCAGCGAGGGCAGGATGACGTTGACCGAGGACGCGGCGAGCAGGGAGGCGAAGGCGGGGATGAGCAGGAGGGCGAGGATGTGCTTCTGCTCGTCGGTCATCGTCACGTCGGAGCCGGTGTGGGGCGCTCGTGCCATGGGGGCGACGCTACGCCCTGACCGCCGACGACTGCTCCTGCCCCTCGCTGCCCTCCCCTCTAGGCTGAGGGCATGCTCGTCGCCTTCTCCGTGTCCCCGACCACCTCAGACGACCCGGAGGGCTCGGTCTCCCGCGCCGTGGCCCGCGCGGTGCGCGTGTGCCGGGAGTCAGGGCTGCCCTGCGAGACGACCTCGATGTTCACCACCCTCGAGGGCGAGTGGGACGAGTGCATGGAGGTCGTCAAGCGCGCCTGCCAGGCGGTGGCCGAGGTCAGCCCGCGCGTGGCCCTCGTCCTCAAGGCCGACATCCGTCCGGGCTGGACCGGGCAGATGAGCGCCAAGGTCGAGCGCGTCGAGGAGCACCTGCGCGAGGCCTGAGCCGCCGCTCTGTCGGTTCGGTTCCCGACTACCCTGCCTGGTCCAGATCACCCTCCTCAAGGCGAGCGGCCTCCTGGAAGCGTCCGACATCCTGGTAGGCGGTGGCGAGGTTGTGCCGGGTGGCCAGTGTGCGGGGGTGGTTGGGTCCCAGGAGGTGCTGGGTGTCGGTGAGGGTCTGCTCGTACAGGTCGATGGCCTCGTCGAGGCGCCCGGCGGTCCGGTAGGTATAGGCGAGGTTGGCGCGGGTGGTCAGTGTGTCGGGGTGGTTGGGGCCGAGGATGCGCTCGCGGTCGGTGAGGGTCTGCTCGTACAGGTCGATGGCCTCCTGGAAGCGTCCGACATCCTGGTAGGCGGTGGCGAGGTTGTTGCGGGTGGTCAGGGTGTTGGGGTGGTCAGCGCCGAGGATGCGCTGGTGGTCTGTGAGGTTCTGCTCGTACAGGTCGATGGCCTCATTGAGGCGCCCTGTGCTGCGGTAGGCGGTGGCGAGGTTGTTGCGGGTGGTCAGGGTGTCGGGGTGGCTGGGTCCCAGGATGCGCTGGTGGTCTGTGAGGTTCTGCTCGTACAGGTCGGTGGCTTCGTCGAGGCGCCCGATATCGTGGTAGGCGTAGGCGAGGTTGCTGCGGGCTACCAGGGTGTCGGGGTGGCTGGGTCCCAGGATGCGCTGGTGGTCTGTGAGGTTCTGCTCGAGCAGGTCGGTGGCTTCGTCGAGGCGCCCGACGTCCTGGTAGGCGTAGGCGAGGTTGCTGCGGGTGGTCAGGGTGTCGGGGTGGTTGGGGCCGAGGATGCGCTGGGTGTCGGTGAGGGTCTGCTCGTACAGGTCGATGGCCTCATTGAGGCGTCCAGCAGCCAACATGGCCCGAGCAATCACGTTCATGGCACTGCTCCGATCCTCTGGTGAGGAGATCGTCGTCAGGGCGGCCTGCGCGTCGTCAAGGCACCAGGAGGCGGCGAGCCAGCGGACGAGCATGAGACGGCTGGCAGGAGTGCCCGCCTCCTCGTCGAGGCGTTCGGCGCGCGCCAGCCATTCCCGGGAGATCGTGTCGCGGGGAACCTCACCCACCTCCTTCAGCGCACAGTCCAGGAGGGTGAGACGGATCGGCACGAGATCGCGCGCTGGGCCGGCGCGGTGCTCAATGGCCTGACGCAGAGCGCTGGGCAGAGCCATGACCGGGTCAACGTCTCCGGTCGAGACCGCGGCCACGGCGTCCTCGACCTGGCCCAGGAGCCTGAGCGAGGGCACGCGCCAGTCCCCCAGGCTCGTGAGACGACGGGTGAGCCCTGCGACATCGTCGTGCTCGAGGGCGATGAGTGCCGCTTGGCAGTACTGATCACCTTGACTCTTGAGAAGCTCGTCGGGCTCGAACCAGCTCTTGAGGAACTCCACGACGAGGCGCAGCGGCTCCCCCCTGGACTCCTTGATCTGGAAGGCCAAGCGGGCCAAGGGCTCGGCGAGCTCGTAGTAGGTCCGACGACGGTCGAGCAGATCTGCGAAGATCGTCGAGGTCGGAGCGAGCCATCCCCGGTCGGTGAGGTCGTTGACGGCCTTGGCGACGCTGCGCTGATCCCCCTGGATCCGCTCGGCAACGTCCTTGACCGGCAGCGGACGGTCCGCCGCGGCCAGCTCGGCCACGATGAGACGCTGCTGGGGAGACAACCGTGCGAGCTGTTCCTGGTAGTACGGGGTGAGGTCGTCGAAGCGGCTCAGGAGCAGATCGACGAGCTCGTGAAGCTGGTCGATGGTCAGTGCGCTGCCCAGCAGGGCCCACAACCGGGGCTGACCGCCGGCAAGGTGGGTGACGGTGTGGATGCGCGCGAGCGAGGTCTCCTCGGTCAGGCGTTCCGCGAGGACCTCATCCTCACTCACTCGTGCCAGAGCGACCAGCATGTCGCGTGCCTGCTCCGGGGTGAATGGTGTGAGGCGGATGGTGTCGAAGAACCCGAAGAAGGGACTGGTCTCATCCGACAGGTTGCGATCGAGCCGCGTCGTCGAGCCGATGAGCAGAACGCCCCGATCGGTTTGCAGAACATGGCGGAGCCGCTGCTGCCCGATCTCCTCCAGATTGGCCAGGATCTGGTCGAGGTTCTCCGCCAGGACAACAACGGGTCCCCGCTGCTGGATGGACATGCGCAGCCGCGTCTCGAGCTCGTCGTGCCCGAGAGCGCGCAGGTCCTCCCCCGGCTCGATGTCCTCCAGGATCGCGGCCAGCAGGTGGCGGTAGGACACGATCGTCCACGGGTCCTCGGGCAACCAGGCGAGTTGAAGGTTCCGATCCGCCTCCGCCAGAGCCCGGCTGCGGTGGTAGACGAGTGAGATGAGGTGCGTCTTGCCGGCCCCCCGTGGCCCGACGAGCAGGGTGTGGTGCGGGCTCGGCGTCGTCCCCAGCTCGTCGACGCGTTCCATGAGCGCCTCAAGCACTGGTTGGCGGACGACGAAAAGCCGCTCGAGCAGCTCAGAGGGCATGGTCGAGGGGGTGAAACGGGAGATGGATGTCATGGTCGGTCCCACAGACGGCGGCGGCGGGCCCAGATGTACTGGAGGGCGGGGTAGCGCCAGCGGACTCGTTGCCCGCTCACTTCGAGGTAGTGGTCGGCGACGAGGTCGTCGAGCACGTCTAAGACGGCTGCATCGAGGCTCGCCAGGGGGACCCACTGGTGCTCTGAGGATACGGCGGAATCAAGAGTCTTTCGCGCGAGCCTGGTCCGGTCGCCGTAGTACTGGTCGACTCGTCGGGTGAAGTGGTCGAACCAGCCGAACTCCTCATGACAGTCGATGAAGTCCTCGAAGCAATCGCGTACGTCCTGAGCCGTTGCCGCGCCCTTGCTGCGCTGGCCAAGCATGCCGACCACCTTGTGGGCGAGGAAGGGGATGCCGCCGCTGACCTCGACGAGGGCCTCAACGGTTCTGTCCGAGGGCATCTGGTTGATTCCCAGAAGAAGCCGCTGGGCGAGTTCTCGGGTCTCGTGATCGGGAAGCGGACCAAGGACGAGGGAGGCGAGGTCGGCGAGGTCGCCGGATGCCCCACCGGCATCCCGCAGGACGTGGTGGAAGCCGACGGATCCGGCGACGATCCAGCGGACCCGTGTCGTACCCTGACGCAGGGCTCGCAGAGTCTGGAGGAGCGCGGCGGCGGCCGAGGCGTCCTCAGAGCGTGCGATGTTGCGAATCGCCATGGGGACCTCGTCCATCATGACCAGGGGGACGGGCCCGTCGTCGGTGTCGAGAGCGCCGAGGATGCTCGTGAGCAAGGTGAGCGGTGGCGTCCTGCGGTGGTAGGGCTTGACGATGATGACGCCCGGCATCCCGACGGACTCGACGTTCTCAAAGACCGTGCTCAGGACCCTTCGGGTTCTGTCAGGCAGTTTCCTGGACCCGTGGAGCTCCTCGGCGGTCCGGGTGAGGAACTCATCGACGCTTGTCACTCCTTCGTAGTTGATGAGGTAGCCCTGGAAACCCGCCTCCCGAGCGGCGAAGGTGCGCATCCAGTAGGTCTTGCCGATGCGGCGGGGATCGGACAGCCACAGGTTGTCTCCCGCGAGCAGCCGCTCGCGTGCGAGTCTTGTCGGCTCCTCCCGGCCGACGAAGTTGGCGGGGTCTCGTTCGTTGCCGGGCTGAGGCCGGATCGGGGCCCTGTCGGTCCCTGGTTGTGCTGAGGCCGCCATCACCGCTCCTTTGTACGGGAACTTTCACGTACAAATATACAACGAGTTTCACGTACGTTCAAGGGTGGGGGTCGACCCCTGAGGCGCGCCGCTGCCGACCGGGCCCGGAGCGTCGTCCAGCTTGTGGTCGTCAGGGTGATCTCCTCCAGGATCGCGGTCAGTAGGTGGCGGGAGGACCCGATCGACTACGGGTCCTCGGGCGAGCCGGCCGATCTGCAGAGGGCGGCCTTGGTCGTGGACGGTCCCAGAGACGGCGGCGGCGGGCCCAGGTGTGCTGGAGAGCGGGGTAGCGCCAGCGGACCCGTTGTCCGCCCGGTCATCGAACACGTCACCTTGGTCCCGAGCACGTCACTTTTACCGAGGTAGTCGGGCTCAAAGTGACGTGTTCGACGCATGAGTTCGTCAGGACGCCGCCAGCAGGGCCAGGACCACCGCGGCCGAGCGGTCGGCGGCCTCGGCTGCGCCGATGTGGAAGTCCTGCCCCGCCTCGGGGCCGCACAGGTCGGACACCCCCCTGACCGCGATGAAGGGGACCCCGGAGGCCGTGCAGACCTGGGCCAGCGCCGTCGACTCCATGTCGGTGCTCAGGGCGGCTGGGAAGCGCTCGCGGGTGTCCGCGACGTTGGCGGCGGTGACGAAGGAGTTCCCGGCCAGCATCTGCCCGGTGTGGAGGCGGGCCCGCGAGGAGGTGGGTGTCGCTGCGCGCAGCGCCTGGGCGCCCACCTCCCGCAGGCGCTCGACCAGGGGGGCGTCGGACTCGAAGACCTCAGGCTGCCCCGGGGTCTGGCCCGGCGCGTAGCCGAAGGCCGTCGCGTCGGCGTCGGTCAGTGCCAGGCTCGTCGAGGCGCACACGTCCCCGACCTCCACCTGCCGGCCCAGACCCCCGGTGGTGCCCGCCGAGACGACCACCTCGGGGCGCACGTGGGTGAGCACCGTCGCCAGCGCGCTGGCAGCGGCGACCAGCCCGATGCCCGTGCGCAGGAGGACCAGCTCGCCCCCGCCCCGCTCCGCCGTCCCGGGGGCCGCCGTCGGCTCACCGGGACCGGGCAGCACGAGCGACCAGGCGCGGGCCCCTCCGGGCAGCGTGAGCGGCTCCTCCGCCCCCTCGGCGCGCGCCAAGGCGTCAAGGAAGGGGCGTGCCTCCTCCTCCATCGCCACAGAGACGACGGCTGCGACAGGACGTGAGTCGGTGCGCGGGCTCATGGCCTGAGCCTAGGTGATCGACTCCCCGGGATGGTTGCCGGGGGGATCGGGGCGAGGGTCGGGCGGGATCGGTAGCACAGAGGCAAAGGACGGTGTCCCTCTGCCGAGACTCGACCGGTCATGTAAACCTCGACCGGTCATGTAAACCTCGACCGGGCTATCGCTGTCACACAGACGGTCGGGCGTCACATGACCGGTCGGGGCAGGGTGGGGTGGGTGCGTGTCGACGGGGACATGGCGCGCGGGCGCGGACGAGTTCGACGGCGCTCGCGGACTGGCACAGACGGGCTCGATGCCGGGCGCGGACGGGCCCGACGGCGCTGGCCGACAGGCCCGACAGGCTCGCTTGCCCCGTGCTAAGGTCCGGGGACCACCGCCTGGCCCCCACTCGGACGAGGACCGACGATGCCGACCGACCACATTCCCATACCCAGCCCCGACTCCCCTTCGGAGGCCGCAGGCCGGACACCGGCCGCCCCGCAGGACGCGGGGGGATACGCACCCGTTCGCCTCAGGGCGGTGCTCGTGCCGCTCCTGGTGGTCAACGCCAGCCTCGTCGTGCTGGCCGTGGCGAGCTTCCTCATCCACCACCGAACCGAGGGCATGGCTGCGGCCGTGTCCTACACGGTCTACGAGTTCGTCACCCTCGACGGCGAGGGCAACGTCTCGGCCTGGCTGTCCGCCCTCCTGTGGGCGCTTCTCGGCCTCGTCGGCGCCGTGTACGCCGCCACCGCCAGCCGCCTCCGAGGCTCCTGGCTCATGTTCGCGGTCGTGTGCCTCGTGGCCTCGATCGACGAGGCCGTCAGCCTTCACGAACGGCTCAACATGATCGGCGACCGGCTCCTGCCCTACCTGCCCTTCACTGTCGCCTACACCTGGACGATCCCCGGGATCGTCGTCGCGGTGGTCGTCGCTCTGACCATGCTGCGGCTCGTGCGGTCCCTGCCCTCCACCGCCCGGGGCTGGCTGATCGCCGCTGCCGGCGTGTTCCTGACCGGCGCCGTCGGCTTCGAGCTCCTGGGAGCTGAGCGCGCCGAGGCGGCGGGCTTCGACTCGGTCTACTGGCGGCTCATGGTCGTCGAGGAGACGCTCGAGCTCGCGGGGCTGGCCCTGGCCATCGCCTCCTTGACGACGCTGACGCAGTGGAACGACAAGGAGCGCGCCCTGCGGGTGGCGGCCTGAGGGGTGGCGGCCTGAGGGGTGGTCCCTGAGCGCCGCGACCTCGCGACGCCACGCGACCTCATCGGGATCAGGAGCCGCCCCCGGCACCTGTGGGGGCGAGCAGCCCTGTCCACCACGCGGCGAAGGTGGGACAGCCCCTGAGGAGCGCAGGCAGCCCGGCCTCGACGAGGAGCAGAGGGCCGGTGACCGTCTTGGAGTAGTCGGGGTCGGCGTGCGCGAGCCGTCGCGACGGGCTGCGGTCGGCGCCCGTGTTCACCTTCTCCGCGCCTCCGGCCTGCCGCACCGCCCGTTGGAGCGTGGCGAGCGCGGACCGGGTCAGGATGCCGTCTCCGGCCCCCGCGGCGACGGCCGCCAGGACGAGGGCCTCGATCTCGTGGGGCATGATCAAGGGGTGGAAGCGGGCGTCGGGGTACTGGGCGCGCAGCGCCGAGACCAGTGCCTGCCGGCTGGCCTCCCCCGAGAGCCCGCCCGTCCTGCCCGGTGCGCCGGGCGGGTAGCCGTAGTAGTCGACGACGAGCCCCACCCGGCTCCAGTGCGGCTGGCTGAGGAAGGTGCGCAGCATGCGGTCGTAGTGCTTCCAGTGCCCTCCGCCGCGGTGGGTCGTGGAGGTCTGCACGATGATCGGCAGGAGGCTGACGTCCCGTGCCCTGGCGGCCGGGGCGAGGACCTCCTCGACAACGGCCTCCTCCGTCTGCCCCTCCACGAGGACGGCCATCTGCCTCATCGGCGGCCCTCCCTGCGCGCGGGCCGGCCTCCCAGAAGGTTCATCTCCCAGATCTCCCCGACCGAGTACTCCTCGAGGAAGCCCGTGAGCCGCTCGGCGTCGGGTCGGTTGACCGTCGTGGCACCGTCGACCCGGTTGAGCACGGCGATCTCATCGAGGTGGAACTGCGAGAGCAGCGGAACCGACTGGGTGGCGAGGATGACCCGGTGCCCGTCGCGTCCGGCGTCGTGGACCATCTCGGCGAGCAGCGCGATGGCGGCCGGATGCAGCCCGAGCTCGGGCTCGTCGAGGATGATGGTGGCAGGTCGGTCCGGTCCCAGCAGGAGCGTGGCCAGGCACAGGAAGCGCAAGGTGCCGTCGCTGGCCTCGCGGGCCATGAAGGTGCGGTCGAGCCCGCGCTGACGCCATCGCAGCCGCACCCGCTCGCCCGGGGAGGGGACGAGGACGAAGTCGTCGAAGAAGGGCGTGACATGGCGGATCGCGGCGACGATCCGACGGTAGTGGAGGGGATGGTCCTGCCGGATCCGCAGCAGGTAGGCGGCGATGTTCTCGGCGTCCGAGCGCAGGGCGACGTCATCGCCCACCGTGGACCAGCCCTTGACCGGTGCGCTGGGTCCGACGTCGTCGAAGTGGTAGACCCGGCAACCCGCCAGGAGAGGGGTGATGTGCCTGGCGAAGGCCACCTCCTTGGGGTCGTCAGACACCTCGGCGACACGGCGCGCCCGGCTCGATCGCCCCGTTCCCAGGTGCCGGACGTAGGGGCGCTCGTAGGCGCGGCGGTCGTGGAACAGCATCGACTCGGTCAGGAGGGCTGCGTCGTCGTCCGTGGGGCGCAGCTCGACCCGGTAGCCGTTGACGCAGTCCTCAGCGTCCGGGCTCGAGTGGATCTCGATAAGCGCCCCGGGGGCGGGGCCGGTCTCGCCCTCGAAGAGCAGGCCGGACATCCCCCCTCGGGCGGTGACGTGCTCCTGGAAGGAGTCGTCCCAGATGCGGGAGATGAGCTCGAGGGCTCCCACGAGGTTTGACTTGCCTGAGCCGTTGGCGCCGATGAGCACGGTGACCCCGGTCGTCAGCTCCAGGTCGATCTCGCGGATCGAGCGGTAGCCGCGGACCACGAGCCGACCAAGGGCCTCGTGCGTGTTCATGACACCGAGGTTAGTGGCTCGAGCCTTCCGTGTGGTGTTGCGCGCCGCGGCGGGAGCCGGAGGGGCCGAGCTCCTCCGGCTCCGCCACGGGGTGGGACAGGCCCAGGACGACGCTCTCGATGATCATCCTGAGATAGGCGCGAGGATCCTGTGCCTGGTCAGTGCCCGCGCCCGTGCCTGCGGCCTGGTCAAGGAGGGACTCGAGGAAGAACAGGCACACCGCGTCGGTGATCGCCTCGACCGGGACCGACGCACGCCGGCCCATCCGGTGCAGGCAGGCCTCGACGATGCCGTTGATCTGCTCGTTGAAGTCCCTGCGGTCGGTGCCGGGGACGACCGGCGCCTCCGGGTGGCGGATCCGGTGCAGGAGCTGCTCGGTGGCGATGAGGTGGAGGGTGTGGGCCTCGGGGCCGATGGAGTCGAGCATCTCCATGAGCGTGTCGATCGTGGGCACCTCCATGGCCTCCACCGCGGCGCGCACGCGCGCGAGGAGGCGTGCGGCCCGCATCCTGATCGCCTCGGTGATCACCTCATCGAGGCTCGAGTAGTTGGAGTAGAAGGCGCCCCGGGTGAAACCCGCCTCCGAGACGACGTCGTCGATCCTCGTGTCGGCCAGGCCCTTGGTCGCCACGACCACCGCTGCGGCCTCGACGAGACGCGCCCGGGTGTTCTCCCTCTTGCGCAGACGGCGCTCCTCGCCCGAGGGCGGTGTGCTCCGAGGACGAGTCATGGCGGCTCCCTGGTCGGTGGTGCGGACGGTCTTGATCGTAAGCGGCTTCACAGGAACCGACATCTCGATACGCGAGTGTATCGAGTACATTCATGTACTGAAATCGCCCGTCCCGTTCGCTCCCCGAAAGGACGCCCGTGTCCTCACTCCTGCACAGCCTCGGCCGCTGGTGCGCCGAGCACGCCCTGCGCGTCCTGGCCGCCTGGGTCCTGCTCCTGACGGTCCTGGGTGGCGCGGTGGCCGTCGTCGGCATGAACCTGACGAGCACCTTCACGATCACCGGCACCGAGTCGATGGAGGGGCTGGACGTCCTGGCCGAGCGCGTGCCCCAGGCGGCTGGCACCTCCGAGCAGGTCCTCATGACGGCCGCTGACGGGGACATCACCGCCCACCGCGCGGCCGTCGACGCCTTCGTCGAGGAGGCCGCCTCCCTCGACGGCGTCGCCGCCGTCTCCTCCCCCTTCGGGGCGGCCGCCACGCCCACCTCGCCCGCCACCGCCTCAACCGTCTCGGCCGACGGCGCCCACGTCCTGGTCCAGATCCAGGCCGACGCCTCGGTCGGGTCCATCACCGACGGCCAGACCGCGCAGGCCGATGAGCTCGCTGAGGCCCTCGACTCCCTCGTAGCCTCCACAGAGGCGGCCGACCCGGGCCTGAGCATCCAGCTCGGCGGCACCATCGGCGAGGGCGTCGACATCGGGCTGAGCGCCACCGAGATCGTCGGGGTCGTCATCGCCGCGATCGTCCTGCTCATCACCTTCGGCTCGGTCCTGGCCGCGGGCGCTCCGCTCGTCGCGGCCTTCATCGGCGTGGGCTCGGGCATGCTCGGCATCCTCCTGGCCGCCGCCGTCGTCGACATCAACTCCGTCACCCCGGTCCTGGCCGTCATGATCGGGCTGGCGGTCGGCATCGACTACGCGCTGTTCATCATCAGCCGCGCCCGGGAGTACCTGGCCCAGGGCCTGCCACCGACCGAGGCCGCGGGCCGGGCCGTGGCCACCTCCGGCTCCGCGGTCATCTTCGCCGGGGGCACCGTCGTCGTCGCCCTGTGCGGGCTGGCTGTGGCCCGCATCCCCTTCCTCACCGTCATGGGCCTGGCCAGCGCCGCCGTCGTCGCCACAGCCGTCGTCGTCGCCCTGACCGTCGTGCCCGCGCTCGTCGGCCTCATCGGCACCCGGCTCCTGCCGCGCTCGGGTCGTGCCGGGCGTGCCGGTCGTGCCGGGCGTGCCGGCTCCCGGAGGCGCCGCCCCCGAGGCGCCAGCGGAGGCGCCGCCCGGACCTGGGTGCGAGCGGTCACCCGCCGCCCCTGGCTGACGATCACCGGGGTCGTGGCGGTCCTGGGCGTGTGCGCCGTGCCCGCGGCCGACCTCCACCTGGCGCTGACCGACAACGGCTTCGCCAACAAGGGCACCGAGCAGCGCGAGACCTACGACGCCATCGCCGAGGTCTACGGCGCCGGCTACAACTCGCCGATCATCGTCATCGCGGACATCGTGACCACCAGCGACCCGGTAGCCACCGTCGAGTCCCTGTCGGCCGAGATCGGCGCCCTGGACGGCGTGGCCGACATCGCCCTGGCCACCCCCAACGAGGACGGCTCCCTCGCGCTCATCCAGGTGCGTCCCGAGACCGGGCAGGCCGACGCCGCCACGATGGAGCTGGTCCGCCAGATCCGCGACCACGCCGGGTCCTGGGAGTCCGAGTACGGCATCTCCGACCTCATGGTCACCGGCCAGACCGCCGTGGCCATCGACGTCGCGGAGTCCCTCGACGCGGCCCTCGTGCCCTTCGGGATCGTCGTCGTGGGCCTGTCTCTCGTCCTGCTCATGATCGTCTTCCGCTCGGTGGCCGTCCCCCTGACCGCCACCCTGGGCTACCTGCTGTCCCTGGGCGCCGGCATGGGGGCGGTCGGCGCGGTGTGGGGCCGGGGGTGGCTGGCCGAGGCCCTCGACGTGTCCCGCACCGGCGCGGTCATCTCCTTCATGCCGGTCATCGTCATGGGCGTCCTGTTCGGACTGGCCATGGACTACGAGGTCTTCCTCGTGTCGCGCATGCGCGAGGAGTGGATCCGGCACCGCGACGCCGCCCGGGCCGTCGAGGCCGGCTTCACCGGGTCCGCCTCGGTCGTCGCGGCCGCCGCGGTCATCATGACTGGCGTCTTCGCCGCCTTCGTGCCCAGCCACAACGTCTCCATCAAGCCGATCGCCGTCGCCCTGACCGTGGGCATCGCGGTCGACGCCTTCGGGGTGCGCATGACCCTCGTGCCCGCGCTCATGGCCGCCCTGGGGGAGCGGGCCTGGTGGCTGCCGGCCTGGCTCGACCGGCAGCTGCCCGTCATCGACGTCGAGGGCGAGGGCCTTGAGCGCACCCTGGAGCACGAGGCCTGGGTCGCCGCCCACGGGCAGGTGGTCGTGCGTGCCGAGGGCCTGACCCTGGCCGACTCCGAGGGGCAGGTCGTCGGCGGCCTCGACCTCACCGTGGCTCCGGGCGAGATCGCCCTCGTGCGCGCCGTCAGCCCCCTGTCGCGCCGTGCCCTCGCGGCCGCGCTCGGCGGACGCCTCCAACCGGCGGGCGGCCTGCTCGCGGTCGACGGCCACGTCCTGCCCGACGGCACTGCCGCCATCCAGTCGGTCACCGCCGCCGTGCGCTCCCACGACGAGGCCGTGGCCACTCACGTGCGCCTCGTCGTCATCGACGACCCCGGTGAGCGGCTCTGGGCCCGTGCCCTGCGCCTGGCCGCCGAGGGGCGCGCCGTCGTCGTCACCACCGGCGCCCAGGCCCCCTCGACCGGTCCGACGGGCGCCCCGCTCGACTCCGTCATCGACATCGACGCCGCAGGCTCGGCCCGCACCTGGCGCGCACCCGACCGGCGTCCACCGCAGGCGGGGACCCCGCCGGCCACCGGGACGGGATCGCGCTCAGGGCTCGTCCCGTCCGTCTCCTCCACCACGTCCGCTCAGCACGCCGAACCCACCACGCCCACCGCCACTCCGGAGGAAGCCGAGGCCCACGCATGACACGCCGTCCCCTCATCCTGCTCGTCCTGGTCGCCCTCGTCCCGGCCCTGGCCGGCCTCGTCGTCGTCACCGCGGCCACGACGCCCACCGCCACCGCGGCCGCCATCCCCGCCGCCGTCGTCAACCTCGACACCCCGGTCACGACCGCCGACGGCTCGACCCTGCCCGCCGGACGGCTGCTCGTGGGGCGCCTGACCGACCCGCAGGCGGCCCTGACCGCCCAGTCGGCCACCGGCGCCACCCAGGCCGAGCTCGACTACTCGGTGGTCTCGGCCGAGACCGCGACCGAGGGCCTGGCCGACGGCACCTACGACACGGTCATCACCATCCCCGAGGGCTTCAGCCAGGCGATCGTCGACACCCTGGGAGGTGTCCCGACCGCCGCGACCGCGACCGAGGGCCTGGCCGACGGCACCTACGACACGGTCATCACCATCCCCGAGGGCTTCAGCCAGGCGATCGTCGACACCCTGGGAGGTGTCCCGACCGCCGCGACCGTCCAGGTCGAGACCGACCCCGCCGCCCCCGCCGTCGTCGGCGCCGTCAGCCGCGAGATCGTCTCGGCGGCCGCCTCCTCCCTGGGCACGACCGTGAGCGTCGCCTACCTCGAGGGGTCCCTCGCGCAGGCCGCCACCATCAAGGACGGCCTCACCCAGGCCTCCGACGGCGCCTCCTCCCTGTCCCAGGGGGCCACGGACCTGTCCACCGGGCTCACCCAGGCCTCCGACGGCGCCTCCTCCCTGTCCCAGGGGGCCACGGACCTGTCCACCGGGCTGGGGACCCTGGACGCCGGCGCCGCAGAGCTTGCCGCAGGCGCCGCCACCGCCGCCGACGGCACCGCGAGCCTCGACGCCGGAGCGTCCTCCGTGGCCGACGGTGCCCAGTCCCTCAGCTCAGGGGCCACCGACCTGTCCGGGGGAGCCTCCGCGCTGGCCGGCGGCGCCCAGTCCCTCAGCGCGGGGGCCACGACGCTGGCCAGCGGCGTGGACGGCTACGTCGCCGGTGTCACCGGCGCCCGCGACGCGCTGACGACCCCCCAGGGCGGTCGCCAGGTGTCCCTGGCCGACGGCGCCGCCCAGGTCGCCGACGGCGTCGCCCGGTACACGGGGGGAGTGGACGCCCTCACCCAGGCCGTCACGACGCCCGACCCCGCCACGGGCACCGACCTCGCCCAGGGGGCCGCCCAGCTGTCGACCGGGGCGGCGGACCTCGCCGACGGCGTGACGGCCTACACCGGAGCGGTCGACACCCTGTCGGCCTCGACCACCCAGGTCGCGGGCGGGACGAGCGCCGCCTGGCAGCAGTGCGTGGCCGACCACGGCGCCCAGGACGCCACCTGCCTCGCCCTCGAGCAGCTCGTCGGCGCGATGGGCACGAGCTCCGACGTCTACGACCCGGCCACGGGGACCAACACGGACGGCTCACCCGCCACGATCCAGGGGGTCATGTCGACCCTGACCGCCCAGTCGGCCTCACTGACCGGCGGCGCCTCGCAGGTGAGCGCCGGTGCGACGGGCCTGGCCGGGGCCATCGGCACCGACTCCTCGAGCACGGACACCACGACGGTCGTCGGCGCCCTCAACTCTCTGTCCGCCCAGTCCGCCGCCCTGACGAGCGGGGCCTCCGGGGTCTCTACCGGTCTGGGCTCCTCCGGCGACGTCTACGACCCGGCCACCGGTTCGGGCGCCACCCTGGCCGGTGTGCTCAACACCCTGGTGACCCAGGGGGCGGGGCTGAGCACCGGGGCCGCCGACCTGTCGTCGGGGGCGAGCACGCTGTCGGCTGGGGCGTCGACCCTGGCCGGCGGCGCCTCGCAGATGTCGACGGGTGCCTCCGCCCTGGCCGGAGGGACGTCAAGCCTCGCCGACGGCACCTCAAGCCTGAGCGCCGGCGCCCAGCAGCTGTCCACCGGGGCGTCGGGCCTCGCGGCGGAGACCTCCGCGGCGGCCGCAGGAGCCTCCGAGCTCGCCACGGGTGCCGGCGAGCTCGCCGCGGGCATCGGGGCGGGGGCCGAGGGCGCTGTCGAGCTGTCCGACGGAGCCGGGACCCTGGCCGACCGCCTGACCGGCGCGGCGGACTCGGTTCCCTCCTACACCGAGCAGGAGGCAGCCGATCTCGCTGGTGCTCTCGCGCAGCCCGTGTCGGTCAGTCCGGTGGCCGGGTCGGAGCCCTCGGCCGCCTCCTCGGCCGCCCCGGGGGCGATGAGCACGGCCCTGTGGATCGGGGCCCTCGTCATCGTCTCGGGGCTGGGTGTCCTCACCCGCCGACGGGTCGAGGCGCCGATGAGCCCGGCCCGTCTGGCCGTCGTCTCGCTGCGACCCGCCCTGGCCCTGGCGGTCGTCCAGGCCCTTGTCCTGGTCGCCGCGGTCGGTGTGGCCGGTGCGAGCATCGTCAGCCCCCTCAAGGTCGGTGCCCTGGTCGTCCTGGGATCCCTGGCCATGACGCTGCTCCACGGGGCGCTCGTGGCCGCCCTCGGCGGGCGCGGGGCGACCGCCGTCTCCCTGCTCGCCCTCGTGGTCCAGGCGGTGTGCGTCGCCGGTGCCGTGCCGCAGGCGCTGGCTGGTGTGGGAGCCTCAGTCGCCCAGGTGCTGCCCGCGACGGTCCTGAACGCGGGCCTGTCGTCCATGATGCTCGGGGCGGTGGGCACGAGCGGGCGCGAGGCGGCCGTGGCCCTGGTCCTCTGGGGCCTGCTGTCCGCGCTGGCCATGACCATGGCCGTGCGCCGTCGCCGGGCCACCTCGGTGAGCGCCCTGCGCCGTGAGCTCGCCAGCGAGTGACACCCGCTCGGCTGAGCAGCCGGCCCCGCCTGCTCAGCCGGACGGTCCCGCGTGGCGGACGGGCTGGATGCGGCGATCTCGAGAGTCGGTGCCCGGGGGTGAGTGCAGTGGCTGGTCCGTGTGGAAGGCCCCCGTCCCACCTCGAGATCGGGACTTATGGCACCGCGAGATCGGGACTAATGGCACCTCGAGTTCCGGACTAATGGCACCTCGAGATCGGGACTAATGGCACCGCGAGATCGGGGGAAGTGGCACCTCGAAATCGGGGGAAGTGGGGTGGTTTCAGGTGGTGAGTGCAATGGTGGTGTCGTGTTCTGTTTTCTGCAGGAGCCTGTTGAAGGCTTCTGCGGGTGTGGCCCAGTCTAGGGTCTGGCGGGGGCGGGTGTTGAGGAGGTGCTGGGCCTGTTCGAAGGCGTGGAGGGGGTAGGTCGACAGGTCGGTGCCTTTGGGGAAGAACTCGCGGATCAGGCCGTTGGTGTTCTCGTTGGTTCCTCGTTGCCAGGGGCTGTGGGGGTCGCAGAAGTACACCTCGAGGTTGGTGGCGGTCCTGAAGCGGGCGACCTGGGCCATCTCGCCGCCCTGGTCCCAGGTCAGGGACCGGGCCATGGAGCGGGGCAGGCCCTTGATCATGGTCTCCAGCACCGTGGCCACGGTGGTGGCGGTGTGGTCGGTCAGCAGCGGGGCGATCAGGACCAGGCGGGTGGTGCGTTCGACCAGGGTGATCATCGCGGTGCGGTTGCCCGCGCCCATGACCAGGTCGCCCTCCCAGTGGCCTGGCACGGCCCGGTCGGCGACCTGGGCCGGGCGGGTGCTGATACGCGCGTCGGCCAGCCAGGGCCTGGAGGCCAGGGGCCCGGCCAGGGCCGAGCGTGGCACGCGCCGACTCCGCCCGGTGCGCAGCCTGTAGTGACGGCCCAGCTCGGCGCGCAGCGTCCCTCGGCCCTGGACGTACAGGGACTGGTAGATCGTCTCGTGGCTCACACGAAGATCATCGCGCTCGGGGTGGTCCGCAGCCAGACGGCGGCTGATCTGCTGGGGCGACCACCGCTGTCTCAGGCCCTGGACCACCAGGGCCCGCAGCTGGTCGTTGGAGTCCAGCACACGCGCCTTGGGCCGTGCCCTGGCGGCCCGGGCCTGGGCGTGGCGGGCCTGGGGGTCGTAGGCCTGCCGGCCCCCGCCGGCAGCGACCTCGCGGCTGACCGTGGAGACAGCCACCCCCAGGAACCGGGCGATCGAGGCCAGGGAATCACCCCTGGCCAGGCCCGCAGCGATCGCGCCGCGCCCCTGAGCCCCCAGACGCCTGCCGTGCCCGGTACCCCGGACCATCACCTCGAACCCGTCCCCCGACCCGCCCCGACCACGCCCAGCAGGCCTGGTCGTCCCGACCATCCCGCCCTCCCTGGCCCCGTGCCGCATCCTCATACCCCACAGCCTGCACCAGTCCGACACCGTGGACTGAGGCACCGAGAAACAAGCCCCCGCCTCGCGAGCCAACCAACCCGACTCGATCAGCTCCCGCACACCATCGCGAACCACACCAGGCCACACCCCACGCACCACAACCAGCCCCTCTCCCAAGCACCACCCATTGCACTCACCCCCTGAAACCACCTGGCACGTCGAGATCGGGGGAAGTGGTACGTCGGGCTGGTCTTCTCGCCGAGCCCCCGCCTGGGCGTCCGGCTCGTCTCGTCGTCGACCGGTCATGTGACTGTCGACCGTCTATGTGACAGCGAACGCCCGGTCGAGAGTTACATGACCGGTCGGGGGACACATGACCGGTCGAGGGTGGTCGGGGTGTGCGGGGACGGGGTGTGTGGTCTGTCCGCCGTGGCGCTCGACCCTGGGCCGGGTCGGGACCGGGCTGGTCAGCGTTGGCCAGACCGGGGCCGGATCGGGGTCGGGCCGGGGCCGGGTTGGTTAGCGTCGGCCGGGCCGGGGCTGGTCCGGGGTCGGGGCGCGCTCCCCGTGGGTGGGTGTGCTGGTGGGGGCGGCGAGGTGGTGCACACATCAACTATCCTCGCGGCCCAGGTGGATGCCTGTGATTGAGCCGAGTAATGATCGTCTTGTAGCAGGCGGAGCGGGTGTCTGTGTGCGTCGAGGGGGTCGTTGCACATCTCAGGCCTCCACGGCCGTCTCCGCGATGGGGGCCGGTCGGGGGGATCGGCGTGATTCCGCGGTTTCTCCCCGCCGACCCCCGGCCATCACATGTCTGTTCTGTGCATCACACCCGGGTGGGGGTGTGGGCCTCCCGCTGCGGAGGCCTCCGGCTGAGCGTCACGCCGGGGCGCCGGCCCGTCAACCCGTGCCGGCCTGTCGATCCGCTCCGGCCACGCCGTCGATCGGGCCCTTCCGCCCGCACCTGCCGGTACCAGTACCGGGTCGAGCCGGCAGGCGCCGTCGACAGGCTCCGGAACCGCGTAGAGCACGACGACGCCGTTGCACTGACCGCCTGACACCACCCGGCATCTCGCGGTCAGGACGTGTGACACCACGACGTCCTGAGGCAAGAGCCCCGGCTCACGGCACCTGGCACGCTGCGCCAGAACCGTGCCAGATGCGGCGAACTCGAGGTGCCATAAGTCCCGATCTCGAGGTGCCACTTCCCCCGATCTCGGGGTGCCATAAGTCCCGATCTCGGGGTGTCATTAGTCCCGATCTCGAGGTGTCATTTGTCCCGAACTCGGGGGAGGTGGGCGAGCCAGGGGTCGGTCACGGCGTGGAAGCGCTCGGGGAATGTCCGGCGCACGCAGTGCGGCGCGCCGAGGACAACGGCGGTCGAGATCCACGGGTTGGCCCGCACCGTGATGTTCGTGAGGTTGTCGCCCCGCAGCACGACCCGGTCGGTCCCGGTGACGATGAGTGTCGGCACGGCCAGGGAGTCGATGACCTCCTGCCACGGCGTGGGTGGGCTGACACAGCCCAGCGCGATGAAGCGCAGGTCCACCCCGCAGGAGGCCTCGACGCTCGCCCGCACCTCGACAGGGGGCCACGTGGGGTGAGCAGCCTGCTCCAGCCTCACGCGCGCCTCGGGGTCGGCGGCGACCTGGCGCATGTCACGCACGCGCCGGACGGCGTCGAGGGCGAGCAGCCTCCTCCAGGCGGGGGTGACGAAGGCGGGGTCCTCGGCCACGACGGCGTCGAGGAGGTCGGGGCAGCGGGCGGCGACGTCGAGGCTGGTCACCCCGCCCATCGAGTGCCCGACCGCGATGAGCGGCGCGCGCAGGGGCCCGGAGCCGTCGAGCCCGTGGGCACGCAGGTCCTCCAGGGCGTCGGTGAGGTCGGCCGCCAGGCGGGCGCCGGCCGTGTCCTGGTCGGCGAGGTCGCCCTCGTCCCACCGGGGCGAGTCACCGTGTCCGCGGGCGTCGAGGGCCACGATCCGATAGCCCGAGGCGCTCCAGCGCCCCACGGCGTCGGCCCAGCAGGCCGCGGAGTCGGTGATGCCGTGGGACAGGACGAGGACGGGGGCGTCCTCGTCCGTGAGAGGTCCGGCCAGGTGTCGGGCCAGCGGCTGCCGGGGCGTCTCGGGGTCGTGGCTGCTCACGGGCCCGAGCCTACGGGGCGGTGCCGGGGTGCCCGGTCCGCTCAGGGCTCATCCCTCCTGACCGCGCTCGTGCGTCTCGGTGCGCGTGCGCCGGTAGAGCAGGTAGGAGCCGAGTCGCTGGGCCGGGGACTGGCGGACCTGACGCGGCCAGCGCCGGGCCACGTAGGTGATCGCGTCGTCGACCTCGAGGCGCCGGGTCGAGTTGCCCACGCGCACCCACAGCTCGGGGCCGGCGCCCTTGGACCGCAGGTAGACCGGCTCAGGTGAGGCCGGCACGGTGATCCGGCAGGCCTCGCCCTCCTGGGCGGCGGCGAAGTCCATACGCGGCAGGGCGGCGGCGTTCGTGCCCAGGCGGTTGCGCAGGAGGTCGCGTACGAAGAGCTCGAAGCGGTCGGCGTCAGGGCTGCGCAGGGTGGCGTAGTCGGCCTCGAGCCCGATGAGTTCGCCCTCGTCGTTGACGCCCAGCAGCAGCGTGCCGCCCCGGGAGTTGAGGAAGGCGCACACCGTCTTGGCCACGACCGTCTCCATCGCCTCGTCCTTGGCCCCGGTGCGCATGTTGACCCGCGCTGAGGACTTGAACTCCAGGCGGTCGGACTCCCCGCGGGCGGCGACCTCGGCGATGGGC
Source organism: Actinomyces howellii (assembly GCF_900637165.1). Classification (GTDB taxonomy): domain Bacteria; phylum Actinomycetota; class Actinomycetes; order Actinomycetales; family Actinomycetaceae; genus Actinomyces; species Actinomyces howellii. The sequence goes on along the minus strand of NZ_LR134350.1, from coordinate 1,955,922 downwards.
GGCAGCGGCGGCTCGTGCTGGAGGCGCGTGACCGTCAGTGCTGTCACGACGATCGCGACCGCGGCGACGATCGTGGCGCTGAGCAGCATCCGCGGCGCCCACAGGAAGTCCTCGGTGTAGACCCACGCACCGGCCCCCATGCCCGCCCACAGGCCGATGAGCGCGGTCAGCGTGGCCGCCGAGGTCGACAGGTGCGCGTGCCAGTGCCGGATCACCCGCTTGGTGAGCAGGCCGATGAGCCACGCCAGCAGCAGCATGCTCGGCTGCAGGAGCACCGTGAACAGCAGGTCCGGGCTCTCCGGGGCGAGCTCGACGGTGACGAAGGTCGTGGTCGGGTTCGGGCGCATGGGCCCGAGCCTACGGCGCCGCGGCGGGCTCGGGCGCAGCCTCAGTCAGGCACGACCGTCTCCCACTGGTCCCTGTCGGCCAGGAAGGCGCGCACGGCCGCCTGAGCGGCCACCAGGGAGTGGTTGGCCCCCCACCCGCACTGCACCTCGTTGGCGGCCGGGACCTCGGTGGCCTCCAGGACGTCTCGGAAGGTCGTCTCGAGCAGCGGCAGGAACTCGGCGGGCTCCAGCCCCAGGGTCAGGGCGTAGAACCCTGTCTGGCAGCCCATCGGACTGAAGTCGATGAGCCGGTCGGTGTGGTTGCGCATGAGCTCGGCGGTCAGGTGCTCGATGGAGTGCACCGCCTCCATCTCCAGGTGGGCGCGGTTGGGCTGGCAGAAGCGCACGTCGTACTTGACCAGCTCATCGCCTCCCGGCAGGCGCTTGCGGTCGGCGACCCTGACGAAGGGCGCGAGGACGGCGGTGTGATCAAGGTTGAAGGACTCGACGTTCATCGTGCCGCGGCGTCGTGGGTCGCTCGGGCCCGGGGTCTCGTGCTCGCTCATGCGCACAGGCTAACGGTGCAGGCTGACGGCGAGCGTTCAGGGGGGGCGGCCCTGGGCGCCGCAGGCTGGTGGCCCCGGTGGCGCCCGGAGCGGGACAATCGGTGCATGTCCTGCTCTGCGCTGGCGCGCGTCATCGCCGGGGCCCCCGACGCCCCCACCCTCGTCCTCCTGCACGGGATCACCGGATCAGCGGTCTCCCAGGCCGATGCCATCTCACACTGGACGGGCCTGGGGTACCGGGTCGTGGCACTCGACGCGCGTGGGCACGGGCTCTCGCCGCGGTGGGACCCCGGACGCCTGGAGCGCGCCGGCGAGGTGCTCGTCGAGGACGCCCTGGCGGCCGTCGAGGACCTCGACACCGAGGCCCGGGGGCGGGCGGCCCTCGGCCTGAGCCCGTCGGGCCCGCCGGTCCTCGTGGGCCACTCGATGGGCGCGGCCACCGCCATGGTCGCGGCCCTGCGCCGCCCCGACCTCGTGGCAGGCCTCGTCCTGGCCGACCCGGCCCGCTTCGGCACGCGCAGCCACGACGAGCTCCTCGCCCGCGGGGCCGCCCGCGCCCGCGCCCTGGCGGCCGAGGTCGCCGACCCCGCGGCGGCCGTGACCCGAGCGCTCACCGATCCCGAGGTCCCCCGGGCCGAGGCCGTGGCCGGGGTGTGGGCGGCCCAACGGGTCGACCCCGGGCTCCTGGCCACCGGCGTGGTCGCCCCCGAGGTCCCCTGGGAGGAGGCGATGAGGGCCCTTGAGGTACCCACCCTCCTCCTCACCGGCGACCGTCCCGGGGCCGCACGGGTGGGACCCGAGGGCCTGGCCCTCGCGCGGGTCAACCCGAGGGTCGACACCGCGCTCGTGCCCGGAGCCGCGCACGACGTCCGACGCAGCCGTCCCGAGGGCTTCTACGCCGCGGTCGACCCCTGGCTCGACCGCGTCCTCGGCTGAAAGTGTCACGGTGGACCACAGTTGGGCGCTCCGAGCGGCTCGCCAGCCCTGAGGGTTGTCGCGAATCGTTGCAATGACGGGGCTGTACTTGGTGCACCTTCGGTGACTGGCGGCCGATTGTGGTCTGCAGTGACAGTCTTGGCGAATCAGCGGCAAGACGATCGCCGAGAGCATGGCTTACATTGACTATGGTTGATGATGTTTGACATCATCAGGGCATGAAGTATAAGGAGCGCCGGAAGGATCTGCTGAGGCGGCTCGCTTCCGTGCACGGTGCTGTGCGCGTTCAGGACCTGTGCCTGAGCCGATCGGACAGGCGGTGCCTGCTGCGGATGGTCGAGGACGGCTCCGTGGAGCGTCACCCCCAAGGAGTGGTGTCTGTGCCTGGTGCGGGACAGGACGTCATCGTCAGTCGACGCCTGCGCGGAGTCGTGACCTGCGCGCACGCTCTGGCCCGCCACGGCCTGCCCCTCCGGTTGGATCCCGGACCCCTGCACGTGGCGGTGCCGCGCTCCACCAGTCGAGTCCCCACCGGGATCGGGCGCGTCACCGTTCACCGGGTCGCCGGGCTCGTCATACCTGGTCCCGCGCGCCCCCCGGTGGCCGATCCGCTCACCGCCCTGCTGTGCTTCATGCGCTGCGCCGAGGAGCTGGACGTCCTCATCGCACTCGACGCCGCCTTGCGCGACGGGCTCATCTCCCGCGACGAACTCGTCGCGGCCCTGCCCGGCAATCGCAACGCTCCGCTGCGGGCGCTGCTCGCCCGCGCCGATCCGAGGGCCCGGTCCCTGTTGGAGACGGTCGCCCGCTACGACCTCCAGGAGGCGGGGCAGGACCCCGGGGTGGCCGTCGACCTGGGGGTGGAGGTTGACCTGGTCCTGCGGCCCCGGCTCGTCGTTGAGACCGACGGCTTCATGTATCACTCCTCGCTGGCGGACTGGACGAACGACCACCTGCGCGACCAGCGCCTCAATGCCGCGGGATGGACCGTCCTGCGCCTGACTTCCCGACAGGTCCTGGACCGGCGCACCGTCGAGATCGTTCGACCGGTGGCGAGCAGGTTGGGGTGCTGGGTCCATCCTGCTGGAGCCTGAGGCGAGGACCGGCGCCTCGCTCCGGGTGGTGGCGTGGCGGGCACGATGAAGGTCCCAGGCCCCGTGCGGCCGGCGCGCCTACGATGCCCGTGGCCGGCCCTTGCGCCGGAACGTCCCACTGGCGATGGCGCCGCGCGCCATGAGGAGGAGCTCGATGCCGACCCGTCCGCGTACAGTCCGGCGGCCAGCCGCCCCCGCACCGGCGCTGACCCGGACGCAGCTCGTCGGCATCGGCCTGGGGGTCGTGGCCTTCCTCCTGCCGCTGGTCGTGGACGTGCCCGGTCTCGACGACGTGGGCGAGCGGATGCTGGCCGTCTTCCTCCTGGCGATCGTCCTGTGGGTGACCGAGGCGATCCCGCTCGTGGCCACGGCCGTGCTCGTCATCGCCCTGGAGGTCCTGCTCGTCTCGGACCAGGCGCTCCTGGCCGTGCCCGAGGACGCCACGCCCTACCCGACCTTCCTCGGGGCGCTGGCCAACCCGGTCATCATCCTGTTCCTCGGTGGCTTCCTCATCGCCGACGGCGCCGAGAAGTACCGCCTGGACAAGAACCTCGCCGCGGTCCTCATCAGGCCCTTCACGGGCTCGGCTCGCCGGACCGTCCTGGGTCTCATGGTCATCACCGCCCTGCTCTCCATGTTCATGTCCAACACCGCCACGACCGCCACGATGTTCGCGGTGGTCATCCCGATCCTGGGCGCCCTGCCCGAGGGCCGACCGCGGGCGGGCCTGGCCCTGTCCATCCCCGTGGCCGCCAACGTCGGGGGCATCGGCACCCCGGTCGGCACCCCGCCCAACGCCATCACCCTGGGCGCCCTGGGCGAGGCCGGGTACCACGTCAGCTTCCTGGACTGGATGGTCATGGCCGTCCCCCTCATGATCGTCATCCTCCTGGGCGCCTGGCTGCTCCTGGCCCTGCTGTTCATCCCGGCCGGCCTGGGCGTCGAGCTCGACATGCAGGCCTCCTGGGACACCGACCGCAAGGCCGTCACCTTCTACGTCATCGCCGCCGTGACGATCCTGGCCTGGATGACCGAGGCCCTCCACGGCCTGAGCGCCAACGTCGTGGGCTTCCTGGCGGTCGTCGCGCTCCTTGTCACCCGCGTCATGGGGGGTGAGGACCTGGGCCGCCTGTCCTGGCCGGTGCTGTGGCTCGTGGCCGGGGGCATCGCGCTGGGTGACGGTGTGGCGGCCACCGGGCTCGACGCGTGGATCCTGGGCCTGTTCGACTGGAACGCCATGCCCGCCCTCGTCGTCATCGTCGTCATGGGGGCCCTCGGACTCGGACTGTCCAACGTCATCAGCCACTCGGCCGCCTCGAACCTGCTCATCCCGCTGGCGATGGGCCTGGCCACGGGCATCGAGGGACTCGAGCCCGTCACGATCGCCGTGGTCCTGGCCCTGGCCTGCTCCCTGGGCATGAGCCTGCCGATCTCGACCCCGCCCAACGCCATCGCCTACGCCACCGGCGAGGTGTCCACCGCCGACATGGCCAAGGTCGGGATCATCGTCGGCGTGGTCGGCACGGCGCTGCTCGTCCTGCTCATGCCGCCGCTGTGGGCCGCCCTGGGGCTGGTGTGACGTGGGGCAGGACGCGGTGACCGCCGAGCCGGCCAACGAGCCGGCCCCCGAGCCGGCCAACGAGCCGGCCCCCGAGAGGCTCGCTGTCGCCGTCGTCTCCCCGGCCTCGCTGGGCAGCCAGGCCGCCCACGAGATCGGTCCGGCGGTGGCGGCGGTCGCCGACGTCGTGCGCCTGCGCTCACTGGCCGAGCTGCTTGCGCGGGCGGCGGGGGCCGGGGACGCCCCGCTGCCGACGGTCCCGCTTATCGTGGCCACCGACGAGGTCGGCAGCCTCGACGACGTCGCCGCCGCCGTGGACCGCTACCCGTCCCTGGCCACCGCCCGCCTCGTCCTGCTCACCGAGCGCACCGAGCTGAGCAACCTCGGGCGGGCCATCGACGAGGACCTTGTGCGCGAGGTCGTCGCCGTGCCCTGGACGCCGGGAGCGATCGCCGACCGCGCGGCCGCCCAGACCCGGCGCTGGATGCGCGACCACCGGCCCCAGGACGAGCGCAGCCACGAGCTCGGGGTCGACCACGGCGCGCCCGACCCCGGTCGGTCCCCCCTGCTCGAGGCGCTCGGGCACAGCGCCGACGTCCTGACCGCCGAGCTCATCGCCGCCTGCGAGGCGGTCCTGGGCCCCCGCCCGCGGCTGCGGCTGCCCCCCGGGGTACGTCTGACCCACCAGGGCCAGATCGTCGACTCGGTGTGCATCGTCGTCTCCGGCGCGGTGGCCCTGACCCGGCACACCCGCGTCGGGGAGGTCGTGCTCCACCACGCCACGACCGGGCGCGTCATCGGCCTGGTGTCCCTGGCTGGCCACGGCCGGGCCTACGTGACCGCGACGACGACCACCGAGGTCGAGCTCATCCTGCTGTCCATCGAGCAGCTCGACCGCTCCCTGCGGGAGAACCCGGCCACCGAGCAGACCCTGGCGGCCCTGCTCATCGGCTCCCTGACCACCCGCCTGTCGCGCTCGGAGGTCCTCCAGGTCGAGAAGACCGAGCTCGCGGCGGCGGTCGCCGCCGAGAAGGCCCAGGCCCAGGAGGCCCTCGAAGCCCTCGAGCAGGCGCGCCTGGAGCTGCTCGCCCAGGAACGCTTCGCCACGCTGGGCGAGCTCGCCGCGGGCGTCGCCCACGAGCTCAACAACCCGGTGGCCGCCCTCGAGCGTGCCGGGGCGCACCTGAGCGAGGACATCGCCTCGATCCTGCTCACCCACCCCGACGGCCCGGCGATCCGCGCCGCGGCCGAGGCCGCACGCACCCGTCCCGCGGCCTCGACCCGCACCGAGAGGGCCGCACGCAGGTCACTCGAGGCCGTCCTGGGGGACCGGGAGACAGCCCGCAGACTCGTCGCCCTGGGATACGGGCCCGACTCCGACCCCGCCGAGGTACGTGCCCTGGCGGCCGACCCGCTCCGGCTGCGCACGACCGAGGCCGCCGCCTCCATCGGCCGGGGGGAGCGCAACATCGGTCTGGCCACGGCGCGCATCTCCGGCCTCGTCGCCGCCCTGTCGACCTACGTGCGTCCCGAGGGCGAGCAGCCCGTCGACGTCGACCCCCGCGAGGTCCTCGAGGACGCCCTGCGCCTGACCGCCCACCGCCTGCGCGGGGTCGAGATCGAGCGGGACTACGCCGAGGTCCCGCGGATCCCGGCGCGCGGTGGTGAGCTCGCCCAGGTGTGGACCAACATCCTGGCCAACGCGGCCGACGCCCTGGCGGCCCAGGCCAAGGCCGCCGCCGACGCAGGGCAGGAGCCCCCGCACGCCCGGGTCGTCCTGCGCGCGACGCCCGCACCCGAGGCGGTGCGCATCCAGGTCGAGGACAACGGCCCGGGCATCCCCGACGACGTCCTGCCCCGCATCTTCGAGCCCCGATTCACCACCAAGCACGGTCAGGTCCGCTTCGGCCTGGGCCTGGGCATGGGCCTGGCCAAGAGCGTCGTCGACGCCCACGGGGGCACGATCAGCGTGGACTCCCGTCCGGGGCGCACCTGTGTCACCGTGGACCTGCCCACCCACCCCGCTCTGACGGCCCCAACCCCACAGGAGGCACCATGAAGCTCGTCATCCTCGTCGTCGAGGACGAACCGGAGGTCCGTGACGCGGTGGTCGGCGACCTGGCCCCCTTCTCGGGGGTCGTGCGCGTCGAGCCGGCCGAGGACGTCGAGGACGCCTGGGAGGTCGTCTCCGAGGTCGTCGCCGACGGTGACGTCATCGCCCTGGTCCTGGCCGACCACCGCCTGCCCGGGCGCAGCGGCGTCGACATGCTCGTCGAGATGCGCGAGGAGGAGTCCACCGCAGCCGCGCGCAAGGTCCTCGTCACCGGGCAGGCCGACCAGGCCGACACGATCCGAGCCGTCAACGAGGCCGGCCTCGACCACTACATCGCCAAGCCGTGGGACCCCGCCCGGCTCCAGGCCACAGTGCGGACCCAGCTGACCGACTTCGTCCTGGACGCCGGCATCAACCCCCTGCCCCACCTGCGGGCCCTCGACGGGGTGCGTGCCATGGAGGCGCTGCGCTGACCTGCGGGCGGGCCCGCGGCCTGGCTGCGGCGCCTGCGCGGCTGCGTGGGGACTGTGTGGAAGGATCGGCGTATGAGCCAGAGCCCTCAGACCGTGCCCGCACGCCCTGACAGTCCCGGTGGCCGCGGCGGCCCGCGCAGCCAGGGCGAGTCGATCGCGATGGTCGTCGCCGCCCTCGTCGTGGGCTGCGCGGGCATCTACTTCACCCGCAGCCTCATCGGACCGGCCTTCTTCGCCCTCACCCTGGTCATCACCGTCCGCCCGCTCATCAGCTGGGCGAGTCGCCACGGGGTCCCCCGGCCGGTGTCGGCCGTGGCGGCGATCCTGCTCATCTACACCTTCGTGGCGATCATGTTCACCGCCCTGGGCGTGGCCATCGTCCAGCTCATCGACACCCTGCCGCGCTACAGCGACAAGTTCGAGGCGATCTGGACGAACATCCAGGACCTGCTCGACAGGTTCGGCGTCGACCAGTCGACGCTCCTCAACCAGGTCGCCGGCGCGATGGACACCAGCCGGGTCGTCTCCCTGGCCCAGAGCCTCCTCGGGCAGATCTCGGGCATCGGCTCGGTGCTCAGCGTCATGGCCCTGGCGGTCGTCTTCCTCATGTTCGACATGTCCCGCATCGAGGTGCGCGCCTCCGCGCTGGCCTCGATCAAGCCGGGAATCGCCTCGGCCCTGGCCGACTTCGCCTCCTCGGTGCGCTCCTACTGGCTCGTCTCGACGGTCTTCGGCCTTATCGTCGCCGTCCTCGACGTCGTCGCCCTGGGCATCCTCGGGGTGCCGATGGCGGTGACGTGGGGGGTGCTGTCGTTCATCACGAACTACATCCCCAACATCGGCTTCTTCATCGGGGTCATCCCGCCCGCGCTGCTCGCGCTCGTCGACTCCGGGCCGTGGACCGCGCTGTGGGTCATCGTCGCCTACGTCGTGCTCAACTTCGTCATCCAGTCCCTCATCCAGCCCAAGTTCACCGGCGACGCCGTGGGCCTCAACACGACGACGACCTTCCTGTCCCTGCTCTTCTGGAGCCAGATCATCGGCGCGCTCGGCGCGATCCTGGCGGTGCCTCTCACCCTGTTCGTCAAGTGCGTGCTCATCGACTCCGACGAGCGCTCGCGGTGGGTGGGCATCTTCCTGTCCGCCGGTGACTCCCCGGTGCGCGACCCCGACGAGGTCGACCCGAGCGTCATCGACGAGCTCGACCTCGACGGCGACGGGGTCGGAGCGGCCGATCCCGAGCACGGGACGCCTGTGGTCGAGGGTGGCGAGGACCGAGGTGCCGAGGGCGAGGGCGGCGAGGACCGGGGAGTCGAGGACCGGGGTGCCCCGCGTGCATGAGCTGCCGTCTCGCGCATGAGTTCCGGCGGTTCGCGGGTGCAAGGCACGCGCGAACCGCCGGAACTCATGCATGTGGCAGGTAGGCATGCGCCTGGCCTGGGGATGAGATGAGGAGTCATCAACCTCGATCGTGGCTCAGCCCTCGGCCCTGCCTCGTCTCCAGTACCCCATGAAGGCCACGGCCCGGCGGTCCAGGCCGCGCTCGGCCACGAGGTGGCGGCGCATGGTGCGCACGGCACCCGCCTCGCCTGCCAGCCAGGCGTACAGACTGGTCCGCTTGAGCGCCGCGCCTCCCTTGGCCGTGCGAGGCACCTCCCACAGCAGGTCGTGGTCGACGTCGATCTCCTCGACCTCCTGGGGGGTCCCGGTCGGGCACAGCTCGGCGACGGCCCGGGCGACCTCTGCGACGAGCTGGTCGCCGTGGCCGCCTCCGTTGCGGGCCAGGACCCGCAGCTCGATCCCCGGGTGGGACGAGAGGTAGGGGGTGTCGGCCTCCACGGGCACCTCGACCACCGCGATGCCGCGTGCCGTGGGGGACAGGTCCTCCAGGATCCGCGAGATGGCCGGTGCCGCGGTCTCATCGCCTCCGAGGAGAAGTCGCTCCGTGATCTCAGGGGGCACGAAGTCGACGCCTCCGGGGACGCCCTCGAACCCGGTGTCGGGCCCGAGCAGCACGGCCCGCGACCCTGGGCGGGCAGCCTCCACCCACCTGCCGGCGGGCCCTGTCGGCCCGTGCAGGACGACGTCGACATCCACCTCGGTGCCCGTGGGGCCCCGCCTCACGGCGCGCGTCGTGTAGGTACGGATCGGAGGGCGGTCCTGCTCCTCGAGACTCAGCCAGCGGGAGTACCACGACCCGCCCTCGGGCAGGTGGCGGTAGCCGGAGCGCGGCGCCGGCAGGACGAGCTTGATCCGCTGGTCCCAGCCGGGGTCCGCGAAGTGATCAAGGTCCTCGCCGGTGAAGGTGACCCGCCGGAAGGACGGGGTCAGGTCCACCACGCGGGCGACGTGGACGTGGAAGAAGCGGAACGGCTCGCTCATGATCGCTCCTGGCTGCCACCGGGCTCTGCGTCGCGCCCCCGGCCCGGGGGCGCGACGGCCGGGCTGTCCGCTCCGCCTCGATCGCGTGTCCGAGCGGGTCGCCCCCCTCGACCGGCTGCGTCGTGGTACCGGCCGCGCGGCACGATGAGCGGCGTGCCGGAGACCGGGTCGGTGATGACCTCGGCCTCTAGGCCGAAGACCTCGCGCACGAGCGTGGGGTCGACGACCTCGGCCGGCGGCCCTGCGGCCACGACCCGCCCGGCCTTCATGGCCACGACGTGGTCGGCGTACCGGGCCGCCAGGTTGATGTCGTGGAGGACCATGACGATCGTCGTGCCGCGGTCGCGGTTGAGGTCGGTGAGCAGGTCGAGGACCTCGACCTGGTGGGCCAGGTCGAGGAAGGTGGTCGGCTCGTCGAGCAGGAGGACGTCGGTGCGCTGGGCCAGGGCCATGGCGATCCACACCCGCTGGCGCTGCCCGCCGGAGAGCTCGTCGACGGCGCGGTCGGCCAGGGTCGCCGTGCCGGTGGCCACGAGCGCCTCCTCGACGACCCGCCGGTCCTCGGCGGTCCACGAACGGAAGGCCCCCTGGTGGGGGTGACGCCCGCGTCCCACGAGGTCGGACACGGCGATTCCCTCAGGGGCGACCGGCTGCTGGGCAAGCAGCCCCAGGCGCGTGGCCAGGCGCCTCGTGGGGATCGAGCCCACCGGCTCCCCGTCGAGGAGCACGGCACCGGAGCTGGGGGCCAGGATCCGCGCCATCGTCTTGAGCAGCGTGGACTTCCCGCAGGCGTTGGCTCCCACGATGACCGTGATCCGCCCGGTCGGCACGGCCAGGTCGACCCCGTCGACCACCGTGCGTCTCCCGTAGCCCGAGCTGAGCTCCGCCGTGCTCAGGCGGCGCGGAACGGCCGAGTCGGCGGCGGTGGCCGCGGTGCGACCCGCGGTGCGACCCGCGGCCGGCTCGGTGCCGCGCGGGACGGCGGGTACGGTGGCGCTCATGCGCTGGCCCCCTGACGGTTGACACGGAGGAGCTGGACAAGGAGGGCGGGTGCGCCGACGATCCCGGTGACGACACCGACGGGCAGGGCGGTGGGCAGCACCTGCTGGGAGAGCAGGTCTGCTCCCAGGACGATCGCGGCGCCCATGAGCCCCGCCGGGACGAGGAGGCTGCGGTCGGTGGGACCCACGAGCCGTCCGGCGACGGGGCCGGCCAGGAAGGACACGAAGGCGATCGGTCCGGTCGCCGCGGTAGCCACTGCGGACAGTCCCACCATCGCCAGGACGAGCACCGCCCGGGTGCGTGGGACGTTCACTCCCAGGCCCGTGGCCGTCTCCTCACCCAGGACCATCGGCCCCAGCCCCCGGCCGGCCAGGGCGAGGAGCGCGCCGAGCACGATGAGCGAGGCGGTCAGAAGCGGCACCTGCTCCCAGGACGCTGAGCCCAGGGACCCCGACAGCCAGCGCATGGCGTCGGCAACGTCGTAGACCGACGCCCTCATCTGCAGGTAGGCGATGATCGAGGAGAACATCGAGGACACCCCGATGCCGATGAGGATGAGTCGCCCGCCCTGGGCCCTGCCGGATCCGGACAGCAGGTAGATGACGGCGGCCGTCGCGACCCCGGCGAGCACCGCCAGCGCCGTCACCGGCGTCCCGGACCACCCGAGCACGAGGATGGCGAAGACAGCGCTGGCCGAGGCCCCCGAGGTGATCCCGATGATGTCGGGGCTGGCGAGCTGGTTGCGCAGCATGGTCTGGGAGGTCGTCCCGGCCATGCCGAAGGCCAGTCCGGCGAGCAGGCCCACGAGGGCCCGTGGCAGCCGCAGCTCGCCGACGACGAAGGACGCCCCCGGGACCGTCTGGCCGGCCATGACCCGCAGGGCCTCCGCGACGCTGTACCGGGTCTGTCCGAGCAGGACGGTGGCCCACCACAGTGCTGCCACGAGCAGGATCAGGCCGCCGACGACCGCGACGCGGCGCAGGGTCCGCCGTCGTCGGCCGGCCGTGGTGAAGCCCGGGGCCGGGTCGCCTCCTGTCCTGGCCCCGTCGGCGGAGAGCGTGGTACTCATGCGGCCCGGCCCTACGATCGCGCTCATAGCTCACGCACCTTGGCGCCGCGGGCGATGAGAATGAGGACGGGGGCGCCGACGAAGGCGGTGACGACCCCGACGCTCACCTCGGCCGGACGGGCGATGACCCGGCCCAGGACGTCGGCGAAGGCGAGCAGGGCCGCCCCTCCCAGGGCCGACAGGGGCAGCAGCCAGCGGTGGTCGGGCCCCACGAGCATGCGCACCGCGTGGGGGACCATGAGCCCGACGAATCCGATGGGGCCGGCCAGCGCCGTCGTCGCCGCGCACAGGACGACCCCGGCACCCGAGGCGAGCAGCCGCGTGCGGGACACCGCCACGCCCAGGCCCACCGCCATCTCGTCGCCCAGCGCCAGGGAGTTGAGCGGACGGGCCAGGTTCAGGGCCACGAGCCCCGCCACGGCGAGCAGCGGGCCGACCGTTCCCAGCGCCTCCCAGGTCCCCCGCCCCGTGGACCCGACCTGCCAGAAGCGGAAGTCCTCGAGGCCCGCGGCCCGGGGCAGCGCGATGGCTGAGACGAGCGAGGACAGTGCCGCTGTCGTGGCGACCCCGGCCAGGGCGAGCTTGACGGGGGTGGTGCCGCCGGATCCTGCCGAGCCGACCGCGTGGACGAGGACGGCGGTCAGGGCGGCTCCGGCGAGCGCCACGGCGATGTACTGCGGCGTCGTCGAGATTCCCGCGAAGGCGATGCCGATGACGATGGCCAGGGAGGCGCCGGTGTTGATCCCCAGGATCCCGGGGTCGGCGATCGGGTTGCGGGTGACGGCCTGCATGAGCGCGCCGGCCAGGCCGAGCGCCGCCCCGCCCACGAGCGCGGTCGCGGTGCGCGGGACGCGCTCGGCCACCGAGATCGCCCCGAGGTCCTGGGCGCCTCCGGCCAGCCCGCGCAGGATCTCCTCGATCCCGACGACTCGGGCTCCGAAGGCCACCGAGCAGGCGGCGGCGAGGAGCACGAGGCCGAGGAGCACGACGAGGGCGAGGGGACCGCGCGGTACCGGACCGCGCCTGCGGGCGTGGCCGTCGGAGCGGCTCACTGGACCTTGTCGGCGGCGGCGCCGAGGAGCTCCAGGTACTGCGCGAGCCCCCAGGGCAGGGACAGCGGCCCGGGGTTGGTCGAGGCGGCCAGCGGGTTGTTGTCGCCGACCATCGCCACGGCGCCGTTCTTGATGGCGGGGACGGTGCCGAGCCGCGGGTCGGCCTGGAGCGTGGCCAGGGTGTCGGCCTGCCCGTAGCAGACCATGAGGTCGACGTCGGACAGGGTGTCGGCGTTCTCAGAGGCGACCGTGACGTAGAAGGTGTCCGGGTCGGCGTCGGAGGCGGTCTGGACCGAGGGGGGCACCGTCATGCCGAGGTCGGACAGGAAGGCGGTGCGCGGGTCGGCCGTCGTGTAGAAGCCGATGGAGGAGGTGTCGGTGGGGTCGAGGTAGAAGAAGGCCGCGGTCTTGCCCGACAGCTGGGGGTAGTCGGTGAGGGACTCGGTGATGAGGGCGTCGAGCTCGCTGACGAGCGTCTCGCCGTCGGCGGTCCGGCGCATGCCGGTGGCGTCCATCGTGATCATCTCGCGCCACGGGGTCCCCCAGGCGACAGTCGGGTAGGCGATGGTCGGGGCGATCTTGCTCAGGGTGTCGTAGTCCTCCTGGGTCAGGCCCGAGTAGGCGGCGAGGATGACGTCGGGGGTCGTGGCTGCCACCGCCTCGAAGGCGATGGCGTCGGTCTCGTCGAACAGCTCGGGGGCCTGGGCTCCGTCGGCGACGAGCTCGTCGACCTTCTCCTTGGTCCACGGCAGCATGCCCGAGTCGTCCTCGACTCCCCAGGTCTGCTTGGCCATGCCCACCGGCATGACGCCCAGTGCGAGCGGGACGTCGTGGTTGCCCCAGTTGACGCAGGCGATGCGCTCGACGACGGCGGGCACCTCGGTGGTCCCGAAGGCGTGCGTGACGCTGAGGCTCCCGGTGTCGCCGCCGGCGGTGGCCGAGCCACCGCCCGACCCGGAGGAGCCCGAGGAGGAGCCGCATGCCGAGACGGCCAGGCCTGCGGGCACGAGAAGGGAGGTCAGGAGGAAGGACTTGCGTGAGACGGACACGATGCTGAGGACTCTCTGTCGGTGGGGCTGGTCGGGGCTGGTCTGGCGCGGTCTGTGCTGGTCAGGTGCCAGGGGGCCCTACTGACGAGGACAGTAGTAGAGGTTAGTCTCACCTAAATAGAGTAGGTTGGTATGCGGTATATCACTCGGGGGTCGACGGAGGTGAGGACGCCGTTGACCGTGCCGGTGGCGTCGGTCGTCAACGGAGGGCTGATGGTCCGGGCGGGGCCTGGGTGCCGGCTGCGGGGGTGGGAGGGCCGCCGATGACGCGCCTTCAGCGCCGGGTTCGTACCTTCGGCATCGGGTGCGTACCGGGTTGGCGCCGGGTTCGTACCTTCTGCATCGGGTGCGTACCTTGATCGTGCGCTCTGGACGCACAAGGTACGAACGTGGGACTAGGCAGGTCGGGGCGGGCCCGGGGAGGGCCCGGGGCGGGGGGCTGGGTGTTGTGGGGACGTGGGGTGGGGTGGGTGGGTAGGGTGGGTGTCGTGGTTGATCTTCCCTGGGACCTGGAGTGGGTTGAGGCGACGGTGCAGGAGGACCTGCTGGACTACGAGGGCTGGACGCCGATGGGTGTGGGGCGTGCGGTGTCGGCGGAGCACCTGGAGCGGTTCTCGGGCGTGTTTCCGGAGTCGGTGCTCTACGTGTGGCGGCGTTTCGGTTTTGACGGTTTTGGTCAGGGCAGGTTCTGGATCACCGACCCCTGGGAGTGGGAGCCGGTGGTCGAGGCGTGGCTGGAGGGGATGGCCCTGCCGTTCCCGCCCCAGCGGTGGTGGTGCCTGGCGCGCACGGCGATGGGGGGGATGAGCCTGTGGGGTGAGGTCTCGGGCCCGGCCCTGGAGATCACACCGGTCCTGGGGATCTTGTACCCCGATGCCGCCCGGGCCTCGCGCATGGCTGACCCGGTGCTGCGTGAGCGCATGGGCTGCAGCGTGTTCACCTCCCCGACCAAGGACTCCTTGGATGACGATGACACCGGTCGGCCGATCGTGGACGGGGTGATCGAGCGGCTGGGCGCGGTGGGGCCGGACCAGGTGGTCGGGTTCGTGCCGGCGTACTGCCTGACCGGTGTCATGACGGTGGGGTCGGCGAGCCTGGAGGAGGCGGTACCCCATCTGGTGTTCCTGGCCCAGGCCCAGGACAAGACCCTGTGGGAGGACTTCTCGGCCGCTGCTGCCCAGGCCGCTGCGGCCATCGCCATCCAGCACCCCGACCCAAGCACCGGCCCGGGCCCTGAGCCCGAGGCGGGCCCTGTGCCTGGTTCTGAGCCGGGTCCCGGGCCCGACGCCGGCCCTGAGCCGGGTCCCGGGCCTGCCCCTGAGCCTGGTTCGGGGGTTGACGGTTCTGGGGCTGGCGGGAGCCCGCGTCTGTGAGCCCGTCCGCCGGTGCCTCTGGCCCCGCTCCTGTTTCCGGTTCGGCTCCTGGTGCTGGTGTTGGTGCTGGTTCTGGTGGGTCCGCCGGTGGCCCTGGTCTTGCTTCTGGTGCTGGTCTGGTTGAGGGGGACATGTTCACCTTTGGTCGGGCTGGTGGTCAGCGGGTGCTGGTGTGGGAGGGGGGTGCTGCGGCGCCGGCCAGCTCCCTGGCGTGGCACTCACCGACCCCGGTGGAGGTGTTCTTCCACACCGGTGGCAACCCCGGGCTGCGGGCCCTGTCGGGGGAGTTCACCCGTCAGCTCGATCGTCAGCTCTCGGCCCTGAGCCTGCTCAGCGCCCAGCGGCTGCTCGAGGGCATCCGCGCCTACCGCGCCCAGGGACGCGCCCCAGCCTCCAAGACAGTCAAAGACGCCCGCCAGAAGTTCATCGACAAGGTCGCGAAGGACCTGACTGACATTCATGGTTTCTCCCGGTCGAGGGCTCGGGAGGCGGTGGGGCTGGTGGACAAGGCCCTGGTGGTGCTTCACGAGTCCGACCAGGTGACCTACGGGCCGGGTGACCCGGTGCTGATCGGCGGGCTGCCCTCGATGGGACTCGATCGGGTCAACTCCTCGATCGGGTCCCAGAACAAGAGCGTGGCCGACGTCCTGGAACGGGCTGTGCTGGCTATCCCGGTCGAGCGTCGCGCGGGCTGCCGGCTACGCCTCCGGGCGGTGCTGACCGCCTCACGGTCCCTTGCCCGCAACCTGCGTCACGCCCGGGTGGTCCTCGAGGCACGTAGCGCCGAGCAGGTCTTTGGTCTGAGTGCCAGGGCCCCGCCGTGGACCCCGGCCACGATCGCCGCTGACGTCGCCGCCGCCCACCACCAGGCCGCGATCCCCGCGTCCACGCCGGCCACGGACCCCGGTCCGGGGGCGCCTCCCGGGGCGGGGAGGATCACGCCCCACGAGCTCCTCAACGCCATCACCGCCCGCGCCGGCGGCAGGACACCGGCCACCCCCGGACCCCAGACCCCGCCCCCACCAGCACCCGCCCCAACCATCCCGACCGGCGCGACCACCCCGACCACGCCGACCGGCGCGACCGCCCCAACCATCCCGAGCGGGGTGACCGTCGCGAGCGGGGACCCGACCACGCCGACCGGCGCGACCACCCCGACCACGCCGACCGGCGCGACCGCCCCGACCACGCCGACCGGCGCGACCGCCCCGACCACGCCGACCACGCCGACCACGCCGACCGGGGCGACCGTCGCGAGCGGGGCGGGTGGCCCCGGTCCCGTGCGCGCGGCGACCTTCCCCGCCCCGGCGTCCGCTCCGGTCCAGGCGCCTGCCCACGGAACCGGGGCCGCCTCCGCCCGCACACCCCGACAGGTCAAGGCCGCTATCACCGCCCGCGCCGCCGCTGCTGGTCAGGATCGTGCCCCGGCGCCACCCGCGCACAGGAAGTCCCCCGGCCTGGACCGATAGCACCCGGAACCACCCGCGCTGGCACCATCGGGCCAGGCCTGCGCTCACCGCAACCCGGTGCCTGAGAACGGGGCTCGGTGCCTGAGACCGGGGATGTGCGGTGAGAACGGGGTTCTCCGCCCCGTTCTCACCGCACATCCCCGGTCCCACCCGCTGAGCCCCGGTCCCACCGACCAGGCCCCGGCCTCGCCCACGGGGGCGCGGTTGCGGCGGCCGCGACCGAGCCTCGGCCTCGTGCCAGCGGGAAGGGTCGGGTGCGGGTGGATCGGGTACGCGTAGAACAGGGGCGCGCGGATCGGGATGGAGCCCGCGGGCACCTGTCCCACGCAGGCGGCTCGGTGAGCGGTCGCGGCTACCGCACCGCGACCAACCGCGTCCCCCGTCCCACGCAGGCGGCTGGGTGAGCGGTCGTGGCTGCCGCCGCGACCAACCGCGTCCCCCCTCCCACGCGGGCGGGTGAGCGACTACGCCTGAGCCTCAGAGCCAGCCCCGTCGCCCCCGTGGTCGGCCTCAAGGGCCCGGGCGCGCAGCCGTGCGTTGGCCTTCTCGACATCGAGCCTCCACAGGAGGGCCAGGATGATCGCGTTGGCGACAGCGGGGATCCACAGGTACATGACGTAGAGCATCGTGATGACCGAGCCCGCCTGCTCGGGGGCGTTGGCGACGTACCCGGAGGCGGCCAGCAGCCAGCCTGCCAGCGCGGTCCCCAGGCCCGAGCCGATCTTGACCCCCAGGGAGGTGCAGGAGAACATGAGCCCGTCGATGCGCTTTCCCGATCGCAGGAAGGTGTGCTCACTCGCCTCGGCGATGAGGGCGTTGAGGGTCCCCTGCAAGGGACTCATACCCAGTGAGGCCACACCGGAGAAGAAGAGCATGAGCCACAGGTTGCCCATGTAGCCGGCTGCGACGACGCCCAGACGGCCGGCCACCGCCACCGCGTAGCCCACGATATTGACCCGGTACATCCCCCCTGCGCGCGCCACGACGGCCGGGGTGAACAGGAGACCGACGATGAGGGGGATGTTGATGGCCCAGGCGAAGCCTCCCAGGAGGTTCGCGTTGCCCAGGATGTAGGTCATGAAGTAGATGCCCATGTTGAGCGTCGCGGTGAACATCTGGGTCATGATGAACACGACGAGGATGATGAGGTAGTACCGGTTGGCCAGCAGGAGCCTGCCGGACTCGCGCAGGGTGACCTTCTCCGGCGCGGCGGCACCCTCGGCGCGACCCGCCTCGTCGTCGGCGGCCTCGGCCGCCTCGGCGAGCTCGGCGGGGCTCAGCTCGCGCACGGACATGACCGACAGGGTGTTGACCGCCAGGCCCACGAGCGCGTAGATGATCGCGATGGCCCTCCAGCCCTCGGCGCCGCCGCCCAGCAGCTCGACTCCCTTGACCGTGACGGTCTGGATGACCAGGCTCGTGCCGAAGGCGAACATGAACCTGATCGAGCCCATCTGCACCCGCTCGGAGCTGTTCTTCGTGATGAGCGCGGTCAGTGCCGAGTAGGCGATGTTGTTGGCCGTGAAGAACACGGCGTTGAGCAGGGTGTAGGCGATGAAGAACCACGCGTACTTCGCGGTGTCGCCCAGGCTCGTCGGGATGGCGAAGATCGCGATGATCATGGCCGCGCAGCCGACGAAGGCCCACAGCATCCACGGCCGGGCCTTGCCCATCCGCGTCTGGGTCTTGTCCAGGAGCGCCCCGAAGACGAGGTCGGAGAACCCGTCGAAGAACTTCGAGAGCATCATGAGCGTGCCGATGACGCCGGCGTTGAGGCCGGCGGTGTCGGTCAGGTAGATCATCGTGAAGGCCGACAGGAGGGCGTAGACGACGTTCCCGGCGACGTCGCCCGATCCGTACCCGACCTTGTTGTACCAGCGCAGGTACTTCTTCTCATTCATGGGATCACCTCGGTGTGTGAGTGGGGGTGTGAGGGCAGGGGTCATGGGTGCTGCGGAGCGCAGGAGGGCTCGAGCCACAGGTCGAGGTGCAGCTCGGCGTCGTCGACGCGGTACTCGGGGGAGAGCTCGGGCCCGCAGCTGGCCGAGCCGATGCCCGCCATGGCCGCGTCAAGGCACAGGACGGTGTGCCCGCTGGGGACGAGCTCGGCGTCGTGGGCGGTGGCGGTCAGCTGCTCCTGGGTGTACCGGGAGGCGTTGAAGGACAGCGGGGCCGCGCCGACGGCGGTCAGGCTCATCCCCCCTCCGCTGAGCAGGACGTAGGTGCAGTCGGCGCGGCTGCCGTTCTCCTGGGGCCGGATGTAGCCCTCGTGCAGCTCGTCGACGGCGGCCGTGAACCGCCCGTGACGGCAGGCTCGGTGCTTGTCGACATAGCTCTCCGAGGGACCGAGCCCGTCGTAGACGACCCGGTCCACAGCCGGGGGCAGGAACAGGCGCAGTCCCAGTCGGGGCAGCTCGGGAAAGGCAGTGTCGCGCATGGCGTCCATCCGCAGTCCGAGCACCCCGTCGGGGCGGATCGTCCACCTCAGCGCCAGGGTGAGGAAGGGCTGGACGGCGGCCGCGGCGAGGACCGCCTCGGCGGAGATCCTCACCTCCGTGTCGCTGCAGGACACGGCGCAGCCGCGTGCGCTGAGCGCGGCCCGGTCGTAGCCCGCCCGCTCCCACCGACGCCGGAGGTCGCGGTCGTTGTCGGTGGGGGCGCGCCAGGTGTTGACCTCCATGGGCCGGGTCAGTAGGCGCCTGCCGCCGACCTCGAGCTCCTGCGGCATCCCGGTACGGGTGTCGAAGCGGTAGGTCCACCGCTCGCCGCGCACGGTGATCGTCCGGCCGGAGTCCTCCACGCGGGGCACCGCGCCGCGCACGGGGGCGTCGATGATCCGGGCCGCCTCGTGGTGCCGCGGGTCGGCGGTGGGCAGCGCCACCTCGTCGAAGCCGAGCTCGTGGCCGGCGCTGAGCAGGGGGCGGGGTGAGGCGAGGCGGTAGGACACGAGCAGGTGGCACCGGCCGTGCTCGGGGCGGGAGAGGTTGACCGGCAGGATCGCCGTCGTCCCCGGGGGCACGGGGCGTTCCAGGGGCAGGCGCGCGCGGGACACGACCCGTCCGTCGCAGGTGACCTCGGAGACGATCTCGACCAGGTCGCGCAGGTCGGTGAAGTCCGTCTCGTTGCGGATCGTCACGGTTCCCGCCTCCAGGTCGAGGTCCTCGAGGCGTACCGGGCGGTGGACGTTCCACAGCTCGCGTGCGCCGGGATGGGGCACTCGGTCGGGGGAGACGAGGCCGTCGACGCAGAAGTTGGAGTCGTGGACGGCCTCGCCGTGGTCCCCGCCGTAGAGGTGGACCGGTCGTCCCTCCGGCGTGGTCCCGGCCCGCACCGCGTGGTCGCACCACTCCCAGACGAACCCGCCGCACAGGCGCGCGTCGGAGCGTACGAGCCGCCAGTAGTCCTCGAGGTCGCCCGGGCCGTTGCCCATGGCGTGGCAGTACTCGACAAGGAGGAAGGGCTTGTCGGGGTCGGAGGCCAGGTAGTCGCGGACCTCCGCGAGGGCCGGGTACATCCGCGAGTACAGGTCGATGCACGAGTAGTCGTCCCGGCGGCCCGACCTGCGGTAGTAGGCGGACTCGTAGTGGGTGACCCGGGTGGGGTCGGCCTCCTTGACCCACCGCAGGGCCGCCTCGAGGGTCGTGCCGTAGGCGCACTCGTTGCCCGCGGACCACGAGATGACGCAGGGCCGGTTCTTCTCCCGCTCGACGCACAGCCGCACCCGGTCGACCGTCGCCTCGGTCCACTCGGGGTTGTCGGCGATGCGCGGGCTCCACTGCTCGACGACGTTGTCCCACGACTCGTCCGCGAGGTACTGGGCCTGGGTGCCGTGGCTCTCGTTGTCCGCCTCGGACATGACGTAGAAGCCGTACTCGTCGCACAGCTGGTAGAGCTGGGGCTGAGCGGGGTAGTGCGCCGTGCGCAGGGCGTTGACGTTGTGCTCCTTCATGAGCCTGAGGTCGCGGAGCATGTGCTCGAGGTCGACCACCGGCCCGGTCACCGGGTCGGAGTCGTGTCGGTTGACCCCGCGCAGCGTGACCGGCGAGCCGTTGAGGACGAGGACCGCTCCCTCGGTGCGCACCTCACGCAGACCCACGCGGTCGGTGATGACCTCCTCGGGGCAGGTCAGGACGAGCGTGTAGAGATAGGGGTTCTCCGCGCTCCACAGGTGAGGGTGGTCGACGGCGAGCACGGCACCGTGGGTGTGCACGGGTCCGGGTGCGGCTGAGGCAGCCGGGTTGGCCGGGTCGGCCGGGTCGGCCAGGTCAGCCGGGTCGGCCAGGTCAGCCGGGACAGTCAGGTTGGCCGGGTTGGCCGGGTCGGCCGGGTCGGCCGGGACAGCCGGGTTGGCCGGGTCGGCCGGGTCGGCTCCGGCGTCTCCCGCCGTCGCCTCGGCCCGCTCGTCCCCGGTCCCCTCCCGGGTGGCCCCTGCCCCGGTGGGCTCCAGGGGAGCGAGGGCGCCGGTGGCCACGGTCCGCCCCTCGGCGTCCCTCAGCTCGAGTCCGACAGGGACCGGCCCGCCGACGAAGGAGCCGCGCACCGTGACCCGGGCGCCCTCGTCGCCCAGCTCGGTGGTCGTGGTGTAGTCGACGAGCACGGCCTCGGGCCGCACGAGGAGATAGACGTCGCGGATGATGCCGGAGGTGCGGAACTTGTCCTGGTCCTCCAGATAGGTCCCGTCGCACCACTTGAGGACGAGGACCGCCAGGAGGTTGCCTCCGGCGCGCAGAAGGTCGGTCACGTCGAACTCGGCCGTGGCGTGGGAGACCTGGCTGTATCCGACGTAGGAACCGTTGAGCCACACGTAGAAGCAGGAGTCGACCCCCTCGAAGGTGAGGGTTGCCCGTGGGGCGCGGGGGTCGGGGCGGTGGTCGAAGTCCTTGACGTAGAGGGCGGCGGGGTTGTCGTGGGGGACGTGCGGAGGGTCCAGGGGGATGGGGTAGCGCACGTTCGTGTACTGGTGCGCGTCGTGGCCCTGGTGCTGCCAGGTGCCGGGCACCGTGACGGGCTCGAGCCCGGGCAGGTCGGCGCCCGGGACGAGGTCCTCCTCGCGGACCTGCTCGAGGACGTCGTGGATCGATGCGGAGTAGCGCATGCCCCATGTGCCGCTGAGCAGGCGGAGGCGGTCGGAGGCCTCCCGGTCAGAGGGCCCACCGGTCAGGGGGCGGGAGGCGGGGACGTAGTAGGCCCGGGCGGGCAGGGTGTTGTCGTGGAGGACGGAGAGGCTCTCGTAGTGCCGGGGAACGATCATCGTCGGCGTTCCTGTCTCGTGGTCGGTGGCGGGTTGTCAGGACTGTCCGCTCCCGGCGCCAGGAGCGGAGGACGGAGCCGGTGCAGCCGGAAGGACGACGTCGCCTGCGCGATGGCGACGTTAACATCATGGGGGTGAGCCTGATGGACGTCAAGAGTTGCAAGGCTCACTGGCCAAACATCGGTAGCATGTGTACCCTGACATGGTGACGTTGCCATCCGTTGTTCAGCTCAGGGACCCGGGTCCTGTCTCCGTCGAGGGGGTCGGCGCTCTTGCTATCGTTCGGACCATGGGGGCACGGGGTGGGGCCAGGGCAGGGGCGGCGTCGATCGGAGACGTCGCCCGCCTCGCCGGTGTCTCGGCCCAGACGGTCTCGCGGGTCTCGCGCGGCGCGGACAACGTCCGTCCCGACACGCGTGACAAGGTCCTGCGGGCGATGGACCAGCTCGGCTACGCCCCCAACCGGGCGGCGCGGGCCCTGCGCTCCGGCTCCTTCAACGTCATCGGCGTCCTCACCCAGCAGATCCAGCGCACGGGCGAGGCCTACACGACCAGCGGCGTCCTCGAGGCCGCCGCCCGCGCCGGGTACTCGGTCTCCCTCGCGCAGGTCGAGCACCCCGAGAGCCAGGAGGTCCGGGACGCCGTGTTCCGCCTCCAGCACCAGGCGATCGACGGCCTCGTCATCGTCCAGTCCGGGCGAGCCGGCCCCGAGCACCTCATGCTTCCCGCCGGTCTGCCGGTGGCCTCCTCCGACTCCGCCCTCGTGGGGCACTACCCTTCGGCCTCGGCCGACCAGGTGCAGGGGGTGCGTGACGCCGTCGACCACCTTCTGGGCCTGGGGCACCGGACGGTCCACCACGTGACCGGGCCGAGGGACTCCCAGTCGGCGGTCGTGCGCGCCGCGGCGTGGTCGCGTCGTCTTGAGGAGTCAGGGATCCCGGTGCCGGCCCCGGTCACCGGGGGCTGGGAGGCCCGCGACGGCTACGAGGCCGGCCTCCGCCTGGCCGCGGACCCGGAGGTCACCGCCGTGTTCTGCGCCAATGACGAGGTGGCTCTCGGGCTCGTCCGCGCCCTCCACGAGGCCGGGCGCCGTGTGCCCGAGGACGTGTCGGTCGTCGGCTTCGACGGCCTGCCCCTGGCGGAGTACACCTTCCCCCCGCTGACCACCGTCAGGCAGGACTTCCAGCGGGCGGGGGCCGAGATGGTGCGCCTCGTCCTCGAGCAGGCCGCCGGTGCGGTCATCGACCGCGGCTACCAGCTGGTCATCCCCACCGAGCTCGTCGTCCACGCGAGCACGGCGCCCCCGCCCCCCGGGTCCTGAGGGCGGCGGGCGCCGCCGGTGCACCTGGTGCGCCCGGCTCCGAGGCAGCCGGCCGGGCTCACTGCGCGGCCGCGGCCTGCTCCTCGATCGTGGCGCGCACGTACTCCGCGGGCTGGTAGCCGGGGATGTAGGCGTCGTTGATGATCATGAACGGGGTGCCGTCGATGCCGATCTGCTGGGCGTGCTGCGTGGCCTCGGTGACCGCCTGGACGGTGGCGGGGTCGTTCATGTCCGCCGTGAACTGCTCGATATCGGGCACTCCGGCGGCACGGGCGAGCTCGATGAGCGACTCCTCGGTGTACTCGGGGTGGCCGGTGGGGTCGGCGGCGGCGTAGACCGCGTCGTGGAACTCCCAGAACATGCCCTGGTTGGCGGCGGCGATCCCTGCCTGCGCCGCCAGGGGGGAGGTCGCCGAGACCTGGGCGAGGTCGCGCCACTCGATGCGCAGGGTCCCGGCCTCGACGAGGTCGGCGAGCTCGGGCTCGACCTCCTGGGCGAGCTGGGTGCAGTAGGGGCAGGAGAAGTCGGAGTAGAGCACCATGACGACCGGGGCGTCCACCGCGCCCTGGGCGCGGGGGTCCTCAGGGTCCCGCGAGACCTCGGCGTGGAGGATCTCGAGGACGGCGGGGTCGGTCTGGGACGGTTCGGAGGTGGCCGGGTCGGTCGGGGCCGCCGAGGCGGCGGCGCCCGGGTCGGTTGCGGCCGCTGCGCTCGGATCGGTTGAGACGGTGGCCGCGGTCTGCGCCGGGGCGGAGCGGTCGTCACGGGTGACGAGGATGCCTGCGATGACGGCGAGGAGGATGGCGATGACGACGAGGAGGGCGACGACGAGGGGGTTGCCCTGGCGCACGGGTGCCGGTGAGTCGACGGACATGGCGCCAGTGTGTCACGGGTGCGCCCCGCGCGTGCCTGCACGGGCGGATCGGGTCCGCGACCTGCTCGTCCCGCCCGGCTCCCGCCGGGGCCTGACCGCTCCGAGGCGATGCCTCACCGCCCCACGCAGCGGCCACGTGACGGGGCGGGCACGGTCGTCATGCGACCGTGCCCGCCCCGTCTGCCGCCCGGAGGCCTCGTCATCAGGCCTTCGTGTCGGTCCCCGTGAAGCGGGAGACCATGTCGGTCAGGCCCGAGCCGGTCAGGGAGCGCATGACGGCGTCGAGCTGCTCGACGTTGCCGGCCACCGCCTTGGGCAGCGCCGAGGCGCCCTCGGTGGAGATGATCGACATGTCCTTGATGCCGGCCAGCGGCTCAGCCAGGGCGCGGGCGATCTCGGGGGCCTTGTCGAGGACCATCTGCTGGGTGGCCGCCTGACCGTACTTGGCCAGGGCGTCGGCCTTGTCGCTCATCGACTTGGCCTCGGCCTCACCCGCCGCGCGCACCGCCTCGGCCTCGGCGCGGCCGCGTGCGGCGATGGCCTCGGCCTCCGCCTTGGCGCGGGCCGCGGTCGCCCGGGCCTCTGCCTCGGCGCGGGCCACGGTCGCGGCCGCCTGGGCCTCGGCGTCCAGGCGCGTGCGCTCGGCCTCGGCCTCCGCCTTGCGGATGGCCTCGACCTTGGCGGCCTCGGCCTCCTGCTCGCGCTGGTAGCGGGCCGCGTCGGCCGGGCGGCGCACGGAGGAGTCGAGCTCGCGCTCGGTGAGCACGGCCTTGGCCTCGGCCGCCTCCTGCTCGATGACGGCGATCTCGCGCTCCTTGGCGGCCCGCGCCAGCGGCCCGGCGGAGTCGGCCTCCGCCTGGGCCTTGTCGGTCTCGGACTTCAGCTGCGCCTGGCGCAGGGACAGGTCCCGCTCACGCTCGGCGATCTGCTGGCGCGAGGTGACCTCGGCGTCCTTGGCCTCCCGCTCGGCGTTGGCCCGCGCGATCCGGGCGTCCTTCTCCACCCGCTGAAGCTCGGGAACACCGAGGGACTCGATGTACCCGCCGTCGTCGGTGATCTCAGAGATCTGGAGGACGTCGATCTCCAGACCCATGTTGGCCATGACGGACTTGGCGTCGTCGAAGACGTTCTTCTGCAGGGCGTCGCGGTCGGAGATGAGGTCGGTGACGGTCATGTGCCCGATGATCGAACGCAGCGAGCCGATGAGGGCGTCGCGCGCGGAGTCGGCGATCGCCTGGTCGGTGTTGGGCTTGCCCAGGAAGCGCTTGGCCGCCGCGCGCACCTGCTCGTCGGAGTCGCCGACCTTGACGGCCGCCACCGCCGAGACGTTGACGTTGATCTTGTTCTCGTCCTCAGCACGGACCTTGAAGCCGATCGTGTTCTGGGTGAAGGGGAGGTACTGGATCGACTGGATGATCGGCAGGACGAAGTCGCGACCACCGGGGCGGATGATCTTGACCTCCCCGTTGCGCGCGGACCCGGAGATGAGCCCGGTCATGTTCGAGGGGACGACGACGACCCGGGTGAGCATGTAGATGCCGATGAGCAGGACGAGGACTGCGACGGAGACGATGGCGATGATCAGCACGGTGGATTCCTCGGGTAGGGGTGGATCGTGATGGGCGGGTGAGAAGGAGCGGGGCTCATGGGGGCCGGGCGGCCTGCCCGAGGCTCATGAGCGGCTCGTCGTGTCGTCGGTGGCGGCCACGTCGGTGAGGATGAGGACGGCGTCGTCGGTGTCGGTGACCCAGGCCACGGCGCCGGTCCGCAGGGGGTCGTCGCAGCGCGCCGGAAGGGTCGCCTGCTGGCCGCGGGCGACGGCGGCGACCTCGCCTCGACCGTCCTTCCACCACAGCACGCGCACCTCGGTCCCGATCAGCTCGGCAGGGGTCATCGGAACGGTGTTGCGCGGCATCGAGCGGCGCAGGCGCGTCCAGACCCGGCGGGTCAGGACCCCGGAAGCCAGCGCGCCGACGACGGGGACTCCCAGGGCGATGACGGCCGGGGCGCTCCCGCCGGCCAGCGCCTCGACGGCCAGGCCGACCCCGCCGAAGACGCCGATCACGCAGGCGATGACCGGCAGGGCCCCCTCGAAGAGCAGCTCATCGAGGCCGTCGAGCAGGCCGTCGAGGACGAGGGACAGGACGAGGAGGCCGCATCCGATGACGGCGCACCACAGGAAGGGGCTCATGGGGTCTTTCCGGGCTGGTACGGGGTGGTGCGGAAAGTCTTTCATCCCTCCGCCGGATCGGCCATGGGGAGGAGGACCCTCAGCCGGCCGAGGCTCCGAGGACCGCCGGGAGCGCGGACCCAGCCGCCACTCCGAGGGCGGCTGCCGTCAGGGTCCCACCGGTCATCGCCAGGCCGTGGACGAGACCTGCGGCGCCTCGCCCGTCGAGCCAGAGCCTGGCCCCCTCCAGGCAGGCGGTGGAGAAGGTCGAGTACCCCCCGAGAAAGCCCGTGCCGACCACCGCGTGCACCCACTGGGGTGCTCCGGCCGCCGCTCCGCTGAGGATCCCCAGCGCCAGGCAGGCGCTCAGGTTGACGACGACCGTGCCCAGGGACGGCCGCACCCGGTGGCGGTCGGAGGCGCCGTCACGGGGGCGGAGGGCCGCGTTGACCCGGGAGTCCACCGTGAACCTGGCCATGGCCCCCAGGCCGCCGGCGAGGGCGAGAACCAGCCAGGCCAGTGGGCTCATGTGCCCTCCCGGTGGTGCCTGCCCCGCAGGCTCCCGCCGAGGAGGAGACCGAGGGCGGAGGCGAGCAGCCCGGCCGCGAGGGAGCCCAGGAGGTAGGCGGCCCCGAGGGCCGGGCTGCCCCCGGTCAGCAGGCCGTGCGCCTCAAGGACGTAGGTCGAGTGCGTCGTCAGCCCGCCCATGACCCCGGTCCCCAGGGCGAGGCGCAGGGTGCTCCCGCGGCCCTGCCCCACCGCCCAGGCCCCGGTGAGCAGCCCGAGGCACAGGGCGCCGGCGAGGTTGATGACCAGCGTCGTGACCGGCAGGTGCCCGGGTGGCGTCGGCCAGGCCGCCTCGGCGGCGGCTCGCAGCAGCGTCCCGAGCGCACCGCCCGCGCCGACGGCCGCCAACGAGGTCCGGCGGCTACTCGACACGCTTGGCCACCTGGAACCCGTCGACGTCGAGGACGAGCTCGTAGCGTGCGCCCTGGGTCGAGCCGTCGGTGGCCCACTGGGCGGCGTCGGAGGGAGGGTTGCCGCCCCAGGCCGAGGACAGGGAGTCGACGACGACGTAGTCGGTGTCCGTCGAGGAGGTCCCCACCCACGACACCGTCGTCGTCGGCACGAGGTAGGCCAGAAGGGTCAGGTCGGTCTCGACCGTCGATCCCTCGGGGATGAGGTCGATGATCTGCTCGGCGGCCGCGGCGCGTGAGGAGGTGGAGCCGTAGCCCTTGACCGTCATGTCCCACAGCGGCAGCTGGGAGGCGGTCGCCGCGCCGGTGGCCAGCGGCACGGCCACGGCCAGGGCCACCGCCCAGCGGTAGCGCACGGGGGCGCCCATCCACGTGCCGGTGGAGGACCGCCCCTTGAGCCGCGCGACGACGTCGAGCAGGGCCCCCACGGCGACCGGGATGAGGATCGCGTTGTAGTGCCAGTACTGCCAGTCCCAGTAGAACTCCTTGGAGGAGGCCAGGCGCCAGGCGAGGGTCGGCAGGACGAGGCCCGCCCAGGGTGAGGCCAGGCCGATGAGCCCGGCCGTGCAGGCGACCATGGCCAGGGTGGCGATCTTGACCGAGGGCGTGAGCAGGCGGGCGAGCAGGTTGCCGCCGGCCGCGCCGTCGCCGCTCAGCCCGTACTCCCAGGTGCCGGTCGGGCTGAGGGCGGGCAGGATGACGCCGACGGTGAGCGCGAAGGCGGCGGCACCGAAGGCGGCGAGCCCCAGCCCGATGACAACCGGCCTGGACAGGCTCGTCCTGCCGGGCTGCGGCTCGCCGCCCGGGCTGTCCTGCCACCCGCGCAGCGCGATGGCCAGACCCGCCATGAACACGGTCAGTCCCAGGTCCTCCTTGACGAGCACGAGTGGGGCGATCCACAGGACGCAGGCCCTCCACCGGCTCTCGACGAAGGCGACCGAGCCCCAGGCGAGCATCGGCACGGCGAAGGCGATCTCGTGGAACTGGGCCGCGACCGCCCCCTGGAAGCCCCAGGCCAGGACGTAGAACAGCCCCAGGACGGTGCCCGCCGGTCCTCCGAGGAGCCGGACCGCGAGACGGGTGATCGGCCAGGCGGACACGGCGATGAGCAGGTCCTGGACGATGAGGAGCGCCAGGGGGGAGGGGAAGAGCCGCCACACCGGACCCAGGAGGACGAGGATCGGGTGGAAGTGGTCGCCCAGGAGGTTGTAGCCGTCACCCTTGATGGGCACGATCGGTGCCTCGAGGCGGGAGTAGGCCTTGGCGAGCTCGGAGAAGATCGCCAGGTCCCAGCTGGGCACGGTCATCGCGCGCCACTGCCCGACGGAGTAGACGACGAGGATCCACGCGCCGATGACCACGGGGACCGCGGGCAGGACGAGGGGCAGAGGGGACTTCATCGGGCCAGGGAGCAGACGGGACTTCATCGGGGCCAGGATAGTAGAGGACTGAGCGGGCCGATCCGGTCCTGGCGTGTCGGGGCCCGAGCCGGGTGCGGGCCGGGCGCGAGCGGGGCGCGGTCCACCTGCCGGGGTCGCGCTGGTCGGTGCGCGGGACCCGGGCCCGTCGGTCACGGGTTCTTGACGGCGGCGATGACCGCGTTGACCCGGCCGGTCAGGAGCGGGTCGGGCTTGGAGCGCTGGTAGGTGACCGTCAGGCCCAGCTGGGTGCAGGTGCGTGAGACCCAGGTCGGGGGGACGATGTGCAGGTCGGAGCTGTAGAGCTCGTCCTCCCAGCTCAGGGTCGTGCGGCGCAGGCCGGTCTCCGGCAGGATCTGCTCGGTCAGGGTCGTGTGCGGCCCCAGCGCCAGGCACATCGTCGTCGGCGCCGACTCCAGGACGTAGTCGGTCGACACGATGAGCACCCCCCCGGGGGCGAGGTGGCTGACCGCTGCCTCCATGACGCTGCGGCGCTCGGTGCGGTCCAGCCGTGTCGTCACCCCGGTGGGCAGGCAGACCGCCTTGAAGGTCTCGTCGAAGGAGAAGGAGGTCAGGCTCGTCAGGCGCAGCTCGACGCTCGTTGACGCCTGGTCCTGCGGGACGAGGTGCTCGGCGAGGTCGGCCAGGGCGTCGGAGTCGACGTCGGTGGCCAGCACCCGGTGGCCTGCTGCCGCCATGGGCAGGGTGAGACGCCCCCACCCGCAGGAGAGCTCGAGGACGCGCTTGTCGAGGAGCTCGGGCCTGCTCGGGAAGGCGAGGATCTCGACGATCGTGGCCACCTCGGACTCGTCGCGCAGCGACAACCTGTGGTAGCGCCTGGCCCCGAGGCCGGTGTGCAGCGGCGCAGGGGTGGCGTCTGCGGACGCGTCCACTGGGTGCATGACGGTGACGCCAGTCCTTCCGGTGACGAGGGCGGCCGCCAGTGCCGCCAGGGGCCTCGGTGGGCACCAGTACCTGCGATGACCATGGCCGGCAGGGACCGGCCATGGTCGGCGACATGTCAGGGCATGCCAGGCAGGCGGCCTGTGTGTCGGCCGAGGTGCGCGGCGGCAGGGACCGTCGCTGCCACGGGCGGCAGGGCCCGTCCGTGACTGGTGACGCCCAGGGAGGCGCCACCGGGGCGGCTGACAGGGATCAGCCTTGCTCAGGGGCCGGCAGGGGCCGGCGGACTCAGGGTGTGACTGTCAGAGAAGCAGCTCGGGAAAATAGGGTCGCGCAGGCGAGGGCGGTGCGCCCGTGCCTCAGCGACGACGCTGGAAGAAGAACCAGAGGGGGTTCCAGGCGCCGACGCCGGCAGTGGTGCTGTCGTACATGAGTGGCCTCTCTACTAGTCGGGACAACGGGCGGTCCATGACGGGCACATGCTGACCCGGGGCACCCGGGAGTGCATCGGCCATCCGGGTCAACCGATGGGGGGAGGTCAGACAAGCCCGTTGCGAAGGGCGTAGACGACGGCCCCGACCCGGTCCTGGACCCCGAGCTTGCCGATAAGGGTCGACACGTGGGTCTTGACGGTGGCCTCGCTCACCCCCAGGCGCGCGGCGATCTGCTTGTTCGACAGGGCCTCGGTCATGAGGAAGAGGACCTCGGACTCCCGGGGGGACAGGGTGATGCCGGTCGCCGGCGCCGGGGGGACCACCGGCGGCATGACGGCCCCGCCCGGGATCGAGCGCCGGCCGATGATCGCCGAGGAGGCGGGGGAGAGCACCATGTTGCCCGAGGCGACGTTGCGGATGGTGTTGGCCAGGGCGGAGACCGAGTCCTCCTTGGCGATGAAACCGCGCACCCCAGCGGCCAGGGCGCGGTCGAGGACGCCGTCGGCCACGAAGGTGGTCAGGACGAGCACCCCGATCCCGGGGAACTCCTCCTGGAGGATCTCGGCCAGGGCGATGCCGTCGAGGCGTGGCATCTGCACGTCGAGCAGGACCACCTCGACGGGGGTCTGCTCGCCTGAGCGCAGCAGCTCGAGGGCCTCCTGGCCGTCCGAGGCCGTCCAGGCCACGCGCACGTCGTCGGTCGTGGCCAGCAGGTCGGTCAGCGTGCGGCGTACGAGGGCGTCGTCGTCGGCGAGCCCGACGTTGATCATGAGGTCTTCTCCATGGCTGGGGGGTCAGGGCGGGTGTTGATGACCGGGACCGAGGCGGTCACGATCCACGACCCGGAGTCGGCCAGGGTGGTCAGCGTGCCGTCGATGGCGGCCAGGCGCTCGCGCATGCCCAGCATCCCGGTGCCCGAGCTGGGCAGGTGGGCCTCGTCGTCGATCCGGTTGGTCGACACGAGCCGGATCGACTCCGGGCCCAGGACGAGGGTGATCGTCACCGGCTCGCGCGGGTCGGCGTGGCGGATGATGTTGGCCCCCATCTCGCGGGCCACCCGGGACAAGGTGGTGGCCTGGGAGCGGGTGGGGACGGCCTGCCCGAGGCTGCGGAAGGTGACGTCGAAGCCTGAGCCGGCGACGTCGTCGCTGATGGCGCGCACCGCCGTGCCCAGGTCCGCCACGACGCCGCCCAGGCCGGTGGCCGCGGCGATGTCCTGGGCGGGCGCGTCCTGGCGCAGGGTCCGCAGGAGCAGGCGCAGCTCGTGGAGGGCGTCAGAGGCGGTCGACTCCAGGGCGGCGAACTCCTGGCGCGCCTCGGGCGGGTAGCTCATGTCCATCGAGGCGCGCTGGGCGCGCAGCGCCGTCTGGGACATCGAGTAGGCGACGAGGTCGTGCATCTCCCGGGCGATCTCGTGGCGCAGGTCGTCGAAGCGCACCCCGGCGCGCCGGGCCTCGGCCCGGCGGCTGCGCTCCGAGGAGCGCAGGAGGGCGCCGATGGGCAGGAGGAGGGCGGCCGCGATGAGCTGGAAGAGCGTGATGCCTAAGTCGATGGCGGACCGGTCGACGTGCAGCGAGGCGCTGACCAGCTGGGCGAGGGTGGCTCCCAGGCACAGCGCCGTGGCGGGCCAGGGGGGCAGGAAGCGGCCGAGGAAGAACAGGAACACGAGGTTCGTGACGACCATGTCGGTCGAGTAGGTGTTCGGCAGGGACACGAGGAGCAGCCAGCAGGCCATGTAGGAGGCGATCCCCGCCAGCGGGCGCAGGGGGATGATCGAGATGAGG
Source organism: Actinomyces howellii (assembly GCF_900637165.1). Classification (GTDB taxonomy): domain Bacteria; phylum Actinomycetota; class Actinomycetes; order Actinomycetales; family Actinomycetaceae; genus Actinomyces; species Actinomyces howellii. The sequence continues at coordinate 1,924,388 of NZ_LR134350.1, read as the reverse complement.
ACGAGGGCGACGAGCATGAAGCCCAGGTCGACGGCCGGCGGCCGGCCCAGGAGCGAGACGTTGGCCCCCAGGTTGACCAGCCCGAGCACGATGGCGACCGCGACATAGGGGCTCCGGTCGGGCCGGGTGAGGACCCCGCGGGAACCGGCTCGCCTGTGAGCGTCCGGGCTCGAGGGGACAGTGGCGGCGGTCATCGCACTCCGCTCATCTGGTCGTTCCTATGATTCCGTGCCGGGCCACCCTAACAAAACCCTGAACCTCCGCTGGAAAGACACAGGTGATCGGAGCGTCGTCGGCTCACAGGTCGCCGAGTCGCTGAAGTCGCTGAAGGCTGAGCCACCCCACGGGGATGGGGATCCAGAAGGTGACGAGGCGGTAGACGATGGCGGTCGACAGCGCCACGGCGCTGGGGATCCCCGCGGCCACGAGGCCCGCCGTCAGGGCGATCTCGACCGGTCCGATGCCGCCGGGGGAGGGCACGACCGATCCGACCGTGTTCGAGGCCAGGTAGGTGATGGCCAGGACCGAGAAGGGGAGGGTGTAGCCGAATGCCCACAGGCTCGCGCCGAAGGCCAGGACGTAGCTGAGGGACAGCAGGACCGTGCCGCCGATGCCGACGGCCAGGCGCACCGGGTTGGACAGGATCCACACGAGCCGGGGCCACACCTGGCGGTAGGTCGGCTCGATCGTGGCCCACACGAAGGCACGCACCGGGGGAACGACGAGGGCGCCGGCGACGACGGCGACCATGAGCACCCCGGCGAGCACGAGCCAGCCCGAGGGCAGTGTGAGCCCGGTCGACTGGCCGGTCGCGGCGGCCAGGACGACGAGCAGGACCACCGTGACGACGAACTGCATGACCTGGACGAGGGCGACCGTGGCCACGCCCAGGGGCGTGGGGACCCCCTGGCGGTTGAGGAAGCGCAGGTTGATCGCCGCCCCGCCCACGCCCGCCGGCGCCACGAGCGCGACGACGGAGGAGGCGAGATGGACCTCGGTGGACCTCAGGGGGCTCAGGCGCACCGGGGAGAAGGCGGTCAGGGACAGGCCGGCGCCGAGGTAGGTGGCCAGGGAGAAGACGAGCGCCGCCAGGATCCACCAGGCGTTGGCGTCGGCGACCGCCGAGCTGATCTGGGTGAAGTTCATGCGGGCCAGCAGCGTCCACAGCGCGACGAGCCCGACCACGGCCATGATGACCGTGCGCGGGGAGAAGCGGGTGAGCTTGGCGGGCTCGGCGTGGGCGGTGGGGGTCAGGCCCACGAGCGCGTCGCGCAGCTCCTGGAGGAGACGGCCGCGCCGGCCCATGGCCTCGCGCGTGTCAGCGGGCAGGACGACGCGCTGGAGCATCGGCGCGATGGAGGCGAGCTGCTGGGTGCTCAGGGAGCGTGAGGCGGCGTCGATGGCCTGCTCGACCCCCGTGGTCGCCGCGGTGAGCGCCAGAGTCTGGGCGAGGTCGACGCGACGGGAGAGCTCCGAGGAGATCGTCTCGCCCGAGTCCCAGTCGAGCAGCCAGACACGGCCCTCGGCGTCGACGACGACGCTGGAGGTGGAGATCGCCCGGTGCGCCAGGCCCGCGGCGTGGGCACGGCTGAGCTGGACCCAGACCTGGTCGAGGACCGCGTCGTCGACCGCGTCCCCGAGGTCGGACAGGGAGCGGGCGCCGGCGATGTGGTCGGTGACGAGCAGGACGGACTCGTCGGCCTCGGCCATGCCGAACAGGCCAGGGGTGCGCACGCAGGCGCGGCGGGCCTCGAGGGTCATGAGGGCGGCGTGCTCGGCCGCCGAGCGCACCGACAGGTCCCGGTTGGGTGACAGGCCCTTGATCCGCACCCGGTCCCAGACCGTTGACAGGAAACCGGCCACCTGGCGGTCGGCGTCCAGGAGGGTGACGTCACGGCGCACGCCCTCGGAGTCCCACACCGCGTAGATGCGGTGGACCGAGGGCCTGCCCTCGGTGAGGGCCACGGAGGAGGCCTCGGCGAGGATCGCGGTGAGGTCGACGTCGTCGGCCGGGGTGATCGTCCCCGAGGGGTCCTCGACCGAGGGCAGCAGGGAGGAGGGGCGCGCGGTCTCGATGGGGCCCTGCTCGGCCTCGTCGAGGACGACCGGCGCGGCCAGGGGGTTCTCACGGACCTGCTCGGTGTAGCCCAGCGGCGCGTTCGTCTGCACCGTCCAGGCCCGGGCGCCGGGGTCGCGGTCCATGCGCACGACGCGGACGGCGTCGATCCCGGCCCTGCGCAGGGCCCGCACGAGCGCCACCCCGTGGGCGCGCCGGTCGTCGACGCCGAGCAGGCAGCGCACGACGAGGCCGGCCAGGCGGCCCAGGAGGATCGACAGGACGGCGCCGGGAAGGGTGAGGGCGCCGCGCAGGACGGCCAGGCCGACGACGACCCACAGCACCGTCCAGCCGTGGTGCGTCGTGCGGGAGGTGCGGCGCTCACCCGAGCCGGTGAGCAGGCCGGCCAGGGCGGCGAAGACGGTCGACACGCCGACCTGGACCTCGCCCGAGACGTAGACGTTGAGGCCCGCCAGGAGGGCGTCCGGCCCCCAGGCGATGAGGGAGCGCAGCGCCAGCAGCGCCAGGACTGTGCCGAGCACCCCGGCCAGGAGGGCCTCGAGGATGCTCGACCAGGAGCGGCGCAGGAGGCCGGACACGACGACGGCCACGGGGACGGCGAAGGCGGTCAGGCCCTCGATCGCCTGGAGCGGGGAGACGAGGATGGAGCGCAGGACCACGGCCAGGGCGTTCTTGACGTCGGAGGTCACTCCGGTGGTCGTGCCGTGGGCGTAGGTGGCCAGGATGAGGACGCTCGCGATGCCCAGGAGCGTCAGGACGAGGTCGAGGAGGTCCTCGTTGCGGCGCATGCGCTTGGGGGAGGAGTCGACCAGGAGCGTCGATGAGCTCGAGGGGCTCGGTGACCGTCTCTCCCTGGGCGCCACGGGCGCCAGCCCGATCCGGGGGATGCCGACGGGCGAGGTGGCCGGGTCCTGGTCCGCGGTCTCGCCGTCAGGGGTGGGGACGTCGGTCATGGGAGGAGTTTATTGGCTGGGTCCCGGCGCGGGCATGGTCCTCGAGGAGGAGGTCGGGGCCGGCGCCCGCACGGAGGCGGGGGCGGGCGGGCCGGCGCGCCGCAGGCGCAGCGAGTTGAGCACGACGATGACCGAGGAGCAGGCCATGGCCGCGCCGGCGATGACCGGGTTGAGCACCCCGGCGACGGCCAGCGGGATCGCCGCGACGTTGTAGGCGAAGGCCCAGAACAGGTTCTGCTTGATGACCCGCAGGGTCGCCCGGGACACGCTCACCGCCGCCACGACGGCCTCGAGGTCGGCGCGCACGAGGGTGATGTCGGCCGCCTCGATGGCGACGTCGGTGCCCGTGCCCATCGCCATCCCCAGCCCCCGCGTGCCGGCCTGGGCCAGTGCCGCGGCGTCGTTGACGCCGTCGCCCACCATCCCGACCACGGCGCCCCGGGCCTGGAGCGCGGCGACGACCTCGCGCTTGTCGGCGGGCAGGACCCCCGCGTGGACGTCGGGGCCGTCGATGCCCACGACCCGCGCCACGTGCGCCGCCGCGCGCTCGTTGTCCCCGGTGAGCAGGACCGGGCGCAGACCGAGCTCGCGCAGGCGGGCGACGGCCGCCGGCGAGGAGCGGCGGACGGTGTCGCGCACGGCCAGGACCGCCTCGGCCCTGCCGTCCACCGCGACGACGACGGCGGTGGCCCCGGTGTCCTGGGCCGACTCCAGCGCAGCGCGCAGCCCGTCGGCCAGGTCGAGGCCGCGCTCGGACAGCCACCTGGGACCGCCGACGAGGACCTCGCGGCCCTCGACACGTCCGACCACGCCCCTGCCCTCGTGGCTCGCGAAGTCCTCGACGAGCCCGAGCCGGGACGAGCTGCCCGCACGGCCCTCGGGGTCGGCCGTGCGCGCTGCCTCGGTGACCGCCGCGGCCACCGGGTGCTCGCTGAGGGCCTCGACGGCGCCGGCCAGCGCCAGGACCTCCCGGATCGACAGGGGCGCGTGGGGGGCGGGGCCCTCGCGGCCCGGTGTCCCGGGGTCGGCGAGGTGGACGTCGTGCTCGACGTCCAGGCTCATCCGCCCGGTGGTCACCGTCCCGGTCTTGTCCAGCACGACGGTGTCGAGGGCGCGTGTCGACTCCAGGACCTCCGGCCCCTTGATGACCACCCCCAGCTGGGCGGCGCGCCCGGAGCCCACGAGCAGCGCCGTCGGGGTGGCCAGCCCCAGGGCGCACGGGCAGGCGATGACGAGCACCGCCACCGCGGCGGTCAGGGCGGCCTGCACCGGGCGCCCTGCTGCCAGCCAGAGCGCGAGCGTCGCGGCGGCCACGAGCAGGACGGCGGGGACGAAGACCGCCGAGACCCGGTCGGCCAGGCGCTGGACGGGGGCCTTGCCCGCCTGCGCGGCGGTGACCATGGCGCCGATGCGCGCCAGGGTCGTGCCCGCTCCCACCCGCGTGGCCCGCACGAGCAGGGCGCCGGAGACCACGACGCAGCCCCCGGTCACCTCCTGGCCGGGGCGCGCCTCGACGGGGAGTGACTCCCCGGTGAGCATCGAGGCGTCGACGGCCGCCGATCCCTCGATCACGACGCCGTCGGTGGCGATCTTCTCCCCGGGCCGCACGGCGAAGAGGTCGCCGACCGCCAGCGCCTCGACGTCGAGGCGTGTCTCCTCGCGCTCGACCCCGGGGCGGGGGGAGCCGTCCTCGGTCAGAACGTCGACGGCGGCGGTCGAGCCCGCCGGCGAGATGAGGCGGACGCGGCTGACCTCCTTGGCCCCGAGCTCGAGCAGGGCCCGCAGGGCGTCCCCGGAGCGGTACCGCGCCCGGGCCTCGGCGTAGCGGCCGGCCAGGAGGAAGGTCGTGACCCACGTCGCGGTCTCGAAGTACAGGTGCGGGTGGTGGGACTGGGAGCGGGGCAGCAGCTCCATCGTCATGCGCATGCCGATCTCGCCGGCACCGCCCAGGGTCAGGGCCCACAGGCTCCAGGCGGTCGCGGCCAGGACGCCCAGGGACACGAGGGTGTCCATCGTCGAGGTCGCGTGCCGTGCCGCGCGCCACGCGGCGGCGTGGAAGGGCCAGGCCCCCCAGGTGACGACGGGCAGGGCCAGGGCGGCGACGATCCACTGCCAGCCGTCGACCTGGAGCGCCGGGACCATGGAGATCGCCATGACGGGAACCGACAGGGCGACGGCGAGCACGAGCCGCCCGCGCAGCTGCCGGGCGCGGTCCGCCTGCCCCTGCCCGAGGACCTGGGCCTCGGGGGCGGGCTGCGTTCCGCTGGAGCCGAGGCCTGCTGAGGAGGCGGCCCCCGGGTGGCCGGGGGCCTTGTCCTCAGGGGCTCGAGCGCCCTCGGGGCGCCCGCCCGCGGTCCCGGGGGACCCGACCGGCCGGTCCGGGTCGCCCGGGCCCTCCGGAGATGGAGCGGACGGAGCTGCGGACGGTCCTGCGGACCGCAGGCCCGCGGAGTAGCCGGCTCGCACGACGGCGGCCACGAGGTCGTCGTCGGAGATCTGCGCGGGGGCGCTCACCCTGGCCGTCTCGGTGGCGAGGTTGACCGTCGCGCTCACGCCGTCGAGCCTGCCCAGCCTCTTCTCGACCCGGGCGACGCACGAGGCGCAGGTCATGCCCCCGACCCACAGCTCGACCGTGCGCAGATCACCCTGACCCGCGTCGCAGTCGCCGCAGTCGCCGGAGTCGCCGAGTGTCCGTGGTGCGCCGAGGTGGTCGGTCATGCTGCTCCTGGGGCCGGGGAGGGGTCAGGGACGGTCGCGCTCGATGGCGTCGAGGGTGTAGTCGCCGGCCTCCGCGATGGCGGCGGCCAGGGCGGCGTCGTCGACGACGACGTCTGACACGACGGTCGCGGTGGACTGCCCTCCGGTGTTGAGGATGACCGAGACGTTCTTGACCCCCTCGATGGCCTCGAGCTCCTCGGTGACGTGTGCGACGCAGTGACCGCAGGTCAGCCCGGAGATCCTCAGGGTGGTCGTGCGGTCGACGCCGTCGGCGGTGAAGTCAGCCATGATGTGCTCCTCGGTGGTGGTGGGTGGCTGGTCGTCGGGTTGCCGGTCAGGACCTGACGAGACGGGCGATGGCGGCGGAGGCCTCGCGGATCTTGACCCGGCCCTCCTCCTCGGAGGACTGGGCCGCGTCGAGGACGCAGTGGCTGAGGTGGTCCTCGAGCAGGCCGAGGCTGACGGCCTCCAGTGCCCGCGTGGCCGCGGCGATCTGGGTGAGCACGTCGATGCAGTAGGTGTCCTCCTCGACCATGCGGGAGATCCCGCGGACCTGCCCCTCGATCCGGCGCAGGCGCCTGAGGTGGTCCGCACGGGCCCCTGAGTAGCCGGCCATCGTCTCTCCTCCGCATGTCCTCGTACTGTCCTCGTGCCGTCCCCGTGCTGTCCCCGCGGGCTCCTGCCGCGGCCAGGGCCCCGGGGCGCCCGGGCGACCACGTGGGCGTGGTCACGGCCGACAAAATACCCCTAGGGGGTATCGGGGTCAAGGCCTCGACCGGGAGGAGGCCCAGGGCCTCGGCGCGCCGAGACCCTCGCCGTGGCCCGGAGCGTCCCGGGATCCCCGGCGGCCCAGCGCGGGCCGGGGCGCTCGGCCTCGCAACCCGTGTGGCGCGGACCGGTGCGTGCCATGCTGTCCCCATGGCAGTCCACGATGTCGACTCCTGGGCCCCCGTCGGCTGGGAGCCCTCCGACCCCGGCTTCGACGAGGAGCCCTTCGGCTCGGTGCTCGGTGATCCCCTCATGGGCTCGCCCCTGTACGACGTCTCGGTCATCGACACGGTTCCCGACGTGCTGGAGGGTCCCGCGCGCCAGGGCCGGTCGGCCCGAGAGGCGTCCAGGGACGCGGAGGGCCTCGGGCCCGGTGCCGGGCCTGTCCCGGACCGGCCGCAGGAGCCCCGGCGCCCACAGGCCCAGGTGACCCCGGGACCCCGGCCTGCCGGCCCGCCGGTGGTCCCCTCCGGCTACGGCCTCGTGCCCGGCCCCGTGCAGCGGCCGAGGTCGCAGCCGGTGCCCGTGCCGTTCCCGCCCGTGCAGGCCCGCCCTGGGCCGTCGCCGTCCGCGCCGTTCCTGCGCCTCCAGGCCCGCCCGGGGCCGTTCCCGCCCGCCCCGGTCCGCGCCGCGTCCCGGGCGGCGCTGCCCAGGCCCGTCCCGGGCGGGGGACAGGGCGGGGGGCCGGCCTCCTCGATCCTGTCGAGGGCTACGCCCTATATCGGGTGGATCGTCCTGCTCGCGATCATCCTCGTGGCCAACGCCCTGGACTAACCGGCAGGACTAACCGGCAGGACTAACCGGCAGGACGGGCCGACGGGGCGTGACCGGGCCGGTGGCGGGCGGTTCCCGGCACCGGCCCGTGGGTGGATCGTGGCTCAGCCGGCGCCGTGGACGTAGCCGTGCCGGAAGGCCCACACGACGATCTCGAGGCGTGAGGCCGTCCCCGTCTTGCGGAACAGGGACGAGACGTAGGTCTTGACCGTGGCCTCGGAGATGCTCAGGCGCGAGGAGATCTGGCGGTTCGAGGCCCCCTCGCACAGCAGCTCGAGGACCTCGCCCTCGCGCGCGGACAGCTCGACGCTCCCGTCGGCGCCGTGGGCGGCGTCGAGCGCGTAGTCGATGAGGCGCGCCGTGGGCCCCGGGGCGACCACCTTCGCCCCGGCGTGCACCGTGCGCACGGCGGCCACGATCTCGGCGGCCGGGGCGTTCTTGAGCAGGAACCCGCTCGCCCCGGCCTCGAGCCCCCTGATGAGGTAGTCGTCGGTGTCGAAGCTCGTGAGCAGGATGACCCGGGTCGACGGCGAGACCCGCAGGGCCTCGGCGGTGGCGGCGACCCCGTCCATGCCGTTCATCTGGATGTCGGAGACCAGGACGTCGACACGGCGTGACCGCAGGACCTCGAGCGCCTCGTGGGCGCTGGAGGTCGCGGCGAGCACGCGGATGTCGCTGGCGGTCGCGAAGTAGGTCATGAGGCACTGCAGGGCCATCGTGTCGTCGTCAACGAGGACCACGCCGATGGAAGCCTCCGGAGTCAGGGAACTCATGGGCTCGATTCCTCGGTCAGGTCGATACCGGGCACAGGTGGCCCGACCGACGTACGAGCCAGGTCGATGAGTCGGTTCGGTCGGTGCCACCCGTCCGCCGGGTCCAGGGCATTGTCAAGGTTACCCGAGGCCTGGTCAGACACAGGTCCCCTGCCGGTCCGACAAAAGGATGATCCTGCCCCGACCGACCGCTTGTCAGCCCTGTGCCGACGGCCGATGCCGCCGCCGGGGCGCGCCGACCAGACTCGTTGACGGCTACCGGGCCACCACCGCCCGAACCGGTGCCGGTCCGGTGCCGTGGCGACAGCGCACGAGGACCGTCGAGCCCGCATCGAGCAGCACATCCAGCAGCAACCGGAGACGACCCGGAGACGACGAGGAAAGGGGCCAGTGATGTACAGGTCGACCATGACCGAGGCGATCGCCCCCGCCCTGGACCGCGCCCTCGCCCTGGAGTCCCCCGTCGGCCTCGTCTCGGCCACCGCCGAGCTCCCCCAGGCCCCCGGCGAGCCGGTCTTCGCGATCTGGACCGGGTTCCTCGGAGACCCCTCCGCCGCGCTGGCCTCCCAGCGCACGTGGACCCACCGCGCCGAGAGCGGCAACTTCGACGGCGCCGGAGGCGCCCTCGACCCCGAGCTCGCGCGTCGTATCGCCGTCGTGGAGTCCCTCGAGCGCTACTCCTCGTGCGCCTGGTCCGACGAGGACCTCATCTGGGACACCCCCGCCGGGCTCGGACAGGCGGCGGTCGGCTTCGAGCGCTGGCCCGCGTGCTCGGCCGCGGAGCTCGCCGACCCCCGCTGCGGTCTTCTCGCCCCCGACCCGCGCGTCCCCCTGCGCTGGGTGCGCGGCTGGTCCCTGACCCGGGGCCGTGAGGTCGCCGTCCCGGCCGTCCTCGTCCACCTCAACTTCCCGGCGCTCAGCCCCTCGGAGCGTTTCGCCCACTCGGTGTCGACCGGGACCGCCGCCCACTCCGACCTGCGCCAGGCCGTGCTCGGCGGCCTGCTCGAGGTCGTCGAGAGGGACTCGATCTCCCTGACCTGGCTGCAGAGGCTGCGCCTGCCCAGCGTCGAGGTGGACCCCGGGAGCCTGAGCCCCACGGCCGCCGAGTACCACCGGGTGGCGACCTCCACCGAGCTGAGGACGCACCTGTTCGACGCGACGACGGACTTCGGCATCCCGGTCCTCTACGCGGTCCAGACCTCCCAGGTCGACCCCCACCTCGCCCAGGTCGTCGCGGCCACCTGCGACCCCGACCCCCAGCGCGCCCTGGCCAAGATCCACCGCGAGCTCGCCTCGGTGCGCATCGCCCTGCGCAGCTACACCCAGGGCTCACGCCTGTCCGAGGTCATCGGCCAGGACCACACCGTGGTCGGCGGGGCCCTGGCCGACGCCGCCCCCGACCAGCGCGGGGTCTTCGACTTCCTCCTCACGGGCCCCCGGCCCACCGTCGCCCTGGAGGACCTGGGAGGCGCCTCCTCGCGCCCGGCCGGGGACCCCCTGGCAGAGGCGGTCGCCCGGCTCGAGGCCGCCGGCGCCGAGGCGATCGTCGTCGACCTGACCACCGACGAGGCCCGCCAGGTGGGCATGCACGTCGTCAAGGTCCTCGTCCCCGAGGCCGTGCCCCTGTCCTTCAGCCACTACGCCCGCTACCTGGCCACGCCCCGGCTCTACGAGGCACCGCGCGCCATGGGCCACCCCGTCCACGACGAGTCCGGCATCAACCCGGTCCGCCAGCCCTTCGCCTGACGCGCCCACGGAGGACCGCCATGACAACCCTGACAACCCTGACAACCCCGACAACCCTGAGCACCGCCCCCGTGACCGCCTTCATGCCCCACGGCAGCTACGGCCACGCCGTCGTCGAGCGCCTGGCAGGCCCCCGCGACCCCGTCCTGCCCGTCGACGAGGCCCTCGTGAGCGCCGACCTCCCCTACGCCGACCGGCTCGTCATGGTCGTGGGCCAGGGCCACGAGCAGCTGCGCGACGCCCTCGACGCCCTGTCCTTCGCCCGGCTCGTGCCCTCGGTGGGCCTGGAGCTGTCTCCCACGAGACTGCGGTGCGGCCCGCTCGTCGTCCCGGGCCGCACCGCCTGCTACGCCTGCTCCATGAGGCGACGGCGCCAGCACGGGGACCCGCCCCCGCCCGCCGAGGCCGGGCCCCTGCCCGAGGGATACGCCGAGCACGACGTCCTCGTCGGGGCGGGTCTCGTGCGCCTGGCCCTCGAGGTCCTCGACGCCCCGGCGGGCGCCGGCCACCAGGCGGCCGGGGACACCGGGGACATCGGAGGGCAGGTGTGGACCATGGACCTCGTCACCGGGGACACCTCGCTGGCCAGGACCGTGGCCACCGACCGCTGCCCGACCTGCTCGGGACGCTACGCCGCCAGGCGCGACGCCCTTGCCGACCTGTCCCTCCTCCTGCCCGAGCGCCAGGGGGTGGTGTGAGTGGCCGGGTCGGTGCTACGAGCCGGTGACCTGCGACAGGCCGCCCGCCAGGACCTCCAGTTCCGCGTCCCCCGGCGCCCGGTCGTGCGCCTGGGCGTGCGGATGCGGCCCGACGGCGAGTCCTGGGTGCTTGACGGCGCCCCCACGAGCCAGGTCATGTCGGGACGCTTCGCCCGGGAGCACCTCGCGGAGGTTCTCGGCGCCTGCGACGGCAGCCGCACGATCGCCGAGGTGGGCAGGGCCGCGGGCGTCGACGAGGACGCCGCCTTCCAGGCCGTCTCGCTCCTGTGGACCGGGGGCATCGTCGAGGAGGGGGACGTCGAGCCCCTCGACCCCCCTGCTCCCCCCGAGCTCGCGTGCCTCCTGTCGCGCCTGGGCGACTCCACCGGCGTCAACGACTCCTGGCAGGACGCCGCCCGACGCCTGAGGCGGGCACGCGTCGTCGTCCTGGGCGACCCGGAGGTCTCCGACCTGCTCGCCCAAGCGCTCGCCCCCACCCTCGAGGCGCGCACGGCCCCCGAGCCTCAGGAGGGCGACACCCTGGCCGTCGTCGTCGAGACCCGGGCCGGAGCCGAGGACCTGGAGCGCGCCTGCGACCGCTGCTGGGAGCTGGGCCTGCCGCTGCTGCGCGTGCGCGCCGAGCACGAGGCTGTCACGATCGGGCCCTACGTTGACCCGGGCTTCTCCCCGTGCCCCCGGTGTGCCCTGGCGGGGGAGGAGCCGGTCGGCCCGGCCCCCGGGGACAGCCGGCGCGAGCTCGTCGCCGGACTGGCCGGCCGGGCGGTGTCCGCCCTCGTGTCGCGTGCCGCCCTGACCCACCTGCCCACCGACGTGCGCCGCACCGTCCTGGCCGACCTCACCGTCACCGACCGCCCGGTCGTCTCCCTGCCCGGGTGCCCCCGGTGCTCGGTGAGCGAGGGACCCGTGGCCCGTGAGGCCCCCCTGGGAGCCCGCTACGAGCAGTCGGTGGCCATCCCCCCGGCGGCCTTCGTCGACGCCAAGGGCCACCAGCAGCACTACGCCTCGTCGAACCTGCGCCTCCAGCACGCCTTCCGCCGCTGGCCCGTGTGCCCGCGCACCCCCCTTCCCCCCGCCGACCTCGAGGCCCTCGAGGTGCCCTGGGAGACCGGCATCCCCCTGGACGAGCAGGTGCCGGCACCCGGAACCGGGAGGCTCGACGCGGGTCGGCTGGCCACGATCCTGGCGCTGGCCGCGGGGCTGCGCGAGCCCCTGGGGGGCCAGGAGGACGACACGAGCGTCAAGACCCGGCGCTGGACCGCCGCCGGGGGCAACATCGGCTCGGTGACCGCCTACGTCCTCGTGGGCGAGCACGGGCCGGTGGAGCCGGGAGCCTACGTGTACGTCGAGCGCGACCACGTCCTGGCTCCTCTCGGCCCGGCCCCCCGGCTCCCCGGGGAGGTGGGGGCCCGCCTCGTCCTGACCGGTGACATCGCCAAGGTCGCCCGCAAGTACCGCGCCTTCGCCCTGCGGGTCGTCATCCAGGACTGCGGCTGCGCCGCTGAGGTCGTCGACCTCGTCGCACGGGCCCTGGAGGTGGAGGCGCGTGCCCACCCCGCCTGGGACGAGCAGGAGCTCGCCGCGGTCCTGGGCGCCGACCCCGGTCGCGAGACCGTGTGCGCCGTCATCGACCTGGGAGGCCGCGATGCGCTCTGACTACCAGACCCTGACCCGGATCATCGAGGGGTTCTCTGCCTCCTCTGCCTCCCCTGCCGGCCCGGCCGCGGTCGGCAGGACCCGACGCCCGCTGACGCCCCTGCGCCCCGAGGTCATGACGCTCGCCGACCTGGCCCAGGCCGGCGCCCCGGCGCCCCACGACCTGCGCTCCACCCTGGAGCGGCGCAGCTCACGCGTCGACTACGCCGACGAGCCGGTCGACGCCCGCGCCCTCATGAGCACCGTGCACGACGCCCTCGTCGAGGACCTGCGCCGGTGGGGGCGGGACGCCCCCGGCCAGCCCGAGCCCTTCGTCCTGCTCCTGCGCGCCACGGGGCTCGACCCGGGCGTCTACCGGGTCCGGGCCGAGGGCGTCGACCTCCTCGCGCCGCTGCCCCCGGACCGACAGCTCGAGGGCCTGACCGTCCAGAAGGAGTTCGCCCGAGCTGGTGCGATCGTCTCGGCGGCCGCCGACCTCGACGAGGCCGACGCCTGGGCCGGGGCCCACGGCTACCGCCACGCGATGGTCCGCTGCGCCGGCCTCATCTACTCGGTGCACCTGCGGGCCGCCGCCCAGGACCTCACCGGCACGGTGTTCGCGGGCCTGGCCTCCGCGGCCGTCCGCCACCTGCTCGACTCCGACGGGGTGGCCCGCCACCAGATGTTCGCCGTGACGGTCGCCGTCCCTGGCGCGCCGCCGCGGGCAGCGCCCGAGGCGAGCGCCCCACCGGCGGAGCCCGCCCCGCCCACAGACCCGCCCGGCGCCCCGGCGCCCGGCGCACCGGCCACCCCCTGACGGGAGGGGGGTTGGTGGGGGTCCGGCCCGTGGCCGCGGGCCGGACCCCTGAGGGGTCCGCACGGACCCGACATGTCCCTGAACATCCCGCTCCTTGGGTAAGGAGGTGAACATCATATGACTCACGCCACGATCGACCTCACTCTCGCGGACAGCGACTTCGGTGTCGAGGAGCTCCCCGAGGGCAATGCCCTGGGTTGCGCCTTCTCGGGTGCCTGCGCCTCGTGCCCGAGCAGCTCGGCCTCGGCCTCGTGCCCGAGCAGCTCGGCCTCGGCGTCCTGCCCCGGCTGCGCCTCTAGCATCGCCTGCTCGTCCACGACGTCCTGCTGACGTCACCGCGGTGGGCGGGGGCCCTCGCCCCCGCCCACCGCGCCGGGACGCCCCTGCCCCACCCCGGGGCGCGGCACCGCCCTGACGGCCGCCCCTGACCTACCCGGAGGAGACATGACCGAGATCCCGAGCCTGCGCCGCGGCGTCGAGATGGTCGTCGGCATGGACGACCAGCCGATGCTCTTCGACTCCGTGTCGGGCAAGTACCACCGGCTGGGTCCCGCAGCCGCCCTCGTCGTCGGCCAGTTCGACGGCCGCAGGACGCTCGAGGAGATCATCGCCGACCTGCCCCAACGCGTCGACGAGGCGACGGCGGCCCGCATCGCCGCCCTCGTCGACAACCTGCGCGACAAGCGCCTCCTTGAGGGCCGCCGCCCCGGGGCCGCCCCCAGCAGGTGGTCCGGAGGGCTGCTTCTGCCCCGCGTCATCGTCTGGCGCCGCTTCTCCCGGGCCCTGGACCCCCTCGTGCGCCTCCTGCACCGGCTCCCCGCCCCCGCGCTGTCCTGGGTCTTCCTGGCCCTGGCCGTCGCGGGCTTCGCCGCGGGCGCCGCCCGCCTGTCCGACCTGAGCACCATGGAGCGCCCCGGTCCCGCGCTGTTCGCCCTGGCCGTCGGGATCCAGCTCGTGAGCATCGTCGCCCACGAGTCCTGGCACGCCATCGTGGCCGGCTACCTCGGCACCCCCGTACGGGGACTGGGCGTGGCCCTCATGTTCTGGGTGATCCCCATCGCCTACGTCGACCGCACCGACTCCTACCGGGTGCGCTCGCGGTCGGGCAGGGCCATGCTCGCCGTGGCCGGGATGTGCTCCGACGGCGTGGTCTGCGGGCTCGAGGCCCTCGTCGCCGCGACCTCCCACGGCGCCGTCCACCAGGTGGCGGTCACCCTGTGCCTGTTCCAGATCACGATGCTCGTCAACAACCTCAACCCCCTCACCCAGTCCGACGGCGTGGCGGCCATGGAGGCGCTCACCGGGCTGGTCAACCTCCGCGGCCGGGCCATGTTCCTGCTCGACGCCGTCATCCGGGGCCGCCAGATCCCGCCCGCCATGCTCGCCATGGGCGGCGCCGCGAGGCTGGGCTACCTCACCTACGGCTTCCTGTGCGTCGTGCTGGCCGTTGCGGTCATGACCTTCTTCATCGCCTCGATGATCAAGGCCGCCCTGACCGCCCTCGGGGGCCTGCTGTGAGGGCCGCGACGGCTGCCGCGGCCCCCACCGGGACTCACCGGCCCCCGGCCCCGACGGCTCCCGCGCCGCGCCACAGGGCCCGACCGCGCACGGCGACCGCCCCCGGTCAGCCGGTCTCCCCGCTCCTGGCCCGGCTCGGTGGCCTGCCCGCGCGGGCGGTGCCCGCCCCCGGAGAGGACCTCGTGGCCGCCCTGGAGGAGGTGCTCGCCTCCGAGCGCAGCCTCGAGGCCCAGGCCGACCCGCTCCTCGAGCTGCTCTACGACGCCGTGCCCCTGCTCCCAGCCGCCCAGCGCCGGGGCGCCCTGCGCGCCAAGCGAGCGGTCTTCCACGGGCGCCCCTGCGCCCTGGAGGCCGCCACCCTCAGCGTCCTGCCCGACCCGCTGCCCGCCGCCGTGCGCGCCTGGGACGAGGCCGTCGAGGCTCTCCGACGCGCCGGCGAGGTCCTCGAGGCGGCGGTCGAGGCCGACATGAGGGCCTCCGGCGCTCTCCTGTCGGCGGGCCTCGACGACGAGCACTACCTGGGCGCGCTCGCCGTCGCCGCACCCGGCCTCGTCGCCGCCGTCGAGCGTCGCGGGGCCAGGGTCGAGGACCCGCGGATGGTGCGCACCCTCTACAGCTTCGCCACCCGCGCCGCCCTCAAGGCCA
Organism: Actinomyces howellii; assembly: GCF_900637165.1. Classification (GTDB taxonomy): domain Bacteria; phylum Actinomycetota; class Actinomycetes; order Actinomycetales; family Actinomycetaceae; genus Actinomyces; species Actinomyces howellii. Next base: position 1,909,248 of record NZ_LR134350.1, on the reverse strand, counting down.
GCCCCTTCGCCTCGCTCACGACCGTCAGCGAGGCCGGGCGCCCGGCCCGGGGGCGACGGCGCGCGACCGTGGCCGCCCACCTGGCCCACGGGATGCTCCTGGCCCTGGCCCGTGAGCTCGACCCCGACAGCGGCGTCGAGCTCCAGGCCGTGCCCGTGCGCCGGGCGCAGGACCCCCACTCCCCGCAGGGCCTGGCCCTCGTCGCGGAGCACGACTACGCCGAGGGAATGGTCTTCCGCACCGAGCAGGTCCTGCCCGAGCGCTGGACGCGGGCCGCCCACGCGGCGCTGGGCGCCGACCCCGTGCCGGTGGGCAGGGCGATCCGCGCCGTCGGCGGCCCCGACCCTCGACGTCGGCTCGCCCGACTCCTGGCCTCAGGCGCGGTCCGGGTCGTCGTCCCCTGGACCCGCGGGGAGTCGCCCTTCCCCGCCCTCGAGGCGGTCATGTCCGAGCGCCAGCGGCGCGCCTGGGGCCCGGACCGCGACCGGCTCTCCGAGGCGGCCACCGCGGTGGCCGGCGCCGGCGCGGCACGACGCGCCGAGCTGCTCATCGGGGTGCGCGAGGTGGCCGAGCGGGTCTTCCCCGACGGCGAGCTCGGCCAGCGCCCCGGGGGGCTGCTCTACGAGGACTGCGAGGCGGCCGCCGAGGCGCCCGACCCCCTCGCGCTGCCCGCCGTGAGCCAGGACGTCGCGACCCTGTGCGAGATCGTCGGACCGTGGGTGACCCGCTCGCGGATGTACGACCTCATGGTCGAGCGCTTCGTCGCACGCTACGGCAGCGGCGGGGTGTGCACCGAGCCCCTCGGCTTCCTCATGAGCCTGGCCCACGCCCCGGACGGCGACATGGAGATGCTGCGGGCCGCCGGCGCCGACTACGCCGCAGGCCCCGACCCCGACCGCGCCGCCCTGCCCGGCGGGCCGAGCGCCGCACCCCGCCACCTGGGAGCCTACATCCAGCCCGTCGCCTCCTCCTGGGAGGACTACGCGGCGGGCCGCGGTCTGACGGTCGTCAACGCCTTCACCACCGGCAACGGCGCCCTCCAGGCGCGCTTCCACCGGCTGCTGGGGCGCGGCTACCGCGAGCGCCTGGCGCGCGGACTGCGCTCGGCCTGGGGGCTCGACCGGGTCCTGGAGATCGAGGTGAGCGCCGAGTGCAACACCGGCCAGGCCGTCTGCTCGGGGGTGCTGCCGGCTCTCGGCCTGCCCGGTGAGCCGGCCTCACCCGGGGCGGTGCCCCTCGAGACCCTGAGGATCGTCCACGACCCGGTCGACTCGACACTTGCCGTCGTCGACGCCCACGGGCCGGTGGGCCTGGCCTACCTCGGGCTGACCCCCCAGCACCTCCTGGGCGGCTACCTCAGCTGGCTCGTCCTCCTGAGCGACCCGTGGGTGCGCCTGCCCCCGGCCTCCGATCACTGGACGAGCCGTCGCCGCGGAGCCGGCGGCCCCATGCCCGACGAGCCGGTCCACGAGCCGCGCTCGGTGTCCGGGCGCCTCGTCACCCGCCGCGAGTCCTGGACCTTCCCCGCCCAGGACCTGGCAGGCGTCCTCGAGGAGGACCTGGCGCTCAGCCTCGTGCAGGTCGCCCGGCTGCGCGAGCGGTGGGGACTTCCCGCCGAGGTCTTCGTCCACCAGCACATGTCGACCCCCGGCGCGACCTACGACGAGCACAAGCCGCGCTACGTCGACCTGCGCTCCCCGGTGTCCCTCCTGGCGCTGCGCGGGTGGATCGACCCGCGTGCCAGGCACCTGAGCGTCGTCGAGGCGCTGCCGGCGCGCCGTGAGCTCCTCGGGCGCACCGCCCAGGGGCAGGAGACGGTCATCGAGTACCTCCTGGCCCTCCAGTGGCCCAAGGTCGTGGGAGGCCGGTCATGACGGCGGCGCCGGCTCCGCCCGAGTCCTGGGGCGAGGAGCTCGTGGGACGCCGCCGCAGGACGGCCCCGCAGGCTCCGGTGGCACCGGGGGGTGGTCGGGCCCCTGGGCGGCGTGCTGGGCCGGCTGGCCCGACTGCTTCCGCTGTGCCCGCCGAGTCGCGGGGGGACGAGGCTCCGGAGGGCCTGGACTGGCTCTACGCGCGGGTCTACTGCGCGGGGGACGACACCGACGTCCTCCTTCCAGGACTCGGTGAGTGGCTCACCGGCCTGCGCTCGCGGCTGGAGCTGCGGTCCGCCCACTTCCTGCGCTACATCGACCAGCGCGGGCACCACCTGCGCGTGCGCCTCCAGGGGGAGCCGGCCTGCCTCGACGAGGCCGCCGTCGAGCTCGACGCGCTCGACGGGATCGCACGTCGAGCCCAGGCAGGTCGCGCCGAGCGCCTCGTGCCCGACACGATCCCGGTGGCGCTCACCGGCCGACCGGGGCTGAGCCTGGCCCTCTACGGACCCGAGTACGCCAAGTACGGCGGGGTCGAGGGGGTCGAGCGCGCCGAGAGGCACTTCGACCTGTCGAGCCGGTGGTGCCTGGCGCACCGGGTGTGGACCTGGCCGAGGCCGCAGGGGCGGGTCGCCCTGGCCGCCCACCTCCTGGCCCTGGTCGCCGTGCGCGGCCAGGTGCCCGCTCAGGAGATGCTGGCGGCGCACCTGCGCGCCTGGGGGGCGCGCCTTCCCGCCGGCATGCGCGCCCAGGACGAGCTCATCGGGCTCGTCACCGGGGTCGTCGAGCAGTGCGAGCGCCAGGCCGAGGACCTCAGCGCCCTCGACGAGCTCGCCGGTGACGCGGTGCGCACGACCGAGCGGATCGGGGTCGGGGTCGGCGCCAGGCGGGTGGTCGACCTCGTGCACATGGACGTCAACCGGCTCGGGGTCAGCCCTGCCGAGGAGTGCGTCGCGGGGCTCGCCGCCCGGCACCTGGTCGGCACCGGTGTCCTTCGGCGCTGACCCGGTCGGTGAGGACGGGGCTTTGCGGTGAGACCGGGGCGCAGACCCCCGGTTTCACCGCAAAGCCCCGTCCTCGTGCCGCCAGCCCCGGCCTCGTGTCATCAGCCCCGGCCTCGTGCGTCCTGGCCCGCGCCCCCACCCCACCGCTCTTCAATCATCTAGAGGAGCCAGAACCGGCACCACACGCGGGTCAGGTAGCTGCACGGAGGGGCGAACCTCGTCGGCACGGCGCCGAAGGCGGCCGTCTGAGAGCTGCTGATCTCGCTTTCCTGGGGGCTTGTCTGGAGGCCGGTGGCGGCCGAGGCCGGGGCGGTGACGAGGACGGGCAGGGCGAGCATGGCGATGGCGGACACGACGGCGAGACGCTTCATGAGAGTGCTCCTGGTTCAGGGACGTGGGTGTCAGGCAGGGGACGTGGAGGAGTCCACCACGTCCACGGGCTCTACCCTATCGTTATCGTTCCGATCGGTGTTGTTGTCGGTCGGGGAGCAGGACGTCGGGCGCGGCCGGTGGCGCCTGCGGTGGGGGCGGGCCGGTCGCCCGGGGTGCGGGTCGCGACCGGTCGCCTGGGCCGCGCGGCACGAGGGTGTCGGGAGGGTCACCTGGGCCATCCACACACCGTCCTTCTCCGAGAAGCTGCTTCGTCCCCCCAGGGCCGAGGCGCGCTCGGCGATGCCGACGAGCCCGAGCTGCGAGCTCGTCGAGCCGCGCATGTGCCGTCCACCCAGGGCGCGTGGGTCGACACGGTTGATGGCCACGCAGCGCAGGTGGCCGGGGACGAGGTCGATGAAGACGGTGGCGGAGCTGCCCCGGACGGCGTACTTGCCCATGTTCGCGAACAGTTCGCCCAGGATCCGGGCGAGGTTGATCCGGGTCTGTCGTGGCAGCTCCTCGAGGTCGGCCTCGACGTGCGTCGTCAGCGAGATGCCGGCCTGTCCCAGCTCGGTCTCGGCTCGCCCGATGAGCTCGTCAAAGGGCACGAGGACGGCGGGCAGGGCCGTGCTCCAGGCGGAGGCGCCGTCGGACAGCCGCATCATGTGCAGCAGCCCGCGCAGCTCGCCGACCGCCTGGTGGCCCACGCTCGCGATGAGCTCGAGGTCGGCCAGGGTCTCCGGGTCGGTCGTGTGGGTCCGGGCCCTCTCGGCTCGCATGATCATCGTCGTGATGTCGTGGACCGAGGTGTCGTGGAGCTCTCGGGCCATGAGCTGGCGCTGGGCGGTCAGCGCCCGGGCCGCCCGCCGTCGGGTGTGATCGGCGTTGCCGCGCACGATGCGCACCGCCGTGCCCGCGAGCACCGCCACGGCGGTCAGCAGCCCCCACGGGAGCAGCGCGTCCTGCACCACCGAGGCGCCGCGGTTGGCGACGGTGAACACGAGCAGCTGGGAGAGGGTGAAGGCCCAGGCGAAGGCGTGGGGCACGCCGCGGGCGTGAAGCGTCGCGGCGTTGAGGAGCACCGCCGTCGACACGATCGTCGCCTCCTGAGGGGCGGCCGCGAGCACGGCGAAGGCCACGAGCGCCATGAGCGAGCCGGGCACGGGGCTCCAGGAGGTCGCCGGTACCGACACGCTCAGGGCGAGCGAGGCCAGGAGGAACAGCAGCCCTCCGGGCTCGCCGACCGCACCCCACGGGCACAGGACGATCAGGACAACCCCGATGACGAGGTAGACCCCGTGCAGCCATCGGGGAACGTGCGTGGGCCAGGACCTGAGCTCGGGCTGCTGCCCGGTCACGGTGCGGTGCGCCCACCGGTGGGAGGGCGCACCGGGGGACCGGTCCGCGCGCACCGCGGACGGACCCGGGGAGGGGGTGGGGGAGTGCTCGGAGGACGATGCGGGGCTCAGGACACTGGTGTTCATGGCCGTCCTTCATTCGTCGCGACCGCGACAGGCGTGGTAGCCCAGATGGCGGCGTCAGCCATCATGGTCACGCCATGATAACGAAGAGGTCACGATTTGAAAACGGGACGAGGTGCCGCCAGCTCGGGGCCGAGCCGGCGCCCCGAGGCGGCGCCTGTGTCTGAGGTGCCCGGATCAGTCGCCCTGACGACGGGCCCGGGTGACGTGCCCGTCAGTCGTCGAGGTGCTCGACGAGCCGGTCGGCCAGCCCCGTGTAGGTGGCCGGGGTGAGCGCCAGCAGGCGCGCCTCGACCTCCCGGGGCATGCCCAGGCCGGAGATGAACTCCCGCATGCCCTCGGGGGTGACCTTCTTGCCGCGGGTCAGCTCCTTGAGACGCTCGTAGGGGTCGGCCATGCCGGTGGCGCCTGCCAGGGCGGCGGCGCGCATCGCCTGCTGGACGGCCTCGCCGAGGACCTCCCACGTGGCGTCGAGGTCCTCGGCCAGGCGCGTACGGTCGACGTCGAGCCCGGCCAGGCCGCGGCGGATGTTGTCGATGGCCAGCAGGGAGTGGCCCAGTGCGACCCCGATGTTGCGCTGGGTGGTCGAGTCGGTGAGATCCCGCTGAAGGCGGGAGGTGACGAGGGTGGCGGCCAGAGAGTCGAGCAGGGCGCAGGAGATCTCCAGGTTCGCCTCGCCGTTCTCGAAGCGGATCGGGTTGACCTTGTGCGGCATGGTCGACGAGCCCGTGGAGCCCTGGGCGCTCAGGCGCTGGTGGAAGTAGCCCAGTGAGATGTAGGTCCACACGTCGGTGGCCAGGTTGTGCGCCACGCGGTTGAAGCGGGCGACGTCGGCGTAGAGCTCGGCCTGCCAGTCGTGGGACTCGATCTGGGTGGTCAGCGGGTTCCAGGTCAGCCCGAGGGACTCGACGAAGGAGCGGGCCACCGCCTGCCAGTCGGCTCCCGGGACGGCCACGACATGCGCTCCGAAGGTGCCCGTGGCCCCGTTGATCTTGCCCAGGTACTCGGTGGACTCCACGCGGCGCACCTGGCGGGACAGGCGGAAGGCGAGGACGGCGAGCTCCTTGCCCAGCGTCGTCGGCGTCGCGGGCTGGCCGTGGGTGCGGGCGAGCATGGCCGCGTCGGCGTGCTCGTGCGCCATGGAGGACAGGTCGGCCACGAGCCCGCGGGCCTGCGGGAGCCAGATCCGCTCGACCGCGTCCCTGATCGTCACCCCGTAGGACAGGTTGTTGACGTCCTCGGAGGTGCAGAAGATGTGGACGACCTCGGTCAGGTCCGGCAGGACGGTGGGCCCGGAGTCGGCGCCGCTCAGGCCCGGGACGGTCGGGGCCTGGGTGAGGCGCCGCTTGAGGAGGTACTCGACGGCCTTGACGTCATGGCGGGTCTCGGCCTCGATCTCGGCCAGCTCGGCGATCTCGGCGGCACCGAAGGTCTCGACGACACCGCGCAGGTAGGCCTTCTCGGCCTCCGACAGGACGGGGGTTCCGGGCAGGACCCGGTTGTCGGTGAGGTGGATGAGCCACTCGACCTCGACGTGGAGGCGGGCCCGGTTGAGGGCGGCCTCGGACAGGTGGTCGGTCAGCGGGGCCGCCACCGCGCGGTAGCGGCCGTCCAGGGGGCCAAGGGCGACGGGTGGGGTGAGGGTGGACAGGTCGACGCGGGGCTCACGGCTCATGGGTGCCATTATGACGGCGGCGTGATGAGGGCGGGCCGCCCCCCCCGCTCCCGTCCCTGCCCGACCCGCCCGCCCCGCCCGCTCCGCCCGCCCCGCTGAGATCGGGACATATGGCACCTCGAGATCGGGACTTATGACACCCCGAGATCGGGACTTATGACACCTCGAGATCGGGACATATGGCACCTCGAGATCGGGAGAAATGGCACCTCGAGATCGGGACATACGGCACCCCGAGATCGGGACATATGGCACCCCGAGATCGGGACTTATGACACCTCGAGATCGGGACTTATGGCACCGCGAGATCGGGAGAAATGGCGCCTCGAGATCGGGACTTATGGCACACCCGTTCCCTGCGCGTCGAGGCGCGCGGGCCGCACTCGTACGCGGCGGTCCCTGAGCCAGCCCCGTGGTCTCGGCCTCAGCCCGGTTGCGCGGGGCCGCTCGTGCCCATGGCCTTGCCCTGCACCCAGTAGGCCTGGTGCTGGATCGACCTGCGCGGAACACCTGCGTTGAGAAGACGGCTCCTGACCGCGCGTGTCGTCCCGCTGCCCATCGCCACCCACGCCCAGCTTGGCGTCCCGGCGTCGGCGAGCACCTCACTGACCGCGGCGAGAACTCGCTCCTGCCCGCCTCCGGGGTCGACAAGCGTGAGAGTGTGCGAGCCGGTGCCCGGTGACACCCCCGGTGGCAGGTGGCCCGCCTGCGCGGCCAGGACCACCTGCGTCTGGCAGCCGGCCGGAGCGTGGGACAGCGCCTCAGCGACCGCGGGAGCGGAGGCGCCGTCGCCGACGAGCAGCACACTGTCGTCCTCCCGGGGCGGCCGGTAGCTCGTCCCGCCCAGGAGCTGGACCGGGACCGTGTCCCCGGGCTCAGCAGTCCGAGCCCATCGTGAGGCGGGTCCCGACGGCGTGTGGTGCAGGAACAGGATCCTCGCCGTCGCCGTGGCGCGATCCACGCGGGTCAGGGTGTAGGCGCGCTGGTGCTCCCGGCCGCCCTCGGGGATCCACATCCGCACCCAGGTGGTCGGTGGCAGCGTGGCGGCGGAGGCGCCCAGAAGGGTCGGGCAGCGGACCGTGACCTCCGTGTACGGGGGCAGCTCGCGCACCTCTGTGACGGCGAGCACGTGCTCGGGGGCGCGCAGCAGCCTGAGCACCGCGCCCTGGACTCCTCTAGGCATTGCAGCCCTCCTGACTTCCCCGGACGCCCTCCCTGGTGAGTAAGGTAAACCTTACTCACCAGGAACTGACCTCTCAAGGCTCCTGACCGCTGCCCTGACACCCGGCTGTACACCATTTGCAGCGCGTGACGCACCACGACCATGACGGTGAAGGAGGAGGGCCATGACGCCTGGACCGGTCGGTTGTGGTTCGGTCGCCCGGGCGCGGTCCTGGCGGGGCCGTCGTAGGTCTTTGCCCGCCTGGGCTCGTGGACCCGGACTGCACGCGGTGGGGTCGTGCCGATCCTTCTACTTGTAGGTCTGGCAGGATCACTCGGAGACCCGCACCGTCACCCCTCGACCGGTCATGTGACTCTCGACCGGGCTTTCGCTGTCACATAGACGGTCGACAGTCACATGACCGGTCGACGGAGCGGCGGGTGAGGCGCGCGGGCGGGGGCTCAGTGAGAAGACCAGCCTCGACGTACCACTTCCCCCGATCTCGGGGTGTCACTTCCCCCGATCTCGGGGTGTCACTTCCCCCGATCTCGAGGTGTCATTAGTCCCGATCTCGCGGTGAGGGGGAGGTGCGAGGTGCGGGATCGGCCACCGCTTCCTGGGCTCCCGCGCCCCAGGGGTACGATGCCCGCATGGGCAGCGCTGCGAGTCCGGCGGTCGAGGTCGAGGACCTGAGCAAGACCTTCGGCAGGGGGCGGCGAGCCGTGCGCGCCCTGGACGGTCTGGACCTTCGTGTCGACCCCGGGGAGGTCGTCGGCTTCCTGGGGCCCAACGGCGCGGGCAAGACCACGACGATCCGGATCCTGCTGGGCATGATCCGTGCCGGCTCCGGGACGGCGCGCGTCCTGGGCGCCGACCCCTGGTCCGACGCGGTACGCATCCACCGCCGCCTGGCCCACGTGCCCGCTCGCACCGCCCTGTGGCCCTCACTGACCGGCGCCCAGGCCCTCGACGCGCTGGAGGGTCTTCGGGGCCTGACCGGCCCGGCCCCCCGCCGCTCCGAGCTCATCGAGCGCCTCGACCTCGACCCCAGCCGACGCATCCGCTCCTACTCGACGGGCAACCTCCAGAAGGTCGCCCTCGTCGCCGCCTTCTCGGTGGACACCGAGCTGCTCGTCCTCGACGAGCCCACCACCGGCCTGGACCCGCTCATGGAGGAGGTCTTCCGCCAGCTCGTGCGCGAGGCCGCCGGGCGGGGCACCGCGGTCCTGCTGTCGAGTCACGTCCTGTCCGAGGTGACGGCCCTGGCCTCGCGCGCCACGATCGTCCTGCGCGGCCGCGCCGTCGACGACCTCGCCCTGACACCGGGCACCGACCTAGAGTCCGTCTTCCTGTCCCACGCCCGCACAGCGGCGGGCACCGACGCCGGGACCGGCGCATGAGCCCGGCCGAGCCGGGCGGGGCCGAGGAGCCGGGCGGGGCCGACACCCAGCCCTTCGTCGTCGGGGACCGGCTCGCCGAGCTCCTGGCCCTGGCCGCGCTCGCCAGGGCGATGCTCCTGCGCGAGCTGCGCGGCCTGCTCGTGTGGGTCCTGGGCATGGGCGCCCTGTGCTGGTACTCCGTGGACGCCCTGTCCAGGAGCTACCGCACCGAGGAGCTGCGCCTGGCCGCCGGCGTCATGGAACGCACCCCGAGCATGGCGGCCTTCACCGGACCGGGCCACGGCATGGAGGCGGTGGCCGACGGCGTCGCCCCGAGCCTGGCGGCGCTCGTCGCCAACGAGCTCCTCGTCTACGTCGCCCTGGGGCTGGCGGTGCTCGCGATCGTCCTGGTCGTGCGGCACACCCGCGCCACCGAGGAGTCAGGTCAGGCGGGGCTCGTGCGCGCTGGCGCCCTGAGGCCCGGGGCCGAGGCCTGGGTCGTGCTGCTCGTGCTCGATATCTGCCTGACCGCCGTGGGCCTGGGGGTCTGGGCAGGGCTCGTCCTGGGGGGCCTGGGCGCATCGGGGGCCCTGGCCATGACGGCGGGGTCGGTGGGGGTCGGGCTGTGCCTGGGGGCCGCGGCGCTCCTGGCCGCCCAGACCGCGCCCTCGGCGCGCTCGGCCCGGGGCGCTGCCCTCCTCGCGCTGCTCGCGGCCTTCAGCCTGCGCGCCGTCGGTGACGTCCTGCACTCCCTGGGGCAGCCGGGGGCCTGGCTGTCCCTCCTGTCCCCCATCGGCTGGGCCCAGGCGATGCGTCCCTGGACCGGGGAGGCCTGGGGCTGGGCCGTGGTCCTCGTCGTCGTCGCCGACGGCGTCGCCCTCCTCGCGCTGGCCCTGGCCGCCCGGCGTGACCTCGACTCACCGGTGGTTGCCTGGCCGAGCCGGCCCGGCCTGGGACGGCCCGGCCCGCGCGGCCCGTGGACCCTGGCCCTGCGCGTCCAGGCGAGCGCTGCGGCGTGGTGGGTGGTGGGGGCGGTGGCCATGGCGGCCCTCTACGGTTGCCTGACCGGCTCCCTCGAGGGGTCCTTGGGCACGATCGTGCAGGAGTCGGAGTACCTCGCGGCCTTCCTCGGGGGCGGCTTCGCGGCGCGCAGCTACGTGTCGCTCGTCCTCACCTTCCTGGCGCTCGTCGCGGCGGGGGCCGGTGTGGCGGTTATGGGCTCGGCGTGGCGCGACGAGCTGGCCGGGCGCGCTCAGGCTCTTGTCGCTGCCCCGCGCCCCCGCGGCCAGCGGGTGCTCACGGCTGCGCTGGCCGCTGCGGTCGGCAGCCTGGCGACCCTCGTCGCGGGGGCCGCCTGCCTCGGGCTGACGAGCGCGGCGACGACGGGGCAGCGGGAACTGGCCCTCGACAGCCTCCTCGCCGCGTTCGGAGCGTGGCCGGCCTGCCTCGCGCTTATCGGCGCGGGAGCCCTGGCCACCGGCCTCGGCAGGGCCGTGGGCCCAGTGGCGTGGGGGCTGTTCGCCTGGACGGCCATGCTCACGCTCCTGGCCGACCTGCTCGACCTTCCCCAGTGGCTGAGGGACCTGTCCGTGCTCGAGCACGTGCCGCAGGTCCTCACCCTCGGGCACGCCTCACCGTCACTGAGCTGGACCGGCGCACTGGTCCTGACCGGGCTCGCGGCCGTGCTGCTGTCCGCCGGCGCCTGGCTCGCCGGTCGCCGCGACCTGGCGTAGACGACGCCGGGCGGACCGCCCTCCTGTCGGGTCGGTCGAGGCCGGTGGGGACAGCCGGGGGTCTCGGTGGGCCTGGGGCGGGCCGCCTTCGCGCCCGACCGGCCGGGGCGGGCCGACCGACGGCCCGCCTCCCCTCCTGCCCCGGGGCGAGGTGCTCCACAAGGGCGGTTCGTGCACCCCTGCGTGCGCCGCGTCCACAGGGCCCCAGCGGTGGGAGCGCGGGGTCTCCTACCGTCGAGCCATGACCGCCACACACATCTCTTTCGCACGGGACGACGCCGAGACAGGGGTCTCGATGGTGCCGACCCTCATCCCCCTGGGGTGGACCGGCCTGGCGGCCTCCGCCTGCCAGACCGACCTCGACGACGCCCACGTCCTCCTCGGAGGGCTCGACGCGCTTCTGACCGCCGCCTACGACGCAGCCGCCGCGGTGGACGACGCGGCCGCCGACTGAGGGGGACCCCATGAGCCCCTCGCAGCAGGTAGCCGACCCCACGCCCGAGCCTCCCCCCGAGCCGGCGGAGCGCCCCGTGTCCTCCGCCACGCCGTCGTCGGCCCCCGCGGACCCCTCCGAGCCGGCGGGAAGCGCCGGGATCTGCCGCCCGGGGCAGCTCATGTGGCCGGGCATGCAGGAGGGGACCAAGGTCTTCGTCTCCGGGGGCGCCTACTCGGTGAGCACCGAGGACCTGGACGACTTCGCCTCCACGCTCACCACCGCGGCGCAGTGGCTCGAGGACGCCTCCGTCCACGCCGGGGCCGCCCTGGCGGGGGTGCGTGACGCCGTGGCCGGCGACCAGGTGAGCCTCGGAGGGTCGCTGGCCCCCGGTGCGGGCGCGCAGGAGTCATCGGCCGCGGTCTCTCCCGCGACCGGCATCATGCCGTGGGCCGTCGCAGGGGCCATCCATCCTGCCTTCTACACCTTGCTCAACCTCGCGGTGTCTCCCTTGCTGACTGTCCCTACCGCGCAGCCGCTCACACAGCTGGCCTTCGAGCTGCGGCGCCTGACGGCGATCACCCAGATCGAGACCCTGACAGGCTCCCTCGACGAGTGCGCCGCCGCCCTGCACGACCTCGCGTCCCAGGTCTCGGCGGCCTCCGAGACCTACGGCGTCGCGGAGAGCGCGGCCGGAACCACCCCAACAGCCATCAGCATGTGGCTCAGCGCCGCGCGCCTCCTGGGGTACAGCCCCGGGTGGAAGACAGCCAGCTCGCTCCTCGCGCTGGCGGGGGTCATCACCCGCGCCCTGGGCCTCACGGGACCCGGCCTGGCCTCTGAGGACCAGGCGGCCGTGGTGCAGAACGCCCAGGTCCTCCTCCAGGACGCCGACCTGGCGGACTGGGTCGCGGAGGACCTCACCGTCCTCGTCATCCTGGCAGGTCTCGGAGCCCGGGCCCAGGGGCCCGTGTCTCCCACGATCGAGCAGTACCTGGCTGGGATCGCCGAGGACATCGACGAGCCGATCAGCCGCAAGCTCCCCGACCAGGTGCAGGTCGGCTCCAGGATGGTCGAGACCTCCTCGCTCACCCCGATGCAGCGCGTCGCCTACTACCTGGCGATGCTCTCGGAGTCCACGGGCGAGGACTGGCACGGCCGGAGGACCGGCGTGACGGTCACCCCCCGCGGGGGGCAGGGCATGACCGTCCCCCCTGGGGTGGAGGACCCCTTCGGCCTGGGGACGACGGTGACCGCCATGGGCGCCGAGGACTGGAGAAGGGGCCGGACGGTGACGGGAGGGACCTTCGCGCGGTCGGGCCACGCCCGCAGTGCGGACAGCGCGGGGGACCCGCTCACGCTGGACTCCGTCTCCGGCCTCATCGAGTACGCCGACTCCGTCAAGGCGACCGACTCCGACAGCGGGGCGATCTCCATCCTGCGCACCACCCACGAGGACGGGACGAACTCCTGGGTCGTCGTCATCCCCGGCACGAGCGACTGGGGCGTGGGCAGCTCCAACCCCCAGGACCAGCTCACCAACTTCGAGGCGGTCTCGGGACGCCCGACGGACATGGAGGCCGCCGTCGTCACCGCGATGCGGCAGGCGGGCATCCAGCCCGGCGAGCCGGTGGGGCTCTACGGACACTCCCAGGGAGGGGCCACGGCGGTCAACATCGCCTCCGACCCGGCCATCGCCGAGCAGTTCGACATCACGAGCGTCCTGACCGCCGGGGCCCCCACCGCAGGAGCGGTCCTGCCCTCGGACGTCACGGCGGTGCACGTCGAGGACGTCCGGGACTCCGTGCCCGCCCTGGACGGGGCGCTCACCCCGCGCACGACCTCACGCACGGTGGTCACGATCGACTCCAACGACTCGGGCATCGAGGGCAACCCGCACGGGCAGTCCGTCTACGCCCAGACCACCGAGGGCATGGCGGGGCACCCGAGCATCGACGAGTACAACGAGGGGCTCGCGGCCCTGACGGGGGTCGGGGAGGACGGAGCGCAGACCACGGAGATGATCTTCGACATCACCCGCGAGTCCGCCGGAGTCCCCGACGATCCCCCCGTGGATCCCCCCACCTATCCCCCCGGCTCCTACCTTCCCGGGGCCCCTCTGGGGCAGTACTATCCCTACCCCGCGAACCCGTCCCCGTAGGTCGGCGCGTGGCGCGTTGAGGCCGGGGGCGGCGGTCGGACGGGTGCTCCTGGCCTCGGGGACCCCGGGTGCTCCTGGCCTCGGGGACCCCGGGCCGCCGCGTCGGGGACGGCCCGTGGACCCGGGGCCGGTGGCCCGGGGGAATGGACCCGTGACCCCGGGGCGTGGCCGGGGCCGGTGGCCCCGCGGCGCGGCCGGGGCCGGTCTCACTCCTCCTTCGGACCCAGGACGCTCACGATGAGGGACGAGACGACCGAGATGACGAGCGATCCGATGACAGCGGTCCCGAAGGACCCGACGTGTAGGCCGAGCGCCACCCCGGCCTCGGCGCCCACACCCACGAGCGCGTCGGTGATGCGGCTGGTGAGCAGGAGCATCGCCCCGTTGACCACGAGCGCGAACAGCCCGAAGGTGAGGACGTACAGCGGGAAGGCGACGAAGCGCGCCACCGGCTTGACCAGCGAGTTGACCAGCGCCAGGACGAGGCCGACGACGAGCAGGTTGGCGATCATAAGAAGTGTCGAGGGCGCTCCGGGCACGCTCATCCCGTCGAGCAGGACGACGGCGAGCCACAGTCCGGCAGCGTTCCCGATGGTGCGCACGATGAACTCCATGGACTCATCCTGTCAGGTCCTCCTGTGCCGGTGCTGTGGGTGCGGTCCCGCTGCACCCCGCCGGCCGGGGCCTTCGGCGTTCCAGCCGAGCTCCCGGGGCCGGGCGTCGGGCCCCGTAGGGCCCGCACGGCCTCGCCCAGCTCCGCACGGTCCCGCCGGGCCCCGCCCAGCCCCGCCGGGGCCCGCACGGCCTCGGGCCACCCGGAGCCGGTGGGAGGATGGGGGCATGAGCGCCCCCTCGACCCCCGTACGCATCCGCCCCTCCGTGGCCAGCCTCCCCTCCTACGTCCCGGGCGCCCGGCCCGGCAGCCAGGAGGTCGCCAAGCTCTCGAGCAACGAGCTGCCCTTCGCGGTCCAGGCCCCGGTGCTCGCCGCCCTCACCGAGGCCGCCGCCGGCGTCAACCGCTACCCGGAGATGACCGGTCAGACTCTCGTGGAGGCCCTCGCCTCCCTCCACGGCCTGAGCCCCGAGCAGGTGGTCGTCGGCAACGGCTCCGTGGCCCTCATCCAGCACCTGCTCGACACGGTCTGCGAGCCGGGGGACGAGGTCGTCATGCCCTGGCGCTCCTTCGAGGCCTACCCGATCTGCGCCGCGGTCGCCGGGGCCGAGCCCGTCACGGTGCCGCTGACCCAGGCCGCCCGCCACGACGTCCCCGCCATGATCGCAGCCGTGACACCGCGCACCCGCGCGGTCCTGGCCTGCACCCCCAACAACCCCACGGGGCCTGCCCTCAGCCGGGCAGAGCTGAGGGGCCTGGTCGAGGGCGTGCCCGGGCACGTCGTCGTGCTCGTCGACGAGGCCTACCTCGACTTCGTCACCGACTCGCGTGTCGGCGACGCCCTCGGACTCCTGGAGCACCACCCGAACCTCGTCGTGGCGCGCACCTTCTCCAAGGCCCACGCCCTGGCCGGCATGCGGGTCGGCTACCTCATGGGCGAGCCCGGCCTCATCGGCGCGGTGCGCTCGGTCTCGACGCCCTTCGGTGTCGGCCTGCCCTCCCAGGCGGCGGCGCTGGCCGCCCTCGCTCCGCAGGCGCGCGCCGAGACCGCCCGCAGGTCGGCCGCCGTCGCCGCCGAGCGCGACCGCGTCGTGGCCGCTCTGCGCGCTGACGGCTGGGAGGTCCCCGACGCCCAGGGCAACTTCTTCTGGCTCGGGGTCGGCGGGCGCGCCGAGGACCTCGCCGCGCACTTCGCCGGGGCCGGCCTGCTCGTGCGGCCCTTCAGGAACGAGGGGGTGCGGGTGAGCGTCGGCACCCCGGCCGAGAACGACCGGGTGCTCGCCGCAGCCGCCGCCTACCCCCACCGGGGCGCGGTCTGAGGCGACCGGCCTCGCACCGCCCTCGCGCCCGCAGGGCGCCTGCCGCAGGGGCTCTCCGGGTACGGGGCGCCGGGCGCACGGGGAGGTGCCGACTCGAGCCGGGATGTGTCCGGGACTCGCGGGCCGGGCGCCGGGCGCACGGGGAGGTAGTCGACCTCGTCAGGGACTGTGACGTCCTCAGGAGACGGCGACCGTGACGAGGAGCAGGACGCACATGACGATCTCAACGACCCCCATGACGCCCGGGCGCAGCGGACGGTGCCGGGACCGGGCGAGGTGCCACTGGATGAGCGGCATGACGAGGGAGCGCACCGCCAGAACCACCCACAGGGCCGCAAGCGCCCAGGACACGTAGCCGCCGACAGCCAGCCACGCCGTGAGCGCTGCCACCGCGGCGTGGGCCAGGACGGTGCCGACGAGCAGGGGGATGTTGAAGCGCTCGCGGATCATCGCCTTGATGTAGGGCACGGTCCCGCAGAAGTAGGCAGCCGTCAGCGCGGTGACGAGCCACGTCCACGCCCAGCCGGTCAGCTCCCCGTTGGGGCTCGCGCCGGGCAGCCCCGGCGTCCCGCCCGTGCCGAGGAAGCCCCCTGCGCCGTCGACCGCGGCGCTGTAGGTGACCGCCGCCATGAGGCTCGCGGCGGCGGTCGTGGCCAGGCCCGAGGCGAGGGAGCGCTCGTGCCCGCGCCACACCTGGTGGACGGCCACGGCGAACAGCGGCGCCAGCGGCACCGCCCACTGGATGAGGTAGGGCGCCGCGATGACGGTGAGCAGGGCGAGCATCGCCGTCCACGCCGTGTACACGCCCAGCGGCAGCACGAGCAGGGCGCGCCGGCCCGCCGAGCGGGTGCGCAGCCACTGCGACCAGGCCCAGTAGGCGAAGTAGGCGCCCCACCAGGCGGGCAGGAGCAGGAGGTTGACCCAGCTCACTCCGCCGACGACCCAGCCCATGACCGGCGGCAGGACGAGCATGGACCAGGCGCCGTGCTGCCTGGGCACCCAGGCGCGCCTGCCCGGTTGGCGGCGGATCTCCTCCTGGGTGGGACGTGGCCTGCGCTCGGGCGGGCCCTGACGGGCCGAGGAGGGGCGCACCCGCTCACCGGTGGCCAGGAGACGGTCGTCCTCGGGGCCCGGGCGCGACTGCTGGTGGGGGATCGCGGCGCGCTCGCGGCCGCCTCCCGCCCCGCCCGGGCCTGGCCCACCCGGCCCGGCTGCGTCTCCTGGGCCGTCCGCGGCAGAGGCGGGCGAGACCGCCGAGGGGCCCGCGCCGGGCTCGCCGGACACGTACTCGACGTGGCGCTCGGAAGGATCGGAGGGACGCTGCTGAGTCACGACAGCGAGCCTAGCCAACGAGGTACCCGGTGCCGGGTACCGGACGGTGCGGTGGCAGGTACCGGACGGTGCGGTGCCGGGTACCGGACGGTGCGGTGGCCCTGTCAGGACGCTTCGTGTGTCACGATCTGCCGCAAAATGCTGGGCGGGTGGGCAGTGCGGTGCGGACGCTGGCGGAATCATGCGGAATGTCCGGCAGGCGTCTGTCAGGGCGACGTGATTTGCGGCAGATTGTGACAGGGCGACCCGTGTGGGCGGCCCTGGTGGCCCGTCAGGAGGAGGCGCCCGGTACGCCGTAGAGGCGGTAGGTGTCGTTCCAGTCGGTCGCATCGAGGCTGGGCGTCGTCTGGAGGACGATGACCGCCACCCCTGGCGAGCTGAGCGCCCTGTACGGGGCGTCGTCCGTCTTCGCCCCGCACAGGTCGTGGGGCCCTGCGGGGAGCTGGTTGCTCAGGACACTCTCCTCGGGCTCGCCGGTCGCGGGGTCGAGGCTGACGGGGATCGTCGTGGCTGCGCCCCCGTCACCGGGCTGGATGCGCAGCGCCGGGGCCACCGCCTCCCCGAGGTCGAGGAGGGTTCCTCCGATCGTGGCTGCGGCCAGCCCCGGGGTCCGTTCCGGGGGCGTGACCGTCATCGTGTCGAGGTCGAGAACCGCTTGGACCATGGAGGTCGTCTCCCACCCGCAGTCTCTGTATCTCATTTCGAAGCCCGGATCGTCCGGGACGCCCGTGGGCAGGACGACGAAGTCCTGCACCGCGACCGAGGCGGCCTCGTTGGCGCCGACGGTGCGGCCCAGGTCGACCCTGTCGTCGGGAACCCCTGGGACCCCGGCCAGGGCGTCGAGGCTAGCCGCCTGCGCGGGCCAGCCCTCCGCGGCGGACCCCGTCGAGCTGGTGTAGAGGCCGACCCATCCGTCGACGACCAGCGGTTCGAGGTCGTCGTGAGCCATCACGCCGGTGACGCGCGCGCCGGCGCTCGGGTCGGTGTCCGGGACCACATGGAGGTCCACGGTCGTCCCCACGATGTCGGTGTCTGTACTGTCGACCGACAGGATGAAGGAGGCGTGGCCGGCGGGGCCCGAGTAGGAGTCCGGGAACCCCTCCCATTCCTCGCCGGATCCTGAGGTGCTCTCACCGCCCATGCGCCACAGCTCCGCGCCGGTGCTCAGGGAGTAGGCGGTCTCACCGCACAGGACGGCGCTGTCGGTCAGCTGGACGCCTCCGTCGACGAGGAGGTGCTCCCCGGTGACCTCGCCGGTCAGGGAGTCGATGGTCAGGACCACCGTCGTCTCCTCGTCGAGGAGCACGTCGTCCCCTGGCCCCTCGACCCTCACGGCGAGGTACCGGCGGTCGGGACTGGTCACGATGAAGGGGGAGTAGCGGCTGATGCGTGTGAGTGAGGAGCGGAAGGAGGCGAAGCTGGCGCCTTCCCGCTCCAGGGTCCACGCGGTGGACCCGTCCCGGGGATCGAGGGCGGTCAGGCCACCAGGGGTGAGCATGATCGGCCCTGCGGCGCCCGCAGCGACGTCGAGCAGGTCCGGGACGTCCAGGCTCCATCCCGCCTCGGGGGCGAGGACGCCCGGCACGGGCAGCGGGTCGGGGAGAGCCTGCTCGGTCGTGAGCCGGTTGGGGGTCTCGGGCCACGCGTGCGTGATGGCGGCGGCGGTCCCCAGCACGAGGCTCGGGGTCAGCGCGACGGCGACCAGACCCGGGCGGGCCCAGCCGGTGGCACCGTGCAGGGGGCGGCGCAGGTGACGCAGGGGCCACCTGCCCGGTGGGGGCGCCGGGACGAGCCGGGAGCGGGTGCGGTAGACCAGGCGCAGGAGCAGGTCGGTGACGAGGAACGTCCCGGTCCCCACGATCCCGATGAGGACGGCGAGCAGCTCGGCGAGGTCCACGCTGGAGTACCGGTGGACCTCCCACCACACCCGAGCCACGTGCACCGACCCGATGGCGGCGCAGGCGATGACGACGACGACCAGGACCGAGTAGAACACAGTGATCCAGCGCACTGCGGCTGGGGTGTCGTGGAATTCTTTTCCGTCGGCAGGCCGCCACGCGACGAACAGCCCCAGGAACCAGGCGGCCGCAGCGATCGGGATGACAGGAGCCCTCGGCACGAGGGCCTCACGGTCGATCGGCAGGCCGCTGCCCCACAGCACGCTGAGCCCGTAGGCCACGGCGAGTGCGAGGAGGCAGCCCAGCCGCAGCGCCCTCAGCGTCCTGACCGCGAGATGGCCGCGGACTGAGGGCGCAGTGGGCGACAGGACGTCCGCAGGCTCCCGGCCGCCCGTCCTGTCGCCGGTCGTGCGGTCGCCCGAGGTGCCCTTCCTGTCGCCGGTCGTGCGGTCGCCCGAGGCGGCGGCGCCGCCGTCGGCACCGCCGCCGACAGCCGTCAGGGAGTCAGCGCCCTCACGGGCGTCGTTCAGCTCGTCACTCATCGTGTCGTTCCTGTCGTGACTCAGGGGCTTACTGATCGTCGAGGGACTCGGGGGAGGCCGAGACGGTGACCGCCTTGGGGGCCTCGTCCGGGTACTCGAACCGCACCGAGATCGGTTGACCGTCGTGGATCTGGCCCTCGCCGTCTCCTGGTCCTGCGATCCAGCCCGTCGGGGTGGCGCGCACTCTCAGCGTCCCGTCGGCGTCGGTGTCCTCGGCGGTCGCCGTGCTCAGGAGGAGACCGGGTGCGGTGGGCAGGGTGATCCTCGTGGCTTCTCGCCCGGTGATCTCAACGGAGGTGCCGGTGGCCGGGTCGAGCACCTCGCGCCGGGTGGACAGCCAGGCGACATCCTGCTCAGCGGCGCCACTGGTGTTGATGACGGGGTTGATGAGGGGTGAGGCTGCGGCGGGGTCGATGTACCGCTCGACCCGTCCCGCGCTGTGGATGCGGTAGACCGAGGCGATGGTCTCGATGACCCGGCCGCTGGTCGTCATGCGGGTGATGGTGGTCGCGGCGCAGTTGGCCATCGAGCAGGTCCCCAGGTCCACGGGTGACAGGAGGACGGAGTCGGTGGTCGAGCCGGCCAGCCACAGGTCGGTGCGGACGCTCGTCGGCTCGGCCCTGGGATCGGTGAGAGAGGCAGCCAGGAGCCGGCCGCTGCCCGCCGGGACGGTGTCCTGAGCGGTCTGGACGACGAGCTCGGTGTCGGTGAGCGCCTGGTTGAGGACGAGGCCGCTGACCTCGACGACGCGCGCGGTGTCGCCGGTCGCGGTGTCGAGGACGACGAAGGTCGTCCGGCTGTCGGCGGGCGCCGCGTAGTCGTTGGCCTTGAGCTGGAGCGAGACGTGCCGGCCGTCCGGGCTGACCACGACGGCGCCCGCGCCATAGGCGTACCACGGGGAGACGCCGACGTACTCGTGCTGGCTGCCTTGAGCACGGTACGTGTTCAACGGGCTCTCCAGCCCGCTGTTGATGGAGACGCTCCACAGCAGCCTCCCGGTCCCCGCCTCCAGACAGGCCACGATCGTGCTCCACGAGGCCAGGTCCTCATGGTCCGGTCTGTCGGTCAGGACGACGATGGGCCCCGACGGGGTGGGCACGGTGCTCCCGACGTGATCCCGGGACTCCATCTCCAGCTCCACCTCCCAGGTGCCTGAGCCCGAGTCGGTGGTCCGCGTGATGAGCGCCGAGGCGCCGGGCCCGGGCCCGACCTGCGCCTCGAGAGGAGGCCCCGGAGTCGGTGCCCCCTCGGGAACGGGGTCGGCTGCGCAGGCGGTGAGGACCGTGAGGCTGAGCACGGTGGCGAACAGTCTGCGGATCGGTGCGGATCTCATCGGCTCTGCCCCACGAGGCCGTAGAGGATGTGCGCGTTCTCCGGGTACCGGCCGGCATCGAGGGCGATGACGATGACCCCCGGGGCGCTCATCGCAGCCGCGCAGTCATCCAGGTACCCCCAGCCGCTGATCTGCTGGGGGGAGCAGCCGCCGAAGCGCGCGGCGTTCACGACCGTGGTCGGGTCGATCCGCAGGCGGACGGGCGGGCTGCCGTCAGCCAGCTCGACCGTGACCCAGCGGGTGACCTCGGCGTTGTCGACCGTGCGTGTCGTCCCCAGGCGGGCTGCCGCCAGGCCCGGGTACTGGTCACCGGGGGAGACCGCGCCCGTGATCGTGTCGAGGACCGCGCCGACCCACAGGCCCGTGGTGGCCGGGCGCCCCTCGACTCCGGCGGCGGTCACGGGGGCGAGGGTCACGAGCGTTCCGGCGGCGGTCGAGGCCGCTCCGTGGATGCCGGGGGCCTGGCCCAGCGGGATCGTTCGGCTGCTCCCGTCGGCACCGGAGGCGAGCTCGTCGAGGTTGACCGCCTGCATGTCCCAGCCGGGTACGACGTCGTCCTTCCCGTCGTAGCCCTGGATCACCGGTGCCCCGGCCGAGTACTGACCTGTCCAGCCGTCAACGACGACGACGCTGTCGGCGGCGGGGTCGACGGCGACGTGAGGCACCTCGGTCGTCGCGGTCGGGTCCCCCTCGGGGACCAGGGTGAGGGTCGCGTTCGTCGTCAGGGACGAGCCGTTGTCCTCGTAGTCGACGTCGACGATGAGCGTCGAGTGCCCGGCCGGACCGGAGTAGGCCACGGGACCGGTCCAGTCGTCGGGGTCCTGAGGCTCGGGGTCCTCGTCCTGCTCCGGGCGGGGCAGGCTCCACAGGGTGCGCCCGTCGTCGAGGGACACGGCGTCGTAGCCGTCGAGGAGCACCGAGTCGGTCAGCTGGAGCGTGTCGAGGGTGGTGCTCTCGCGCTCGAGAACGACCTCCCCGGTCACGGCGTCCAGGACGACGGTCACGATGGTCCTCATGTCGAGGACCTTGACGTAGTCGGCGATGCGCAGGGCGAGGTGGCGGGCATCGGGTGAGACAACGAGAAGAACCTCCTCGTTCTCGGTGATCCTGGGCCTGAGATCCGTGAAGGACGCCCCCGGGCGCGTGTACCTCCAGCGTGTCGTGCCGTCGTCCGGGTTGAGGGCCTCCACCTCGCCGTCACGCACGAGAATCGGTCCGGCAGCGCCGGCTGCCATGGCGAGCAGGCCGTCGGTCCGGTAGGTCCAGGAGACCTCGGTGGCCGGGATCGTCGGGCGCTGCGGCAGCTCGGCCTGGGGCACGGGGGAGGCGATCACCTGGTTGACGGGCCGGAGGGCGGCCGTGGGCAGTGTCGCGGCGAGGAGGAAGACGACCACCGGCAGGGCCGTGGCGGTCGCGGTCACCCACCTCCGAGGCCCACCGGTGCCGCCGGGCCCCTGCGCCTGCCCGGGCTCCTCCGGGAGCGGCTCGCGCAGAGGCCTCCAGCGGGCGGGGTCGTTCGGGTCAGTGCGCCCGATCCCGGTGCTCCTGCGCAGGTGGAGCAGGAGGATGTCGAGGGTGATGAGGGCGATCACCCCGGTCGTCGTCGCGGCGACGACGAGCAGGACGGGCACGTCGACGCTTGACTCCCGGTAGGACTCCCACCAGGCGCCCAGGACGGCCCGGACGACGCGAAGTCCCGGGAGGGCGGTGAGCAGGATGCCGATGACCGTCCCCACCCGCCGCAGGTCGTCCTGCAGCCTGGCGACGGCCCACACGAAGCCGATCCACAGGCCGGTGATGACGATGTTGACGTTGTTGCCCTCGAGGTCGGGGGCGGAGCTCGGCCAGGTGAGCACGAGCAGGACGACGAGGGCCGCGACGGCGATGAGCGCTCCCAGGCGCAGGGCGCGCACGACCCGGGCCGCGTGGGCGGCACGTCCGCGCGGGTGACGGGGGAGGTGGGCTGGGTCAGGCATCGTGGGGGGTCTCCGGTTGTCGGACGCGGCTGAATCGGCGGTGCTCGGGCGGGTGCTCACCGGCTGAAGGCCTCGAGGCCCTCGGTGTGGGGTCGGCCGTCGTCGGCGGCGCTCAGCCACAGGACCGGGGTGGACGTGGCCGCGGGGTCTCCTTCGTCGTCGGCGGGCTGGGAGACGAGGAGCCCCGGGCCGGTGGGCAGGGCGGTGGGCTCCACGTCCATGCCGGTGACGTCGACGGTGGCGCCGGAGTCGAGGTCGAGGACCTCGCGTCCCAGGGCCGCCCGGGCGTTCCGGTCCCGCTCCTCCCGGTCTTTGGTGCTGTCCTCGACGGCGAGGTCGACGGCCGCGGAGGGGTCGGTGAAGCGCTTGACCCAACCGCCCGGGTAGACACGCTCGACACCGGGGATCGTCTCCAGGACCGTGCCCTCGGTGCTCATCCGGGTGACGGCCATCGGGCCGCAAGGGTCCAAACGGCAGTCGTTCGCGGCGCGCCGCGGTGAGAGCAGGACCGAGCCGTCGGCCGACCCGACGAGCCACTGGTCGGCGGGCAGGGTCGTGGGTGCCGCTGAGGTGTCGGTCAGGGGCGCGATGGTCAGCGTGCCCTCGAGCGCGGGGTTGACGTCCTGGGCGGTCTGGACGACGAGCGCGTCGTTGGTGAGCACCTGCCCCAGGACGTACCCGGAGACCTCGATGGTGCGGACCATCCGACCGCTCGCGGCGTCCAGGACCACGATCCCGCTGCGCTGGTCGGTGACGTACCAGCCGTCGTCGTCGAGCTCGAGCGCTGGGCAGGTGACCATCGCGATGTGGCGGCCGTCAGGACTGACGACGGCCGGGCCGAAGGCCTCCGAGAGATAGAAGTCCATGCCGAGGTGGTACTCGCCATACAGGCCGGTGGGCGGCGGGCAGGACGAGGAGAGATGGACGGCGGGCGTGAGCTCCACCACCCACTGAAGGCTGTCGTCCACGGCGTCCCGGCTGACCACGGCGCTCGAGCAGACCTCGGTCTCCTCGTCGCAGTCGGTGACGACATCAATGCTGCCGCCCGCGGTGGGTAGCAGGTGAAGCAGGTCGCTGTCGTGGTTCCCGGACGGGAGGGACTGCACCTGCGTGACCGTCACGGCCTGCTCAGGGCCCTTCGCCTGGGTGCAGGCACTCACGGGGAGGACGAGGGCCGCGAGGCACACGAGGGCCGCTGCGCGGCGTCCGTGGGCAGGAAGCCGTCGGGGGGTGCCGTCGCGGGCCGGTCCGGGTGACCGGGGCGATCTGGGCGACCGGGACAGCGGCCTGGTGGCACGGTGGTGGAGCGAGGTGCGGTCCGGTCCTTCAGGGGGGTCTGCGGCAGGGAGCGGAGACATGGGACTATCTTCGCTAACACACGGTGATCTTGTCGAGACCTATCGGCGCCTATCTTCATGGATGACAGGTCGTCGTCAACACCGTAAGCGCAGTCGACATGACAAGAGCTGCTCGTCGATTGCTGAGTCGATGTCGGGACCGTCGGCGATCGGGGCATGAGACTCGGCCGATTGCGGCGCAACGCCCCTCCCGAGCCTGCGCGCACGGCGCGCGGGGCCCGACGGTCCTGCGCAGGGCTGCGCAGCCCTGCGCGGGGCTCGGTCGGGGCTCGTGCGGAGCTCGTGCGGGGCTGCTCCACCGCGCCCCGGCCCGGCTCGCCCCGGCTCGCCCCGCCCTGGACCGGCTGGGTGCGGTGGCCAGCCGGCACCCGGCCTGCACCCGGCCTGCACCCGGCCGGTGTGAGGGCGGGTGCAGGCCGGCCGCGGTCCTAGGAGCCCAGGGCAGCGGAGACGACCTTCTTGGCCTCCTCCTGGACGAGAGCCAGGTGCTCCTCGCCCTTGAAGGACTCGGCGTAGATCTTGTAGACGTCCTCGGTGCCCGAGGGGCGGGCGGCGAACCAGGCGTTGGCGGTGGTGACCTTGAGGCCCCCGATGGGGGCGTCGTTGCCGGGGGCGCGCACGAGGCGGGCGGTGATCGGCTCCCCGGCGAGCTCGGTGGCCGTGACGTCCTCGGGCGACAGGGCGCCGAGCTTGGCCTTCTCCTCCTTGGTGGCCGCGGCGTCGATGCGCGCGTAGGCCGAGGCGCCGAAGCGCTCGACCTGCTCGACGTGCAGCTGGGAGGGGGTCTTCCCGGTCACGGCGATGATCTCGCTGGCCAGCAGCGCCAGGATGATGCCGTCCTTGTCGGTGGACCACACGGTGCCGTCCTTGCGCAGGAAGGAGGCTCCGGCGCTCTCCTCGCCGCCGAATCCCACCGAGCCGTCGAGCAGCCCGGGCACGAAGTACTTGAAGCCCACCGGGACCTCGATGAGCTCGCGGCCCATCGCGGCCACCACCCGGTCGATGAGGGAGGAGGACACGAGCGTCTTGCCCACGGCTGCGCCGGCGGGCCAGCCGGGACGGTGGGTGAAGAGGTACTCGATGGCGACCGCGAGGTAGTGGTTGGGGTTCATGAGCCCGTCAGGGGTGACGATGCCGTGGCGGTCGGAGTCGGCGTCGTTGCCCGTGGCGACGTCGTAGGGCGTGCGGCCCTCGGCGTCGGGCGTCATGGCGCCGCGCAGCGAGGCCATGGCGTAGGGGGAGGAGCAGTCCATGCGGATCTTGCCGTCCCAGTCCAGGGTCATGAAGGGCCAGGCGGGGTCGGCCTTGGGGTTGACTACCGTCAGCTCCAGGCCGTAGCGCTCGCCGATCGCGCCCCAGTAGTCCAGCGAGGCCCCGCCCAGCGGGTCCGCGCCGATGCGCACCCCCGCCTCGCGGATGGCGTCCATGTCGACGACGTTCTCGAGGTCGGCGACGTAGGTCTCGAGGTAGTCGTGCTTGATGACGTAGTTGCCGTCAAGCGCCTCGGCGATGGGGACACGGGGCACGTCCTGCCAGCCGTCGGCGAGGAGCTCGTTGGCGCGGGCCGCGATCCAGCCGGTGGCGTCGGAGTCCGCCGGGCCGCCGTGGGGCGGGTTGTACTTGAAGCCGCCGTCGCGCGGGGGGTTGTGCGAGGGGGTGACGACGATGCCGTCGGCCAGGCCCGGGCCGGAGGTGCGCACGCCCTCGGGGGTCGTGGCGCCGTTGGCCAGGAGGATGGAGTGCGAGACGGCGGGGGTGGGGGTGTAGGAGCCCCGGGAGTCCACGGCGGTGGTCACGCCGGCGCCGGAGAGCACCTCGATGGCGGTGCGCCAGGCGGGCTCGGACAGGGCGTGGGTGTCGCGGCCGATGTAGAGCACCCCGTCAGTGCCCTGGCTCCGGCGGTACTCGACGATGGCGGCGGTCGTGGCCACGATATGGGCCTCGTTGAAGGCGGTGTCCAGGGAGGAGCCGCGGTGCCCGGAGGTGCCGAACACGACCTTCTGGGCGGGGACGGAGGGGTCGGGGACGAGCTCGTAGTAGGCGTTGACGACCTCGTCGACGTCGATGAGGTCTTCTGGCTGGGCGGGGAGTCCTGCTCGTGAGTGCATTCCGCCAGTGTGTCATCCGTCACTGAGGATGTCCTGGGAGTCCCGGTAGGTGGACAGGCTGGGCTCAGGGGGCGGCCGACTGGCTGGGTCCTGACGCGGCTGCGGGCCGCGGGTGGAGGCGCCGGTGCGGGTCACGGGTGGAGGCGCCGGTGCGGGTCGCGGGTGGAGGCGCCGCCTGCCGATACGCTGGTCGGAGCCGGCGCCCCGACCGGGGCCAGCGCGAGAACCACAGCGAAGGAGCCCCCATGCCCACTGCCGTGTCCACCACCGGCGCGCCCGCCGCCGTCGGCCCCTACTCTCAGGGGGTCTCCACCGGCGACGAGCCCGGGTCCCTCATCTTCGTCTCCGGGCAGGTCCCGCTCGACCCGTCCACCGGGACCCTTGTCGACGGCGACGTCGCCGCACAGGCGCAGCGCGTGCTCACCAACGTGGGCGCCGTCCTCGAGGCGGCGGGCCTGGGGTACGGCGACGTCGTCAAGACCACCGTCCTGCTCGCCGACATCGCCGACTTCGCCGCGGTCAACGAGGTCTACGCCCGCTTCTTCACGGGGCCGGTCCTGCCGGCGCGCGCCGCCTTCGCCGTCGCCGCCCTGCCCCTGGGGGCCCGGGTCGAGATCGAGGCCGTCGCCCAGCGCCCCTGACCCTCCCCCTCCCCCTCTCCCTCTCTCCGCGAGATCGGGACTAATGACACCTCGAGATCGGGACTAATGACACCTCGAGATCGGGACTAATGGCACCTCGAGATCGGGAGAAATGGGGTGGTTTCAGGTGGTGAGTGCAATGGGTGGTGCTTGGGAGAGGGGCTGGTTGTGGTGCGTGGGGTGTGGCCTGGTGTGGTTCGCGATGGTGTGCGGGAGCTGATCGAGTCGGGTTGGTTGGCTCGCGAGGCGGGGGCTTGTTTCTCGGTGCCTCAGTCCACGGTGTCGGACTGGTGCAGGCTGTGGGGTATGAGGATGCGGCACGGGGCCAGGGAGGGCGGGATGGTCGGGACGACCAGGCCTGCTGGGCGTGGTCGGGGCGGGTCGGGGGACGGGTTCGAGGTGATGGTCCGGGGTACCGGGCACGGCAGGCGTCTGGGGGCTCAGGGGCGCGGCGCGATCGCTGCGGGCCTGGCCAGGGGTGATTCCCTGGCCTCGATCGCCCGGTTCCTGGGGGTGGCTGTCTCCACGGTCAGCCGCGAGGTCGCTGCCGGCGGGGGCCGGCAGGCCTACGACCCCCAGGCCCGCCACGCCCAGGCCCGGGCCGCCAGGGCACGGCCCAAGGCGCGTGTGCTGGACTCCAACGACCAGCTGCGGGCCCTGGTGGTCCAGGGCCTGAGACAGCGGTGGTCGCCCCAGCAGATCAGCCGCCGTCTGGCTGCGGACCACCCCGAGCGCGATGATCTTCGTGTGAGCCACGAGACGATCTACCAGTCCCTGTACGTCCAGGGCCGAGGGACGCTGCGCGCCGAGCTGGGGGGCGTGTTCAATGGTCTGTGTAAGCCCTCTTTGAAGGACTGATGACTGTGACTGATGAGAAGACTGGTCCTGCTGGTGGGCGGGGCGTGGTTGAGGATCTTGTTGCCTCGGGTGGCTTGGACGGGTTGTTCGAGCGGATCGACTCGGGTGAGGTGGGGTTGACGGGCGCCGACGGGCTGCTGCCGGCCCTGCTCAAGGAGGCCCTGGAGCGGGGTCTGCAGGCTGAGCTGACGGAGCATCTTGGCTACGACAAGGGCGAGCAGGCGCCGGTGGCTCGTGGCAACGCCCGCAACGGCACCACGGTCAAGACGATCAGCTCTGAGGTCGGCTCGTTCGAGATCGAGGTCCCCCGCGACAGGGCCGGCAGCTTCACGCCGCGGCTGGTCAGGAAGGGGCAGCGGCGGATGGACGGTCTGGACTCGATGATCATCAGCCTGTACGCCGGTGGTATGACGGTGCGCGAGATCCGCCACCACCTGGAGTCCACGCTCGGTGTGGAGCTGTCGGTGGGGACGATCAGCAGGATCACGGACGCCGTGGCCGAGGCGGTCCTGGACTGGCAGCGCCGCCCGCTGGAGGAGTTCTACCCGGTGGTCTACCTCGACGCGATCCGCGTCAAGGTCCGCGTCGACCACAGGGTCACCACCCGCTCGGCCCACATCGCCGTGGGTGTGGACATGGACGGGATCAAGCACGTCCTGGGTATCTGGGTCCAGGCCGAGGAGGGCGCCTCGTTCTGGGCGCACGTGTGCGCCGAGCTGGCCAACAGGGGCGTCAAGGACGTGCTGATCGTGTGCTGTGACGGGCTGACCGGCCTGCCCGAGGCGATCGAGGCGACCTGGCCCGACTCCATGGTCCAGACCTGCGTGGTGCACCTGATCCGTGCCTCCATGAGGTTCGTGGCCTACCAGGACCGTAAGAAGGTCGCCGCTGCTCTCAAGCAGGTCTACGCCGCCCCCAGTGAGGAGGCCGCCCTGGAGGCCCTGGCGGCCTTCAGCAGCTCTCCCCTGGGGGACAAGTACCCCGAGACGGTGGCGACCTGGGACAGGGCGTGGGAGCGTTTCACCCCGTTCCTGGCGTTCCCGCCGATGCTGCGCCGGGTCATCTACACGACCAACAGCATCGAGTCGCTCAACTACCAGCTACGCAAGATCTCCAAGAACCGGGGCCACTTCCCCAGCGACGAGGCCGCTGTCAAGCTGCTGTGGCTGGCGATCTGCAACATCGAGGACAAGCGGGCACGAGAACGCGACAAGGACAGGAACCTGCCCGCGGACAAGCGCAAGGCCAAGCCACGCGTGGTCGAGGGCCGGATCACCACCAACTGGAAACAAGCCCTCGCCCAGCTCGCCACCGCCTACCCCGACCGAATCAACCCCCACCTCTGAACAACCCGCTTACACAAAAAACTTGACAGGCCCGAGCTGGGCCGTCACTACAGGCTGCGTACCGGGCGGAGTCGGCGCGTGCCACGCTCGGCCCTGGCCGGGCCCCTGGCCTCCAGGCCCTGGCTGGCCGACGCGCGTATCAGCACCCGCCCGGCCCAGGTCGCCGACCGGGCCGTGCCAGGCCACTGGGAGGGCGACCTGGTCATGGGCGCGGGCAACCGCACCGCGATGATCACCCTGGTCGAACGCACCACCCGCCTGGTCCTGATCGCCCCGCTGCTGACCGACCACACCGCCACCACCGTGGCCACGGTGCTGGAGACCATGATCAAGGGCCTGCCCCGCTCCATGGCCCGGTCCCTGACCTGGGACCAGGGCGGCGAGATGGCCCAGGTCGCCCGCTTCAGGACCGCCACCAACCTCGAGGTGTACTTCTGCGACCCCCACAGCCCCTGGCAACGAGGAACCAACGAGAACACCAACGGCCTGATCCGCGAGTTCTTCCCCAAAGGCACCGACCTGTCGACCTACCCCCTCCACGCCTTCGAACAGGCCCAGCACCTCCTCAACACCCGCCCCCGCCAGACCCTAGACTGGGCCACACCCGCAGAAGCCTTCAACAGGCTCCTGCAGAAAACAGAACACGACACCACCATTGCACTCACCACCTGAAACCACCTGACACCTTGAGATCGGGACATATGACACGCAGGGGCGGCAGCGCGGGCACCTCCGGTTCGCCGCATCTGGCACCCCGTCGTCGGACGTACCAGATGCGGCGAACTCGAGGTGCCATGAGTCCCGATCTCGGTGAGGTGCGCGTGGACAGGTGGGGGAGGGGGCGGAGTAGTTGCGTGGGTAGGAGTGCCCGGGGCTGAGTGTCTCCGCAGGTGGCGTGGTCCACTAGGCTGGCGGCACCTGATCACGATGCGGAAGGCGGGTCCATGCAGTCCGGCGAAGTCATCCAGTCTCTCGGGGGTACCCGTGCGGTCCTCAGCCTGAGCGCCAAGGTCCTGACCTGCCTGGCCCTCATCGCCTCTCTCCCCCTCATGGCCCTGCAGCCCTTCGGGGCTCGCCACAAACCCACGGTGGAGGTTCACGACGAGGCCGGCGTCCTCCAGGTCGAGGCGGTCCAGGAGTCCCTGGCCTCGCTGGAGTTCCGCGACGAGGTCGACCTCGAGGTCCTCACGATGCCCCGTGTCGACGCCACCGAGAACTTCAACGCCGCCGTGCTGGAGTGGGCGCGGATCAACGAGCCGGACTGGATCAGCGCCGCCGACCCCAACTACTGGGCCGATGGGCTCGTCGTCCTCGCTGTCTCGCCGGAGGGGCGCTGGGTGGGCACCTACTTCGGTGAGGACGTCAAGGTCGGCCTGTCGATCCAGGAGGAGATCCAGGAGGCGGGCAAGGACTCCTTCCGTATCGGGGACTGGGCGGGCGGCCTGGAGCAGATGGCGGAGAAGTCGGCTGAGGTCGTCGGTCGCCCTGTGCAGGGGGTGTTCGAGCGCATCGTCCTCCCCACGGTCGCGATGGCCGGAGGAGTCGGGTGGCTCATCGCGCTCGTCGCTGGGAGGAACACGGCACGGCGGCGTTTCGCTGCCGCCCAGCGCCACTACTCCTCGGTGACCGGCGACTGGGAGTCGACCGAGCTTCTGGCGCGCACGATCCCGGCCGACGAGCCGCACGGTGCCCAGGTGCTCGTCCGCTTCGAGTGGTTCCAGAAGCGGTACCACGAGCTGACCGCCGCCTTCAACGAGTTCGGCAGTCCGCGCGGCGCGGCCTGGTTCGCCAGGGGGATGCCCAGCCGTGCCAAGGATCTCGAGGGTCGCGCCAGCGAGCTGGACTCCCTGGACGACACGATCGCCCATGCCTCGGCGCTGCTCACGATGTCGTCGACCTGGCCCGAGGCCTGGGAGAACGAGAAGGGGCCGGTCCTGGAGGACTTGGCCTCCATGGACACGATGCTCGACTCTGTTGACGACCACGGCGTGGGCCTGAGCACCTCGGGGGAGCGGTCCTGGGTGAGTGCTCAGCGTCAGCGGCTCGACATGACGACGGCCGCGCTCCAGGCGCGTGAGACGACGCCGTCGGCGGCCCTCGACACCCTCGATGAGATGTCGAACGAGATCCGTCAGCGCGTGCGCGACCTGGCCAAGCGCGCCCTGGACGCCGACACCTCCGCCGACGCCGAGGAGCGGCGCAGGCGTTACCGGGACTCCTCCGAGGCCGACCTCCAGCGTGCCGTCTACTCCGGCGTCTGGCTGTCGTCGTCGGGCCGCGGGACGTACTCGCCGTCCTCGACGATCCGGCTCAACCCCTCCTCCGCAGGGGGATCGGCTGACGGGCTGCCCGCTGGGGCGGGGTCCTCGTCGAGCTTCATCCCCGTGGCGGGGCTGGTGACCGGGTACTCCTCGGCCTCGTCCTACACGGCGCCGTCGTCGTCGTACTCCTCGTCCTCCTTCGGCGGCGGGGGCGGGTCCTACGGCGGGGGTGGCTTCTCCGGGGCCGGATCCAGCTCGCAGTTCTGAGTCGTGGCGGCCCGGCTGGACGGCGGGGTGCCACTCGTCCCGATCGTGGGGAGCCGGGAGGCTGTCGGACGGGCGATGCGGCGATCTCGCGGTGTCATGGGTCCCGATCGGGCTCCCGGAGCGGCAGGCCCACGCCCCGACGACGGTGTGATGCACATAACAGGCGGGTGGCGGTCGGAGGCCCGTGTCGGGAATCGTTGGAATGACCCCGATTCTCTCGGCTGGTCCTTGTGGTGGAGGCGGTGGTGGGGGTCTGAGATGTGCAACGGTCCCTGCGACGCACACGGGGAGGCCCTCCGCCTGGTACAAGACGATCATTCTTTGGCTCAATCACGGGCACCCATCCGGGTCGCGAGGATAGTTTATGTGTGCACCACCCCCGGCACCTGGTCAGCGCACACCCCCAGGTGTCCTGGACCTGCCTCGGCCAGGTCCGGGCCGTCCTGGCCTGGCTCGTCGGTCCAGCCCAACCCGGCCCGGCTTGGCCCGGCCCTGACGTGGCGGACCCGGCAGACACGGACCCCCACCCCCGCAGCCGGCTACCCCACGGCGTGCCACGGAGACAACACCCTCCACCGACCAACCCGCCCCCACGATCCCGACCACGACGTACCACTTCCCCCGATCTCGCGGTGCCATAAGTCCCGATCTCGGGGTGTCAGTTGTCCCGATCTCGAGGTGCCATATCCCCCGATCTCGCGGTGGGGGGTGCGGAGGCGCGGGTGCGGGGTGGTGCCCGGTAGGGTGGCGGCCATGTCGAAGAAGAAGCGTCAGCCGCGCCGCTCGGCCGACAAGGCCCCCAAGAAGCAGCAGATCCCCTTCGTCGCCCGCCCCTTCGAGGGCGTCGCGAACGAGGAGGGACTCGTCGCGATGATGCAGATCATCCCGGCTGCCAGCGCGAGGGTGCGCCTGACCGAGGAGCACGGCGGGACCCAGGTCCAGCTCGTCACGCTCCTGCCCGACATCGTCCCGGCGCTCCGGCGCGCTGACGGTGAGGTGCTCGTGGCCCTCCAGACCTCCACGCACTCAGGTGACGCCAGCCGGGACGTGGCCGCCGCGCTCCTGTCGGCCCTCGAGCTCGACAAGGGCTCGGCCCTGGTCGTGAACGGCCTGCCCGAGCCGGGGCCGAGGCTCCAGGACGTCCTCGACCCGACGGTCGTGCCGGTTGTCAGTGTCTCGGACACCTTCGACTTTTGGCTCGATCCGGAGGCTGCCACTGACCCCGAGGCGCGCCGCGCCGTCGAGGAGGTCAAGGACGAGCTCCCCCCGACGGTGCCTGTGCCCGGCGTCGAGCACGCCTACTGGTGCCGCATGAACGGCAAGGAGTTCGTCCGGTGGGTGCGTGGCGAGGACGAGGACGCCTTCTTCAACGCCTTCGCCCGGGTGCACGCCGCCCGGCAGTCCGACCTGGAGGAGGGCGCGCGGTTCATCGGCGCCTTCCGCGCCTGCGGCCTGGCGATCCCGGTCTGGGAGCTCAACCCCGGAACCGAGGCCGAGGAGCTGACCGCGCCGATGCAGGCCATGGCGGAGCGCATCGACGCGGCGCTGGCCGACGACTCCCCGCTGGACGCCGCTGTCCGGCGTGCCAAGGCCGGCATCATCTCGCGCCAGGTCAACCTCTGACCGCCTGTCTGGGGCGACCGGGCCGGGAAGCGCTGGGCGACTGGGCGGCCGGGAGGTGGCGGGCGGTCGGGATGGGCCGGGTGACCGGGAGACCGGAGGGGAGGCCTGGAAGCGCCGGGAGGTGCCGGGCTCGTGACCCAATGAGCCGCCCCCGTGCGGGTGGCCTCGGATGAGCCGCCCCTCCGGGGCGCTCCGGGTCAGCCCCGGCCCGGAGCGGGCGTGGCCGCCAGTCGCGCCACCTTGGCCAGGTGCGCCCGACGGCGCTCCGGCCCGCCGTGCTCGACGCGCCCGTAGTTGACCCACTTGCGTCCGCGCATGCCGAGCTGGCGCAGGGTCGTGCCGAGGAACACCCGGGGGATGGCGTTGCCGCAGGCCACCCTCAGGTACCACGTGGGTGCCGCCGAGGTCGTCATAAGCAGGACCTGGCGGATGTGGGTGAGACGGCCCTTGAGCCCGGAGGGTGTCGCGTCGTAGGCCCAGGTCCTCTTCATGACCTTGTCGATGAAGCCCTTGACGGTGGCGGGTGGCTCGCTCCACCACACCGGGGCGATGATGATGAGGCGCGTGGCGCGGCTGAGCAGCTCCTGGTAGCGCTTGACCAGCGGGTCGATCGTCCCGCCTGTGCTGAACAGGGCGAGCTCGTCGGCGGTGTAGCGCGGGTCGAAGCCGTCGGCGTGGAGGTCGATGACGTCGTAGTCCTGGCCGGAGGACTCCAGGCCGCGGATGACGGCCTCGAGGATGCCGTGGCACAGGGACTTGTTGTACGGGTGGGCGTAGATGACGACGGTCCGGGGGGTCAGGGGCATGAGAGGTCTCCGATCGAGGGCGCGCCGGTGCCCGCGCTCCGGGCGGACACCCCTGGTCTGTACGGTCCCGCACCATCCTAAGGGCGGGGCAGTCGCGCTGGCGAGGCTCCGCCGCGGCTCCGGGTTCGGCAGGGTCCCTCCAGGCCCCCGGGGGCGCAGGGCAGAGCCAGAAGCCAAAGGCTGCGATCCTCGTAGTCCCTCCTGGACCACGGGGGGCGCAGGGTGCGGGGGACGCGGGAGGTCCTCGGGCAGGCGGCCGTTGCCCGGGCGGGCCTCACTGCCCCAGGGCGAAGCCGTGGCGCAGTGGGTCGCGGGCGTCCAGGACGAGGCGGTTGTACCCGGTGATGTGGGCCGCACCGGTGATCTGGGGGATGACCGCCTGGCGGCCGGCCACCGTCGTCGTGCCCAGGATCCGGCCGTCGAAACGGGTCCCCAGGATCGACTCGTGGGGGAGGTGGTCGCCCACCGCCAGGCGGCCGCGGGCGTGGAGGACGGCGAGCTTGGCGCAGGTGCCGGTGCCGCAGGGCGAGCGGTCGATCTGGCCGCGCCCGAAGACGACGACGTTGCGCACCCCGGTGCTCGTCTCCTCATAGACCTCGACGAGGTCGATGCTCGCGATGTGGGGGCTCAGGGGGTGGGCGACGGCGACCTCGGCGTTGAGGCGGTCGCGCAGGAGCAGGGCGCGGCGGCGCAGGAGGGCAAGGTCCTCGGGGCGGACCTGCACGCCGAGATCGCGGGCCCGGACGATCGCGAAGTAGCTCCCCCCGAAGGCGATGTCGAGGTGCACCGGGAGCCCCTCGACCTCGGTGCGCACGTCGAGGCGCTCGACGAAGGCGGGCACGTTGATGAAGGACACCGAGGCGACCCTGCCGTCCTCGACGTGGGCCTCGGTGCGCACGACTCCCGCGGGGGTGTCGAGGATGATGGGGGTGACCGGTTCGCGCGGCTCGATGATCCCGGTGGACAGTGCAGCGGTCACGGTGGCGATGGTGCCGTGGCCGCACATGTTGAGGTAGCCGCCGCCGTCCATGAAGAGGACGCCGAGGTCGGCCTCGGGGTGGCAGGGCTCCAGGATGACCGAGCCGAACATGTCGGCGTGACCGCGCGGCTCGCACATGACGGCGGTGCGCAGGTGGTCGAGGCGGTCGCGCATGTCCTCCTTGCGCTGGGCCGTTGTGGCGCCCCGGATCTCGGGTAGGCCTCCGACGATGACGCGGGTGGGCTCGCCGGCCGTGTGGGTGTCGACGACCTCGATGGTGCTGACGGTCTCCTCGGCCGGGGAGGAGCTGGTGGGGTCGGCTGGCGCCGCGGCCGTGGCGGCTCGAGAGGCGTCTGCGGGGTCGGGGTCTGCGACGGTGCCGGTGGCGTGGGGGTCGACGGCGGTCACGGTCCCTCCTGGTCGATAGCGTCCTTGCTGTCGACAATCCTACGAGAGGGCGGTGAGCGGAGGTGGCGCCGCGGTCGGGTGCCAGGCGTCGGGAGGCCGAGGAAGGGCGAGTTCAGGGCGGGTGCGGAGTGGTGGCGCGGCGGGGTAACGCCCCGGGGCGAGCCTGGCGGGGAGGAGCCGCCGGTCGGGGTGGCGGCGCCCGGAGAACGCCCACTTGTATATGAGAACCGTTCTCATGTACGGTGGGGGTGCGGGGCTGGCCGTCGGCCCCGTGAACGTCCAGGCAGGTTGTCCGGGCCGGATGCCGGTCCGGACAACCTGCCTGAACGGGACGTCGTCATCGAGGACCGGAGGAGAGAGCGTGAACGAGCGGCAGGCTGAGCGGATGCGGCACGGTGCGGGCTTCATCGCCGCCCTCGACCAGTCGGGCGGGTCGACGCCCAAGGCCCTGGCGGCCTACGGGGTGGGGGCGGAGCGGTACTCCACCCAGGAGGAGATGTTCGACCTCGTCCACGCGATGCGCTCGCGGATCATCACCTCCCGGGCATTCAGCGCTGACCGGATCATCGGCGCCATCCTCTTCGAGCGCACGATGGACGGCCTGGTCGAGGGGCGGCCCACCGCGGAGTACCTGTGGGAGGTCAAGGGCGTCGTGCCCTTCCTCAAGGTGGACAAGGGGTTGGCCGAGCGGGAGGGGTCTGTGCG
This sequence comes from Actinomyces howellii, assembly GCF_900637165.1. Lineage (GTDB taxonomy): Bacteria > Actinomycetota > Actinomycetes > Actinomycetales > Actinomycetaceae > Actinomyces > Actinomyces howellii. The sequence continues at coordinate 1,873,604 of NZ_LR134350.1, read as the reverse complement.
CCTCATGGTCGAGGACCCCGGACTGGGCGCCCTGCTGGAGCGTGCCGCGGGTGCCGGGGTCTTCGGCACGAAGATGCGCTCGGTCATCCTGGGTGCCGACGAGCGGGGCGTGCGTGCGGTGGTCGACCAGCAGTTCGAGGTCGCTGGTCAGATCCTCGACGCCGGGCTTGTGCCGATCATCGAGCCGGAGGTCGACATCCACGCCCCGGACAAGATGGAGGCCGAGGACCTGCTCCTCGCTGCCCTCACCGAGCGGCTCGACGGGCTGGAGGGAGACCGGGAGGTCATGCTCAAGGTGACGATTCCGAGCATCGACGGGCTGTACGCGCCGCTCATGGACCACCCGAGGGTCATGCGGGTCGTGGCGCTGTCCGGCGGCTACGAGCGCGAGGAGGCCAACGTGAGACTGGCGCGCAACCCCGGGCTCATCGCAAGCTTCTCGCGCGCCCTGCTCGAGGGGCTGTCGGACGGGCAGAGCCGCGAGGAGTTCGACGCGACGCTGGCGAAATCGGTTGAGGCGATCTTCCGGGCCTCGACGACCTGAGGTGGGGCAGACGGAGAACAGGACGTGACGGACGGCAGGGCGGGACGCATGGGGCCCGCCGTGACCGACCGTCACCCGGTTGGACGCGCCGGGGATGTGGTGCAGCGTCACGCGGCGGCCGCCGACGGACATGATCCGACGGCGGCCGCTGGCGTTCCGGGGTCCGGACTGGCCAAGTCGGTCAAGGCGTCGACGTGTGAGGTGCTGTTGCCATGAGATCGTCGACGGCGGCGCAGACGGCGTCAGCGGTCGTCAGGGCTCGCTGCTGGCGTTGCCAGCAGCCGAGCGCAAGGTCAAGGTTGCGCCAACCTTGCGTGACGGCGACAGGCAAGGGGTGTCCATCGCGCCACGTGCCCACGATCGTGAACCAAGTGCTTGCTCCGCTCTCGCGTAACTCGGCACTGGCTCGAGGGCTAGCGGCGAGGTGGGACTCGACGACCGCAAGCGCACGGGGCCAGGTCTGCATCTCGATGCCTGTGTCGGCGTGTGCGCCCAGAAGGTCGGCGACGAGAGCCATCACCTCGTCGGACTGTGGAAGCGTTGCTTGCTCGGCGTCGACGATACGTTGAAGCAGGCGAGCCCTGCGCAGCATGCTCCGCTGTGCCTGCGTTGCCACGTCACGTGGGCTGTCGGACACGATCTGGACTCCTTCCGTGGTGGGGGACTCCAGTGTCCTGCCGAGGCCGTAGCTTCCTGGTAGCTTGCCATGTATGACCGGCATCGGACCTGACGCCTTGCGGCCCGGCGTGACCGAGGCGCTCCGCACGCGAGAACTGGATAGACGTCTCGACCAATTGAAGGCCGATATTGAAACAAGGACGAAGAGGATCGATGACGCCGAAGTCCCTGAACGCTATGCGCGTCATGTTGCCGATATTGTGCGAATCTATATCGATAGCCTCCGACAAGATGAACGCCAAGAGGCCGTCGATAGAATTCTGAGTGCCATCGATTGCGCTGATCAGGCTCCTTTGGGGCAGCAGCAGATTGTCGCCTTACTTCCCCGAGGGAAGGTTGTCGATCGCGACTATATCGAGCGACGACCGGAGACACCCCTGAATGATGCAGCACTGCTCACTAACGCCCCACAAGATCCATCCATGAACTCCGAACTAAGAGCCGAACTTGCATCTGCGGACCAGGTTGATTTGCTCTGCGCCTTTGTAAAATGGAACGGGCTCCGCCTTCTCGAGAACGAACTTCGCTCCCTGAAAATGAGAGGGGCGCGACTACGTGTTATCACGACCACCTATATGGGTGCGACTGAAAGAAGAGCACTGGATCGCCTGATTAGGGAATTTGGCGCAGAAGTAAAGATTCAGTACGATAGCGAACGGACCCGGCTTCACGCAAAATCATGGTATTTCCATCGCGCAACAGGATGGGACACCGCATATGTAGGCTCTTCGAATCTTTCGCGATCGGCCTTGCTTGACGGTGTCGAGTGGAATGTTCGACTCTCGAAAGAGCAAACAGGGCCACTTCTAGTTAAGTTTCGAAGAACGTTCGAGTCGTACTGGAACGATCCGTCATATGTGAACTACAATCCGGACGCGGATTCAGATATGCTGGACCAGGCACTGCAATCCGCAGGTGGCGGCAAGCCGACAGACTTGGCACCTTCGTTTGTAGGGCTAGATATACGCGCACTGCCGCATCAGGAAGAAATTCTCGAACGTCTCCGCGTCGAACGAAAAATTCGCGATCGGCACAAGAATCTTGTTGTGGCTGCTACCGGCACCGGCAAGACAGTCGTTGCAGCCTTGGATTATAGGGACAATCTCTGCGGCAGAGACGGCAGCCACCCATCGTTGCTATTCGTAGCCCATCGAATAGAACTACTCGAGCAGGCTCGGTATAGATATCGCGCAGTACTCAAAGATGGTTCCTTCGGTGAAATCTTGGCCGAAGGACATGAACCGACACACTGGAAACACGTGTTTGCCACGGTTCAGTCACTAACGTCGCGTTTGGATCGCATCAATCCGAATAACTTCCAAGTTGTGGTCGTTGATGAATTTCATCATGCGGCGGCATCAAGCTACAAGAAACTACTGCGATGGTGCGATCCCGAAGAGCTTCTAGGATTGACTGCGACCCCAGAACGTGCCGATGGAATCGATGTGCGCACTTATTTCGGAGGACGAGCGACCGCAGAGATTCGGCTATGGGACGCCCTTGAGAGCGATCTGCTGAGTCCATTTCACTATTTTGCGATCGCAGACAACACCGATCTAAGGCAGCTTCCCTGGAGTAGAGGCAGATACAACGATCGAGCGCTCGAAGAACTATATGTAGGAAACTCTCAGCGGACTGCTTTAATTATTGAACAGCTGAATCGTAGAGTTCTAGATACGACACGTATGCATGCTCTCGGGTTCTGCGTCAGCGTTCAGCATGCTGAATATATGGCTCATGCGTTCAGTGCCGCTGGTATTCCTTCCCATGTAGTGTCTGGAAAGACAGACAACACTACGCGACGGCAGGCGCTAAGTCTGTTGAAGAATGGCGAGATCAATGCGATCTTTACGGTTGATCTGTACAATGAAGGCATCGACCTCCCTGCCATCGATACCATTATGTTTCTTCGGCCCACAGAGTCTGCCACAATATTTCTTCAACAACTGGGAAGAGGCCTGCGCAAAGATCGCAATAAGTCAGTCTTGACTGTTCTGGATTATGTTGGCCTTCAACACCGAAACTTTCGTTTTGACAGTAAGTTGAGTGCACTGACTGGTGCAAGTCGACGAGAGTTGGAAAGCGGGGTCAAGGACGGATTCTCGTATCTTCCCCCAGGAACTGAGATCACACTCGACCAGGTCTCTCAACAGATTGTGTTAGACAGTATTAAGCGGCAGGTGAGGCCCAGCTGGAAACGGGCTGTATCGGAACTAAGGGAAGTCGCGGTGAGACGTGGGGAATGCAGTCTAATCAACTATCTCGATGATACCGAACTCGAATTGTCCGACGTACTACGTCGAAGTAAGGGACAAAACTGGACTGCTTTGCGTGAAGCGGCTGGTCTTCGAGTCGAGCAGCGGGGAGCGTACCATGATCAAATCGTCGACCGCGCGCGCGTGTTCGCTCATGTTGACGACTTAGAGAGGATAGATGTCTATCGGCGTGTGCTGTCGGGCAGTATAGCGCCATGGGACCGGCTAACCGATAGAGAGCGCACACTTGCCTTGATGTCAATTTTCGCCATATGGCCGGGTGGCGGAGGTTTTCGGTGTGCAGAGGAAGCGTTCGATAGGTTGCGGAATGAGCGAGCCGCTTGCGCCGAGTTTCTTTCCGTTCTCGAGGTCGCCGAGTCGCGTATTTCACATGTGTCTGAACCAGTTCAGGGAAGGCTAGAATGCGAAGTAATTCAAGCCCACGCTCACTATAGTCGGGAGGAAATAGCGGTTGGTATGAAGTATGGTGGGTTCGATCGGCGACCAGATTCTCTTCGCGAGGGAGTGTTCTTCTCTGATCGACTTCGTGCCGACGCGCTTCTTGTGACATTGCGCAAGACGGAGAAGCACTACTCGCCGACAACTATGTACAATGATGTCGCAGTGGCCCCAGACCTGTTTCATTGGGAGTCTCAGTCTACGACGTCGGTAGACTCTCCTGTGGGTCAGCGATATCTCAATCATCGCTCGATTGGTACTGAGGTTGTGCTATTCGTGCGGGAAAATAAGACGGGGCAGTTTGGCGCAGCGGCTCCGTACATGTGCCTAGGCTCCGTAGACTACTTGCGTCACGAAGGAAGCAGTCCGATCGGTGTCGATTGGAGGCTCAGACAGCCGATGCCAGCTGACATGTTTCGAGTAGCAACGCTGACATGACGCATGTCGGAGCAACAACGTTCAATCACCTCAGAGGCGGGGTGAACCCGACATTGATGCTATCGGCGAGTGAGTACCATATGTGAAATGAGGTGGTCTAATTTTCTGATATCGACTCCGCGACCGAGCTTGATCTTGATATGCCCGGCACGCGTCCACATTTCGAGTTCGGAATTGATGTCGAGCGTGCCAGCGTTCTCGCTTGACCACATACTGATGCTGCTGTATGGGAGAGAGTACAGCTCTACCTTGCGTCCGGTAATTCCTTGTGAGTCGCGGACAATCATGCGTCGATCCGTGAAGACTGCTGAATCTCGCATGGTTCGATAGGCGGCGATGGGCCGCTCTCCTTGCACCAATATCGGTCCGATGTCTGGGGGAATGGGACATTCGGACACAAATGTCCACGCGACAATGCTGGAAAGTTCGTTCGACATGGGATGCCTCTTGAGTATATGTTGTGGTGAGATGATGGTATCATCGCACGATCTTGGGGTTGATGTGTTGCCGATCCCGGTGATCGTAATGAGATCGATGCCGTCGATCGAGGTGGGCGTAGAGGTGGGTTGCTCAATCGCGTTGCTCCGAACTGGCTTGATTGGCTGTGCACGTCGCGGTTTAGCCGGCGACCGGCTCTGGGAGGGCTCGAGGACCGTGACGAGGCGGCGGCCCCAGGAGTTGCGTGTCGTCGTACAACGTCCGGCTGTCGCTGGAGGCGTCCTCGGCTCCGAACCCGGGCAGGTCGACCATGACGCTTTCATGGCGGTCGTAGGGGCCGGCGGCCTCCAGGCCCCCGCGCGAGCAGGCGGACGAGTGTCGTACCACCACGAGAGGACCTCACGGGCTGCGTCACGATCTCGACAGCGGTGTCATGGAGGTCGTCCGACAGGTCGTCGAGAACGGCCAACACGTCCTCGACTGCCCTGGGTCCTGCCCGTCGCACCAGTCACCGACGCCGCGACCCTGCGTCGTGTCGCTGGCGCGAACCCGGCGCCGCCCCAGGCTGGCGTTCCACACGTTCCCGATGTCGTGCCTCAGGTCTCCTGACGTGTCGCGTCGACCGGTCGGCCGAGCCTGCGCGGACCGGAGCCCTTCCCGCCCCGGACCCGCCGGAGGCCGGTGGTGTCCAAATCTGTTGCAAAAGTGGTCGACAGTCGGGTGCGGTCGTGTCGTGTCCGCGTCATTCCAAGGATCTTGCGCGGCGGTCGGCGAGGGCGTCGGCGTTTTGCCGCAGATTTGGACACCTGGCCGGCGTTCGGACCCCTGAGCGCCCTGGCGCGGCGGGCGTGCCCAGCTCGGGGCGACCCGGCGTGTCCGGATCTGCGACGAAGGCGACCCGGCGCGCCAATGAGGCAGAGAGCGCCGCTGATGGTCCGGCAGGCGCAGCCGGAAGGACAGTGAGGGTGCCTGCGCTCAGCCGGTGACCGGCTGTGGAAGGGCGTCGAGGACAGCGACGAGGCGGTGGATCGAGGAGTGGGGTCCCCACGGCTCGGCGGTGGGGTCCTCTGCGTGGACGACTCTCGCGTGACGGCGTGGCAACAGTCCGAGGTACTCGCGTGGAAGGCCCTGGGTGGCGGTCACCCGGACCGCGCACGTGTCGTCGTACAACGTCCGGCCGTCGCTGGTGGCGTCCTCGGCTCCGAACCCGGGCAGATCGACCATGACGCCTTCATAGCGGTCGTAGGGGTTGGCGGCCTCAGGCACCTGTGCGAGAAGGCGGGCGAGCGTCGTACCACTGTGAGAGGACCTCACGGTCTGCTCCACGATCTCCAGAGCGGCGTCATGCAGGGTGTCGGACAGGTCGTCGAGAACGGTCAACACCTCCTCGACCGCTCCGGGTCTGCCTGTCGCACCGGTCACCGAGGCCGCGACCCTGCTTCGCGTCACCGACATGAGCTCACCGACGGAGACAGCCACCCCCCGGGCGGCGGCGCGGGCAGCGAGCACCTCCAGCTGGGCGCACTCCTCAAGAACAGGCCCGTACTCGTTGCGCCACAGATCCATCGACACCTCGTCGTCGGCGTCTTGGCCCTCAACGCCCCACAGCTCGGCCGCCACCTCGACTCGCTCGGCGACGTGCTGGACCGTACTGAGGTCCTCTGCGGAGAGCGTCTTGCACCTGGCCCGGAACTCACGGGCGCTCATCTCCCCGCGCTCGGCGGCACCGGCCAGGTCGTGGCGCCGTCGTCGATGCTCCTCGTACACGGAGCGGGCGTAGCCGAAGGTGGAGTGCACCCCCTGGCCGTGTGGTCCCAATGAGGGCAGGCCGCGGAGATATTCCTCGGCGTCTGCCATGAGGCTGTCGAGCCCGGGGTACGAAGTTCTACCGCCCTCCCGGAGGTCCTTGATCTGCGCCTGTGAGATCCTCATTCTCGAACGCAGCCACAGCGCCCACCCCAGGATCACCACAGCGCTCAACCCCACATAGCCCGGGTTGAGCGCACCGGTGAAGGAGTCTCCTCGGGCAGCCGCCGACAACGCCTCCCCGAAGGTCGACCACAGGATGAGACTTGTGATCCCGACGGCGACAAGGAGCGAGCCGATCTGGCCTTCCTCGTCCCTGTCGCGTCTAAAACGACCGGAAGTATTCATCGGTTCTCCTGCGTGTGGGACGGGCGCAGCCAGGACAGCATACAAAGATGCGTCAATGAGACCTCCATGTCGGTAGGGAGGCCATCGGTGCGGATGGCTGAGGCCCCAAGGCCCGAGGCGCCGCGGGGGCGGGCGGGTCAGCCCTGCGCCAAGGCCGACTGGCGCCTGCACTCAGGCCGCGACGCGCAGGACGGGCTCGCGGGTGACGATCTCGCGGCCGAAGCTCGTGCCGGCCTCGCCGAGCAGGCCCCGCCTTCCGCACACGGCGAGCGCGAACCAGATCGTCTCCACCGCCTGGGCGAGGCGCTCGTCCCAGGCCTTGCGGTAGGCGGCCCACAGCTCGTCGGTGTCCAGCTCCATGGCGCGCTCCAACCGGCTGGAGACGCCAGGGTCCCTGTGTACCGCGTCCATGACGGCGTCCCAGGCTACCGGGCCCAGCGACGCAGGCACCGTGGAGCCGGAGTACACCGACAGCGCCGCCAGCAGAGGCGGCAGGACGGGGTCGGCGGCCACTCGGTTGAGCCACCGGTCGACGGTGAGGTCGGCGCCAGGCTGCTCAGCGAGGAACCCGAAGACCCTGTTGTGAGTCGTGGCCAGGTCGCGCATCTGGGGCCCGGGCGGCTGGGGCGCGGTCCAGTGCCCGTGCCGGTCGAGGTCACGCAGGCCCAGGGCGAGGTCGTAGAGCCGACTCACTCCAGCGGACAGGGTCATCATGACCGAGTCTTTGTTGGCCTCCGACAGCCGCCGGTCGCGCACAAGGCGCAGGCCGTTGGAGAGGAGGTCCCTGGTCGAGGCGGCCTTGAACCGCAGCTCCAGGTCCTGCTGATGCGTCAGGGTCAGGGTGGCCATATCGGGATGCTAAGCCGAGAAAGCCTGTTGCTCGGGGAGGCGCCACCTCCAACGGCGCGGCGCGTCGCCGTGGTGTGCGCCGCTCAACGGCTGGTCACGAGCCTCGCTGACGGGCACCTCAGGACCGTTGAGCGCCCGATCCCCGTTGCTGTCCGTGGAGACTGCGGCTGCAGCTGAGGCTGAGACCGCGGCTGCGGCTGCGGGCGAGGTCGGGACGGCCGCCCGGGCCTGCCAGCTGCTCAGGTGATCCCCCCACCGAGCTCGATGCCCCGATCCCTCACAAAGGGCGCGGGGTCGACGGCGCGTCCGTTGACGTGGACCTCGAAATGGAATGGCATCCGGTTGGAGCACTGGATGCGTTGGTTTATCGGGTGTGGTGGTGTGTGGGGTGTGGGTTGGTGCGGGGTCGTGGGTCCTGGGTCCTGGCGGCGGCCAGGGAGCGGATCTTGTCCAGGGTCTGGCGGGCTCCTGCTGGTGCGGGGGCGGCCGGGTCGGAGCGGGTGGGAGCCTGCTGGGTTCTGGCCCGCTCGTGCGCGTCGGGGACGTGGTGGCGGGTGCGGCCGTGGCGGTCGGTGTGCTCGACGGTGGGCGCGCGGCCCGCGCGACGGGACACGACGAGCAGGTCGACGCCGGCGAACTGGTCGATCTGGGTGGCCAGCTCGTGGGTGGCCCGGGCGTTGGTGACGGGCCGGGACACGGTGGTTCCGGTCCCGTCGGTGGTGAAGGTGCTGGTGACCGCCTCCGGTGGGGTGTAGCGGGCGGCGGGGTCGGCCTGGGTGCGGGCCTGCTCCCAGCGGGTGCGGGCCCCTTCCAGGCAGGTGGCCTGGTCGGTGTCAGCCACTACCACCGTCACCTGGGTGTACCGGGCGGCCTTGAGCTCGCGTACGAGGGTGGGGCCCTGGCCGGTGGTCGGGGTGGGCATCCACTGCAGGGTGCCCTCGATCTTGACGTCGAACCGCTCCTTGAGCAGGGCCTGGCGGACGGTGTCGGCGGTGGTGGTGGACATGGGGTGGACGAGGGTGGCCAGGGCCCCCCGGTTGACGGGCTGGCCGTCAGCCAGCACCCCGGGGGCGTGGTCGGCCAGGAGGGCCTGCCAGTGGGCGCGGGCCCGCCCCAGCAGGTGGGGGTCGACCTCCAGGCCCGTAACGGGGGTGCCCAGGAGGAGCTGCTTGACGTCGTCGGCGTCGACAGTGGTCATACCGGTCTCGTCGACGCCCAGGCGCTGGTGGCTGCTGGGGTCCAGCGCCTGGCGGGCGGTCTGCACGACACGGCTCTTGCCCGCTCCCGGGGGACCGGCCATGACCAGGGCCCGACCCGAACGCGACCCAGACTCCTGGGCCCGCTTCAGGTAGGCGGCCCTGACCGCCTCACCCAGGTCGTGCCACAAGGTCCCCTCTGCGGGCTTGCGGGGCAGGGTGTGGTCGGGGGCGAGGCGGTCGACGAGGGCCTGGACCTGGGCGGCAGTGCGCTCCAGGGCGCCAGGGTCGACGCCGGGGCCAGTACCCGGCTCACGACCGGGACCGGGGTGGGTGCGGGACTCCACGGGCTGCTCCCTCCACTTAACCTTCTACGACCTCGACGAGCTTCTACTGCTGCTGGTGCTTCTTCTCCCAGGGCATGGGGTCGTCGGGTGGGTGGGGCATGGAGTCGGCGATGACGCGCAGCTCGTGGTACTCCTCCCTGCTGAGAAAGTGATCGGAGTGCAGGCTGTCGACGTCGTCCCAGGAGCCGCGTTCCCAGAAGTCGTAGCCCCGGATGCGTCCGAAGGTGTAGGGCCAGGTCCGCAGGCGCTTCATCATCTCCTCGGTGCTGATCTGCCCCACCGCACGCCGCCACCCCAGCTCCTCGGGAGTCACCGGACGCACCTCCTCACCAGCAGCAAGATCCTGCGCGATGGTCCGGGCGGTGCGGACCTCGGCACCGGTGCGCTCGGCCGCCTGCTGCGGGCTCAGACCCAGACCCAGCAACCGCGCGATCTCCCGGTCCTCGTCAATCAGCTTCAGGTACCTGGCGGCCTTGTCCCGCAGCTGCTCAGGGGTCGGCCGCGGACGAGACCACACCCGCCCCCCACCCGGGTCGGCGTCGTCATGCGGGTTCGTGCTCTTCGCTGGGTCCGTGCTCGCGCCGGGGTTCTGGGGGCTGGTGTCCTGTGGTGTCGTGTCACTCATGTGGGTCCTCCGCTCCGTCTCGTCGTGGCTTGTGCTGCTTCTACTGCTGCTGCTGCTGGTGTTTCTTCTCCCAGGGCATGGGGTCGTCGGGTGGGTGGGGCATGGAGTCGGCGACGACGCGCAGCTCGTCGTACTCCTCGTCGGTGATGAAGCGGTCGGAGTACAGGCTGTCGACGTCGTCCCAGGAGCCGCGTTCCCAGAAGTCGTAGCCCCGGATGCGTCCGAAGGTGTAGGGCCAGGTCCGCAGGCGCTCCATCATCTCCTCGGTGCTGATCTGCCCCACCGCCCGCCGCCACCCCAGCTCCTTGGGCGTGACCGGACGCACCTCCTCCCCGCGCTCAAGCCACTGACGGACCCCGCGCGCCACCCGCAGCTCGGCACCGGTGCGCTCGGCAGCCTGCTGCGGGCTCAGACCCAGACCCAGCAACCGCGCGATCTCCCGGTCCTCGTCAATCAGCTTCAGGTACCTGGCGGCCTTGTCCCGCAGCTGCTCAGGAGTCGGCCGCGGACGAGACCACACCCGCCCCCCACCCGGGTCGGCGTCGTCATGCGGGTTCGTGCTCTCCGCTGGGTCCGTGCTCGCGCCGGGGTTCTGGGGGCTGGTGTCCTGTGGTGTCGTGTCACTCATGTGGGTCCTCCGTTCCGTCTCGTCGTGGCTTGTGCTGCTTCTACTGCTGCTGGTGCTTCTTCTCCCAGGGCATGGGGTCGTCGGGTGGGTGGGGCATGGAGTCGGCGATGACGCGCAGCTCGTGGTACTCCTCGTCGCTCAGGAAGTACCAGGTGTGCAGGCTGTCGACGTCGTCCCAGGAGCCGCGTTCCCAGAAGTCGTAGCCCCGGATGCGTCCGAAGGTGTAGGGCCAGGTCCGCAGGCGCTCCATCATCTCCTCGGTGCTGATCTGCCCCACCGCCCGCCGCCACCCCAGCTCCTTGGGCGTGACCGGACGCACCTCCTCCCCGCGCTCAAGCCGCTGACGGATACTACGTGCGGTGCGGACCTCGACCCCGGTGCGCTCGGCCGCCTGCTCCGGGCTCAGACCCAGACCCAGCAACCGCGCGATCTCCCGGTCCTCGTCAATCAGCTTCAGGAACTCGGTGGCGTCAGCCCGCAGCTGCTCAGGAGTCGGCCGCGGACGAGACCACACCCGCCCCCCACCCGGGTCGGCGTCCTTGTTCTGACCCGCGTTCGGGTCCGTGCCCTCACGCAGGGGGGTGCCCGGGTCCTGGGGGCCCGGGACTTGGGGCCCGGTGGACTCTGGTGTGGTGTCACTCATACCCAGCCTCCATCCTCACGGACAACCGTGACCTCCAGCCTACCGACCCGCCCCCAGGCGGCGTGGCTGCTCCGCAACGCCGCCCCACGCCACACGTCCCGAAGACCTGGGCGGGATGATGAAGGTCCACCCCCGCCGGGAGGCGTCCATCACGGAGACGGCAGGTGAGATCGCCGTGACGCGTCCTGCTGCCGAGCTGAGTCCACCTGGCTGCCAGCACGCCCGGCATTGAGCCACCTCGCCGTGACACGGAACCACCGCGACCTTGGGTACCGGTCCCCGTCCGAGTGGGGACAGGTACCCGCCAAGCAACCTGACGGAGACGGGAGGGGCGTGGGCGGCCCGACCGCGGCGTCCGGCGATGTGGCCGGGACATCCGCGTGATACCGCCGAAAAGCGGCCCCTGCAGGTGAAGGTTAGCACCGCGACAACGACGTCTGGAGACGACACGCGGCGTCAGCCAGGTACACGTGTACACGACTAGTCAGGTCGAATCCTGTCCCAAGGTAACGATATGGTTGCTGCGCCAGCGGCGCCCCACCGCGTCCCTACCTGAGGGCAGTGCGGCGCGGCACCGCACGTGACCAAGGGATCAGGAGCACGACATGAACATCCTCACCACGGCACTCCAGCTCTTCGTCCAGTTCGCCACCATCGGTGGTGGGCTGTGGACGGTCTGGGGAGTCATCACCCTGGCCGGTGGGCTGCGCGACCATCAGGGTCCGCAGATTCAGTCAGGCGTGTGGCAGGCGGTTGGCGGCGGTTTGATCATCGCCGCAGCGCAGTTGTTCAATAACATCGCCCTTTGAGACAGCAATGGCTCTCGAGATCAAAGTCTATCGGGAGATCACCGCCTATCAGTCGAAGGTCATGATGGGCATGTCGTGGCGACAGATGGCCTGCGCGGCCGTCGGGCTCGCAGTCGTCGGGAGCACATACGCCGCGTGCTTGTGGGCTGGACAGTCCGATCTTGGTTCGTGGCTGGCTGCGCTGTTGACGATGCCGTTCATCGCCATGGGTTGGGTCCGCCCCAAAGGACTGCCCTTTGAGAAGTATGCTCGTTACTTCTGGCTATATAAATGGGAGCCTCAACGCCGAGTTTATGGCATGACCCCCCTGCTTTCCCCTGAACTCGAGATCGAAAGGTCGACTCATGCTATTCGCAACCAAAAAGCACCAAAACGAGCGAACGTCCGAAGGCTCGAACTCGACAGATAAGCGCGGGCGTCGATCCCAGCGTCGCCGAACTGAGGCGGACGTACCGAAACGCAAGCGCAACACCGCACAGGCAACCATCCAGTACGAGGCGCTCACCGATACTGGGATATGTGTGCTCGGGGACGGGCACTACTCCGTCACGCTCAAGCTCACTGATGTCGACTACCAACTGGCTCCAGAGGACGAGCAGCAGGCCCTCGTCGAGTCGTACGCTCAGTTCATCAACTCATTCGACGCCGGCCAGAGCATCCAGCTGACCGTCATGAATAGGCGGCTCGACAAGGAGACGCTGTCGCGTGCCGTCGCGTTCACGCCCCGCGGGGACGGGTTGGACGAATACAGGTGGGAGTACAACGACCTCATCAATGCTCGCCTCGCGAGCGGGCGCAACAACACCGTGACCGACAAGTATCTGACGATCACGATTGAGGCTGACGACTTCGACCACGCGACGAGCACGCTCGGCCGTGTGGCGACGGAGGCGACAGCCCAGCTGCGCGCGGTCGGAGGCTGTCGTGTCGACCGCGTAACCGGTGAGGAGCGCGTGCGGGTGCTGCACGAGATCCTGAGGCCGGGCGAGCCCTTCCGGTTCACCTATGAGGACCTCGTGGGCACGACCTTGACCACCAAGGACTTCGTGGCGCCGTGGGCGATCGACTTCTCGGCCAGCGCCGACTCGATCACGCTGACCAACGAGAAGGACTCATACTACCAGGTCCTATGTCTAAGAGAGCTGCCGTCGTGGCTGTCGGACAGGCTTATGAAGGAGCTCTCGGAGATCAACAGCGAGCTGGCGGTCTCCATTCATTTCCGCCCCCTGGACCACGCCGAGGGCCTCGATCTTGTCAAGCGGCAGATCGCCGAGATGGACATGCAGCGATCCAATGAACTGCGTAAGGCTCGCAAGCAGGGGAATGGCGAGGAGTCGATCCCGCACGAACTGGTGGCCTCGAGGCAGGAGGCGATGGATCTGCGAGAGCAGCTCGAGTCCAGCAATGAGAAGCTGTTCAGTACGACCATCGTCGTCGGCGTGGCCGGCAGGACTAAGGAGGACCTGGCGGAGGCTGTTGAGCAGGTCCGTACGGCGGGCCGTAAGCTCTCCTGCTCGTTCGAGACGTTGAAGTGGATGCAGGAGGACGGTCTTAACGCCGTCCTGCCCCTGGGGGTGAGTCGAATTCCGATCTTCCGGACCCTGACGACCGCCACCGTGGCGATCATGGTTCCCTTCACGACCCAGGAGCTGCTTCAGCCGGGTGGCACCTACTATGGCGTCAACGCGATCAGCAAGAATCTCGTTGTCGGCTCCCGTACCACCACGATGAACGGGAACTCCTTCATTCTGGGCACGACCGGTTCGGGCAAGAGCCAGTTCGGGAAGGGGGAGATCATGCAGACCTTCCTCGGGCGGCCGGACGATGACATCATCATCGTGGACCCGGAGCGTGAGTACGCTGCGCTCGGAGCGGCGGTGGGGGCGACCGTGGTGGAGATCAGTGCAGGGTCGAGCGCTTGCATCAACCCTCTGCACATGGATCGGGACGCCAGTGCCGACGACGGCAGCCCTGTCAAGCTGAAGGCTGAGTTCATCCTGTCCCTGTGCGAGGTGCTCATTGGCGGGGTGAACGGACTCACCGCGCCGCAGCGCTCGATCATCGATCGATGCGTGACCAGGATCTATGGGCGGTACCTCCAGAACCGCCGCGCTCAGTCGCCTACTCTGGGCACTCTCTTCGAGGAGCTGAGACAGCAGCCCGAGGAGGAGGCCCAGGGGCTGGCGACGGCGCTTGAGCTGTACGCCGCAGGATCTTTCGACGGATTCTCCCAGCAGACGAATGTCGACACGTCCAACCGTGTGATGATCTATGACATCGCGAAGCTTGGGTCGGACATGAAGACCTTCGGAATGCTCGTGGTCCTCGAGCAGATCTGGGCCCAGGTCCAGGCCAACAGGGCTAAGGGGAGGCGCACCTGGCTCTACCTCGACGAGTTTCACCTGCTCTTCGCCAACGACTACGCGGGTGCGTACTGCCAGATGATCTACAAGCGTGCGCGTAAGTACGGCCTGCTGCCGACAGGGTTGACCCAGAACATCGAGGAGCTTCTCATGAGCGAGCGCGCTCGCCTCATGCTGGCCAACTCCGACATCCTCGTTCTCCTCAACCAGACGGCGACAGACGCCGCCACACTCCAGTCGCTCTTCCACTGGTCCGACAAGCACCGTGGATACTTTCAGAACGTGCCCCCCGGTTGCGGCCTGCTCAAGATGGGTCCGGCGATGGTCCCGTTCGACTCGAGGATTCCGACGGACACCCGGCTGTACCGGCTCTACACCACCAAGTTCGGAGAGGCGGCCTGACCATGGCAACGCCGACCTTGCAGTTCCGCAACAATGACGCCGCTTCACTGACGGGTGACAAATTCAGCCACGTGGTCGTCAAGACGAGGACGGAGCAGACGCTGCAGCACGCAGGCGCTACGGTGCGCTCCGCGGTCCACGTGACCGGCACCGCCGTCAAGGCAACCGGGAAGGTAACCGGCGCGGCGGTGCACGTGACGGGCAAGGTGGCGCATGCCGGGCTGAAGGTCGGGGGGAAGGCCACGATGGCGGGCGTGGCCGCCGGGTCCGCATTTCATGGCGATCTCGCAGCCGGAGACACGATGGCGGCCGCCAGCGGAAAGACGGTTGCCCGCGCAGAGGCCGCTGTCGCGGGCAAGGCCGCCAAGTCGATCGCGTCGATGCCGATGAAGACCGTCCGAGTCGGTGCCCGGAATATCGGGAATCGGGCGGGTCTCGAGGTCGAGCGTTCGATCAGGGCCTCTGTCGGCGTCGGACAGCGCAACGTGAAGGTGGGCCTGACCGGACGCGTTCGAAAGGTGAGGTTCGGTACGAGCAAGGGAGCCCAGAAGGCGGCCGCCAAGGCAGTCACGACCGGTCTGACCAAACCAGTTGGGGTAGTAGCCCGGATGGCGAACGTCGCTGTTCGTGTAGCCAGTAGAGTCCTGGGAAAGATCGTCGCGGTCCTGGCCGTCAAGGTGGCCACCGTCCTTCTTGTGATCCTGGCGATCTGCGCGATCGTCGCCCTCGTGCTTGCGATCATCGCGAGCTTCATTCCGTCGTGGCTCGCGGGAAACGAGGAGGATAAGCAGCGGACCCTGACCTCCGTGGTGGTTCCGGAGGAGTATAGAGAGGTGGTGACTCGTGCCGGATCGATCTGTCCGCTGGTGACCCCGCAGGTCATCGCCGCGCAGGTAGGTGCGGAGTCCAGCTGGAACCCCAACGCGACGAGTCCGGTGGGTGCCCAGGGGATCGCTCAGTTCATGCCCGGGACGTGGGCGACCTCCGGCAAGGACGGCGACGGCGACGGCAAGGCTGACGTCTTCAACCCGGTTGACGCCATTTGGAGCCAGGGGAACTACATGTGCTCGCTGGCCAGCCAGATCCAGGGATACATCGACTCCGGGTCGGTCTCGGGTGATCCGTTGGAACTGACCCTGGCGGCATACAACGCGGGTCCGGGGGCGGTACTGCGATACGGAGGTATTCCGCCGTACACAGAGACGATGAACTACGTTTCGAAGATCACCGCGTCGGCATCTGCAGCCATGCTCGAGCCGCCGTCAGGGAGCAGGGCGGAGATCGTGTTGGCCACTGCTCGTTCGAAGATCGGAATCCCGTACGTGTGGGGAGGAACCAGCGACTCCGGATACGACTGCTCAGGACTGGTCATGACCTCTTATGCCGCAGCCGGAGTCCAGCTGCCGCGATTGGCTGAGGATCAGTGCGCCGCCGGCACTCGCGTGTCGCAGTCCGAGGCGCAGCCGGGGGACCTCGTGTGCTGGCCCGGTCACGTGGCCCTGTGGGCGGGCAACGGCATGATCATCGAGGCTCCGCGTACGGGACTCGACGTCCGCGAGACGAAGGTGTACAGCATGCGTGGCGGCCCATGGTATGTCCGCATCAAGTAACTGAGGAGAAAACATGAAGTACGCCCGGCCTGTTGTCCCCCTTCTGCTTGTTGCGGCCTTGTCCGCGTGCGCGAGCGGGAACAAGGACGAGAGCGGATCTTCGGTGTCATCGGCACCTTCATCGTCGGTGTCATCGGCACCTTCGGTGACGGCTTCGTCGGAGACCAGCGCCTCAGCCAGCCCGACGCCGACACAGCCTGTCCGCATCAACCCCGAGGATGTTGATGTGTCTGATCCGGACGCCGTTGCTGACGCGTTCGCCGTGACCGCGGTCGTCAGGGACGCACGCACCGACACGAGCTCAACCGACGCTCAGGCTCGCGCCTCTCAGTGGTGCGTCCCGTCGCTCGCCGTGACAGAGGGCGCCGAGCTTGAGCGGCCGGACGGTGAATGGACGGCGATGCAGGAGCACGAGGCGTATGACGTCGTCGACGAGATCGATCGGACCATCGACGACCCGGTCCCGGACACGACGACTGCCTACAGGATGCGCACCGTGACGACGCACGCTGAGGCGGAGGACGGCTGGCGAGGACAGACGCGCACCACCCAGCTGTGGATCACGCTCGAGCAGTCCCCTGAGGGCGCGTGGCAGGTGTCGGCCGTGACGTCGAGGGTTGAGGAAGGAGAGCCGGCATGATGAGGCTCGCGAAGGACTTGAACGCCCAGCAGCTGTGGACGATTGCCGCCGACGCGGCGCATCGGGACGCGGACCTGCTTGACGAGATCGTCGACCACCCAGCGACGTACCGGGCGCTGTCCGACTGGGCAGTGGCAGCACTAGGGGAGGAGGACCTGACGGCGGTGGCGCCGCCGCCGGCGCCTGACCCGGAGCCCGAGCAGCGCCGAAACGGTCTGCGACTGCCGTCGATGTCTCGCTCGCGCAAGAAGCGGGATGAGCCGGCGAGCGGGCAGGCGGCCGCTCCGAACGCGACCGGCATCGGCTCAGGGACACAGGGAACTGACTCTCAGACCGGGTTCGAGGAGCCGGAGACGCCGCAGGGGCTTGAGGCGCCTCAGACACAGGAGAGTGCCCCCAGAGCGCGAACGTGGCCTGAGCCGCTCGAGCCGGGGCTGCCGCCGTCGGTAGCGCCGCAGCACTCTGACGCTCCGGCGTCGTCGAGCGGCCCCAGTCATCCGGGTCCGGTCGGCTATCCAGCGCGCTCGATGTCGCCTCATGAGGCAGCGTCATCATCCGCCGCGGGGACGATGCAGATCCCGGTGAGGCCGGTTGCGAGGCCGACGGGCTTTGGAGACGCGGCGGCTCACCCCGAACAGGGCGGCTCGCCGTGGTCAGCAGGCACCGCTAGCCCGTTGACCGGCGCGGCGGCCCCTCTCGCGGACGGTGGCGTCAACGCGTGGTTGGCCGCAGGGACCGCGGTGTCAACGGAGCGGTCGCCAGACATCCCCACGCAGCACGGCGAGCTCATGGCACATGCGCCCCGCGAGACTCGCCGGGGCCCCCGGTCGACTGTCTCTGGTTGGTTGCGGCGACCGGCACCCCTGGGGCTCGTCCTCGTCCTCGTGGTGGTCGAGGTCCTCACCCTCCTGGCTCTCGGCGTGGTGGCGACCCGTGACCAGTCGGCCGTTGTCCAGCCCACCGCAACGCCGAGCGTGACGTCGACGGCGACACCGACTGCCACCGGTACAGCGACATCGGAGGTCACCCCATAATGGAAGACATTATCAAGGACATGCTCGCAGCGCTCACGAAGTTCGACACCGCGGGCCTGGATAATCTGTCTAAAAGCCTGCAGGGATACAACCAGACCGCTTTTGATGCTGTGAATAGTCTTCATGACACCGCCGTCAAGCCGGTGGCTTCGGTTATCATCGCGATCGTGCTGGTCCTCGAGCTCGCCCGCAACGCGACTCATATCGAGGGTGATCAGCAGATGGGCGTCAAGATCATTGCCGGCACGATGTTCAAGTCGGCGTTGCTCGTTATCGCAGCGCAGAAGTCGATGCTCATTCTGCAGGCGATCAACGAGGTAGCGACTAGCATCATAGGGGGGATTAGCAAGGTCGATGACCCTGCGCCTTCGCTTCCGGAAGGAGTCAGCGATGAGATTTCCGGTGCTGACGGAGTCGATCAAGCCGGCATGCTCATGCTGCTCATCATCCCGTTCCTTATCGCACTCGCGGCAAAGCTGGTCGTTCAGGTCATGGTGATCCTCCGATTCGCGGAGATGTACATGCTCACGGCATTCGCCTCACTGCCCGTTGCGTTTCTGGGCCACCCGGACACGAAGGGGATGGGGATCAGCTACCTTCAGCGATACGCGGCGGTTGCGCTCCACGGGGCGACGCTGATGCTGGCGACGAATATGTACGCCACTCTCGTCGACTCCTCTATCGGCGCCATTGAGGGTATTGCTGACGATCAGTCCCTCAGCTCGTGGATCGTGAGCCAGTACCCCAACTTCCTCTTGTACCCGATCATGCTCATCATGCTCGTTCTCGCCAGCGGGCGGCTCGCCAAGGCTCTCGTCGGACAGTGAGGCGAGAAGGGTATGCCTGAGCGGGTCAAGAAGGTGACGGGCGGGCTGGCCGTCATGGCTACCGGGAAGGGAGCTGCCGCCTCGGTTCTTCGAGCCGCGCTGATCTACCTCCTCGCGTTCGTCGTCGTGACAACGGTGGCCGACATGTTCTTCGGTGGGGGCTGGTGGTTGGTGGCGGTGCTCGCCGGCCTGGCCGGAATACTTCCGTTCATGAAGTGGGCGAGTAGGAGGCTGCCGTCCGGCGGTCGCAGCGACGACGGAGAGGTGCCGCCCCCATGAGATCGTGTGTCGAGACTCGCGCCGGCGGGTCCGGGCGGCACCGGACCTGCGGGTCATGTGGTGATCGCTCCGGTCGCGCTCGAGGCGAGTGCGGGAAGTATCTGCTGACTGAAAGATTAGGAAGGTGCGTATGACAGTGGCGTCAGGAAGCGGTCGAGCGGAGATTCACCGCGCCCAGATCAACATGACCGTGGAGATGTTTCGTGGCCTGCGGATCCTTGCTGCGGAGCAGGACACGACCGTGACCGCGCTGGTGCT
This sequence comes from Actinomyces howellii, assembly GCF_900637165.1. Lineage (GTDB taxonomy): Bacteria > Actinomycetota > Actinomycetes > Actinomycetales > Actinomycetaceae > Actinomyces > Actinomyces howellii. Next base: position 1,854,128 of record NZ_LR134350.1, on the reverse strand, counting down.
CGCAGCGATCGAGCAGGCGTACCCGGAGCTGAGGGACAGCGAGGGCATTCGATGATCACGGTGATGATCGGGCAGGACGGGTCCGGCACTTATGTCGATGAGTCGGGAGAGACCCCGGTCTTCGGTGCCTCCGAGAGGGAGCTGCGGGGACTGCTCATCGGCCGGGTCATGTATCGAGCGCGGCAGGAGGGGCGACCCGTCAGGGTGGCTGCGATTGACGCGTCGGGTCGAAGCGAGCTCCTCGTCAGCCCGGACGGTACGGTCTCGGTCGCGCCAGAGGGACCGGACACGTCAGGTCCCGATAGCGGCCGGCTCGTCCCGCCCGCCGTGGCGGAAGGGCGCCCGATACCGGCCCGTGCGGCCGGCGCGCGGGAGGTGAGCGACCCAATGCATTCGGGTGCAGGATTCGGGGCCCCGCCCTCCTTCGAACCCTATCAAGGTGAGCCTCAGGAAAGGTTCGCGTCTGCGCAGCCTCCTGAGTATCAGGCGCCAGCGGCATCAAGGTCCTCCGGTCCCGCAGACCCTGTGTCCATCGTCCCGCCATCGTTCCTGGCCTCAAACTCGGCCAGTGGTCCTCGGCCGACGGGCTGGCGGGCTCATGCTGCTCGGCTCGGTCTGCGGGTCGGGGCAACGGATGCCGAGCGTCAGCAGTGGATCGACGAGCGGGCGGTTGCTCAGCACTGGCCGGGTCCTCGGACCATCGCGGTCCTCAATGGTAAAGGAGGCGCAGGAAAGACTCCGACGTCGATTCTCCTGGCCGGATATTTCGCCCGTCTGGGATCGGGCTCAGTCGTCGCTGCGGATGGTAATGTGACGCGTGGGACGCTGGGGTGGAGAACGGAGCAAGGTCCGCACAATGCCACGATTTTGGACCTGGTGCCTGAGATCGATCGGCTCATGGACCCGGCCGCTCGTAACGGCGACGTGGCTGCCTTCACCCATCACCAGACGGTCGATCAGTTCGACGTGCTGCGTTCCAACCCACTTCTGCTGTCGACTGAGCAGAAGTTGACGCCCGCCCAGCTTGATGGTGTTCAACAGGTGCTCACCCGGTACTACCGCATGATCATCTGGGATACCGGAAACGACGAGGGGGACGAGCTGTGGTTGCGCATCGTGTCCCATGCGGACCAGATCGTCATCGCCACGACAACCCGTGCTGATCATGCCGAGGCCGGACGTCTGCTTCTTGAAGGATTGGCCGCCCGTGATGAGCGAAGCGCGGCGCTCGTTCGCAACGCTGTCGTCGTGGTGTCCCAGGCGGACAAGGAGGAGGCGCGGGCTCAGTCGCTTGCGGACGGATTTACCGCGACGGCCCGGGAGGTCGTGACGATTCCCTACGACGCCGCGATGCGGGAGCAGTGGCTCCGCTCGGACAAGCTTGCGGCCCCGACCCGAGTCGCATGGCTCCACGCGGCGGCAGCCGTTGCCCGGGGACTTTGACAAACATCATCATAGAGTCTTGATCGAACAGTAATGACCGGTATTATTGTCCCAATAATGACCCTTGAGGATGGAGGCGTATATGAGTGACACGACGCCGGGGGGCGCCAGCCCTCAGGACCCTGACACAAGCCCGAGTGGGGGCACGTCCCCGGGCGCGGGTGGGGGGCGGGGGTGGTCTCGTCCGCGTCCGACCCCTGAGCAGCTGCGGGACAAGGCCGCCAGGTACCTGGAGCGGATTGACCGGCAGCGGGAGATCGCGCGGTTGCTGGGTCTGGGTTTGAGCCCGGAGCAGGCCGCCGAGCGCACCGGTGCCGAGCTGCGGGTGGCGCGCGGGGTCCGTCAGTGGCTTGAGCGCGGGGAGGAGGTGCGTCCGGTGACTCCCGAGGAGCTGGGGTGGCGGCGTGCGGTGGGGCAGATCAGCACCGAGGAGATGATGAAGCGCCTGCGGACCTGGCCCTACACCTTCGGACGCATCCGGGGCTACGACTTCTGGGAACGCGGCTCCTGGGACGACGTCGACAGCCTGCACTCCGATCACTTTCTCAGCAGGGAGGAGTACCACGAGCTGCGCGTCATCGCCGACTCCATGCCCCACCCACCCGACGACCCCATGCCCTGGGAGAAGAAGCACCAGCAGCAGTAGAAGCTCGTCGAGGTCGTAGAAGGTTAAGTGGAGGGAGCAGCCCGTGGAGTCCCGCACCCACCCCGGTCCCGGTCGTGAGCCGGGTACTGGCCCCGGCGTCGACCCTGGCGCCCTGGAGCGCACTGCCGCCCAGGTCCAGGCCCTCGTCGACCGCCTCGCCCCCGACCACACCCTGCCCCGCAAGCCCGCAGAGGGGACCTTGTGGCACGACCTGGGTGAGGCGGTCAGGGCCGCCTACCTGAAGCGGGCCCAGGAGTCTGGGTCGCGTTCGGGTCGGGCCCTGGTCATGGCCGGTCCCCCGGGAGCGGGCAAGAGCCGTGTCGTGCAGACCGCCCGCCAGGCGCTGGACCCCAGCAGCCACCAGCGCCTGGGCGTCGACGAGACCGGTATGACCACTGTCGACGCCGACGACGTCAAGCAGCTCCTCCTGGGCACCCCCGTTACGGGCCTGGAGGTCGACCCCCACCTGCTGGGGCGGGCCCGCGCCCACTGGCAGGCCCTCCTGGCCGACCACGCCCCCGGGGTGCTGGCTGACGGCCAGCCCGTCAACCGGGGGGCCCTGGCCACCCTCGTCCACCCCATGTCCACCACCACCGCCGACACCGTCCGCCAGGCCCTGCTCAAGGAGCGGTTCGACGTCAAGATCGAGGGCACCCTGCAGTGGATGCCCACCCCGACCACCGGCCAGGGCCCCACCCTCGTACGCGAGCTCAAGGCCGCCCGGTACACCCAGGTGACGGTGGTAGTGGCTGACACCGACCAGGCCACCTGCCTGGAAGGGGCCCGCACCCGCTGGGAGCAGGCCCGCACCCAGGCCGACCCCGCCGCCCGCTACACCCCACCGGAGGCGGTCACCAGCACCTTCACCACCGACGGGACCGGAACCACCGTGTCCCGGCCCGTCACCAACGCCCGGGCCACCCACGAGCTGGCCACCCAGATCGACCAGTTCGCCGGCGTCGACCTGCTCGTCGTGTCCCGTCGCGCGGGCCGCGCGCCCACCGTCGAGCACACCGACCGCCACGGCCGCACCCGCCACCACGTCCCCGACGCGCACGAGCGGGCCAGAACCCAGCAGGCTCCCACCCGCTCCGACCCGGCCGCCCCCGCACCAGCAGGAGCCCGCCAGACCCTGGACAAGATCCGCTCCCTGGCCGCCGCCAGGACCCAGGACCCACGACCCCGCACCAACCCACACCCCACACACCACCACACCCGATAAACCAAACACGGCGATATGCCGCGACGACACGGGTGCCAAGAACGACGAGAACGAGCACGACAGTGCCCGGATGAGGACACAAGACGAGGGAGGACACCATGTTGGCAGACGAGGGCGGACAGGCGGCGCTCAAGGTCTACATCGAGATCACGAAGGACGCTGTCAAAGTCGTCAGCAAGGTGGTCGATGTGACCGCCAGATCCTTGTACAACATTACGCGCATGGCAGGTCACGGCCTATCCCAGGCGGTATCCAGGCAGCTGAACACCGGTTCCATGAGCCTGTCTCGTCTGCGCCGCAACGTGGGTCCGGATCTGAAGTCCGTCGCGATCAGTCCTCAGATGGCGAGGAGCCTGCGTGCCGACCTGCGCCGACGAGGTGTCAGCTTCTCGATCGAAAAAGGTGCGGACGGCCACAGCTATGTGCACTTCTCCGGAAAGGACATCAACACCGTTCGACATGGGTTGGCGCAAGTCCAGGCGCGTATCTCGAGAGAGATGAAGAAGTCAGTCAATCAACCTGATGGCCGTACGGCGCAGCGCCCATCGAGACAACGACGTCAGGAACCTGGCGCCGGGCGCCGTCAAACGCGGTCGGGTCGGCAGGTCAAGAGCAGGCGTCAGACACTTGACGGGATCAGATCGCGCCAGCGCGCGATGGCAGGAAAGCGGGCGGCCGCTCCTATGCGAAGCCGCCCTGCGAGGACGGTGGCACGATAATGGATGAGCGAGTACTTGCCTCGACGAAAGTCTTTCTCGCAGGCACGCTGGTGGAGGAGCCACTATGTCGTACGACCTCCGAGGGAATGACCTATGTGCTCAGCCTTCGGGTCGATGACGACTCCCATCGTAGGGAGAGCGTACGCGTCACCGGTGAGCTTGCCGACTTCGTCGCTGAAACCTCCTTCCAGGTCGGAGAACCACTTCTCATTCTCGGAGCGTTAGAACGGTCCTCAGACACGGATACCGAGAACGGTGCGGCCATCGAGTACGTGACGACGGCCCACCGAATCGCCCGCGACGATTCTGCTCAATGGATGGCGCGTCATGGTGGCTAGGGTAATGGCGCTGACCCGAACGAGCCAGGATGAGACCTCTGCCGCCCTCGAGCCGTTCGAGGACCTGGCCGACGTGGAGCTGATTGACGTCGATGCTGACCGTGACGCAGCAGCATTGATTTCGCGCCTCGGTGTTCGTCAGCTTCCTGCCTGGTTGTATCCGCTGGGTGAAGGAATGATCATCGCCGTCGGCGCGGCCACGCCGCTTGTCCAACGCCTTCGTGTCGAGGTGGCCCGTGAGGCCGAGGCTCCCGAACCTGTTCCAGAACGAATCAAACCGGATGTCGGGGAGCGTGCCCGGGATCTCGTCTTGTCAGCGCAGATGGCTGCTGAGGCGGCTCGTGATTCGCAGAACCAGCTGGCGGAGGAGCGATTACAACTGTCCCGTGAGCATGTTATGCAGCTCATCGACGCGCGAGCCGATCAGCTCCACCCGGTCACGCAAGTAAGTCGGCTGTCTCGCCGGCTGAACACCCCTGAACGTGTCCGCACTCTGAACAGGAATGATACCAATGACTAGAGCGAAAGTCTTCATTGGGGTCGTTCTCGCCGCCCTGTGCTGGTGGGTCGGGAACAAGGTCTCATGGCAAGTGCGGGCGGATTCCGCGGCAGGACTGAGTCCGTCCGACATCATGACTCGATGGTGGTATGACATCGTCCACGATCCCGTTCACCTGTCCTGGAGCAGTGGCGACGTCCTCGCCGGCCTGGGGGTGGTGGCGGCTCTCGGTCTGGCGTGGGCGTACTACTACGGCTCACGCCGGGCCACTCGGCCTGGAGAGGAGCAGGGGTCGGCACGGTGGGGCGGGTCTCGGGACATTAAGCCCTTTGTCGGTGATCGACGCCAGGACCTGCTGTTCACCCGGACGGAGTCGCTCAGCCTCGATTCACGCCGCACGCAACGAAATCTTAACGTCCTCGTTATCGGCTCATCGGGGTCCGGAAAATCACGCTACTTCGTCATGCCGAACCTGTATCAGGCTAACACGTCATTCGTTGTGACGGACCCCAAGGGCGAGATACTCTCTGCGACGGGTTCCGAGCTCGTACGTCGAGGATACGAGATCCGCTGTCTCAACCTCGTCGACTTCTCGGCATCCGACACCTTCAACCCCCTGGCCTACTTCAATCCCGGACAGGCTGAGGTCGACTGCGCCATCCTGACGGAGAACTTCATCGCCAACACCACAGGACAGAAGCCGTCAACAGGAAGCGACTTCTGGGAGAAGGCTGAGAGAGCGCTGCTCACATCTCTCATCAGCTACGTCTACTTCACAAAGGGGGCGGACGGGACTCTTCTTGACGTCGTCGACATGCTCGCTGCGATGAGCGCGTCAGAGGAGGACGAGCACGCCACAAGCGAGATCGACGCACTCTTCGCAGCGACGAAAGAATGTATCGACGACTACGACGCCGAACCCCAGGCATACGACGCGGAGGCGGTCGCGATGCTGGAGGGGCTGCGGTTCTCTTGCTCTCAGTACAATGTCTACACGCAGGGCGCTGGCGAGACGAAGAAGTCCATCATCATCTCGCTGGGTGTGCGCATGGCCCCGCTGCACATGGCACAGGTCCGCAGGATTCTGGCCTCTGACTCGATCGCAGCGGACCAGGTGGGGGCGCGTCCGACCGCATTGTTCCTGGTGGTGCCGGACACGCACCAGGCGTTCAGTTTCCTCGCATCGATCTTCTATGAGACGTTCTTCGAGCGCAACGTCTACCTGGCGGACCACAACGGCGGGCGCCTCACCGTACCGATTCAGTGCTTCATGGACGAGTTCGCCAACATCGGGAAGATGCCGTCCTTCGAGCGAAAAATTGCAGTCATGCGTTCGCGAGGCATCTCGACAGCAGTCATCCTTCAGAACTACTCCCAGGGCAAGGCGTTGTATCGTGACGACTGGGAGACTATCGTCGGTAACTGTGACTCATTGCTGTTTCTTGGAGGCAACGAGGCGTCGACGACCGAGTTTATCTCCAAGCGCCTCGGAAAGGAGACGATCACACAAGAGGACAGCAGTCTACAGAGAGGCACGAGCGGTTCGTGGTCACGGTCATGGCGATCGACGGGCCGCGAGCTCCTCCTGCCTGATGAGGTGGCGCGGCTGCCAGGACGTGAGTGCTTGTACCTGTTGCGCGGGGTTGCCCCGTTCCGTTCACGGAAGCTCGATGCTCCTCAGACAGGCGTCTTTTCATACACTCCGCGCCCCGTGGTGCCTCGTGCTCGGCTCGATGACCAGGGCGAATCGGGCGTGGAGACCGATCTCCCAGTGGAGTCCGGAGGCGATGCGAGTGCATGGCTCGACGCCGCGCCGGGCTCGTCCGACGAGGATGACGTTCATCTCGCGCAGGACGACGGTCTGCCTCAGGACGAGGAGGAGGCGCTCGACGAGGACGATGAGTTGACGATGACGATCACGTGGCCGGATGGCCATGTCGACGAGGAGACGATACGGATGAGCGAGATCTCCGACGACGAGGCGTTGCTAGCCGGTTGACTCGAATGCCTCAGTTCTTCTACGGAGTGCCGGCTGCGTTCTGGGACGGGAGCGGCGCCCGGGGTGGTGGTGTCGAGAGGGTGGGCGGCGTCGTGTCGGTCGTAAGAGTGTTGAAGCGTATGGGTTCTGTGACGTCTTGTGGGTGTGCCTATATGTGGTGATGGGTGGTGTGTTGTCGGGGGTGTTGATAGTATTGGCGCGACGGAAGGAGCCCTCTGATGAAGAAGATGTCCCTGACGGGCTGTGTGTCTTTCGTGGCGGTGGCGGCTTTGACGTTGTCTGCCTGTGGTGGCAAGAGCGTCGAGGAGGCCCGTGCTGACGCCTACGCCACGGTCGAGTCCATGGAGGGTCTTGGCAGGGCGAGCCGGGATACGTACGAGGCTCAGCTCAACTCGGCGGCGGACCAGGCGGCGATCGACAGCATCGTCGCTAAGGCCGAGGCGGAGAACAACGAGGAGCTTGAGGAGGACGCTCGTGCCGAGGCGACGGCCTCGGCCAGCGCGGCTACGATCGCCTCGATCGAGGACAAGCTCTCCGGTGTCACTCTCCGGGGCACGAGCCCTGAGTGCAAGGACAAGACGATCACCTTCAACGCGGACGGAACCTGGAGCGGCGACGCGGGCGACCAGTACTGCCTCGGATTCGAGAGTCCGATTACCCGATACGCCACCCAAACTGAGCGAGCCGACTACTGGCATGTCACAGCCGACAACGGCGGCGCTGTCGAGTGTCTCACGAATTCTGACGGCACTGGACGAATTTTTTGCCGCTATTCGCTGACCGTCTCTGAAGATGGTGTGTACAGTTTCGAGATGAATCCTTACTACCTTGACGAATCTGACAAGGATCCTGAGTTGTATGGTGTCGAGGGCGTTCATACTTTCGTCGTCGATGAGGCCTCGCCGTCGCCGACAGCATCCTGATCGGTACGTTGACGCTCTTCTTCAGGCGCTCGGTCTGAGGGCGTCTCGGTGAGGGCCGCTGCCAGTCTGGTGGGCGGCCCTCACCCTTGCGCTCCGGTGTCTCCGGAACGTTGCCTCGGAGAGCTCGCAGCACGGCATGGGCTGCTCCCTCCACTTATCTTCTTAACCTTCTTACGACTGCTGCTGCTTCTGCTGCTGCTGGTGTTTCTTGTCCCAGGGCATGGGGTCGTCGGGTGGGTGGGGCATGGAGTCGGCGATGACGCGCAGCTCGTGGTACTCCTCGTCGCTCAGGAAGTACCAGGTGTGCAGGCTGTCGACGTCGTCCCAGGAGCCGCGTTCCCAGAAGTCGTAGCCCCGGATGCGTCCGAAGGTGTAGGGCCAGGTCCGCAGGCGCTCCATCATCTCCTCGGTGCTGATCTGCCCCACCGCCCGCCGCCACCCCAGCTCCTCGGGCGTGACCGGACGCACCTCGTCCCCGCGCTCGAGCCACTGACGGACCCCGCGCGCCACCCGCAGCTCGACCCCGGTGCGCTCGGCAGCCTGCTCCGGGCTCAGACCCAGACCCAGCAACCGCACGATCTCCCGCTGCCGGTCAATCCGCTCCAGGAACTCAGTGGCGTCAGCCCGCAGCTGCTCAGGGGTCGGCCGCGGACGAGACCACCCCCGCGCCCCACCCGCGTCCTCGCCCTGACCCTCGATCGCGCCAGGCTCCACGCCCTCGTGAGGGTCCGGGCTCGCGCCCGGGGCCGTGTCCTCACCCGCGCTCGCGCCGGGGTCCTGGGGGCCGGTGGCCCCCGGCGTCGTGTCACTCATACCCAGCCTCCATCCTCACGGACAACCGTGACCTCCAGCCTACCGACCCGCCCCCAGGCGGCGTGGCTGCTCCGCAACGTTGTCCGACGCAGGAACTCAGGCTGGACGTCGACACCGCACTGAGACCAGACTCTGCCCCGGACCGGTTCCGACCGACTCCTGTCCGACACGGTCCTCAGGACCTCGATCACCATGTAAGAGCCCGCCATGCCATCGCCCCGCCCGTCCACCCCGCACCTGCCGGACGCCTTCCCCGCCTTCGACGCCTACCCCGCTGAGCCCACCACGCCCGCACCCGGCGAGCTCGACGGCTGGATCACCCCGCCCACCGACGGCGGTGAGCGGCTCGACGGCCGGTCCCTCCACCTGCTCACCGCCGACCGGGTGCTCACCGGCCGACGCGGTGACGCCCCCGGCTCACTCGAGATCGTCGGCGATGTCCCGACTCCTGCCTCAGCCTCCCCGGCCCAGATCGAGGCCGCCCGTTCCGCCGGTCGCGGTGGGGCGGTCCTCACCGCGGGCCAACGCATCGTGGCGGTCGGCACCGTCGCCGACCTCACCGCGCGACTGGACGCACTGACCGGCGCCGTCGGATCGAGCGGTTCCCAGGTCCGCCGCGTCGACCTGCCCGGCTGCACCCTCCTTCCCGGTCTCATCGAGACCCACGCCCACCTGGCAAGCTCTGACGCCGACGTCGAGTACCCCGCATACGGCCCCCACGAGATCGCCCGCCTCACCCTCAACGCCGCCCGTGCGGCCCGCCACCTCCTGAGCGTCGGCGTCACGAGCGTCCAGAGCCTGGGCGCCCGTCACTACGTCGACGTCGCGCTGCGCGACGCCATCGAGTCCGGCGACCTGCGTGGGCCCCGTGTGCGGGCCTCCGGTCCTCAGATCACGACGACCGCCGGCCATGCCTGGTACCACCACGCCGAGGTCGACGGCCCTGACGACATCCGCCGCGAGGTCCGCACCCACCACAAGATGGGGGTCGACACCATCAAGGCCATGGCCACCGGAGGCTTCACCACCGGCGGCTCGACCCCGTGGAACGCGCAGTTCAGCCTCGAGGAGCTGACCGTCCTCGTCGACGACGCACACCGCCTGGGCAAGTGGACCGCCGCCCACGCCCACGGCGTGACGGGTATCGAGCGGGCCGTGCGAGCCGGGGTGGACTACCTCGCCCACGCCTCCTTCATCTCCGAGGCGGGACGCTCGGTGTGGGACCCGCGGCTGGGGGCGCTCATGGCCGAGACGGGGGTCTACGTCGACTGCACGATCACGCCGGACACCCCCCGCATGCTCATGCGCGACGACTCCTTCGCCCCGCCGGCCAGGCTGCTGTGGGAGCACGGGGTGCGCATCGTGGCCGGTCGGGACTCGGGCATCCCCGGAGTGCCCCAGCGCGGTTACGTCGGCGGGCTGGAGGCCATGGAGTGGGTCGGGCTGCCGCGCACCGAGGTGCTGCTCGCCGCGACCTCCCGGGCGGCGGCGGCCATCGGCTGCGCCGGCGTGACGGGGGTGCTGGCCGAGGACTTCGCTGCCGACCTCATCGCCGTCGCCGGGGACCCGCGTCAAGGGCTGGGGGCCCTGCGCGACCTGCGACTGGTCGTGGCGGCGGGGCGGGAGTTCGTGCCCGACGCCCTGGAGGGGCTGGCGGCCCGCGGCCTGGACCCTGATGAGCCCCTCGACATGCCTGGCCACAACGGCACCTCTCTGGACGGCGGCCCCTCGGCGCTCCTGGCGCAGTGGCGCGAGAGCCAGCTGCGTGCCGCCAGCCACCCCGAGGTCTGACCCCCACCACCCACCCCCGCCCCTTCCGCGAGATCGGGGGAAGTGGCACCTCGAGATCGGGGGAAGTGGCACCTCGAGATCGGGGGAGCCGGCCCCCGGGGGTGTCACGGTGGCGCACGCACAGGGAGAAGGGGACGGGGGCGGTGGGCGGGAGCGGGCGCTGAGGCGAGCGCGGGGCGGACAAGCCCGGCTTCACCCCCTACCCCCCGCTCCTGCGCGCCTGGCCGCTCCCGCACGAGCAGCCGGTACCGGTCGTGCCGGGATAACCTCGCGCCATGAGCGCCCCCGACAACCCGTACCTCTTCGACGAGACCGAGACCCGACGTCGCCTTGACACAGGCGAGCTCTACACGGACTTCGGTCCGGGTCTGGAGGACCTGGAGGAGGAGCGCGTACGCGGCAAGGAGCTCGTCGAGCGGTTCAACGCCGCCTCGATCCGCGACCCCGAGCTCCGCACGGCGCTGGCGCGCGAGCTCTTCGCCTCCTTCGGGGAGGGCTCCTGGCTCGAGACGCCGATCTACTGCGCCTACGGGTCGCACACGAGCATCGGTTCCGGCTGCTGGTTCAACACCGGCACCACCCTCATCGATGACGCCGCGATCCGCATCGGCGACCGTGTTCTCCTTGGCCCCCACGTCACGATCGCGACCGCAGGTCACCCCATCGATCCCGGGCTGCGGGTCACGGGCGCGCAGTTCTCCGCCGTCGTCACCATCGAGGACGAGGTGTGGGTGGGGGCCAACGTCACCATCCTGCCCGGAGTGACCGTCGGACACGGCTCTGTCATCGCCGCCGGCTCGGTCGTCACCGCGCACGTCCCGCCGATGACCGTGGTTGCAGGGGTCCCTGCCCGGGTCGTGCGTGCGATCGAGCCGGGGGAGCAGACCGCCTATCGCCCGCCGCGGAGCCTGTGAGCTCGACGGCGCCCGGGTGCACGCCCGCCGAGGCGGGGAGACGACGGCGGAGCGTCGGTGAGCCTCTCACGACGGACGATCCCCGGGCCTGTGGCCGACCCGAAGGCGGGTGGTGTGCGAAGGGTCGCTTGGTGCTCGCCGGGCCTGGGAGGCCTGTGTCAGTTGTCCCGATCTCGAGGTGTCACTTCCCCCGATCTCGGGGTGTCACTAGTCCCGATCTCGAGGTGCCAGATGTCCCGATCTCGGGGGAGGGGGGAGGGGAGATAGAGCGGAACCCGGCTCCGTTGACGGGTCCCACAGCACACCTTGTCATGAAATGGGCGTGCGAACACCCCCTTTGCATTGCAGTTTGTGCTCGAACTTGCGGGAATCACAGGCAGATCACACAGTTTCGCCTAGGGAGTACATGTGAGGGCGTCGCCACGGCCCACTGCCTGCACGGGTGAACGGCGCGGCGCGCGACCCGACCGCGACTCCCCGGAGGCGATCCTGTGACCGGGAGGAGACTTCCTGTGACTACCCTTGACACGTGACTCCGATGCCGCCCGCTGAGACGTCCGCCGACCCGCACCCCGGGAGCCAGCGCGTCGCCGTGGTCATCCCTGCCAAGGAAGAGGCCGACCTCGTCGCCACGACCGTGCGGGCCTGCCGCGCGATCCCGCGGGTCGACCTCGTCGTCGTCGTCGACGACGGCTCCACCGACGGGACCCAGGATCACGCACGCGCCGCCGGAGCCGTGACCGTGCGTCACTCGGTCTCACGCGGCAAGGCCTCCGCGATGGAGACAGGCGCCAGCGTCGTGGCCATGCGCGACTATGAGGACGGCCCGGCCCGCCTCCTGCTCTTCGTCGACGCCGACCTGGGCGACTCAGCCGCCGCCTGCGCCGAGCTCGTCCCGCCCGTGGTCGACGGGGTCGCGGACATGGCGATCGCGGTCCCGCCGCGGCAGGCCGGTGCGGGAGGGAGCGGCCGGGTCGTGCGCGCGGCCCGCTCGGCGATCACGTCGGCCACCGGCTGGTCGCCCGTGGCCCCCCTGTCCGGTCAGCGATGTCTGAGCCGCGAGGCCTACGAGGCCGCCGCACCGCTGGCCGAGGGCTGGGGCGTCGAGGTCGGCCTGACCATCGACGTCCTCGTCGCCGGCAAGACCGTCATCGAGGTCCCCTGCGACATCACCCACCGCGTCAGCGGCAACGACACCGCCGGGCGCCTGCACCGCGCCTCCCAGTACCGCGACGTCCTGCGAGCGGTGGCGGGCCGCAGACTGCGCCGTGTGCGCGTGCCCTCGCGGGTCTTCGAGTCCGCCGCCCGCGAGCAGGCGCACTTCCTCGCCTACCGAGCCTGGCCAGGACCCGACACGCCCGCGATGTGACCCGCCCCGCTGCCGGGGACCAGACCCTGGACGCGCGCGGCCTGCTCGACAGGACCGACACGTGACAGGAGGCCAGCCGGGCGAACCGGGAGCGGGTTGGCGCCTCAGGTGCACCGCTGACCGGCCCGGGTGCCGATCCGGGCGCAGAGCACCGCCAGGAGCCCGGGCACCGCCGCCGCCGCTGAGAACCAGAACATGGCCACACCCGAGTCGTTGACGAGCACCTCGAGGACGACGAGCACCGCCAGGGCCCGGAGCACCGGGACCGCCCACGGCGCCAGGACGCCCGGGCGAGCCAGCCACGCGTACGGTCCGCGGCCCGCGCGCGCCTCGCGGGCGGTACGCCTCAGCCACCAGGCGCACGCCCCCAGGACGCACAGGCCCACGGTCAGTGCCGTGAGCGCCAGCGGGCTGGAGACGAAGGGGGCCACGAGCGCGCCCGCCTTGCGGGCCACGGTGGTCCCGGCGCTGCCGTCGAGCACCTGGGCGGCGAAGCGTCCCAGGTGGGTGCGCGACCCCGCGGCGTAGTCGGCGGCGGCCAGCGCGCTGACCGTCCCCACCGTCCCGAGGGCGACGACGGCCCACCGGCGCCAGCCCAGACGCACCCCCGCCAGGCCGGAGGCCAGGGCGGCCAGGGCGGGGATGAGCGTGAGCGCCCCGCCGACGTCCGCGCCCATCTGCGGTGAGGCGTCGACGAGGAGCGCGACGAGACCGGGCACCCCCACGCCCACGACGGCCACCAGCCGCCGCGAGGCTCCCTCGCGGCGCGCGACCGCGGGACCGGTGACGGCGCCGAGAGCGACGAGCAGCCCGGCACCAGCCAGTGCGAAGGCAGTGTTCGACATTCCGTAGAAGCGCCCCGCGGTGATGGCGTCCATGCCCAGCACCCCGTTGAAGCCCAGGGGCGCACCGCAGGCGGCGTCGGCCAGCAGAAGGACCGGGGTGGCGACGACGACGAGCATCGCCGCGATGGAGGCGGGTCGCCGTACGCGGCGCAGGGCCGTGCCCTCGGGCCGGCTCGCGGCCCACCGGGCGGCCAGCCGGCCGATGAGTCCGGCCGCGCCCGCGCAGGCCGCGGCCACGAGCGCCCCCAGGCCGACGGTGACCGCGGCAGCCGCGGCCGTGGTGGCCCACGGGGCGGGGCCGACGCGCCACCACGGCACCGTGCTCGCCAGCCAGGCCCCCGCGGGCAGCGCCGCCACGACGCAGGCCGCAGGCAGGAGGGCCCCGGCTCCCCGTGGCCGGGCGCCCGAGACCGCGACCGACCCGACCGGCCCGGGCGTGTCGGCCCCGTCAGCCGACCCGGCCACGGCGGGCGCGGCGGTCGCGGCGGTAGCGTCGGCCGCGTCGACCATGGCGCCCGCCCCGCCCCCGGGGCGTCGCAGGCCGGCAGCGGCCAGGACCACGAGCGCGAGGACCGAGGACAGGATGACCAGGGTGACCGGAACGACCGCCCGCCTCGAGGCCTGGGCGTGAGCGGCGTCGTCGACCAGGGCCGTGACCTCGGCGGCGGGGGCGCTGGTCGGGGCGGTCCGGCTCAGCGGGGTCGACACCGGCAGGTCGACCCTTCCGCCGTCGAGGGCCGTGGGCTGCTCGGCGCCGGTCGCGGCGAGAAGGCTCGCGGTGAGGTCGGTGAGCTGGAGGAGCCCCTCCTGGTGGGTGGAGGGGCCCAGGAGGCGCCCGTCGGCGGAGCCCTGCCCTGAGGAGGTCCCGCCGGGGAGGACGGCGAGCTGGAGGCCGGCGTCGGCGGGGTCGGCCAGGGACACGACGAGGACGCGTGCGCCCGATGGGACCTGGGCGAGGGCCTCGAGGAGGGCAGAGGCCGGAGCCTGGGCGGAGCCTGCGTCGGCGAGGTCGACCAGCGTCAGATCGGGCAGGCCCTGCGCGACGAGCTCCTCAAGGCTGGCGGCGCTTGGCGGGGCGGTGCCCTCGGAGGAGGTCAGGGCCAGCTCGGCACCCCTGCCGACGGCGGCGGCCGAGGCTCCCGCCCGGGAGAGGGCGTCGGCCAGGGTCCCGGGGCGAGCACCGTAGCCGGCGTCCTGGGAGGTCGCGACGGCCTGCGACCACGACGACGGCCAGGAGCAGCCCGACCCCGGTGCCGAGGCGCGCGTGCGGGTTCCGGAGCCGACGGTGAGCCAGGCGTCCGCGGGGCAGGTCAGGTCACCGGTCGTGCGCTGGACGAGGTTGACCGGCGTGTTGGCCTCCGCGTAGCCCAGGAGGGTGCGGGCGGACTCGGCCTCGGTGGTGTCGGCCCCGGAGGCGGCCAGGTCGACCAGGGCCGCCCAGGACAGCCCCGTCGTGCCCAGCACGACGATCGGCTGCGTGCCGGTGCCGGAGGCCGCCTGCCCGGCGGTGGCCTGCGAGGCGGTCCAAGGGAGCGACCGATCGGGGGAGGCTGCGGTGGCAGCGGGGGAGCTCAGGGCCCGCGCAGCGGCCTCCCGGGGTGCCGGCACACCTGGCGCGGCCAAGGCGCTCGAGGCGATCGTGGCCACGAGCCCGACGACCGTGAGCACGACGATCGCGTAGACGACCGCCCGCACGAAGCGCTGCCGGTGGCTGCTGCCGCGTCGTGACCCCATGGCCCCAGCCTAGGTGCACTGACCGGGCAGGAATGACACCGCGAGATCGGGGGAAGTGACACCTCGAGATCGCGACACGTGGCACCGCGAGATCGGGACTAGTGGCACCGCGAGATCGGGACTAGTGGCACCTCGAGATCGCGACACGTGGCACCTCGGGGATGCGCTCAGGCGTAGGACCGTGCCACCGACGCCGCCTGGCTCCCGTAACCTCCTCCGAAGAGGTGCACGTGGATCATGAGGATGTGCAGCTGATGAAGGCCCACCCTCTCGCGCCAGCCGGGTGCCAAGGGCGAGACCTCGTTGTACGCCCCAACGATCCGGTCGAGGTGACGCTGGCCGAAGACACCCAAAGCAGCCAGGTCGGTCTCCGCGTGGGCTCCGTGCGCCAGGGGGTCGATGAGGACGCCGACGACCCCGGTGCCAGGGCCGGCGCCCGCGGCAGCTCCCTGCTCCCCGTCGAGGTGCGAGGCGGGATGCGAGGTGGGGCCGGTCCTGCGGCCCGAGCCGGGCTCCGAGCCAGGGGCCGACCCGTGATCCGGGGTACGTGCCGGTCCTCGGCCGGCGCCACCGGGAGCCCATGCCGCGACCTCGCTGGACGGGACCCACAGGACGTTGCCGCACCACAGGTCGCCGTGGGTGCGCGCCACGGCAGTCGTCTGCCCGCGCTCGCGGGCGCCGCTCAGCACGAGTGCCGGCTGCTCCTCGCCCAGCTCCCCGTCCCGCAACCGACGGCACACCGCCTCGAGCAGGCGCACCTGAGCGGCGTCGAGCGCACCGCGGTCGTAGCCCGAACGCACGTAGGGCGCCAGTCGGTCCTCGGCGTAGAACTCCCCCCAGGTGCGTTGATCGGAGTCGGGGGAGTGGGGCCGCAGGCGAATGTCGCAGCGTCCCATCTGCGTCCGACCGTCCCATCCCGGTGGCGCCGACCCAAAGGCCGGTGCGCCAGCGGCGTGCGTGACGGCCAGTGCCCTGCCGAAGGCCTCAGCGGCCTGGGGGGTCACTGTCGACCGGCTCAGCCGCGGCTCGTCGATCCACCCGTCTCCCACGACAGCGGGCACCGTGTGCGCCCCGCCGTCCGGCATCGCCTCAGCCAGCCAGGCCAGGCCCTGCGCCTCGAGCCGGGTGGCCCCGGGAAGGTCGTCCCGTTTGCGCATCGTGTCCCCCATAAGCCCAGCCTCCCATGATCCCGCTGCTCTCGTGACCCGGGCCAGGGTGTGGGGGCGGGGAGGGCGGGATCAGTGAGCGGGGCCGTGAGGTGCGGGGCCGGGGCGACGGCGGGGCGGTGAGGTGCGGGCCGGGGCGACGGCGGGGAGGTGAGGGCGGGATCAGCGAGCGCGGGGCCGGGCGACGCCGGGGCGGTGAGGTGCAGGGCCGGGCGACGGCGGGGTGGTGAGGTGCAGGGCCGGGCGGTCGCGGCGTCGGGGAGGGCGGGTCGTGTGTGAGCGTCCGTGGGGCAGTCCCGGCGCGAGCCGCGGCCCGCATGTCGATACCCTGCCGCCATGACGAGTACCTGGGCCTTCCTCGGCCCCTCCGGAACCTTCTGCGAGATGGCTCTCCAGCAGGTCGCCCCCGACAACGCGCGGCTTGAGCCCTGCCAGGACGTGGCCACGGCCCTGGACCGCGTGCGCGAGCGAGTGGCCGACTCCGCCGTCGTCCCGATCGAGAACTCCGTCGAGGGCGGCGTCAACGCCACGCTCGACAACCTCGTGGCCTCTGCCCCGCTGGTCATCGCCGCGGAGGTGGCCGTCCCGGTCACCTTCGTCCTGGCTGGCCGTCCCGGCACCTCGCTGGACCGTGTGCGTGCGATCAGCACCCACCCCCACGCCTGGGCGCAGTGCAGGGGCTGGGTCCACCTCAACCTCCCCGAGGCCTCCTACGTCGCCGGGACGTCGACCTCCGCCCCGGCCCGGGCCCTGGCCGAGTCCGACGATCCCCTGTCCTTCGAAGCCGTCCTGTGCAACCCGCTGGCCGCACAGCGCTACGGCCTCGAGGTGCTCGCGGGGGGCGTGGCCGACAACCCCGACGCCGTCACCCGCTTCGTGCAGGTGACGCGGCCGGGCCGGGTCGGGGAGCCCACGGGCGCGGACAAGACGACGCTCATGGTCCAGGCCCCCCACGACCGTGCCGGCGCGCTGCTCGACATGCTTGAGCAGTTCTCCGCCAGGGGCGTCAACCTCTCTCGCATCGAGTCCCGTCCCGTGGGCGACTCGCTGGGCCGCTACCGCTTCTCGATCGACGTCGAGGGGCACATCCGCGAGGAGCGCGTCCAGGCCGCCTTCATCGGGCTGCACCGCACCTGCCCCATGGTGCGCTTCCTGGGCTCCTACCCCCGCTTGGACGCCCGGCCCGTCGTCGTCCCGGCAGGAACGAGCGACAAGGACTTCATCGTGGCACGCGCCTGGGTGGCCGACATCCTGGCGGGGCGGACCATCTGAGCCGTCCCGGGACGGGGAGCCGCCGGGCAGTGGAGCGCAGGCGTCGAGAGTCCTAGGCCGGACGCCGGATCCGCAGCGCACCCGGCTGCAGGCGCACGCGCACCCCGCGCGTGGGTGCGAGGAGGTCGCCGTCGACCTGGACGAGGGCGGGTTCGGCCAGGCGCACGGTGACGGTGCGCCCGAGACGGCGCAGGACCCGGCCGGTCGGGCGCAGGAGGCGGTCGTCCTGGACCGTGCGCGGAACGGAGGTGCGCGGCGCGAGGACCTGCCGCGCCAGCGAGCTCCACCCCACGACCCCTGCCACCGTGTCGATCGCGGCGACGTCGAGCACGCCGTCGTCCATCCGCGCCCCGGGCAGCAGGGTGATGCCCGCAGGCAGCCGACCGCCGTTGGCGATGAGCAGGCAGCGGGCACGAAGCCGCTCGACCCGATGGGGATCGTCCTCAGCCTCGAGGCCGAGCACGAGCTCCATCCGCGGCGAGCTGAGGTTCTGGAAGGCGGCCAGCGCGTAGGCCCCCCACTTGATACGAGCCTTGAGCGCCGGGCGCGTGGACGCCACGAGACCGGCGTCGAATCCCAGGCCCGCCACGATCATGCAGGCGTGCTCGGCGCCGAGGGTCGGGCGCGCCCAGCCGCCCGGAGGCGCGGGCGAGTCCTCGCCGGGCTCGGTGCTCACCCAGGCCAGGTCGGTGGCCAGTGCCGCGCCGTGGGCGGCCAGCTCGATGGCCTCGGCCGGGCGGCCGACCGGGACACCGAGGTTACGTGCGGCCAGGTTCGCGGTTCCCAGGGGCACGATCGCCATGTCGGCCTGCGCGCCAGCCAGTCCCGCCGCCACCGAGCGCACGGTGCCGTCGCCTCCCACGGCCACCACGAGGCTGGCGCCGGAGGCGAGCGCGAGCCTGGCCTGGGTGGCGCCGGTCTCCGTGGGCGTGGTCTCCATCCACACCGGGCTCGCGTAGCCCGCTGCGGACAGTGCCCGGGCGAGGTGCGCGCGGACCGCGGGGGTGACCGCCGGCTTGGACGGGTTGAGGACGACGCAGGCCACGGCTCCGCCTCCGGGGGCGGTGCCCGGGTGCAGGCCTGCACGTCGTCGTGTCACAGGGGAAGGGTAGCGAGGTCGGTGCCGTCCGTGGGTCCGGGTGCGCGGGAGGCGGTCCCGCGGGAGCACCGGCGAGGCGAGCCGGCCCACTGACCCCCGGTGCGACCGTGGGTCAGTCCTCGCGGTCGGTCAGCGACAGGGCGGGCAGACCGGCCTCGCGGGTCAGCCCGGTGATGACGTGGGCGAGGCGGGCGAAGTCGGTGGCCCGCGAGGAGGAGCTGCGGTGGACCAGCCCGATGCGTCGCACCGGCGTCGGCTCCGCGAAGCGGGCGACGGCGTGGGGCTCGGTCCCCAGCATCGGCAGCGCGCCCTCGGGAATGACCGTGATGCCCACCCCGTGCGTGACCATCCGCACGACCGTGAGCAGGGTCGTGGCCACCGCCACCGGCGGGACGGTGCCGTAGCGCTGGCACAGCGCCAGGGTCTGGTCGCGCAGGCAGTTGCCCTCGTCGAGCAGAAGGAGGTCCTGGCTGTCCAGGTCGGAGGGCACGATGTCGTCGCGCCCCGCCCACGGGTGGTTCGGCGGGACGAGGATGACGAGCGGTTCGTCGTACATCGGGATGGCCACCGCACGGTGCAGGTCGACGTCGATGGCGATGATCGCGGCGTCGAGGCGGCCCTGGTTGAGCATGTCGAGGACGTCGCCGGTCACCATCTCACGCAGCTCGGGCTGGAGCAGCGGCAGCTCGCTGGGCAGCCCGTCGAGGATGACCGGGGCGAGGTAGGGCGCCAGCGTCGGGATGAGGCCGAGGCGCAGCATGCCGGTCAGCGCGGCGCCCTGGCTGACGACGGCCTCGTTGAAGGACTCGGCGGCGAGCACGGCGTCGCGGGCGTAGGGCAGAAGGGTCTCCCCCAGGGGGGTGACGAGGACCCGGCGCGTCGTGCGCTCGACCAGCTCGCCCCCGATGCGCTTCTCCAGGGCGGTGATCGCCTGGGACAGGCTCGGTTGGCTCACGCCCAGCGTCGTGGCGGCCTCGCCGAAGTGCTGGTGGTCGCACAGGGCGACGAATGCGCGCAGCTGGGAGAAGGAGGGCAGGGAGGACGGTGGCATGAGGTTCCTGTGTCGTCTCGTGGTGTGTCGCGAGGCCGGCCCGGTCGCTCCAGGATTCTTGACCTCACCGTGATTATAGGGCACGACCAATGAATAAAGTAGGTTTCACAGGTCACTAAACCCGACCGGGCTCCGCCTCCCTGGCAAGACGATGGCGAAGGCCACCGTCGGGGCCCCAGCCGCCCTGGCTACACTCTGCCCCATGATCGACCTGCGTGCCCTCAGAGACGACCCCGAGCCCTTCCGCGCGAGCCAGCGCGCACGCGGGGCCGATGTCTCGCTCGTCGACCGCCTCATCGCCGCCGACGAGGCCCGCCGCTCCTCGCTGGGTGCCTTCGAGGCGCTGCGTGCCGAGCAGAAGACGGTCTCGAGGTCGGTGGGCGCCGCCAGCCCCGAGGAGCGTCCCGCCGTCCTGGCCCGGGCCAAGGAGCTGGCCGAGCGGGTCCGCGCCGCCGAGGGCGCCTCCGCCCAGGCGGCCACCGAGCTCGACGAGCTCATGATGCAGTTCGCCAACCTCATCGAGGGCGCTCCCTCGGGCGGTGAGGAGGACTACGTCGTCCTGCGCCACGAGGGCCCTGAGCCCCGTGACTTCACCGCCGAGGGCTTCGAGCCCGCCGACCACCTCGCCCTGGGCGAGGCCCTCGACATCATCGACACGAGGCGTGGCGCGAAGGTCTCGGGCTCGCGCTTCTACTTCCTCAAGGGCTGGGGCATGCGCCTCGAGCTGGCCCTCATGACCGCGGCCCTGGACAGGGCCACCGCCTACGGCTTCGTGCCGATGACCACCCCGACCCTCGTGACCCCCCAGGTCATGGGCGGCACCGGGTTCCTGGGAGCCCACTCCGACGAGATCTACTACCTCCCGGCCGACGACCTCTACCTCACGGGCACCTCCGAGGTCGCCCTCGCCGGCTACCACACCGACGAGATCCTCGACCTGTCCGACGGGCCCAGGCGCTACCTGGGCTGGTCGACCTGCTACCGGCGGGAGGCCGGCGCAGCCGGCAAGGACACCCGCGGCATCATCCGGGTCCACCAGTTCAACAAGGCCGAGATGTTCGCCTACGTGCGCCCCGAGGACGCCGTCGAGGAGCACGAGCGCCTGCTGGCCCTCGAGGAGGAGATGCTCGCCCTGGTCGACCTGCCCTACCGGGTCATCGACACGGCGGCGGGCGACCTGGGATCCTCCGCCGCCCGCAAGTTCGACTGCGAGGCCTGGCTGCCGACCCAGAACCGGTGGATGGAGGTCACCTCGACCTCCAACTGCACGACCTTCCAGGCCCGTCGGCTCTCGATCCGTGAGCGCCGGGAGGGTCGGACGAGCCCCGTGGCCACCCTCAACGGCACCCTGGCCACGACCCGCTGGATCGTGGCGATCCTCGAGAACCACCAGCGTCCCGACGGCTCGGTCGTCGTGCCCGAGGGGCTGCGCCCCTACCTGGGTGGCCTCGAGCTCATCGAGCCGGTTGCCTGACGTGACCGACGACGACCTGCTGCGCAGCGGCGACGAGCCGCGGCCCCGGACCGGGGGACCCGGCGTCATCGCCCCCGCTCCTGGGGTCCCGGCGGACCTCGCCCTGGCCAGCAGCGGCCCGGTCCCGGCCGCCGTGCCCGCGGCCATGCCCTCGGCCGGTCCCCCCGACCCGGTGCTCGGCGCCTCCTCGGAGGTCAGCGCGATCGGCGCGACCACCCCGGGCCCCTTGACCCACGACGACTACCACGCCCTGGTCAGGCGTCGCATGGCCGACCTCGACGCCATCGACCCGCCTGGCGCGGCGGGCACCCGCCTGGCGCCCGGGCCGGCTCTGCTCGTCGCCCTCGACGTCGACGGCACGATCCTGGACCTGGGCGGACGCGTCTCCGAGCGGGTCATGGCGGCGATCGCGCGCCTGCGCACCTACGGGGTCCAGGTCGTCATCGCCACCGGTCGGGGCATCGAGGCCGCCCTGCCCGTCGCCCGCCACGTCGGCCTGACCACCGGCTGGATGGTGTGCGCCAACGGCGCGGTGACGCTGCGCATGGACCCCGAGCGCCCGGGAGGCTACGAGATCGTCGAGCAGATCACCTTCGACCCCGCCCAGGCCATCGACGCCCTCCACGAGGCGGTGCCCGGCGGCATCCTGGCCGTCGAGACACCCGGGCAGCCCTTCAGGGTCTCGCGGCCCTTCCCCGACGGGGAGCTCATCGAGGACTCGGTGGTCCGCCCGCTCGAGGAGCTGCGCTCCGTGCCGGTCTCCCGGGTCATCCTGCGCGCCCCGGGCATGGACGTCGACCGGTTCGCCGAGATCGTGCGCGGTTCGGGACTGCACTCGGTGGAGTACGCCATCGGCTGGACCGCGTGGCTCGACGTCGCTCCCCAGGGGGTGACGAAGGCCTCCGCGCTCGAGGCCCTCGCCGCGCGGCTGGGCACCGACGCCGGGCACGCCCTGGCGGTGGGCGACGGGGCGAACGACGTCGAGATGCTCCAGTGGGCCGGGGCCGGTGTCGTCATGGGCTCGGCCCCCCAGTGGGTCAAGGACCGTGGGGACGTCCTGACCGAGCCGGTGTGGCACGACGGCTGCGCAGCCGTCCTGGACGCCCTCGTCGAGAGAACGCGGAGGATCTGATGTCACGTTCCCCGTGGGCCCCGCTGGGACCCCGTTCGACGGTCGCCCGGTCGGGCTCGCGCGCACTGCCCCGGTCGGCCGCGCGCTCGGCCTCGGTCCTGGCGGTCCTGGCCCTGGCCGCCTCGGCGACCACCGCCTGCTCCCCCGGTGGCGGCGGCACGGAGGCCACCGACGGGGCCGGCTGCGAGCAGCTCGAGGCCTACGGCACCGTCGCGCAGGGCCAGACCGTGACCGTGGGCACCGTCTTCTCCGGCAACGAGGCGGCGCGCTTCGAGGCCTCCTTGGCGCGCTTCGAGGAGTGCACCGGCATCGACGTCGTCCACTCCGGCTCCGACCAGCTCGAGTCGGTGCTGCGGGACGCCGCCGCCTCCGGCTCGCCGAGCGCCGACCCGTCGCTGCCCGACCTGGCGGTCGTCCCGCAGTCGGGCCTGGTCACCGAGCTCATCGACGCCGGTGCCGTCTCCGCGCTTCCCGACACGGTCGGGGCCAACATCGAGCTCGGCTGGGACCGGGCGTGGTCGGATGTCGGGGCGGTCGACGGCACCCTGTACGCCGCCCCCCTCATGGCCTCGGTCAAGTCCTTCGTCTGGTACTCCCCGGCGGCCTTCGAGGCCTCGGGCTACCAGGTGCCCCGCACGTGGGAGGAGCTCGTCGAGCTGACCGACCAGGTCGTCGCCGACCACCCCGACGGCGCCGTGACCCCGTGGTGCATGGGGGTCGCCGACGGCGAGGCCACGGGATGGCCCGCCACCGACTGGCTCGAGGACGCCCTGCTCGCCACCCAGGGAACCGGGGCCTTCGACTCCTGGGCGGACCACGAGGCCCCGCTCGACTCCGACTCGGCGGTTGAGGCGCTCGACGCCGTGGGCGACCTCGTCCTGGCCGACGGGCACGTCCCCGGCGGACGCGCGGCGGCGGCGACCACCACCGTCGAGGAGGCCGGTCAGCAGCTCGTCTCGGGCACGTGCCTCATGCTCCACGCCTCGAGCTCCTACGAGACGGTGCTGCCCACCGGCACCCTCGTCACCGACGCCAACGGCGAGCACGGGGTCAAGGTCTCGCCGACGACCACCGCCTCGGCCGCCCCGACGACCGGGCAGGGCGGCCCGGCGGCCGAGCAGGGCAGCCCGGCGGCAACGGGGACGGCCTCGGCCCAGGCGAGCCCGACGGTCGCGGTCCCGGGGGCGGTCTCCGCCTTCCTCCTGCCCTCACGGGGCGACGACGACGGGGGCACGCCGGTCCTCGTCGGCGGGGACTACCTCGTGGCCCTGCGCACCTCGGAGGCGGCCGTGGCGGTCATGGGGTACCTCACGAGCGCGGAGTGGGCCCAGGAGCGCGTCGAGCTCGGCGGGATGGCCTCGGCCAACCGAGGCGTGGACGCCTCGGACATCGAGTCCGACGTCGCCCGGCGCGCCACCGAGCTGCTCCAGTCCCGTCAGACGGTTATCCGCCTCGACGGCTCCGACACGATGCCCTCGGCCGTGGGCACCGACGCGTTGTGGACCGCGCTGACCCAGTGGACCGCCGGGGAGCTCAGCTCCGAGGAGGCCCTGGCCCAGGCCGAGGAGGCCTGGCCCAGCGACTGACTACCGGCTGACCGCCGGCTGACCCGACTGGCCTGCCCGGCTGCTCCAGGCCCCGCCCGGGCACCTCGGGCGGGGCCTTCCTGGCACCGGCCTGGCTGGCCTGCCCGGCACCGGCCGGCTCCGCCCGGTTCCGGCCGGGGACAGGACTCAGGCGCGGGGGATCCGCAGGGTGACGATCTGGAAGGGCCGCAGCTCGAGGGCGGTCGCCTTCCCGCCTCCCGGCCCCGCCGAGACCTCCGTGAGCACGGGGCCCGGAAGGTCGCGCTCGAGCAGGTCGACGGTGCGCACGGGACCGGCGGGGAAACCGGGCTCGACACGCGCTCGCGTGCGTGCGCCGTGCGCCTCGTAGAGGCGCACGACGACGTCGCCGCTGCGGTCCTCAGCGAGCTTGACCGCCTCGACGACGACACCGCGCCCCTCGACCGACACGAGCGGGTCGACCCCGTGGTCCCCGGTCACGACCCGCTCGGGCAGGTTGAAGACGTAGCCCTCGGCGACGGCGTCCTCGATCCGGGCGCCGGGGCGCAGGGCGACCCGCAGGCGGTGCCGGCCCTGGTCGGCCTCGGGGTCGGGGAAGAGCGGGGCGCGCAGGAGCGACAGGCGCACGACCGTGCTTGGCCGCCCCTCCGCGTCCTGGCCGCGGGTCACGTCGTGGCCGTAGGTCGAGTCGTTGAGCACCGCCGTGCCGTAGCCCGGCTCGGCCACGTGGATCCACCGGTGGGCGCAGATCTCGTAGCGCGCCGCGTCCCAGGAGGTGTTCTGGTGCGTGGGGCGTGAGACGTGGCCGAACTGCATCTCGGAGGTCGAGGTCTCGGCCATGAGGTCGAGGGGGAAGGCGAGCTTGAGGAGCCTCTGGCGCTCGTGCCAGTCGACGTCGAGGTCGAGGACCACCTGGGCGGCGCCCGCGGGCAGGCGGATCTCCTGGCTCAGGCTCGAGGCCTCCCCCAGGGTCCGCCGCAGTCGCACGAGGCCGTCGGCCCCGTCCTGCTCGACGGTGAGCCCTTCGACGTCCACGACGTCGTCGACCACGCGGCGGTACTCGGCGTCGATGTCCCAGGCGTCCCACTGGCGGGGCACGTCCCGGTGGAGCTGGAGCAGCGCCCCGCGCGCCCCGGGGGACAGGACCTCGCGGTCGGCCCGCAGGTCGACCACCGAGGTGAGGAGCCCGGCCTCGTCGACCGTCACACGCAGCAGGCCGTTGTCGAGGACCGCTCCGCCCCCGTGCCGCTCGACGCGTGTGCGGCCGGCGACCGGCGCGCCGGGGCCGATGCCCAGGGAGGGGACGGAGGCGACCTCGACGGGCGCGGCGTTGAGGCGCAGCCTGCGCGTGCCCCGGCCGACCAGGGCCGCGGCCGAGGCCTCGATGACCTCCTTAAGGACCCGGGCGACCTCGGCGTACTCCTTCTCGGTCTGCTCATAGACCCATCCGATGGAGGTCCCGGGCAGGATGTCGTGGAACTGGTTGCGCAGCACCGTGCGCCAGCACTCCTTGATCTCCTCATAGGGGTAGGGGACGCCCTCGCGCACCGTGGCCGTGGTCGCCCACAGCTCGGCCTCGCGCAGGAGGTGCTCGCTGCGGCGGTTGCCCTGCTTCGTGCGCAGCTGGGAGGTGTAGGTGCCGCGGTGGAACTCCAGGTACATCTCCCCGCTCCACACCGGCAGGCCGGCGGTGCCCCCGGGCTGGGACTCGGTGCGCTCGAAGAAGGTGTTGGGGCTGCCCAGCTCGACGGTCGGCACCCCCTCGAGACTGGCGAGGCGGTGGGCCGCGGCGAGCATCTCCCGGGTGGGCCCGCCCCCGCCGTCGCCGTAGCCGAAGGGCACGATCGAGCTCGAGGCCACCCGCTTGTCGGCGAAGTTGGACTCGGCGTGCCGCAGCTCGGCGACCGACAGCCGGGCGCCGTAGGTGTCGGCCGGCGGGAAGTGGGTGAGGACCCGCGAGCCGTCGATCCCCTCCCAGGTGAAGGTGTGGTGGGGGAAGCGGTTGACCTCGTTCCACGACATCTTCTGGGACAGGAACCAGCGGGACCCGGCCGCCCGGATGATCTGCGGCAGGGAGCCGGTGTACCCGAAGGAGTCGGGCAGCCAGGCGTCGAGGGTCTCGACGCCGAACTCCTCGAGGAAGAACCCCTTGCCCTCGATCATCTGGCGTGCCAGGGCCTCCGAGCCGGGCATGTTCGTGTCGGACTCCAGCCACATGCCGCCCACGGGCACGAAGCGGCCCTCGGCGACGCGCTCCTTGATCCGGGCGTAGAGGTCGGGGCGGGCCTCCTTGACCCACAGGTACTGCTGGGCCGAGGAGCAGGCGAAGACGAAGTCCGGGTCGGTGTCCATGAGGGCCAGCACCGAGGAGAAGGTCCGCACGCACTTGCGCACCGTCTCGCGCGTGGGCCACAGCCAGGCCGAGTCGATGTGGGCGTGCCCGACGGCGAGCACGTGGTGGGCGCTGGCGTGGGCGGGGCTGGCGAGGACCTCGACCAGCTCGGCGCGGGCCCGGGCGGCGGTGCCCGCGATGTCGCGCGGGTCGAGGTGGTCGGTGGCCCGGTCCAGGGCCGCGTCGATCCGCGCCCTGCGCGTGGAGTCCGGGGGAAGGGCCGCGGCCAGCTCGAGGAGCACGCCCATGTCGGCGGCCAGCGCGTCGACCTCGAGGTCGCGCAGGGCGACGTCGACGCGCCGCAGCCGGTAGAGCGGGTCCTGGCCGGCGGTCGACTTGCGCCCGTAGGGGGTGGGGGCGAAGCCGAAGCCGCCGGCGACGTCGGGGTTGGCGGCCGCCTCGATGTAGACCTCGATCCGGTCGGGCTCCGCGGTCCAGGGGGCGGTGCGGTTGCGTGGGGAGACGGCCTTGACGATCGAGCCGTCGGCGCGCATGAGCAGGCCCTCGGCCTGGAAGCCGGGCTGGGTGCCGGTGAAGCCGAGGTCGACGACGAGCTCGACCTCGGCGTCGGCCTCCTGCCTCCACCGTGGGGGCACGCTCCCGGTGGCTCGCAGCCACAGGGTCCTCCACGGCGCCCCCCACGCGGTGCCCACGGAGGTGGGGGTGAAGTCCTGCGCGACCGCCTCGGCGAAGGGCACCGGCTCGTCGGGGACCTCCCAGGCGCTCAGGGTCAGGGGCAGGGTCTCGCGGTGGATCGCGGCCGACACGTGCTCGCGCAGCATCCGTTCGGCGCGCTGCTCGGTGAGCAGGGGGAAGGTGTGCATCGGTGGTGCCTTTCGGGTCAGCCCTTGACCGCCCCGGCCATGGCGAAGCCGCCTCCGGAGCGGCGCTGGACCAGGACGTAGAGGAGCAGGACGGGCAGGGAGTAGAAGATCGAGAAGGCGGCGAGCCTGCCGTAGGCGATCTCGCCGTGAGCGCCGAAGAAGGTGTAGACGGCCACCGCGGCGGGCTGGTTCTCCGGGCTCATGAGCAGCACGAAGGGCACGAAGAAGTTCCCCCAGGCGGCGGTGAACACGTAGATGAAGACGACCGCGATGCCCGGCTTCATGAGAGGCACGACGACGTGCCACAGGGCGGCCATGCCCGAGGCCCCGTCGACCCAGGAGGCCTCCTCCAGGGAGATCGGCACGGAGTCCATGAAGTTCTTCATCATCCACACCGCCATCGGCAGGGAGGTCGCGGCCATGAACAGCACGGTGCCCGGCAGGGAGTCGAGCAGGCGGAAGGAGACGAACAGCGCGTAGACCGGCACCATCATCGCGGTGATCGGCAGGCAGGAGCCGAACAGGATCGTGTAGAGGAAGGCGCGGTTGAAGCGCATCTGGAAGCGCGAGAGGGGGTAGGCGGCCAGGACCGAGACAATGACGCACAGCGCGGCGGTCCCCAGGGAGATGAGCGCCGAGTTCCACAGGGGGCGGAGCGTGCCGTCCACGCTCATGATCGCGGCGAAGTTCTCCAGGGTCCACGAGGAGGGCGGCTTGACCGACACGGTGGCGTCGGCGTCGAAGGCGGCCAGCACGATCCAGGCCAGCGGCAGGACGAAGGCGAGGCCGATGAGCGCCAGGGAGGCGGAGGCCGCCACCGTGACACCCCGTCTGCGGGGCGATGCGAGGGACAGCGATGCGGGCACGTCAGTCCACCTCCGGTCGCAGGACGCGCATGTAGACCAGGGAGAAGACCGCTCCCACGACGAGGGTGACCGTCGCGATGGCGGTGCCGTATCCCACCTGGGAGAACTTGAAGGCCTCCTGGTAGGCCAGGACCGGCAGGGTCGAGGAGGAGGTTCCCGGGCCGCCGCCGGTCATCACCCAGATGAGGGTGAAGACCCCCAGGGTCTGGAGGGTGATGAGCATGAGGTTGGTGGCGATCGAGCGGCGGATCATCGGCAGGGTGATCCGCGTGAGCCGCTGGAGGGGTCCGGCGCCGTCGATCTGGGCGGACTCGATGACCTCCGGGGGGACCTCGGCCAGGGCGGCGTGGTAGACCATCATGGAGAAGGCGGTGCCGCGCCACACGTTGGCGAGGATGACCGAGAGCATCGGCAGGTTGAGCAGCCAGCTCGGCTCGGGCAGCCCCAGGGCCCCCAGGACGGCGTTGAGGGTGCCGTCGGAGGAGAAGAAGGCGTAGCAGGCGAAGGCCGCCACGATCTCGGGCAGGACCCACGCCACGACGACGATCCCGCCGACCACCGAGGGCAGCGGCCGGGGGGCGTGGCGCATGAGCACCGCCAGGACCATGCCGAGCACGTTCTGGCCCACGATCGCCGAGGCCAGGACGAACACCGCCGTCAGGACCACCGAGCGCAGGAAGCCCGGGTCGCTGAGCAGGGAGACGTAGTTGTCGAGGCCGACGAACTCGGGGGAGGCGGCGCGGTAGCCGCTCATGGCCCGGTTGGTCAGCGACCCGTACAGGGAGTAGACGATCGGGCCCAGGAGGAAGGAGGCCAGGAGCAGCACCGCCGGCAGGATCGGCGCCAGGCGCCCCAGGGTTCGACCGGCGCGGCGACGGGCGGCTCCCTTGCCGGTCCTCGTCGCCGCGCCGGTGGCCGTGGGGGACATCAGGCCTCCTGGACCTTGTCGTCGCCGACGATCTTGACCAGGCCTGCGTCGTAGGTGTCGCAGGCCTCCTGAGGCGTGGCCTGGCCGGTGATGACCGACTCGCACGCCGTCTGGATGTTCGCGGAGATCTGGGAGTAGTCCGGGGTGGCGGGGCGGAAGTGGGTGTACTCCACCAGGCCGGAGAAGAACTCGAAGGAGGGGTTGTAGCCCAGGTACTCCTCGGACTCGGCCACGTCGGTGCGTACGGCGATGGCCGCGTTCTCCGTGGCGTACTTGAGGGAGTTCTCCTGGTTGAGGGCGATGGAGATGAACTGGAAGGCCGCCTCCGGGTTGGCGCACTGGGAGCCGATGGCCAGCGTCCACCCCCCGGACATCGAGGTGAAGCCGGCTCCCTGCCCGTTCTGGGTGGGCATCTTGGCCAGGCCGATCGTCTCCTGCCACTGGGGCCACTCGTTGTCCCCCGAGATCCAGAAGCCCGGCAGCCACGAGCCGTCGACGGCGATGGCGAGCTTGCCCTCGGGCAGGAGGCTGGAGGACACGCGCGAGCCGATCGTGGCGTCCAGGGCCAGGTCGAGGTCGGGACCCAGGCCCTCGTCGTAGACGGTCTTCATGAAGGTGAGGGAGTCGAGCATCCCGGTGGACCCCGTGAACCACTTCTGGGTGGAGTCGTCGTACAGGACGTCGTCGGTGCCGTACAGGAGCATCTCGAAGCCCTGCATCGTGGTCTGCTCGCCTCCGGCCTTGCCGGCGTAGATGTTGAGCGGGATGACGTCGGGGACCTTCTCCTTGACCGCACGGGCGGCGGCGAGGATCTCCTCCCAGGTCGTGGGCTGCCAGTCGGCAGGCAGGCCGGCCTGGGCGAGGATGGTCTTGTTGACGTAGATGCCCCGGGTGTCGGTTCCCATCGACACGCCGTAGGTCTTGCCGTCGTCGCCGACCCCGGCCTCCTTGGCGGAGTCGACGAACTGGCTCCAGTCCTCCCACCCCTCAAGGTACTCGTCGATGGGCATGAGGTAGCCCGCCGCGGCGTCGGAGCGGATCTGGAAGGTGTCCTCGTAGATGATGTCGGGCGCGGTGTCCGACGAGCCGTTCATGAGGGCGAGCTTGGTGAAGTACTGGTCCTGCTCGGCCTCGATGGGACTGAGCTTGATCGTGACCTCGGAGTTGGCGGCCTCGAACTCCTCCTTTGCCTTGTGCAGCAGGTCGTCGAGCTGGAAGAAGGTCGAGGTCTTCTGGTAGGCGATGGTCAGCGTCGTGCTCGAGCGCTCCCCGGAGGACCCGGAGCAGGCGGCCAGGGCGGCGGCTGCGGCGCCAAGCCCCGCGCCGACGAGGAACGACCTGCGCGAGGCGGTCAGGGGGCAGGGGCGCCGCAGGGCGCCGGGGGACGGGGAAGGGATGATCATGGCGGGCTCCTTTGCACCGACGACATCCGCCGCGGATGCCGTGACCCAAATAACTCCAACAAATGGATGAAATCCTGTCAACGGGCGTGCGAGGAGCGTGATCAAGTCGTGATCTTTCGGCTCTGGTGGCGCCGTCGGCCCCGGTGGCTCCGCTGTCCCCGGTGTCCTGGCGGCGCCGATGTCTCCGGCCTCGCCGGCGGCCCGATGCGCTGCGGCGCCCGGGCCGCCCGGGGCGGGTCCGAGCCCTCAGCGGTGCCGAGGAGGCGGAAGGCTGCGGCGTCCGGGCCGCCCGGGGGGTCACTGCGTGATGAGCAGGCGGGAGTGGTGCGGGGAGAAGAGGCGGTCGAGGACGAGGCAGGCCGCCCCGACCGTGCCCGAGCACGTCGCCAGGCGGGAGGTGTGGAGGGTCAGGGGGCGCGGCTGCCCGTGGACCGCGTGGTCGTCGATGACCGACAGCAGCGCGGGCTCGCACAACGGCCTCATCGACTCCCACCGGGGCCCGGTCATGACGATCGCCGTGATGTCGAGCAGCTCGGTGACGACCAGGGCGGCCGTCCCCAGGACCCGCCCCGCCGCGTCGAAGACCTCGACGGCGCGGTCCTGCCCGTCGTGGGCGAGCCCGACCAGGTGGGAGAAGCCCTCGGAGACGACGTGCGGGTCCCAGGAGCCGACGGCGCCCGGCAGGTCGATGCCGAGCCGGTGGGCGTGGGCCACGAGCTCGCGCTCGCCGAGGCACCCTCCCAGGGTCCAGCGGTGGGGCGACCCCGAGGCCGGGTCTCCTGGCAGGTGCATCGTCTCGCCCGCGTTGCCCGAGGTCCCACGGAACACCTGGCCCCGGATGACCGGGATGATCGCCGCCCCCGCGCCGACGTAGACGACGAGGAAGTTCTCCCGGTCGGGGGCGTCCCCGGTCCACAGGACCGCCTTGGCCGCGGCGATGACGTCCTTGTCGAGGACGACGTCCACCCCGGTGGCTCGGGCCAGCAGCGGGCGCAGGGGCACCGTCCCCCAGTCCGGCAGGAGCGGCGGGCTGACGGATCCGGCCTCGTCGTCGATCGGGCCGGGGGCGGCCACCCCGATCCCCAGGAGCCGGGAGCTGGGGACCCGGGCCTCGGCCACCATCCGGCGGACCTCGTGGTGCAGGTGCTCGATGAGCGCCCCGGGGTCGGTGGGTGAGGGCAGCGGGCCGTGGTTCTGGACGACGACCTCGCCGGTGAGGTCGACGACGGCGGTGCCCAGGGCCGAGGGGTCGATGTGGATGCCGACGGCGAAGCCCCCGGCGGGGTCGAGCTCGAGGGCCGTGCCGGGTCTGCCCCTGCCCTCCTGGGCCACGACGCGGGTCTCGCGCACGAGGTGCCGGTCGAGCAGCGTGCGGGTCACGTTCGAGACCGTCTGCGCGGACAGGCCCGTCACTCGGCCCAGCTGCGCCCTGGTCAGGCCGTCGCCGGAGTGGCGGATCGCCTCAAGGACCACCGCCCGGTTGAAGGACGACACGTGGGGAAGGTTGCTGCCGCGGCGCATGCTCGACTCCTGCTCGGTGGAGGGCGCGTGGTCCCATCCTGCCCCCGCCGGAGGCCGGACACGGTCTGGACACGGCTGATAACGTGCGACGTGTAGAGCGCCGCGGGATCGAGGCCGGCAGGGTCGGCGCCCCGCACGCACCGGGTCGAGGAGGACTCCATGGGACTGGGATGGTTCGGCGCCCCCGAGCACAACCGCTGGCTGGCTGACGAGACGCACGCACTGCTTCGCTTCGCCCGCGGGGCGGCGGTGCCCGCCGGCTTCGGCTGGATCGGCTCTGACGGCGAGGTGGACACCTCCCACCCGGTCGAGCTGTGGATCACCGGCCGCATGACCTTCGCCTTCTCTCTGGGCGCCCTCATGGGCATCCCCGGCTGCCGGCGCTTCGCCGACCACGGCGTGCGCTCCTTGAGCAAGGTCATGCGCGACCACGAGCGGGGCGGCTGGTACTCCGCCGTGCGCCACGACCTCGACGCCGAGGGACGCGGGGTCCCGGTCGACCCCGACGGCCGCAAGGAGTGCTACCAGCACGCCTTCGTCATGCTCGCTGCGGCCACCGCCACCGCCGCCGACCGCCCCGGCGCCCACGAGCTGCTGCGCGAGGCGATGGCCGCCCAGGACCGCTACTGGTGGGACGACACCTACGGCATGCCCGTGGAGTCCTACGCCGCCGACTTCACCGACCCGGAGGCCTACCGCGGCATCAACGCCGCCATGCACACCGTCGAGGCCTACCTGGCCGCCACCGACGTCACCGGGGACATCACCTGGCTCACGCGCGCGGTCCAGATCATCGACTTCGCGGTCAACGTGCAGGCCCGTGCCAACGGCTGGCGCCTGCCCGAGCACTACGACACGAGCTGGCACCCCC
Organism: Actinomyces howellii; assembly: GCF_900637165.1. Classification (GTDB taxonomy): domain Bacteria; phylum Actinomycetota; class Actinomycetes; order Actinomycetales; family Actinomycetaceae; genus Actinomyces; species Actinomyces howellii. The sequence goes on along the minus strand of NZ_LR134350.1, from coordinate 1,821,309 downwards.
GTCCGGACTACAACAAGGACGAGCCCGCCCACCCCTTCCGCCCCTACGGCGTCACCCCAGGCCACGGCCTGGAGTGGGCGCGCCTGACCGTCCAGGCCCGAGGCGCCCTCGTGGCCCGCTCCCTGCCCGTCCCCGACTGGATGCTCGACGCCGCCGAGGAGCTGTTCGAGCGGGCGCGCCTGGACGGGTGGCGCGTCGACGGTGCGCCGGGCTTCGTCTACACGACCGACTTCAACGGCGAGCCGGTCGTCCACGAGCGGATGCACTGGGTGGTCTGCGAGGGGGTGAGCGCGGCCGCCGCCATCCGCAGGGCCCTGCTCGACGACGGCCGGGGCGAGATCGAGGTCGAGCACTACGAGCACTGCTACCGCTCGTGGCTCGACTACGCCGAGGAGTTCCTCATCGCCTCACCGGGTGTGTGGACCCACGAGCTCGACCGCGACAACCGCCCCTCGACCCGCACGTGGGCGGGGCACCCCGACGTCTACCACGCCCTGCAGACCACCCTCATCCCCCGTCTGCCGGTGTGGCCGGCGATGGGGCAGGCCCTGGCCGAGGCGCGCCTGGACAAGCCCGCCGCCCACATCCCGATCAAGGCCCAGCCCGCCCGGCGTCGGGGCCTGTTCGGCAGGCCCTGACGGGAGCCGCGGGCGGACCCTCCTCGCTCCCGGTGGACGACCGGGGGCGAGCGGGTGATAAGGTCGGGGCCTGTCCCGGCGGCTCAGCCTGTCCGGGGCCGGGAGAGGTGACAGAGCGGCCGAATGTGGCGGTCTTGAAAACCGCTGTGCGCCTGGCGCACCGGGGGTTCGAATCCCTCCCTCTCCGCGAGAACCGGGTCGACCCGGTTCGCCTGGTTTGCCCGCCGGGACCGCCGACCGGTAGGCTGGCTGGCGCCCGCCTCGGGCCCTGGAGATGTCGCATAGTGGCCTAGTGCGCCTTCCTGCTAAGAAGGTTGGGGATAAAACCCCTCGGGAGTTCGAATCTCCCCATCTCCGCCACAGACCTCCCTCGACGACCGTCGGGGCGTCGCGCCTGCCGCGACGGTGTGTTCTTTGCCTCATCCGCCGTGAGTCGCTAGCGTCACCCGTGAGCCGCCGGCTCGCGTCCCCGCGCCTCCCGCGCCCCCTCGCCCAGGAAGCTGAACTGTGCGCACGATCCCAGCACGACCTCGCCTGCTCGCGGCTGCCGCCACCGCCCTGGCGGCCTGCCTCCTCATGGCCCCGGTGTCCTCGGCGGCCCCGAGCGACCCCGGCGCCGCCACGGACCCCTCCTCCAAGATCACCCGCGCCCTCACCCTGGCCGACGGCTCGAGGGCGGAGAACGTCCCCGGACGGTGGTTCGTCGAGCTGGCCGAGCCGGCGCAGAGCGCCGGCGGCTCGGCGGCCCGGATCGACCGGGAGCAGGAGGCTCTCGTCGAGGCCATCGACGACGCCGGCATCGACGCCGACGTGAGGACCCAGTACGCGACGCTGTGGAACGGCGTGGCCCTCGACGTCGACGAGACCGAGCTCGAGGCCCTGGCCGCCCTCGACGAGGTCGTGGCCATCCAGCCCGTCGTCGTCATCCCCAGCCCCGGCTCCGAGGAGTCCGAGGAGACTGAGGAGTCCGAGGAGACTGACCCGTCGGGGGGCACCGCCGCCGGGGACGGCGCCGACCAGTCGACCCCGCAGATGACGAGCTCCCTGGGCCTGACCGGCGCCGACGTCGCCCAGTCCCGGCTCGGGTACACCGGTGACGGGGTGAGGATCGCCGTCATCGACACGGGCGTCGACTACGACCTGCCGGAGTTCGGCGGCACGGGGACGCCGGGGGCCGAGCCCGCCACCGGCGACGGGTCGACGAGCTTCCCCACCGCGAAGGTGACGGCCGGCTACGACTTCGTCGGCGACGCCTTCGGGGACCCGGCCGCCCCGATCGCCACCCGGTACGCGACCTCCCCGGACGCCTACCCCGACGACTGCAACGGCCACGGCACCCACGTGGCGGGCATCGCGGCGGCGGACGGGCAGCCGGGCACCGAGCAGATCAGGGGCGTCGCCCCTGACGCCGAGCTCGCCGTCTACCGCGTCTTCGGCTGCCAGGGCAGCACGGGGGCCGACATCATGGCCGCCGCCATGGAGCGCGCGGCCACCGACGGCGCGGACGTCGTCAACATCTCCATCGCCGCGGAGTTCGTCGTCTTCTCCGACTACCCCACGGCCGTGGCGGCGGAGAACCTCGCCTCCAAGGGAGTCATCGTCACCACCTCCCAGGGCAATGTCGGGCAGTACGGCAGGTGGACGATGGGGGCGCCGGCCGCAGCCGAGCACGTCCTGGCGGTGGGCAGCGTCGACAACACCGCCGAGATGAGCTTCTACCTCTCGGTGTCCACGACCCCAGGCCGCCAGGTCCACTACACCGTCGCCTCCGGGTCGACCGCGCAGGTCGTGCGCGACGACGACGTCGCCGTCGACCTCGTCGCCTCGGGTGACCCGGCCGCCGACGGCGCCGACGAGCCGACGGACGCCTCGGTGCTGTGCCAGGCGCCGCAGGACGGCTCCCTGACCGGAAAGACGGTCCTCGTACGCGCCGGGGCCTGCTCCTTCCGGGACAAGGTCCTCAACGCCCAGAGAGCCGGTGCGAGCGGCGTCATCCTCGACAACGACGTCGAGGGCAGCCTCGCGGCCGTCCTGGAGGGCGACGACGGTGCCGTCATCTCCGTGCCCGTCGTGGGCATCTCGCTGTCGGACGGCGAGGCGGTCCGCGCGGGCCTGAGCGCCAGCTCGACCGTCACCTTCTCCGAGGGCTACGCGGAGTTCGACGTCGCCACCGCCGGTCTCGTCTCGGCATTCTCCTCGTGGGGGCTCAACGACGACCTGGCCCTCAAGCCTGACCTCGTGGCCCCCGGCGGCCTCATCTGGTCGACCTGGCCCATCGAGAACGGCGGGCCGCGCCGGACGCGCTCGGGCACCTCGATGGCAGCCCCGCACGTCGCCGGCGCCGTGGCCCTCATCCTCCAGGCCCACCCGGAGATCAAGGACGCCCAGGGCCTTCAGGCCTTTGAGGAGGCAGCCTGGCGACTGCGCTCGACCGCGACCCCGGTCACCTGGACGCAGGCGGCCGGCGACACCGCGCTGCTCGAGCCCGTGGCCCGCCAGGGCGCCGGTCTCATCGCCGTCGACAGGGCGATCGAGGCCGGGCTCGAGGCCAGCCCGGGCGTGCTCAACCTCGGCCAGTCCCAGGACCACCCCGCCGGGCGCACCCAGACCGTCACGCTGACCAACCACTCCTCCTCGGCGGTGACCTACGGGCTGAGCCACACCGACGCGGTCACCGTCACCGGCGACTCGTGGACCCCCGTGCGGGGCACCTCCTCCCCGGCGACCGTCTCGACGGACGGGTCGAGCGTGACGGTGCCCGCCGGGGGCTCCGCGACGATCGACGTGACCATCTCGGCCCCGGCGGGGATCGACGACGGCGACTTCTACGGCGGCTGGATCGTCCTGACCCCCGCCTCCGGGGACGCGCAGGGAGTCGTGCGCATCCCCTTCTCCGGGGTGGGCGGCAACCTCGCCCAGGCGGAGGTCATCGGCCCCTACACGACGGTGGTCGACGCCGACGGCCTCCCGGTGGACACCTCCACCTACGTCTTCGGCCGCTCGACGCGGACCACCGAGGGGATGTACGAGGACCGCCCCGGGGTCGTCATCGAGCCGCTCGTCCCCTTCCGCGGCGCGCAGCTCGAGGTCATCGCGGTCGCCGCCGACGGGACCGTCACCGACCTGGGCGAGGCCACCGTCGACGAGAGCTGGTACGTGCGCTCCGACGCCCCGATGCTCGTGTGGACCGGAAGCTATCTCGACGCGACGGGCGCGGTGCGCCAGGCGCCCACCGGTCAGTACCAGCTGCGGGTCAGGGTCCTGCCCGTGGGCGAGGACGGCCAGGACGAGGAGGACTGGGCGACGTGGACCTCCCCGACGATGAGCATCGACTGGCGGACCGAGGGGTACGTCGACCAGTCCGGGCTGAGCGTCGTGTCCTCGACCGAGGCGAGCGCGCTGGTCGACGACAACGTCTTCACGACCGTCAACCAGGACCAGGGCGCGGCGTACGACATCGACCTGGGTGCCGTCTACGACCTGACCAGGGTGCACTACACCCCGGACCAGGGGGTCGCCTCGACGCACGCCACGAGCTGGACGGTGCGGACCTCGATGGACGGGGTGACGTGGACCGAGGCGGCCTCCGGCCAGATCGACCCCGCGCGCTGGGCGCCGGCGGTCCTCGAGCTCCCCGCCCCGGTGACCGCCCGCTACCTGCGCGTCGAGCCGGCCAACGCCCAGGGCGGGGCGACGACGGTCGGGGCCGCCGAGATCCGGGTGGCCGGGGAGCTCGCGGCGGAGCAGCCCTCGGTGCCGCCGGTCGCGCCGACCGGCGGGACGGCCGACCCGTCGACCACCGCGACCCCGAGCGACCCGGCCGGCTCCGGCGGCCCGATCGGTTCCGCGTCCACCGGCGCCTCGGGGGCCTCAGGGCAGGGGGTCTCGGGAGCGGGGGTCTCGGCCCGCGGCGGGGGCGGGACCTCCCTGGCGCGCACCGGGGCCTCGGTGGGCATAGGGGTCGTGGCTGCCGGCCTGCTCCTGGCAGGAGCGCTGCTCGCCGTACGCCGTCGTCGGGACTAGCCGCCGAGACAGGAAGCGCCATGTGCTGAGACTCACGGGTCCCCGATTTGGCGGACCCTCGGGCCCCGGGTAGTCTTCCTGACTGTCGGTTCCGACATCGCGCCTGTAGCTCAACGGATAGAGCATCTGACTACGGATCAGAAGGTTGGGGGTTCGAATCCCTTCGGGCGCACCAACGCCCCGCCATCGGCTGAAGAGTCGGCGACGGGGCGTTTTCCAACGCCTCCGAGCCCCCGAACCAGGTGAGTCGGTTCCCCAGGGCTGGCACGATGGGCCCATGCGGGACATCTCGAAGGACACGCGCCTGTGCATCTCCCTGTCGGCGCGGCCCACCAACATCGGTACACGCTTCCACAACCACCTCTACGAGCTGCTCGACCTCGACTTCGTCTACAAGGCCTTCACGACGACGGACATCGCCGCGGCCATCGGTGGAGTGCGGGCCCTGGGTATCCGGGGCTGCTCGGTGTCCATGCCCTGGAAGGAGGACGTCATCGCCCTCGTCGACGAGATGACGCCCTCGGCCACCGCCATCGAGTCGGTCAACACGATCGTCAACGACGACGGCAGGCTCATCGCCTACAACACCGACTTCATCGCCATCCGCACCCTCCTCGACACCCACGAGGTGCCCCGCACCTCCTGCGCCGTGCTCGGGGCAGGGGGGATGGCCAAGGCCTGCGTCGCGGCGCTCACCGACGCGGGCTTCGGCCCGGGCACGGTCGTGGCGCGCAACGCCACCTCCGGACCGGCCCTGGCCGAGCAGTACGGCTGGGCGTGGGTCGCCTCCCCTGAGGAGCTGGCCGACGGTGCCGCCGAGCTCGTCCTCAACGCCACCCCCGTGGGCATGGCGGGTGGCCCGGCCGAGAACGACCTGCCTGTGGGGCCCGAGCTCATGGAGGCCGCCCGGACCGTCTTCGACGTCGTCGCCTTCCCCTCGCGCACACCGCTCGTGCGCGCCGCGGAGGCCGCGGGCAAGCCGGTCATCAGCGGGGCCGAGGTCATCGCTCTCCAGGCCGCCGAGCAGTTCGCCCTCTACACGGGAGTGCGCCCGACCCCCGAGCAGGTGGCCGAGGCCTCCCGGATCTCGCGCGCCTGACCTCGCCTGAGCTCGGCTGACCTCGGTCCCTGCTCCGGTGCCAGCCCGGGATTGGCTGGCACCGGAGCAGGGACCGGCTCGTGGCTACTGCCGGGCTCGGCTGGGACCGACTGGGACCGGCTGGGACCGGCTGGGACCGGGGGCTGGTCCCAGCCGGTCCCCGGTGACCGCCGGGCTCCGCGCCGGCCCCGGCCGGGCTCAGCCCTCCAGGGGCGGCAGGGGGTCGGCCGGGCAGGTCTGCCCGGCTTCCGGCAGCGCACCGGTGACAAGGAACTCGCTCATCTGCCCGGTCGAGCAGGTGTTGGCCCCGAGCTGACCGTGGATCGCGGCCTCGACCGTGAGCAGGTGCCCGTTGTCGAGCTGGCCGACCAGGTCCTCGGCCCAGGCGTACGGGGTGCGGTGGTCGAGGGTGTTACCGACGACGAGGATCGGCCCGGAGCCCTCGGCGGACACGGCGGCGGGCTCGCGCGCCCCGGAGCCGTGGCCCCAGCCGTGGCAGAAGGCGTCCATGTAGGCACCTGTCTTGTCGTACGAGATCGGGTAGGCAGCACGGAGCTCGGCGGCCTGCGCGTCCCAGGAGGCCAGGTCACCGGTTTCCGGGTAGTCCGAGCAGTGCACGGCGAGCAGGGCGTACTCCGAGTTCCACATCGCGGTGAGGACGTCCTCGATGGGCCTCGTCGCCTCGGAGTCATCCGCCTCGTTCTGCCCGGCCGAGGCCAGGAGGTTGGCCTGGGTGACGAGCTCGGTGCCGTTGTGCTCGGTGAGGGCCGGGGTCAGTGCCTGGGTCAGGTGGGGCCAGTACTGGGGGTCGTCGGTGGTGAAGGCGTGGATGAGGGAGACCGTCGTCGCCCGGTTGAGGCCGGTGGCCGAGCCGGCGACCGACAGAGGGCTGGCGTCCAGGCCGTCGAGGAAGGCGGTCAGCTGGGCGACAGCCTCCTGCGTGGTCCCGCTCAGCGGGCACTGGCCCGACCCCAGGCAGGACTCGACGTAGGCGTGGACCGTGCTCTCCTTGGAGGACATGTTGCCCTCGTGGATCTCGGCGCGGGTCAGCGCCGGGTCCATCGCCGAGTCGAGGACGAACCGGCCCACGTTGCCGGGGAACTGCTCGGCGTAGACGGAGCCCAGGTAGGTGCCGTAGGAGACGCCGAGGTAGGCGAGCCGCTCATCTCCCACGACGTCGCGCATGACGTCCATGTCCCGGGCCACGGTCGTGGCGTCCATGTGGTCGAGCAGCTCGGGGACCTCGGAGTGCTGCTCGCACAGCGCGGCCGCCTCCCGGCCGTCGGACACGGCCGCCTCGGCGGTGTCACCAGCGGCAGCCGGAGCGGTCTCAGCCTCCGCCTCGGACTGGGGGGAGGTGTCGAGCTCGGGTGCCTCGGTGAGCGCGCCGTCGTCCACGGGGGCGTATCCCGGGGTCCCGGCCTCGACACTGGCGAGGTCCTCCGAGCTCCAGCAGGTGATCGGCGTCGACGCCCCCACGCCCCGCGGGTCGAAGCCGATGACGTCGTAGGAGGCCAGCAGATCGGCGGGCAGGAAGGGCGTGACCTCGGTGAGGTAGGACAGGCCGCTGCCTCCCGGCCCGCCGGGGTTGAGGAACAGCGAGCCGTTCTCGGCGTGCCCGTCCGAGGCCGGAAGCCGCTTGAGGGCGACCGTGATCGTCTGGCCGGACGGGTCGGAGTAGTCCAGCGGCACGGTCAACGTCGCGCACTGGTAGCCGCTCGAGCCGTCAGAGCACTCACCCCAGGCGAGCTCCTGGGCGTAGAACGTCTCCAGGCCCGAGGGGACCTGGCTCGAGGGCTGGCTCGTGGGCTGGCTCGAGGGCTGGCTCGTGGGCTCGGCGGGGGAGGGCGAGGCCACCGGCTCCGCGGGGGCACTGCTCGCCGCCTCCGCGGCGGGGGACGGGGAGGGCGCCGGCTCCGCGGGGGCACTGCTCGCCGCCTCCGCGGCGGGGGACGGGGAGGCCGAGGGGGAGTCGACCTGGGGGGTGGGCTGGCTCGGGGAGGTGCTTGCGGCCGCGGCGGGTTCGGTGGCGGCAGCAGTGGCGGGGTCGGTGGAGGTGGACGGGCTCAGGGGCTGGCAGGCGGTGGCGGTCAGGGTCAGGCATGCGGCGGTTGTCAGGGCACAGGTCAATGAGCGTCTCATGCGTCTCATGGACCCACTGTCCTCTGGGGTCGCGGGAGGCAGCATCCTCCCCGAGAACGAGATCACGATTGGATCACGACCGCGACACGCACACGCTGAGCCTCGGCGCCCCACCGCGAGATCGGGACTAATGACACCGCGAGATCGGGACTAATGACACCGCGAGATCGGGACTAATGACACCGCGAGATCGGGACATATGACACGGAAGGACGGGAGCGCGGGCATCGCCGTTCACCGAATCTGGTGCCCCGTCGTCGGACGTACCAGATGCGGCGAACTCGAGGTGCCATAAGTCCCGATCTCGCGAAAGACAGGGGGAGGGGCAGGGGTGCGGGGGGCGGCCTCGATCCCCACCCGGGCGCCCAGGGGCGGCGGCTAGGATCGACGGGTGCAGTTCCTCAACGGCATGACGCCGACCTTCGACCTCACCTACGACGACGTCTTCATGGTCCCCTCGCGCTCGGCGGTCCACTCCCGCACCGCCGTCGACCTGTCGACCCAGGACGGGTCGGGCACGACGATCCCGCTGGTCGTGGCCAACATGACCGCCGTGGCGGGCAAGCGCATGGCGGAGACGGTGGCCAGGCGCGGCGGGCTGACGGTCATCCCGCAGGACATCCCCCTCGACGTCGTGGCGGACACCGTCTCGCGGGTCAAGTCCTCCCACCTCCTGTACGACACCCCCGTCGTCGTCAAGCCGCACCACACCTGCGGCTACGCCCTCGGTCTCATCCCCAAGCGCGCCCACGGCGCCGCCGTCGTCATCGACCCGGACACCGGCGTGCCCGTGGGACTGGTCGACGTCGGGGACGTCTCCGACGTCGACCGCTTCACCCAGGTGCGTGAGGTGATGAGCACCGAGCTGCTCACCCTGCCCGAGGGGATCGACCCGCGTGAGGCCTTCGCCCGTCTCAAGAGCGCGCACCGTCGCCTGGCGCCCGTCGTCGACGCCTCCGGCAGGCTCGTCGGGCTGCTCACCCGCTCCGGCGCGGTCCGCGCGACGATCTACGCCCCCGCCGTCGACGCCTCCTCCCGCCTGCGGGTGGGCGCCGCCATCGGCATGAACGGCGACGTCGCCCGCAAGGCCGCCGACCTCGTCGAGGCCGGTGTCGACGTCCTCGTCGTCGACACCGCCCACGGCCACCAGGACCGGATGGTCGAGGCGGTGACGGCCGTGCGCGCGGCGCTTCCCGAGGGTCTGCCGGTCGTCGCGGGCAACGTCGTGTCGGCCGCCGGGGTGCGCGACCTGGTCGAGGCGGGGGCCTCGATCGTCAAGGTCGGCGTGGGCCCCGGCGCCATGTGCACGACCCGCATGCAGACCGGCGTCGGGCGCCCCCAGTTCTCCGCCGTCCTGGAGTGCGCCGAGGAGGCCGACCGCCTGGGCGCCCACGTGTGGGCCGACGGCGGCGTGCGCCACCCGCGCGACGTCGCCCTGGCCCTGGCTGCCGGGGCCTCCAACGTCATGGTCGGCTCCTGGTTCGCCGGGACCCACGAGTCCCCGGGAGACATCCAGCACGACGCCCAGGGGCGGGCCTACAAGGAGTCCTTCGGGATGGCCTCGGCCCGCGCCGTCCAGCACCGCACGGCCGGGGAGGACGCCTTCGAGCGGGCGCGCAAGGGGCTGTTCGAGGAGGGAATCAGCGCCGGGCGGATGTACCTCGACCCCGCCCGCCCCGGGGTGGAGGACATCATCGACTCGATCATCGCCGGGGTGCGCTCCGCCCTGTCCTACGCCGGGGCGGAGAGCATCGAGCAGTTCCGTTCCAAGGCCGTCATCGGCATCCAGTCCGCCTCGGGCTACCGCGAGGGGGCACCGGTCCCGGTGTCTTGGTGAGACAGGGACGGCCCGGCGGTCCGGGTGGCGTTCCGGTGATCGCCAGGTGGTCCGGGCGGCCTCCGGGCCCTGAGGCGCGACCGGGCCACGGGAGCCGCCTCGGCTACCGGGCCGGCTTGCGTGGCCGGGGTCAGGCCCGCTGCCCCGACGACGTCTCGGTGGCCCGAGCGGTCTCGAGGGCCTGGCGCAGGTCGGCCACCAGGTCCTTGGGGTCCTCGATCCCCACGCTCAGGCGCATGAGACGGTCGCTCAGCCCGTAGGCCGCCCGGACCTCCGGCGGCACGTCCGCGTGGGTCTGGACGCTCGGGCAGGTGACGAGGGACTCCACCCCGCCCAGGGACTCGGCGAAGGTGAACACGCGCACTGACTCCAGGAAGACGGAGACGTCGACGTCCTCGGCCAGCTCGAAGGACACCATGCCCGAGCGCCCGGGGTAGAGCACGCGCGTGACGTGCGGGCTGGACTCGAGGAAGGACACGACCCGCGCGGCGTTGGACTCGTGACGCTCCATGCGCAGCGCGAGGGTCTTGAGCCCGCGCAGAAGGAGGAAGGCGTCGAAGGGCCCGAGGTTCGCTCCGGTCGTGTTGAGCATGTACTGGAGCCGCTCCCCCAGCGCCGGGTCGGCCACGACGAGGGTGCCCGCCATGAGGTCGTTGTGGCCCCCGAGGTACTTCGTTGCCGAGTACACCGCGATGTCGGCGCCCAGCTCGAGGGGACGGCAGATGACCGGGGTGTAGAAGGTGTTGTCGACGGCCAGGAGCGCGCCGGCGTCGTGGGCCCACCTCGCGGCCTCGGCGATGTCGATCTGGACCATCATCGGGTTGGTCGGCGTCTCGATGAGCACGAGGGAGGCGGGGCGCTCAAGGGCCTCGCGCAGCCCCTCGGGGCCGACGACGAAGTCGACCTCGTAGACGCCCTGCTCGGCCAGCACCGCCAGGTAGCGGAAGGTGCCGCCGTAGAGGTCCTCGAGCGCGACGATACGGGACCCTGGGGGGGCCAGGGTGGTGACGGCCAGCTGGACGGCCGCCATCCCGGAGGTCAGGGCGAAGCCGGCGGCCCCGCCGTCGAGCCGGGCCAGGGCGTCCTGGAGGACGTCGCGGGTCGGGGCGGCGGTGCGGGTGTAGTCGTAGCCGGTGGACTGGCGCATGCCCGGGTGGCCGAAGGCGGTTGACAGGTGGATCGGGGTGGTGATCGCCCCGGTGGTCGGGTCGGTGGAGGTGCCGACGTGGGCCAGCACCGTGTCGGTCCCCCAGGACTCGGACTGCTCGGCCCATGAGGCCCACGAGGGATGGTGGTGGATCGGCGCGCTGCGACAACCGGAGCGGTCGTCGTAGGCGGGGTTGGAGGGCACGGTGTGCTGGGGGGAGTGGCTCATGAGTGGTCCTGGGTCGTGGGGCCGGGCAGGATGCGGCGATCTCGCGGTGTCATTAGTCCCAATCTCGGGGTGTCATGAGTCCCGATCTCGGGGTGTCATTTGTCCCGATCTCGGGGTCAGGCGGACAGGGGGACGGGGCGTCCGTCCCGGCGGGAGAGGAGGACCTCGACCCCGGCGGCCAGCCGGTCCAGGGCCTGGTCGAGGGTGGCGCGCGGGCAGGCGACGTTGATCCGGGTGAAGCCCGCCCCGCCGGCGCCGAAGATCGCGCCGTCGTCGAGCCACAGGCCCGCCTCCTGGGTGAGGAACGCGTCGAGCTCGCCGGCCTGGAGGCGCGATGCCTCGAGCAGCCCCGAGCAGTCGAGCCACAGCAGGTAGGTGCCCTCGCAGGGGCCCGCCTCGACCCCGGGGATCGTCTCAAGGCGCTCGACGACGTGGCGGCGCGCCTCGGCGATGTGCTCACGCAGCTCGTCGAGCCAGGCGTCGCCCGACTCGTAGGCCGCGCGGCAGGCTGTCAGGCCCAGGGCGTTGGGCTGGGAGTAGCCCGTGGCGGCGAGCTCGCGGCTGAAGGCCTCGCGCAGGTCGGGGTCGGCGATGAGGATGTTGGCGACCTGCAGCCCCGCGAGGTTGAAGGCCTTCGACGGCGAGGTGCAGGTGATCGTGCGCGCCGCGATCTCGGGGCCCAGGGAGGCGAAGGGGGTCGTGCGCCTGCCCGGCAGGGCGAGGTCGGCGTGGATCTCGTCGGCCACGACCCTCACCGCGTGACGTCCGGTGATCTCCGCCAGCTCGCACAGCTCGGCCCGCGACCACACGCGGCCCACCGGGTTGTGCGGGTTGCACAGGAGGAGCAGTCGCGCCCCCGTGCTCGACAGGGCCTCCTCGAGGGCAGCGGCGTCCCGGCGGTAGACGCCGTCGGCCCCGCGCACGAGCGGCACCGACACGACCGTGCGCCCGTTGTCCTCGACGACCTCGCGGAAGGGGTAGTACACCGGCTCCTCGATGACGATCGCCTCCCCGGGGTCGGACAGGGCCCGTACCGCCAGGGCCAGGGCGGGCACGACCCCGGGGGTGACGACGTTCCATCCCGGGTCGATCTCCCAGTCGTAGCGGCGGGAGAACCAGCCCACGAGGGCGGCGTCGTAGGCGTCGTCGGGCTCGGAGTAGCCGAAGATCCCGTGGCGTACCCGCCACAGCAGGGCCGAGGTGACGCAGGCAGGTGCCTGGTGGTCCATGTCGGCCACCCACAGCGGCAGGGCGGAGGCCGGTCGTCCTCGCTGGGCGGCGAAGTCCCACTTGAGGGAGCCGGTGCCGGTGCGGTCGTGGACGAGGTCGAAGGCGGACGGGCAGGTCAGGGTCGGTGAGCCAGAAGGCGCGGCCGTCGCGGCTGCCTCGGAGGCGGTGTCCGGACGGGCCTGGGGACAGGAGGGGGAGGGTCGGTGGGCGGAGTGCATGCGGGTGCTCCTTCGGGGCGGCGCGCGCGGGCGCCGACGCGCGGTCGGGCGCGTCAGTGACGGTGGGGGAGGGATGAACACGGACCCTGGGGTGCCGCGGAGTGCGACGAGCGGCCCTCGGGCGGCTCGGACTCTGACCGTTACTCGGAGGAACAGCGACGGCTGGCGCTGTCAGCGCATGCGCATTCGACGCGTGACAAGGGCGCGCACCTGCGGGGTACGGGTCTGTCGCGTCGAGGAGGTCATGGACGGAGCCTACCCCGAGGCGCGCACGGTGCGTCAAACCGCCGCGTGCGTGGGCTGGTGGGCTCGGGGTGGCGGCGGTGCGGGGCAGAGGGGCGCGTGAGCGTCGCGCCAGTCAATGGCACCAGACCCTGCCCAAACAACATCACCTACAACCTCATGCAGACCACCCTGCGAGTATCAGGTCAGAACTCAGCTCCTGTTCAAGTACTGTCAAAGCTTCAAGCCAGCCGCCTCTCGACGCTTCCGCCGTCTCTAGTGTCGCTGCCACGTCCCTAATCATCCGCAAGGTGAACAACAAGCATTGACAAGAACGGATTGATGACGAGTCGCTCAGGGCATCCTTCGGACATAAGTGGGTGCGAGTGTCGCATGGGTTGAGGTCCCCATACGCAACAGTGCGACAAGAGTGTAACCATGGTTGCGGTGCGTCACAGTTGTGTGTCGACTTCATGAGAAGTGGCGCCGCAATGCGGTTAATGACAAGGAAGGAGGGTGCCGTGGCAGACGTCGACAACCCTAGGAGGGTCGCTTTGGTGAAATTGCGAGAATGTGTGGCGCAGGAACTTCAAGGTCTCGGAATGCAAGGCGACGAATCGGGGATTCCTGAGTCCGGAGTCGCTAAAGATGCAAGCGCCTCCGGAGGCTACATCAACGCAAAAGACACGTGGCGAAGCACCTTGGCGGACTCCATGAATGACGAGGTCAGATCCAGGGTTGCGGCGGCGACCTCCGTGTTCGTGGATCTCACAGAAAGCATCGAGACTCAGATCGCAGCACTACCGGAAAAGGTGGACTCTGAATCCGATGAAGCAAAATGGCCGAACAGATGAGGTGATCTTGTGGCTACGTTGTTCATGAATCCAGGAAAATTATCAGATAAGATCAAGGCGCTGCGAGACTTCGGGGATGACGCGGGCTCTGCGAAGAATAATATTGATCGAACTAGCTTCGATCTTAATGATCCAATGAGCGGCTCCGGTGTCGACTCGTTTCTTACGCTGATCAGCCGCAGAATTGACGATCTGCGCGCGACAGCGGACCGCGTCGAGTCCTGCAAAAACACAATTCTTCGAATCAGCGACAATCAAATTGCTCCCATGAATGCGGACGGCGAAATAGAAATTGACGTCCATGAGGGCGTGCGGATCGACTCGCCGGCAGACCTCGAGAACTGGGGGGCAGCGATGGTGGACGCCAAAGACCTGAAGGATCTCAAGGAGAGGAAGTCGTCGGGTCGTTTGCCGAGTGGGAGAAGATATGAAGAGTTGCTCGAGTCGATCAAGAAGCACAAGAAGAACAAGGCCTATGCAAACGGACTCGTTTTCGAAATAGGTCCGGAGAATCTTACGCAGATTCCGCTCTCGATAAAGAGGGCATATACCGCTCGCGATCCTGTATCTGGCAGAGAGGATGAGGCGATTCCTAATTCCGGGCTGGATATGGCAAAGCACCTAGGCGGGGTGCTGGCGACTGCGTCAACGACGTGGGACAAAAAGCGTAGCAAAGAGGTGTCGGAGGCGCTTGTTAATTCTGTGAGGAACGAGAAGGACTGGGGGCGTATTACTGTCCTCAACGCCATGCTCGGCCGGCAGGACGCAAACCGGGACGGCGTCAATGACCTTTCTTTCGGAAGAGAGTTCCTGGTCAATCTCGGTCGCGGCATGGAGGAACTTCCCTGGAAGGACATCAAAGCGGCAAGCGCTCGAGAGGCTAATGGTCAGATTGGCGGACTGGGTGACCATCTGCCCGCTCAGTCATCCGAGCCCTTGCAAGGTGTGCTCGACGCGATGGGTGCAGATCCTGGGGCGGCGGTCGAGTTTCTCGGCGGCCGTGAGGGGAACGCCAAGGACGTCGCTCGGGTCCGAGAACTCATGAGCCGCCATGACCTCGGAGAAAATGAGTGGACGGACACGTGGTCAGGACTGGCTGCGAGCACTTCGAACAAGTATGCGAGGCAGGTTGTTGACGACGATCATCCGCCGACTCTGGAGTCAAAGCAGGCAGCGGTGATCGCCTCAGGGGTCGTCAATGGAATCGGTGAGTCAGGAGTCAAGGTCTCAGATCGTACTCAAGGGAATCTGAGTGAGACGCTGGCAAACTACCCTTATGCTGCCGACGCCGCCGCCAGACAGGCGGACGACCCGAGAGACATGGGTCCGGATCTCCCGGATCAGAAGCAGAGCTCGGGTGCGCCCGCGTGGACGGCAGGGACAAGTTATCAACCTAACTTCAGTACCAAGGGGCTCGCAGGAGTTGTCCGGGAGGTCTCGCGGGACGAGGGCCATCTCAAGACCGTGGCTGATTCCGTGGCTGATCTGCAGCGGGCGCGAATGATGTTCGCGGCTGCTAACTACCGGACAGGCGGTGGTGCGTCCCTGGAGGTGGCGATCGAGGCGAATTCAGCAACCAGAGCATTCTTTTTGGGGGCGAGTCGAGCCGGAGTGGAGGGAGATGCTGCAGAGACTGACAAGCGCAACAAGATCATCATCGACGCGTTGTGCGCTGGATCCGGATTCCTACCAGGGCCTGGAGAGGAGGTTGCTAAGATATGGGGGTATGGTATCGGAAGGGCGGCCGATGCTGGGCGGACAGCTATGAGTGAGCAACTGACGCAGAATCTGGCTCGAGCTCTCAACGAGAGCGAGGGCATGATGCGGGATGGAAACCGGGCGAGCGTGGTGAGCACCGTGGTGCAGCTTGTCAGTATGGGAGTCATCCCGGCGGAGCAGGCGAACGCTGCGGTGCCGGGTCTAGTCACGGAGAAGGGGGTGGACCCCACGAAGTTGAGCCCAGAGGCTCTGGATCGGCTCTATACCAAGTTCGTTGAGGATCCAGATGGTCAGTTCGATGGAGCGATCCGTGACAGCCTGGGTGACGCGGGCACCAATTACGAGGTTTCATACCAACGCGGAAACAGTTCCGCCGGAGGCAGCGGATAAGTCGTTCGTCACCGTCGGGCGACTGCTGCGATCGCACAGAGGGGCGCGTGAGCGTCGCGCAGGCCGAACACGTCACTGTGCGCCCGAGTGCCCCGGTAAAAGGAGGGTAGTCGGGCGCACAGTGACGTGTTCGACGCCGTCGGGGAGGGCGGGCCGGTCTGCGCCCGGGTCCGAGGTGCTCCACAGGAGGCGTTCGTGCAGGGGGCGGGGAGGAGCTTGTGGAGAGCCGGAGCAGATCTGCGCCTGTCAGGCGCACGCTCGTGTGATGAGCACCGTACCTGAGCCCCCCCACCCTCCCCGAGATCCACCTGTCCTGCGCCCGCCGACCCTCCCGGGCCTCCAGCCGGGACCCCGGTCTCCTGCGGATCGCGCCCGGCGTCCGGCTCCGACCCACGCCGGGCCTGCCCGTGTGGGCGCAACGGCGCGAGGTCGCGCTGGCTCGCTGCGTGGCGGCAGTCCACTGCGTGCCCTCGGCCGTGGCCCTCACCCACGAGGCCGCGGCACTCGTCCACGGCCTGTGGCTGTGGGACGGCGAGCCGGACGTGCGGGTCGCGGTACCAGCAACCCCCGGCCGGACCGTCCGCCCCCTGGAGCCGATCGTCTTCCGCCCCGACCGCCTGCCCTGCGAGTCCACCTCAGGGCGGTCGTGCAGCATTCGCAAACGTCGTTCCTCCCTGGGAGAGCAAGAGACGACGGTTGTCAACGGCCTTCCGGTCTCCACGCTCATGCGCACCGCGGTCGACTGCGCCTTCGACCTGCCCGCCCGCGAGTCCATCTGCGTCCTTGACGCGGCGATGCGGGCCCTGTGCCGCCCGGACCGCTTCCGTCCTGAGGTCGGCGCGGCCCGGTGGAGGCGGGCCAGGGCGGAGCTGCTCGCCGCGGTGGAAGCGCAGGGTCCGCGCCGAGGCGCCGCGCGCGCCCGGGCGGTGGCGGCCATCGCGAGCCCCTACGCCGAGTCGCCGGGAGAGTCGGTTCTGCGCCGTTTCGTCCTCACCCTGGGCCTGCCCGCCCCGGTGCTGCAGCGGCCCGTCACCCCCAGCGGCCCTGGGGGCCGGATGTCGGAGTTCTTCATCGACCTCGCCTGGCCGGACCTGCGCCTCGCCGTCGAGTTCGACGGACGGGCGAAGTACGAGCGCAACAACGACCTGTGGGAGGAAAAGCGACGGCAGGACCTCGTGACCGCGCTGGGCTGGCGCTTTGAGCGTGTGACCTGGGAGGACCTGCGCGACGAGGCTGCGCTGGCGGGACGGCTCATGACGCACTTCCCCGACCATGTCGTGCGCAGCGCCTCACGGGTGCGCGGCCTGTGGGAGTAGCGTGCACCGGGCGCCACGATGGCGAACACGTCACCGTGAGCCCGACTACCCCGGTCACAGGAGGGTAGTCGGGCTCACAGTGACGTGTTCGACGTAATCGGGGTGGCTGTGAGGGCTCCGCTCAGGCCTTTTGGCGGGAGCTGCGCCACGCCCCGAGGACGAGCAGGAGCGCGCCGGCGGTACACCATGCCGCGAGCACCCACGGGGAGGCGCCCGCGCCCGCGCCGTCGAAGTACGCGACCGAGCGCAGGAAGGTGCCCGCGGCTCCCACCGGGAGCAGCTGGCCGAGCTCGCCCCATCCGCTGGGTAGCCACTGCCAGCCCGTGGCCAGCCCCGACAGGGGGTTGGACACGAAGAGCATCGTGACCGCGCCAAGACCGACGCCCGCGTAGCCCAGGACCGCTTCGAGGCCGATGATCGTCAGCGAGATGGCGCTGATGCCGAGGGTGAGTCCGAGCTAGGTCATCGCGAAGGGCCCTGCGATGGCGCCGAACCAGGTCTGGAGGACGAGGACCGCCAGGAGGGCGCCGAGCCCCGCGATCGTGACGGCGGACAGGGCCCGCTTCCACCACGAGGTCCTGATGACCACCGACAACAGGATGCTCGTGGCCATGCCGCCGAAGACGAGGGGCAGGCCGAGCGAGCTGAGCGCGACCCCCATGGGGTCCTCATCGGTCAGGGGGGCGACGTCGGTCACGGTCACGGTCTGCGCCGCCGCCTGGGCGGCCTGCGCGGCAGCCGCCTGCGAGGTGGGGTCCGCCTGCGCGGCCTGTGCGGCCTCCTGCGCGGCCGCTGCCTGCTGCGCCCGCAGGCCGGTGGCCAGGTTCGTGAGCATCGAGGCGTAGGGGGTGCCGGCGCCCGAGGCGGTGATCACCTCGGTTCCCTCGGCGCTCACGATGATCCCGCCGATCGCCTCGCGCTCGGTGACCGCCTCCGTGACGGCCTGCGCGTCCGAGACGACGATGACGTCGAAGGCTCCGGGGGCGGCGCTCTCCAGCGAGGCGCTCAGCTGCTCCTGGGCGGCCTCGGGTGCGGCAACGGCCAGCGGCAGGTCGTCGGCTCCCGAGTTGATCGCCGGCGTGAGGAAGGCCAGCAGCATGAGGACGATGACGACCGGGACGCCGACGACGGCGGCGACGAGGGTCCTGGCCCCGCGTGCCGGCGTCTGGGAGGAAGAGGGCATGACGCACTCCTTGTCGCTAAGCGGAGCGATCTGCTCCGAATTAAAACGGAGCGTATCACTCCGCTTAGGGGTGGGGGCAACCCGGCCGACTGCGGTGCGCGCCACCGACTGCGGCGGTGAGCGTCGACGTGGCCGGGCGGCTGGGTGGCCTGGGGGTCGGGGCGGGTGGCGGAACGGCCGGGTCTCCGTGGAGCGCGCCACCGGCTCGGGCCCTGCCTGCCTGGGGGCCGGGGTCGGCCGGCCTGGGCGCCGGGTGGGCTACTCTCCGCAGAAGGTCCTCGGGCAGACAGGAGATGACCGTGCGCGCAGACGCCGTCGCCAACCGTGAGGCCATCGTGAGGGCCGCCGTCAGCCTCTATGCCGACGTCGGCCCGAGCGTCTCGCTCCGGGCGGTCGCCTCCAGGGCGGGGGTGGGCATCGGCACCCTCTACCGGCACTTCCCCGACCGGGTCAGTCTTCTGCGCGGTGTCGCCGAGCACGTGCACGCCCGGGTGTCCGAGGCCGTGAGCGCCTACGAGGCGGCGGACCCCGCGGTGGAGGCCGCGCGGCGCTGGCGGGCCTTCGTCACCGAGCTCGTCGGCCTGCGGCTGGGCGGGATCATCCCCCAGATGGCCGCCGACCCCGCGCTGCTGGAGGACAACCCCTGGCTCATCACCATGAGGAACGACGGCCTCGACAGGCTCGACGGCGCGCTGTCGCTGGCCAAGGCGGAGGGGCTCGTGCGCGAGGAGGTCGACGTCACCCGCTTCCAGGTCGGGCTCGCCCAGATCTCCAGGCCGCTGGGCCGGTTCGTCGACGAGGTCGTCCCCGGCTGGCAGGACTGGCTCGTCGACACCTACCTGCGGGGCCTGCGCCCCTGAGGCGGCGAGGCGGTCCCGCCCGGGCCGGTCGGGGCGGTGGAGGCTGCGGAGGCTGAGGCTACGGAGATGACGGAGACGACGGAGGGCGCCGGCGGTTGAGGACGGTCGAGGACGGGAGCTGGCCGAGGGGCCTTGCAGCCCTTGCAGATGCCGTGACCGTCGCGTAACCTACGTCTCATTCCCGATCTCGCTTGATCCCACCGGGCATGATCCCTGCTCCGTCGGGGCCGCCGGCCCCGCGCTGCACGACACAGACGAAGGAGTCATCGTGCGTTTTCAGTCCTTGCAGCCGCTCCCACGGCGCCGTTCCCGGCGTCGGCCCAGCCTCCTGGCGGTGCTGACGGCCCTCGCCCTGGCCCTGCCTCTGACGGTGCAGGCCGTGGTCCCGCAGGCACAGGCGGCACCCTCCGCCGTCACGCTCGTCGGCAGCCTCCAGAGCGAGCTCGGCTGCGCCGAGGACTGGGACCCGGCCTGCGCCGCCACCGCCATGACCGACCCCGACTCGGACGGCCTGTACACGATGACGGTGCTCGTGCCCGCGGGCTCGTGGGAGATCAAGGTCGCCCTCGACGGCGGCTGGGCGGTGTCCTACGGCGCAGACGGCGTCCAGGACGGGGCGAACATCCCCCTGCGCCTGGCCGCGGACGCCGAGCTCACCCTGAGCTGGGACGTCGAGTCCCACCGCCTGGCGGTGCGCAGCTCGGCCCTGTCGGGCGACTACGACCCGGCCTCGGACGCCGCGCTCGTGGCCGACCCGGCCCGCGAGGGCACCGACGAGACCTTCTACTTCGTCCTGACCGACCGCTTCGCCAACGGCGACCCCTCCAACGACTCCGGCGGGCTCGTCGGCGGCCCCGAGGTCACGGGGCTGGACCCGACGGACAAGGGCTACTACCACGGCGGGGACATCGCCGGCATCATCGAGAACCTCGACTACATCCAGTCCCTGGGCACCACCGCGATCTGGCTGACCCCCTCCTTCACCAACCGGCCCGTCCAGGGAACCGGGGACAACGCCTCGGCGGGCTACCACGGCTACTGGATCACCGACTTCACGAGCATCGACCCGCACCTGGGGGGCAACGAGTCGCTGGCCGCCCTGCGCGACGCCCTCCACGCCAGGGGGATGAGGCTCTACCTCGACATCATCACGAACCACACCGCCGACCTCATCGACTACGCCGAGGGCCAGTACTCCTACGTCGACACGGCCACCGTCCCCTACACCGACGCCGCAGGACAGGTCGTCGACATCTCGGCGGCGGCAGGGTCGGCCGACTTCCCGAGGCTCGACCCGGCGACGTCCTTCCCCTACACGCCGGTGCGCACCGGCGACGTCGTCCCCGACGTCCTCAACGACGTGAGCCTCTACCACAACCGGGGTGACTCGACGTGGACCGGGGAGTCGGTGACCATGGGCGACTTCGTCGGGCTGGACGACCTCATGACCGAGGACCCGCGGGTGGTGGCCGCCTTCGAGGACATCTACACCGCCTGGATGGACTTCGGCGTCGACGGCTTCCGCATCGACACCGTCAAGCACGTCAACATGGAGTTCTGGGAGTCGTGGACCGCGACGATCGACGCGCACGCCGCGGCGACCAACCCCGACTTTTTCACCTTCGGGGAGGTCTACGACGCCGACGCACGCAAGCTGAGCCCCTACGTGCGCTCCACCGGCATGGACGCCACCCTCGACTTCGCCTTCCAGTCCGCCGCCGTCAGCTTCGCCAGGGGCTACTCGGCCCAGGGGCTGTCGGGCATGTTCGCCACCGACGACTACTACACGACCCCCACGACGAGCGCCGCTGGACTGCCCACCTTCCTGGGCAACCACGACATGGGACGGGTCGGCTACCTCCTGGCCGGAGGTGCGGTCGGGCCCGAGACGCTGCGCCGCGACGCGCTGGCCCACTCCCTCATGTTCCTCACCCGAGGTCAGCCCGTCGTTTACTACGGGGACGAGCAGGGCTTCGTCGGCGTGGGCGACGGGTCGGACAAGAACGCGCGCCAGGACGTGTTCGCCACCCAGGTCGCCGAGTACGCCGAGCAGCCGCTCGTGGACGGCACGACCGCCGGCTCGACCGACCGCTACGACACCTCCTCGCCGCTCTACCAGCACATCTCGGGCCTGGCGGCCCTGCGCGCCGCGCACCCGGCCCTGTCGACCGGCTCGCAGATCGAGCTCTACGCCGAGGACGGCGCCGGGGTCTACGCCTTCGCCAGGGTCGACCGGCACGAGAAGGTCGAGCACCTCGTCGCCCTCAACAACGCGGACGAGGAGCGCACCGTCACCCTGACCACGCTCACCCCCGGGGCCACCTACTCCTCGCTCTACGGCGACCACGCCCCGGTGACCGCCGACGCCCAGGGCGAGGTGACACTGACCGTCCCGGCTCTGGGTGCGGTCGTCCTCGTCGCCGACCGCACCGTGGCGGCCGGCTCGCCCTCGGTGACGCTCACCGGAGTCGAGGGTGCCGCCCTGAGCGGGGCGAGCGCCGAGGTGGCGGCGACGACGACCCCCCACCGCTGGGCTGAGACGAGCTTCTCCTACCGTGAGCTCGGCACCCAGGAGTGGACGGCCCTGGGCACGGCCGAGGACACGACCCCGCGCGTCTTCGCCGACGTGAGCGGGCTTCCGGCCGGAACCGTCCTCGAGCTGCGTGCGGTGACCACTGACGCGGCCGGCAACCGGGCCGCCGACTCCGCTCTGGCCGTCGTCGGGGCGAACCTGAGCGGCACGGCACCCGACCCCGACGCCTCGGTCGAGGTGACCGTCCCGGGGAGCCACAACGCGGCCATGGGCTGCCCCGGTGACTGGCAGCCGGACTGCGCCGCCGCGGCCCTGAGCCTCGACCCCGCCACCGGCCTCTACACCGGGTCCTTCGACCTGCCCGCGGGCACCTACGAGTACAAGGTGGCCATCGGGGGCAGCTGGGAGGTCAACTACGGCGCCGACGGCGTGGCCGACGGCCCCAACATCACCTACACGACGGCTGGCGGGACGGTGACCTTCTTCTACGACCCGGTCACTCACCTCGTGTGGAACGACGCCGGGTCGGCGGGCCCGAGTGCCGAGCCGAGCGCGACGGCAGCGCCGAGCGCGACGGCGGGTGCGACCGGCACCCCGACGGCGGCGCCGAGCGCGAGTGCCGGGCCGAGCGCCGAGCCGAGCGCGACGGCAGGTGCGACCGGCAGCCCGACCGGGGTCCCGACAGCGGGTGCGACGGCAGCGCCGAGCGCAAGTGCCGATCCGGGCGCGACTGGGGTCCCGACAGCGGCTGCGACCGCGACCGTCGTGGTGAGCGTGCGTCCGGGGTCGGTGAGCGCCTCGTCGGGGCCGGGGGCTACTCGGGGCGGTCTGGCCCGCACCGGGCCGGGGACCGCGCTGCTGCTCGTGGTGGCCGCCTCGCTCGTCGCGGGAGGGACCATCGCCCTCCGGCGTCGGGCCTAGATGATTGATTCCACGGGTGGTGCGGGGGCGCGGGCCGGGACGCACGAGTACGGGGCTGTGTCGGTGAAAACGGGGCTTTGCGGTGAGACCGGGGCGCAGACCCCCGGTCTCACCGCAAAGCCCCGTACTCACTGACCGACCCCTGGTCTCAGCGCGAAGCCCCGTACTCACTGACCGACCCCTGGTCTCACCGCGAAGCCCCGTACTCACTGACTAACGACGAGCGCGAGGTCCCGCGCGACCTGCCCGCCCGACCACCACCATCTCGCCGGACAGCCCCCTCGACGCCGCCACCCCGCACTCACCGACCGCCCACCACCACCGCCCCCGTGGAATCAATCATCAGGGGTTCCAGGGGTGCCAGCCTGGGGACACGACCCGGCCGAGCGCGGAGGCACTCGTCGGCGGGCGACAGGGCGGTCGTGCACCACGAGAGTGTCACTGTGGACCACAATCGTCCGGGCCCACAGGGGCGCGAGCCGCCGCGCAACCCGGAAAACCCTGGAATCACGCCGATTCTCTGATGACCGAGGAGGCTGTCGGAGCCCGATTGTGGTCCACAGTGACACCTGGCGACCCTGAGACGTGATCCCGGCAGGGCTCAGCGAGCGTTGGTCGGTTCCCGCAGGGTGCTCGCGTGGACTCAGGCACGGGGTGATGAGCATGCCTGATCCGACGGCCGGAGCGCGGGTGCTCGCGCGGGCCCGGGAAAGGCGGCTCCGACGGTCGGTGCGACGGCGACCGTCGTCGTGAGCGTGCGTCCCGGTCCGCGCGCTTCCATCCCGTCTGTCTCGACCGGTCATGTAGAGATCGACCGTCTATGTGACAGCGATTGCCCGGTCGAAAGTCACATGACCGGTCGAAGGACACATGACCGGTCGACGACGGAGGTGAGGGTCGGTGCGCGCCACGCGGTCGGGCGGTGCCCGGCCGGGACGAGCGGGGGCCAGAGGGGCCAGCGGCGAGCGCGCCACGCGGTCGGGCGGTGCCCGGCCCCGTGCGCCGCGCCCCCGTTATACCCCCTGGTCCTGGTGTCGGGGGAGAGGATCGTCTGGTGGCGGATAGTCCTTTTGGGTCCTGGTGCCCCGGCCTCCTCCGTGACAGGCTGGTCACAGTAAGAGGAAGGCGACCGCCCATGACCACCAGCCAGCGACCTCGGGGCGAGGACCACGCCCACCACGACGCCCCGGCCCACCACGACCTTCCCGGCACAGGGGAGCTGCGGGCCTACTGGGTGACCGAGACGATTCTGGCCTGGCCGCCCGATCTGCTGCCGGCCGCCGTCGCCGCGGAGGACGACGGGGAGCTTGCCGAGCTCCCGGTCACCTTCGGGCTCGTCGCGGCGCCCGACGGGGGAGCGCGGGTGGTCGAGGGCATGCTCAGACGCGACGTCTACTCCACGGAGATCCCCCTGACCGTGCGGGGCACGCTCGAGGACGAGCTGGGTGCGCCCGCCATGACCGCCTACCCGGCGCTGCGCGGCTACATCGCGCTGTCGGTCGGGGCCAACGGCAAGCGCCTGACCCGCGAGGACGTCGAGGCCCTTCTCATGGGGCAGCTCACCGTCGTCCAGCGCGCGACGGCCTCGACCGGGGGGTGGATCACCGCCGCCACCGGCGTGCAGACCGGCCTCGTCATCGACCACCTCTACGGTGAGGCCGCGGCCCGCGACGGCTCGGCCCCGCTGGGGGTGACCTGGCAGGACCCCGGCACCCCGCAGGCCCGGCCCGCCTTCGCCCTGTGGGCGCCGACCGCACGTGCCGTCACCCTGCTGGCCTGGCCGACGCCGGACCCCACCGGCTCGGTCCCTCTTGTCGACGGCCAGGCCGTGCGGGTGCCCGCCGTGCGCCTGCCCGACGGGAGGTGGGAGGTCACCGCGGAGCGGGCCGGCGCCGCCGGCGTGGGCGCGGGAAGCCAGTACCTGTGGGAGGTGCGCGTCTTCGTGCCCTCGACGGGCCGGGTCGAGGTCAACGTCGTCACCGACCCGTACTCGCGCGCCCTGACCGTGGACTCGCGCCGCTCGGTGGCTGTCGACCTCGACCGCCGTGACCTGCGGCCCTCGTCATGGCGCTCGACCCTCAACCCCGTCGTCGTCTCCGACGCCGCCCGGGCCATCTACGAGCTGCACGTGCGCGACTTCTCCGCGGTCGACCAGTCCGTCCCCGCCCGGATGCGGGGGACCTACTCGGCCTTCACCATCGACACCGACGGGACCCGGCACCTGCGGGCCCTGGCCTCGGCGGGGATCGACACGATCCACCTCCTGCCGACCTTCGACTTCTCCTCGGTTCCCGAGGAGCGCGCCGACCAGAAGGCGCCTGCCGTCCCCTCCGACGCATCCCCCTTCTCCCGCCGGCCCCAGGCGGCCGTGTCGGCCACTGCCGACCGGGACGCCTACAACTGGGGCTACGATCCCGTCCACTGGATGGCCCCCGAGGGCTCCTACGCCCGAGCCGGCCACCAGGACGGCGGGGCGCGTGTCGTGGAGTTCCGGGAGATGGTCGCCGCCCTGCACGGGATGGGCCTCCAGGTGGTCCTCGACCAGGTCTTCAACCACACCGCCGCGGCCGGGCAGGAGGAGTACTCGGTCCTCGACAAGATCGTCCCCGGCTACTACCACCGCCTCGACGCGACCGGCGCCATCGAGATGTCGACCTGCTGCAACAACGTGGCCACCGAGAGGCTCATGGCCGAGCGGCTCATGATCGACAGCTGCGTGTCCTGGGTGGTCGACTACCGGGTCGACGGCTTCCGTTTCGACCTCATGGGGTACCACTCCGTCGACACGATGGCCCGCCTCCAGTCGGCCCTCGACTCCGTCGGCGACGAGGCCGTGGGCCACCGGATCCTGATCTACGGCGAGGGCTGGAACATGGGGGAGGTGGCGGACAACGCCCTGTTCCGTCAGGCGGTCCAGGGCCAGATCGGGGGCCTGGGCATCGGGACCTTCAACGACCGCGTCCGTGACGCCGTCCACGGGGGTGACCACTTCGACGTCAACCTGCGCATCGGCCAGGGCTTCGGCACCGGCGCCCTGACCGACCCCAACGAGGTCGAGGACCGCACCGAGCGGGAGATCCGCAGCGACCTGGCCTGGCGCACCGAGCTCGTGTGCCTGTCCCTGGCGGGCAACCTGCGGCTCATGGAGCTGCGCGGCTCCGACGGCGCCCGCCGCCTGGGCGAGGAGTTCCGCTACCACGGCGACACCGTGGCCGCCTACGGGCTTGAGCCGGTGGACTCCGTCAACTACGTCTGCGCCCACGACGACGAGACCCTCTTCGACGTCCTGGCCTACAAGCTCCCCCTGACCACCTCGATGGCCGACCGCGTCCGGATGAACACCCTGTGCCTGGCCGTGCCCGCCCTCGGGCAGTCCCCGTGCTTCTGGGCGGCCGGCGCCGAGCTGCTGCGCAGCAAGTCCCTCGACACCGACTCCTACAACTCT
This sequence comes from Actinomyces howellii, assembly GCF_900637165.1. GTDB lineage: Bacteria > Actinomycetota > Actinomycetes > Actinomycetales > Actinomycetaceae > Actinomyces > Actinomyces howellii. The sequence goes on along the minus strand of NZ_LR134350.1, from coordinate 1,795,304 downwards.
GGGGACCACTACAACGCCATCGACTGGACCGGCCAGGACAACGGCTGGGGTCGTGGCCTTCCCCCCGCGCAGCGCAACTTCGAGTCCTGGGTCATCCAGGCCGACCTCCTGCGGCACGACGAGCTGCGTCCCACCGCCAAGGACATCGCCACCGCCCGTGAGGCCGCCCTCGACCTCCTGCGCCTGCGCCACTCCACGCCGCTGCTGTCCCTGGGGTCGGCGGCCCTCATCCGCGAGCGCGTGTCCTTCCCCTGCGCCGGGCCGGAGGCGACCCCCGGGGTGGTCGTCATGGTCATCGACGACGGGGCGGGGGAGGCTGACATCGACCCCGCTCTCGACGGCGTCCTCGTCGTCCTCAACGCCACCCCCCACGCCGTCGAGCAGAGGGTCGAGGCGCTTGTCGGACGCTACTTCGAGCTGAGCGAGGTGCAGGTGGCCGGCTCCGACCCGGTGGTCAGGGGCACGACCTTCGACGCGGGCACCGGCACCGTGACCGTCCCCGCCCGCACCGTGGCCGTTCTCGTCGAGCGCTGAGGCAGGCGCACCCGGCCCGGGCGTCGGGTGGCCCCGGGGCGGGGCCTCATACCGCTGCCGGCCCCCGGGGCGAGAGCCGGTCGCAGCCCGGGCGCCGGGTGGCCCCGGGGCGGGGATGGCCGGAGGCAGGCTGTCCGTCGTGCCGGCCGGCGGGTGCTCAGGTGCCAGGTGGCCCCAGCCGCCGGGTGCCCGGGCGCCGGGCACCTCAGACAGCGTCGGCGAGGAGCTCGTCGAGCCCGACCAGCCCGCTGCGCAGCGCGAGCAGGACGAGCTGGACCCGGTCGCGCGAACCGGTCTTGGACAGCAGGTGGGAGACGTGGGTCTTGACCGTCGCCATCGACAGCCACAGGCGGTCGCAGATCTCCTGGTTCGTCAGGCCCGTGGAGATGAGCACGAGCACCTCCCGCTCCCGCTCGGTGAGGTCGGCCAGCTCCGCGGCGGCGCCCTGCCCGCCGGCCCCCGGCCCGCCGGCCCCCGGCCCGCCAGCCCCCGGCTCCCCGACACCCGGCCCACCGTCCCCGGCTGAGTGCGCCGGAGCGGGCGGCAGGGAGCCGGGGGCCGGGGCGCCCGAGCGCAGCGCGGTGACGAGCCTGCGCGTCGGCCCGGGGGAGACCACCGAGTCCCCCCGGTGCACCGTGCGGATGGCGGCGACGAGCTCGTCGGGGGGCGTGGACTTGAGGAGGAACCCGCAGGCTCCGGCCTCGATCGCTCCCAGGACGTAGCCGTCGGTGTCGAAGGTCGTCAGGATGACGATGCGTGCCCGCGTGCCGGACTCGACGAGCGACCGGGTGGCGCTCAGGCCGTCCATGACCGGCATCTGCACGTCGAGGAGCAGGACGTCGACGGGCTCGTCGGCCTCCAGGCGCAGCGCCTGGGCGCCGTCGGCGGCGCGCCACGCGACCTCGATGTCCTCCTGGGCGCCCAGGAGCATGGCCAGGCCCGCGCTGAACAGGGGCTCGTCGTCGGCCATCCCCACCCGGATCATGAACTCGCCCCGACCGGGAGGACGGCCACGACCTGCCAGCCGGGCCTGTCCTGCGAGGGCCCCGCGCTCAGCCGCCCGCCGACGGCGTCGACACGGCTGCGCATCGCCTCCAGCCCGTAGCCGCGCCTGGGCTGCTCCGCGGAGGGCGGGTCGCAGGCGGGTGCGGCCGTCCCCGCCTCCGCGGTCGTGGAGGGGACGGCGTTGCTCACGTCGACCTCGAGGCGGCTGCGGCTCGCCCGGGCCTCGACGCGGACGGGGCTGCCCGGGGCGTGGCGGGCGACGTTGGTCAGCGCCTCACGCACGACGTCGTGCAGGACGCTGCCGGTGCCCTGAGGGACCGTGGTGCTCACCTCCAGGTCGAGGTCGACCTCCATCCCCGCCTCCCGGAAGGTCGACACGAGCGCGGGGAGCTCGTCGAGCCCGGGCCGCGCGGGATCCGGAGCTGTCGGACCCGGGGCGGGCAGGGCCGCGCCGGCCGCCGGGCCCCGCCCGGGCCCAGCGGTCTGCTCGGCCGCGCCGGCCGACGGGCCCTGCCCGGGCCCGGCGGTCTGCTCGGGTGCGCTGGTCTGCTCGGGCGCGCCAGCCCGCCCGGGTACGCCGGCTCGCCCGGTGCCCGTGTCTCGCGGCCCGTCCTCACGCAGGACGTCGATAAGCGCCCGGACCTCCTCGATGCTGCGGCGGGCGGTGCCCCCGATGACCGCCAGCGCCTCCTCGGCGGCCCGCGGGTCGGTCCGGAGCACCGCCTGCGCCCCGGCGGCCTGCATCCCGATGACCGCCAGGGAGTGCCCGAGCAGGTCGTGGACCTCGCGCGCGATCCTCGTGCGCTCGACGGACACGGCCAGGCGCCGCTCGGCGTCCTGCTGGGCCTGGAGCATCTCGGCGCGCTCGATGGCCTGCTCCACCCGCTCACGCGCCCTGCGCCGGGCGGCCCCGGCCAGGGCGGCCGTCGTCAGGAGGGTCCACGCCGTGAGCAGGACGATAAGGACCTGCACCGGGGTGCGGTAGACGGGCTCTATCCACACCACCACGCGGGTGAGCGCCGGGAGCGCCCCGAGGTACAAGGCAGCCAGGACCAGCCACCGCCAGGGCGAGGACAGCCGGGACTGGCTCGTCCACGCCGCCAGGGCGGCCAGGGCGAGCATGAGGACGCTCGGCTGGGCGAAGGCGAGAAGGTGAACGGCCAGGACCACCCCGAGGACGAGGACAGAGCTCAGCGGCGCGCGCGAGCGGCCGAGCACCGCCAGGCACGCGACCACGACGAGGACCACCCAGACCGGGGTGGCGGCAGGGTCCGGCAGCCACGACGCGGCCTGCGGGGCGGAGAACGACGCGACGACTGCGAGAAGGACGGCAGTGAGGACGTCGAGTCCCGAGGGCAGGGGGAGAGCGCGCATGGCGCCACCGTAGGTTCGGCGGCCCCCTGAGGGCGTCATACCGGGGTATGACCGGGGGGCTGGCACCAGGCCCGAGGTCCAGACCCGAGTCCGATGCGCCCGGGGGAGGGTCCCCAGGAACCTTGAGCCATGAGCACGATGACACGACCGGCTACGAGCCCGTCCCACCTCCAGCCCCCGACACAGGCCCGCCTCCAGGGCCCCACCCAGCCCGTCGACCCCGCCCAGCCAGGCGGCCCCGCCCAGCCCCGGCCCGTGGGCCCCGCCCAGCCCGTGGGCCCCGCCCGCCTCCAGGGCCCCGCCGGGCCCGCGGCGCCGCTCCCCACACCTCCCCCGTCGCACCGGGCCCCGGTGTCCGGGCCCGCGGCCCTCGACCTGGCGGTGGCCACCCACGACCTGACGAAGACCTTCACCGACCGGCACGGTGCGCGCACCGTCGTCGACTCCCTCGACCTGGCGGTCCCGCGCGGCACCGTCTACGGCTTCCTGGGCCCCAACGGCTCGGGCAAGTCGACGACCATGAAGATGATCCTGGGGCTGCTCGCACCCACCCGCGGCTCGATCGCGGTCATGGGACAGCCGCTCACCCCGGCCACCCGTCCCGGGCTCATGGCGGCCACCGGCTCCCTCATCGAGCAGCCTCCGGGCTACGGCCACCTCACCGGGGGGCAGAACATGAGGATCATCCAGAAGATGCTGGGCCTGAGCGACGCCCAGGTCGACCGGGCGCTGGCGCTCGTGCGCCTGACCGAGCACCGCGACCGGCTCGTGCGCACCTACTCCCTGGGCATGAAGCAGCGCCTGGGCGTGGCCATCGCCCTGGCCCGCGAGCCGCGCCTGCTCGTCCTCGACGAGCCGACCAACGGCCTGGACCCCGCCGGGATCGAGGAGATCCGCCACCTCCTGGTCTCCCTGGCCGACCAGGGCGTGAGCGTCATGGTCTCCAGCCACCTGCTCGACGAGGTCGACCGGATGGCCTCGGTCCTGGGCGTGCTGTCCGCCGGCAGGCTCGTCTTCCAGGGCACCCGTGCCGCCCTCATGGAGCGCTCGGTGCCCGACCTGCTCGTCGTCACCCCCGACCCGAGGGCGATCACCCCCGACCTCCTGGCCGGACTCGGCGCCGGTCTCGTCACGGCGCTGCCCGACGGCCTGAGGGTCCCCGGTCTGGGGGCCGAGGCGACGGCCGAGCTGGTCCGCCGCCTGGCCCACGCCGGTGTCCCCGTCCACGAGCTGCGCCGCGAGCCGCGCAGCCTCGAGGAGGTCTTCATGGACCTGACCGGGCGAGGGGGTGCGCTGTGATGAGCACCCGCCGCGAGACCCTCCCCATGAGACAGGCGGTCGGCCTGGAGCTGGCCAAGATGCGGCGGCTGCGAGCCGTGCCGATCCTCGTGGCCGTCACCGCGGCGACGACGGCGCTGTCGGCGAGCACCCTGTTCTCCTCCTCGGCCCGCGCCCAGTGGGCGGACCCCGCCTCCGACCTGTGGGCCTCCCTCCTCCTGTCGTGCGCCATGATGGCCGGGGCGCTCACCGGCCCCCTGACCGCCGCCATCATGGCCGGCCACCTCACCGACATCGAGCACTCGGGGTCCGGCTGGAACCTGGCCGCCGGGGTGGGCCTGACCCCCGGCAGGCTCCTGCGGGCCAAGGTCGCGGCCCTCGCGCTGCTCGTCGTCCCGGCGATCCTCGTCCAGAACCTCCTCCTCGTCGGCCTGGGCACGGCGGTGCTCGCCGCCCCCGTCCCCGTGGGCGCCTGGGTGGGCTGGACCGTGTCCCTCGTCGTTCTCCAGATGATCATGATCGCGGGCCACGCCTGGCTCTCGGCGATCGTCCCTAACCAGCTCGTGTCGATGACCGTGGGACTCCTGGGCGGCTTCGTCGGGGTCTACATGCTCCTCGCGCCGCCGTGGCTCGCCCGGCTCGTCCTCCCCTGGGGCTACTACGCCGTCATGAGCCCGGCGGGGATCGTCGACGGCCAGACCGTCCTCGTGCGTCCCGGCTGGATCCTCCTGGGTCTCCTCGCTGCCGCGGCCGCCCTCCTGTTCGCCACCGCCACCGCACGACTGGACCGCATCGAGGAGCGCGGGATCGTCCTGGGCACCGCGCTGGGGGCCGGCAGAGTCCTGCGCTGTCGTGGTCGTGCGGGACGGACGGCCGTCCAGGGCGCCCGACTCGGCCCGGAGGGAGCCGGCAGGACCGGTGCTGAGGCCGGACCCGGGTCCGCCGCCCGCCCGGATTCCCGCCCGGAGCGCGCGGTGGCAGGTGCCGGGGCGCGGCCGCGCCGGGTCCGCGGCCCCGTCCTGGTCGGGGTCGAGCTGAGCAAGCTGCGGCGCAGCGCGGTACCTGTCGTGGCCGTCGTCGTCCCCCTGCTCACCGTCGTCGCCGGAGCGGTCAACTACCGGGGCAACCAGGGAGTGCTCTCGGCCGGGTGGGATGCACTGGCCTCCCAGGTCTCGGTCTTCTACAGCCTCATCTTCGCCCCCCTGGCCGTGGCCCTGCTCGTGGCCGCGACCTGGCGGGTCGAGCACCGGGGGACCTCCTGGGACATGATGCGCACGACTCCCCACTCGACCTGCGCCGTCGTGCTCGCCAAGGCCGCGGCCGTCATCGTCCCGGTCATCGCCATGGAGCTCGTCCTCGTCGCGATGACCTGGGTGGCCGGGACGGCGCTCGGACTGGGGTGGTCGATGCCGCCCGCGCTCCTCGCCCAGGGCCTCGTCTTCATCCTGGCAGCCCTGCCTCTCATCGGGCTGCAGTCCCTCCTGTCGATGCGGATGCGCTCCTTCGCTGCCTCGGTAGCGGCCTGCCTGGGACAGGTGGTCGTCGCCTTCATGCTCGTGTCCACCCTCAACCCCGCCTCGGCGCTGTGGCCCGTGGCGCTCATCACCCGGGCCCTCACCCTGGGGTCGACCGCGATGAGCACGGCCGGAGGCCTCGACGTCGCCGGCGTCGCACCGGTCCTGACCGGGAGCCTGGCCTCGGGGATCGCGTGCTGGGGCGCTCTGGCCCTCGCGGCCCGACGACGGGGGTAGCCGGCCCGCTGAGCGCCCGCCTGGCGCGCCCTGCGTGCCCTTCCCGTCGCGCACTGCGTGCCGAACACCCTCCTGTGAGCCCGAGACCACTGGTCGTACCAGCGGTCTCGGGCTCACAGGAGGGTAGTGGGCGCCAGCCCACGGCGGGGGAGCCGGCCCCACGGCGAGGAAGCCGGCCTCACGGCGGCGCGAGCCGGCCTCACGGCGGGGCGAGCCGGCCCCACGGCGGGGGAGCGGGCGCCGAGGCGCGGAGGGGCACGGGCCAGCAGAGGCGCGGAGGGGCACGGGCCAGCATGGGGAGGCCATGGGGAGCGCTCCCCGTGTGGAACTGCCCGTCCGGGTCGTCCGAGGCTATACGTCTCCGTTATGTTTGCCCCGGTGCCCTTCCCAGGCGATGTGACACCACGTTCCCACGGCGATGCACAACAGGTGTGCGGAGCCCCGATCCTCAGGACAAGTTAGGAGACCGCCCGTGGCACTGCCTTGGATCGAGATCGTCGAGTGCCTCGACCCCGACCCCCAGCTCGTCCTGTGGCGCTACCCCGACCCGGACGGCCGTATCAAGAACGGCGCCCAGCTCGTCGTGCGCGAGAACCAGGCCGCGCTGGTCCTGTCCCGGGGTCAGGCATCGGGCATCCACCTGCCGGGGACCCACACGCTGCCCACCGGCAACATCCCGATCCTGTCGGACCTGGCGGGGTGGAAGTACGGCTTCGCCTCCCCGCACATCTACGACATCTTCTACGTCGCCACCCGCCAGTTCGTCGACCTCAAGTGGGGGACCCCCGCCCCGGTCATGATGGCCGACCCCCGCTTCGGCCAGGTCCGGGTCCGCGCCTTCGGCTCCTACTCCGTGCGGGTCACCGACATCGCCCGATTCTTCCGCGAGTACGCCGGGGCCTACCCGGTGCTCACCATCCGGGACCTCGAGGTCCAGCTGCGCGACTTCATCGCCGCGAAGTTCGGGGAGATCCTGGCCACGCAGGGCGTGTCGGTCATGGACGTCTCGGCCAACCTCTCGGCGGTCAACGCACGCCTGGCGCCCGCGGTCGCGCCGTACTTCGAGGACCTGGGGGTGAGCGTCACCCAGTTCACGATCGCCTCGGTGACCCTGCCCGACGAGGTCAACGAGTACTACGACAAGGTCACCGGCATGAACATGATCGGCGACATGGACCGCTTCCAGCGCTTCCAGACCGCGCTGGCCACCGCAGACTCCTCGACGGCGGTCGGCGCGGGCGTCCAGGACGGCATGGCCATGGGGATGGTTCTTGGGCAGGTCCAGCAGCAGGCCGTCCCCCAGCCCGTGCAGCCGGTCGCCCCGGCCGCCCCCGCACAGCCCGTCGCCCCGGCCGCCCCCGCACCTGCTGCGGAGGACCCGATGGCCCGCCTCCAGAAGCTCAAGGCCATGCACGACGCCGGACTCATCAGCGACGAGGAGCTGGCCGCCACCCGTGCCCGCATCCTGGAGGCCCTGTGATGAGCTCCTTCGTCGAGCGCATGCGTCAGCGCGCCGTCACCTCCGACAAGACGCAGATCGAGCACGCCCGCGACACCGAGGTGAGCACCGAGACCAAGGTCTGCCCCGGCTGCGGCGCCGGACGCTCCGAGGCCCACGGCGTGGCCGAGTGCCGGTACTGCGGCTACGTCTTCATCGCGCCCCTGGCGGGTCCGACCGCCCGCCGCGAGCCCTGAGCGCCCCACCACACACCACCGATTCCAACGGCCCCCGCACCACAGGGCCGGGAGGAGAACCCACCCATGAGCAACGCCTTCAACCAGTTCGAAGCCCTGCGCGCCCGCATGGACGTCTTCCTGGGCAAGCTCGAGCAGCGCGGCCAGGAGGTCGGCGCCGAGGCCCTGGCCACCGCCCGCGACATGAAGCGCTCGGACCCCGAGGAGTTCCGGCGCTCCTTCGGGGCCTTCAGCTCGGGCATCACCGCCCAGCTCATGACCCTGGTCACCAAGGCGCAGGCGACCTTCGAGGAGCAGTTCTCCATGTTCGAGGACATGGACGACGACCCCGACGTCGAGCTGGGCTACCAGGCCCTCGAGGAGCGGATGGAGGCCTGGGAGGAGAAGATGACCTGGAGGGCCGAGCACGTCTTCGACGAGCTCGCCGACGACGACGCCCAGGCCACCTGGGACGCGGCGGTCGCCGAGTGGAAGTCCCTGGCCAGCCGCTTCACCTGCCCCCAGTGCTCGGCCCCCGTCCCGGTGCCCGAGCTCTACACGGTCTCGGTCTACCTGCCCTGCCAGGGCTGTGGCACCCAGGTGACCTTCACCCCCTCCGAGACGATGCAGAGCGCTGTCATCGCCGCGGAGTCGCTCGCCGAGGCCAAGGCGCGCCCCTACCAGAAGGCCTACGAGATCGGTGTCGACGACCCGGAGGTCCTCTTCCCGACGTGGCTGGCCGACTTCGCCCGCTCCAAGGCGGTCGAGCAGGCCGAGCTCGAGTCCCTCGTCCCCATGGTCGCCGCGAAGAAGTTCCCCGAGACCATCAACGCTCTGACCGAGCACAAGGACCACCCGGACGACTCCGTCAACCTCAAGTTCTACCCGAACTCGGTGCCGTGGGACTTCCAGCAGGTGCGCCTGGCCTACTACGGGGCGCTGGTCGAGCTGGCCCGGGCGATCGCCGAGCTGCGCGCCCAGGGGCAGCCGCGGGCCGCCGACCTCGTGCGGGGCATGGTGCCCGCCTTCGCCCGCCCCGGCTGCGAGGTCGCCGCCGCGGTGGCCAACGACACCTACACCGAGGCCCTGGTCGCCCCCCTCCTGGACCACGCCAGGACCCTCAACTACCTCGCTGACGAGTACGGCAACCCGCTCGTCATCAACTGACCCGGTCCGCCCTCCGCGTGGACCGTCCCACCCCACCACACCCTCATGGAAAGGAACACCCACATGATCGGCAAGCTCTTCAAGAAGGCCGCCAGCCGCACCGACGTCTCCGTCGAGATCCCCGCCGAGGACGCCGGCGTCGAGGAGCTCGGCGCGGACTCGGACGTCGACGTGGCCGTCAACGTCTCAGCCCGTGACGCCGCCGCCGCTGCCCGCGGCCTGGGCAAGGTCGCCAAGGGCCTCAAGAAGGACGGCGACCAGGGGCAGACCGCCAGGGGCTGATGCCCGCCGGCGCGTCCTTGATCGGAAACACGAGGAGAACCCATGTTCGGAAAGATGTTCAAGAAGGCCACCGACGCCGCGTCCCAGGTCGCCGGCTCGACCGAGGTCGAGCTGAGCGAGGAGACGGGCGAGGCCGAGGTCGGCGTCAGCGTCTCCGGCCGTGGCCTGGCGTCGGCGGCCCGAGGGCTGGGAGGGGCGGCGCGCCGGATGAGCAACGCCGTGCGCGGTGTGGAGGAGGTCGACTGGATCCACCACGCCTTCCCCTACTCCTACGAGCTCGAGCTCTTCGACGAGGACGCCCGCGACATCCGCCGTCCCCAGCCCCCCGCGGGGCTGGACCCTGCCGCCTTCCAGTACGCCGACACCTGGTACAACATCTGGGCGCCGGTGCGCGACGGCCACATCACCCCGGTCTCCGCCGTCGAGGCGGGGGACGTGGCGGGGGCCAACGCCGCCGTCGTCCAGTGGCAGCAGGACATCGAGGCGGCCAACACCGCCCAGGCCCAGCTCGGTGACTTCCGGGGGGCGCGCACCCTCGTGCTGGCCAACTCCGACGTCTACGAGACGCTCGGGGCGATGGTCTCCCTCGTGCGGGAGTACATCGGGGCGCGCCTCCAGGGAGGTCCCTCCGAGGACCTCGCCTTCGAGGCGATCGAGCGGGTCCTGTCCATCCACATGACGATGAACGAGTCCCTGGCCTCCTTCTACGCCGACCCCACGGGGGCCGCGGCCCAGGCGGCGGAGGACGCCGCCTTCGCCCCGATCGAGGCCATGCGCCAGTCGATGATGGGCGACCCCTCCGCCCCCGAGCTCCAGCCCATCAACGGGGTGAGCCTCCACGACTACGTGGCCGGCAGCGCCAAGATCAACGAGGGCTGGAGCAACGAGCAGGTCGCCGCGGTCCTGGGCGTCGAGCGCCCCCAGTGGGAGCAGGCCAACGCCGGGTGGGTCGAGCGCATGCAGACCCACATGATGACGGTGGGCATGCAGTACTCCTCGCTCATGTCCACCCCGCACCCGCTGTTCGAGGCGGCCGCCGCCGCGGGCGCCGGACCGGGGGCCGGGTCGCAGGCATCGCGCCTCAAGACCGACCGGGACTTCTACATCGAGTGCGCGGCTGTTATGGCTGCCGCGCAGGAGGCCGGTGTCGACCCCAGCGGCTACCTCGAGGCCAACTACCAGGTGACGACCACCCAGGTGGCCGGCGCAGGGGTGCAGTGGATGCAGGACCTGCGCAACGCCGACCAGCTCATCACCCTCCAGCAGGCCAAGCAGAGGGAGTTCGCCTCGGTCTTCGCCCAGCAGATGGGGCCGGGCATCGCCGACGACATCGTGTTCTGACAGCCGGCGGTGCCACCGTCCCGGCGTCAGCCCGGTTGAGCGGGGCGCCGGTCAGCGGGGTGCCCGTCCGGGCGTCAGCCCGGTTGAGCGGGGTGCCGTCCTCCGGTTCGTACCTTCTGCGCCGTGTTCGCACTCTCAGGGTGCGGTCGCGGTGCAGAAGTTACGAACGCGTTGAGGGGCGGGGCGTCAGGGTCCCGGGGTGTCGTGCTCGTGGCTGCGGCGCAGGGAGTCCCAGTGGGCGAGGCGCTCGGCGATGCGCCGCTCGTGACCGTTGCCGGTGGGCTCGTAGAAGCACTCGCGCTGCTCGGGCGGGTAGCCCGGGGGAAAGTAGTCCGCGCCGGAGAAGCCGTCGGCGGTGTCGGGGTCGTACTGGTAGCCCTGTCCGTAGCCCAGCTCCTTCATGAGACGGGTCGGGGCGTTGAGGATGTGGGCCGGCGGGGCGAGGGAGCCCGTGGCCCGGGCGGCCGCGCGGGCGCGGGTCAGGCCCCGGTAGACGGCGACCGACTTCGGTGCCGTGGCGAGGTGGATGACGGCCTGGGCGATGGCGAGCTCGCCCTCGGGTGATCCGAGCCGCTCGTAAGCCTCCCAGGCGGCCAGCGCGATCTGGAGGGCTCCGGGGTCGGCCATCCCGATGTCCTCGCTGGCCAGGTGCACGAGGCGCCGGGCGACGTAGAGCGGGTCCTCTCCGCCCTCGAGCATGCGGGCCAGCCAGTACAGCGCCGCCTGCGGGTCGGAGCCCCGGATCGACTTGTGGAGCGCGGAGATGAGGTTGTAGTGCTCCTCGCCGGACTTGTCGTACCAGGGGGCGCGCGAGGCGACGACGGCCGCCAGGTCCCCGGCGTCAATGAGGCCCGGGTCGGAGGGGGTGCCCGGCCCGGGGTCACCGCGGTCGGCAGGACCGGTGCCCGCGTCCCCGGGGCCTGCGGTCCCGCCGGCGCCCTCACCGGTGCCCGCGTCCCCGGTGCCCGCGTCCCCGGTGCCCGGCGGAGCAGGGCGTGCCATCTGCCCGCGGGCGTGGGACAGGACCTGCTCGACCATCCCGAGCAGGTAGCGGCCGTCGCCGTCGGCCATGGCCACGAGCTGGGAGTGTGCGGCCTCCGTCAGCGGCAGACGGCGCCCGATGAGCGCCTCGGCCCGGTCCATCAGCTCGCTGAGCGCGGCCTGGTCGAGGCGCCGCAGGACCATGACCTGGCAGCGCGAGAGCAGCGCGCCGTTGAGCTCGAAGCTGGGGTTCTCCGTCGTGGCGCCCACGAGCACAACCGTCCCGTCCTCGACGTAGGGCAGGAAGGAGTCCTGCTGGGCGCGGTTGAAGCGGTGGATCTCGTCGACGAACAGGAGCGTGCCCTGACCGATCTCGCGCTGACGCGCCGCGGTGGCGAAGACCTTGCGCAGCTCGGCCACCCCCGAGAAGGTCGCCGAGACCGACTCGAAGCCCAGCCCGGTGCGCTGGGCCAGCAGGCGGGCGATGGTCGTCTTGCCGCAGCCCGGAGGGCCCCACAGGATGATCGAGGGCAGGCGGCCGGCCGCGATCATGCGGCCCAGAGGGGCGTCGGGGGCGAGCAGGTGGTCCTGACCGACGACCTCCTCGAGGCGCTGGGGGCGCAGTCGGTCGGCCAGGGGGCGGGTCGGGTCGTCGACCGGCGCGCCCTGGGCCGCCTCGAACAGCGAGGGGGAGTCCTGGATGCCCATGCACACGAGCCTACGCACCGTGTGCGACAGGCGGTGACGGCCTCGGGAGAGCACCGCGCCGTCCTCCGGTTCGTACCGTCCGCACCGTGTTCGCACCGGCAGGCTACGGTCACAGCACAGAAGGTACGAACGCGACGGGGACGGCAGCGCCGGTGCCGTGCCACCAGGCACCGGCTGGCCGCGCGGGGCGTGAAACTCCGGCTTGTCGGAGCCTCTGGCCAGGTCTGCCGTCGAATCGGAGCCTCTGGCCAGGTCTGCCGTCGAACACGTCACCTTGGTCCCGAACACGTCACTTTTACCGGGGTAGTCGGGCTCAAAGTGACGTGTTCGGCCGGGACTGAGCGCGGGTGAGCGGGGAGGAGCACCGTGCTGGGATGGCCGCGGGCGCGACCCACTCGTGTCGGTGGCACCGCCCATACTGGAATCATGACCGCCGACCGAGCCGCCGTCCCGCAGGCCTGGGGAGCCTTCGCCCCAGCAACGCGCGCCTGGTTCGCGAATGCCTTCCCCGGCGGCCCGACGCCGGTCCAGGACCGCGCCTGGGCGGCGATCGGCCGCGGTGAGAACACGCTGGTCATCGCCCCCACGGGATCGGGCAAGACCCTGGCGGCCTTCCTGTCCGCGATCGATCGGATCATCGGCGGTACCGTCCCGAAGGCCACCAGAGCCAGCGGTCCCGAGGCCTTCGGGGTGGCTGGAGGAGAGCAGGGGGGCGGTGCGCTGGTGGACGGTGCCGGGCAGGTGGACGACGGCGGTACCGTCCTCGCCAGGGCCTGGGGTGACGGTTCGGGCGGGACCGGTGCTCATCAGACGGCAAGACGGACTGGGACCCTCCCCGGCGGCGCCCGGAGCGACCGCCGCGGCGTGCGCGTCCTGTACATCTCACCGCTCAAGGCCCTCGGGACCGACGTCGAGCGCAACCTGCGTCGCCCCCTCGACGGGATCACGGAGGCCGCCGCCCACCTCGGCGCACCGGTGAGGCCCGTGAGCGTGGGCGTGCGCTCCGGGGACACCCCTGCCGCGGAGCGACGCCGTCTGCGTACCCGACCACCGGACATCCTCATCACCACGCCCGAGTCGCTGTACCTCATGCTCACCAGCGCCGTGCGGGAGACGCTGCGCACCGTCGAGACGGTCATCGTTGACGAGATCCACTCCTTCGCCGGTGAGAAGCGAGGCTCCCACCTGGCGCTGTCCCTCGAGCGGCTCGACGATCTCCTGGAGCGCCCGGCTCAGCGCATCGGCCTGTCCGCCACGGTTTCCCCGCGCGAGGAGATCGCCCGGTTCCTTGGCGGCCCCCACCCCGTCTCCGTCATCGCCGACGACGGCCGCACCGCCCCCGAGATCACGGTCACCGTTCCCGTGGACGACATGGCGCAGGTGCCCGCCACCGCCGACCGGCGCACCCGCATGGAGCGCGCGACGGCTGGCTCCTTGCGCCAGGGGCGGCCGCCGGATCCCACCCGAGTCTGGCGCTCCGACCGCGCCCTGCGGCGAGCCCTCGCCGGCGCCGAGGGAGGGCCCCGTGCTGACGGTGCGTCCGGTGCCAGGCCTGCATCGGCGCTCGCGGGCGGATCGAGCCACGAGGACTCCTCCGGCGTTGTCGACGTCCCCCGATCCGAGGACTCGTCCAGCTCTGGCCCGCCCCCGGCCCCGGAAGCTCCCCAACCATCGGGTTCGCTCGGGCTGACGACCGCCGGGGTCGGGCGCACCGGCACCGCCCCCCAGACCAGCGGGTCGATCTGGCCGCATATCGAGGAGGCGGTTCTCGACCAGGTCCTGGCCCACCGCAGCACCCTGGTCTTCGTCAACTCCCGAGGCGTCTGCGAACGCCTGACCGCCCGCCTCAACGAGGCCTACGCCATGCGCGTGCTGTCAGGCGCCGGCTCGGGTGCCGGGCCAGGCGCCGGCTCGGGTGCTGCCCTGGGTGCCGGACCAGACGCCGGACCAGACGCCGGATCGGGCGCCGGCTCGGGTGCTGCCCTGGGTGCCGGACCAGACGCCGGACCAGACGCCGGATCAGACGCCGGATCAGGCGCCGGCTCGGGTGCCGGACCAGACGCCGGACCAGGCGCCGGCTCGGGTGCCGGGCCAGGCTCTGCACCGTCGTCGGGACTAAGGACGCACTGCGAACCGGTGATGCACCGCGAGTCCTGGGAGATGGGGGACGCCAACCACGCCCAGGCCGCGCCTGTCATCGCCAAGGCCCACCACGGGTCGGTGTCCAAGGAGCAACGCCTGACCGTCGAGCGCGAGCTGAAGTCGGGTGAGCTGCGCTGCGTCGTCGCCACCGCCTCCCTCGAGCTCGGCATCGACATGGGCTCCATCGACCTCGTCCTCCAGGTCGCGCCACCGCCCTCGGTCGCTTCGGGTGTGCAGCGCGTGGGCCGGGCCGACCACCGCGTCGGCGGGCGGCCCCGCGGCGTCATCTACCCGGTTCAGCGCACCCAGCTCATCGACGCGGCCGTCGTCGCCGAGGGCATGCGCACCGGGGCCATCGAGCGCACCGCGCTCGTGCCCAACGCCCTGGATGTCCTGGCCCAGCAGACCGTCGCAGCCGCCAGCGTGGAGGACCTGGAGGTCGATGCCTGGTACCGCACGGTGCGTCGCGCGGCCCCCTACCGCGACCTGCCGCGCAGCTCATACGACTCTGTCCTGGAGCTGCTCACCGGCGGCTACTCCACTGCGGACCTGGCGGACCTCGCCCCGCGCCTCATCTGGGACCGACAGGCCGGCACCCTGGTCGCCCGCCCCGGAGCCCAGCGTCTGGCCGTCACCGCCTCTGGGACCATTCCGGACCGCGGCACCTTCCCCGTGCTCCTGCCAGAAGGGGCCGACGACGGCGGTCGGCGCCGAGTCGGTGAGCTCGACGAGGAGATGGTCAACGAGACCTCGGTGGGTGACGTCATCACCCTGGGCACCACGAGCTGGCGGGTCCGCGAGATCACGGGGGACCGGGTCGTCGTCGACCCCGCCCCCGGCCGCAGCTCCCGCCTGCCCTTCTGGCGCGGTGACGGGCCCGGTCGTCCCGCGGCCACCGGCGCCGCCCGGGGCGCCTTCCTGCGTGAGGCCGCCGCCGGTCTCGACGACGCCGCAGCCCGGCTCGCCGCCGGGGCTCCCGAGGCCGCCCCCGCCCCCGCCCCCGCGGCCGCACCCGCCCCTGGGGCAGTCCTCGCCGCCGGGGAGGTCCTCGTCCCCACGCCCGAGCGGGCTCCCGAGGTGAGGCCCGCCCTGCTCGACCGCCTCGCCGCCGCGGGCCTGGATGCCAGGGCCCGCGCCAACCTCGTGGACCTGCTGCGGGAGCAGAAGGCGGCCACCGGCGTCGTCCCCAGCGACACGACGCTCGTGCTGGAGCGCAACGAGGACGTGAGCGGCAGCCTGCGGCTCATCCTTCACAGCCCCTTTGGCCGGCGGGTGCACGAGCCCTGGGCGATGGCGATCCGAGAACGCGTGCGCACGACGATGGGCTTCGAGCCCCAGCTCGTCGTCGCCTACGACGGCATCGTCCTCCAGGTGCCTGTCCCCGTGGGCCCGCCGCCCGGACCCGAGCTCGTGGCCTTCGACGCCGCGGAGCTGACGAGCCTGGTCCGCTCCCGGATCGATGAGACCGCCCTGTTCTCCTCGCGCTTCCGTGAGTGCGCCGCCCGCGCCCTGCTCATGCCCCGGCCCCACCCCGGCAGACGCGTGCCCCTGTGGCTCCAGCGCCTCAAGTCCGGCCAGCTCCTCCAGGCCGCCAGGCAGTTCCACGACTTCCCGATCCTCATCGAGGCGGCCCGCGAGTGCCTCCAGGACGTCTACGACCTCGACGCCCTGGCGTCCCTCATGGGGCGGATCGCCGCCGGCACCGTGCGCGTGGTCGACGTGACGACGCGCACGCCCTCGCCGCTGGCCGCCCCGCTCCTGTTCGGTTACACCGCCGCCCTGCTCTACGAGGAGGACCTGCCCCACGCCGAGCGCCGTGCCCACCTGCTGTCCCTCGACCCCGACGCCGTCGCGGCGCTGCTCGGAGACGACGTCGCCGCCGAGCTGCTCGACGAGGACACCCTCAACGAGGTGGAGGCCGACCTCCAACGGCTCTCCCCGCCGCGGCGGGTACGTGCCGACGTCGAGGGCGTCGCCGACCTCCTGCGTGAGCTTGGTCCACTGACCGTTGCCGAGCTGACCGTGCGGTGCCGGGGTGGACGGGACGACGAGGCCGCCGTCCGCGCCGCGCTCGGCGAGCTGGAGCAGTCCCGCCGCGCCCTGCAGGTGCCTGTCGGCACGCGCCGCTGCTGGTCGCGTCTCGAGGACGCCCCGGTGCTGCGGGCCGCACTGGGTGCCACCGTCCCCGACTGGGTCGAGGAGCAGGCCCGCGGGCATCCACGTGCCTCGCACCGCAGCCCCCTGGGTGAGCTCGTGCTGCGCTACGCGCGGACCCACGCCCGGGTGACGGGCCGGGATGTCGCCGACGCCTTCGGCCTGGGTGAGGCCGTGGCCGAGGACGCGCTGGCCCACCTGGCCGATGCGGGCGAGCTCGTGCGGCTCGGTGGAGGCGACGCCGACGCGCGGTGGATGGCCCCCGAGGTCCTGCGGCGCGTGCGCAGCCGCTCCCTGGCCCGTGCGCGTGAGGCAGTCGAACCGGTCAGCCCGTACGCCCTGCAACGGCTCGTGCTCTCCCGGGCGGGACTAGCCGAGCCGCGCACGGGCGTCGACGCGCTCGCGGAGGCCATCGCCGCCCTGGAGGGAGTCTGGTTGCCCGCGGCGCAGTGGGAGGAGCAGGTCCTGCCTGCACGCGTCGCCGACTACCGGCCCACCATGCTCGATGATCTCATCGCCTCCGGGGACGTCGTCTGGCAGTCACGGACAGGCGCCGTCACCGCCGGGGACCCGGGCGAGCCCGGGGGTGGCGCCCCGCTCGCCGCGCCCGGAACGGTCCCCGCGCCCGGCCCGGACAGCACCTCTCTGGTGCCCGAGGAGATCGCCTTCTTCCCCTCGGACTCCCCGCTGGCGCCCGTGGTGGGCGAGTCCCTTGAGGCCGAGGCGCTGTCGGTCGACAGGACGTGGCGGCTGACCCTCTCAGGCTCGGCCACGGCGCGCAGCTTCGAACCCGTCCGGCGCGCCCTGGCCCCGCGTCCAGCAGCCGCACCACGACGGCGCGTGCGCAGTCGGCGCGGTCGTGGCCGCTACGCCGGCCTCCTGGGTACGTCCGCCCCGGCCGACCCGCTGTCCTGGTCCACCCGAACCGTCCCCGTCACCCCTGACAACACGGGGGGAGCAGCGGTCCCGGGCGCCACCGGTCGAGGACCCGCTGGCTCAGCCGCCGGTTCATCCGCCGGTTCACCCGCCGGCTCAGCCGTCGGCGGACCCGCCGGCTCAGTCGGCGGAGGCCCCGCCACCGCGGCGATCGTGACGGGCGCCGTCTGGTACCACCTCCACGCCCCGCAGGTCGGTGACGCCGAAGCCGCCCTGGCGAGCGTCGAGTCGCTCATCGACCGCTACGGCATCATCACCCCCGATCTCGCGCTCGCGGCGGGAACGCCCGGGGGCTTCGGCCACCTCCTGCCGCTGCTGCGGCGCATGGAGGACACCGGGGCGCTTATGCGCGGCCGCTTCGTCGAGGGCTTCGGTCCGGCCCAGTTCGCCGAGCGGGAGACCGTCGACGCGCTGCGCGCCCTGGACGCCGACGGCGGGGCGGGCCGTGGGGCGGACCCCCGGGACGGGGCCGGTCCCGAGGCGGACGGCCGCGGCGGGCCGGGCTGTCGAGACTGCGTCGTCGTCGACCTCAAGGACCCCGCCTGCCTCGTGGGTCGCGGGGTGCCGTGGCCTGAGCCCGCCCTGCCCCCGGGGCTCCAGGGCCGCCAGGCGCCGTCCACCCCGACCAGACGCAGGGGGACCAGCGTCGTCCTGCTCGACGGGCGCCCCGTGCTCTACGCCGCCGAGACCATGCGGGCCCTCGTCTCCTACACGGCCGAGCCTGCCGAGCTCGAGGCGGCGCTCCGGGCTCTCGTCGGGGCGCAGCGCCGGGCCATGACCCGGCAGGCGGCGGGCGCGGTACGACGTCGTCTTGTGGAGTCCCTCAACGGGATCCCCGCCGTCGACCGCGCCGTCAGCGAGCTGCTGGCCGGGGCGGGCCTGGTTCGCGACCCGCGCGGCATGCGGCTGACCGTCGACCCCTCTTGGCGCGACACAATGGGAGGGTGACCGAGCCCCACCCGCTGACCGGACAGCGTGTCGCCTCTCCCGTCCCACCAGGAACCGGCTGGCCCGGAGACCCCGCCGACGCCACCACCCACACGGCCCGGTCGGCCGCCGGCGTGGTCCGCCTGGCCCGGGCGGCGCGGGACCTGGACCACCTCGACGCCGCAGTGAGCGTGTGCTGCGCCTGTCCGCGGCTCGTGGCCTGGCGGGAGGAGGTCGCCACGACCGGTCGGCGCGCCTCCTTCTCCCGCGAGCCCTACTGGGGGCGGCCCGTCCCCTCCTTCGGCCCGGCTGACGCGCGGATCCTCGTCGTCGGGCTCGCCCCGGCGGCCCATGGCGCCAACCGCACGGGCCGCGTCTTCACCGGCGACCGCTCCGGGGACTGGCTCTTCGCCGCCTTCCATCGTGCGGGCCTGGCGAGCCTTCCCACCTCGGTCGGCGCGGGTGACGGCCAGGAGCTGACCGGCCTGCGCGTGGCGGCCGCGGTGCGCTGCGCCCCACCCGCCAACCAGCCGACCACCCAGGAGAAAGCCGCCTGCGCGCCGTGGCTGGTCCGCGAGATCGCGCTCATGCCTGAACTGCGCGTCCTGCTCGCCCTGGGGGGTATCGCCTGGGACACCACCCTGGGCGTGGCGAGGACGGCGGGCTGGGGTGTGCCGCGCCCCAAGCCCCGCTTCGGTCACGGCGCCAGCGCGGTGCTCACGCGGCCCGATGGCGAGCGGGTCACCCTGCTCGGCTCCTACCACCCCAGCCAGCAGAACACCTTCACCGGGCGCCTCACCGAGGACATGCTCGACGAGGTCCTCCGGGCAGCGCTCGCGTACCCCTGACACGTGCCTGGGAGCCGGCCAGCGACCTCGTGCTCAGGAGGTGAGCAGGTCCTCGACCCGGGGTCGCGTGGTCGCGCGGATCGGGCGGGCTGAGCACACGCCGATGAGCAGAGCCGCCGAGGCGAAGCCCGCGAGACTGAGGAAGCCGCCGTGGGAGCCCATGAGGTCGACCATCCTGCCGGTCACGAGGTTGGACACGGCCATCCCGATGACGAACATGGCGCCGAGCAGCGCCATGGCCTCGGTGAAGCGCGAGGCCGGCGTCATCCGGATGAGGAGCTGGTTGACGTTGACCACGGTGGGGGCCTGGGCCAGACCGGCCACGGCCAGGACGATCGCCGCGGCGCCCAGGGAGTCGACCCACAGCAGCATCGAGGACCCGGCGGCGACGACGACCATGCCCGCGTAGAAGCGCACCCACAGCGGTGAGCGCCATGCCCGTGCCCCGTAGCCCAGGGCCCCGAGCATCGAGGCCCCCGAGAAGCAGGCGATGACGGAGCCGGCGGTCCCAGGGCGCCCCAGCTCGGTGGCCAGGGCGACGATGGAGACGTTCGTGGCGGCGATGAAGGCCCCGTAGGCCACGGTGATAGTCAGCAGGGAGACGTAGCCGAGGGTGAGCATCCGCTCCCGAGCCTGCGGCGCACGGGTCTGGTCTGTCGCGTCACTGGTCTGGCCTGTCACGGCCTCTCCGGCCGGCCCCGCGTCCACGGCGTCGGTGCCCCGCTCGCCGCGGGCGGCCGACCGGGGCCCGTGCGGGCCTATGAGTCGCCACCCGGGCCTCCGTCCGGCCCGACCGGTGGCCGGCGGCTCGATGCTGGAGTCGAGGAGGAAGCCGATGACCGCCAGGACGATCGCCGTCACGGCGGCGGCCAGGGGAGCGAGCATCGCCACGCTCGTGGCCAGCACCGTGGCCAGCGGGTTGCCGATGACCCACATCATCTCCTCGAGGATGCTGGTCAGCGACAGCGCCGAGTTGAGCTGTCCCGGCTGGTCGGCCAGCACGTGCCGCCAGCGAGCGCGCAGCATCGAGGAGAAGGGCACCGAGGTGCCCAGGAGGACCCCCGCGGCGATGACGACCCCCGAGGGCAGCCGCCAGGCCAGCGCCACGCTCATGAAACCGATCGAGGCGATCCACAGCCCGGCGACCGGCAGCCCCACGCGCCGCTGGCCGTGGGCGTCGATGAGCCGGCCCACGATCGGCCCGGTCACCGCGGAGGTCAGCGCCATGACGGCCGAGACGGTTCCCGCCAGGGTGTAGGAGCCGTAGCCGTCGCGGATGCCGATGAGCAGGCCCATCCCCAGCAGCGGCAGCGGGAACTGTCCGACGACGCCGAAGACGGCGGACCGGGCGACGTGCGGCATACGCAGCAGCGAGGCGTAGACGCGCAGGCCGGACTCGGGCACGGCGGGCTCCTTTGCGACAGCGGGACGGGGCGACGGCCTACGCTAATCCGCGCCGCTGGTGGTGTCGCGGGGAGCCGAGGTGATCCGCGTCGCGTGGTGCCCGGGCGTGTCAGCCCTGGCCGCGCTTGACCGCCTCGAGCATGAGGGTGGCCACGTCCGTGACGCGCACGTCCCCGTCCTGGCCCGCCACGCCGTCGGAGAGCATCGTCGTGCAGAAGGGGCAGGCCGTGGCCACGATCTGGGCCCCCGTGCCCACCGCCTCGCGGGCGCGCTCGGCTGCGATGCGCGTGCCGATCGACTCCTCCATGAAGGCGCGCGCACCGCCTCCCCCGCAGCACAGGGCCCGCTCACGCGAGCGCGGCATCTCCAGGGCGGTGGCGCCGGTGGCCTCGAGCAGCTCGCGCGGGGCGGTGTAGACCTGGTTGTGGCGGCCCAGGTAGCAGGCGTCGTGGTAGGTGACGACCGGCGCCGCGGGAGCGGTTGCCCCTGCCGTGCCCGCTCCCTCCGGCTCCGGGGCACCCGGCCTACCCCCGGCTGCGCCCGCCCCCGCCCCGGGCGCGACGGGACGCAGGCGGCCCTCACGCACGAGGGCGTTGAGCAGCTGGGTGTGGTGGAGGACCTCGTAGCTCCCGCCGACCTGCGGGTACTCCCGCGCCAGGGTGTTGAAGCAGTGGGCGCAGGTCACGACGATCCGCCTGGCCCCGACCTCGTTGAGGGTCTCGACGTTCTGGGCGGCCAGGGTCTGGAAGAGGATCTCGTTGCCGGCGCGCCGGGCAGGGTCGCCGGTGCAGGTCTCGGCGTCGCCGAGCACCGCGAAGCTCACCCTGGCGATGTCGAGCAGCTCGGCCACGGCCCGGGTCGTCTTCTTGGCCCGGTCCTCGTAGGCGCCGGCGCAGCCGACCCACAGGAGGTAGTCGACCTCCTCGGCGGACTCGACGTCGACGCCGACGACCGGCACCTCGAAGCCCAGGCCCTTGGTCCACTCCATGCGCTTGCGCGCAGGCAGGCCCCACGGGTTGCCCTTGGACTCCATCTTGCGGAACATCTGGCCGAGCTCCTTGGGGAAGGCTGAGGCCATGAGGACCTGCTCCCGACGGATGTCGACGACCCGGTCGACGTGCTCGATGTCGACGGGGCACTGGTCGACGCAGGCCCCGCAGGTCGTGCACGACCACAGGACCTCGGGGGGGATGACCTCCCCGGCCAGCGGCGCCGGCCGCGTGGCGACCCCGGTGTCGCTGGGGGAGGCCTGGGCGGCCAGAAGCGCCCCGAGGACGTCCCCGCTGTGGGCGCTGCCGGGCACCTGACCCGCTGTGGCGCCCAGGGCGAGGCCGTCGCGCATCCCGACGAGCCTGCCCACGGGCCCGGCCGCGCGGCGGGCGGCCAGCTCCTCGTCGGTGATCTCCTCGGGGTCGGTGCCCAGCGCCCGGGCGGCGCGCAGGTAGGGGGCGGCCGCGGCGTGGTGGTCGCGCAGCGCCATGACGAGGAGCTTGGGGCTCAGGGGCTTGCCGGTGTTCCACGCCGGGCACAGGTCCTGGCAGCGGCCGCACTCGGTGCACGTGGAGAAGTCGAGCAGGCCCTTCCACGTGAAGTCCTCGATCCGGCCCGCCCCCAGGCGCAGCTCGGTGCCGCCCTCCTCGGCGGACTCCATGGCCGCCTCCAGGTCGTCGAGGGTCTGGGCCGTCAGCTCCGTGGGGCCCTGAGGGCCGTCGAAGACGAGGGGCTGGAGCGGGCCCAGGGCCTTGGAGCCGTCGGTCTCGCGGCGCGCGTACATCGTGACGAAGGCGAGGAAGCGGTGCCAGGCCACGCCCATGGAGGGCTGGAGGCCGACGACGACGAACCAGGACATCGAGATGAGGACCTTGATCGTGGCCACGACGGTGATCGCGATCGCCAGCGGCTGGGCACCCAGGGGCTCCAGGAGCGGCCCGGTCCAGGCCGTCAGCGGGAAGTGCGTCCAGCTGGCCAGCGCGCGCGCCGCGGGGTCGTCGGACACGGCGAGCTGTGCGTGCTCGAGCATCCGCAGCACGAGGACGCAGGCGACGACGCCGGTGACGACGCCCTCGACGAAGCGCGCCTGCCAGGCGGAGGAGCCGGAGAAGCGGGACGTGCGCGGGCGGCTCGGCCCCGACTCGGCATCGGGGAAGGGGGGCGCCGCGGCCCCGCCGCGCGTGAGGCGTCGACGCACGGCGACCAGCCCGATGATCCCCACCAGGCTCGCCCAGGCGATGACCTCGACGACCCACGCCCACCACGCCTGGTGGCCCAGCCACGGCAGCTCGAAGCGGGAGTCCCCCAGGACCTGCCCGTAGCCGGTGACCAGGGTGAGGAAGAGCAGCGGGAAGCTGACCATGACCAGCCAGTGGGCCGCGCGGATCCAGGGCCGGTTCCTGAAGGCGGAGTGGTTGAGGGCGGCCCACAGGGACAGCCAGGCGCGCCGCGCCACCGGGCGCACCCGCTCGGGCGCCGGCCGCCCCACCCGCATGCGGTTGACGATCGTGCAACAGGCGCGCGCGAAGACGGCCACGCCCACCACGGTGGCGAGCACGACGATGACGACGCAGACGGTGTGCACGATCGCAAGCGGGCTCATGGGAACCAGCCTAGTGGGCGGGTCGCGGGAGGGTCGGACCGCCGAGGAACAGCCCGTCCGTCGGGGTCGGGCCGTGGGGTCGGGCCGTGGGGTCGGACCGCTGAGGGTCAGGCGCCTCTGGGCGGGCTGGCGGTTCTCGATCGTGGTCACCGGTGACGCTGTCGGGTGAGCTGTCCGGTGGCGGGCTGAGAGGCCGAGGGGTGCGGGCAGTCCTGCTCCCCGGCGGCTCGTTGTCCCCTGCCCGCTCAGTCCTCGTCCTCGTGATCGGCGGACCGGCCGACGACCTGAAGGTCGATGTGCAGGCCCAACGGCGAGCCGTCGGCGTCGCGAGTCAGGACGACCGGGTAGAAGCCGTCGCCCCAGCCGGAGTGTGAGAGCACGACGTTCTCCCCGTTCTCGGCCAAGGGCATGACGATGTTGGCCGCGCCGGCGCGGAAGTGCTCGGTGCTGTCCATGAGCTCGAACCAGGAGTCGGGCTCACCGGAGTCGAAGAGCTCCTCGTACCAGTCGACGCCGTCCGACGGCATGGCGGTGGAGACTGCTTCGTGGTCGGCGAAACCGACCGTGCCCGCGTCGACCCCCACGCCGCCGTCGTCGCCGTTGACTGTCTCAGCCTCCTCCACGGAGGCCGCTTCGCCGTCGGCCAGGACGATGGACAGGTAGGCCTCGCGCAGATGCGAGCCGTCCTGCGCCGGTGAGACGTCGGCCACCGTGACCCGCACCGGGTAGTCGCCGGGCTCGACGGCGTAGACCGGCCCCTCGCCCAGCGTGACGAAGGGGTCGCAGGCCTCGACCCGTCCCGAGGGCACCCGCAGCACCCCCAGGTCGGTGACGTGAGCGCGACCGTCCCGGCGGCGAGGTCGTTGTCATCGAAGGGGCTGGGGACGGGGCCTGTGGTCAGGGCGTAGAACTCACGACTGCTCATGAGGGCGATGCTAGGCGGCCCCATGCGCGTCGGTCACGTGAGCCGAGGCCTCCGTCAGCGGCACCGAGCCTGTCCGCGGAGCACCAGGCCCTCGGCTCGGTGCTGATCCCCCGGGGTGCCAGCCGCCTGCGGGTGCCGTCCGCCTGAGGCGCACCCGGCCTCACACGTCCCAGGTACCCCACCCGAGGAAGGGCCGGACCGGCGTGCTCCGGCTGCGGTCCAGATCGGCCACCAGTCGCGACATCGACTCCTCGACCCGTGCCGGAAACGTGGTCCGCGGCCGCAGGTCCTGGCTGGCGCCGTCGGCGATCGACAGAAAGAACACCGCCTGCCTCCATGCGTAGGCGGCGTTCTTCATGCTCCTCAGCCGAGCGTACGAACGTGACTCGCCATGAGCTCGCGCCCGCCCGAGCAGCGTAGCGGTGCGCTCCGAGGCCCGCACCGCCAGCTCAGCCCATCCCGAGGCGGGCTCGACCCCGGCGATCACCATCGCGGCCAGGTTGTGGGTCGTCAGGATCTGCTGGCGCTCGATGATCGCCCCGGTGACCGCCGTCCCGGACAGACCCGAGCCGCCCGCCGAGCACATCGTGGTGAAGGCCGAGTCCGGACCGGCGTGGGTGACCGGCAGGGTGAGCACGGCGTCGTAGTCCAGTCCGTAGTAACGCTCGTAGAGCGTCCCCCGCAGCAGCCGCGCGGCCTCCTGCGCCGAGGCCACGAAGCGCGTGGAGAATCCGCCCATGAAGATGTCGGCCGCGAGCTCCTCGGTGAGCGTGGTCCGGATGCCACCGGCATCCCACAGCGTGCGCAGCTCGCTGATGAGGGCGTTGGGCAGGATGGTGCCGGGGAAGGCCTCGAGCGCCGTCGCCGCCACCTGCCGGCCCACCTCCGCGGCGTCACGGCTCGGGCTGGAGCGGCGCGCCGCGTCGGCCGCCTGGATCCACGGCAGCTCCTCGAAGCGGAACTGCGAGGCGTAGTCGAGCAGCAGAAGAGTCCGACGACGGCGGAAGGCGGCGTAGGTCGCCGCCACGGCCGCTCCCAGGGCCGGGTCCTCATAACCGGCAGCCAACCGGGCGGCGGTCACCTGAGGGACGAGCTCGGCGAGCACCTCCGCGGAGGGCACCGCCCCCTGCTCCACAAGCTGCGGCAGGGAGCCCGCGCGACCCATCTCGATCCGACGGCGCACGGCGGCGGGCAGCGGCGTCCCCGCGGCCGCGCCCTCGGTGGCCTCCTGCGGGCTGATCGGGCGGGTGGCGTTCTCGACGTCGTCGATCCCCTCCCGTGGCGGCAAGTCGTCAAGACGCCGTGCAGCGACCCGGGCGACGTCGCTGTGGCTGGCCCGACCGGCCACCCGTCGCTGCTCGCGGCGCAGCGCCTGGGCTGCCTCGTCGCCCGGCAGGCCGCGCTTGGCCTGGACGCAGCCCAGCACGTGCGCGACCCGGCGTCGCCAGGCTTCGTCGAGCTCGCCGGTCACCCCGGCGCGCAGCGCGGAGACGAGGATCGGCAGGTTCTCCTTGGGGTGGCGGTACTTGCGGCACAGCGTGCCCTGGAGGCAGGCGTCCTCGTAGGCGGCCAGCAGTCGGCGGGCCTCAGCGACGTCCTCGGCACTCCACGCCGTTGAGTGCCGGGTGGACCAGAAGGACACCACCTGGTCCGTCAGGGGCAGCCACAGTCCCAGCGCCTCGCGCTGCGCCTCGACGGCGGTGCTCGGGCGCATGCGCCGCAGGGAGTCGCTGACCTGCGCGGCGGAACGCCGGAAGCAGGTCTCGGGTGCGTGAGAGGCCGGGGGCGCGGGCGTGGGAGTCAGGCGCAGCCTGCCGGCGAGCGGGCTGATCTCCGACAGGGCGGTCAGTGCCGCGTGCTCGTGACCCGCGCGCAGCAGGGCCGCGGCAAGAAGCACGGCTCCGTCCTCGGGAATCTCGACGATGTAGGCCCGTTCGTCGAGCATCGCCCCGAGCTCGGCCATGCCCTCGTCGGTGAGCCAGGAGACCAGCAGGGCCTCGCGGGTGGCAGGCAGCCCGAGGCGCTCCAGGCGCCGGGTCTCCTCCTCGGACAGGGGAACCTCGGCCAGGGCCCGGCCGGTGGCGAATCCCCCGCGAAGTACCTCCGGCGTCACCCAGACCGGCAGGCCCTTCACTGGGGATCGCGAGCCGACCCGGACCTTGCCGCGCGCGATCGCGGCCAGCGCCCGCGCCCACCTCATGGCGCGGCGCGCCCCCCGGGTGCGCTCGTCGGGGTCCGGGGAGGTGGCTGCGGTGTGCAGTGCCAAGCGAAACTGGTTGAAGGCGTAGGGGTACTCCATGGTGCTCCTCCGTGCGCATGGCGCGCGCCTTGGCCGGCGTGGCAGGTGCTGCCCCTGCTCCCTCCGGGTAAGAAGCCCGGTGTTCTTCTGGTGAACTACACGCCGCAGTCGTACAGACCGCATCACGCTACCACCACTGAGCCGGCCTCTTGTCGCACCTGGTGCGTGGAACGGGGGCGCAGAAGAAGGGGGCGGCGCCCATTCGCGCGCAGGGTGAGGCGGACGTGCTCCGTGGACCTGCTCATCCGTGGGGCAAGGAGCGCGCTGGATCAGGGGGCGATGAGGCACCGAGAGGTGATTGACACATAAAATACCTCCGTCGCCGATGCGAATCGTTGAGATCCCGGCGCCTCAGGATCCTTCGCGGCGCCTGAGCGTGGCTGACATGTGCAAGGAGCCCTGCGATGCACATATCAAGGCGCTCTCGCATGCCGGGCCTCGGGCTGGTAGGCGAGGTTTCCGCAGGATTCAGCCGTTTCCGCCAGGTGACTCGACCGCCGGATGCGCATGTTATGTGCATCACAACCTGGCGGACCTGTGATGACGGGTGGTCAGCAGGTCATGAGGAGGCCGTGCGGCAGTCGAACCGGCGTCGCAGGACCTCGCCGGCTGGAGCGGCTGGCAGGAGCGGCCGGCAGGAAGGGCAGGCTGGAGCGGCCGGTCGAGACGGCCGGCCGGAGCGGTTAGGCCTCGATAGTCGTGCGCGGCCCGAACCGGGCGCTCACCGCACTGCGGTCGTACCAGACCGCGGCCTGGCGCAGCGCGAGCTCGCGGGTCAGCGACACCAGGGCGCCGGAGACGACCGCGAAGACGACCACCTCGGCCAGCCCCGCGGTGAGCAGCTCGTCCTGGTCCTTGGGCGCGGCCCGGCCGGTGACCGCCCTCCACCCGGTCGACACGATCTTGTTGGCCACGAAGCCGGCGGCGACCATGGTCAGCGCCGAGGTGGCGGTCCAGGCGAGGTCCTTGGTGGGCATGGCATCTCCGATCCTGTTGGGCGCCGGCCGTCCGGCCGGGCGGCGTCACGCGTACGGCACGATCATGCACCACCGCCCGGCCCGTCTCCTCCGCCCGCGCACTGAGGAGGGGGCCCGGGCGGGTCGAGCGGCCGGGGCTCCGGGCCGGACGGGGGACCGATCCGGGTAGCGAGCCGGGCAGTGCAGCGAGCCGGGCGTGTGCGGACGGGGCGGGCGGCCGGCGGAGGGCTCGGGGCCGCAGGACTACACTGGCGGCACACGACAGGGGAGCGCCACGATCCGGGCCGTCTGGGCGGCTCGGGGCCGGCGCTGAGAGTGCGGACCACCGCAGACCCTCGAACCTGATCCGGTTCGTACCGGCGAAGGAAGTCGAGATCTCCCCGGGCGCGCCCGGGCCCTCCCGGCACTCAACCAGGAGGACACATGACCACCATCTCCCGCCGCGCCCTGCTCGCCGGCGCCGGGACCACCGCCCTGGGCCTGGGGCTGGCCGCCTGCGGCTCCTCGGGCTCCTCGCAGGACACCGTCACCGTCGTCACCCACGACTCCTTCACCCTGCCCGACGAGCTCGTCGCCGCCTTCGAGAAGGACACCGGCCAGACCCTGTCCATCGTCGCCTCTGGGGACGGCGGTGAGCTCGTCAACAAGCTCGTCCTCACCAAGGACGCGCCCCTGGGCGACGCCGTCTTCGGGGTCGACAACTCCTTCGCCTCGCGCGTCCTGACCGAGGGCGTCATCGACCTGTCGACGGAGATCACCCTGCCCGAGGGCGCCGACCAGTACGTCGTCGACGGCTCCCCCGCCCTCGCGCCGATCGACTTCGGCGAGGTGTGCGTCAACGTCGACACCGCCTGGTTCTCGGTGTCCGGCCTGACCCCGCCGGCAAGCTTCGAGGACCTCCTCAAGCCCGAGTACAAGAACTTCTTCGTGGCCATCAACCCGACCACCTCCTCGACCGGCATGGCCTTCCTCCTGGCCACCGTCGGGCACTTCGGGGTGGCGGGCTTCGCCGACTACTGGAAGGGGCTCGTGGCCAACGGGACCCGCATCGACGAGGGCTGGTCGGACGCCTACTACACCGACTTCACCGCCGGTGGCGAGGGCGGCGCCTACCCGATCGTCGTGTCCTACTCGTCCTCCCCGGCCGCCACCCTCACCGAGGACGGCACGGCCTCGACCACCGCCGCCCTGCACGCCACGGCCACCCGGCAGGTCGAGTACGCCGGGGTCCTCGCAGGCGCAGCCAACCCCGAGGGCGCCAAGACCTTCGTGGAGTGGATGCTCTCGACGCCGGTGCAGGCCGCCATCCCGGAGAGCATGTACATGTACCCCGTCAACCCCGAGGCGCAGGTGCCTGAGGAGCTCCAGCGCTTCGGCGCCCCCTCGGAGTCGCCGATCGTCGTCGACGCCGCCGCGATCGCCGCCAACCGGGAGTCGTGGCTGGCGACCTGGACCGAGGCCGTCGGGGCGTGAGCGCCCCCGGCGCCCCCGGACCGTCGCGGGCCCGGGGCAGGCCCGCCGGCCCCCGCCCCTCAACGGGCCAGCGGGTCGGCTGGGTGCTGGCCGCGGGGGTCCCGCTCGTCTTCCTCGCCGTCCTGTTCGCCTGGCCGGTCACGACCCTCGTCCTGCGGGGCCTGGCCCCGGACGGCGCCATCGACCTGTCCGGCGCGGCCGAGGTTATGGCCCGGCCCCGGACCTGGCGGGCCGTGCGCCAGACCCTCCTCCAGGCCACGGCGGGCACCGCGGTGTGCCTCCTGCTGGGCGTGCCCGGCGCGGCCGTCCTCTACCGGCGCCGCTTCCCAGGTCGCAACCTGCTGCGGGCTGTGGTCATCGTGCCCTTCGTCCTGCCCAGCGTCGTCGTCGGCCTGGCCTTCCACGCCCTGGTCACCACCGGCGGGCCCCTGGGGGGCAGCGTCCTGGGCCTGCGCCTCGACGGATCCACGGCACTGGTCGTGGCGGCCCTGGTCTTCTTCAACTACGGGCTCGTCGTGCGCACCGTCGGCACGATGTGGTCCCGGCTCGACCCGCGAGCCGTCGAGGCCGCCCGGGCCCTGGGCGCCTCGCCGTGGCGGGCCTTCCGCACCGTCACCCTGCCCAGCCTCCTGCCGACCATCGCCTCGGCGGGGGCGCTCACCTTCCTGTTCTGCGCCACCGCCTACGGGGTGGTCCTCGTCCTGGGCGGCACGGGGGCGGGCACCATCGAGACCGAGATCTACACCCTGACCGCCCAGTACCTCGACCTGCGGGCCGCGGCGGTCCTCAGCCTCGTCCAGCTCCTCGTCGTCGCCGCGGGCCTGTGGGCCACCGAGCGTGCCAGGCGCGCGGGGCAGGCGCACCTCAACCTGCGTGTCGACGTGCCCGCCACGCCCCTGCGGCGCGGCGACCTTCCCGCCCTGGCCCTGACCCTGGCCACCGTCGCCGTCCTCCTCATCGGACCGGTGGCCGTCCTCGTGGCCCGCTCGCTGCGCAGGGCCGGCACGTGGACGATCGCCAACTACACCGACCTGTCGACCACCGGCGGACGCAACGCCCTGGTCGTCACCGTCTGGGAGGCCGCCGCGAACTCCCTGCGCGTGGCCCTGGCTGCGGCCGTCATCTCCCTGGTGGTCGGCGGCGCGGTCAGCCTCGTCGTCTCCCGGTCGCCGCGCTCGCGGACGGCTGCCCGCGGCCTGGCGCTGGTCGACTCGGTGTTCATGCTCCCGCTGGGGGTCTCAGCGGTGACGGTCGGCTTCGGCTTCCTCATCACGCTCACCCGCCCCCCGCTGGCGCTGACCAGGTCGTGGTGGATCCTGCCGCTCGCCCAGGCGGTCGTCGCGGTGCCGCTGGTCGTGCGCACCCTCCTGCCCGCCCTGCGCGCCATCGACCCGCGCCAGCGGGAGGTCGCCGCGGCCCTGGGGGCGGGGCCGGGCAGGGTCCTGGCCACCGTCGACGGGCCCCACCTCCTGCGCGCCGGAGGGCTGGCCGCGGGCCTCGCCCTGGCCACGAGCCTGGGGGAGTTCGGGGCGACGTCCTTCCTGGCCCGCCCCCAGACGCCGACCCTGCCGGTCGTCGTCTACCGCCTCATCGGCTCACCCGGCGCGCAGAACCAGGGCATGGGGCTGGCGGCCGGCGTCGTCCTGGCTCTCGGCGCCGCGGGGATCATGCTCGCCTGCGAGTGGTTGCAGACGGCGTGGAACCGGCCG
Organism: Actinomyces howellii; assembly: GCF_900637165.1. GTDB lineage: Bacteria > Actinomycetota > Actinomycetes > Actinomycetales > Actinomycetaceae > Actinomyces > Actinomyces howellii. The sequence goes on along the minus strand of NZ_LR134350.1, from coordinate 1,764,822 downwards.
GCAGGGCCGCTCGGCCCGAGGGATGAGGAGGATCGATGAGCACGGGACTGAGCCTGCGGGGCCTGACGGTGGTCTACCCCGGCACGACGGCGGTCCAGGACGTCGACCTCGACCTGGCCGACGGTGAGGTCCTCGCCCTCCTGGGCGCCTCGGGCTCGGGCAAGTCCTCGCTGCTGCGCGCCGTCGCCGGCCTCGAGGACGTCGCCTCGGGCCAGGTGCGCTGGGACGGGCGGGACGTCGTCACGGTCCCGGTCCACCGGCGCGGCTTCGGCCTCATGTTCCAGGACGGCCAGCTCTTCCCGTTCCGTGACGTGGGGGGCAATGTCGCCTACGGCCTGGCGGGCACCCCCCGGTCCTCCCGGGAGGCGGTGGTCAGGCGGATGCTCCACCTCGTCGGGCTGCCGGGCTTCGAGCGGCGCGCGGTCTCGACCCTGTCGGGGGGGCAGGCTCAACGGGTGGCCCTGGCCCGGGCGCTGGCCCCCCGCCCCCGCCTGCTCCTGCTCGACGAGCCCCTGAGCGCCCTCGACCGGGCGCTGCGTGAACAGCTGGCCACTGACGTGCGCACCATCCTGCGCGAGCAGGGCACGACCGCCCTCTACGTCACCCACGACCAGGACGAGGCGATGACGGTCGCCGACAGGGTCGGGATCATGGAGGGCGGACGGCTCGTGCGCGTCGACACCCCCGAGGGCCTGTGGTCCGACCCCGGCAGCGCCTTCGTGGCGCGCTTCCTCGGCTTCGGGCCGCTGCTCGCGCGCGAGGAGGTCGTGGCCCTCGGCTGGGGACAGGCGTGGGCCAGGGCGGCGGGTCGTGCCGCAGCCGGGCCCGGGGGCCGTCCTGGTGGGCCCGCGGCAGCCGGGCTCGGGGGTCGTCCTGGTGGGCCTGCGGCGGCCGGAACCGGGGGGAGCCCCGAGGGGAGCGCCCTGCTGGCCCTGGCCCCCGGGGCTCTCAGTGCCCTCGCCCCCGGGTCTCGGCCGGACCTGCCCCGGGCGCGCGTGACCGGTGTGCGGCTGCGCCGCGGGGACAGGCTCGTCGAGGTCGACCTGCCGGGTCCGGGGGCCACCGCGGTGAGCTCGGCCGCAGCCGCGACGGGCTCCGGGGGGCCCGCGGGCAGCGCGGAACCCGAGGCCGCGACAGCCCCCGCAACCCCCACTGCAGCCGCGACGGGTGTCGCGGGTGCGCCCGCCTCCCGGACCGCGACAGCCGTCCTGGCGGCGTCGGCCGGTGCTGTGGAGCCGGGGGACCAGGTCGCCCTGCTCCTCGACGCCGACCGCACGGCCCTCGTGCGCTCTGACCCGTGACCCGATCCACGATGGCGGGGCGCGGTGCGTAGGACCTTAGGATCCACGCGGTCGGGGCCCCGTGATGGGGAGCCCTCCCCGTCGAGCGCTCCCCGTCCGACGTGGACCCTGAGCCGCGGACATGTGAGGATCTGCCCGGTCCCTGCTGTGCGAGCGGGCCGCGACACCACCATCCACGGAGAGAGGGCGAGCAATGAGTGCGCCGACTGACGTCACCACATCCCGGGTCGCGACCTGGTTCCACTCCCAGGGCATGAGGCACGTGGTCGGCGACGGTGCGGTGCGGGTCAGCCTGGAGGGCTTCGACCTCGTCGTCGAGTGCCGGGCGCCCGACCTCCTCGTCGCGACGGCGACATGGAGGGGCCTGGTGCCCGGCGCCCAGGAGGACAGCGTCCGCGCCCACGTCGACGCCCACAACGGCACGAGGCTCGGCCCCAGCGCCGTCCTGCGCGGCCAGGGCCAGGAGCTGCGCCTCGTGGCCCGCTCCGGTGCCTTCATCACCCACGGCATGACCGACGCCCAGCTGCGCAGCGCCCTGGGTGTCGCCGTGGAGACCCTCGTCGTCTTCTTCGACGACGTCGCGGCGCGCTTCCCCTCGCTCGTCACCTGGCCGGTCGTTGAGCGGCCCGAGCGGGAGGAGTCGACCACGGTGCCCTTCGGTAACCGGGACGCCACCCCGCCCGTGACGCTCGCGCGCGTCATGTCCTGGTTCGAGAGCAGCGGCCTGGCCTACGACCTCGACGGCGAGGACGGCACGGTCGACTCGGTGCTGGACAGCCAGGGCACCGGCTACGAGTACGCCGTGGCGATCCCCGGACGCGAGCGCCTGCACCTGCGGGGCGTGCACTGGGCCGGGCTCCCGTCCGACGAGGAGACCTCCGCCCGCGTGCGGGGCGTGCTCAACGGCATGAACGACGCCGTCGTCTTCCCGACCCTGAGCACCTTCACCGACGACGACGGCCTGCACGTGCGCGCCGACATCGTCCTCGACGTCTACGAGGGGATGAGCCAGGCCCAGCTCGACCAGGCGCTGGGCACCGGAGCCGCCTTCATCCGCGGGGCTCTCGACCACGCCGCCGGCGTTCTCGCCCCGGCCCCGGAGGACGTCTCCGGGCAGTGAGTCCCGGCCCTCCGGGGGTGGGCCTCGGTCGGACTGAGGCTGCTTCTCTGGTGGTGGCGCTGTCCCGGCCCTCCGGGGGTGGGGCTCGGTCTTCGGGCCCGAGGCGGGGCGCAGGTCTGGCGACATCGCACCGCCGCCGGGCCTCGCCCCCGCCGTCGACCGGTCATGTGACTCTCGACCGGTCATGTGACTTTCGACCGGGCGATTGCGGTGACATAGGCGGTCGACTTTTACATGACCGGTCGAGGGACGGTCGACCGGTCGAGGTCGGGGCGTGTCGACCACGAGCGGCACGTGCCAGGCGCCGCCCGGTTCACGGCCGGCGGACAGATTGACGACGCGTGACGCCGAGTGCCCGTTGCACCGGCCGGGGCTGGGCTGGTGAGACTGGGTCTGGGTTGGTGGGACCGGGGCTTTGCGTTGATGTCGGGGTTCTCCTCCCCGGTCTCGCCGCAAAGCCCCGGTCCCGTGTACGAAGCCCCGGTTCCACGTGCCCGCGTGTGCTGCCAGCTCCACGTGCTCGCGCCGGGGGACGCGCGCGCCGGGGGGCGCGCCCAGGACAGCGCGCCCAGGGGAGAGGACTGCCGGGGACGGTCGCCCCGGGGCGAAGGGGGATCCCCAGGTGGGATGCCGCCGTCAGGATGCCCGGACGACGGTCTGACCGGGGCGGAGGGGAGCCCGCCGGAGGGCTGCTCGCACCGCGTGCTTCCGGTGGTACGCGGGGCGCGGGCGCGAGCCGGACCGTCCATGGGGACCGCTCCCCAGGTCGAGCGCCCCATTCCGTTATGTCGACGGGCGCGCCATGTGTCAGCATCGTCCGGGCGGTGAGACAGCCGCACGCCGCCGGGTGGCGAACGACCTCCGGCCGGCGGCGAGGACGAGAGGAGACGCGATGAGCGCACAGCCGAAGGTCACGATCGCCAGGGTGGAGGCCTGGCTCAAGAGCGAGGACCTCAACTACGAGCTCGATGAGGACGGCGACGTCCTGACCGGCTTCGAGAACTGCATGGTGAGCATCATCGACCGCGGGGGCGACTTCCTGTCCGTCGCCACGACCTGGCGGGGGGAGCTGGGTGAGGTCGAGGAGGCCGCCCTGCGCGTCGAGGTCGACGAGCACAACCACAGCAAGTACGGGCCGCGTGCGGCGGTGCGGGCGACCGACGATGGCGCCGTGCTCAGCGCGGACATGAGCGTCGTGACCACCGAGGGCATGAGCGACGCCCAGCTGGCGGACTTCCTGGGCACCGCCTTCGCCACGGTGCTCAGCTTCTATGCAGAGGTCGAGGAGAACTACCCGGCCCTGGTCACCTGGACGGAGGAGGACTGACATGGCGTGGTGGAACAAGCCCGCAGCGGGGCAGACCCCGAAGGTCACCGTGGACCGCATCGCGGCGTGGTTCGACAAGAACGACCTCAACTACGACCGGCACGAGTCCGGTGAGGCGATCATCAGCGGCTTCGGCGAGTACGGCTACGTCGTCGCCATCCCGGAGACGACGATGCTCCAGGTCCACGCCCGCTTCTACACGAACCTGGCCGTCGACGACGCCTCCCGCGCCCAGCTGCGCGAGCTCCTCGGCGAGTTCAACACCTCGCAGGTCATGCCGACCCTGAGCACCTTCGTCGACGAGGACGGCGCCCAGGTCTCGGCCGACGTCGTGGCCTCGATCACCGAGGGCCTCAACGACGAGCAGCTCGACGACCTCCTCGACACGGCGGCGCACGTCGTGCTGCGCACCTTCGAGGAGATCGGCGAGGCCCTGGGCATCGAGCCGGCCAGCGACGAGGACGACGAGTGATGGGCGGCGCGACCCCGTGAGCACTGACGCCCCGTCGCCGGGACAGTCGGCATTCCAGGTCGACCTGCGAGGCATGGTCGACCTGCTGTCCCGGCACCTCTACTCCGGTCCTCGCGTCTACGTGCGAGAGCTGCTGCAGAACGCCGTCGACGCCGTCGCGGCCCGCCAGGCGATCGAGCCGGGCTGCGCGCGGCGGGTCGTCCTCACCGTGGGGGAGGGCACCCTGTCCTGCCGTGACACCGGCATCGGCTTGACCCTGGCGGAGGCCTCCAGCCTCCTGTCGACCATCGGCGCCTCCTCCAAGCGCGACGAGCTCGGGCTGGCCCGCGGGGACTACCTGGGCCAGTTCGGCATCGGGCTCCTGTCGTGCTTCATGGTCAGCCCCGAGATCGTCGTGCGCTCCCTGTCGGCGCGGCCCGGCGCCTCGTCGACGACGGCGAGCTGGGTGGGCCGCACGGACGGGACCTACTCGGTCGAGCCCGTCTCCGAGCCCGGGCGCGCCCTGAGCGAGCCTGGCACGGTCATCGAGCTGCGCTCCCTGCCGGGGGAGGCCTGGCTCCAGGCCGACACCGTGCGCTCCCTGGTCGACGAGTTCGGCTCGCTGCTGCCGATCGACGTCGAGGTGCGTGCGGCCGACGGCGTGACCTACCACGGCGGCGCCTCGGGTCCGTGGGAGATGAGCCGCCACGAGGCGCGCGACTGGTGCGTCGAGGAGCTGGGGACCCAGCCCTTCGACCTCATCGACCTCGCGGTCCCCGTCTCCGGTCTCCAGGGGGTGGCCGTCGTCGTCGCCCAGGCCCACCCCACGGCAACCGCCCACCACACCGCCTACGTCAAGCGGATGCTCGTGTCCCGGTCGGCCGAGGACCTGGCCCCGCCGTGGGCCTACTTCGTGCGGGTCGTGGCCAACTCCGACCACCTGCGCCTGACCGCCTCGCGCGAGCAGCTCATGGACGACGACCTGCTGGAGTCCACCCGGGAGGCCGTGGGCGACGCGGTGCGGTCCTGGCTCGAGCGCACCGCCCGCCTGGCCCCGGCGCGCTTCGCCGAGTTCGTGGCGGCCCACGCCGTCGGCCTGCGCTCGGTCGCCCTGGCCGACGAGCAGATGCTCGGCCTGGTCGTGCGCCACCTGCCGGTGGAGACCACCGAGGGCGGGCGCACCCTCACCGAGCTGGCGGAGATGGCCGCCCAGGGGCGCACCGTGCGCTACACCCGCACGGTCGACCAGTACAGGGCCCTGGCCGACGTCGCCTCCTCCCAGGGCCTGGTCCTGGTCAACGCCGGCTACTCCTTCGAGGAGGAGGTCCTCGGCGCCTTCCTGGCCCGTCCCGACCTGGCCGGGGCCGACCCCGGGATCAGCCTGGTCGACCCCGGGGAGCTGCTCGAGGCCTTCACGCCCTGCTCCCCGGCCGAGGAGGCCGAGGCCGTCGACCTGCTCATGGTGGCGGCCGCCGCCATCGACTCCGAGGACTGCGAGGTCGTGCTGCGGCGCTTCGAGCCGGCCACCCTGCCCGCCCTCTACCTGCCCGACCCGGACCTGGCGGGCCGGGTCGCCGCCCGCAGCTCGCGCAAGGCGGCCTCCGGGGTGTGGGCCGAGGTCCTGGGGGTGACCGACCCCTTCGCCACCTCGAGCGTGCCGCGCCTCGTCCTCAACCGCACGAGCTCGCTCGTGGCCCGCCTCGTGGTCACCGCCGCGAAGACCGGCAGCGCCGGGGCGGCGCCTGATGACACTGTCGTCCAGGTGCTGCGCGGCCTGTACATCCAGTGCCTCCTGGCCGGGCGACAGCCCCTGGGCCCCAAGGAACGGGCCTGGGCCAGCCAGGCGCTCACCTCCCTGCTCGACGCCTCCCTTCCGCCCCTGAGCGGCTCCCGTCCCGGCACGTGACCGCGCAGCGCGCGAGCACAGGCCCCCACCTCGACGAATCCATGATGAAAGGAACCGCACCGTGACCACCCACGACGACGTGCTCGAGCGCCTCGCCCTGGCCCGGGCCCACGCGTGGGGCCCGGCCCGCTCCAACCTCGTGGCCGAGGCCGTCACCTGGGCCGACGCCCTGGAGGACGAGCAGCTGGCCGTTGACACCCGCCTTGCGCTCGCAGAGGCCTACAACCAGGGCAACGAGGAGTGGAAGGCGCTCGCCCCCTTCGTGTGGCTGCTCAACCGCCACGCCGAGCGGCCCGACCTGTTCGACGCCAGCCGCATCCACGACATGAACTGGAACTACAAGTGGGCCATCCACGTGGCCGCGGACAACCCGGGGGTCTCTGTGGCCCAGCTCCGCGAGCTCGAGAACGGGCTCGAGGAGTTCTACCGCTCCCAGGGCGCCTCGATGCACGTCGTCCACGGCGAGCGTCACCACGCCGCCGTCATGCTGGGCCTCGATGAGGAGGCGGAGACCGAGCTCGCCGCCTGGCGGGCCACGCCGCGGGACTCCTCCTCGGACTGCGAGGGCTGCGACCCGATGCGCCAGGTCTCGTGGGCCACGAACCACGGGGACTGGGAGCTCGCCGTGGCCACGGCGGTGCCGGTCCTCGACGAGGAGGTCGGCTGCGCCATCCAGCCCGCGACCATGCAGGCCGCCGCCCTCATGGCCCTCCTGCACTCGGGGCGGCCCAAGGCCGCCTGGGACGCCCACGTGCGCTCCTACCGCAGCCTCAAGGGACGCCCCCAGTTCCTGGGGGACATGGGCCGCCACATGGAGTACCTGGCCCTGACCGGGCGCGTCACCCGCGGCCTGAGGATCCTGCGCGAGACCCTGCCGATGAGCGACCAGTGCGAGTCCGCCGTCGTCCTGTCCGGTCTGCTCGCCGGAGCGACCCTCGTCCTGCGTGAGGCCGAGCGCGCCGGCATGGGGCAGGAGGCCCTGGGCGTGAGCGTGCCGGCTGAGTCCGTGTGGTGCCCCGGACCCGGCCTCGAGCCCGGGACCACCGTCTCGCAGGCCTACGCCGAGGTCGGTGCCTGGGTGCGCAAGGTCGCCTCCCTCTACGACGCGCGCAACGGGAACACGACCGTCTCCCAGCGGCTCGAGGCCCGGCTCGCGGCCGCGCCGGTGGTCGACGCCGGGGAGGTCGCCGCCCGCGGGGCCCTGGCCGCCGCCGGTGCCGAGCTGCTCGAGGCCCGCGAGGAGCTGCCTGAGGGCATCCGCATCGGTGGAGGGGAGGAGGAGACCGAGGCCGAGGCCTTCCTCGAGGGCATCACCGCCATGCCCTCGATCCTGGGCGGCTCCGAGCCCGGCTCGCCCGAGCCCGCCCCGGAGGCGGGCACCGAGTCCGCCGGGCAGGAGCCCGAGGCCGACCCCTACCCGGTGGTCGACCTGCGGGTGCCCGAGCCACCTCGCGACGTCGAGGACGCCCTGCGACGCATCGAGGCCACCTTGGCCCGGCCCGGGGGCAGCCTCGAGAGCCTGTACGTGGGCTGCCAGACGATCTCTCGCGGCCTGCTGCCCGACCCTGAGAAGGTCGACCCGGAGCACGCGCGGATGGCCTGGACGATCCTGTCGGCGACGGCGGAGATCGCCTGGGACTACGAGACCGCCGTCGAGCACCGGCTGCGCGGCAGGGCCCTGCTGCCCGAGGGCGACGAGCTCGGCACCATCCTGTGCGACCTGCGCGTCATCAAGCTCGAGCACGGCGCCGACGAGCTCGCCGAGCGGGTGACGGTCGAGAGCCGCCAGGAGCGCCTGGAGCGCGCGGGGGCCCTGGCCGAGCGTCTCGCGGGGATCGTCGAGGAGCTGCTCGCGGCCCCCGAGGGACGGCAGAAGGACCTCGTGCGGGCCTTCGACGCCTCGATGATCCTCGTCGACCTCCTGCCCGAGCTCAACGAGTACGACGGAGCCCAGGAGTCCCTCGACCAGGCGCGCCGGATCAGTGGGCTGGTCGCCCACCTCGTCGACCCGGTCGACGGCCGGCTCGACGACCAGCTCGACCTGGCTAGCGCCGAGCTGGACCTGGCGCGCGGGAAGGTCTACGAGGCCTGCATCCTGGCCGAGGAGGTGCTGCGGCGCCACAACCCCTGCCCGGTCGTCACCGCGCTGGGGGCCCGGCGCATCCTCGCCCTGGGTTCGACGCAGGTCGAGGAGCACGGCGAGACGGTCGTGCAGATGCGCGAGTGCCTCAACATCTACCTCGCCACCGGCATGACCCCGCTGACGGGGGGTGTCTTCGGCGGCCTGGCCAGCGCTCTGGGCATGTCCGGTCGCGCCCTCGAGGCCGCGGAGGTCCTCGAGACCGCCCTGGGCAGCGACGTCCCCGAGACCGTGGCCGACCGGCTGCGCTCCGTCCTCGTCGCGGTGCTCGACAACCTCGACGAGGAGGAGGGCGTGCGCTCCAACGCCCTGGCCGTGGCGGAGCGGGCCCTGAGCCGCGGTGAGGTCGAGCGCGCCTCGGAGTACCTCGTGCGCGCCGCGAACGCCGCCTACAACCTCGATGAGAACACCCAGGCCGCCGCGTTGTTCCAGCGCGTGGCCGAGCTGGAGGACGTCAGCGAGAACGCGGGCAGGGTCCGCCGCTCCCGGCTCCTGCGCCGGGCGGCGCGGGCGGTCGTGGACGACCGGACCCTGGCGATGTCCCGTGCCCGCCTTGATGAGGCCCGAGAGATCATGGCCCGGGCGCTCGAGCTCATCGAGGACGTTCCGACCTCGCGCCGTTACTCGGCGGAGTACGAGATCGGCGACTGGCACGACGACATGGCCTGGATCCTGTGGCGCACCGACGAGAACGCCGAGGCGGTCGACCACTGCGAGGCGGCCTTCACCGGGTACATGAGCACCAAGGACCGGGACTCCGCTGCCCGGCCCCTGACCCTGCTTGTGCGCCTCCACGCCGAGCGCGAGGAGAAGGACGCGGCGCGGGCGACCATCGCCCGGGTGCGTGAGCTCCTCGCTCACCGCCGCTGGGAGAACCACCCGGCCCTGGCGACGGTCGCCAACATCGAGGAGTCCCTCGAGGACTGAGCGGTCGGCGGGCGTCGCACCTGTCGACGACGGGTGCGACGCCCGCCGGTTGCGTCTGCGTACGTGAGCTGATTCACTCTCGGCCGGGGGTGGGTGCGGATGCGTCCAGTGACGAGGAGGTAGGGACGTGACGACGATCAAGGTTCAGGGGATCGCCGAGCATGAGCAGCCGCCGGAGCGGGCGACCGCCAACCTGCGTGTCGGCCTCAGGGGTCCGAAGCAGTCCTCGGTCCACGACGAGGTCGCCGCGGTTCTCAGAGAGCTGCGAGCCTCGATCGAAAGCCTGCACGACCCCGGGCGCGGGCCCGTCACGTGGTTCTCGGTGTCGGGCGTGAGCGGGTGGTCGTACAAGGAGGACAAACGCACCGTGTACACCGAGCAGATCAGGATACAGGTGAAGTTCTGCGACTTCACGGTGCTCGGGGCGTGGCTCAACGAGGTCCTCGGGTGGAGGGGGGTGTCCATGTTCCGAATCGACTGGTCGGTCACTGAGGTTCGCAGGAAGGAGCTGGAGAAGGGGCTGCGTCTCCAGGCCGTCCGGGTCGCCAGGGAGAAGGCCGAGCAGTACGCGAGCGCCGTCGGCCTGAGCATCACCGACGTGTCGTCGATACGTGACTTCGGGCCGGGTGTCGACACGGCGGCCTTCATCGCCGGAGCGTCGGTTCGAGGGCGAGGGGGGCGTGCTGGCTCCGCGCCAGCAGACGACTCCTACTCCTTCGCCCCTGAGGACGTCACCCTCCGTGCCGCCGTCGTGGCGAAGTTCGTCGCCGAGTAGGAGGAGCGCGCCCGGACGCTCTCAGGCACCTCGGCGCAGTTCGGCACGCTCGCCCCGAGCCTCCTGGGCCTCCTGGGCATCCTGGGCCTCCTGGGCCGGGGCGGCAGGCGACCGTGGCTCAGGACGTGCGTCTCGCCGGCGGGCTCGCCGGAAAGTAGATCACCGGGTGCTGTGGTCCGGCAGCGACCTCGTCAATGATGGGCACGACCTCCTCAAGGATGTGAAGCAGGAGCTCGTGGGCACCTTCAGGATCCTTTGCGGCAAGAGTGCTGTCGTTCGAGATGAATCCGATTGTCACCTCCCCACCCACTGGTGACCGCCAGACGATCTTCTCGTTCTCCGCCTCGACATATGAGACAGCCTCACCTGGCAGACCGTCCATCGCGATCGAATCGACCTTTGAGCTGGCGGCGTAGCTCCTTCGGTCCTCGACAAGTGAACGCTCCGGATGTGAGGCCACGGCATAGGAGATCATGATGGTGTCGGCAATGTCGTCGTCGGGCTGAGCGAAGTCGATCTGACAGGACTGCCGGGGAAAATCCGTGCCGGACTCTCTCGACAAGGAGTACCAGGCGATCTGGAGACCGGTGCGTTGCTCAAGATCGGTGGAGTCGAGAAGATCGCAGACCGACGTGCGGTCGGGCACGGCCTGCGTGGCCGAGATCTGCGCGTAGGCGGAAGCCGACCCCTCTGCTGCCGCGGCGGCGATCTCCGTATCGTGGTACTCGGCGTAGGCCCTGTAGACCTGGGGGTCACGACTGTTCCCAACATGATGCTCCCGATGAGCGCGCCCAGGATGATACGGCGACGGGTCGTCTGAGGGGTCGGAGCGGGCGTGTTCGTCATGGGGGTCCTCGGCGTCTCGTGCGTGGTTCGATCTCTAGGGCGTGGGTGTCGTCGTCGGAGTCGACGGATAGTAAGTCAACGGCTGCGGCGGCCCGGCTGCGACCTCGTCAATAATGGGCACGACCTCATAGAGGATGTGAAGGAGGAGCTCGTGCGTACCCAGAGGGTCGCCCGCACCGAGGTAGCTATTTGCGCTGACAAACCAGATGTGAAGGTTTGCTCCCTTCGGTGAGCGCCACGTAATCATTTCGTTTCCCCGGTTCATGTAGCTGACGGCTTCCCCGGGAAGATCGTTCATGCTGACAGAATGAACTACGGAGTTGTCAGCGAATCTGACTCGGTCGTCCGTGAGAGACATTTCGGGAGAAGGCATTTCAGTATAGTACAACACGAGCTGATCAGCAATGTGCGGATTCGGCTGATCAAAATCGATACTACAGTCCTGCGTTGGAATAGAGGTGTCGTGATATCTGCTGAACTGATAGGAAAGAATCTGGCGGCCGGTGCGCTGTTCGAGGTCGGTGGAGTCGAGGAGATCACAGATCTTGGTTCCGTCGGGAACGGCCTGCGTGGCCGAGGCTTGCGCGGATGCGTAGGCAGAAGCTACTGCCGCTGAGGCGGAGGAGGCGACCTCAGCCTTCTTGTGCTCGAGGTAGACGTCGTGAGCCTTCGTGAGGCCGACTGCACTGCAGAGAATGAGCGCCACGACGAGTGAACTCACAATATGCTGGCGACGGGTTCTCGCTCGAAGCCAGTTCTGAAGATCGCGTACCATTACTCTTCCTCGGCGGCGCTCGGAGTAAGCTGTGAACTGGAACTAGGATTGTTGCTCGGGTGGACGGATGAACCCGTCGAGTGTCCGTCGCCGTACCTCCCGTTAGCCGAAGTATTTAGTTCCATCAATGTTTCATCTTCTGTCAGACTCGCGACTCTATCTAACCAGGTAACTACTTCATTGTGCCTAGAGGGCGGCAAATTTGACAGATCAACATAGTAGATCCCGTTGGGATCCTGTTGAATCCATGAATATTTGGCGGATTCTGACTGCAATGCTTCTTGAGTAATGAGGCCGGCGTCGGAGGCGTCTTGTACCGCTGCGGCGACATACGCCTGTTTGGGGTTATCCTCCAGAGGAGACTCGGCATCAGTGATATCCGCGCCAACCACATTCGAAATGAGCTCGTGAGTGAAGACAGTCGCACCGACCGTGGTCGCCGCTGCGGCCCAGGGTCCCATCGGGGCGGTGGCGACAGCGGCGAAAACGGCCGCTGCGGTATTCGCCGCCTGAGTAGCATCCTCGCTCGCCTGCTTGTTGGTCGCGGTGAGGTCGGCGGCCTTCCGGTCGGCGATGCCAGCAAGACGCGCCGCGGCTTCGATGCCGTTTCCGTGGGCAAGACCGATGCAATACGTTTGCTGGGCGCCGTCGTCGCCGCGTTGCTGCCAGTGCTCGACGAGATGATCGGATAGCTCAGAGGCGTGTGCGGCCAGGCCTGCGCTGATCGTGGCTACAGCCTCAGGACTGTCGGCGACGATGTAGGCCAGAGCGTCGACGTCGTCTTCGGTTGCGTCCGGGAGTTTCCTGTCGGTCACCATGTCCGTCGCTGTACCACTCTTCCATAGCGATGTCACGGCGCCGGAGCAGTTGGCCAGAAGAATTCCGACGCGCGCCTTCGCGTCGTCGTTGTACAGACTCTCCTCGCCATGAAGAGCGACCTGATGAACGGCCGTCCCGGCGAGTTGCCAGCTCCGTGTGGCGGCGGATGAATCGGTTGTCGTCGTGTGAATCGAGGAGGCAGCGGCCACCGCAGCGGTCAGCCCGGCGAAGCCCGTCGGGTCCCAGTCTCGTGCGGCAAGAGTCTTCATGCGGGTCATATCCGCCTGTGGATCCGTAGCGTCCCCCGATGCTGGGGGCGCGAGGAACGCAGCAGCGGCATCCGGGTTGTTCCCCATCGCGTCGAGCACTCCGGCAAGCGGATCGTAACAAGGATCAGAGATGCCCGTCGTGTTCGATGATGACTGAACATCGTAGCCGCTCGACGAGTCATAGCTTCTACGTGAGTCCCTGTACTGCTCGATCGCCTCGAGGTCGACCTCCTCCAACCCGGTTGCCATGGCGAGCAGAAAGTCGTTGCCGAACTTCAAGTCATTGACGTGGTCGCCGTTGGCGTCGTGGCCCCCCATCATGGCGTTGAGCGCAGGGATCCGTGTGTGCTCGGAAGGGTCATCGACCGAGGACACGATCGCGTCCGATGCCGCCTGGGCCTCAGTAGCGTCCCATGTGCTCGAGGCCTGTGCGAGGATCTCACCGAGCAGACCGGCCAGGGTCTCGGCGGAGTTGTTCGGATCGTAGGTCACGCCGTACTGAAGAGTTCTCTCATTATGTTCGCGCGCCAGCCCGGGAAGTGACGTGAGGTTCTCCGGACCCGCCGCGTCAATGAACGCGGCCGCGTAGGTCCCGTTTTCGTTGTTCGTGCTCATTGAGGCGACGACCTCGTCGTAGGTGCGACCGGTGGCCGGTTCCCCGCCGTCTAGCAGCACATCGAGGTCATGAGCATCGGTCTCGGCCTGCGCCCAGGAGGTGAGGTCCGACGAGTTGTTGATATCGACCGTGTCGGGAACAGTGCACGTGATCGTGCCGTCGGCGTTCATCGACGCGACGCCGTTCTCATTGAGATCGATGATCGTCTGCCGGCAGGTCCTGATCTCGGTGGCGCGGTTCCTCACCGCGGTGCACGCCGCCGAGATGTTGTTGAGATCTACGGTGGGATCAATCGGGTCCCCCTCGTGATTGAACTCGGTGTCGATGCTCTGCCGGATCGAGTCACCTTCCGCGGCGAGGTTATCGAGGCAGTCGATGGCCTCCTGCAGCCGGTCGGGGTTCATGTACAGCGTGACCATGGTCTCAAGCTTTCGGTGTGAGGTCGGACGGCTCAGTGCTCGTCCTCTTCGTACATGTCGGTGGAGTCTCGCGCAGACTGAATGGTCGCCTCCATGGCCTCAAGCGCAGTGAATATCGCGTCGACCTCAGCACCGGCGCTCTCGGCTTCCTGGTCGGCGAGGTTCCCGGTCCACACGTCGGTGCTGTTGATGTCGACGTAGCTCGCCTTACCGGATGAGGTGTACCCGAAGAGGGTGCTCACCCCGAATCCATCCTTCTTGCCCGCAACGAACTCGAGGAGGTCGTTGAGGGAGATCCATCTCGGGTTGGTCGGTTCCAGCATGAGAGACATGGGAGCTCCACCGGTTCAGGTCGTCAGGGCGTCGGACAGCCCCATGTTACCGTGCCGTCGACTCTGTTGCATGAGTGTTGGTGGATGTCAGTGCGACGAGCGCCCGCAGCGTGATGAGTAGGTCCTGTTGGTGAGCCGTCATCGTGAATCGACGCCCGGTCCCGACCTGTTGCCGGGAGCGCCTCGGTCTCGCTCGCCACGCACGGGAGCGTGTCGAGGCGTCGGCTGGCGCCCGGGCGGCCCGGGCGGCCCGGGCGGACTCGGGCGGCCCGGGCGGAGGCAGCCTACCACCCTCTGCGTGACGTGCGTCTCAGCAATAGGCGCCCGTCTGGGCCTGCGTGCCCAGGAGGCCCGCGCGGCGGTCGCCGGACACGCCAGGGCGGTTCGCCTGGGGTGAATGACAAGACGGGGAGGCCCCTCAGGGGTGACCATAGCCCTGAGCCGTGTGACGCTCGCTACTGCACCTCGGGAGGCAACCCATGGCCATCGCCCACTCGCACCGTTTCGCCGAAGGAGACCTGCCCGTCGAGGCAGGCAGATACCGTCTCGTGGCCTCGGGCTCGTGCCCGTGGTCCCGCCGCGTCCTCATCGGGCGCAGGCTGCTGGGGTTGGTCGAGGCGATCCCCGTGTCATGGTGCTACGGCCGCGGCGTCGACGGCTTCTGGGAGCTGACCGGCCCGACCGGCGAACCCGGGGTCGACCCCGCCCTCGGTGCGCGCTCCATCGCCGAGGTCTATGAGCACACCCCCGGCTACGCCCCGCCTCCCACGGTCCCCGCGCTCGTCGACATGACCTCCGGGGAGGTCGTCGTCGACGACTCCGGCACGCTCCTGTTCGACCTCGCCACCGCCTGGTGGCCCCTGCATCGCCCGGGCGCGCCCGAGCTCTACCCGGTTGAGAGGCGCAACTCGACCGACGCCTGGGACGAGTGGATCGGCGAGCACGTCAACCGCGCGCACTCCACGGCCACCCACTCCAAGAACCCGGAGGAGGCTGCCTCAGCCGCCAACGACGTGCTCGTCGCCTTCGACGTCATCGACACCCTCCTGGCCCGCGCCACGAAGATGGAGGCCTCCCGGGAGGCGGCCCTGACCATCCAGGACGCGCCGCCGCTGTCCTCGGTCGTGTCCATCGGCCAGTTCCTGTGCGGGGACAAGCCCACCGGAAGCGACATCCGCCTGTTCACCACCGTCCAGGCCTACGAGTACGGCGGGCGCTCCTACTACCCCGGCGGGGAGGCTCCGTCGATCTCCTTCTGGCCGGCCCTGGCCCGCTGGTTCCGCGCCCTGGAGTCCCGGCCGGGATGGGTCGGGCCCGAGGAGCGCAGCGCCCTGGGCCTGTAGCGCACGGGCCTCGGCGCGCTGGCTGTCCGGCCCGCCTCTGAGACCCGCCTGACCCGCGTGACCCGCGGACCCCTGCCCCTGGCGACGTCATCGGCGTCGGGCAGGGGTCCGGCGCGCTGCAGGCCCGCCCGCCGACGGCCGGGCGGACCACCCAGCTGCCGGGCGGACCACCCAGCTGCCGGGCGGACCACCCAGCTGCCGGGCTCGGCGGGGCGGGCCCGCTCGACCGTCTGCCTCAGCGGGTGAGAACAGGGTTGTACAGGAGACGGTTGGGCGTCGTCGGGCACTCATCGCCCACAGCGCACGGGGCGATGAGGCGGTCGGCGCGCAGGTCCTCCAGGCGCGCCACGACGCGGTCGCGCAGCGTCCACGGGTCGATCGTGTTGAGGTAGATCTTCGTCCCGCCCTCGAAACCGGCCAGGGTCGACACCCGCCACTTCAGGGTGACGTGCCACGGCATCGGCTGGTCCACCCCGAGGGGCCGGTGGTGCCACTCCTCGTTGCTCGGCACGTCGGCCCCGGTCGCCGCGTGCAGGGCGTGGACGAGGTCGGAGACGGCGTCGACCTCCTCACGGGTCATGAGCCACGGCTCCGGCGTCGGCGAGGTGGAGTACACCTCCAGGGTCGGGTAGCGGTGGCCGAAGCCGGCGAAGGCCACGGCCCGGTCGTTGGAGGCCACGAGCAGCCCGTTGTAGGCCGCGTAGTCCACCGCCATCTCGTTGTAGAGGTTCGGGTTGGCCCGCAGTCGCTGGAGCTCGAGCTCGCTGGACACGCCGCGCTCGTCGATGGCCACGAGCTGCTTGTGCAGGTGGTCGAAGGACGCTCCGGCGGGGCGCAGCCAGTTCTGGAAGACCGCGACGTAGCGCACCCACCGGTTGGCCTCGTACAGGTCGTGCATGGCGTCAACGGCCAGACGGGTGTACGCGCGGTGCTCCGCCGGGGTCAGGGTGCCCGATCCCGCCAGCCCGGAGGTGTCGATCGCGTCGTCGGTGAAGTGGCGCCGGGCGATGATGACGTCGTGCCCCCCGGCGAAGAAGGCGGCGAGGTAGCGGCGCCGCAGGGCCTCGTCCATCGAGTCCCACCCTGCCGGGTCCTGCCCCGAGGCGCGCAGCTTGGTGCGCGCCACCCGCTCGACGTGGGCCGCGCCCACCGGGTCGGCGATGTAGGCCTCCATCCGCTCACGGGCCGCGTCGGGGATCTCGTAGCCGTGGTTGGCGTGCCAGTACTCGTAGGACAGGATCTCGAAGAGGTTGGGAACGCGCCGGAACTCCGCGACCGTGCTGAACAGGTCCGTGGCACTCACCGCGTCGATCCGCTCGAACCCGCCCCCGGGAACGGCGACGACGCGGCTCTTCTCCGGCGGGGTCTCGGTGTAGTGGGCCGAGCAGAAGGCGCAGGCCCGGGTGCGCTCGGCGGGAGTGAGGTCGTGGACCTCGGTGACGGGGTGGGAGATGGGGCGGTTGCCGCGTCCGGGCACCGTCCACACCTCGGTGCCGGTGAAGGGGCTGATCTGCTTGACGGTTCCGTCGGCCATGCGGGTCAGGGGCGGGGCGGGAGGAGCGTACGGCGTGAGCATGCCCCTATTGTCGCGCCACGGAGCGGCCCCAGGGGGAGCCTGCGGCCCGCGCAGGCCGGTCCGTCGGGACCCGCCCCGCCCGGGCGGGTGCCTGCTCCGACCTAGCCTCGACGCCCGGGCCCGGGGCCCACCTCGGCCCGGCTCCGGTGCCAGCGGCGGGTTCCGGCCTAGTCCCGACGCCCGGGCGTGTGCCTGCGGCGGTCGTGTCGTGGGGACGTTGTAGCCTGAGCGTGCCCGCTCACGCGGTCAGCCTCAGCGTCCCCGTCCCCGCATCCCGCCCATGAAGCTCGACAACCGCGATCTCGTCCTGCGCGCGCTCCTCGGCGTCCTGCCGGCGCACCTGGAGTGCTATGTCCGCACCCTCCTTGCCGATCACTCGGCGAGGGTGCGGGTAAGTGCTGCCCTGGGGAGCCGGGCCCCCGAGCGGAGCCGACCCGCTCCCGCAGGCGCATCGGACCTCGACGACCTGGCTGACCTGTCGACGCAGATCCGTGTCCTCACCCTGCGGGGAGACGACGGGAGGTACCTGCTTCCCCTGCCCCCGGGCCTGGGGGGAAAGCTTCACGAGGTCCGTCGATTCCGCAACGACGCCGTCCACGGGCGCTCCTTCGACGCCGACGACGCGCTCGCTGCCCTCGTGGCGGTCTCCGAGACCCTCAGGCTCATCGGCCGTCCGGAGGCGCGCGCCGAGGTGCGCGCGCTCATCGACGTCCTCGACACCGACAAGGGCGCGGGCCAGGACCCGCTCAGTGGAGTGCAGGTCGATGTCGACTGCCCGGCGGTGCTCGGGTACGCCGACGCCGTCGCGAGCGGCCGGGTCCCGGTGGCGCTGCGACTGCGCCTGCCCGAGCCCATGCCGGGACGAGACGCCCAGGTCGACCAGGCCGGTCAGGAGGCCGCCGCCGTGGGAGCCCTCGACGTCACAGTCGTCATCACCGAGGACGGCAGCGGCAGGCAGGTCACGATCCCCTGGGTCGCCAGGTGGGACCTCGCCTCCCCAGGGGCACGGGAGCTGGCCGTGACCGCCGAGCTTGAGCCCGATCGTTCCGGCCTCCTCCAGGTCGAGCAGCCCGGCCCTACCCGCGTGCGCGTCGAGCTGGGCTGGCCCGCTGGTGCCCGCTCGCTCCCTCCGACTCCGGGGCCTGTCGTCCTGCCCCCGCGCCACTGGCGCATGCACGATGACGGTCCCGCCGCGGGGGCTGCGCTGGCGACCTTCGTCCAGCCCGGTCAGGGGGCCGTCGAGGAGCTGGCTGTCCAGGCACGCGCACGGGTGAGCACGAGTCGAACCGGTCCCAGGGCCGAGGCCGACGCCCTGGCACGAGCCGCCTGCGAGGTCCTGCGCGGTCGCCGCGTCACCGTGGAGGACGGCGAGCCGTGGACGCGGGCCCGGCCGGTGCGCACCGCGGGCCAGGTGCTCGACGAGCGTCGAGCGGCTCCGGTGGATCTCGCGGTCCTGCTCGCCGGGCTCCTGGAGAACATGGGCGCCGCTCCCGTGCTCCTGCTCAATCCCGACACGGTCTTCCTGGGGTACATGCGGACCTCCGCACCCGCCGTGCCGTGCACCCCAGCGGAGGCCCGTGGCCTCGTCGAGCGTGGGGAGATGGGGCTCATCGACCCGCTCGTCGCGGCGCGCTCCACCGGCGCCGTCCACCCCAGGCTCACCGACCGGGTTCGTGGCCTCGTGCTGCCCGCCCTGGCGGACCTGTCCCTCGTCGTGCCGGTCGCGTACGCCAGGTCCCAGGGCGCACTGCCCCAGCCGGCGCTGACGCGGGATCTCGACGACGTTGTCGTCGAGGTCGACCTCGCGGCTCCCGACCACGCCCTGGCCGAGCCCGCCTCGGCCCAGCCCGGGGCTGTCGCAGCAGGTCCTGACCCCGACCACGCTCCGTTGAGCGGGGAGCGGTCCGACGCACAGCCGCCGGACCACGAGCCAGCCCCGCCCGTCATCGACGCCTGGAAGACGAGCCTGCTCGACCTGTCCCTGCGCAACCCCCTCATCGACTGCACCGCGCGCCACGCCGTCGTCCTGCGTGTCCCAGAGGAGTCCGTCGGGACGTTGGAGGACATCGTCAACGACCGCCAGCTCATCTCGCTGCGCCCCGAGGACAGGACGGTGTCCGAGCCGGCCGCTTCCCGGTCCGCAGCCGCCGAGCTGACCGAGCACAGGATCGTCCGCTTCGCCCGCACCGGGCAGAAGGGTGAGTGGACCCTGGAGCGCATGGCGGCCGAGGCGCGCATGACAGTGGAGCACACCGGTGCCAACAACCTCTACCTCACCGTCGGCGCCCTCGTGTGGAGCACGGGCGGTCGCCGCCTGCGCTCCCCTCTCTTCCTCGTCCCAGTCGTCCTCGAGCCGGACGGAGAGAACCACGGTCTCGTCCTGGACCAGATGGGATCCTCCGCTCCCAACCACTCGCTGCTCCGTCGATTTCGCGCCGACACAGGCATCGTGCTCGACGGGCTCGACGAGCCCGTGCGCGACGGGCACGGCATCGACATCGAGACCACCATGGCCCGCATCCGCGCCCAGGTCCGGGAGTCGGGCCATGACGCCGTCGTCGAGCCGACCGTTCACCTCGGCATGTTCCAGTTCTCCACCTTCCGCATGTGGCAGGACCTGGAGGAGTCGTGGCCGACGATCGCGAGCAACCCTCTCGTCGCCCGTCTCATGGGGGACCACGGCTCCAGGGCGGGCGATACGCAGGCCCTCCGGGACTGTCCCACGGGGGCACCGGACGGCCCGGGGGAGGAGACCGACCTCGACGCGCTCGTCGAGAACCTGCCCCTCGCCGCGGATGCCACCCAGGCGCAGGTCGTCGCCGACGCCGTCGCCGGCCGCTCGCTCGTCGTCGAGGGCCCGCCGGGGACCGGCAAGTCGCAGACCGTCGCCAACCTCATCTTCCGGGCGCTGGCCACGGGCAGGACCGTCATGTTCGTGGCCGAGAAGAGGTCGGCCCTGTCCGTCGTCGCCCGTCGCCTCGGCGAGGCAGGGATCGGCGAGCTCCTTCTCAACCTCCACGACAACGGCATGAAGCCGGCAGAAGTTCGCAAGGCACTACGCAGTGCCTCGGAGCTGCGCGCGACCGGGCAGTCCGGGGCTCAGGGCGCCCAGGGGCTGCGCTCCGAGCTGTCCGCACTTCGGCAGCGGCTTGAGGACTACCGTCGCGCGCTCCACGCCACCGGTCCCGACGGTCGGTCCCGCTACAGCGCGCGCCAGTCCCTCCTGGGAGCCCAGCCCGGCCGGGTACCTCCCCGGGGCGGGGCGCGACCGGCGCCTGACGCCGACCTGCGAGCCGATTGGATCGAGGCCTTCGACGCCGCCGATCACAACGTGCTCCTCGACCGCTACCGGGACGCCCAGGAACGCCTGCGCCAGACCCTTCCGGCAGAGCTCCGGGAGGCGGTCCTGACCCGCCGTGACCGTGTGCTCCGCGCGGCCGGTCCCCGTGCCGAGGATCTGCGGCGTGAGCTCGGTCGTCGGAGCAGCAGCCTGACGATCAGGGACCTCATGGGACGCTACGGCGACCTCATCACCGCCTACACCCCCTGCCTGCTCGTCTCCCCGGACTCGGTTGCCCGCTTCTTCCCGCCCGAGCGCCGGTACGTCGACATCGTCGTCTTCGACGAGGCCTCCCAGATCACGGTGGCCGGTGCCGTGGGTGCCATGGGGCGTGGACGCTCGGTCGTCGTCCTTGGTGACCCCAAGCAGATGCCGCCCGCCTCCGTGTCCGGCACGGCCGCGGCCCGCGGCGCTCTCGAGGCGGCCGGTGCGGGCGGGGAGGACTCGATCCTCGACCGGTGCCTGGAGATCGGAGTGGCGCGGCGCCGTCTGAACTGGCACTACCGGAGCCGGAGCGAGGCCCTCATCGCCTTCTCCAACACGCATTACTACGAGGGCTCCCTCATGTCCTTCCCCAGCCCGCTGACGGTGTCAGGGCCCCAGCAGGACGGCCCGGGAGGACACGGCATCTGCCTGAGGCGGGTCGAGGGCCACTACGTCGGGACGCAGGAGCGTGCCAAGCACCCAGGGCTGAGGGCCGGGACCAATCCCGTCGAGGCCCGTCAGGTCGTCGAGGAGGTGGTCAGGCGCTTCGAGGCGTCACCGCAGGCGGTGCCCTCCCTCGGGATCATCACGATGAACACGAGGCAGCGTGAGCTCATCGAGTCGATGCTGCGCCGCGAGGGCGGGGACCGTGTCCTTCGAGCGCTCGACGCCCGCGATGCGGGCGACGGTCTGTTCGTGCGCAACCTGGAGAACGTGCAGGGTGAGGAGAGGGACACGATCCTGCTCTCCGTCGTCTTCTCCGCCAACGAGCACGGGGACGTCCCGCTCAACATCGGCGCCCTCAACCGGGCCGGCGGGGAGCGGAGGCTCAACGTCGCCATCACACGGGCGCGCAGACAGGTCGTCGTCTTCACCAGCTTCGACCCCGAGCAGCTCCACGCGGAACGCTCCGCACATCAGGGGGTCAAGGACCTGCGGGCCTACATCGAGCACGCCCGCAGGGGCAGCGCGCCCCGCACCCGTCGAGTCCACCGGGGGGAGGTGGACCTCCACCGCAACGCGATCGCCGAGCGCCTGCGTGAGGCGGGGCTGACGGTCCGGGTCGGGGTGGGGCACTCCTCCTTCGCGATCGACCTCCTTGTGGCCTTGGAGGACCAGCCTGAGAGCACCGGTGCGGCCGTGCTTCTCGACGGCCCGGGGTGGAACCGGCGGCAGACCGTGACCGACCGCGACCTCCTGCCGGTCGACGTCCTGCGGTCCATGGGGTGGCAGCGGGTCGAACGCATCTGGATGCCGGAGTGGGTCCAGCAGGAGCAGACGGTCGTTGACCGCATCATCCGGGCGGTCGGAGGGCGGCCGACCCCCGCCGTTCCTGCCGGGGCGGTGGCCTCTGCCGGCGTCACGGCCACCGGATCCGACCGTCGACCCGCCCCCGGGACGCCGCCGGCGGTCGGCGAGTCGGACAGGTCCGGCAGAGGCGCTGCGTCGTCGACCCAGCCCGGGACCGAGCCGCCCGGCCGCGGTCGGACGAGCGACGGCACGGCGATCATGAGCACCGGGCCGGTCGACTACCGCCCGTGGCTGCCAGGAGGTGTGCTTCCGACGGAGGTGCTCAACCGGGCCTCGACCGACGAGGACGCCCGTAGGCAGGTCATCGAGGTCGCCCGCGCCGTGTGCGATGTCGAGTCGCCGATCGCCAGACGCAGGCTCATCGTCAAGGTCTGCCGCGCCTTCGGTGTCTCGCGAACGACGGCCAACCGGGAGAGGGCGGTGCGCGAGGTGCTGGGCGAGGCGTTCGCCTACGTCGACCGGTACGACTTCGTGTGGAGGAGCATTGACTCCCGGAGCATTGCGCCTCCCTACCGGCGCAACGCCCTCGACCACGTCGACTCCATCGCCGAGATCCACCCCGAGGAGCTGACTGCCCTCATGGCCGAGGTGCGCGCTGGCTCGCCCGAGTGGTACTCGACTGAGGAGCTGTGCGGGCGGGCTCTGCGCCGGCTGAGCACCAGGAGACGAAAGCTGAGCGCACGGGGTGTCCTGGACGCCCTCACCGCGGCGCTGGACCGGGCTGAGCGGGAGGTCGACTGACAGGTTGCGGTGTCGGGTCCTGTCGGGTCCTGTCCCGATCGGCTGCGGGGCCCACCCCGGCCCGGCTCCGGTGCCAAGGCCGGACCCGCGCGGGTCCAGCCCCAGGCGGGGTGCCTCGCTCAGCCCTCGAAGGGCCCGTAGGTGACGACGAGGTTGCCCTTGGTGGTCGTCGTCGCCTCGATGAGCCGCAGGCGGGTGGCCGGAGCTCCCTCGAACAGGCGCCGGCCCGTGCCGGCCACGGCCGGGTGGATGATGAGGGTGAGGGCGTCGAGCAGCCCGGCCTCGACGAGCTGGCGCACGACGCTGAGCGATCCCTGGACCGCGATGTCGCCGCCGTCGGTCTCCTTGAGCGAGCGCATGTGCTCGAGCAGGTCCCCCTCGATGAGGGAGGCGTTGGACCAGGTGACCTCCTCCGCGGTGAGCGTCCGGGACGCCACGTGCTTGCGCAGGCCGTTGATGAAGTCCGCGAAGCCGGCGTCCGGACCGTCGTGGCCGGGCCAGTAGGAGGCCCACTCGGTGTACGTGACCCGCCCCATGACAGCCTCGTCGATCGCGGCGATGCTCTCGGTCATGAGCTGGCCGAGCTCGTCGTCGAAGGAGTCGTGCTGGAACAGGTAGGGGTCGGAGGCCACGCCGTCGACGGAGTAGAAGAGGGTGGCGACGAGCCTGCGCGTCATGACGTGGGGTCCTTTCCTCGCGGGAGAGTGCGTGGCTGCCGAGTGTAGGGGCGGGACCGATCCGGTCGGCGCAGGCGCAGGCGCAGGCGCAGACGCCCCGGCGCGCCGACAGCGCCACAGCCCTCCAGGGGCCCGCCCGAGAACACCCAGGGGCCCGTCCGGGAACACCCAGGGGCCCGTCCGGGAACACCCAGGGGCCCGCCTGAGTCCCCCAGTCCGGTCGAGGTGCCCCACAGGGAGGCTTCGCGCACCCCTCGTCCACAGGGCTCGACGGGCTCGGGTGCGTGGCGCTCGTCCGCGCCTCCACCCTGGGGAGGCGGGCACCGTGCCCGTGGGGAGGCAGCGGTGAGGACGCCGCGCCGCCCCTCCACCCCTGAGGAGGACACCATGAGGAACACCTTGCTCACTGTGCGCACGGCACTGTCGCTGGCCCGCGCGCAGGAGCCCGACCCCGGTGAGGGGCAGCAGCGCGACGGCGAAGCCGGGATGGCCACGGCGGAGTACGCGATCGGTACCTTGGCGGCCGCCGCCTTCGCCGGTCTGCTGCTCGCCATCATCCGCTCGGGCAGCCTGACCGGCGCGCTGCAGCGCATCATCGAGTCCGCCCTGTCCGTGGGCTGAGGCGGTCCGATGTGTGCGCACTCCCTCCGACTGCCCGCGGGCCTCCCCTCCGCCCGTGGAGCGATGCCCGACGCGGGGTGTCCCACCTGCCGGCCCTCGCGCGGCGATCGGGCATCGGACCCGGGCGATCCTGGGGCCGCCTTACGACGATCGGGCGGTGGCCGGCCCCGTCGCCACCGACCTGGCTCCCAGGAGGGCATGGTCACCGCTGAGCTCGCGGTGGCCATGCCGGCGGTCGTGCTCGTCCTGCTCATCGTCCTGGCGGCGGCCTCCGCGGGGATCACCCAGCTGCGGGTGGCCGACGCCGCCCGGGTGGCGGCCCGCCAGGCGGCCATCGGATCGGTCGACCCAGCGGGCGCGGCCCGACGGGTCGCCCCCGGGGTGAGTGTGAGCGTCGAGCGCGGCGAGCTCACCTGCGTGAGCGTCTCACGTCGTGTGCCCGGCCCGCTGGGCGGCCTCGGCCTGACCGCGCGCAGCCGCTCTTGCGCCTTCACGGAGCCGGGGCAGTGAGGCCTGGGCGGCGCCCGGGTCGGGGTGGGTGCCGGGCTCGCGCGTGGGCCCGGTCCGGGGCGGCGGTGCCCAGTGGGCGCCTGGGCCGCGGGCGGGGCCGGCGACCCGGCGGGAGGCGGTTGACACTCAGGAGCCGGGTAGCCACCAGGAGTCGGGTGGAGGCTGGGAGCCGGATGACCGTCGGGAGCTTAGGCCCCAAGGACGCGCTCGCTGACGGAGGAGCGCGGGGCAGACGACCGGAGGACCGGGGCTCGGGGACCGTCCTCGCCCTGGGGGTCATCGGGGTGCTGGTCGCGCTGGCGCTCGCGGTCACCGCGCTCATCGAGGCTCAGAGCGCTGCGGGTCGGGCGCGAGGCGCAGCCGACCTGGCGGCACTGGCCGGCGCCACCGCGCTCCATTCCGTCCTCGCGCCCGGGGACCCGTGCGCGACCGCCGAGCGCGTGGCCCGCGCCAACGGGGCCGGTGTGGACGCGTGTCGCATGGACGGACAGGACGTCATCGTCTCGGTCGTGGTCGACACGCGTGTCCTGGGCGTCGCGCGTCAGGCCCGTGCCTCGGCACGGGCGGGTCCGGTGCCTGACGCCCCCTGAGGCATGCACCCGATGACCGTGGCTCGCCTCTTTTGCGTCGCCGGGGGCGGAGGCTGTTCCAGGATCCGCGCAATGACGCGGATCATCGACGACCTCCGGTCCGGGACACGCCAAAAGAAGCGAGCCACGGTCCTTTCTGTTGCCGAGGGCCGAGACAGGCGTCGCCGCACCCGCCCGCAGGAGCCCGGGCCGTGGAGCCTGCCGCCCGACACGCCCCCGGCACTCTCGCGATCCGACGCGGGGCCCGCAGTGGTAGCGGCGCGGCGGTGGGACGGTGGTCGATCGATGTACGTGACGCGCTGCGCGGGCTGTCGAGGTGCCGCTTAGTGCGCCATCCGGCACGGCCGGGTGCGCGTCGGACGGGTCTGGTCCTCGATGCGGGTGTGGGGTCGTTCTCTGGGGAGTGAGGTCGCGCTGTGGCGCGTGAGGTCGCTCCTTGGGTGGTGGGGTCGCACGTTGGACGTGCGACCTCATCGCCCATGTGGCGACCTGGTCGCCTGCCGTGCGACCTCACCACCCAAGTGGCGACCTGGTCGCTTGCCGTGCGGGCTCAGCGGGGCGCGGCGTCGAGCAGGAGCCGCAGGAGCGCCGCGGCCCCGGCCTTGTCCAGGGGCTCGTTGTTGTTGCCGCACTTGGGGGACTGCATGCAGCCCGGGCAGCCCCGGGCGCAGTCGCAGGCCTTGATGGCCGCCAGCCACTGAGTGCCGGCGCGGAAGCCCCGCTCGGCGAACCCGGCCCCGCCGGCGTGGCCGTCGTGAACGAAGACGGTCGGCCCCGGTCGACGATTCATCATTGTGAGCGCTGCCGCTGACATCCTGCGGACAGCGCCTCACAGGAAAACAAATGGCATGCGTGCGGCTTTCATGCGTGGTGCGAGCGTCGATAATGCTATCCGATCTCCTCACCATCGAAGCGAGTTGTCGTACGCGGCGAATCGTCGCAGGTCAGAGCCGATCTCGTATCAACTTGGTTAAAGGAGTCGAATCCATAAGGTCGTTCGCTAGCGTGCGGTCCGGCACAGTGAGGTTTTCTCACCGGGGTGGGGCGTGCACCCGGCCTGATCGTTGGGATGCTGGGGGAGGGTGCGTGTCGTGTGGGGGTGCACGCGGGGAGCGCATCCAGGATGGGTTCTGACCAAAGAAGCACCCCTGAATGCGAGGTCCCCGCATGCTGTCCTATCGTGCCACCCTTGACGTGCCATCCGCTACCGCCCGAACCGTGTCGGCCTGGCTGGCGGCTCACCGCCGCTGGCACGACATTCGGCCTCATCAGAGGGCGGCGACGCCCTGGGTGCAGGCTGTGATGGTGCTGCGCTGGCTCAACGAGGCCACCAGCATGCGCACCCTGGCCCGAGACGCCGGCATCTCGATCGCCACCGCCTACAGGTACCTGCATGAGGCCCTCCAGGTCATCTCCTCCCAGGCCCCTGACCTGATCGAGGTCATCACCCAGCTGCGCCACAAGGGTGAGCCTTTCGTGTGCCTGGATGGCACCCTGATCCGCACCGACAGGGTCGCAGCCCGCACCGAACGGGGCAACCACTCGTGGTACTCGGGCAAGCACAAGGCCTTCGGGGGCAACGTCCAGGTCATCACCGACCACACCGGATTCCCGGTGTGGGTCTCGCCGGTCGAGCCGGGCTCGACCCACGACCTGACCGCTGCGCGCGCCCACGCGCTGCCCGCCCTGTACAAGGCCGCCTCCCAGGGCATGCCCACCCTGGCCGACAAGGGCTACATCGGCGCCGGCATCGGCGTGCTCACACCCGTCAAGGGCGCCAGACCCTGCCCCGACGACGCCACCTACAACCATCTGCACGCCAGTCTGCGCTCGCCTGCCGAGAGGGCCAATGCCATGCTCAAGCACTTCAAGGCCCTCCAACACGTCACCCTCGACCCGCACACCATCACCCACATCACCGCCACAGCCCTCGTCATCATCAGCCTCAACAAACAACCCCGGTGAGAAAGGCTCAGTGATCAGCCGCATGTTCTGCGCAGTGTGCCGTGACCATAAGGAGACATATGCCTGTCAACTCGCAGGTCCCCGTGTCGCTCAATGATGAGCGGTGGGACGAGGAGCTGGGCGGAACCGGACTGGCTGACCAGGGAGTCAACGACGACTCCGTGGCAGACCGAGTCCCACGCTCGGCCGCAACGACCCGTGGCGCCCGCCGCGCCACTCTGCTGGCCCTTGGTCTGGGTGCCGTCGGCGCCGCCACCGCGCTGCTGCGCCGTGGAGGCGACAGCCCCCGGACCTTCCCCGACCCCGGAGCGGGCGCTCCGGGGTCGAGAAGCCCGATCGCCTCCGATCCGGCAACGAGTGCCCCGGCGAGCCCGTCGTCGGCAGCACCGTCACCTGCCGCGCCGACGAGTGCCGAGCCCGGTACCGCGCCTCCCGACGCGACCGACGTCGCACCAGTCGTCGAACCCTGGCGGGCGCAGGTGATCGCCGGATCCCAGGAGGGCGACGTCGACGACACCGCCCCGGACCTCGCCGGCGCCCTCGACGTCGAGGGCGAGGCGTGGGTCGCGGCGCTTGACGCCGCGGAGGCGCTGAGCCCCGAGGAGGAGCAGGCCATGGACTCCGCCGCCGACGCTGACGCCGCTCAGGCGCCGCAGGGCTCAGATGAGCAGGGCGGCGACTCCGGTGCCCACTCCGACGCCGGTCCCGGGGCGGGTACCGCCCCCACCGAGGAGGTCGCCGTGTCCGAGGACTCGGTGACGAGCGGCGCGTCGGAGCCCGCCGTCGTATCGGCCGTGGCCTGGTACGCAGGTGAGGAGACGGCCTTCGCCCTCGGGGGCGCGGTCTCCTCGGCCGCCGCCATCCGGGTCGCGCCGCTGGGTCCGGGCGGCCGGGCGGTCGTGAGCGAGGCAACCACCGCGAGCTTCGCGTCCACGCTGCCCCTGGAGGTCTACCGCCGGGAGCGGCCACGGGCGACCGTCACCGCGGTCAGTGACCTGGCCCCCGGTCTGACCCTGCGCACGACTCCCGCCTGGCACCTGGCGAGGCGAGCCTCGACGGCGGCGACCGCCGAGATCGCCGCGGAGATCGAGGCCAGGGGCACGACCGCCTGGATCGACTGGCAGCTCAACCCCTCCCGGATCAACGACTCGCGCGCCGAGCGGATCATCTCGACCCACTTCCCCTGGGCATCCGTCTCCGGGCCCGCGCTGAGCGAGGCCACCGGGGGCAAGCCCTACCTCGCGCCGCCGATAATCACCAACTCGATCTTCATGCGAGCCCGCTTCGGCAACAGGGTCCTGGCCGACGCGGTGGTCGAGATGATGGCCGACATGGTCTACGTGCCCCTGCTGGGCAAGGCACAGTCCATGGTGACCGGGCTCGACAAGATCCTGCGCACTCACGCCCTGGGGCGCTACGCCGACCTGCTCCTGGCTGCTCTGACCGACCCGACGCTCCTGCGCGAGCTCGACAACACCGTGTCGACGAAGAGCTCCCCCAACGAGAACCTGGGTCGAGAGCTCCTTGAGCTCTACACCGTGGGCCGGGACGCCTACACCGAGGACGACGTCAAGGGCGCGACCATCATGCTCACCGGCCACGGCATGGACTGGGCCAGCCGCACCTACCTCTACAGCCCGAGCAAGCACGCCACCGGCAGGATCCAGGTCCTGGGCTTCTCGGACCCCAACTCGGACCCGGCCAAGGGGCCTGACCTGCTCAAGCGCTGCGTGGAGTACCTGTGCTCGCACGAGGCGACCGCTACCCGCGTCGCCACCCGCATCGCCCGACGCTTCGTGAGCGACGACCCCAGCGAGGCGGTCGTCGCCGAGATCGCTCGAGCCTACCTGGCCAACGGCACCCGCATCGGGCCAGCGGTCAGGGTGGCGCTGACCCACGAGGAGTTCCACAAGTCGGTGGGCAGGAAGTGGAGGCGCCCCACCGAGGTCATCATGTCGATCGCCCGCGCCGCCAGCGTCGAGTCGGTCGACCCCTCCGGGAGGGCCTCCGCCAACGACGTGTGGAACCTGGGCTCCTACGGGTGGCTCATCCGCGACGCGGGGCACCAGCCCCGCATGTACACGAGCGTCGACGGCTACCCCGACACGGCCGACTACTGGATGTCGACCGGTCGGATGATGACGATGTGGAACGCGGTCCAGCGGGCGATCCCCGGGGACACCAAGGAGTCTGGCCGCACCGACTGGGCGCGCGCCCTGTCGATCACCCCCGGGGACAGTGCCAAGGCCACCGCCGAGCGCATCACCTGGCACCTGACCGGCTACGTGTGGGAGGACGCCCACGTCGAGGCGATCGCCCGCATCCTGGCAGGCATGCCCAAGTCCGGCGGCGTGGAGGACTGGAAGGTCGTGACCGAGCACCTGTCCGGATACGTCGAGCAGGCGGTGCGCCTGACCTACGCCAGCCCCTACGGTTCCCTCAGATAGAAGCGGCAACAACCATGACACCCTCACCGACCACGACCATCTCCTCGCTGTCCCGGACCCGGACGGAGCGGCGGCCCAAGACCCGTTTCACCCGGGGCTCGGCCCTCCTCCACGAGGACGTCGTCACACCTGTCCACCACCACGACGAGGCGCAGGACGCCATGCTCGTCGAGGTCGACGGCACGTCGCGGACCATGAGCGGCTGCGAGGCCGACTCCTACGTCACCCAGAGGTACGACCTGCCCGAGCTCACCGAGGTCGAGCACGTCGACGGCGGCCCCCGCTTCGTCAAGCGACGCCACGTCCTGGCCGGGGCGGCGGCGGGATTCGGCGCGCTGCTGACCGCCACCTCGATGCCGCGCTACGCCTTCGCCGCGCCCGCGGCCGGGCGGCCTCAGGGCCTGCTTGTGTGCGTGTTCATGCGCGGCGGCTTCGACGGCCTGTCCGCCGTCGTGCCCGTCAACGACCCGGCCTACTACGCGGCGCGCAAGACGATCGCCGTGCCCGCCGGGCGCACGCTGCCCCTGGACGGAACCTGGGGCCTGAGCACCCACATGCGCGCCCTCAAGCCCCTGTGGGACGCGGGCGAGCTCGCCATCATCCAGGGGGTGGGCTCGCCGGAGGTCTCCCGCTCGCACTTCGCCGACCAGGTGACCGTCGAGCGCGCCGCGCCTGCCTCAGTGCGCAGCGGGTGGCTGGGACGCTACCTCCAGGCGGCCTCCGCGGACACCGGCACCTTCCGGGGCGTGAGCGTGGGCAGCTCGACGGTCCTGTCCCTGACGACCAAGGCCCTGGAGACGGTGGCCGTCTCCAGCATCGACGCCTTCGACCTGACCGTGTGGGGATCGGAGCGGCTGCGCAGCCACGTGCGCACGGCCATCGACGAGATGTACCGCGGTGCGGGAGGAGAGGTCCAGATGACGGCCAGCGCCACCATGGACGCCGCCGAGCAGCTCCAGCAGGTCCGCGCCTCCCAGCCCCGGGCGGGATCGGGGTACCCCACCTCGACCTGGGGCAAGGGCCTGGCGGAGATCGCCCGGATGGCCAAGTCCGGCGCGGGCATCGAGGTCGCGTGCATCGACATCGGTGACTGGGACATGCACGCGGGCCTCGGAGCGGCGAGCGACGAGCAGGCGTGGTTCGCCCGTCGCGCCCGCGACTTCGCCGAGGGACTGGCGGCCTTCCGCCAGGACCTGGGAGGCATGTGGGACTCGACGACAGTGGTGACGATGAGCGAGTTCGGTCGCCGGGTCGCCGAGAACGGCGGCGGCGGGGTCGACCACGGACAGGGCAACACGATGTTCGTCATGGGCGGCACCGTCCGCGGCGGACGCGTCCTGGGGACGGTCCCGAGCCTGGAGGCGGCCAACCTGTCCCTGGGGGACGTGCCCATCACCCTGGACTACCGCCAGGCGCTGTCGGAGATCGTCTCCGCCAGGCTCGGCGGGGGAGCCGACCTCGGTGCGGTCTTCCCCGGGTTCACCCCCGGGAAGCCGCTGGGCATCGTCTGACACCGCGCGGGCGGGGGCGCCAGGTGGTGGCGTCCCCGCCCGGTGACGGCGGCCGACGGCCGTCCCCGCCCGGTGACGCGGATGAGAGCTCCCGGGCCCCGTGCCCTCCAGCAGCTCGGCGTCCCCGCCCGGTGCCGTCGACGAGAGAGGCGTGTCCGGCTGTCGGCCAGGGTGAGGGAGCGGGGCGGAAACCCGTGTTCAGGCCACGGCGATGGTGGCCGGGAGGTCTGCGCTGGTGCCCCGCCCTTGGGTGGCGAGGTCGCACTGTGGCGCGTGAGGTCGCTCCTTGGGTGGTGAGGTCGCACGTTGGACGTGCGACCTCATCGACCATGTGGCGACCTGGCGCCTGCCGTGCGACCTCGTCAGACTGGCACGGCCGGGTGCGGGACGTCGCGAGTCGGCAGGGTACCGGCCGGGCGCGGACACCATAGACACGATGCGTCCGGCGCGGGCAGGACCTTCCAGTGCCTCCATGCCGGGCAGAGTGCGGCGTCGTGAGGGCCGAGGAGGCGGGGCGGCTCGGTTGCGCCGCCGTGTCCAGGCCTGTGTGGTGTCGTGAGGCGCCGGGGATGTGGTTGACACATAAATGACCGTGGCTTTCGGGTCGTCTCCCCGTGATTCCGCGGTTCGTCGCCCGCGGTGCTCCGGTGGCCGATGGGCCTCGTGTGCATCGTCGTGCTCGATGCACATGAGCGAGGTCCTGCGACCTCGTCGGGCTGCGTACCAGGGGAGGCGAATCCGCGTCATTCCGCCAATGTGATGAAACAGCCGGGCTGTGCGCGGAGCCATTGATGTGCATGACGCGTTGCGAGTGCGCGGGCGCTGTGGGAGACGTGCGCCGCGTTGAGGCGCGGGCTCAGCGGGGCGCGGCGTCGAGCAGGAGCCGCAGGAGTGCCGCGGCCCCGGCCTTGTCCAGGGGCTCGTTGTTGTTGCCGCACTTGGGGGACTGCACGCAGCCCGGGCAGCCCCGGGCGCAGTCGCAGGCCTCGATGGCCGCCAGTGTCGCCGCCAGCCACTGAGTGCCGGCGCGGAACCCCCGCTCGGCGAACCCGGCCCCGCCGGCGTGGCCGTCGTGGACGAAGACGGTCGGCTCCCCGGTCTGGGGGTGCACCGCGGTCGACAGCCCGCCGATGTCCCACCGGTCGCAGGTGGCCAGCAGCGGGAGCATCCCGATCGAGGCGTGCTCGGCGGCGTGCAGCGCACCGGGCAGGTCAGCCGCCAGCACACCGGCGGCCTCGCAGGCCGCTGCCGGGACCGTCCACCACACGGCGGCGGTGGGCAGGACGTGCTCAGGCATGTCGAGGGGGTGCTGGGAGACGACCTCCATGCCCGGCACGGTCATCCTCATGAACCCGGTCACCTGCCTTGTGACCTCCACCGAGCCGAAGGACCAGCCTACGCCCGAGCCCCACTGCTCACGCGCCCGCTGGGAGACGATCCGCACGCTCGCGTGCTCCCGGGCCCGGGTGCGGTAGCCGACGGCGGGGTACTCGGTGACGAGCGCCGCCTCCTCGGTCAGCTCCGTGACGACGTAGACCCTGCCCTGGTGGATGTAGACGGCCCCGGCGTGGACGGTGGCGTCGGCGGCGGCGCCGTTGACGGTTCCCACGACGGTGCCGGTCGAGGCCTCGACGACGGGCAGGTCGGGCGGACCGTCGCCGCGCAGGGAGGTCAGGTCCTGGGGGCGTCCGGGCAGCGTGGCGTTCCAGTACCAGCCGGTGGGTCGACGGCGCAGCGCGCCGCGGGACGCCAGCTCGGTCAGAAGCGAGTCGTCGGGCAGGCCGAAGAGCCCCAGGTCCTCGGTGCGCAGCGGGGACTCGGAGGCCGCCGCGCACAGGTGCGGGGCCAGGACGTAGGGGTTGGCCGGGTCGAAGACGGTGGCCTCAGGTGCGGCGAAGACCTCCTCGGGGTGGTGGACGAGGTAGGAGTCCAGCGGGTTGTCGCTGGCGATGAGCACCGCCACCCCCCGGCTGCCGGCCCGGCCCGCGCGTCCGGCCTGCTGCCCCAGGCTGACCCGGGTCCCGGGCCAGCCGGCGATGACGACGGCGTCCAGGCCGGTGACGTCGATGCCCAGCTCGAGGGCGTTGGTCGTGGCCAGGGCGCGCAGGCGGCCGCGGCGCAGGTCGTGCTCGAGGGCACGGCGCTCCTCGGGCAGGTAGCCGCCCCGGTAGGCGGCCACCGCGTCGACGAGCTCGGGCTGGGACATGCTCAGGGTGTGCCGGGCGCGCTCGGCCACGATCTCGGCGCTGCGCCGGGAGCGCACGAACACCAGGGCCCGGGCGCCCACGCTCAGCAGGTCGACGAGCAGCTCGGCGGCCTCGACCACCGCCGAGCGTCGGGCGGCAGGGTCCTCCGTCGGGTCGCCGGTGTCAGGGACCGGGGCCGGCGAGGGGCTCGGGGCGTCGAGGGGCGGGCGCGCCGTGCCCGGGGCACCGGGGGCGGGGCCGGGAGCGGTGCCCGGGCTGTGGCCGGTCCGTGTGTCCGGGGCGCCGGGAGCCAGGTCGGGTGCGGTGCCCGCGGTCTGCGGGTGCTGGTCGACCGGCCCGCTTGGGTCGGGTGCGGTGCCCGCGGTCTGCGGGTGCTGGTCGGTCGTCCCGGTTCGGTCGGGTCCGGGGACGCTCGGGGCGGGGACGGCCCAGGGGTCGCGCAGGGCCGGCTGCCACAGCGCCAGGGTCCGCTCCCCGGCGGGCGCGCCGTCCTCGGTCACCGCCACGACGTCGTCGGCCTCCACCCCGATGAGGCGCGCCGCGGTCAGCGCAGGCTCGGCGGCGGTGGCCGAGGCGCACAGGACTGCCGGCCCGGGGCCCTCGGGGCGCAGGCGGCGGGCCAGGCGCAGCAGGCGGCGGAGGACGAGGGCGACGTGCGCGCCGAGCACGCCGCGGTAGGCGTGGCACTCGTCGACCACGACGTAGCGCAGGGAACGCAGCAGACGCGTCCACCGCTCGTGGCCAGGCAGCATGGAGAAGTGGAGGAAGTCGGGGTTGGTGAGCACGACGTCGGCGTGGGCGCGCGCCCAGTCGCGCTCGGGCAGGGGGGTGTCGCCGTCGCAGGTCCCGGTCCGCACGGTGCGGCGCGAGCCGGCGGGCAGGCCCGCGTCGCGCTGGACGGCCTCGAGCGCGTCGACCAGGCGTCCCAGGGCGGCGGCCTGGTCGGCTGCCAGGGCCTTGGTGGGGGACAGGTAGAGGGTCGTGGGGCGCCGCCCGTGGCGTGAGATGCGGTGGTCGCCCGTGCCGGCCTGGGCGGTCAGGACGTCGGTGAGCGCCGGCAGCCAGGCGGCCAGGGACTTGCCCGAGCCGGTGCCGGTGGCCAGGACCGTGTGGCGGCCCTCGTGGAGGGAGGTGGCGGCCTGGGCCTGGTGGGTCCAGGCCGCGGTGATTCCCAGGCGCCCGTAGGCGGCCACGAGGTCGGGGTCGGACCACTGGGGCCAGGGGGCGTGGGCGCCGGGTCGGGCCGGGATGCGCTCGAGGTGGACGAGGCGACCGTCGCGTGAGCCGATGGACTCCAGCAGCCCCGTGAGGTCGCGCCCTCCGGCGGGGGCGCGGTGCCCCGTGAGGTCACGTCCTCTGGCGGGGGCGCGGTGCCCCGTGAGGTCGCACCCTTCGGCGGGGGCGCGGTGCCCGGCGGGGGCGCGCTCGGAGGAGCGGGGCGGCTGGTCGGTCACGGGCACAGTGTGCCGCAGGGGCGGGCGGGGCCGGCGGTGGGTCCGCGCGGAGCGCGGTTCCCGGATCCCGGCTGCGGCAGGCAGCACACTCCTCGACCTTGCACTTACAAGTGCAACGACCTAGTGTGTGGTGTGTCCCTGGTAGGCGCGTCTGGAGAGGAGACGGATGTGGGTGTGGCCCTGCTCGCCTCGCGGGTTGCCGTGACCGCCGGCACGATCCAAGAGCTTCGAGAGCTGCCGATCGACAACCGTATGTCGATCGCGTTGCGGGACGCCGACGGCCGCGAGGTTCCGCTGCCCCCGGGCGCTCAGAGGATGCTCCTTGCGACGCTCGCGGCCGTCGCCGAGCAGGGCGAGGTGACGATCGGGCGCGTCCCCGAGGAACTGACGAGCACCGTCGCTGCGGACCTGCTCGGCGTCTCCAGGCCCACCGTCCTTAAGTGGAGTCGTGAGGGCCGGATCGACTCCTTCAAGGTCGGATCGCACACGCGCTTCCGCAGGGAGGACGTTCTCGCCTTCCGTGCGGCTCGCGAACGCGAGCGGCGCCGCGCCTTCGACGAGCTCCGTTCCTTGGATGCTGAGGGAGACTTCGAGTTCTTCGTGGACTGAGCGCGGTCGTCCCAGGGCGTGGTCAGATGGACGTGCGGGCACTAGTCTGTCCTGTGTGACGCAGAGGGTGCTTGTCGATGCCAACGTCCTGTTCGCCAAGACGACGATGGACTGGCTGTTCCTTCTCCGCTGTGACAACCCAGGCATGTTTCAGTTGTGTGCAACCGAGGACATCCTTGCTGAGGTCCTCGCCAATATGAGGAAGAAGCACCCGACTGCGCCAGGCCACGTGACCAGGCACCGCGCCGACCTCATGCGCACGTTCCTTGATGAGATCCTGGATGATTACTCAGGAGACCTGTCCTTCACCGGAAACGACCCGGATGATTACCACGTCCACGCGGCCGCGGTCACGTGTCGGGCTGATCTCCTCCTCACCCAGAACGATCCGGCGGACTTCACTAGGAATCCGGATGAGGAAGTGTACGAGATCATCGCGCCCGACGAGTTCTTTTGCCTCGTGGCCCAATCCAATCCTATGTGCCTGAGGCCGATTGTTGAGCGGCAGCTCGAGTACTGGCAGAAGCGACCGCGCTACCTGCAGCTCGATGATGCGCTCACCACCGCCGGATGCCCTGCCTTCGGGCTCCGCTTCAGGGAGGAGCTGCAGCGGCTCGCATTTGACTGAGCGCGGTCGTCCCGGGTATCGGGGAGCGGGGGGGCGGTGTGAGGTGAGGAGGTGACGACCCCGGGCAGGTCGCCCGCCTGCGTCGCGGGCTTGACTGGCTCGGCAAGCAGGGGGTTGAGATGTCGGAGGTGATCGCGATCTCGCCGTTCCGAGCGGTCGCCCACAACCTCAAGGCCCTTGAGAGAAGATACCCCGGCCTGCGGGCCGGCACGATCCACACCGCCCAGGGGCGCGAGGCCGACGTCGTCTTCCTCGTCCTGGGAGGAGACCCGGACAAGCCTGGTGCCAAGGCCTGGGCCTCGCAGACGGTCAACCTCGTCAACGTCGCCGCGAGCCGGGCCCGACGGCGGCTGTACGTCATCGGGGACCGGCAGGCGTGGGCGCGGTACACCTACTTTGACGAGCTGGCCGCACGGCTGGGGCACGGGACCGGGGCGGCCGGGGGAGGCTCGGCGAGCAGGAGCGAGGTGCCGGGAGGTCGGCCGGGACCCGGGAGGTCTCGGGGCAGGTGACGTGACACGACATCATGAGGGGCTGCGGCCGGGACGCGAGACGGCAAGCGCGGGTCGGGGGCGCGGGTGTGCGGGACGCGCTCTACTCTCAAGTACTCTCACATTGTTAGAGTGAGAGTAAGAGTGACAGCAGGTGGCGTGTGGCAACGACGTCTGGGATGTTGGCGCGGTTCCGTGCTGACCGCGCCGTCAACCAGCGTCAGTGAAGGTCTCACTGTCTTCAGTGAGACGCTCACTTTCTCCAGTGAGGGCGCCACTGTCTGCAGTGATGGAGTCTTAGCGTGGACTGAGGGCGCGCCCCGGAGGCGGTGCAGCCCTTGGCCGTGCTCGCGGCCCCCGGGTGCGGTCGACGCTGGCGCCGGTCACAGTGACCTGTGCGCGAGCATCATGGAAGGGGATCACGGCGCCGCTCACCCTTGGTGATCGGGTTCCCCACCTGTGGGTGGAGCACCGATCCTTCCCGCCCGTCAGCGCCGATGACGGTCCCTGCGCTGTCGTCTCGAGGTGCGCCGACGAGGGTTGGCTCGGCGGGCGATCGTGCTCATGATCCGTGTGCCGAGTTGTTTCGTGGCCGGATGCTCGAGGACGGTCCAGAGGACCTCAAAGGCGAGCGTGATGAGCACCGTGCCCCCGAGGTGCGTGACCACGGCGGTAAGCAGGTGGCGGTGGATGGAGGAGAGCAGGTCCTCGGGCGGTGAAGTACTCATGTCCAGGTAGTGGGCGGAACTCCCCTTCAGCCGTGCACGCG
The DNA here is from genome assembly GCF_900637165.1 of Actinomyces howellii. Lineage (GTDB taxonomy): Bacteria > Actinomycetota > Actinomycetes > Actinomycetales > Actinomycetaceae > Actinomyces > Actinomyces howellii. The sequence goes on along the minus strand of NZ_LR134350.1, from coordinate 1,727,805 downwards.
AGGCAAGGCGGGGCTCCCTACGGGGTGGGCCCTCGGGCGCGGTCGACGCCGGCGGGGCCGGTAGCACTGCCGTCCCGCAGCCTGCCGAGGGTGGGCGGAGAAGGACGGTGACCTGCGCCGCGGTCCGGATGCTGACCGTGTCGGCGATGTGGGGCAGACTGGTGCCTGAGATCGGGACGCGAAGGAGGAGCCGTGGCCGCAGTCCGTGTGGATGTCGCGCCCGACCTGCTGCGCTGGGCCGTCAGGCGGGCTCGCTGGGACGATGCGACCGTCCGCAAGCGTGCCCCCAAGCTCGATGACTGGATCGCGGGGGTCTCGCGCCCCACTCTCAAGCAGATCGAGGACTTCGCCAACAACACCCACGCGCCCTTAGGCATGCTCTTCCTGCCCGAGCCGCCGGTCGAGGACGTTCCGATCCCGGACATGCGCACCCTCCGCGATGTCGGGGTCAGCGAGCCTTCGGTGGACCTGCTCGAGACGATCTACCTGTGCCAGCTACGTCAGGACTGGTATCGAGATGAGGTCATGGATGCGCAAGCCGCCTCCCTCGGCTTCGTCGGTTCCGCGACGCTCGATACTCCTGCGCAGGAGGTCGCGGGGCACATTCGTGCCGCACTCCGCCTTGACGAGCGGTCCGTGACGAACTGGTCCGCGGCGATGACCGACCTCATTGAGCGTGCTGAGGACATCGGCGTCCTCGTCATGGTTAACGGGATCGTGGGGGCGGACACGCACCGGAAACTCGATCCGGAGGAGTTCCGGGGCTTTGTCCTGGCTGACGACCTCGCCCCTCTTGTCTTCATCAACGGCGCTGACACCAAGGCCGCGCAGATCTTCACCCTCGTCCACGAGCTTGCCCACCTGTGGCTGGGGCACAGTGCGCTGTCCGACGCGGTCGCCGGTGCTCAGGCGGGAAAGAAGGAAGAGCGCTGGTGCAACCAGGTCGCTGCGGAGGTGTTGGTCCCTCTGGACTCCATTCAGGACGAATGGAGAGGTGTCTGCGACGAGGATGAGTTGGACCGACTGGCTCAACGTTACAAGGTGAGCACGCTTGTCGTGCTCGCTCGTTTCCGAGACGCCGGGTACCTCGGCTGGGATGACTACGTGGGTCGGTACGACGCTGAACGTCGGCGCGTCCTGGGGCTCATGGAGTCCTCGCGTGACCGGGGTGGAGGCGGAAACTACTACAACACCCAGCTTCGCCGCCTGGGACGTCCGTTCGCCCGAGCCGTGGTCTCCTCCACCTTGGAGGGGCGGACGACCTACAGGGACGCCTACCGACTACTGGGTGCGTCGAAGCACTCGACTTTTGAGGGGCTGGCGGAGAGAGTGGGAGCAGCGTGATGTACCTCGTCGACTCCAACGTCCTTATCGAGGCGAAGAACCGCTACTATGCCTTCTATATCGCCCCCGGGTTCTGGGACTGGCTCAACCAGGGGCACGACCAGGGGAGAGTGTTCAGTATCGACAAGGTGTACGACGAGCTCTGTCGAGGTGAGGACGAGCTTTCTGCGTGGGCGAAGGTACATCGCGGTTTCTTCCATTCGCTCGATCAGCGGACGGCCTCGTTCTTCACGCCGCTGTCACAGTGGGCGCAGTCGGAGAACTTCAATCCGGCTGCACTGAATGCTTTCACGGCAAACAACGCCGACTACCTGCTCGTCGCCTTCGCTGCGGCGCACTCGTGCACCGTCGTCACCCACGAGACCGCGGGATCAGGCTCCCGCAAGCGGGTGAAGATCCCGGACGCGTGCGAAGCGCTCGGCGTCAGGTGGGTCAACACCTTCGAGATGCTCCGCGCAGCGGGCGTGTCCTTCGGGCTGCGCCCGTAGGACAGACGCGGCCAGCAGGGGGAGCGCTGCCCCCGGAGCGACCGGTCCCGGGGACGGGCCTGCCTCACAGTTCGGCCACTGCGTCGACACGCAGGCCTGGAGAGCAGGGTCGCAGGGCTAGAGTACAAGCGTCTTCTCACCATCCTCCGCCCAGCGGCCCGTCGACCAGGCACCCATGACGACTCAGCTTCCCTCGGCGCCCGCAGGCGCCCCCACGGCAGACCACAGGATCCCCCAGGCGCCCGATCCCGGCCAGGTGGTCGAGGTCAGGGGCTCGGTCTGGGCGGTCACGGACGTCACCGCCCAAGGACTCCCCCGCAGTTCAGCCGACGACGGCACCGCCCGCCTCGAGCACGTCGTCACCCTCCAGTCCCTCGACGAGGACCGCATGGGTGAGGAGCTCACGGTGATCTGGGAGCTGGAGCTGGGACAGTCAGTGGTCCCGGACCGAGGCCTGCCTGAGTCCATCGCGGCGGACGCCTTTGACGACCCTGACACCCTGGGCGCCTTCGTCGACGCGGTGCGCTGGGGAGCCGTGACCTCCGCTGACCCCGGGGCGTTCCAGGCGCCCTTCCGCTCCGGTGCCACCCTGGAACCCTACCAGCTCGAGCCCCTGCGCCGGGCACTGGCAGCCCCGCGCACCAACCTCCTGCTCGCCGACGACGTCGGCCTCGGTAAGACGATCGAGGCAGGTCTGGTCATCGAGGAGCTCTTGCTGCGCCACCGGGCCCGATCGGTCATCATCGTGTGCCCACCGAGCCTGGCCATCAAGTGGCAGGCCGAGATGCGGGAGAAGTTCGGCCTCGACTTCGTGATCGTCGACTCCGCCCGCATGGCGACCGACCGGCGCACCTACGGGCTGGCCGCCAACCCGCTGCGCCTTCACCCCCGGGTCATCGTCTCGATGGCCTGGCTGCCTGGCGTGCGGGCCCAAAGGCTCCTACGTGAGGTCCTCGCCGACGCCGCCCGGTCCGGTACCGCCCGCTCCTATGCCTTCGACGTCCTCGTCGTCGACGAGGCGCACCACGTGGCGCCAGCCACACCCTCGGCCGCGGGCGGCGGAGACGGCTACGCGGTCGACTCCCAACGCACCCGGGCACTGCGCCGCCTGGCGGAGAGCTGCGAGCACCGCCTCTTCCTGTCCGCCACACCCCACAACGGCTACACGGAGTCCTTCTCCGCTCTGCTGGAGATGATCGACCCGCGTCGCTTTGCCCGCGGCGCGAGCATCGACACCACCGCCCTGAACGAGGTGACGGTGCGGCGCCTGAAGTCGCAGATCGCCGAGAAGAACTTCCGTCAGCGCAAGGTCAAGGTGCTCCCCTACGAGGCCTCGCCGGAGGAGGAGCAGGCCTACGCCACCTTGGACGGCATCCTGCGGGCCTCCGGCCGCGCCCAGGGGCGCCGGCACCTGGACATCGCCGCCCTCCTGCTCAAGAAGCGATTCCTGTCCAGCCCCTGGGCATTCGCGCAGACCCTGAGCGGGTACCTCGACCAGTCGCTACCGAGCGGCCTCGAGGACTACGACGACGAGGACTACTACACGGAGGTCATGGGCTCGGGACAGTCCGATGAGGAGGAGGGCCTGACCGCCCAGCCGGAGATGGACACGCTCCTGGCGACCCGCGCCTCGGACCCGCTGTCCGCCGCCACGCGCGAGCAGCTGGAGGCGCTGGCCGACTGGGGCCGGGGCTACCAGTCCCGCCCCGACTCCCGCCTGGCGGCCCTGGTCTCTTTCCTCGACGCCGTCTGCCGACCTGATGGGAGGACGTGGACGAATGAGCGGGTGGTTGTCTTCACCGAGTATGCCGACACCGTCGAGTGGATCCTCTCCGTGCTGCGTCAGCAGGGCTATGACGATCGCCTCGAGGTGATCCGCGGCTCGACCTCGGCGGAGGAACGCGAGGACGTCCGGGCCCGCTTTACCGCCAGCCCCACCGAGGAGGAGGTGCGGGTCCTCGTGGCCACCGACGCCGCCGGGGAGGGCATCGACCTCCAGGACCACTGCCACCGCCTGGTCAACTTCGACGTGCCCTTCAACCCCTCCCGGCTCGAGCAGCGCGTCGGGCGCATCGACCGGTACGGCCAGCGCCAGGCGCCGGAGATCTACTACCTCGCCCCGCTGCGCAAGGAGGGCCTGTACGCAGGCCACCAGGAGTTCCTCCAGCGGCTCGCGACCAAGATCGCCACCGAGACCCAGGACCTGGGTGCCATCAACCCGCTTATCGATGAGAACATCACGAGGGAGTTCCTCGGGCGCAGCCTCCGCAAGGCCCGCGCCCAGGGGCGCGACGAGCAGGCCATCACCGACGCCCTGGCCGGCTCGGCCAGGCTCAACCAGCGGCTGACGGCCCTGGCGGCGGGGTATGAGAAGCGCAAGAAGCAGATGCACCTGAGCGCCGCGGCCGGTCGGAGAGTCGTGGACGAGGCCTTGCGCATGACCCACCAGCCGCTCCTCGAGGAGGTCGGCAGCGAGGAGACCGACGCGGCTGTCTACGCCGTGCCCGCCCTGGGCCGATCCTGGCAGGAGGCGCTGGCAGGCCTCGACACCCGCCTGGCGCCAGGGCGCCTACGGCCCGTCACCTTCGACGAGGAGGCTGGGCGCGTGCCCGGCATCGTCCACCTCCACCTCGGTCACCCGCTCATGCGCAAGGCCACCCGCACCCTGCGTGCCAACCTCTTCAGCCCGCGCTCCGAGGTGAGCAGGGTGACGGCGGTCGTGCTGCCGGGCCTGGAGCACTCCTGCGCCGCCTCCCTGTCCCGGCTCGTGCTCGTGGGCCGCGGCGGGCTGCGCCTGCACGAGGAGGTCTTCGTGACCGGGGTGCGGCTGCGTGGGCACCGCGTGGCCGAGGGGACCCTCTCGGAGGTTCTCGACCGCGCCCTCGACCCGCAGGGATACCAGCTGGCGGCCCCTCAGGTGCGGGCGCACCTCACCGAGCTGTGGAACGACGACGGGCACCTGCGCACCCGCCTCGTCGAGGAGACCGAGCGCCGGGCGGAGTCTCTCCAGGACCAGGTCGACTCAAGGCTTGAGGAGCGGCGGCTCGAGGACACCCAGCGCGTTCGCGCCATCTTCGCCGCCTTCCGCGCCAACCTGACCGACTCCCTGGAGCGGCTGCGTACTGAGGAGCGCGAGAGTCAGGACATGCTCGCCCTGTGGGCAGAGGACCAGCGTCATCAACGAGCCCGGGACCTGCGCGCCATGGAGGACCGTCTGGCTGCCCTGGGCGATGAGGAGGAGAGAGAGGCGCAGACGATGGACCTGCGGTACCAGGACGTGCGGCCCTATGTCGCCTCCGTGGCCCTCGTCCTGGCCGTCACCGAGGAGGACGCGATGGCATGGGGGAGGGGGTCATGAGCCAGGCTCGAGGAACAGGACGAGGCTCGGCCGGTCGGAGCGGCCGAGCTGCCGATACCGGCGAAGCAAGGGCGGCGCGCACGGCCTCCCAGCAGCACCGCGAGTGGCTCGAGCTGGTGGACACCGACGGCCCCTTCCTGTCGGTCCCGGTCATGACAGGGCTGTACCCACAGGGCATGCCGTCGCTGGACCGGGCCCGCCGGGAGGCGCTGCGTGCGGCGAAGTCCGCCTTCGACCGCGCCTGGGACGCCTGGGACCGCGACCGGGAGCTAGCCCTGGCCGACTACCGCCGGGCGCGCGACACCTGGGTGTCGACGGTTCTCACGGAGGTGATCGGCTGGGGGCAGGGCCTCGTGACCGCAGAGGCCCGCCCGGCCCTGGCCGAGACCTACCGGGTCGTCTCAGACGGATTCCCGGCCGTCACGGTGACGCCGAGCGGGGCTCTGGCTCGCGGGGAGACGGTCGGGGCCCTCCTGCTCCTCACCGACCCGGTCGGCTCCTTGCGTGAGGTGGGCCAGGACGGGTGGGCGGCGAGCCCCATCGACCGGATGGCAGCGATGCTGCGCAGCCGGGAGTCGACCTGCACGATCGGGGTCGTCACCGACGGGCGCTGGTGGGCGCTGGTCAGCGCCCCACCGGCCGGGGCGACCGCCTCGGGGATCGTGGACTGCCAGACCTGGGTCGAGGAACCGGCCACCCGCAACGCCTTCTGCCAGCTCCTGTCCGTGCCCCGTCTCGTGGGCGGCACGAGCGAGAAACGCCTGCCCGCCCTCTTTGCGGACTCCGTCCTGGCGGCCGAGGAGGTGACCGACGCCCTCGGCACCCAGGTGCGTCGGGCGGTCGAGCTCGTCGTCACGGCCCTGTCCGAGGCCGCCCGGACCGCACCGAGCGCACCGGCCCTGGGGGACCCGCTGCCCGAGGACGCCCATGAGGTCTACGAGGCGGTCGTCACGATCATGATGCGGGCGGTCTTCCTCCTCTTCGCCGAGGAGCGCGGCCTCCTGCCCGCCCAGTCCCTCTACACCGGCGGCTACGGCCTGGCGGGAGTCCTGGACGAGCTGGAGGCGCGTGCCCGCGACGAGGGCGAGGAGTCCATGGACGGCACGAGCCTGACCTGGCACCGGCTCCTGGCGACCTCCCGTGCCCTCCACGACGGCGTCAACGCCGAGGACATGCGGATTCCCGCCTACGGCGGCTCACTGTTCGACCCCGCCCGCTTCCCCTTCCTCACAGCCACCGACGACGGCGGCGCGCTGCGCCTGACCGTCTCGGACCGGGTCATGATGCACGTTCTGCGTTCCCTCCAGACGGCCCGGACCGGCAGGGGCAAAGAGCGCGAGGTGCGTCGCCTGTCCTTCCGGGACATTGACGTCGAGCAGATCGGCTACATCTACGAGGGCCTGCTCGGCTACACCTGCGCCCGTGCCACGGAGACGGTGCTCGGTCTCATCGGCACCGACGGTGAGGAGCCCGAGGTGCCCCTGGCGGTCCTTGAGGACCTCGCCGAGGAGCACGCCGACGACGCGGAGCTCGCCGCAGGTGTCCTCACCTGGGTCAAGGAGCACCAGAGCGCGGCCAAACCTCCAACGAAGAGCGCCCTGGCCAAGGCGCTGCGCTCCGGCGACGCCATGGACCATGACGAGGCTGAGCGCGCCCTCTTGGCCGTCACCCACGAGGCGGGGCTGCGTGGCCGCCTGCGCCCGTGGATCGGCGCTATCCGCCGGGACCTGCGGGGCAGGCCCGTGGTCATCGAGGCTGGGGGCCTCGTGGTGACCGAGACCCCGTCCCGGCGCGACGCCGGTGCCCACTACACGCCCCGCTCGCTCGCCGAGGAGGTCGTGCGTCACGCCCTGGAGCCGCTGGTGTTCCACCCCGGCCCGCACCAGACGAACGACCGCTCGGCCTGGCGGCCGCTGAGCTCGGACCAGATCCTCGGCCTGCACGTGGCCGACATCGCCTGCGGCTCGGGAGCTTTCCTCGTGGCCGCGGCCCGCTTTCTGGCCCGCGAGCTCGTTGAGGCCTGGACACGGGAGGGGACCCTGGGCCGGTACGTCACGCAGCCCGGGGGAGCGGAGCGTCACGCCCTGCGGCAGGTCGTTGCCCGCTGCCTCTACGGGGTGGATATCAACGAGATGGCCGTCGAGATGTGCAAGCTCTCCCTGTGGCTCGTCTCCCTCGACAAGGACAAGCCCTTCAGCTTCGTGGATGACAAGATCTTTGTCGGCAACTCGCTGCTCGGGATCACCGACCTGCGCCAGCTGCGCACCCAGCACATCGATCCCTCCGCCGCCCCCACGACGCGGCTCTTCGAGCTCGACCGCGCAGGGGAGCACGCTTCTGCCCTCGACGTCGACACGGTCCTGGCGCGGGTGCGGGAGCGGCGCAGTGAGCTCGCCTCCGAGGTGGACAACGAGGACCCAGCTCGCTCGACGGCGACGAAGCTGCGGCTGCAGCGGGAGAACGAGGAGGACCTCAGGCTCCTGGGGAGCGTCGCCGACGCCGTGGTCGCCGTGGGGTTGGATCCGGCGGTTGGTGCTAAGCCCGGCAAGAAACTCAACGAGGCATACGGGGACCTCGCGGTGGCCCTCGGACGCGCCTTCCCGCCCGAGGGGCAGGCAGAGGACTCGATGCTGGAGGCAATCCTCGAGCGCGGCCTTACCCCGACGGTGTCCACGGACGACAGGCGCTGGCGTTGTCTCCACTGGCCCCTGACCGTCCCCGAGGTCATGGAACGCGGAGGATTCGACGCGATTGTGGGAAACCCGCCGTTCCTCGGCGGGCAGAAGTTGACCGGCGCGATGGGCAGCAATATCCGCGACTGGCTCGTCCACGCCCTCGCAAACGGGCAGCGGGGAAGCGCCGACCTCGTCGCCTACTTCTTCCTCCGCGCCGCCGGCCTCCTGTGCCCCAGCGGGACCGTCGGGCTCATTGCGACGAACACCCTCGCCCAGGGAGACACCCGCGAGGTGGGACTCGACCAGATGGTCGCACGAGGCTTCACGATCACCCGCGCCATCCAGTCCCGCACGTGGCCGGCGGCAAGCGCGAACCTCGAGTACGCGGCCGTCTGGGGCACACGGGCCGAGGTTGGCCCCGCCAGCGAGATCGTCTGCGACGACGAGCCTGTCAACCGGATCTCAACCCTTCTCGAGCCCGAGGGGCGAGTGGCCGGCAAACCGGAACGAATCGCAGAGAACGCAGGGATCGCCTTCATCGGCTGCTACGTCCTCGGCAAGGGCTTCATCCTTGAGCCCGAGGAGGCCCAGGTGTGGATCGAGCGGGACCCGCGCAACGCCGAGGTCCTCTTCCCCTACCTCAACGGCGAGGACCTCAACTCTCGGCCCGACTGCTCTCCATCTCGATGGGTCATCGATTTCGGTATGCGTTCACGAGATGAAGCCGGGCTCTATGAGACGCCGTTCGCCCGAGTGGTCCGGGATGTCAAGCCTCAACGCGATGTCGTTAAGATCGATTACCGTCGCGAGTATTGGTGGCGTTTTGCGGCATGGGCACCGTCGATGCGGAGGGCGATTGCCGAACTTGACGAGGTGCTCGTTGTGGCGCGGGTGAGTAAGACGGTCATGCCGGTGCGCGTGCCTACCGGCGCCGTGATGAGTGATGCGACAGTTGTCTTCGCCACGGACTCTTTCAGTGATCAAGCGGTGCTATCCTCCTCCCTCCATCAGGCCTGGGCGATCAAGAATGGTTCGGGAATGCGGGGCGATCCCCGCTACACGCCCACCGACGTCTTTGAGACCTTTCCTCGCCCGGCACCCACCCCGGCTCTTGAGGCCGTCGGCCGCAGCCTCGACACCGAGCGCCGCGAGATCATGCTGCGCCGCAGCCTCGGCCTCACCACGCTCTACAACCTCGTCAACGACCCGGGCCTCACGCCCGGCGTGGACCCGGATGTCGACCGCCTGCGCGAGATCCACCGCGAGCTCGACGAGACTGTCGCTGCCGCTTACGGCTGGGACGACCTCGATCTCGCCCACGGATTCCACACCTACCGGCAGATGACCCGCTGGACCGTCTCCCCGTCCGCCCGCGTCGAGATCCTCGACCGGCTCCTTGAGGAGAACCACCGCCGCGCCGCCCTCGAGGCCCAGGCCGCCCAAGCGCCGGCGACGAGGCCTCGCGGAGGGCGTCGTCCTCAGCCCGTCCAGGAGGAGACCCTCGATGTCTGAAAGCAGCCCGCACGCCCCCGCCACAACCAGCAGGGCCGGCAGGACGGTCCATGACGGTACGGCCTACGTCTTTGACGAGGATCCCGGTTCCAGCTCTGCCTCGGCCCGCGCCGGGCTTCTCGAGGTCCTCCGCCGCGAGCTCCTCGGCCCGGCCGAGGGCGACACCGAGCTCCTGTCCTCCCCGCCCGGGCAGCGCTACCTCCTCGGTCGCATCGCCCCCACCCGCTTGGAGGACCCCGCGGAGGCTCGCACGAAGGAGACCTCTGCCGAAGCAGCCGGCGAGGGCGTTGACCCTCTCGAGGCGGCGCAGTCCACCGGCGTGCCCGTCGTCGGCGCCGAGGAGGAGACCCTGGGCGCCACCGCCGAGGAGGACCCCGGCGAGGAAACCGACGACGAACCCGTGCGCCGCGGCCTCATGATCCCGGCCTCCATGGGCCTGCGCTTCCAGGTCCCCGCCGACCTCGACGCCCTCACCGTCCACATCAGCTGGGGCACCTACGAGCCGCTGAGCGCCGAGACCACGGAGAGCGCCGGCACCTCGGGAGACTCCCGCTACCGCCGGGTCCCGCACGACCACAGCCTGAGCCTCGAGCTCGCCTCACTCACCCCGGGAGCCACCCAGGACCGCGCCCTCGAAGGGGAGGTCACCCTCCGCATCGACTCCCACCACGACGAGCCCGCGGACCGCTACCTCATCGAGCTCGCCCTGTGCAACGACCGGACGACACCCCGACGCATCCCCACCGAGGCCTGGATGTTCCAGACCCGCATCGACGTCGACGCCGGTGGCCGCGCGGTCTTCCTGCCCGTCCACGACCCCCTCGTCCCACCCGCCCCCGGCGGGCCCCCCGGCCCGTGCCCCGGCAGCGAGGAGGCCCGCCTCGACCTTCAGTACCGCGACCGGCTCGAGTTCGCCGTCGGCCGCACCTGCTCGGCCACCTGGAGCCTGCCACCCGCGCCCGGCGGCCAGGCCCCCACCCGCCGCGCCGTCCAGGTCCGCACCACCTGGATCCCCACCGCCGAGACCCCCCAGACCACCGCAGCCCATGTCCCCGGCGCCCAGCTCGACATGCGCGCCCTGGCCGCCGCGGCCACCGCCCCGGACAGCCCCGAGACGCTGCGGGCCGCCCTCCAGCCCATCATCGAGGCCTACAGCAGTTGGCTCGACGGGCAGGATACCGCCGCCGAGGCCCTCCCGGAGCACGTGCGGGACACCGCCGCAGAAGCCCTCGTCGAAGCCCGCCAGGTCCGCGACCAGCTCGCCGACGGTCTCGCGCACCTCACCGCCGACACCCCCGAGGGGGCAGAGGCCCGCCGCAGCTTCGCCTTCATGAACCGGGTCATGGCCGACCAGCGCCTCCGCTCCCAGGTCGCCGCCGCCCGGGCAGCCGACCCGCAGCTGAGCGTCGAGCAGGCCCAGGAACGTGTCCTGGCAGGAAGCCATCCCCACCACTGGCGGGTTTTCCAGCTCGCCTTCATCCTCATGCAGCTGCCCGCCCTGACCGACCCCGCCGCACAGCGCCGGTGCGGCCCCCTGGCCGCCGTCGAGCTCCTCTTCTTCCCCACCGGAGGAGGCAAGACCGAGGCCTACCTGGGACTGGCCGCCTACGCCTTCGCCATCCGCCGCAGGCAGGGCCTCCTCGACACCCCGGACGGCCCGCTCGACGGGCGCGCCGGCGTCACCGTCCTCATGCGCTACACCCTGCGCCTGCTCACCTCCCAGCAGTTCCAGCGCGCCACCACCCTCGTGTGCGCCGCCGAGCTCGCCCGCCGGGAGGACCCCGAGACCTGGGGGAGCGAGCCCTTCCGCATCGGCCTGTGGGTCGGCACGAGCGTGTCCCCCAAACGGGTGCGCGAGGCCGCCGAGGAGCTCCAGCGCCTGCGCAGCCGGCAGGGCAGCGGCGCCGGCTACCGCTTCTCCGCCCTCCAGCTTGGCCACTGCCCCTGGTGCGGCCTGGCCCTCAGCCCCAACGACGTGACCGTCGGTGAGGCCGCAGGCATGGCCGAACGAGTCGTCGTCCACTGCCCGGACCCCTACGGTGAGTGCCCCTTCTCCGCCGGAGACGACAACGTCCCCGACGGCCTGCCGGTCCTGACCACCGATGAGGAGATCTACCGGCTCACCCCCGCCTTCGTCATCGCCACCGTCGACAAGCTCGCCCGCCTGGCCCGCGAGGGGCACGCCGCGACACTCTTCGGGCACGTCTCGCGCCGCTGCGAGCGCCACGGCTACGTCCCGTTCCGCGACCACCTCGACAAGTCCGACTACGCGTGCTGCGACCTGGCCGACAACGGGCGCCACAACGCCACACCAACCCTCCCGGCGTCCGCCATCCGGCCCGCCACGAGGCTGCGGCCACCAGACCTCATCATCCAGGACGAGCTCCACCTCATCACCGGGGCCCTGGGCACGACGGTCGGCCTGTTCGAGACCGCCGTCGAGACGATGTGCGCGTGGACCGCGCCCGACGGCCGCCCAGCCGCGCCGCTCATCGTCGCCTCCTCGGCCACGGTCCGCCGGGTCGCCGACCAGGTCCGGCTCCTCTACGGGCGGGACGTCACCATCTTCCCGCCCCAGGTCCTCGACGCCGCCGACACCTTCTTCTCTCGCGCCCTGCCCGTGGACGCCGAGCACCCTGGCCGCCTCTACGTGGGACTGTCGACAACTGGGGTGCGCCTGACCGCAGCCGAGATCCAGGTGACCCAGGTGCTCATGTCCGGCGCCCAGCTCCTCCTCGATCGCCTCGGTGCCGCAGCAGACCCCTACATGACCCTCGTCGGCTACTTCTCTGCCACCCGTGAGCTCGCCGGCATGGCCCGCTACGTCCAGGACGACATCCAGACCGGCCTGGCCAAGCCGGGAGGAGACAGTCGTCTGCCACGGCGAAGGGGCACCGACTTCGGTGCGCTGCACCTGGGTGAGCTCACCTCCCGGATCTCCTCAGCGGACATCACCTCGACCCTTGACCGGATGGCACTCACCTTCGATCCCGAGGTGGACTCCACCGCCGCGAGGAACGCCGCAGTGGTTGCCGCCCGCACCGGGACGAAGGTGGTGCGCCGGCCGGCGGAGGCCAGTCCCTATGACGTCGTCCTGGCTACCTCGATGCTCCAGGTCGGGGTCGACGTCTCCCGACTCGGTCTCATGCTCGTCGTCGGCCAGCCCAAGAACACCGCCGAGTACATCCAGGCCACCTCCCGGGTTGGCCGCGACATGGCCGACCGCCCCGGCCTCGTCGTCACGCTGGGCAACTGGGCGCGCCCACGGGACCTCGCCCACTACGAGCAGTTCCGCCACTTCCACGAGACCTTCTACGCGCGCGTCGAGCCGCTGTCGGTGACCCCCTTCTCTGTCACGGCCGTCGACCGCGGCCTCGACGGGGCCCTTGTGGCCGCCGCCCGGGTCACCCAGGCCGGCACCCCCGGTGGCCTCAATCCCGAGCGGGACGCCGGGAACGCCTCCGCCCAGGAGGAGGCCCTCATGACACTGACGCGCTCGCTGACTGCCCGCATCGGCGCGGCAGGAGGTGAGGACGCGTCCCAGTACGCCTCCAGCCGCCTCGACAGCCGCCTGAGCGAGTGGACGCGTCGGGCGAGGCACGCCGCTGAGGGGGGCGGCACGCTCGTCTACGAGCGCGGCGCGGACGATGCACGCTTCTTCGCCCTCCTGCGCTCAGCGGAGTCCGCGGGCGGGCACGCTCCCCGGCAGGACGGGGAGCCCTTCGTCGTCGCCGGCTCCATGCGGGAGGTCCAGCCCGAGATCAACCTCCTCGTGTCTCCCGACCCCAGCCGCCTCGTGGACCGGGCTGCGCAAGAGGGACCGGCCTGGCAGCGTCAGGAGACCCAGGGGGCGGAGGAGACCGAGCAGGAGGACGGGCAGTGAACCAGGACGACACGAGCAGCACCGCGACGAGCCAAGGGGCCGAGGACCGGGCCGCCGACTCGGTTGTCTCCTCGGAGGATCTCAGTGTCGTCGACCCCCTGGGTGATGGCGACCGGCTCTCGGCCGATCAGGCGAAGAAGAACTACGCGAAGGTCGGCTCCGCCCGGCCCACGACGCTGCTGTACACCTACGGGCCGGGCGCCGTCATCGACCTGCCGCACTTCACGATCATGCCCGCCGGCCTGGACGACTGGGAGCACATCTGGCGCCGTCGGGACTCCGCACCCGTCACCGTCCACGCGCCGCGCCTCCTGGAGACCGTTCAGCTCATGCTCGGCCACCAGGTCGGTGAGCTGCGGCGCTTTCCATGGCAGCCCACTCGACCAGGGCGGCGCCGCGAGGGTGATGACCTGGGGGTGCCCGCACGGGTCTTTCCCCAGTGGCTGCGCTGCACCGGATGCGACCTGCTCGCCCCGGTCGGTCGCTTCGTCGACGGATACTCCAACACCCACCCCTTCCGCCCCGACCAGGCGGTCTTCGAGCATCGCAACTGCCCCGGGCGCGTGCGGCGGCGATCCGGCTCACGCTCCACGGGATCGGTGGGGCAGAAACAGAGGATGCGCCGGTCTCCGTGCGTGCCCGCCCGCTACCTGCTGGCCTGCCCCATCGGTCACCTCGACGAGTTCCCCTACGACTGGTGGGTGCATGAGGGAGCGCACTGCACCAAGGCGCCCAATCCCGAGCTGGAGATGCGTGACACCTCCCTGCGCGGTGCCACTGCCATCATCTCCTGCCGAGCCTGTGGGAGCACCCGGCCCATGGCCCAGGCCCAGGGGGAGGAGGGCCGCAGTCGGCTGCCGCGCTGCCGCGGGCGCCACCCGCACCTGGGGGGCTTCGACCCCGAGGGCTGCCAGGCCGAGCCGCGAGTCATGCTCGTCGGAGCCTCCAACCTCTGGTTCGCTGCCACCCAGTCGATTATCGACATGCCCCGGCTGGATCCGGCTGCGCGTGAGCGGGACCAGGTGGCGGTCCTGCGGCGGACGCTCGGTGAGGACCGCGAGACGGTGGGTGACAACCTTGACCTGGTTCGCATGCTTCTCAAGCGGGGCGATGCCGAGGCTGCCAGACTGGCTTGGCTCCCCGACTCCGAGCTCACCCACCTCCTCGAGCTCCTCTCGCGTCCGACCGAGACCGAGGACGAGCGTCTGCGCCGACGTGAGCAGTGGGACCCGGTGGACCTTCTCGTCCCGGAATGGAACTATCTCGAGGAGGAACCGCTCGGCGAGCGCCACGAGGACCCCGACAGCCGCCTCGTCGTCTCGCCCCGATCCCTGGGCCAGGTGCCCCGTGGGATCAGCCGGGTCCTCGCCGTCGACCGGCTGCGCAAGGTCAACGCCATCCTTGGTTTCACCCGCATCGACGACTTCGACCGGGTCGACGACACCGTGGCCCGGCTCGTTCCCCTCGTGAGGGGCGGTCGACCGGCATGGGTGCCTGCCACCGAGGACCTCGGTGAAGGGATCTTCCTCCAGCTCGACGAGGAGGCCGTGGCAGCATGGGAACGCAGGGTGCTCGCTAGCCCGCTGTGGTTCGCCCACCGTCAGGCCCATCGCCGCAACGTCGAGCGGCGCTTCTCCGAGACCGCCAGGGCGATCCAACCCGACGAGCGTTTCGTCCCGCCGCGTTACTGGTTGCTCCACACCTTCGCCCACGCGCTCATCCGGCAGATGGCCATGTCCTCCGGGTACGGTGCCGCCTCCATCTCTGAACGGGTCTATGCCTGGACGGCGACCGACTCGCGGCCGGCGGCGGCAGGGGTGCTGCTCACGACGACTGCGTCGGACTCCGACGGGACTCTCGGCGGCCTCGTGTCCTTGTCCGAGCCGGAGCGCCTCTCCGAGGTTGTCAGCGCCGCGCTCATGGGGATGATGCGCTGCTCCTCCGACCCGGTGTGCGCCAGACGCGTGCCGCAGGACCCTGAGGACTTTCTCCACGGCGCCGCCTGCCACTGCTGCACGATGGTCTCGGAGACCTCCTGCGAGCGAGCCAACCGTTTTCTCGACCGTCGGTTCGTCGTCCCACTGCCCGGGGAGCACAGCGTGGGCGGCAAGGCGCAGCGGTCGGCTGAGCTGGCCTTCTTCGAGGACGTACGACGTGTGTGAGACGCGAACGAGGGACCAAAGAGGTTCGTGCAGGGGGATCGTGCGGGGTTCGCACCGGGCTCGCACGGGACTCGCATGAGGCGGGGATCAGCGCATGTCACCACGAGTAGCTGAGCCGTTGAGGGAACTGGGTGCCTTCCTCACCGGCACTGAGGCGGAGGGGATCGCGGCACGCCTCACTGCGGGCGCCACCCTGAGCCAGGCACTCATCGTCGTCCCGGCCGCACGCCGTCAGCGCGCCAGGAGCCTGATGACGGCCGCCGGGCTCGGGCCGCAGGCGCGCGAGCACAGCGCTGCCGTGCTCGAGGCAGTTGCCGGGGCAGCCAGCAGGACGAGGAAGGTGACTCCCGTGTGGACGGCGCCTGCGGGCCTGCTCGGTTCGGGGACCCTGACCGGTGACGTCTTTGCGCTGGTCAGTGGTGCCACGACATCCGTCGTCTGCGCGACCTTCAACCTCCAGGCCACCTCCGTGCTGTGGAAGGCGCTAGTGAGGGTCGGCCAGCGGCGCCCAGGCGTGGCTGTGCGGCTGTATGTTGACACGCAGGCCGCCGACGGACTGTTCGAGGGCGCGGGTGCTGTCCGACATCGCAGGTCGCGCCTGAGCACGGCGGACATGGCACGGGCACTCCCCGAGGCTGTCGTCCTACGCACCCGGGCACCGGAGGAGGGGGAGCGTCCGGTAACCAGCCACGCGAAGCTTCTCAGCGTCGATCACCGCTTCCTGCTGGTGGGAAGCGCGAACTTCTCTCACAGCGCTGAGGAACGTAACATCGAGCTTGGCCTGCGGCTGGACGATCCCGCCCTGGCGGTCGGTGTGGAGAGGCAGATGCGTGACCTCGAGGGGACTGTGTACGAGCGGGTGGTCGCCTGATGGGTGTATCAAGTAAAAATGTAGTTGTAGGGCGACGGGTCGTCCATGATCACTTCGTGTCAAGTAAGGACGGGGGAGCGGGCGTGGACTGTGGTGACCCCTGCTGAAGTTCTCCCAGGCTATTCTTGGTTGCGGTGTACTCGCGAACAAAGAATACTAGTGAAGTAAAGTCGAACCAGGGTGCCATATGCTCGAGGCTATTGAAGTATTGGTAAGAATGTACATTTCATCTGTTGAGCATTTTGTCGGGCTTCTTTGTTGACGGTGATGATGACAAGTGAGGTGGTGATGATGGTGAATGGGCCGCGACTGACGCGTTGCAGGGCCTTGAACTAGTTGAGCATGACGTTAGCTCTGTCTGTCGGGGTCCGCGGGGCGGTGTGGAGATGGTCGTAGGTGGCGTCCTCGAGGCAGAAACTGGTGCCCTTGACCGGGATGACCACGCCGTCCCCGGCGTAGCCCTTGTCGACCAGCGTCGGTAGTCCCTTGGAAGGCGGCCTTGTACAGGGCGGGCAGCACGTGAACCTTGACGGTGAGTGACGTCGTGGGTCGAGCCGGGCTCGACCGGCCAGGCCCACACCGGGAAGCCGGTGTGTTCGGTCAGGAACTAGATGTTGGTGTCGAAGACCTTGTGCTTCCCGAGATACCACAGGTGGTTGTCGGTGCCCGGTCCGCGACGACTTGGAGGGCCTCGTGCAGGCTATCGGTAGTAGGTGGCCGGCCAGGCGCATATGTCGTGGGCCCGGCCGGCGACGCGGGCGACCTCGATGAACCAGCGCTGCAGACATCACTGTCTGGGCTCATGCGGTGGCGGCCCGCTGTCCGGGGTGAGCGTCATAGGTCCGGCAGTGGGCGGCGATCCGCCGCGAGAAGGTGCGGGAGGTAGCGGACGGGACGTCGACGGCGGCACAGTAGGACACCCGCGCGGAGCCTCCTTGCGAGCACGTTTTCCTAGCCGAAACCCATGCTTGCGCAAAGCTCCGCGTGCACCGGCCTACGGCACACTAGTCGTCCCGCGCCGCCCCCAACGATCCATATCCTTCAACCCTCATTCCCAGTAAAAAGGAACAGTGAGGGTTGGAGCGCGCCTTGGAGTGAGGTTTGTCTTAGCTGACCGACCTACTGTCGTTTGTAAGCTGCAAGTCAGAAGCTGACCACATTATGGGCGACTTCTGAAAAACGAGCCGGCGATGATGACACTTCTTGTCAAAGAACTACCGGAAAATGTTCTGAACATCATTTTCTTGTGCGCTGCCCTCGGTTGCTCGAAGACTTTTCGAGCGATGATATGTAACTCCTTACAACAGACGTCAGGGGTTCGCCGATCGCCTCGCGATAACTAAATCCGAGCGTCTGTAGCACCTTGAGCGTATCCTGGGACAGGAGCGGCCTGAGCGGCTCCACTGCGGCGACGCTCTGATTTTCGCCAAAGTTTCCAATCGTTTCGATCAGCGGCACTACTGTCTCGACAATATGCTTGATATCGTCATCGCTGATCTGCTGTGAGACAAGCTGCTGCTTGAGTCCCTGTGCGACCGTGACGAGGTCTTCGCGATCCTGAATAAGTGCGTTCACGATCTCCGAGAGGATTTGGATGGTCTCCTCGTCCCGCTTCTTTGCTTTTGCGGTATTTATCTTGTCAATGATGGCGGATGTCGTGTTTCTAGCTGAGATTTCAGCCAGGTTTGCCAATAGTGTGGCAACAACTGGGTCCATGGTGGGCTCCGTTTCTTCAGTGGTCTTCACTGCAACGCTATCAGGTTCTGACGGACGCCCGGAATACGGACTAGGTTGCGACTTGGTTGCAATGTGCCGGAATTGTCAGAATCCGATGGTTTCATCGCGATGGCGGCAAGTGTTGTAGTGGAAGTATGGGTAATGGTGGTTGAGTTGAGAGTCAGGATGATATCCATGGTAGGTTGTTTGTGTGGTTTAACGAGGGTGTCGGTCGTCTTGTGTGAGAGTCGGGTTACCGCACTCGATTCTCATGCGGGAGTGATTGATGCATTACCAGTCTATCGCGGGGTTGTGCAACAATGATGTTTATGAGATAGTCAGGTGCGGCCAGGAGGTTAGCGAGCGCCAGGTCCATTGTCTGAAAGTGCGTCGCCTGAGCGTTGGGCAGTAGGTGGAGGTCACCGTGGCGCTGCTGCGCCACGGCATGTACGGCGTCTCCCAGCCCTCCGTCTCGCGGGTCTTCAGGAGCATGGTGCCGCTCATGACCCGGGCGCGGGCCATGAGCGGCACCGGCCTGGCATAGTTGTACTTCCCTGTGAGGTTGTGAGCGCGGTGTGCGGGAGGCTGGCTGTCGAGGGCGGTGTGGGGTCGGTGGTGATCGTAGTGGCGGGGCCACTGGGTGAAGGCGGCCTCGCGCTTGGTATGGCTGGTGTAGGTGCGGGCATGCGCCCCCTCAGCAGCCAGGGTCCGATTGAATCGCTCGACCCTTCCGTTGGCCTGGGGGGTGCCCCTATGTGGTGTGTCAAGCGGCGGTGGGTAGTTGCTGGATTGGTGTTGGTGGGTCGTATAGGGCTCCGTCGCGGATCATGGCGTGTAGGGTCAGGATGGGGCGGTGGGCGAGGGCGATGAGGGCCTGGCCCAAGGCGTTTGCCCTGGGCGCGCTTGCGCTCGTAGTAGGTTCGGGAGGCGGGGTCTGATCGTAGTGAGGCGAAGGCGGAGAGGAACATGGCGCGTTTGAGGCGCTTGTTGCCGGAGTGGGAGACGTACTCGCCGCGGATCGAGGAGCCGGACCGTCGGGTCACGGGGGTAAGGCCGGCGTAGGAGGCCAGGTGGGCGCCGGTGTCGAAGGAGCGTCCGAGGGTCTGTGCCAGGAAGACGGCGGCGGCCGGGACCCCGATGCCGGGCACGGGTGGTCAGGACCGGGTAAAGAGGGTGGGCCTTTACCAGGGCCTCGACCTTCGCGGCGATGTCGTCGCGTTGGGCGCGGGTGGGCGATGAGCTGGCGGGCCAGGTGGGGCAGGACGACGCCGGCGGCGTCGGTGCTGGTGACCAAGACCGTCTGCTTGCTCAGGGCGTTGATGATGTCCTGGGCCCAGGCGGTGTGGCGGCGAGCGCCCGTGGCCTTGAGCTTGGCGTTGATCCTGGCCCGGCCTGCCTTGCACAGGGCGGCGGGTGTGGGCCAGGTGGCGATGACCACCCGGCACGCGTCGTGCTCGAGCCGCTTGCCCAGCACGGTCTCCAGGGCGGGACGGGGTCTGGCTGTACAGGCCCCGGATGCGGCCCTCGGCCTGGCTGGTCCTGCCGGGCCAGGACGACGCCAGCGCCATCACCGGTGAGCATGCTCAACGCGGCGGCGTCCGTGTCGCTGGTGTCGATCGCGCGCAGGGTGTGGGGCATGGTGCGGGCCGCCTGGGCGATCACCGCGGCGTCCTTCGCGTCTGTCTTGGCGTTACCCGGCGTCAGGCCTGTCGGTGCGCCGCATCGACAGGCCTGGCAGGTAGCCCACGGTGATGCCCATGGCCTGAGCCACGGCGACTGCCAGCGCGCCGATGGTGGCGGGCTGGTCCACCGCTACCAGGACCCGGCCGTGCTCGCCGAGCCGTTCGTATACCTCGCGCAGCCGGTCCTCGCTGTTGGGTAGGGCCCTGTCAAGGACCTTCTTGCCGCCGGCGGTCATGGCTGTGGCCCAGTGCTCGGTCTTGCCCACGCCCGGTACCGACGAAGACGTCCACGTCCTCGATATCCACTTCTGCGCGCTCCCTCTCACGCGTTGGTGGGTCAGCCGGCCAGGCAGACGGTCCCGCACCCACGTCTGCGTTGGACCTCGCGTCAAGCGGGTCGTTCCCCTCATCAGCGATCACCATCCGCCCGCCACGACCGGTGACAACACCCCCCGGATCATCGAACGACAGGGGCAAGACATCATGCCGGAAGCGGCTGGCCCAGTCCCGGACCACCCGGAACCACCAACAAGGTAACGGACGTGGGCAGAGTCGTTCGACGCGGCTCTTGAGAATGAGAGGGTGCATCGGACGGTATGCCCCACGTGCAAGAAATACATGAACGATATTGCCTCCTGGATTGAGTTGACATAGAATCAGGCACGTCTCCATTCGGCTCCCGGGTGCCGCACCCCCAACGAGGTCGAGCGCGAGCACCTGGCCCGCAGGTAGACGGCCTGACGCACTAATAGCGCGAAGTAGAATAACGCCCAGCACTCCGATCATGTCTCCCGGAGGGAGAAGGTGCCATGTCCGAGAAACGCCATTCACCCCATAGTGGCACAGAGACATTCTGGGTGGATTGTGAGTCGTATCGGGCAGTTTCGTGGGTCGTGTTGTGCCGGGTGAGGAGGTGGCGGTTGTGTGTGCAATACTAGGTTTGTCCAAGCAAATGCTCTATCTGTTCGTGGTGTTGTGGCGCGCCCGCAAATAGGGGCATTCTTTGTAAGGCCTATTCGTTCATGTCGCACTCTTCGGCTAGCATGTCGATATCTGTCCAGAAGTCAAGAATGGAACAAGGATAAGGAGTGGTCGAGGGTGAACTGATAGATATGTACGTTGTAGGGCTGAAGTTACTTACCGTGGAGAGTCTCGTTCCAATGTGCTCCAAAATGGGGTGGAACGAAGGAGCCTATCTGTTGCCGGGGGATGCGCGATCGCTGAGCGCGCTCGGCGAGGCTCTCTCCGCGAGAATGTAATCAGAGCTAGTTTGAGAGGTGACGATCGTGAATGAATGTCCGACTTTTGCCCAGGCTCTCGTGGCGATAATAGACCAGCATGCCGTCGACCTTGTTTTTCTGTTCGCGGGAACCGCTGTGTCCGCACTAATCTCTGGGGCGATCGAAAGGCGGAGGAACTCGCATGTATAGAACTGAGATGGCTTCCATCCTCTTGGCTGCTGTCGGCATGATATACGGAGCCATTCTTGGGCCGGCTCTATCGTGGTTGTTCAGTCCGACACTAGGCGGGGCCACCCTGGAGGATATGCGCACGGCGGTCCCCCGCAGAAGGAGCAGAAGGAAGAGTGCTGGAGTGTCGTCGTCGAGGCGATCCACATCTGACGAAAGTGATAGCATGTTGGCGGTCGTGATTCTCGCGGTTGCCGTTACGGCAGCGTATATCAAGTGGCGAGCATGGTTGCTTTTGGGGATTTCATTAATCTCAGTATCTACGGGTTTGGCTGCATCTGCTGTGGCTATCGTTGCTTGGTGGAAATCTGTTATAGCGGGAACTAAGGCGGTGGTGGCGTGCATGCTAACGCCGCTCATACTATCGGGTGCAGGGTTTGTTCTGGTCTCCTTTCTGTGGAGGGCCCCTGCGGCACCCGCGGAGATCCGTAAAACTCTGGCGGCGTGCTCAATTGATGGGATCGATCTTCATACTATAGCCTATGTTACTTATTCTATTGTTGGAGCTGCATTTTATGCTCTTGCGTCTGTGGCGTCTATTATCTGGAGCCTGGCTGCCGTGTCGACTATTTATGCTGCGAAGGGCGTTGCACCCCGGTTTGCGTGGAGGTACCTCGCCGAAAGATTGACTTTGCCTTTGGGGTGGAGATGGCCGGCGCTGTTGATAGTTTCCACCGGAATCGGGATGTTGTTTGCAAGCGGTCTCGTCTATTCGTGGTGGGAGTCGATGAGCGCGTGGGAAGTGCCATGATATGACGTTATGTGCGGTGGTGTGCTTGTCGCTCGAGGGGATTAAGTATGTTCCCAGAAACGACGCTACGACATGGGCGAATTTTGTCGAACGCGAGGGCGTCTATCTCACTTCAAGATGAATGAGGTTTTCTCACCGGGGTGGGGCGTGCACCCGGCCTGATCGTTGGGATGCTGGGGGAGGGTGCGTGTCGTGTGGGGGTGCACGCGGGGAGCGCATCCAGGATGGGTTCTGACCAAAGAAGCACCCCTGAATGCGAGGTCCCCGCATGCTGTCCTATCGTGCCACCCTTGACGTGCCATCCGCTACCGCCCGAACCGTGTCGGCCTGGCTGGCGGCTCACCGCCGCTGGCACGACATTCGGCCTCATCAGAGGGCGGCGACGCCCTGGGTGCAGGCTGTGATGGTGCTGCGCTGGCTCAACGAGGCCACCAGCATGCGCACCCTGGCCCGAGACGCCGGCATCTCGATCGCCACCGCCTACAGGTACCTGCATGAGGCCCTCCAGGTCATCTCCTCCCAGGCCCCTGACCTGATCGAGGTCATCACCCAGCTGCGCCACAAGGGTGAGCCTTTCGTGTGCCTGGATGGCACCCTGATCCGCACCGACAGGGTCGCAGCCCGCACCGAACGGGGCAACCACTCGTGGTACTCGGGCAAGCACAAGGCCTTCGGGGGCAACGTCCAGGTCATCACCGACCACACCGGATTCCCGGTGTGGGTCTCGCCGGTCGAGCCGGGCTCGACCCACGACCTGACCGCTGCGCGCGCCCACGCGCTGCCCGCCCTGTACAAGGCCGCCTCCCAGGGCATGCCCACCCTGGCCGACAAGGGCTACATCGGCGCCGGCATCGGCGTGCTCACACCCGTCAAGGGCGCCAGACCCTGCCCCGACGACGCCACCTACAACCATCTGCACGCCAGTCTGCGCTCGCCTGCCGAGAGGGCCAATGCCATGCTCAAGAACTTCAAGGCCCTCCAACACGTCACCCTCGACCCGCACACCATCACCCACATCACCGCCACAGCCCTCGTCATCATCAGCCTCAACAAACAACCCCGGTGAGAAAGGCTCAATGACGGCCTCGAGTATGTTGAACCTGACTCGCCGGAAGCCAGGTGGCCGTCTTCCTAAACCATTCGGGTAATCCGTCGCCGGCAATTGCAGTCGGTACCAGTCCTTGTTCGCCTCCCTGAACGTGAAGGAGTCCCTGTGACCTTCATCAAGATAGATCCCGACCGCGTCGACGCCGTCGCAGGCCATCTTGACGATCGTGCTGACGCCGTCGAGGAGGAGCGTAAGAACATTAGTCGCGCGAGTGCGGACAACCACGATCCTGTTGAATCCGTGGTCACCGCGACCGAAGCACTCCCTGGGTTCCTGGCGCCGAGCTCAGGGTCCCAGTCATTCGGAGGGGTCTCTCAAGGCCTGCGATCCCTGGCCGACGAGCTTCGTGCGCGTAGTCAGGAAGCGAGAGACCTCAACTCCTCCGGGATTACGATGCAGAGCCCGGACGGTTCACCCTCCTACTGCTACTACCTTCCTGACCCGCCCGCGGGAACCGCTGACGTCGAGGCGTACTGGAACGCAACCGACACGGTGGCGACCGTACGCGAATACAACTCCCAGTCCGTGCAGAACGCGAGAAGCGAGTCCGCCGAGCTGGTCGAGGCATTGAACTCGGCAGACGGCAGGGCATCCAGCGGGCGCACTGTCGATGAGATCCTCACTGAGACCGCGAAGCATCAGGACGTGCCGACCTATGGGGCGGCTTACGTGTCCGCGGTCGGTGTCGAGACATATCTCGACCTTGTGGAGAAGTTCGGTGCTCGTCACACGACCTATACTCCCTCTGACACCCCTCCGATGAACATGGCGACCAAGGAGTTCGACGCCGAGGGCGCGGCTGCGGACGTCGGTGTGCTCGGACATATCTTCGCTGCAGCCTCCCAACCGGATGTCACGATCTGCGATAGTAACGGCCAACCACTTGATCTCGTCGACGAGGTCGAGTCGGCTGTCGAGGAGGACGGCGAGCGTGGGAGAATGAGGTTTTCTCACCGGGGTGGGGCGTGCACCCGGCCTGATCGTTGGGATGCTGGGGGAGGGTGCGTGTCGTGTGGGGGTGCACGCGGGGAGCGCATCCAGGATGGGTTCTGACCAAAGAAGCACCCCTGAATGCGAGGTCCCCGCATGCTGTCCTATCGTGCCACCCTTGACGTGCCATCCGCTACCGCCCGAACCGTGTCGGCCTGGCTGGCGGCTCACCGCCGCTGGCACGACATTCGGCCTCATCAGAGGGCGGCGACGCCCTGGGTGCAGGCTGTGATGGTGCTGCGCTGGCTCAACGAGGCCACCAGCATGCGCACCCTGGCCCGAGACGCCGGCATCTCGATCGCCACCGCCTACAGGTACCTGCATGAGGCCCTCCAGGTCATCTCCTCCCAGGCCCCTGACCTGATCGAGGTCATCACCCAGCTGCGCCACAAGGGTGAGCCTTTCGTGTGCCTGGATGGCACCCTGATCCGCACCGACAGGGTCGCAGCCCGCACCGAACGGGGCAACCACTCGTGGTACTCGGGCAAGCACAAGGCCTTCGGGGGCAACGTCCAGGTCATCACCGACCACACCGGATTCCCGGTGTGGGTCTCGCCGGTCGAGCCGGGCTCGACCCACGACCTGACCGCTGCGCGCGCCCACGCGCTGCCCGCCCTGTACAAGGCCGCCTCCCAGGGCATGCCCACCCTGGCCGACAAGGGCTACATCGGCGCCGGCATCGGCGTGCTCACACCCGTCAAGGGCGCCAGACCCTGCCCCGACGACGCCACCTACAACCATCTGCACGCCAGTCTGCGCTCGCCTGCCGAGAGGGCCAATGCCATGCTCAAGAACTTCAAGGCCCTCCAACACGTCACCCTCGACCCGCACACCATCACCCACATCACCGCCACAGCCCTCGTCATCATCAGCCTCAACAAACAACCCCGGTGAGAAAGGCTCAATGACTGCCCTCAACGGGCTCCTCGAGGCGCAGGGAACCGTCTACGGAACGGAATTTCTTGTCGATCTCGCCGGGCGGTTCGAGGACAACCCGTATGACGCCAGCTCATCGGGACTGGAGCCCAAATACGGCGGCGCATATGAGGGCTCCTCGATGGATCCGCTCTACGGTGTCTGCATGGCTATGAGCAACAATCCTGAGGCAGCACTCACCTATTTCACCCCGGACGGTGAAACCGGCGAACGGCCCGGTGAGCAGAGCGCGGAACGCTGGAAGCTCCTCACCGAGCGCACCTGGGATCCGAACGTGGGACTCGACTCGTTGACCGGTGCGGTCGCCGCAGCATCGGCCTACCGGAACACCAGCGACTCAACCGTGCCGCAGGCTGACGCTCGGGCGACCTGGCTCGTCGGTCAAGCCATCCCGTACTTCGCGCAGGACGACGCACCAGAGAAGACGGAAACCATGAAGGAGAACCTCGCGGTCGTCATCGGCAACAGCGGCGAGGAGTTCTCCGCCATCGCATCCGGTCAGGTGATCGAAGACAACGTCAATGATCTCGGCCTTGAAGGATATGTGTCGACAGCGGATTTCGAGTCCCTCGTCTACGACGTCATCGACAACGAGAACGCTGCCGGGACGATGGCCGCCGGGCTGGGTCAGTACCATCATGGCCAAATCGAGGCGATAGTCGCCGGTTCTGACAGCCCAGCAACCGGCATATGTGATCAATATCAAGGAGCCGCCGCGACAATGGGATACCTCGAGGCGGTCGCGACGAGGCGAGCGGGAGACGACGAGGCGGCGAAGCAGGAGGCCAAGGGCAATGTGAGTACGGCGCTGAGCGTGTTCTCGACCGTCCTCGCCTCTGGCGTCGGCGCGGTGACCGGAGGCACGAGCTGGGCGGTGGCAGGGCCCTTGTTGTACGGGGTGGGGTCGACGGTTGCGCAACCGATCGTCGTCGACGAGGTCACCGAGGACTGGGATGTGCCGGACACGGTGGAGGCCGACGACATCCAGAATGTGCTGCATGCGCAGTCCTATGTCGACGCGGCCCGGTACGGAACGCTCCAGTCGTCGACGATCGCGATCGGGGAGAGCATCCCGACCTATGGGGGAACGGAGCCGCTGTGCTCCCAGGTGGACGGTCAGGTCGTCGTCAACGCGCCCGACCCGATGACCCCCGACGCAGCGGCCTATATCCTCGGATGGAGGACCGCGGTCACCAACAGCGGCTCTTCTGACCAGCAGATGATAGACCTCGATGAGGCGGTCCAAACAGGCTGGACCAAGGGGGCAGAGCAGGGAAAAGAAGGCGGTGAGTGAGACCATGAGGTTCCACATGAAAGGGCGGATGCATTCGTTTCTTCGGCGGGGTTGGCGCGTGAGTGCGATCCTCCTGACGGCATGCGTCGTGGTGGGCTCATGTTCCTCGGTGCCGTGGGCCAGACAGGCGCCGACGCCCTCACCGTCGCCGACCGCGTTGTCGGACCCGTATCTCTGCGATATCGTGTCGGCCGAGGTTCTCAAGACTACGCTCAAGTTTCAAGCCGGACACGAGTACTATTTGTCTCATAATAGAGACGAGTATGACTGGTGGTCGTGTGAACTAGTTTCACCGGGCCTCGACCAGGCTGTCAAGATCGAGTATACAGATAATGACAGATGGAGCACGGTGATGGGCGACCTGTCTGCGTCCTCGAATGGGCCAGTGATAGAGAACCCGGACTGGCGTGCTGAGTCGATCGGTCTTCCGGGTCATGAGGGTCAGGGTTGGTATGTTACGAATGCCTCTCGCCGGGAGGCGCGGATACTGATCTGGCGGTACCCGGACGGCTACTACCTCGTCATCTCGGTGAGGTACAAGGACGGTGCCCCATCTCCGGAGGACAGCACGCAGGCGATGCAGGACCTCGCCCTGACGGTCGTCGACAAGATCCCGGCGTCCTTCGCCTCCGACGGAGGTGGCATGACCGCACCGGACGACGGCGCCACCTGAGGTGAGGGTGGTCAGTCCACGGATGCAGCAGACCACCGACGTTCCAGGAACGACGAGTCGTCTCATGATCGGAACCTGGACGGTGACCAGCCTCTGGTCTCCGTTCCGTGTCCCTGGCACGATGGAGGCCGTGGTGAACCCTGCGCCTTCTCGCCGAGAACCGTCGTCCGCCCCATCCGCGTCATCCGCTTCATCTGCGTCGTCTCCGTCCCGGTCTGCCCAGGCGCCGCCGTCGACCGGGGCGACCCCGAGGGCCGACGAGTCCGGCCCGGCAGACACGGGAACGGACCCCGCCGGGGCGCGGCCAGCAGCCGCGGTCCGTGATTCGGAGCCCACAGGCTCTCGCCCGGACAGCCGGCGCCGTCGCAGAACAGGGTGGCTCGTCGCGGTGATCCTGTGCCTGGGCGTCGTCCTCATCTCCTTCCCCGACCTCCTGCCAACCGAGCCGGCGCAGACCGAGCGCACCCCATTCGCCCAGCTCGTGGCTCTGCGCGGTCCCCAGGCACTCGGGCTGGCCGTTGTCGGAGGGGTGCTCGGCGTCCTCGCACTCCTGCGCGCCCGACACAGGAAGGGTGCACGCACGGCCCTCGTCGCCGCCGTCGTCCTGGCGGTGGCCGCGGTGCAGGCCGGAGGGCTCGTTGAGCGCGGCCTGGGTGCGGGTACCCAGAGCGTGGGAGGTGGCACAACCGACTCCGCCAGCTGGGACGGGACGGTGACGGTGTACACCCTCAACGCCATGTACTCCGGCGCCGACGCCGCCATGGTGGCCGGACAGGTCATCGACAGCGGTGCCGATGTCGTCGTGCTGCCCGAGGCAGACGCCGCCTACGGGGCCGAGGTCGGGGGCCTTCTGGCCGAGGAGGGCCTGCGCTACACGGTGTACACCGCCACGGCAGGCGAGGACTCGGTGGTCAGCGCGGTGCCGGAGGCGGCAACGACCCCGCACGCGACCCAGACTGACGCAGGACACGAGGAGCCGGACACGAGCGTCAACGACACGACTGTGCTCGTGTCCACGGCCCTGGGGGAGTACAAGGCGCAGTCCCAGCCCGGGCTCGGATACGGTGCCGTGCTGCTCAAGCCCGTCGGTGAGGCGACATGGGGAGCCGGAACACGCCCCACGATCCTGGGAGTGCACACGGTCCCGCCGGTGGGCGAGCGGATGGGGCGATGGCGCAGCTCGGTGTCCGGCGTCGTATCCGCCTGCGCGCCCGAGGCGCTGGAACCCGGGCTCATCATCGCCGGCGACTTCAACGCCACGATCGACCACGCTCCCATGCGGGACCTCGCAGGGTGCGCGGAGGCGGGCGAGCAGGCCGGGATCGGCGGGCTGTCCACCTGGCCGACCAGCTCGCGCACGCCCCTGCTCGGGGCGACCATCGACCACGTGCTCGTCGACGAGGCGACCTGGAGGGGCCGGGCCGGCGAGGTCACGGAGGTTCCCGGCACCGACCACCGCGGGGTCGTCGTCGAGCTCGTCCCGGCACGCCGATGAGCCCCGCCCGCCTCGAGCCGGGCGCCGAGGACAGGCGGTCGGGCCAGGGGCGGTTAGGATCTCGGAACCGTTGAGCGCTGGGATATGGTGGAGATCGTGAGTCCTGTCATGCTCGCAAGCGTCATCGCGGTCTGCCTCGTGTCGGTCGGTGCCGCGGCAGGACCAGTGGCGAAGGAGGTGGCGAGCTACCTCGCAGGCAAGGAGCTCCAGGCGCGGCGGTCCTGTGAGACGGTCGACGACGCGCTCGTGGTCCGCCACAGGTGGCTGCTGTCGCCGGTCGCCCTGGGCTCCGTGGCCGGCGTCACCTGTGGCCTGACCGCGGCGTGGGGAGTAGGTCGGGGCGTCGGGTCTCTCACCATCATCGCCGTGCCGACCGTCGCGCTCCTCAGTGCTGCGTGCTGCGTCGACGCAGCGTGCCACCGCCTGCCCAACCGCCTCCTTGCGGCGACTGCCTGCTGGGTGCTCGCGGCGGAGGCTGCTGCGGCGGTCATCGGGCTCGCTGCCGCAGGAACGCCGGCGACGACGGCGTGGCCCGTGCTCAGGGCGGTCCTGTGCGCCGGAGGAGCCGGTGGTCTGGTTCTCCTCGCCGCACTCGTGCCCTCCGGACTGGGCATGGGAGACGTCAAGCTGAGCGCCGTCCTGGGGCTGTGGCTCGGCCACCTGGGTGTCGCCGCCGTCGTGGCCGGGATCGTCCTGGGCTTCGTCCTGGCCGGAGTGGTGGCGATCGTCCTCATGATCGCGGGCGTGGTCGACAGGAAGCAGCACATCGCCCTCGGCCCCTACCTGGCCGCGGGGGCCTGGCTGTCCTGGATTCTCGAAGCCGTTCCGTAAGTTCCCGCGACCACCGCAGGTCAATCCGACGACACAGGTCCGGGCCGTACCGGAGCCCGGGGCCTGCTCGGGCCGCGCCACCGAACCGTGTGCCCTGAGCGGGTGAGCGAGCGGGGAGCAGCGCTCAACGCGACCCCAGGGCAAAGCCGGTGACCTATGCCACGGTTGGTGGTGCCTCGTTGTGTCGGCTGTCACGGCTGCCCTAGCGTGACGGTGTCGTCACGGAACGACAGCCCTGTACATCACCACATTGATCCCTGGAGTGATTTTAATGGTGCTCACGTCCCGTCCTCATGGTTCGTCCTCCCTGCTCAGCTCGCGACTGCCCCGGCGGAGCATCCTGGCCGCCGGCGCCCTCGCGGCGCCGCTCGGGGCGCTCGGCCTGTCCTCAGGTACCGCCCGCGCCGCCGACGCCTCCTTCGGTCTGACGCCCGTAGAGGGATCGCCCTGGTACGACCCGGCCCTGCGTTCGGTCGACTTCCGGTTCCAGGCCGAGGGGATCCAGGTCTTCAACCCCTCCGTCCGGGTGACGCTGCCCGAGAGCTACGACTCCTCCCCGGACCGCCGCTACCCCGTGCTCCTTCTCCTTCACGGAGGGTTCGGCATGTACCTCAGCTGGTCGGGCCCCGAGCACGGCAACGCCATCGAGCTGACCCGCGGGCACGACCTCATCGTCGTCATGCCGGACGGTGGCGGAGGCTCCTTCTACTCCAACGCCAACCACCCCCTGCCCGGCCGGGAGGCCGCCTGGGAGACCTTCATCATGGACAGGGTTCTTCCCTTCGTCCACGCCAACTTCCGCACCGACCCTGCGCGCATGGCGATCGCAGGCTTCTCCATGGGCGGCTGGGGCGCACTGGCCCTGGGGCAGCGGTACTGGGGCCACTTCCGGTCCATCAGCTCCTACTCCGGGCCGTCGGACTGCAACCCGGCGACCGTCGACGGGCTTGGGGTCGCCGCGATCATCTGGGCCGGTCCGGCCGCCGACTACATGAACTACCCGGCGACGGCCAACCCGCCGGGGTCGACGTGGGGCGGTGAGCTCTACCCCGAGATCGCCAAGGGGTACAACCCGATGGACAACATCGAGAAGTACCGGGGCAAGCGCCTGTTCCTGCGGGCCGGGACCGGAGACATCCTCTCCGCCTTCGCGCCCCTGTCGGGAGACCAGTCCCTCCTGCTCGATGAGCTGCGCCGCAACGGTGAGAACGCGTGGAACAGCGCGCAGGAGGCGGTCGTCCACGCCACCAACGACCGCTTCAGCGCGGCACTGGACGCCGCGGGGATCGAGCACGACTACGTCTACCATCCGGGACGCACCCACGAGTGGGGGCTGTGGCGAGACTCCCTCGAGGAGGACCTGCCCGGAATGATGGCCTGCCTCGAGGCGTGAGCCGAGCGTGACGGAGCCGGGGCGCGGTGGCGCCCCGGCTCCGGGCCGCCTCCGGGAGGCCTGGACACGACGCACCCGGCACCGGACCACGACGCACCCGGCACCGGCCTCGCGGCGCGAGCAAGGACTCCGCGGCGCGAGGCCGGTGCTGCTGAGACGGCCTCCGGCAGCCCTCCTTCAGCGCAGGCGCCGGCTGATCCACTCCGCGCCCAGCCGCGCCACCTCCGCCTGGGCCTCAGCGGTGTCGGCGGCGCGCACCCGGTGCAGCCGGCTGCCCTCGGGCAGCAGCGCGAAGCCCTGGGCCGCGGCGTCGGCGGTATCCGGCAGCTCGTCGGTCAACGCCCCCTGCAGCATGAGCACCGGCCAGGGCAGGTCGGCCATCGTCTTGTCCGGGGACTGCAGCGAGACGTCCGCCAGGGTCTCCTTGCTCAGCACGTCCCACTGGCGCGGGTTCGGGTTGTCGTCGGGCAGCCGGGTCAGGCCGTGCCGGTCGAGCTCGTCGAGCTGCTCGGGGGAGAAGACGTTCTCCCACAGGATCGACTGGGGGCCGACCACCGCCCCCACGAGCACCGCCGTACGGACCCGCTCCGGCCTGGCCAGCAGCGCAGCCGTCGCGCCGAAGCCGTTGGCGTGGATCGCCTGGCGGACGTACCCGTGCGAGGCCAGCCACCCGGACACGGCCTGGATGTCCTCCACCTCACCGGCCAGGGTGATGACGTCGTCGTCGGACAGCCCCAGCCCCGAGAAGTCGAACTGGAGGGTCGCCAGCCCCTCCCGCCGGTAGGCCGCGGCGATCATGTCGAGACGGTCGCCCAGGCCGTGGCGGTCGGTGAGGAAGTCGTGGGCGAGGATGACCACCCCCTCCTGGCGCACGGCGGCGGGCCCCTCGGCCTCCAGGTCAACCGGTGTCACGTTCGCGGGCAGACGCAGCGTCCCGGCCAGGGCGATGCCTCGGGCGGTGGCGATGCGAACCTCGGTCATGTGGCCAACCTATGGCAGGTCGGTCCTCGGGTCACCATCCTCGAGGAGGAGCCCGGGTGATTGCGCTCCCAGCGTGACCGGACGGTGTCCGCGCGAGCAACGGCCCCGGCGCTCCCGCCACCCCGTCGCGTCCGGCAGCCCCGGCGCCGGCCCAGCGTCCGGCGCCCCCGCCTCGCCGTCGGCTCGGCCCGCCTGCGACCGCCCCGGGGGTGGCGCCGCCGGTCTTGATCCGCGGACCTGGATTTCACCCCCGGCATCGGGGACGATAGGGTGGCGGAGTCCATCCAGAGCGGCTGAGAGACCTGGCTCCGCGACGCCGCAGCAACCCCGATCCGGTGGGTGCTTCCGCCAGGACCGATGGAGCCCGTATGACCCGCACGCACCCCGGAACGGCGACCTGCCGGCCGAGCCTCTCCCTCGAGCTCTTCCCTCCCCGTCCCGGCCCCCACGCCTCACAGACCTGGGGCGCCCTGGGACGTCTCCTGCGCGCCCGGCCCGACTTCGTCTCGGTCACCTACCGCCCCCGCTTCGTCACGACCGCCGGAGGCCCGCGCGGCCAGGCTGCGGGATCCGGGTCGGGCCCGCGGCCCACCCGTGTCCACGTCATCGAGGAGCGCAACCCCTCGGAGGACGTCGTCGCCCACGTCCTGGAGACCTCCGAGGTCCCCCTCATGGCCCACATGACCTGCATCGGCTACCGCAAGCGCGACGCCGTCGGGATCGTGCGCCGCTTCCTCGACATGGGGGTGCGCCGCTTCCTCGCCCTGCGCGGGGACCCTCCCGCAGGCGTCCAGCCCGACGACGTCGTCGGCGAGCTTCCCCGTGCCGAGGACCTCGTGCGCGTCATCAGGGAGGTCGAGGCCGAGTACTTCGACGACGGCGCCAGGCACCTCCAGGTGGCCGTGGCCGCCTACCCCGCAGACGTCGACCACGGGCTCGGCGTCGAGGTCCTCGCCGCCAAGCAGGCAGCCGGGGCGGACCTGGCCATCAGCCAGGTCTTCTACGAGGCCGAGGACTACCTCGCGCTCACCCGCTCCTGCCTCTACTCCGGGGTGGACATGCCCATCCTCCCGGGCATCATCCCCCTGACCGACCTGCGGCGCCTCACCCGCCTGGAGTCCCTCACCGGCGTGCGCGTGCCCACCGACCTGCGCGCCGCCCTGAGCAGCCAGGGCGCAGGACGCGCCGGCAGCGCGGGCACCGGCCCGGTCACCCGCGGCATCGACGCCACGCTGCGGCTGGCCACCGAGGTCCTCGAGGGCGGTGCCCCCGGCCTGCACCTCTACACCTTCAACCGCACCCGGCCCGCCCTCGACGTCATCTCCCAGCTCCGGCTCGGAGGGATCCTCTCCGGCTCCGTGCCCAGCCGCCAGGCCCAGCACGAGGTCAACCGCGACTACCTCAACGCCAGCCCGGGAGGGGACCGGCGCGCCCACCCGGGTCCACCGGGAGCCGGCTGGTCCTGCCCGTCACCCGGCCCGCCCGCCCCCGAGCGGGGCGCCGGGCCGTGAGCGCTCCCCGGTACCGTGCGACCACGCGCACCCATCGACCCCCGTCCGTTCCAGCACCACGACAGGAAACGAACCACCCCATGAGCACAACCGCCGCACTGCCCGCAGCCACCATCCTCGGATACCCCCGCATCGGGGCCGACCGCGAGCTCAAGCGCGCCGTCGAGGCCTACTGGCGCGGTGCCTCGGACGCCTCGACCCTGCGTGAGCAGGCCGCGGCGCTGCGCACCGCGACCAGGCAGCGCCTCACCGCCCTGGGCCTGACCGAGGCCTCGTCGGTCCCGGCCGACTTCACCCTCTACGACCAGGTCCTCCAGGTCACCGCCACCCTGGGCGCCGTCCCGGCGCGCTTCCGCGACCTCCTGGGCGCCGACCCGACGCGTCCCGGCGCCGTCGACCTCGACGGGTACTTCACCCTGGCCCGGGGTGAGGGCGAGCGGCCCGCCATGGAGATGACGAAGTGGCTCGACTCCAACTACCACTACCTCGTCCCCGAGATCGACGAGGCCACCCCGATCGACTACGTCGAGACCACCATCGCCGACCAGGTCCGCGAGGCCGTGGCCGTCGGCGTGACCCCGCGCCCCGTGGTCGTGGGACCCGTGTCCTACCTTCTGCTGTCCAAGGCCTCCGACGAGGCCGGTGAGGACTTCCACCCCCTGGACCGGCTCGGCGACGTCGTCGACGCCTACGGCCACCTCCTGGCCGACCTCCAGGCCGCCGGCGCCCAGTGGGTCCAGCTCGACGAGCCCGCGCTGACCTCCGACGCGTGGGACGTCGAGCAGGGACGGATCCTGGCCGCCGTGCGAGACGCCTACACGTGGCTCGGGGCGGTCGTCGAGCGCCCCGCCGTCCTCGTGGCCGGCACCTACGGCTCCCTCGGGGAGTCGCTGCCGGTCCTGGCCTCGACCCCCGTCGAGGCCGTGGCCCTCGACCTCGTCGCGGGCTCCGTGCCGCCGGCGCAGGAACTGGCCGCGCTTGAGGGCAAGGCCGTCGTCGCCGGAATCGTCTCGGGCCGCAACATCTGGCGCACCGACCTGGCTGCCGCCCTCGACACCCTTGAGGAGCTGCGTGCCGCCCTGCCCGAGGGGACGGCGGTCTCGGTGGCCACCTCGACCTCCCTGCAGCACGTGCCCCACGACGTCGAGCGTGAGACGGCCCTCGACCCGGCGGTGCGCTCCTGGCTGGCCTTCGCCGACCAGAAGGTCGGCGAGGTCCTCACCCTCGCCCGCGGCCTGGCCCAGGGGCGTGAGGCCGTGGCCGCCGAGCTGGCCCGGGACGCCGAGCTGCGCGCCGAGCGCGCCGCCCACCCGGGAGTCAACCGCCCCGAGGTGCGGTCCGCCGTCGCCGCCGTCACCGACGCCGACCGGACCCGCGCCCCCTACGCCGAGCGCAAGGCCGCCCAGGACGAGCGCCTCGGGCTGCCCGAGCTGCCGACCACGACCATCGGCTCCTTCCCCCAGACCGCGGAGATCCGCAAGGCGCGCGCCGCCCACCGCAGGGGCGAGCTCGACGCCGCCGGCTACGACGCGGCGATGCGCGCTGAGATCGCCAGGGTCGTGGCGCTTCAGGAGGAGCTCGGGCTCGACGTCCTCGTCCACGGCGAGGCTGAGCGCAACGACATGGTCCAGTACTTCGCCGAGCTCCTTGACGGGTTCAGCGCCACCGAGCACGGCTGGGTGCAGTCCTACGGCTCGCGATGCACCCGCCCCTCCATCCTGTGGGGCGACATCACCCGGCCCGCGCCGATGACCGTGGCCTGGTCGAGCTACGCCCAGTCGCTGACCGACAAGCCGATGAAGGGGATGCTCACCGGTCCGGTGACGATTATGGCCTGGTCCTTCGTGCGAGACGACGTCCCGCGGGCTCAGGTCGCCGACCAGCTCGGCCTGGCCCTGCGCGCCGAGGTCGCCGACCTCGAGGCAGCAGGCATCGGGGTCGTCCAGGTCGACGAGCCGGCCATCCGCGAGACCCTGCCGCTGCGCCGCGAGGACCGCCCCGCCTACCTGGAGTGGTCGGTCGGCTCCTTCCGCCTGGCCACCGGTGGCGCTGCGCCCGCCACCCAGGTCCACACCCACCTGTGCTACTCGGAGTTCGACGTCGTCATCGACGCGGTCGACCACCTCGACGCCGACGTCACCTCGATCGAGGCCTCGCGCTCCCGTATGGACATCCTGCCCGCCGTCGCCGCCCACGGCTTCGAGCGCCAGCTCGGCCCGGGCGTGTGGGACATCCACTCCCCGCGCGTGCCCAGCGCCGATGAGTGCACCGAGCTGCTCCGGCGCGCCGTCGACGCCCTGGGGATCGAGCGCGTGTGGGTCAACCCCGACTGCGGGCTCAAGACACGCGCCTACCCCGAGACCGAGGCCAGCCTGCGCAACCTCGTCGAGGCCGCCAGGCGCCTGCGCCCCTGACCGCCCCCGTCTGCCCCGTCCCGCCGGTCCCCCCACCGTGAGATCGGGACATATGGCACCGCGAGGTGCAGCAGGCTGATGACGCGCGGATCCCCGGAGCTGTACGCCCCGGGGATCCGCGCGTTGCGTCAGATGCGGCGATCTGGAGGTGTCGTTTCTCCCGATCTGGAGGTGTCACTTGTCCCGATCTGGAGGTGTCGTTTCTCCCGATCTCGAGGTGTCACTTGTCCCGATCTCGAGGTGCCATTTGTCCCGATCTCAGCGGGGAGGGGTGAGGGCGTGGGCGGTCTCGACGGCGAGGCGAACCTGCTCCTCGTCGGTGCGCTGGGGCTCGGCCAGGGTCGTGCCCGGTGCGGTGCACCGCATGTGAACCTCTCGGACGCCGCTGGCCCCGACGACGGCGGCCAGGGAGTCGGGACGAATGGTCCCTGCGGCGATGACCCTGGGCCCTCCGGCCTCGACCATCCCGCGCAGGACCTCCACGCCCTGCGCGGCGGTGGGGGCGCCGCCTGCCGTCAGGACGTAGTCGACGCCGATCCCGCCCAGGTCCCCGTAGGCCTCGACCAGGTCGCGGCAGGTGTCGATCGCGCGGTGGAAGGTGACCGGTGCACCGTCCGCGGTGTCGATGAGCAGACGCAGCAGCCCCCTGTCCACCGTGTGGTCCTCGGTGAGCGCCCCCATGACGAAGCCCAGGTCGACCGCCGGGGGCAGGGCCCTGCCGTGGCGTCCCAGGCGCAGGGGCCGGGTGTACTCGCTCATCTCCCGTGACAGCGCGGCGATGCGGCGCACGTCGGCGATCATGGAACGGCGCTCGTCGGAGGTGAAGATGAAGCCGCCGCCGCGCGGGCGGATCATGACGCGCAGGCCGAAGGGGGCGCCCTCGGGACGCTCGGCCCACCGGGGGCCCGCGACCGCCCGTCGATGCGCGACCTCCTCGGCCGCGGCGAAGATCGCCGCCTCAACCGTGCCGATCGACGGCGTCGTCCCCCCGACGGCCAGGTTGTCGCACAGCTCGGCGCGATCGGCCCCGGCTCGGGCCGACAGGCGCACGCCCTCGACGTCCTCGACGCAGGTCTCGACGACGACGTGCGCGGGGTCGCGCCACGGCGTCTCATGGTGGGGGGTCGTGTGGTGGCGCAGGGAGGGGGCTGCCCCTGAAAGCCTCATCGCGTTCATGGACCCGAGTGTGTCACGGACGGTGCCGCCCTGTCCCCGTCCTGGCGCCCTCGCCACCACGGCAGGCAGGCCACGGGCCCGGGAGCCTCGTGCCGACGGCGAGATGGAGGGCCGGACGGCGACGGCTGGACGTGCCTCAGGACTCCCGGCCCCGGGTGGCGGGCTCGCGCAGGTCGGCCGTGGTCGAGGCGGCCACCACCGTCGAGGTGTGGGTGACCAGCCCGGAGGGGTCGACGGCGGCGACGAAGGCCCGTCCGCCCATCAGCACCCCGAGCAGGACGAGGACGGCGCTGCCGGCCATCGCCAGGACCTGGAGCAGGCTGGTGCCGGCCCGCAGAAGGCCGATGCCGCTGTACCGGCGCTCGGCCACCGCCTCGCGGATCTCGAGGCTCCGAGCGAGGCTGGAGGGTGTGGTGCTGTTCATGGTGACCTCCGTCGTCTGGACGGCCGGGGCTGGCGCCCCGGCGTGGAACCAGTTGACCGGGCAGGCCTGTTGGGAGCACGAGCACAGGCTGTGACGTGTCTGTGCAGTCCTGACCCGGCAGTCCTGACCCGGTCCGAACGGACCAGGTCGCCGGCCCGGGCGGCACTGGTGCCGCCCGGGCGGGCCGGCTGTCCGATGCTCGCCCAGGCTGCCTGCGAGCCGGCGCTCCCGGAGGGGGCGATCCTGGCCGTCCCAATTTCATGACGCGGCGTCATGATGTACTCTGCCTGGAGACGGACCCGCGTGAAGCGGCCCGGTGAGACGGTGGCCGTCGGCCGAGCAGCCCGCCAGGGTCTCTAACCCGCATGCCTGAGGAGAACCCCTATGCCGCGCACCTCGCCCGGGGGCCGACGTCGACCCGGCGCCGGCACCCGCGTCCCGGTCGGCTCCCACGCCGGGCGCCGGGCCAACACGGGCGCAGCCGTGCTCACGATCCTCTCCTGCCTGGCCGAGGCGTGGGCGCTCATCTGCCTGGCTCGGGCTCTCACCGCCCTGGCCGTGGGCGCGGGCCTGCTCGACGCCGCGTGGCACGAGGCGCCGGGCGCACCCGGAGCCCTCCTCGCGCAGGCCGGGACCGCTGCGCTCGCCTCGGCCCTGGCCGCCGCCTCCGTCCAGCTCATCGCCCGTCGTAGTGCCGCCACCGAGGAGGGCGAGCTGCGACGTCGCGCACTGGCCCACCTGCTCGACCTCGGACCAGCCCACGCCGGCTCGGCTCGCTCGGGTGCCACGGTCAGCCTCCTGACCGACGGCGTCGAGCGGGTGGCCCTGTACCGGCAGACCTTCCTCGCCCCGACCGTCGCCGCGGCCGCCGCGCCCCTCCTCGTCCTCCTCCTCGTGGGCGTGACCGTCGACTGGCCCCCGGCTCTCGTCCTGGCCGCCGCCTTCGTCCTCGTCCCCGCCGTCATCGGGGGCTTCCACCGACGCTTCCGCCGCTCCTCCTCCGGATCGCGCGCCCAGCGCACCCGCCTGAGCGCCGAGTACCTCGACGCCATCCAGGGGCTGACGACCCTCGTCCTGGCGCGCGCAGCCGGACGCCGGTCCCGTGAGCTGCGCGCCGCCGGGGAGGACAACCGCCGCGCCGTCATGGGCCTGCTCGCAGGCAACCAGACGGTCATCCTGGTCACCGACGCCCTGTTCTCCCTGTTCCTCGTCACGGCCTCGACCGGGATGGCCCTGGCGCGCCTGGAGTCGGGGGGACTCGGCCTGGACGGGGCCCTGGCCCTCGTCCTCGTGTCCCTCGTGCTCCTCGAGCCCCTCGATCATGTCGGGGCCTTCTTCTACGTCGGCATGGGCGGCCTGGCCAACCAGCGCGCCCTGAGCGCCCTCCTGGGCCGTCGGCGCACCGACCTGTCCGCAGCCGCAGGACCCGAGGATCCCGCAGGCCGGATGGCGCAGCCGGCCGAGCCTCCCTCGCAGAGGGCGGCGATCAGCCTCAGGGGCGTGACCGCCACCTGGGGGGACACGGACGCCGCCGTCCTCAGCGACGTCGACCTCGAGATCGCCCGCGGGGAGAGGGTCGCCGTGGTCGGCCCCTCAGGAGCGGGCAAGTCGACCCTCCTGTCACTGCTGTCCGGGGACCTCCTGCCCGCCGCCGGGACGGTGAGCGTGGACTCAGTCGTGTCGACCAGCGCCACCCAGGACGAGGTCCGGGCCACCAGCGCCGTCGTGGCCCAGACGACTTGGTTGTTCACGGGCACGATCGTCGACAACCTGCGCCTGGCCGACCCCGAGGCCACCGAGGAGCGCATGTGGGTCGCGCTCGAGACCGCAGGCCTGGCTCAGGAGGTCCGCCGCATGCCCGAGGGACTCGACACCGAGGTCGGCGAGCAGGGCATGGGGCTGTCCGGCGGGCAGGCGCAGCGGGTGTCCCTGGCCCGGGCCTTTCTGGCCGACCGGCCCCTGCTGCTCCTCGACGAGCCGACCAGCCAGGTCGACCTGGCCAGCGAGGCTCGGATCGTCGAGGCCGTCGACCGGCTCTCAGTGGGTCGTACCGTCGTCACCGTCTCCCACCGGGCCGGTGCGCTGAGCAGCGCCGACAGGGTCGTCACCGTCGAGGCGGGGGGCCTGCGATGAGCACCCGGGGGGAACCGATGTCCGCCGAGCCCGCCGAGCCCGCTGAGCCCGCCGAGCCCGCCGAGGCCGCCGAGGCCGCCAAGGCCGCTGAGCCCGCTGCCCGGCCGGGTGCCGGGGGCGCCGTCGCCTCGCGCAGGGTGATCGTCGCCTGGCTGCTGTCGGTGACACGCCCGGTCCTGCCTCCGCTGCTGGCCTCGGCGGCCTGCCGGATCCTCGACCACCTGGCAGGCGTCGGACTCTTCGCGCTCGCGGCCCACGCCGTCGTCTCCTGCGCCCTCGAGCTGGCCGACGGGCGGCAGCCGGGCGCGCTGTGGCCGACCGTTCTGACGATGGTGGCGCTGTCCCTGCTCAAGGCGGCCCTGCGCTACGGCGAGCAGTTCCTCGGGCACCTCGTCGCCTTCACCTCCCTGGAGCTGCTGCGCGCCCAGATCTTCAGCGCCCTGGCCCCCCGCGCCCCCCGGGTGACCGTGACCTCGCGCTCAGGGGACCTCCTGGCTCGTGCGACCAAGGACGTCGACCGGATCGAGGTCTTCTTCGCCCACACCTTCGCCCCCGCCGTCTGCGCCGCCACGGTGCCCCCGGCCGTCCTCGTCGTCATCGGCGCCTCGGTGTCGTGGTGGGCGGCAGGTGCCGGGGCGCTCACGCTCGCCCTGGCGATCCTGGCCGTCCCCGCCGCGGGATGGGGGGCGGCCCTGGCCTCCTCCCGACGGAGGGCGGCGGCCAGGGCGCGGCTCACCCAGCACGTCACCGACTCCGTCCAGGGCCTGGCCGAGGTCGTGGGCTACGGTCGCAGCGCCGAGCGCCTGGCCCAGACCGCGCGCCTCGACCGTGAGGTCGCCGCGGCGGGCGCGCCCGCCGCACTGGCCGCCTCCCTGCGCCGGGGCGGCATCCAGCTCCTCGTCCTGGCCGGGCCGGTGGCCGTCGTCGCCGCCGGCGCCGACGCCGTGCGCGCAGGGACGGCGGGCGTCGCCGCCCTGGCGGCCGCCGCCGCGGCGGTGCTGCGCATGAGCGAGACCGTCCGCGGCGTCGAGGACTTTACCGCGGCGCTGGGTGACTCCTTCGCCGCCGCCGAGAGGGTCCACGAGGTCGTCACCGCCCCGGTCGAGCTGCCCGACGGGACGATGGCGCTGGCGCCTGCGCCCGCCCACGAGCTCGTGTGGGAGCAGGTGACCTACACCTACCCGGGCGCCTCGAGACCCGCCCTGGAGGGAGTGAGTCTGCGGGCGCGCACCGGTCGGTGGACGAGCCTGGTCGGTGCCTCCGGCTCGGGCAAGACCACCCTGGCCCAGCTCGCCCTGCGCTTCGACGACCCCTCCAGCGGCCGTGTCCTCGTCGACGGCGCCGACCTGCGTGACCTGAGCGCCGACTCCCTGCGCAGCGAGATCGCCCTGGTCACCCAGCGCTCCCACCTCTTCAGGGCCACGGTCGCCCAGAACCTGCGGCTGGGCGCCCCCGAGGCCGACGACCTCGAGCTGGAGGAGGCCTGCCGCGTCGCCTGCGTGCACGAGGAGGTCCTGGCCATGGAGGACGGCTACCGCACCGTCGTCGGGGAACGGGGCGCCACGGTCTCGGGGGGACAGCGCCAGCGCCTCGCCCTGGCCCGCGCGCTCCTCATGCGCCCGAGCGTGCTCGTCCTCGATGAGTTCACGAGCCACCTCGACCCCGCCCTCGAGGCCCGGGTGCGCGAGTCGGTGCGGCGGTGGGCGGCGGTCGGCCGAGGGCAGGGCCGCCCGGTCACCGTCGTCGAGGTCACCCACCGCCTGCACGACATCGCCGGCTCGGACCACGTCGTCGTGCTCGACGAGGGTCGTGTCGTGCAGGAGGGGGCACCCGCCGAGCTCCTGGTGGTCGAGACCGGGCCGCTGCGCCGCCTGCTCGCCCGCGAGTCCTGAGCGGAGGCGGCCCCGGCGCTCGGTCGCAGGACGGCACCGGGGGCGAGCCGCCCTGCGTCCCGGCGCAGGCGCCCGGCCCCGGCTGGCCAGACCGGCTGGCCGTCCCGGAGGTCCAGGCCGACTGGCCGTCCCGGAGGTCCAGACCGGCTGGCCGTCCCGGCGCCCAGGACCGGGCGGGCGCTCAGACGTCCTCGAGGTCCTCGTAGGACCGGGGGTCCTCGATGGGCTCGAGGTGCGCCGAGACCCGGAGGTTGGCGTCGACGGCGACGAGCTCGTCGATGAGCTCCTCGGTGAAGTCGTGCCCCTGCTTGACGCTCCACCGCCCCGGGACGAGGACGTGGATGTGGGCGAAGCGCCGGCTGCCCGCCTCGCGCACCCGCACGGCGTGGAAGTCGATCACGCCGTCGCGGCGGTGCCGGTCGAGGACCTCGTTGATCGCCTCCAGCGCCTCGGCGCCGGGGGCGACGTCCATGAGCCCGTCGATCGACTCCTTGATGACCTTGTACCCCGACCACATGATGTTGAGCCCCGCCCCGAGGGCGACCACCGCGTCGAGCACCGGCATCTTCGTGACCGCGACGAGCGTCACCCCCAGGAGCACGGCGACGGAGGTGACGACGTCGGTGGCCAGGTGCTTGGAGTCGGCCAGGAGGGTGGCCGAGCGCTCGGCACGGCCGCGGCGGTGGAGCACCCACGCGACGACGCCGTTGACGGCCGAGGCGGCCACCGAGATCGCCAGTCCCACGCCGAGCTGCTCGGGCATGACCGGGGTGATGATCCTCTCGACCGAGGACACGACGATGAAGGCGGCGGCCGCGAAGATCATGACCCCCTCCGTGATCGCCGAGAAGTACTCGGCCTTGGAGTGCCCGAACTGGTGGTCCTCGTCGGCGGGCTTGATCGCGATCTTGAGCACGATGAGCGCGACGACGGCCGCCACGAGGTTGACCACCGACTCGGCGGCGTCCGACAGCAGCCCCA
Source organism: Actinomyces howellii (assembly GCF_900637165.1). Classification (GTDB taxonomy): domain Bacteria; phylum Actinomycetota; class Actinomycetes; order Actinomycetales; family Actinomycetaceae; genus Actinomyces; species Actinomyces howellii. Next base: position 1,685,662 of record NZ_LR134350.1, on the reverse strand, counting down.
CCGATCCGGTCAGCCAGGCGGCGAAGGCCTTCATGCCGATGGTGACCAGGGCGGCTCCGATCGACAGCCAGGCGTAGGCGCTCAGGTCCTTGGGGGGTGCGTAGCGGGAGGTCACGAGGTCAGTCTGCCGCAGGCGGTGGCCCGGACCGACTCAGGGTTTCGGCCGCCCGTCGCCGGCGACGCCGCACCATGCGCCCCCTGGAGGCACCTGCCGGTCCCGGGGCGCGGGCATGATACGGGCGTGAGCTCCTCCGCCTACGACATCGTCGCCACCGACACGCTCTCGAGCACCTTCAGGGTCCTGGACCTGTGCGGCGTCCTGCTCAACGGCATCCTGGGAGGGCTCATCGCCCGCCGGAAGAACTTCGACGCGGTGGGCTTCGTGGTCCTGGCGATGCTCACGGCCACCGCCGGCGGCATCCTGCGCGACCTCATGATCCAGGCGGGGCCGCCCTTCGCGCTGACAGACCCCTACTACCTGTACACCGCCTGCGCCGGGGCGGCCGTCGCGTGGTGGGTCCCCTTCACCTCGCGCCCGGCCCGCCGCTTCCTCGTCGTGGCCGACGCCGTCGTGCTCGGGACCTGGGCGGCCACGGGCGCCTCCAAGGCCCTGTCCAACGGCCTGGGCGTCATGCCCGCCCTCCTGCTCGGGTGCCTCACGGCGATCGGCGGCTCGATGATCCGGGACGTCTCGGTGGGGGAGACGCCTGCGGTCTTCGGCGGCAACAAGCTCTACGCGGTGCCCGCACTGTGCTCCGCGGCCACGGACGTCGCCCTCGTGCGGGTCGGTGTGCCCGAGGCGGTCGCGATGCTCGCCGCCACGCTCGTCGGCGCGGCCACCTGCCTCATGGCCTACTGGCGGTCCTGGAAGCTGCCGGTCATCGGGGACCGGGAGCGGCGTCGGGCTGAGCGCTCGGGGGCGCTTGGCGACGGGCGCGTGGGCGGGACGGTCGCCACGGGCTGGCGCCGTGCGCTGCTCGCGCGCCCCAGGCGGCAGACGGGGGCGCGCAGGCGCCGTCACGTGCACCCCGATGACCTGTGAGACCCGCGGGTCCTCGTGTCGCGCGGCTCACGGACCCCGGTGGTCGCGGACGGACCCGGGTGTCCTCGCGCCCGACGCTCAGGAGGTGGGGCGGACCTCGGCGTCGTCGACCTGCACCGGCGACTGGGGCTGCGCGGTGGGAGCCCCGAAGAGCCGTTCCTTGACCGCGTCCGCGACCTTGTCGGTGACCGCCTCGCCCTGCTGGCGCACGAAGGAGCTGGCACGGTTCGAGGCGGCGTCGACCTTGCTGCGCACGTAGGGCTGCTCGGCGAGACGGGAGGCGGCCGACTTCATGCGCTCGTACTGAGCCCGCCCGGCGCGAGTGCCCAGGACGTACCCGGCGCCGAGTCCGATGAGGAAGGGGATCTTGCTCGCCATGGTGCCTCCTGAGGGCGGGTCGACGGGACGCGTGTCTGCCTCACTCTAGATGATCGGCCCCTCGGGAGGCGGTGCGGCAGCGGGCGGTCGCGAGGCGACCCAGCAGTGTCCCGCCACCCCGGCGCCCCCGGGAGCGCGTTCTTCGACCGGTCATGTAAGCCTCGACCGGTCGACGGCGGAGGCGGGTGCGGGGGACGGTGGTCGGCAGGTCAGGCACACCTCGCTTAGGTAAGACTTTCGTTGCTATACGGCCGAATTCATTAGATCTACCGTAGGGCTGTGAGCACGATCGACGCCTCCCGCCTGACCCGTCCCAGGCTCCTGTCCCCGACGACACTCGAGACGCCTCCCGGGCAGGTCGGTGCCCCCTGCCCGACGGCGGTCTGGCTCACCCCGGTGGCGATGACCCCGGAGCGTGACGTCGACCGTCCCGGACCTGACGCGTCCGGGCCGAGCGGTGGGTCTGCGGAGGCCGAGCAGTCTCGTGGCGGAGCTCGCGACGCCGCCTCCTCCCTGGCCAAGCGGCTCAACTGGCTGCGCGCCGGGGTCCTGGGAGCCAATGACGGCGTGGTCTCCGTGGCGGGGCTGGTCATCGGCGTAGCAGCGGCCGACCCGACGAACACCGGGGCGATCGTCGCCGCCGGTGTCGCGGGCATCCTGGCGGGGGCCGTGTCCATGGCTGCGGGGGAGTACGTGTCGGTGTCCACGCAGTCCGACACCGAGCGGGCCCTCGTGGAGCGTCAGCGTGCCGAGCTCGCGGCGGATCCCGCCGCAGGCGTCGACGAGCTCGCCGCGCACTACCGCGACAAGGGCCTGTCCGCGGCGACCGCCCGACAGGTCGCCACCGAGCTGAGTGCTCATGACGCGGTCGGTGCGCACCTCGACGCCGAGCTGGGCCTGCGGGAGGACGACTACACGAACCCGTGGCACGCAGCGCTGTCGAGCGCCGTCGCCTTCACGATCGGGTCGATGCTCCCCATGCTGGCGATCCTCCTGCTGCCGGTGTCGGTCCAGATCCCGCTGACCTTCGTCGCGGTGCTCCTCGGGCTGGCGCTGACCGGCGGGGTCTCGGCGCACCTGGGCGACGCCCCCGTGCGCCCCGCCGTCCTGCGTGTCGTCGTCGGCGGGGCGCTGGCCATGGCGGTGACCTGGGGAATCGGTCACCTCATCGGTGTGAGCGTCTGAATCGGGGGTCCGGCCGCGCGCTGAGCCGCTGGAGCGAGCCCCGGCCGAGGCCGGGGCTCAGCCCTGCGGGGTGAGTAGCCCGGAGGGAAGACGGCGGGCCAGCTGCTCGCCGTCGGCACCCACGACGACGGGCACGTCGGCCTCGGCCAGCGTGCGCGCCTCGGGCCCCAGTCCCATGGGATGCGCCAGCTGGGTGCCGGCCAGGACGTGCTCGGCGGGGCTCAGGCGCCGGATGGCCACCGCGGCCACCCGGTCGGAGTGCTCTCGGGCGACCTCACCGTAGATGAGCGGGTCGTGCTGGCCGTCGTCGCCCACAAGCACCCAGCGCACCTCCGGCAGGTCGATCATGAGGCGTCGCAGCCCGGTCCGCTTGTGCTCGATCCCCGAGCGGAACAGGCCGGTGTTCGTCGGGCCCCAGTCGGTCATGAGCATCGGGCCCCGCGGGAAGCCGTGGCGCTTGAAGAAGGCGCGGTGGGTGGGCACGACGTTCCAGGCTCCGGTGGACAGGTAGATGACCGGGGTGCCCGGATGCGCCTGCTGGATCCGGGTGAGCATCTCGGCCATGCCCGGCACCGGCTCGCGTCGGGAGGTGTGCTTGACCAGCTGGTTCCACGCCGCGACGAACATGCGTGGCACGTGGGAGACCATCGCCGTGTCGTCGATGTCGGAGACGACCCCCAGCCTGGGTCCGGGTGCCACGATGAGCAGGGAGGCCGTGACCGGCTGGGAGCCGGCGGCCTCGATGCGCGCCTCGTGCCACCCCGGGGCCAGGCCGTGCCCGCGCACGACGACGTCGACGTATCCGCTGCGGTCCGCCCGGGTGCGCACGGCTGCCCCGCCCACCCGCACCGTGACGGGCAGGTAGGGCACGGGGGCGTCGATGAACATGCGCCATCCGCGCTGGGCCGCCAGGATGTTGGTGGCGGTGATGTCGCGGACCTCACGCACGTCCTTGGCGGTGGTGGGGATCTCCTCGGGCAGCCGCGCGAACAGCGGCCCCTCCTTCGGGGCGTCCTGGGGGCGCATGACCATGCGCGCCAGGACGCGCGCCATGTCACCCTCCCCCTGCTGTCGGTCGCCGTTGGCCGAGGACCCGTAGCCGTCGTAGGGGATGACGCGTGGCCGCCAGCCGCGGCGTCGCAGGACTGGGATCGTGTCGTGGTGGAACTGGTCCTCGACGGCACGGGCGACGGCGGAGAAGGGCACGGGCAGAATCTTACGGTCAGTCCGACGTCGGCCGCGCCCGCTGAGCGCCGTCCTCCTCGGTGCCGGGGGCGCCGTCGGGCCGGTGCAGCCCTCGGAGCTCTCGCCACAGGACCGCCCCTGCCGCTAGGGCGAACCACGTGTAGGACGAGCCGACGGCGCCGGCCCACACGGGCCAGTCCTGCTCGACGTGGTTCTGCTCGGGGAACCACCACTGCATCGCCAGCGCGAAGACGGCCGCCCCCGCCAGGGCCGTCACCCACAGAGCAGGGCTCGCCCAGCGGTGGGCGGCTGCGGTGAGCGCGACGAGCAGCGGCAGGCACCACACCCAGTGGTGGGACCAGGTGATCGGGGACACGAGCAGTCCCGTGGTCATCGCGATGACCAGGCCGAGGAGCATGACGAGCCCGTCCTCCTCGCGCGCCCCGCCCTCAGTGCCGTCCGCGGGCCCCCGCGGCGACGCCGCCCGCAGGAGGCGGCCCGGCGCGCGCCCCCAGCGCTGTGGCGTGAGCGACACGAGGAGGGCCATGGCGGCGAGGACCACGACGAGCGAGGCGAGGGCCCACACGGGACGCCAGGCATCCTCGGGCAGCCAGCGAGCCACGAGCCCCATGAGGTTCTGGTTGCCCGAGTAGTCGCTCAGGCCGGCACGGCCCGGGTCCCACATGGCCGAGCCGAAGAACTCGGCGGACTCCGCCGGCCACACGAGCCAGCACAGCGCGGTCACGCCCAGGGAGGTGAGCGCCATGGTCGCCGCCGCCCGCAGCTCGCGGCGGGCCAGCAGCACGAGGACCGCGATGGCCGGGGTCAGCTTGAAGGCCGCGGCGAGCCCGCTGAGCACCCCCCTCCACCGCGAGCGCTCGGGCACGACGAGCAGGTCGAGGGCGACCATCGCCATGAGGACCGCGTTGACCTGACCGTACTCCATGGTCTTGGGCAGCGGCTCCAGGACGATCACCCCGCCGGCCGCCAGCCACGGCGCCGCGCCCCGGGCCACGGTGCGCGCCGTGCCCAGGGCGCGCAGCACCGCCCACGAGGTCAGCGCCGCGCAGGCCGGTGTGGCCAGGACGAGGACGACCTGGGCGAGGCGGTCGCTCCCCCAGGTCAGCGGGGTGAGGACGGCGGCGGCGAAGGGCGGGTAGGTGAAGGGCCACAGGTGGTCGGCCGGGTTGGCGTACCAGTCGTAGAGGCTTCCGCCGGCGTGCCACTGCGCGACCGCGTGGTAGTAGATCCAGGCGTCGAGCTTGAACAGGCCGGCGCCGTCCTTGCCCCACAGGCTCGGGTAGCACGTGGCGGCGAGGACCAGCCACCCGCAGACCATGGCCGTCGGCGCGCTGAGCGCTCGTCTCAGGGAGTGCACGCGCGGAAGTCTAGACGCCTGGACGGCCAGCCCGGTTAGCCCGACCAGCCCGGCCTGGTCACGCCTGCGGCGCGGCGTCGAGGCTGGCGTGGGAACGGGCCTGCTTGAGCGCGCCCAGCGCCGCCACCGCGGCCAGGACGCTCACCCAGGCGGTGACCGCGACGAGCAGGTAGCCCCCGTGGCTGCCCCGGGCGTCGATGACGTAGCCCGCGAGCAGGGAGCCCAGGGAGACCCCGATGTTGAGGGAGGTCCCCACCCACGCCAGCCCCTCGGTCAGCTGTGAGGGGGCCACCGTCACCTGGATGATGTTGTAGCCCGTGGTCAGCGTCGGGGCGATCGCCATCCCGGTCAGGGCCATGATCGCGGTGAGGACGATGAGGTTGGGGGCCGCCATGAGGGTCGAGGCGCCGGCCGCCACCGCGACCGTGCCCGCGAGGAACTGCTTCCACAGGGGCCAGCCCCACGAGCGCGTCCCGTAGACCAGGGCCGCCGCGAGGGACCCGATCGACCAGCCCGCGAGCACGATGCCGGCGGCCGACTTCTGGCCGAGCTCGGTGGCGAAGGCGACGGCGGCCACGTCGTTGGCGCCGAACATGGACCCCGAGAACAGGAAGACGACGACCACCGCCACAGCCGCCCCGCGACGCAGGACCGGCGTCGTCCGGGCCGTGGGCGCCCCACCGAGGTGCTCACGGCGTCGGTGCCCGTGGACGGGGGGCTCGGTGCCGCGCAGGGACAGGAACCACAGGCCGCCGCCGACCTGGAGGACGAGGGCCGCGATCCAGCCGCTCGTCACCGGCAGGGCCGGTGAGGTGCTCAGCGCGGTGGCGAGAACCGGCCCGACGATGTAGACGATCTCGTCGAAGGCGGCCTCGAGGGCGAAGGCGGTGTGCAGGTCGTCGGGGGTGGACAGGACCAGTGTCCAGCGCGAGCGCACGAGGGAGCCCATCGAGCCTCCCAGGGCGCCCGCCAGCGCCGACAGCACCATGAGCACCCACAGGTCGGCGCGGGTCGGGGTCGCCACGATGAGCCCGACGAGGGCCAGGGCCGACAGGATGATCGCCGGTGTCATGACCCGCGCCTGGCCGTAGGCGTCGACCAGCCGGGCCAGGAGGGGGGAGCACACGGCGGAGGCGACGATATGCGTCGCCGCGACCGTCCCCGCGGCCGAGTAGCTGCCGTAGACGGCCTGGACGGCCAGGATCGTCGAGATGCCCACCATGGACATCGGGAAGCGTGCGAGGAGACCCGCGACGGAGAAGCTGAGTGCGCCGGGCGTGCGCAGGACGCGCCCGTAGGTGCTGGACACGGTGGTGGGTGGCTCCGGGGCTGGTCAGCGGGTCGTCGTCTCGGCCTGCGTGCGCGACAGCCGGAAGCCCTCACCGGAGACCTGGCTCCAGCACTCGATCCCCGCCTCGGTCGAGGTGCACGCGAAGTCTCCCGAGGCGGCGCTCGCCTCATAGTTGAGCGTCGCGCCCGCGGCTGAGAAGTCGCTGTTGCAGTTGCCTGTGGCCTGGCCGTCCGCCCCGACGCTCACGGTGAAGGGCATCGTCGAGGCGTTGCCGCACGAGGCGTCGGTCGGGACGAAGTCGTGCTCGTTGATCGTGCAGCTGACCGACTCCTCCCCCAGGACGCAGGTGATGTTGCCGCTGGGCGAGGAGAAGGAGCTCAGCTCCAGCGCGTCCTCGGGGGCCGGTGCCCGCAGCTCGCGGGTCGGGGTGGCGCTCGGGGTCGGCGTGGCCGAGGGCGAGGCCTCGGTGGTCCCGGCCTCGGTGGGCTCGGGCGCGGCCTGGGACTGCTCGGTCGTCTGGGCGGTCGAGGGCGTCTGCCCGTCGTCGGAGGTCATGAACCACACGATGAGCGCGACGACGACGACGAGGACGATCCCTCCCAGGACCCACAGCCACGTCCCCGAGCGGTGGGGCTGCTCCGGCTCGGGGGTGGTCGTGCCCACCCCGAACACGCCCGCGTCCTCGGGCTGCTGGTACTGGCCCGCCGGGGCCGCGGGCTGCTGGTACTGGCCCGCCGGGGCCGCGGGCTGCTGGTAGGGGGCTGCCGCCGCGGGCTGCTGGTAGGGAGTCGTCGGGGCAGCGGCCTGCTGGTACTGCTGCTGGTACTGCTGCTGGATGGCCGCGGGAAGGAGGCTCTCGGTCGGCGGGCCGGCGTCGATGCTGGTGCCCGCGGCGCCCTGCACGCCGGCCCCTGCCGCGGCCGCGGTCCCGGCCGCTGCGGCGCGCGCCGTGGCGGGGTCCACCGCGACGGTGGGGGCGGCCTGGTTGCGGCGGGCCAGGGCGGCGTCGACCGCCGGGTCTCCCAGCGACCCGAGCCACTCGAGCAACGAGGGGTAGGTGCGGGGGTTCGCAGCGATGTAGGGGCGCAGACCCGGGTAGTTGTTGGCGAGCTCGTGCAGCGTCGTGAGCTCCGCGTTCGGATCGCTCGCGCGCGCGACGAGATCGTCCTGAGCCTGAGTCATGAGGGCCTCCACACATCGATACGCCCTCGTCATCGTGTCCACCGCCGTCGCCAGGGACAGGCAGCGCGGGGAGACGCCGGAGGGCACCGGCGGGTACCGGTACCCATGAGGGTACCTGAGGGCACAACTCCGTGCCCGGGCCCGGTATCGTCTGGCTTGTCCAACCGACGAGCCGTGCACGGAGGAGGCGCTCATGAGCGAGAACAGCGTCGTCAGGACCGCGACGGCCCCGCTCCGGGACGCGCTCGTGGTCGGAGCGGCCACCGACGTCGGCCGCCATCGCAACGTCAACGAGGACGGGTACCTCGCCGTGCCCCCCGCCTTCGTCGTCGTCGATGGCATGGGCGGCCACGCCGCGGGGCGGGCGGCCACGCGGGCCGCCCTGACCGCCCTGGCCCCGCTGGCCGGAGGCGTCGTCACCGATCCCGGCGAGGTGGTCAGCGCAGTGCTCGCGGCGGGCCGTGACGTCAGTGCCATCCCCTCCCACGCCGCGCACCGCCCGGGGGCCACCGTGGCCGGCGTCGTCCTGGCCGAGCTCGACGAGGGCCCGACGTGGATCGTCTTCAACATCGGCGACTCGCGGGTCTACCTGCTGCGCGACGACCTTCTGCGCCAGGTCTCCCGGGACCACTCCCAGGTCCAGGACCTCGTCGAGGCCGGTGAGATCAGTGTCGAGCAGGCCAGGCGTGATCCCCGTCGCAACGTCGTCACCCGTGCGCTGGGCGCGGGCCTGGACGAGCCCGCCGTCCCCGAGCTGCACGCCCTGGCCGCCCGCGAGGGCGACAGGCTCCTCGTGTGCTCCGACGGCCTGACCGACGAGCTCGACGACGACGCCCTGGCCACGGTCATCGGCGCCGGGCTGCCCCCGCAGCGCACAGCCGAGATGGCGGTGGCCGCCGCCCTGGAGTCCGGAGGGCACGACAACGTCACCGCCCTCGTGGTCGACCTGCGCGAGGGGGTGGGATGATGTCCGCGCCACGTCAGGTGGTCGGGCGCTACGGCACCGCGGTGCTCGACCCTGACGCCCCCGCCGACCTCGACGCCCGTGTCCTGGAGCTGCTCGGCGGGCCCTCGCCCGCCGACACCGAGGACCTCGACCCGGAGCGGACCGGGGTGTGGATCGACCCCGACGACATCGCGGCCCTCGGGCGCCAGGCGGTCGACACCGGCGTGTGGGTGGAGGAGGCCGGCTCCGGTGAGCCCGAGGAGGTCGGCGGCTGGGCCGCTCACGACCCCTCGGCCCCGCTGCCGCTGGCCAGCCGCTTCCCCGAGCCGGAGCCGGGATCAGGGCGCCGGCGCCGACGCCCTGCCCCGCCACCCGAGCCGGCGCCTGAGCCCACGGGCCAGGACCCCAGGGTGCAGGCCCTGTCCGTGCCCACCGAGGCGATCAGGTCGGCGGCCTCGAGCGAGTCGGCGCCCACCGGGGCGCTGCGGGGCGAGCGGCCCCCGGCTCGCCCCCTCATCACCTCCGTCATGTGCGCATCGGGCCATCCCAACCCGCCTGACGCGCCTCGCTGCCACATGTGCGTCGCGCCCCTGACGGGCGAGCTGCGTCGGGTGCCCCGCCCGGTCCTGGCGGTCCTCGTCCTGTCCACCGGTGAGTCGGTCGGGGTGCACGGTGACGTCGTCGTGGGCCGGGCCCCGCAGCCGCAGGCCGGAGGCGAGCCGGGCATGGCCCTGCTCGCCGTGCCCAGCCCGACCCACCTCGTGTCGCGCTCGCACCTGTTCGTGACCACCGCGGGCTGGAACGTCCTGGCGCGCGACCTGGGCTCGAACAACGGCACCGTGCTCGTCCGGCCAGGACAGGCACCGGTGCTCCTGGCCACCGCCTTGCCCACGCCCTTGTACGTGGGAGACTTGCTGGACGTGGGCGACGGCGTCACGCTCCGCGTCGAGCCTCCCGGATGAGTCGTGCACAGCCCCACGCGCCCGGCGCAGGCGGCCCCGTGCCGACAGGGCCCGCGCCCCGCGACCCCGCACGCACCGCCCTGGCAGCCCACACAGCTCACGCAACCCGCACAGTCCGCACAGTCCATCAGCCCCGTCACCGCTGACCACCCGAGCCCGAGGAGACCACATGAGTGACCACAGCTGGACCGATCTGCCCGAGGTCGACCCGTCCCGCCCCAATGAGCTCGTGCTCGACTTCTCCGGGGAGGTCCACCGCGTCTCGGTCGACGACACCTTCGTCATCGGCCGTGGCGGCGACCTCGACATCGACGACAACCCGTACCTGCACCGCCGCTTCCTCGTGCTGGCGCACGACGCCGGACTGTGGTGGATCGCCAACGAGGGCTCCCGCCTGTCGGCGATGCTCACCGACGGCGACGGCCTCGTCCAGTCCCGTCTGGCGCCCGGTGCCCGCATGCCCCTGGTCTTCCCCCGGGTCATCCTCACCTTCTCGGCGGGCCCCACCACCTACGAGATCGACCTCATCTCCTCGGGCGAGGACCGCTTCACCGGCATCGGCCAGGCACGCCAGGCCGGGGGGCAGACGACGATCGGGGTGACCCCGATGACGAGGTCCCAGCTACTGCTCGTGCTCGCCCTGTCCGAGCCGGTGCTGCGCCGCGCGGGTACCGGAGCGGCCGAGATCCCCTCCTCGGCCTCCGCGGCCAAGCGGCTGGGCTGGCCACTGACCAAGTTCAACCGCAAGCTCGACAACGTCTGCGAGAAGCTCGACCGCGTCGGGGTGCGCGGCCTGCGCGGCGGACGTGCCGGGGGCGCCGCCTCCAACCGCCGCACCGCGCTGGTCGAGCACGCGGTGTCCACCCTCATGGTCACAGCAGAGGACCTGCCCATGCTTGACGAGGAGTTCGCCGCGAACCAGGCGGCCAAGGACTCCGAGGTCCACACGGCCCCGGTCGAGACCCGTCGCGCCCGCGCGGAGGGGGAGGCCGGGGGGTGACCGGGACCGGACCCTCACAGGACCGGGCGGAGGACGACCTGAGCAAGCCCGGCAGCCCGCCCACCGGCTCACCGGTCGTCTCACCACCTGAGGCGGGGCGCCCCGCGCAGGAGGAGCCGAGGGTCGACGCAGGTGCCGACACGGACGACCCGGACGACACGGCTGACACGTCGGATCATGCCGACTCAGGTGCCGCGGCCGTCGCGCGGCGGGCCCCGCGGGGTCGAGGCCGTCGCGCGGCCGGGCGCGCCGTGCTCGTCGTGCTCCTCGTGGCGCTCGTGCTCGGTGGGGTGGGCGTCGCGGGGGAGAGGTACGCGCGCTCCCGCCTCGACGGGGTCGTGCGCGAGCTGGTCCCGGGGCTGTCGCAGGACGCGGTCATCAGCACCGAGGGGCTGGTCGTCCCCCAGGTGCTGGCAGGGAGCCTGGATGTCCTCGACGTGAGCGCCGCCAGCCTCGTGCTGGAGCAGCAGGACGCCGGTGGGGGGCTGGGGGACGTGAGCAGCGTCGAGCTCCTCGACGTCGAGGTCTCCCTGCGCGGGGTCGGGCTGGAGGCGCCGCACACGGTGGACAGCGTCGAGGCCGTCGCCTCCCTGGGCTTTGAGGAGCTGGGCGCCATGGTGGCCTCGGCGTCGGCCGAGGCGCCGGACCTGACGATCGGGGCGCAGACCTACGGCTCGGGCACCGAGCCGGGCACCCTCGAGGCCGAGACCTCGGTGCTGGGCATGGACGCGACCCTGACCATCGAGCCCTCCGTCACCCCGGAGGGCGGCCTGCTGCTCACGATCACCGGCGCGACGCTCCAGGGAGCCCCCGTCGACCTCGACGCCGAGCTCGCCGGGCGCACCCCCTTGTCCCTTATGGGACTCGACAGCTCGGAGATCACCATCGGTCCCGAGGCCCTGCCCCTGGGCCTGTCGCTCACGCAGGCGCACGTCGCCCGCGACGGTCTGCGTCTGACGATGCGAGGCACTGAGGTCGACCTCTCAGCACTGTGACCCCTCACCCGTGACCGGGTGCACCGAGGCGCAGGACGAGACGCAGGAGGCGAGGAGCCGCGGGTTCCCGGGAGCCCTGACCTGAGCCGGTCCCGTGCGGGGCCGGGCTCCCATGGTGCGAGATGCCCATCTCCCGGGCTGGGAGCCGAGGCAGGGCTCGTATAGCCTGCTCGTGGTGCCGGTCATCCATGTCCGGATCATGAGGAGAGGTATGAGCACCCAGCCCGAGCAGTTCCGACGTGCCCCCGCCGCGGAGGCGGCGCCCAGCCCGCAGCACGCCTCGGTCCCCGCGCAGGCCGCCCCGACGGTCCAGGCTCCTGCTGCGGTCCCGCCGGTGCCGGTCATGCGCACCGCCGACCAGCAGACGGCCGCGGCGCAGCCCGCCACGGGAGCGGGACGGCGAGCACGGACCGCCGGCGGGTCGCGCTCGACCGGACTTGCTGAGCCCCCCGCCGCCCCGGGCGGGTCCTCCTACCCCGCGGCGACGGCGTCCCTGCCCTCGCGCTCCGAGCTGGAGAGGGAGGCGGAGCGCGCCTCACGCTCCAACTCCAGCCCGAAGGCCGACGTGGAGCGGGCCTCCGAGCTCCTCACGCGGGTGCGCCAGACCTTCGTCGAGCGGGTCGTGGGTCAGGAGCAGCTGCGCCTCACCCTGGTCTCCACGCTCATCGCCGGGGGCCACATCCTGCTCGAGTCCGTTCCCGGCCTGGCCAAGACGACCGCCGCACAGACCCTGGCCGCGGCCGTCTCCGGCTCCTTCCACCGGATCCAGTGCACCCCCGACCTCATGCCCAACGACATCGTGGGCACCCAGATCCTGTCCTACACGACCGGGGAGATGACGACCCAGCTCGGGCCGGTGCACGCCAACATCGTCCTGCTCGACGAGATCAACCGGTCGAGCGCCAAGACCCAGTCCGCGATGCTCGAGGCGATGCAGGAGCGGCAGACCTCCATCGGCGGCGTCGTCTACCCGCTGCCCCAGCCCTTCATGGTCCTGGCCACCCAGAACCCCATCGAGGAGGAGGGCACCTACGTCCTGCCCGAGGCGCAGATGGACCGGTTCCTCATGAAGGAGGTCCTCACCTACCCCAAGCCCGCGGAGGAGGCCGACGTCCTGGACCGCATCTCCTCGGGCGCCTTCGAGGCGCCGATCCGCACGACCCCGATCTCCACGGAGGACGTCGAGTGGCTCGCGGGCGCCGTCGAGAGGGTCTACGTCGACCCGATCATCAAGCAGTACATCGTCGCCCTGGTCAACACCTCCCGCGGGGGCGGGCCCCGCCCCGTCCCAGGGCTGGACCGGCACGTGCGCGTGGGAGCCTCCCCCCGTGGGGGGATCGCCCTCATGAAGGTCGCGCAGGCGATCGCCCTCCAGGCCGGCCGCACCTACGTGACCCCCGACGACGTCGGGCTGCTGCGCCACTCCGTGCTGCGCCACCGCCTCGTCCTGACCTATGACGCCCTGGCGGACTCCATCGCGCCTGAGGCCATCATCGACGCGATCTTCGCGGCCGTCCCCACGCCCTGAGGCGCCTTCCTGGAGAGCCGAGATGACGATGCTCCGCCCTGTCGACGCCGCAGACGGCCCGCTGAGGTCGAGCGCCGAGACGGCGACCGAGGACGACGCCGCCGTGCTGCGCCGCCCCAGCGGCTCGCGCCTGGCCCGTGTACGAGGACGCCTCGCCCTGCCCACGCTGCGGCGCGCCACGGGCCTGCTCGACGGGCGGCACAAGTCGGTCTTCGTCGGTCACGGCCAGGACTTCGACGACCTGTCGGTGTACCGTCCCGGCGACGACGTCTCCGACATCGACTGGAAGGCGTCGGCCCGCATCGGCCAGCCGGTCATCAAGCGCTACCAGCGCGAGTCCAACCTCCCGCTCGTGCTGGCGGTCGACACCGGGCGCACGATGGCCGCACAGTCCCCCAGCGGGGAGGACAAGCGCGAGCTCGCCCTGGCCGTGGCCGAGATCCTGGCCTACCTCGCGCGCATGCGCGGTGACATGGTCGCCCTCGTCGCGGGCGACTCGGCCCGGCTCGTGTCCCGACCTGCGAGGGCAGGCTCCCAGCACGCCGAGATGCTGCTGTCCCTCCTGGCCCACCAGCTCGAGGTGCTCACCGAGGAGGTCGGCCCCGGAGCCTCCGTCCTGTCACCCGGCGCACCCGCCTCGGGCCTGGCCACGGTCCTCCACCGCGTGTCCACCTGGCACCAGCGTCGCAGCCTGGTCGTCCTCATCACCGACACCTCCCACCCCGATCCCGTCGCCGAGCCCGTCGTGGTCGACCTGCTGCGCAGGCTGTCGGCCCAGCACGAGCTCGTCGCCATCCAGATCGAGGACGACTCCCCGTTCACCCCCGGCCGAGGGCGTGCCCAGGACGTTGAGATCGACGTCGAGCTGCCCGCCTTCCTGCGGGAGGACCCGACCCTGGCCGGATACCTGCGGGCCGAGACCGACAGGCGCCGCGCCGGGGTGGCGGACCTCCTGGCCGCCCGTCGCGTCGAGCGCACGACGATCAGCTCCGACGAGGTGCTCGTCGACGCCATCGCGGACCTCCTCAAGCGCCAGCGCCTGGCCATGTCCCGCAAGAGGCGGTGAGACCGTGCCCGTCAACCCTCCTGTGCTCATGCCCGTGTGGATGCTCGTCGTGGCGGTCATCGGCATCTTCCTGTCCCTGGCCTGGTTCCTGCGCGCCCTGCTCGTCACGCGTCGCGACACCTCCAGGGAGGTGGGCGACATCCCCATGGCACCGGCCGAGCGCAGCGCCTGGGCCAGCCAGGTCGAGGACGCAGCCGCCCGCTACGAGGAGGGGCAGACCGATCTGCGCGGGCTCCACCTCGAGCTGGCCGCGGTGCTGCGCGGCTTCGCCTCGGCCCGCTCCGGGGAGGACGTCGCCTCGGCGACCGTGCGCGAGATCCTCGACATGGCCGACACCTCGGGCCCGCGCTCCATCGAGGCGCGCCTGGCCGCGGTGCTGGTCCGGCGCCGGCCCCTGGACGCCAACCCGCTGGGCTACGTCGGCGAGCTCCTGGCGGTGTGGGAGCAGCCCTCCTTCGACCGTGACCCTGACGCCGCGGCGCAGACCGCGGTCAGCGACGCCCGGGAGGTGGTCTCACGGTGGTGATGCCCTGGCTCTTCTGGCTGCTGCTCGCGGTCGCCCTCGCGGTGGTCCTCGTGGTGCTCGTACGCGGTTGGCGCGCCGGCGGTGCCGGACGCGGCCCGCGCCGCCGCGCTCGGAGCGCCTCGACGCCCCGGCGGGTGGCCAACTCGGCCCCGATGCTCCTCAGCCCGGTCGTGCGCTCCCGTGTGCGGGCACGCAGGCTGCTGCACGCGCTCCTGGCGGTGCTCGTCGTCGTCGGCCTCGTCGCCGCCTCCACCATCGCCGGCAGGCCCGTTAAGGAGACCATCCGCAACGAGGCCCTGGCCAGCCGCGACATCGTCCTGTGCCTTGACGTGTCGACCTCGATGGTGACGACCGACGCCAAGATCCTGGAGACCTTCTCCGAGATGCTCGACACCTTCGACGGCGAGAGGGTCGCGCTCGTGGCCTGGAACACGACCGCGCAGACGATCGTGCCCCTGACCGACGACTACGTCCTGCTCGAGGACCAGCTCAACAACATCGCCGACGTCCTGGACTTCGACCCCTACTACGGCAACCCCGCCCTCGACCGCTACGGCCAGACCTTCGCGGGGACGGTCACCCCCGACGTCGAGGCCTCCTCCCTCATCGGCGACGGGCTGGCCTCGTGCACGATGGCCTTCGACCACAAGGTCGCGGACCGGTCCCGCTCCATCGTCCTGGCCTCGGACAACCAGGTGCAGGACCCCGACGGGCTGCAGATCTACTCGTTGTCCGAGGCGGCCGACCTGGCAGCCCAGGAGGACATCCGGCTGTTCTCGCTGTTCGGCGCCGACCCCGAGCTGGTCGACCCCTCAGTCTCCGGCAAGGACGTCGAGGAGGCACGCGTCGAGCTCGAGCAGGTCACCACCGAGCACAACGGCCTGTTCTACGAGGTGGACGACGCCGACGCCGCGGGAAAGATCGTCGAGGAGATGGAGGCCGCCCAGGTTGACGAGCTCGGCGCCGACACCCAGGTGCGTCGCTCGGACGTGCCCCACACCGCCGCGGCGCTGCTCACCGTGGCCGTCCTGCTCATCCTGGCGCTGACCGCATGGAGGAGAGCATGACCCTCGAGCCCCTGTTCGGCTGGATACCGGTCGTCATCGTCGTCGTGGCCGCTGCCGCCGCCCTCACGCGCTCGGCCTCCTGGCTGCTGGGGCGGGGCGGCGAGCCCGGATCGCGCGCGGCGTGGTGGCGCCGTGCGGTGCTGTGCTGCGTGCTCGTCCTGCTCCTGGCCGGACCGAGCCTGCCGACCCACGAGAAGGTGACGGTGTCGAACGTCGAGATCTTCCTCGTCGTCGACCGCACCGGCTCGATGGCGGCCGAGGACTGGGCCGGAGGGCCCGATGCGGGTGGTGGCGTGCGCCTGGACGGTGTCAAGCAGGACCTGACCGCCATCAAGGACGCCTACCCGAGCGCCTCCTTCAGCATCCTCGCCCTGGACTCCACCGCCGCCCGGGAGCTGCCCCTGACCACCGACCTCGACGCGGTGTCCTCCTGGATCGACTCCCTGAGCCAGGAGGTGACCGACCGCTCCAGCGGGTCCTCCCTTGAGCGGGCCCTGCCCCTGCTCACCTCGAGCCTCGACAGCGCGGCGGGAGCGACACCGGAGAACGCTCGGCTCGTCTACATCCTGTCGGACGGCGAGGCCACGG
Organism: Actinomyces howellii; assembly: GCF_900637165.1. Lineage (GTDB taxonomy): Bacteria > Actinomycetota > Actinomycetes > Actinomycetales > Actinomycetaceae > Actinomyces > Actinomyces howellii. The sequence goes on along the minus strand of NZ_LR134350.1, from coordinate 1,669,343 downwards.
ACGACGGGGCCGGCGCCGCCGAGGCCAGTGCTGCCGGGCTGTCCTGGTCGGCTCTGGGACCCCTCGTCGACGGGGGCGCCGTGCTCGGCTACGGCACCCCAGAGGGCGGGCGGATGCGGGAGTTCACCGGATGGGGCCAGACCACGGACCAGCCGTACATCCAGGACCCGGCCACCGGTCAGGACGCCGTCTCCGTGCCGGACACGGCCCTGCTCGAGACCGTGGCGCAGGACCTGGGGATCACCTACCTCCAGCGCACCGGCGGCCCCGACGACGCCCCGACCTCCGCATTCACCGACCAGGACGTCGACGCGGTCCTGTCCGACGGCCGCCAGCGCCGGCGCGCACGTCAGTACCTCACCTGGCCCCTCGGGCTGACCGCCGCCGGCCTGCTCCTGTGGGAGGCGGTCGCCCTGGCGCGTGCCGACCTCGGCCTGAGGGACCTCAGTCGTGCCACCGCTGCCGCCGTGCGTAAGGGGGGAAGGCCATGAGACTGCCCGGACGTCGCAGACAGTCCTCGGATCCTGCCGGGTCACCCGGGGCGGGGGCGGATGACCCGACCCGTTTCCAGCCCGGGGGGACCAGTGCGCAGGACGCCCAGGACTACGCCGCCTCGCTCAGCCCCGCCGAGGCCGGTCCCGGCCCTGAGGACCCCCGGCGCAGGGCGGCACGGCTGCGTCGCCGTCGGCGCCTCCTGACCTGGGGAGGCGTCCCGGCGGTCCTCGTCCTGATCGTGTCGGTGTGGATGGTCCTCGTCTGGGGCCTGACGACGGCCGCCAACCGTGCAGCGGTCCAGGGAGACTACGACCTGGCCGCGAGCCGCTACCGGACGGTCTCGACGATCAACCCGCTGCTCGAGCAGTGGCGGGTCCACTACAACCTGGGCACGGCGCTCCTCATGGCCGAGGACCTGGACGCGGCCGCCGCCGAGCTCGAGGCCGCCCTGCCGCTGGCACCACGAGCGCAGACGGTGACCGCCCAGGACGCCGACGGCAACGCCGTGGAGATCAAGGACCCCTACGCCCCAGAGTGCCTCGTGAGGGTCAACCTCTACGTGACGCGCTCGGCCCAGGCCCAGGTGGCCACCGAGGCGGGGGACACCGCCGGGGCGCAGGAGCACAACGCTCAGGCGACCAGCGCAGCGGGCGAGTGCGAGATCCCTCCGCCCCAGTCCGCCGACCCCACGGCCTCGCCGTCGCAGACCTCCCAGCCGAGCCCCAGCCCGACCTCCACGGCCGACCCGTCGAGCTCGCCGTCCTCGAGCCCCACGCCCGACCCGTCGAGCTCGCCGTCCTCGAGCGCGAGCCCGTCGTCCTCCCCCGGGGCGTCGGAGTCGGCCAGTCCCTCCCCGTCACCGACCCCGGGCCAGCGCGACGAGCTCGAGCAGCGCAACAACGACGCCAACGAGGGCGACGGGAGCGGGGTGTCCTCCGGCCGGCGCTGGTAGGAGCGGGGCGGGCGGCGCAGGTGCTCCCGGCCCCGGGCCGGGCGGTACCCTCCGGCCCTGGACCGGCCCTGTGCGCGCAGGCCGCGGGTCTCAGGCCGGCTCGGCGGCTCCCGAGCACTCGACCGCCTGTGCCTCCGCGGTCGTGGGCACCGGGTGGTCGGGCGGGGTGGCGCCGACGGCGCGCAGGACGAAGGTGTCAAGAGCATCGAGGTAGGCGGCGCGCTCCGCCGGCTCGGCGGGCGTGGGCCGTCCTCCCATGACGCAGGCGTGGATGAGGGGGATGACCTGGGAGACGTCCTGGTGGGGGATCACTCCCTGCTCGATGGCGTCGGACAGGATCTGGGTGAGCAGCTGGGCCGTGTGCCCGGCGTGGGCACGCAGGCGGCCCGCGGTGCTGTGCGAGACGGCGCTGGACAGGGCGCCGCCGGTGGGGAAGTGGTAGCTGCGCTTGATAAGCGCCTGCTGACGCACGTAGACGCGCAGACGGTCAATCGGGTCCTGGGTGCCGGCCAGCGCTCGCCCGAGCTCCTCGGCGTACTGCGCCGTCGTGTGCTCCATGAAGGCCAGGAGGAGGTCCTCCTTGTCGGCGAAGTGGTTGTAGACGGCCGTGCGGCCCACGCCGGCGTGGGCGGCGACGTCGGACAGGGTGATCTTGTCGAAGGAGAGCTCGCTCATGAGGTCGTCCAGGGCGTGGAACAGGGCGTGTCGTGTGCGCTCGCGGTGCTCGGCGAGTGATCCCCCGATGATCTTCGGCATGGCGCCACCTTAGACCATGACGTGACGAAAACGCGGCGAGCGTCAGATCCCCGGCTGGTGGTCGCCTCCGTCGACCGCGGGAGGCGGGAGGGCCGGAGCCAGAGGATCGCGTGGCGTGCCCGAGGTGCGCGCACGGCTGAGGACCGCCTCGAGGATGGGACGGTCTGCCGGCAACCAGGGCAGGTCGAGGACGGAGTCCAGGGGCACCCACCGCACCTGCTCGTGGGAGCCGCCCGGCCGTGGGCGGCCGCCGGTGCCGGCGGGCTCGGTCATCCACACCCGCATGCGAAAACCGTGCAGCACGGGCCAGGCCGGTGCGGTGTCGCCGCTGGCGGCCCCGTCCCGAGGGGCGGGGACCGCCAGCGGCGCGGGCGGCTCGACCTCCGGGCCGATCCGGACCCCCATGCTCAGCTCCTCGTCCAGCTCACGGGCCAGGGCGCTGAGCGGGGCCTCGCCCGGCTCCACCTTGCCCCCGGGCAGCTCGTACTGGCCGGCGTGCTCGACCGGGTAGGCTCTCGCGGCGCACAGGAGGGACCTCGGTGCGTCCAACGAGTCCAGGACGGCCGCGGCCACGACGAGGGGGCCGGGGACCTGGGGCTCGAGGTGGCGGGTGCGCTCGTGCATGCGGCGACTCTAGACGTACTGGATCGTCCTGGGTGTGGTGGAGGGTCTGATTCCACGGAAGGATGATGATCATGCCAGCATCTAGGAAGTACCCGGAGGAGCTCAAGGAGCGAGCGATCCGCCTGTGCCTGGACGCTCTGAAGGATCCTGAGCGGGGGCCAAGGGCTGTTTCAGGCGCGTCGGGGAGGAGTTCGGCGTCAACAGCGAGACGCTGCGCGGCTGGGTCCGCCAGGCCCAGATCGATGACCATCAGCGTCCTGGGGCGACCACCGAGGAGGCGCGGCGGATCCGAGAGCTGGAGAAGGAGGTCCGCGAGCTGCGCCGGGCCAACGAGATCCTGCGCAAGGCGAGCGCGTATTTCGCCCAGGCGGAGCTCGACCGCCTGTGAATGACGTGGTCCGCTTCATCGAGGAGCACAAGGAACCTGGCGGCGTGCTCCCAGGTCCCTGAGGACCTGGTGCGCCGAGACTTCGCCGCGCAGCCTCCCAATCGGCGGTGGGTCGTCGACTTCACCTATGTCCGTACCTGGTCGGGGTTCTGCTACACCGCCTTCGTGATGGACCTGCACTCGCGTCGGGTCGTGGGGTGGGCGACCTCTACCCGGATGGACACCGACCTCGCCCTGGGCGCCCTGGAGCAGGCCATCTGGCAGCGCAAGGACCGTGAGGGACGCTCCCTGGCCGGTCTCGTCCACCGCTGCGACCACGGCTCGCAGTGCCTGTCGATCTGCTACGCCGACCGCCTCGCCGAGGAGGGGATCGACCCGTCCACCGGGGCGGTGGGGTCGTCGTACGACAACGCCGCCGCCGAGGCCCTGAACAAGTCCTACAAGCGCGAGCTCGTGTGGCCCCGGACCTGGAGGGCCGCGATGACCTGGAGGCCGCCACCAGCGCCTGGGTCAACTGGTACAACCACGTCCGGCCTCACCGCACCAACCCCGACGAGCTGCCGCCGGCAGCCGCCGAGAACCACTACGACGATCACACCACCGTCGCGGCCCCCGCTACGGCGTGACTACCCACCCTCCACGAAGCCCGGGACGGTCCGGTGAGACGGTCGGCGGCGGGGTGGGTCGGTGCGCGACCTCGGCCGGGCCCGTCGTGCAGGGATTGTCGTCGAGCGCATGAGTTCTGGCGGTTCGCGCCTGGCTAGCACGCGCGAACCGCCAGAACTCATGCGTTTGGCCGTCAAGCATGCAACCGCTCCAGCCGCCCCCACCACAGCCCCGGGCGAGCTGGTTCACGTCGATGCCCAGGAAGCTCGACCGAGTCCCCGACGGCGGGGGCTGGAGGGCCCACGGGCGCGGCTCAGCGCCAGCCCTGGCCGCCGACCGCGCCAAGACCAGGTCCCGCCGCACGGGACGGACCGTCGGCGGGTACCGGTACCTGCACCACGCCGTTGACGACCACTCGCGCCTGGTCTGCTCCGAGATCCTCCAAGACGAGACCACGCAGACCGCCGCGGGGTTCTGGCGGCGCGCGGCTGCGTTCTTCGCCTCCATCGGCGTGCGCGTGCAGGCGGTGATGACCGATAACGGCGCCTGCTACCGCCGCAGACCGCGTTCACAACCTCACAGGGAACTACACCTAGACGCACCGACTGCCCCTGCGTGCCCGGGCCGACCCGGGGCGAGCCTCGTGGCGTGCACAGGCTGGGCTGTCACACTCCCGCACGTGAACGTCATCGCCATGCTGGACACCGCTGCCGCACCCGGCCGCGTCCCTGCTGCTCTCGGGGACGACCTGCTCGCCCGGACCCTGCCGACGGCGCCGCCGCAGACGACCACCCTGTGGCCGGCGCTCGTCCTCGTCACCCTCGTCTACCTCCTGCCCTCGGCGCGCCGATGGGGCCGGGCGGTGACGACGGTGGTTCACGAGGCGGGCCACGCGACGGCGGGCGTGCTCACGGGCCGGCGTTTTCACGGCTTCGTCGTCGAGCGCAACCTCGCGGGCAGCGCGGTGACCTCCGGGCGGTCCCACGGCCCGGCACGGATCATGACGACCTGGGCGGGCTACCCGGCCCCTGCGGTCCTCGGTGCGGTCATGGTGGGCGCCGCCCTGTCCGGGTGGAGCGGGCCCCTGCTCGTCGTCGTGCTCCTTGCCCTCGTCGTCCTGCTCGTCATGTCCCGCTCGATGCGCACCATCGGGCTCGTCGTGCTCATCGGCGCGCTGACCGCGGCGCTGTGGTGGTGGGGGGACGCCCTGGGCACCATGGCGCTGCGGGCGGGCCTCGTGGCGGGAGCGGGCATGGTCCTTCTCGTCGGGGCGTGGGACTCCCTGGCCGACGTCGCCCGCTCCCGGGACGGTGCGCAGGACCACCGGACCCTGACCGAGCTGACCCGTGTCCCCTCAGCGCTGTGGTTGGCGAGCTGGTTCCTCGTCGACGCGGCCGCGACGGCGCTGGTCGGCTGGTGGGTGTGGACAGGGCTCCCATGAGGCGGGTGAGGGGTCCGGTCGAGTGAGGGTCGCCGGCGTGCTGACGTCGGCGCACGATTGCGGCTCAGGGACGACGGTGGCCCGCGGCCCGGGTTGTCTCTCCCGGACCGCGGGCCCTCGTCGTCGAGGTGCCATTGCCTACCCGGTGTTCCCAGTGCCGGGGGCGGCAACCTCCTTCGCTGGAGTCGACCGGTGAGGGCTCCCTTAAACCCACACCCGTCTCGGTGGCGGTCCGGTCATCGGGTTCCCCAACCCTCGCGGCCCTCCTCCGTCCAACGGCAGAACCTAGTTAACCCGCTCATCCTGAACACACACCCCCTTCTAACCTGAGAAACGCCTAGGAAACTGCTCTGCGAGCATCTCCCTCCGACCTCAGGTTGCCAGGGTGGGGCATGTCTGGTGAGCCTGATCACCCGACATGCATGCGGGTTGTCTCGCCGGCGACGGCCTCGGTGGTGCGGGAGGAGTGGGGTAGAGCACTCAACAGTCGGGGTGTCCCGGGTGCCGTGGTGTCCCGGGTGCTCGGAGGCGCGTCGAGGGGCCCGGAACCATGCGGTTCCGGGCCCCTCGATACGGAGCGGGCGACGGGAATCGAACCCGCGCTATCAGCTTGGGAAGCTGAGGTTCTACCATTGAACTACGCCCGCAGCGGCCACCTGGGTGGCAGGCCCGAGAAGCATAGCGCACGACCGGGGCCGGTGCGCAAACCGGGCCGTGACCGTGTGAGACCAGGGCGGCAGGTGCGGACACAGGGGGGATGGCGTTCCGTCGTCCATCTTCCGTATGCTCCCCACTGATCCTGTACGCGACCGAAGAGGATAGTGATGACCTCCCCGACCCCCGACCCCTACAGCCAGCAGCCAGGAGGGTACCCCCAGGCGGGGGCCGACCAGCAGCCCTCCTACCCTCAGCAGCCGGGCTACAGCCAGCCGGCCTACGGTGGGCAGCAGGGCTACGCGCAGCCGGGCTACGGACAGCAGGGCTACGGACAGCCTGGAATCGGCCTCGACAGCATCCCGCCCGAGCTCGCTCCCGCCGACGTCGGCTTCGGTGAGGCCTTCAAGCGGTTCTGGAAGCGCTACGCCCAGTTCAAGGGGGCGGCCTCCCGCTCGGAGTTCTGGTGGGCCTACCTCGCCCTCATGCTCGTGTCCCTCATCCCGTTGGTGCTCGTGATGATCGGGGCAGCCTCCGCCGCCGGCTCCCAGGAGTACGACCCCGTGACCGGGGAGTACACGGTCTCCGACTCCGGTGCGGGTGCGCTCGTCATCTTCAGCACGATCGGCTGGCTCCTGTCTGCGGTCTTGAGCCTGGCGACCATCGTGCCCGGAATCGCGCTCTACGTGCGCCGGATGCACGACTCGGGCAAGCCCGGCCTGTTCGTCCTTCTCGGCCTTATTCCTGGAGTCGGAGGACTCATCCTCCTTGTGCTCGCTGCGATGCCGACCAACCGCGCTGCCTGGCAGCGCGAGTGGTTCGTCTGAGTCCCGCTGCGCTTCTGAGGACGCCGGCCCCATGTCGGGGCTCGGCGCACCGGTCCCCGGTCCGACAGGCCCGGGGGCCGGTGCGTGATGCGGCGCGGAGGCGGCGGTTGTCGCGTGATCGTTGTCTCACGAGGTGTGCAGGACGTGTCCCGCAGGGTCACATAGCCTCATCGCGTGGTGAAGCCCGGTACGCGACCACGGCGCACAGGCTCGAGGCTCCCCGCCTCGCAGGTCGGTTCCGGTCGGATTCCCCACTCGCCAAGGAAGTAGGAACGCACACGATGTCCTCCCAGGACCACACCCAGGATGATGCCTACCCGTCTGGAGGCTCGCCGCTGCCCACGGGCTCCGAGCTGACCCCCTACGGCGAGGCCCAGCCCTACGTCGAGGCGGGCGGCCCCGACCCGTATGCCCAGGCGGGCTATGACCAGGCCTACCCCCAGGCGGGCTATGACCAGGCCTACCCCCAGGCGGGCTATGACCAGGCCTACCCCCAGGCGGGCTATGACCAGGCCTACCCCCAGGCGGGCTACGGCGATCCCTACGCCCAGGCCGGTGGCGGTGACCCGTACTCCCAGTCCGGCTACGGTGATCCCTACGCCCAGGCCGGTGGCGGTGACCCGTATTCCCAGTCCGGCCACGGCCAGCCGTACGCCCAGCCCGCCTACGCCCAGCCCGCCTACGGGAAGTCGAAGGTGGCCGCCGGTATCCTCGGGATCCTGCTGGGTACCCTGGGCATCCACAACTTCTACCTGGGATACACCGGCAAGGCCGTCGCCCAGCTGCTCATCTCGCTGCTCTCCTGCGGCATGCTCATCTGGGTCTCCGCGATCTGGGGGCTCGTCGAGGGCATCCTCATCCTGGTCGCCCAGCCCGGCACGCGCCCCTGGGGCGTGGACGCGCAGGGCGTGCCCCTGCGGGACTGAGCCCGCCGTCGGGACCTGGCACAATCGGCACGTGCTGCTCTCCGACCGCGACATCCGTGCCGAGCTCGATGCAGGGCGCGTCCGGCTCGACCCCTACGACCCGCAGATGATCCAGCCCGCGTCGATCGACGTGCGCCTGGACCGGTGGTTCCGGTTGTTCGACAACCACCGCTACCCGGTCATCGACCCGGCGGCCCGCCAGGATCACCTCACCCACCTCGTCGACGTCGGCCCTGACGAGCCCTTCGTCCTCCACCCCGGTGAGTTCGTCCTCGGGGCGACCTACGAGCGGATCGGCCTGCCCGACGACGTCGCCGCACGGCTGGAGGGCAAGTCGAGCCTGGGCCGTCTGGGCCTGCTCACCCACTCCACGGCAGGCTTCATCGACCCGGGCTTCAGCGGCCACGTCACCTTGGAGCTGTCGAACACCGCCACCATGCCGATCAAGCTCTGGCCAGGCATGAAGGTGGGACAGCTGTGCTTCTTCCGCTTGTCGAGCCCCGCCGAGGCCCCCTACGGGCACGGCGCCTCCGGCTCGCGCTACCAGGGCCAGCGCGGCCCGACCGCCTCGCGCTCCCACCAGTCCTTCCATCGCCTGCGGATCGCGGAGGCCGGGGTCCGCGGCCATGACCTCACCCCCCACGACGAGGAGACTCCCTCATGAGCACCCCGACCCCCGGTTCATCGGCGGACTTGGCCGTCTCCCTCCCGACCGACACCGCGACCTTCTCGGCCGCCGGGATGTTCCCGGTGGGACGGATCGACACGCACCACATGCTCGTCCTGGCCGACGACGTGAGCGCCGACGAGGTCGAGGCTCTGGCCCTCTCGCTCGACTCCCACGCCGGGTGGGTGGGTGCCTCCCGCCTCCAGCTCGTCCCCGGCGTCGAGCTCCAGGGCCCCTGGGAGGTCGACGACGAGCTGCGGCGTCTCATGGGGCTGCCCGCCTGGGCTACCCAGGTCATGCTCCTCGAGTGCCCGCCGCACCGCACGGGCCCCCTGCCCGCTGCGCTCGTGGGCATCGACCCGGTCACCGACGCCTTCCCCCGGTCCCAGCCCGGTGGTGCCGAGCTGGAGGCGCTGACCTCCCTGCGCTCCATCGCCCGGAGGCTGGCAGGCGGGCTGCGACTGGCCGGGGACGGTCCCGAGGACGGTTCCACCGTGCCGGTGCTCGTCGTCCCCGACCCCGAGATGTCTGCCTCCCTGACCGTGTTCGCGCCTGTGTGGATCGCTCCCGAGGGTGTCGTGGCGCTCGTGTCCACCCTGGCCCCCGGGGCCCGGCTCCACCTCGAGCCCACCCCGGTGCGCGGGGCGACGGGGCTGGCGGCGATCCCGGTCGAGGAGCTCGAGCGCCTGGCCGCGGAGCTCGGTGAGGACGTCCTGGACGAGGCGTGGCGCCTGGCCGAGCGGCGTCGCGAGGAGGCTGCCGAGCTCGAGGCCCAGGCGCGTCGGGCGGGGCGCACCATCGAGGAGGAGCGCGACGGGTACGCCGTCGTCGCCGAGATCGACGTCTCCCAGATCGGCTGGGGTGGCATCGAGGTGCGCGTCCACGGCGCTGAGGACGTGCCCCTGTCGGTGCGGGGTGAGTCCTGGGCCCAGGCGGGAGTCATCTCCTACTCGATCGTGTGGACCCCGCACGACCCCTCGGACGCCAGGTCGGAGAAGCTGCCTGCCCATGTGCGGGCCGAGCGCTCGGCTGCGCGCTCCCTCATCGAGGGCGTAGCCGGGGCGATTCAGAAAGCGGCCGGGGGAGTGGTGGTCGACGACGACGGCTTCCTCGTCGCGCTGTGACGCTCAGCGACGCTCAGCGACGCTCACCGGGGCGCAGGCGCCCTGGGAGGGCTGAGCGGCCACGGCGTCCGCGGCCTTGGGAGACAGACCTCACGGCCGCGGGGTCAGTGGTCCCGCCGAGCGATGCCGGCCGGCCAGCTCGGACTTCGCTCAGCCTGGAAGGTCGGCGCGCGGTACCCCCGCCCCACGGCGCGGCAGCAGAAGCGCCTCCTGGCGCCTGGCGGCTCCCGCGTCCCAGCGCCAGCCGGCGAAGACCGCTGCCTGCTCCAGGGCCCTGGACCAGGCCACCGGTCCCTGACCGCGCCTCCCGCCCACCGCCATGTAGTGGCGCAGCAGCCCGGCGGCGGCGTGCGCGTCGTCGAGGGCGCTGTGGTGGCGGCCGATCTCGACCCCCGCGACCTCGCAGCAGGTGACCAGCCTCCGCGAGGGCGTCGACATGAACCGGCGGGCCAGCTCCATCGTGCACACCCGCGGGACGACCGACCCGCGCGCGAGCCTTCCCAGCGCGCCCAGGGCGTGGGTGAGGAAGCCGACGTCGAATCGGGCGTTGTGGGCGACGACGGCCCGCCCCGCCAGGTCGCGCACGAGCAGGTCGGCGATCGCCGACAGCGGCGGAGCACCGTCCAGTTCGGTGGCGACGATCCCGTGGATGAAGGTGGGTCCCACGTCGACCCCCGCGCCGGGGTCGACCAGGGTCGACCAGGACCGCTCCACCGTCCCGTCGGCGCCGACCAGGACGAGGCCGATCTCCAGGATCGAGTCGGAGGCGGGGGACAGCCCTGTGGTCTCCAGGTCGACGACGGCGTAGCCCGGTCCGGAGCCCCCGCTCGCGGGCCGGGCGGGCGAGGCCGCGGGGCGGGACCCGACTGGCGCGGGCCGGCCGGTCCCGGCAGCGGTCAGGGGCGAGGACCCTCGCAGGTCCCGGCGGTAGAAAGGCATCGGCCCCATCGTAGGTCACCTCTGCGACGTCCCCGACGGCGATAGGGTCGGGACATGAGCCCCGACAGCCCCGCGTCCCGCGCCCCCACCGACGCCCTGGGCGCGCCGATGCCGACACCGGTCGTCAACGCGACCATCGCGGCCCAGATGGCCCACCGCAGCATCCGCGCCTACACGAGCGAGCCGGTCGGCGAGGACACGGTCGCCACCCTGCTCGAGGTCGCCTGCCACGGCGCGACCTCCTCCTTTCAGCAGCAGGTCACGATCATCCGGGTGCTCGACCCCTCGGTGCGCGAACAGATCCACCTCGCCTCCGGCCAGCCCTACGTCGGGGGTGAGCGCGGCGAGCTGTTCGTCCTCGTCGTCGACCTGCACCGCAACGCCCTCATCCGTGAGCGGGCCGGGGCCCCCGTCGAGCCCCTCGAGCGCACCGCCCTGTTCCTCCAGGGCGTCGAGGACACGATGATCGCCGCGCAGAACCTCGTCGTCGCCGCGGAGTCCCTCGGGCTGGGGACCACCTACCTCGGCTCGATCCTGGGTGACGCGCCGCGGGTCATCGCGGCGCTGGGGCTTCCCACCCGGACCTTCCCTCTCGTCGGGCTGCTCGTGGGACACCGGGCCCAGGAGCCGCAGTACAAGCCCCGGCTGCCGCGGGAGATCACCTGCGCCGTCGACGCCTACCCCGAGCTCGAGGCGCATCTCGACGCGCTGGCCGACTACGACGCGAGCGTCGCACAGTACTACGACCTGCGGGACGCGAGCAGCCGCGTCGACGCCTTCACCGAGCAGATGGCGCGTGCCCTGGGCGGGGGAGCGGCCTCCCAGGCCCCGGTCCTGGAGGTCCTGCGCTCCCAGCTGCTGTGCCTGCGATGACGGCGCCACGTGCAGGAGGGGGCTGCGGCCCCCTGACCGGGGACAGGGCCCGGGCGGCACTCGGGGCGCTCGACCGCTTCGACGGACCGGTGGCCGTCGTGGCGGCGGGACGCGGGGGCCCCGGTGACCGGGACACCCAGGGCTGGGCCACCCTGGTCGAGGCCGGAGCGGTTGACGAGGTCTTCCCCCTGGCCTCGGTGACCAAGCCGATCGTGGCGTGGAGCGCCCTGGTCGCCGTCGAGCGCGGGATGCTCAGCCTTGAGGACCCGGCCGACTCCCCCGGGGCGCCGCCGCTGCTGCCCGGGGCGAGCATCGCCCACCTTCTTGCCCACGCCAGCGGGGTCGCCTTCGACTCCGACGCGGTCCTGGCTGCCCCCGGCACGCGGCGGATCTACTCCAACCGCGGTATCGAGATCCTCGGTGAACGGCTTGTCGAGGCCACCGGCGTCCCGCTTGAACGGTGGGTCGAGACCGCCGTCCTCGAGCCCCTGGGCCTGTCGACCGTCACGGTGCCCGGGTCCCCGGCGCACTCCGGGACGGGCAGCGCGCGGGACCTGGCTGTCTTCGCCCGGGAGATGGCCAGTCCCCGGCTCATCTCCCCGAGCCTGGCCGCCGTGGCCACCGCTGTCGTCATCCCGGGGCTCGACGGCGTGCTACCGGGTTACGGTCGCCAGGCGCCCAACGGGTTCGGACTCGGCGTCGAGGTGCGGGGCGCCAAGTCCCCGCACTGGACGGGCTCGGCCAACAGCCCGGCCACCTTCGGTCACTTCGGGCAGTCAGGGTCCTTCCTGTGGGTCGACCCGCAGGCGGGGCGCCTCGCGGTGTTCCTCGGGGCCGAGCCCTTCGGCGCGACCCACCGAGCGGCCTGGCCGACGCTCAGCGACCAGATCCTCTCCCTGTGACGCCCTCCCCTCCCGCCCTCCCGCGAGATCGGGACTTATGGCACCTCGAGATCGGGACATATGGCACCTCGAGATCGGGACATATGGCACCTCGAGATCGGGACAAGTGGCACCTCGACCGACGTCGTGCCCGGGAGCCGGGGAGGAGCGGGGCGGCGCGCACCTGGGCCCGCCCGCGCAGGGACTCGGGCAGGCTCCTCGCGGCAGGAGGTCAGATGAGGTCGACGACGACCGGCACGTGGTCGGAGGCGCCCTTGCCCTTGCGCTCCTCACGGTCGATGGCCGCCCCGGTCACGCGGGCCTCGAAGGCGGGAGAGCCGTACACGAAGTCGATGCGCATGCCCTCGTTGCGGGGGAAGCGCAGCTTCTGGTAGTCCCAGTAGGTGTAGTTCGTGGCGCGCTCGCGGGTGGCCTCGACGAGCCCGACCTCCTCGAAGGCGGCGAAGGCCGCGCGCTCGGCGGCCGACACGTGCGTGGCGCCCTCGAAGGCCCCCATGTCCCACACGTCCTCGTCCCGCGGCGCCACGTTCCAGTCGCCCACGAGCGCCAGGGCCTGGTCGGGATCCTGGCTGAGCCAGCCGGCGACCTCCTCGCGCAGCACCCGCAGCCAGTCGAGCTTGTAGGCGTAGTGCGGGTGGTCCAGCTCCCTGCCGTTGGGAACGTATAGGCTCCACAGCCGAACCGGGGCCGACGAGGTCCCGGCCTCACCCCTCGATCCCACGGTGCCGACCGTCGCGCCCAGTGCCCGCGCCTCGACCACCGCCTCCGCCCCGTCCTTGGCCGCCCAGGCCGGCTGGTGGGGGAAGGAGGTGACGACGTCGGACAGCCCGACCCGCGAGGCGATCGCCACCCCGTTCCACTGGTCCAGGCCGTGGACGGCCAGCTCGTAGCCCGCCGCCTCGAAGGGCTCGCGCGGGAACTGGTCGGGGCGGCACTTGATCTCCTGCATGGCGAGCACGTCGACGTCGGAGCGCTCGAGAAAGGCGAGGACCCGATCGACGCGGGTACGGACGGAGTTGACGTTCCAGGTTGCCAGGCGCATGGACGCAGGCTACCCGGCCCGGCCGACGGTCCCCCCCCGCGGCAGGCCACGCGACGCCGGCGCACCGCTAGGCTGGCTGCATGGGAACCGCACTCATCACCGGGGCGACGGCGGGCATCGGCCTGGAGATCGCCTGGCAGCTGGCTCAGGCCCACCACGACCTCGTCGTCGTGGCTCGCGACGAGGACCGTCTCAACCAGGTCGCCACCGAGCTCCACCAGCTGGCGGGGGTCGGGGTCCAGGTCCTGCCTGCCGACCTGTCGGCGGCGGCCGGGCGGAGAGCGGTGGCCGATCGGCTGCGGCAGTCCCAGGAGCAGGCGGCCGACGCGACCCCAGCCGCCACGCCCGCCTCGTCGGGAGCCGGCGGTCGGGGGCCGAGGACTGCCGCGCAGGTCGCCGTCCGGCCGGTCGACCTTCTTGTCAACAACGCGGGATTCGCCGTCGGCCAGCCTTTCGCCTCGGGGAGCATCGAGCAGGAGCGTCGCGCCCTGGACGTCATGGTCGGCGCGGTCATGGAGCTGACCCACGCCGCGGTACCGGGCATGGTCGAGCGCGGTCACGGTGCGGTGCTCAACATCGCGAGCGTGACGGCGCTGACCGCCATGGGAACCTACGCCGCCCACAAGGCGTGGGTGCGTACCTTCACCGAGGGTCTCGCCTCGGAGCTGCGTGGCACGGGGGTGACGGCCACCGTCGTCAACCCGGGTCTGACCCACTCGGAGTTCCACGCCCGGGCCGGGATGGAGGAGGGGGCGTGGCCGGGGATCGCGTGGTTGCGTGCCGAGGACGTCGCGTGTGAGGCGCTGGCCGCGGTGCGACGCGGCCAGGTCATCTGCACCCCGTCGGCCCGGTACCAGGCGGTCAACGCAGCGCTCCGACTCAGCCCTCGCTGGCTCGTGCGCCGCGTGGCGGGTCACGCCAGCGTACGGACCCGGTACTGACGGTACTGACGGCACGGACGGTACCGTCGGCTCTCACGGCTCTCACCGTCGCCAGTGGGGGCCGCCTCGTCCGCCCGGGTCGGTGGCTCTGCGGCCCGGCCGCTGGGGCCCCGGCCGCTCCCGCTAGGCGGGAACCCACGCCGTGCTTTTCGCTGTCGGCGCGCCCGCACGCCCTGGTTTCCCACCACGGGACCTGGGACGATGGGCCCATGGCTACGATCACTGTGCACGGATCCCCTGTCACCACCGTCGGAGAGCTGCCGGCAGTCGGCACCCCGGCGCCCGCATTCGACCTCGTCGGCGCTGACCTCGCTCCCGTCACCAGCGCCTCCCTGTCCGGTCGTCGCGTCGTGCTCAACATCTTCCCCTCGGTAGACACCGGGGTGTGCGCCACGAGCGTGCGCGAGTTCAACAAGCGCGCCTCCGAGCTGGCCAACACGACCGTCGTGTGCGTCTCAGCGGACCTCCCCTTCGCGGCCGCCCGGTTCTGCGGTGCCGAGGGACTCGACGACGTTGTGACCGGCTCGGCCTTCCGCTCCACCTTCGGGCAGGACTACGGCGTCACCTTCGCCGACGGCCCGCTGGCCGGCCTGCTGTCGCGCGCGGTCGTCGTGCTCGACTCCGACGGCACGGTGTTGCACGCCCAGCAGGTCCCCGAGACCGGTGAGGAGCCCGACTACGAGGCGGCTGTCGCGGCCCTGGCCTGATCCTCAGACCGGGAGGTGGGCTCAGGGGCCGCCCGGCCGTCGTGTACGACAGGGGCGCGACCTCACCGTTGCCCGCCCTGTGAACGGCGACGACGGAGGTGCCGGTGAGGCCGGGCTCGGCTGTGCCGGGCTCGGCGAGGCCGGCGAGGAGCTCGCCTGCCTCCCGCCGGCGGGCGCCGATGCATCTAGCCTAGGTGCGTGAGCACCAACGACTCCCAGCGCGCCCGTCTCGCCCAACTCGTCAACGACCTCGCCGTCGTGCGCGGCAAGGTCACTCTGGCCTCCGGCCTGGAGTCCGACTTCTACGTCGACATGCGCCGCGCGACCCTCCACCACGAGGCGGCCCCCCTTATCGGCCACGTCATGCTCGACATGCTCGAGGAGGCGGGGCTGGGCACTGAGGACGTCGACGCCGTCGGCGGCCTGACCATGGGCGCCGACCCGGTAGCCACCGCCATGCTCCACGCCGCAGCCTCCCGTGGCCTGGACCTTGACGCCTTCGTCGTACGCAAGGCGGCCAAGGACCACGGGATGAGGCGCCGGGTCGAGGGCCCTGAGGTCGCGGGGCGCAGGGTCGTCGTCCTCGAGGACACCTCGACCACCGGCGGGTCCCCGCTCGAGGCGGTCGAGGCGCTGCGTGAGGCCGGTGCCCAGGTGCTCGCCGTGGCCGTCATCGTCGACCGGGACACCGGGGCCCGCGAGCGCATCGAGGCCGCCGGGCTGCCCTACCACGCCGCTCTGGGCCTGGACGACCTCGGCCTGGCCTGAGCGGTGGGCAGGGGAGGGGCCTCGGGCGGTCCCGGGGTCACTCCGCCCGCCGGCCACGGTGGTGGCCGCGACTACTGGGAAGGGCGCCCGCCGGACCTCGACACCCCGGTGGACCGCCGCGAGGTGGGTGTCGGCCCGTGGCCCGCACCCCCCGACTCCTGGCCCGACGACCCGCGCCTTGATCCCGAGCTGCTGGCCGCAGGGGACCGGCGCAACGTCGTCGACCGGTACCGCTACTGGTCCCTCGAGGCGATCCGTGCGGACCTGGCCGCCCGCTCCCACCAGCTGCACGTAGCCATCGAGAACGTCTCCCAGGACCTCAACATCGGCTCGATCGTGCGCAGCGCCAACGCCTTCAACGTCGGCGGGGTGCACATCGTGGGCCGACGCCGGTGGAACAGGCGCGGGGCGATGGTCACCGACCGCTACCTGCAGGTCGTCCACCACGAGGAGCCCGAGGACCTGCTCGACTGGGCGGGACGGGCCGACTACGAGGTCGTTGCCATCGACAACGGGCCGGGTGCCGAGCTGCTGGAGGGGGCGGTCCTTCCTGAGCGCAGCCTGCTCGTCCTTGGCTCCGAGGGGGCGGGGATCAGTGAGCGGTTGCTGGCGGGCAGCAGCAGGACGCTGCGCATCGGCCAGTACGGCTCGACCCGCTCGATCAACGTGGCCGCCGCCGCAGCCGTGGCCATGCACTCGTGGATCCTCCAGCACGGTGGTGCCGCTCCCGACTGACCCTCCGACCGCCTTCGGGCTGTCCCGTGTGCCAGATGCGGCGATCTCGAGGTGTCATATGTCCCGATCTCGAGGTGTCATATGTCCCGATCTGGGGGAGGGTGGGAGGGCGGGATGTGATCCGGGACCATGATCCGCTACACCCGGGGTCCGATCCGTGGAAGAATCACTGACGCACCACTGCACTTTCACCGACATCAGGAGGCCCCCAGTGGCTATTGCAACCCCGGAGTCCTACGCCGACATGCTCGACCGGGCGAAGGCCGGCAAGTACGCCATCCCCGCGATCAACGTCACCTCGTCCCAGACCCTGTCCGCCGCCCTCAAGGGCTTCGCCGACGCCGAGTCCGACGGCATCGTGCAGATCTCCAACGGTGGCGCCGCCTACTGGTCGGGCTCCTCGCGCGCGGACAAGGTGAAGGGCTCCATCGCCTTCGCCGCCTACGCCCGGGCGGTCGGTGACCTCTACCCCGGCACCATCGGCCTGCACACCGACCACTGCCCCAAGGCGATGCTGGAGCCCTGGATCCTGCCCCTGCTGGAGATCGAGGCCGAGCAGGTCAAGCGCGGTGAGCTGCCGATGTTCAACTCCCACATGTGGGACGGCTCGGCCGAGTCCCTTGACGACAACATCGAGATCGCCGTCGACATGCTGGCCCGTGCCAAGGCGGCCAACGTCGTCCTGGAGATCGAGATCGGCGCCGTCGGTGGCGAGGAGGACGGCATCACCGGTGACGAGAACGCCAACCTCTACACGACCGCCGACGACGCCTGGCGCGCCATCGAGGCCCTGGGCCTGGGTGAGAACGGCCGCTACATCACGGCTCTGACCTTCGGCAACGTCCACGGCTCCTACAAGCCCGGCCACGTCAAGCTGCGTCCGGAGATCCTCGGTGAGATCCAGGACGAGTGCGCCAAGCGTCTCGGGGACCGCCTGTCCTCCAAGGTGGGTGACACCTCCTCGCCCTTCGACCTGGTCATGCACGGCGGGTCGGGCTCCACCGACGAGGAGATCGCCACCGCGGTGCGCAACGGCGTCATCAAGATGAACGTCGACACCGACACCCAGTACGCCTACACCCGTCCGGTGGTCGACTGGATGCTCACCAACTACGAGGGCGTCCTCAAGATCGACGGCGAGGTCGGCAACAAGAAGAAGTACGACCCGCGCGCCTGGGGCAAGGCCGCCGAGGAGGGCATGGCCGCCCGCGTGGTCGAGGCCTGCGAGCGTCTCGGCTCGGTCGGCTCGGCCAAGCGCTGACCGCCGTAGCCCCGCCCCTCCGGGGCCGGTTCCGTCGGCCGGCTCGGACCTGCGCACAGGTCCGAGCCGGCCGACGGCTGTTCGCGCCACGGGGCAGCGCCCGGTCCGGCATCTGCCCGGTCGTGCGCACGGGGCCCGTGGGCGGCTGCCTCGGGTAGGCTTGCCGCGGCGCGGCCCTCGCCGCGCGGACACCGAGCCAGGGAGCAGCCATGCCAGCCGTCGTCGTCGTGGGGACCCAGTGGGGGGACGAGGGAAAGGGGAAGGCCACCGACCAGCTCGGCCAGGACGTCGACTACGTCGTCAAGTTCAACGGCGGTAACAACGCCGGTCACACGGTCGTCATCGACGGGGAGAGCTTCGCCTTCCACCTCCTGCCCGCGGGCGTGCTCACCCCCGGTGTCACCCCCGTCATCGGCAACGGGGTCGTCGTGGACCTCGAGGTCCTGTTCAACGAGATCGCGGAGATCACCGAACGAGGCAAGGACGCCTCGAGCCTGCTCATCTCCGCCAACGCCCACATCATCCCGTCCTACAACCGGGTCCTGGACCGCACGACCGAGCGCTTCCTGGGGGCGCGGCAGCTGGGCACGACCGGCCGTGGGATCGGCCCCACCTACGCCGACAAGATGAACCGCGTGGGCATCCGCGTCCAGGACCTCTTCGACGAGTCGATCCTGCGCCAGAAGGTCCACAGCGCCCTCGACCAGAAGAACAGCCTCTTCCTCAAGGTGTTCAACCGCCCGGCCATCGACCCCGAGGCCGTGGCCGACGACCTGCTGTCCTACGCCGAGCGGGTGCGGCCCATGGTCGTCGACTGCTCCCTTCTGCTCAACGACGCCCTCGACGCAGGCAAGACGGTGCTCTTCGAGGCCGGTCAGGCCACGATGCTCGACATCGACCACGGCACCTACCCCTTCGTCACCTCCTCGAGCCCCACCGCCGGGGGCGCCTGCACCGGCACGGGTGTGGGCCCCACGCGCATCGACTCGGTGGTCGGTGTCGTCAAGGCCTACACGACCCGGGTGGGCGAGGGCCCCTTCCCCACCGAGTTGACCGACGCCCTGGGCGAGCGCCTGAGGGCCGAGGGCGGGGAGTACGGGGTGACCACGGGGCGTCCTCGGCGCTGCGGGTGGCACGACGCCGTCGTCACCCGCTACGCCGCCCGGGTCAACGGGCTGACCGACCTCGTCCTCACCAAGCTCGACGTCCTGACCGGTCACGAGACGATCCCCGTGTGCGTGGCCTACGAGGTCGACGGGGTGCGCACCGAGGAGATGCCGCTGACCCAGTCCGAGTTCCACCACGCCGTCCCCGTCTACGAGGAGCTGCCCGGGTGGAGCGAGGACATCTCCGGTGTCCGGGAGTTCTCCGACCTGCCGCGCGCGGCGCAGGACTACGTCCTGCGCATCGAGGAGCTCGCCCGCACCCGGGTGTCCGTCATCGGCGTCGGTGCGGGCCGCGAGGCCACGATCACCCGTCACGCGCTGCTGGGCTGAGTCGGACGGGCGGGTCCCCGCCTCCTGGCCGCACCGGACTCCACCCTTTCGGGATCTGCTCAGGACCGCTCCCTGCTGCTTCCTGCTGCTTCCTGCGTCCTCACCTGGCTCCCGCGGGGGCCGGTGGGCGCCTGACGACCAGAGCACCGGGCAACCTCCGGGCAGCGCAGACGGCTGGCATCCGCGGCATGCCGAGATCCGCAGAGCCTCTCATCGTCCCGCCGACCGGCAGGCTCGTCCCGCCGACCGGCAGGCTCGCAGGGCCCCCGAGCCCCGCAGACACGGCAGACACTGAACTGCAGACGCTGAGGGGGCCGGGCTGGCAGCACCGTCACGGTGCGACCAGACCGGCCCCCTCAGTGCCTGCGGACTGTGGTGCGCCCGGGCGCCGGCTCAGTACTGGCCGTTGGGGTTGTAGGGCTGCTGAGGATCCTGCGGGTAGGGCCCCTGCTGCTGGTAGCCGGGCTGTCCCGGCTGGGCCTGGTAACCCGGCTGGGCGGGCTGCTGGTAGCCGGGCTGGGTGGGCGGCTGGTAGCTGGGCTGGGCCTGGTAGCTCGGCTGGGCGGGCTGCTGGTAGCCGGGCTGGGTGGGCGGCTGGTAGCTGGGCTGGGCCTGGTAACCCGGCTGGCCGGCGACCACACCCGGGGGCGGCAGCTGGCCGCCACGCTTCTTCCGGCTCGCGACGACGATGATGGCGATGATGCCGATGAGGACCACGATGCCCACGATCGCGCCGATGATGATCGGCAGCGGGTTGAAGGGCGAGTCCTTGCCCTCGGCCCGCAGCGTGCTCTCGGACTCGGCCAGCACGTCGCTCCAGGTGACGGTCGAGCCGTCGACCTCCGCGTTCCCGTTGGCCTCGGTCACCTTGCCCGGGAAGGTCACCGAGATGGTGACCTTGATGTCGGAGGTGTCCGTACCGGCGAGCGTTGCGCTCTCCTCGGCCTGGCTCTTCATCGCGGCGACGTCGAAGACGGCGACGAAGACGTCCCCCTCGTGGGTGATGCTCGACTCAGAGCTGTCGCTCTTGGCGAACTCGGACAAGGGGATCGCCTCGGCTCGCTCCTCGCATGCTGGCTTGCCCTCGTACTCGGTGAAGGTGTAGGTCGAGTCGTATTCCTCGTCGGTGGACGCGGTGCAGTACTCCTCGGTCATCTCATCACCCCACGTGATGGCGACCATGTCGACGGTCTCATTCTCATGGATGGTGAAGTCGTACTTCGCGCCGCAGGCGCTCAGCGCAAGGACGAAGGGGACGAGGGCGGCTGCGCCCAGACGGCGCAGGGACGTGCGCGATGGGGGTCTCATGCTGCGAGTCTACGCACTGGCGCGTGACCTGGGGAGGTCGGAGTCGCTGTCCGTGGGGGCACGACTCCCCATGCGCCCGGCAGGCTCCAGGACTCAGGGGGCGGATGTGCTGTGCGCCCGGCGCCGGCCTGCGCGGCGTCGCCAGCCGGCCGCACCCAGGGCGGCGCCGGCCGCGACGACCGCTCCGATGATCCAGGGGGCGAAGCGGTCCCACACGTTCATGCCCGCCTGGGGTGAGGCGTACCCCGAGGCGCTCACCCCGCCCGCCAGGAGGTCGGCGTCGGCCCATGTCACCGTCGAGCCCGACACCGAGCCCCCGCCGTCCTCGACGACAGCGCCGGGGAAGCTCACCGACACGCGCGCGTCAACGACCTCGGTCAGGGACTGAGGGGTCGCCCCCGGGTCGGAGGTGGCGCCCGCAGTCGCCTGGGAGGTGGCCTCGTCAGTGAGGTAGGGGGCGATCGTGACGACGTAGAGGTCCCCGTCGCGCACGACGAGGGAGCCCTCGGTCTGGGCGCCGTCCGCCTCCGGGACCGTGACCCCTGAGACCCGGACCTCGCAGCCCAGGCCCGCCGAGTCCCCGGCCGCCCCCACCGGGGTGGAGGTCACGGTGGCGCCCGGGGAGGCGCCGACGAGCTCGGGGTCGGCGTAGTCCTCGCAGTTGGTCTGCTCGGTGAAGACGGTGCCCGTCGTGTCGCGCATGACCATGACGACGTCGTAGGTCCCGGCCTCGTCGATCGTCATGTCCATGTGCGCCGTGCACGCCGAGGCGCCCAACGCGATGCCGGCCGCCCCCAGGGTGGCCAGCGGGGCGGTCAGGGCGCGGCTGCGCGCGTGGTGGGCCGACGGCGTCCGGTCGAGGATGGGCACGCCCCGACGCTACACGCAGCCCCCCGGGTCGCAGTGTGGGGAGGAACACGGTGCGTGTGCGCCCACGGCGGAGCCGGTGGGACCTTCGGGGGCGTGACCTCCGGACGGGGATGGGGGAGGATTGGTGCCGACAGAACGAGTCACTAGACACCTAAGGAAGGGACTCACATGACTGTGTCTGAGCAGGAAGTTCGCGCGGCTGCACCGGCCAACACCCCTGAGGACGTCATCTCCTTCGTCACCCGCATCGCGGAGCTCAGCAAGCCGGAGAAGGTCTACTTCGCGGACGGCTCTGACGAGGAGTGGGACCGCCTGACCTCCGAGATGGTCGAGTCCGGCATGTTCACACGTCTCAACCCCGACAAGCGTCCCAACTCCTTCCTCGCTCGCTCCCTGCCCAGCGACGTGGCCCGTGTGGAGTCCCGGACCTACATCTGCTCCGAGAAGGAGGAGGACGCCGGTCCGACCAACAACTGGTACGACCCCGTGGAGATGAAGAAGATCCTCCACGAGAAGTTCGACGGCGCGATGCGCGGCCGCACCCTCTACGTCATCCCCTTCTCCATGGGCCCCCTGGGCGGTCCCATCTCCCAGCTGGGCATCGAGCTGACCGACTCGCCCTACGTCGTCGTCAACATGCGCATCATGGCGCGCATCGGCACCCAGGCGATGGACCTCATCGCCGAGGGCCGTCCGTGGGTCCCCGCCGTCCACTCCGTGGGCGCCCCCCTGGCACCGGGCCAGGAGGACACGACGTGGCCCTGCAACGACGAGAAGTACATCACCCACTTCCCGGAGACCAACGAGATCTGGTCCTTCGGATCGGGCTACGGCGGCAACGCCCTGCTGGGCAAGAAGTGCTACGCGCTGCGCATCGCCTCGACGATGGCCCGGCGCGACGGCTGGATGGCCGAGCACATGCTCATCCTGCGCCTGACCGACGAGAAGAGCGGCAAGCAGTACCACGTGACCGCCGCCTTCCCCTCGGCCTGCGGCAAGACCAACCTCGCCATGCTCCAGCCCACCATCGAGGGCTACAAGGTCGAGACGGTCGGCGACGACATCGCCTGGATGCGCGCCGGTGAGGACGGCCGCCTGCGGGCCATCAACCCTGAGGCCGGCTTCTTCGGGGTGGCGCCGGGGACGTCCTACAAGACGAACCCGATGGCCATGGAGACCATGCGCGCCAACAGCATCTTCACCAACGTCGCCCTGACCGACGACGGCGACGTGTGGTGGGAGGGCATCGACGCCGAGCTGCCCGAGCACCTCATCGACTGGCACGGCAACGACTACACCCCGGCCGACGCCGCCGAGGGCAAGCTCGCCGCGCACCCCAACTCACGCTTCACGACCCCCGCCGCGCAGTGCCCGATCATCTGCCCGGACTGGGAGGCCCCTGAGGGCGTGGCCATCGACGCCATCCTCTTCGGCGGGCGTCGTGCCTCGAACGTGCCGCTCGTGGCCGAGCAGTACGAGGCCGCCCACGGCGTGTTCATCGGCGCCTCGGTGGCCTCCGAGGTGACTGCGGCCGCCACGGACGTCAAGGCCGGCTCGCTGCGCCACGACCCCTTCGCCATGCTGCCCTTCTGCGGCTACAACATGGCCGACTACTGGGGTCACTGGCTGGAGATCCAGGAGCAGCTCGGTGAGGGCTTCCCGAAGGTCTACCAGGTCAACTGGTTCCGCAAGGACGCCGACGGCAAGTTCCTGTGGCCCGGCTACGGCGACAACTCCCGGGTCCTGGACTGGATCGTGCGTCGCGCCGCCGGTGAGGTCGAGGCGATCGAGGGCGTGACCGGCCTGTACCCCAAGGCCGAGGACTTCAACCTCGAGGGCTCCGGCGTGACCGCCGAGCAGTGGGAGCAGATGTACACCATCGACCCCGATGCCTGGGCCGCCGAGATGGACGACACCGAGGAGTACTTCAAGCAGTTCGGCGACAAGGTCCCCGCGGCCATCACCGAGCAGCTCGCGAAGTTCCGCGAGCGCATCGCCGCCGCCAAGGCCTGAGCACAGAGCCGCGGAGCCTGCGGGCCGCCGGATCGCCGGCTTGCCGGGCTTCCTCCGGGGCCGCACCCTGACCGGGTGCGGCCCCGGTCGCGTGTCACCCCCGAGATCGGGACATATGGCACCTCGAGATCGGGACATGTGGCACCTCGAGATCGGGGGAAGTGGTACGTCGTGCTCTCGTGGGGTGCTGTCAGGTACCTGCGGGCGAGGCAGGCCTGTGATTGACTGTGCCGCCTCGTCGGGGCCGAACAGGGCACGGTTGGGGCGGGTTGGTCGGGACCGGCCCCCTTGGGCTTGTGCGCTGGTGACGGACGGTGGGGTGGTGCACACATCAACTATCCTCACGCTCCTGGTGGATAGCCGTGATCAAGCCGGTCAATGATCGTCTTGTACCAGGCGGCGGACCTCCCTGTGTGCGTCGCAGAGGCCGTTGCACATTTCAGACCCCCGCCAACGCCCCGACCACCAGGACTAGCCGAGAGCATCGGCGTCTTTCCGCCGATCCCGGACACGGAGCCCCGGCCACCACATGCCTGTTATGTGCATCTCGCCGTCGTTGGGGGTGTGGGCCTCCCGCTCCGGGAGTCCGTGGCTGACCAGCACGCTCGGTAGGCCTGCCTGTCACCTCACGCCGGCGACAGCTCCCGGCACCTGCCCGACACCTCGAGATCAGGACATGCGACACCGCGGCATCCCGACGCGAGCGTGCCGGCTCTCGGTGCGCTCCGCCAGAAGCGTGCCAGATGCGGCGATCTCGAGGTGCCAGATCTCCCGATCTCGTGGTGTCATATGTCCCGATCTCGTGGTGCCATTTCTCCCGATCTCGGTGCCGATGGACGGTCGTGGAGGGACAGGGTGTACCCGGGTCTGTGGATCGGGGGCGCTGACCTCTGGGAGCTGCGCCATCCCGACGAGTGGGGTGAGGAGGCTGGCGGGCGGAGCCGGTCGGAGGGAACGGACGGGCAGGTCGTCATCCCCGACGGCCGCCAGAACCTGCACGAGTACCTCGCCACTGAGCTCGGCGTCGACCTCAGGGGGGCGCGCAGCACCGGGCCGCTCTGAGCGACCCGTCGCCCGTGGGGTCGGCCGTCGAGCACGCGAACGCACGATCCAGCTGAGGGGCTAGGCCCGACCGTGGCCGTCCTGCGTCTCGGCCCCCCGGCGCTCGGGGCCGAGCCCGGGGAGCCCCGGGGAGCCCGGGGAGGGTCCCCCATGGTCCTGGCCGCTCACCGCGCCTACCGTCCTGCCAGGAGGTGGATCATGTCGACAGCCGTCACCAGCGCCACACGCGACGTACCTACCTCGGCCCGTGGTGCCCGCCCCGTGCTGAGCGTCGTCGCGGTCGTCGCGTTCGCGGTGCTGCTCGCGGTGGCAGGCTGCGTGCCGGGCGCCGGCTCGTCGCCGACGCCGGGACCTTCCGTCGGGCAGGAGGTCGCCCGCTGGGACCAGGGCTCCGACACCGCTCTCGCCGTCGACGGCGCGCCCGAAGGCACCCAGGTCATCGGCACCGAGCCAGCCTGGCAGGAGTGGCTGGCCGGCCTTCCCGCCCCGCTCGCGGCCGCGATGACCGCTGAGGTGCCGCAGACCGACTTCAGCACCCACCTCCTCGTCGTCCACGGCCGCTTCGTGTGCGAGGAGGACCTCCGACTGAGCTCTCCCGCGACCCACGAGCTCCAGATCGTGGTCACCTCCCCGCAGGACGAGGTCCACTGTGCCTGGTCGCCCTACGAGCTCACCGTCTTCCGCGTGAGGCTCGACGAGCTGGGTGCCTCGGCGGCGGAGGAGGTCGTCCTGCGGGAGCCGATCGTGGTCCGGCGCCAGGGCTGAGCCCGTGGGGTCGCCACCTCGCAGGTGGGGTCGCACCTCCGACATGCGACCCCACGGGTCTGCACGCGACCCGACGGGCCTGCACACGACCCCACGGGCCTGCACGCGACCCGACGGCGGTCGCAGTCCTGTTCGCGCCCGAGGCCGGGTCTACGCTGGAGGCATGAGTGCGGCGGATCGGAGCGACGTCGCCGACCCCTGGACGGGGCGGCGCCCCGCCCCGCTCGAGCCTCCCTCGGGCCACGGTGGCTCCAGGGACGCTCGAGCTCGTGGCCCGGGCCACCGCCTTCCTCCGGGAACACCACCGGCAGCCCCTGAGCGTTCGCGACCTCGCCGACCACCTGTGCTACAGCCCCTCCCACCTGACCAGGACCTTCACGGCGGTCGCGGGCGTCTCTCCGATCGGGTACCTGTCCGCCTGGCGCCTCCACGAGGCCAAGCGCCTCCTGCTCCTGCCAGGTGTGGGTGTGGCTGAGGCGTGCTACGAGGTGGGCTACACCTCGGTGGGGACCTTCTCGCGGCGCTTCACCCGCGACGTCGGGCTGGCCCCGGGGGCGCTGCGACGGGCGGCCGACCGGTTGGCCGAGTCCAGCCTGCCCCCGGTGAGTCTCCTGGCGCCGGCGGACAGCCGCGTCGTCGTGCGCCTCACCCTGCCTGCCGCGCTGCGCCCGGCCCTGGGCCCCAGCCCCTACCAGTGGGTGGGCACCTTCCCGACGCCCGCGGCGACCGGTCCTCCGGCCACAGGCACGCTGCGCCGTGGCCTCGTCGAGGTCGAGGTGCCGGTCGTGGCCGGGGCCCCGTGGCTGCTGGCCCTCCTCGTGCCCGACGGCGCGGGTGTCAACGACCACCTGGCCCCCGACCGTCCGCTCGTGGCCCGCCACCCCCGGCCGCTGCGTCCCGACGCCGCCTCCGACCCACTCGTGCTCGAGGTCGAGCCCGCCCTGCCCTGGGACCCTCCGGCGCTCGTCGCCCTCGCGGCGCTGTGGCCGGGATGAGGCGGCGTCCGTCGCTGCGGGCCGGGTCCGCAGCCGTGGGGTCGACGTGCCCTGCGCCCCGGCCCCGCTGCCAGCCAACCGCCCGACCGGTGCGAGGGCCGGACC
The DNA here is from genome assembly GCF_900637165.1 of Actinomyces howellii. GTDB lineage: Bacteria > Actinomycetota > Actinomycetes > Actinomycetales > Actinomycetaceae > Actinomyces > Actinomyces howellii. The sequence goes on along the minus strand of NZ_LR134350.1, from coordinate 1,643,101 downwards.
AGCGCTCCCGCAGGACAGCAGGATCGGAGTGGTCACCGTACGCGGACAGGACCTACCGTGGTCGCGCCGGACGCGGCGGGGGATCGACCTCGGCCGCCCCCGGACCCGTGAGACCCGGCGACACGAAGGAGCAGCCATGACCCCTGCGACCACCGAGGAGGCGACGGCCTCCCTGCCCGAGGGCCGTCCCTGCTGGATCGAGCTCTACACCCCTGACACCACGGCCTCGGCGAGCTTCTACCGCGAGCTCCTGGGCTGGGAGACCACCGAGCCCGGGGACGGCAGTCCCCTGGGTACCGAGCTCCGCAACGCGGGCAGGCTCATCGGCTCCATCGAGTCCTCCCAGGACGACCCCGAGACGGCGGGGTGGCGGGTCACCCTGCTCGTCGACGACGTCGAGGCGACCGTGGCGGCGACGCCGGATGCCGGCGGGACGGTGGTCCTGCCCGCCATGGAGGTGGAGGGGACCGGCATGACCTGGGCCCTCCTGCGCGACGCCGACGGGGCCCTCCTCGGCGTGCTCGCCGACCCTGAGGCCCTCGAGCCCCACCCCCTGGAGGCGGGGATGCCGGTGTGGTACGAGGTCCTCGCCCGCGACCTGGAGCGTGGGGCCGAGTTCTACCGCGGTGCCCTGGGGTGGACCACCCACCGCGAGGAGGCCGGTGGGACCGTCTTCCCCTACTACACCAACGGCTCGGGGCCCGCCGCGGTGTGCGGCATCGGGGACATCGCGGTCTTCGGTCGCCAGGACACCGAGCCCGCCTGGCGCGTGTACCTCGGTGTCTCGGACCTCGACGAGGCCGTCGGGCGTGTGCGTGAGCTCGGCGGGACGGTGCGTGAGGAGCCCTCGGACTCCCCGTGGGGGAGGCTGGCCGAGGTCGCCGACCCTCACGGGGCGGTTCTCAGGCTCTGCCAGGTCTGATCCCCGAGACGGGGCTCTGCCTCCCGGCTCGAGGTCGATACATGGCCCGTGAGGTCGCGCCTCTGACCTGCGACCTCACGGGCTGACCTGCGACCCCACGGGCTGTCCTGCGACCCCACGGTCGGCAGTGCCCGGCGTGCGGCGCCCGGCGCCTGCGCGGGATCCTCGTTAGGCTGGGCCCGTGAAGATCCTGCTCCTGGGCTCCGGCGCGCGCGAGCACGCCCTGGCCCGCGCCCTTGCCGCCGACCCTGTCGCCGCCGAGCTCGTCGTAGCGCCCGGCAACCCCGGGACCGCTCGTGTCGCGACGAACCTGCACATCGACCCCGTCTCGCCGACCGAGGTCGTCGAGCTGGCCGAGCAGATGGGCGCCGACCTCGTCGTCGTCGGACCCGAGGCGCCCCTTGTCGCCGGGGTGGCCGACGCCGTGCGCCAGGCGGGCATCCCCTGTTTCGGCCCCGGTGCGGAGGCGGCCCGCCTCGAGGGGTCCAAGGCCTTCGCAAAGGAGGTCATGGCGGCCGCCAGCGTCCCCACCGCCGAGGCCGCTGTGTGCGCGACCGAGGCCGAGCTCGCTGCCGCCCTCGACCGCTTCGGCGCCCCCCACGTCGTCAAGGACGACGGCCTGGCGGCCGGAAAGGGCGTCGTCGTCACCGACGACCGGGCCGTGGCGCTGGCCCACGGCCTGGCCTGCCTGGGCAAGGAGGGCGGGAGGGTCGTTGTCGAGGACTACCTCGACGGCCCCGAGGTCTCCCTGTTCTGCGTGTGCGACGGCGCGACCGTCCGTCCCCTGGCCCCTGCCCAGGACTTCAAGCGTCTGGGCGAGGGCGATACCGGGCCCAACACCGGGGGCATGGGCGCCTACACCCCCTTGACCTGGGCGCCGTCCGACATCGGCGAGCAGGTCGTGGCCGAGGTCGCCCAGCCGGTGGTCGACGAGATGGCCCGCCGGGGCACCGCCTTCATCGGACTGCTCTACTGCGGGCTCGCCCTGACCAGCCGGGGCCTGCGGGTCGTGGAGTTCAACGTCCGGTTCGGTGACCCCGAGACCCAGGCGGTCCTGGCCCGCCTGACCTCCTCCCTGCCCGAGCTGCTCCTGGCGGCCGCGACGGGTCGCCTCGCCGAGGTCCCGGCCCCGCAGTGGTCCGAGCAGGCGGCGGTCGACGTCGTCGTGGCCGCCCCCGGGTACCCCGGTGAGGTGTCCGCCGGCGGGATCATCACCGGGGTCGAGGAGGCGGAGAAGGTCGAGGGGGTCCACGTCCTGCACGCGGGAACCGGCCGCGACGAGGTCGGCCGTCTCGTGGCCACCGGTGGCAGGGTGCTGTCGGTGGTCGCCCTCGGGGACACGGTCGCCCAGGCCAGGGGACGCGCCTACGAGGCGGTCGGGCACATCAGGCTCGAGGGCGCCCAGGTCCGCCCGGACATCGCCCTCGGTCGCTGAGCACCTCTCCTCAGGTCCTGTCTCCCGGGCCCCGGACCGTCTCAGGGCAGTAGAGGCCGTGACCCGCGATCGAGCAGGGTGGCAGGATGGGACCCATGAGCCCCAGCGCCCCCGCCCTGCCCCTCGCTCCCGCGCTGCCGGGCTGGACGCACCTGTCCAGCGGCAAGGTCCGCGACGTCTACACCCCCGCCCCCGGATCGGCGTGGTCGGGGCAGGACGTCCTGCTCGTCGTCGCCTCGGACCGCATCAGCGCCTACGACCACGTCCTGGACACCCCCATCCCCGACAAGGGCAAGGTGCTCACCGCCCTGTCCGCCTGGTGGTTCGACCAGCTCGACGACGTCGTGGCCAACCACCTCGTCAGTCTCGAGGTCCCGGTCCAGGTCGCGGGACGAGCGATGGTGTGCCGCAGGCTGAGGATGTACCCCGTGGAGTGCGTGGCCCGCGGCTACCTCACCGGGTCCGGGCTCGTGGAGTACCGCCAGAACGGCACGGTGTGCGGCCAGGCTCTGCCCGAGGGCCTGACCGAGGCCTCGCGGCTGCCCGAGCCGCTCTTCACACCCGCCGCCAAGGCCGAGCTCGGCGAGCACGACGAGAACATCACCTACGAGCGGGTCGTCGAGATGGTCGGCGCGCCCGCCGCGCAGGCCCTGCGGGAGGTGACCCTGGCCCTGTACGCCCGCGCTGCCGGGATCGCGGCCGAGCGCGGCATCATCCTGGCGGACACCAAGTTCGAGCTCGGCGTCGGCGCAGACGGCTCCCTCGTCCTGGGCGATGAGGTCCTCACCCCTGACTCCTCGCGCTTCTGGCCGGCCGACCAGTGGTCACCCGGGAGGGTCGCTCCGTCCTTCGACAAGCAGTACGTCCGCGACTGGCTGACCTCCCCGGCCGCCAGGTGGGACCGCGACGGCGACCAGCCCCCGCCGGCGCTGCCCGAGGACGTCGTGGCGCGTACGCGCGCCCGCTACCTCGAGGCCTACGAGCGCCTGACCGGCAGCCCCCTGGACCTGTGAGGGCGGGCCGGTGACAGCCGCGCACGACCCGGGCCCCCGCCCGGTGACGAGCAGGTCCTTCAGACCCGGGCCCGGTTTCGTCGTCCTCGTCCTGGCCGCCCTGGCCGTGGTCGTCCTGGCGCTCGCCGCAGCGATCTGCGCCGCACTCGGCGCGCGCTCGACCTCGCTCGTCCTGGGGGGCGCGGCACTGGTCATCGTGGGCGTCGGCCTGCTGGCGGTCCTGCGGGTGCCGGCGCGCTCGGTCGTCGTCAACGCCCCGCGCCTGCGCCTGGAGCGCGCCCGGGCCCGGGCCGCGCGCCGTGGGCCCTCGGCGGGGCCGGAGGCGCCCGCGCCGCTGCGGGTCCCCGGGACCGACCTCGTCGTGCCGGACTCCAGCGGGCGCCGTGAGCTGACGACCCTGGACGTCGTCTCCGGGCCCGTGACGACGGCCCTGGCCGCCTCAGACCTGGGCCGTCGTGCTGACGACAGGCTCGCGGGCACCGCCGTCGGGGAGGGGCTGGTGCGTGTCGGCCAGCTGCTCGCCGGTGCGCTGGGCTTCACCCTCGTGGCCCTGGGCCTGGCCTCGATCCTGGGGCAGGTGCTCGCATGACGCCGCTGGGGCGCGACCGGCGCCCGGCCCAGGAGCGCGGTCCCGTCGACTGGGGCACCCAGCGTGCACCGACCCGGCCCGGAACCGGTCGGTCCGCGGCCCAGGCCCCCGACGACCCGCTCGTCGTCGACGCCGACGCAGGGCGGGCGGGCAGCCCCGGGCACGAGGGAGCGAGCCGGTCCCGAGGTCCGGACTGGGGCGTGGGACGTGGGGCGGCGCCCGCCCAGCCCACACCCGGAGCGCGCGCCCGCAGCCCCTGGCCCGAGGCGGTGCGGACCCAGAGGCTCGCCGGAATCGCCTTCGCCCTGAGCGGGCTGGTCCTGGCGACCTGGTCGGCGATGAACCTGGCGACCAACGCCGAGTCGGGGCGCCTGTGGGTCCCCCCGTGGCTCGTCGTCGTCCTGGCCGGGGCAGGTCTTGTCGCGGCTGCCGGGTACCTCGCCTGGGCCGGTGGGACGGCCGTGCGAGGAGAGGCTGAGCGCTGGCGGCCCACCGTCCTCGACGCGGCGGCCGGCCTGACGGTGGGGACCGTGAGCGTGGCCGACCCGCACCACCTCCTCGAGGGCAGCTCGGCCGAGCGCCCCACCCTGGGCGCAGGCCCCTCCGCCGCAGCCCCGTCGCAGGCCGGTGGGGGACCCGGGGCCCCGGCGGGCTCGGCGTCGATGGAGTCGGGACCCGCTCCGCTCATGGGCACCTCCACCGTCGACCAGTCGATCCACGCACCGGCGGGCGTGGCCGGCGCGGTCGGAGGCTTCCTGCTCGCCGCAGCCGTCGTCTGCGCTGTCATCGCGCTGGTTCTCGGACCCGCCTGGCTCATCGCCACCGTCACGCTGGCCCTGGGCGGGATCGTGTCGATCCGGCTGGCCGCCGACTGGCTCGGCCACGTCTGAGGCGGCTCGCGGGCGGCCACGTCCCCGGGCGGGTACGCTGTGGCCGGACACCCCTCGCCCCAACCCCGTAACCAGGAGGACCGATGGGACGCATCGTCGTCGAGGTCATGCCCAAGCCGGAGATCCTTGACCCCCAGGGCAAGGCGGTCGTGGGCAGCCTGCCGCGACTCGGATTCGACCAGTTCACCGCGGTGCGCCAGGGGCGACGCTTCGAGCTGAGCGTCGAAGGGCCTGTCACCGAGGACCACCTCGAGGCAGCGAGGCAGGCGGCGCAGACGCTGCTGTCCAACCCGATCATCGAGGACGTCGTCTCGGTGCGAGCCGACTCCGGCGCCCACGGGGAGGACTGAGCCGTGGCCCGCATCGGCGTCATCACCTTCCCGGGCACCCTCGACGACGTCGACGCCGCCCGTGCCGTGCGCCTGGCCGGCGCCGAGCCCGTTCCCCTGTGGCACAAGGACGCCGACCTCAAGGGCGTCGACGCGGTCGTGGTCCCCGGAGGCTTCTCCTACGGCGACTACCTGCGCTGCGGCGCGATCGCCCGCTTCGCTCCGGTCATGGGCGAGGTCGTGGCCGCGGCGGGCACGGGCATGCCGGTCCTGGGTATCTGCAACGGCTTCCAGATCCTGGCCGAGGCCCATCTCCTGCCCGGAGCCCTCATCCGTAACGACCACCAGCGCTTCGTGTGCCGGGAGCAGCCCCTGCGCGTGGAGTCGACGTCGACCGCCTGGACCTCCGCCTTCGAGGTCGGTGAGGAGATCACCGTCCCCCTCAAGAACGGCGAGGGCAACTTCGTGGCCTCTCAGGCCGAGCTCGACCGCCTCGAGGGTGAGGGGCTCGTGGTCTTCCGCTACCTGGGCGCCAACCCCAACGGCTCGGCGCGTGCCATCGCCGGGGTGCGTAACGAGCGCGGCAACGTCGTGGGGCTCATGCCCCACCCCGAGCACGCCGTCGAGCCGGGCTTCGGACCGGACTCGGCCGCCGGACCGCGCACGGGCGTCGACGGGCTCCGGATCTTCCAGTCCGCCCTGAGCGCGCTGGCCGGGGCCTGAGCGCGCCGGAGGGGGCCGAGGGGCCTGAGTGGCGCCTGGACGGGGTCGCGCCCCGGTTGCCGGGCCCCTGAGCGCGCTGGTCGGCGCCTGGACGGGGTCGCGCCCCGGTTGCCGGGCGTGCGCTCTGGAGCAGGTCGCGCCCGCGTGAGGGCGCGCGGACGAGGGTTCCGGGGTGCCACGACAGCGGGCACGCATCCCACGTGCGAGTAACCCACATGCCACTCCCGAGGGTGTGGATAACTCGGAGCACGCCTGTGGTTTGCTAGGAACTCCCTGAAGAATCGTGATCAAACCGTGATCATTGTGCACAATGCCTCCCCCACCTGAGTGCGCTACCAACCACCCGTCTCGGGAGGGTGCGCGACTGTCGCCGGACGACTGTGATGAGTGGGATCAGCGCGGGTGATCGCCTGAGTTGCAAGGTTCTCGCCGCCTCGTCGGGGGCGGGTCGTGTCGGGTCGGGCGGCGCTCCGGCGGCCCGAAGCGGGACCCGGAGCGCCGTCAGGAGCATTGACCACAGGCAGAGCCGCGCGATCTCCGGCCATCCCCAGGGCTGTGCACAACGGTGTGGACAGAATCTGTGGATAACGCCTCGGGCCGACGGAGCGGCCCAGGGTCCCTCGGCGCCTGGTCTTCCGGGACGTACCGTCCCCGGGAGAGGGGCAGGGGCCCCGACGTCGCGCGACGCGCCACCGAGCGGTGGCGTACCGGCCCCGGGGCCCGCCCTCAGGGTGCGGTCGGGCTCCGGTCGAGGGCGCGCCCGATGGCGTCGACGAGGTCACGCAGGTGGCGGTCAGGCAGGAAGCGCTGGCGCACCGACTCGTGGGCGACCTCGCCCATCTCCCGGGCGCGCTCAGGGAAGCGCAGGACGTCGTCGACCGCCTGGGCCCAGGCGCCGCCGTCCTCGGGGTCGACGAGGACCCCGTCGACGCCGTCGTCGACCTGGTCCTCGATGCCGCCTACGCGCGAGGCGACGACAGGGGCCTTCTTCCACATCGCCTCGGCGACCGGCAGGCCGAAGGCCTCGATGAGCGAGCGCTGGGTGACGACGTCGGCCACCCGCTGGACCGCGTTGACGACGGTGGCGTTGACGTCCCGGTCGTGCATGGGGACCGCGGCGATGTGCACGCGGGCGGCCAGCGAGTCGGGCAGCAGCTCCCAGCGCTCGAGCACCTCCCCGAGGACCTCCGCGGCCCCCTCGTCTCGTACGGGGTCGGGGTCGGGGCCGACGAGGAGGAGGTGGACGTCATCGGGCAGGGCCGAGACGTGGTCGGCGAAGGCGTCGACGAGCTCCTTGCACCCCTTGAGGCGGTCCCAGCGTGAGACCTGCACGACCGTCCGCTTGCCGGTGGGGACCGGCAGCCCCGCCCCGGCCAGCGAGGGCAGCTCCCGCACGGCGCCCGGCCGGCCGTCCTCGTGGACGAAGGGCACCGCCTCGAAGGGGGGCTCGCCGTCGAAGATCCCGGCCAGGCGGGCGATCGACCACGCCTCGTCAAGGTCGTAGACGCGGTTCTTGGGGGAGTCGGGGTTGATGGAGGGGGCGATGACCGCGCATCGCTCAGGCTCGATGAAGGGGGGTCGGTACCCCTCGCGGGAGACGACGACGAGGTCGACGTCCTCGAGGTACCTGTCGAGGAAGGCCCACGCGTGCTGGCCCGCCTCGCCGGAGTCTGCGGCGCCCAGGTGGCAGCGCCACAGGACGGTGGCTCCGGCGGCCTTGAAGGCCTTGGCGAGCCCGGCGGTCGGAGGGTCGTGGAGGATGACGACGTCGCCCTCGCTCACCTCCTCGACGACGTTGTCCGCGTTGGAGGCGAGCACGTGCTCGTAGATGTCCCGCTGCTTGTCCCCAAGCTTGCCCCCGTCCCCGCGGTCGCCGTGGATGCCTGAGTGGAGGCGCGCGGAGATGGTGAGGAACTCGGCGGGGGCGTCCAGGGTGAGCCACCGGGCGTCGATCCCGAGCCCGAGGCTGTAGCCGACCAGCGGCGCGACGATCTCGACAGGGCCGGCGCCCGCCGAGGCCGTCGGCGTGACCGTCCACACGGTGCGGCCGTCGAGCAGGCCGTGCGCCGCGACGACCGAGTCGCGCAGGCGCCGGGTGGCTACCTCGTCGAGGTGGCTCTCAAGGTCCGACAGGGGCAGCGGCGCGACGTCGATGGTTCTCATGGCCCGATCCTGCCCTCTTGTCATGTGACGCGCAACACGCCGTGCGGTCATACGGGGCGGTGTCGTCGCGGCTGAGGGTGTGAAAGGCGTCTCGTCTGGAGGGTGATGAGGTCGGTGCGCCATGGGGAGGGATGGGTAGTTCGCCCCATGGGGGGCGGGTCTCGGCGCGTTTTTCTTCCTGGTGTGCGCCACAAAATGGCGTCATATGAACGAAAAGGCGCGACTGTGTTGTCGCTGTGAGACCTGAGTAACACAGTGGCGCACTCGAATCCGAGTGGTGTAGAACTCCCCTCGCACCTCGTTTTCGTGTGTCGCACGACGAACCCGAAAGGAACCTTCAATGTCCATCCCCTCCCTCCCCGCCCCCTCTCAGAAGAACAAGGTCGTTGTCTGGCTGCTCGCCTTCTTCCTCGGCCACCTCGGAGCTCACAACTTCTACCTCGGTGAGACGAAGGAGGGCATCTACCACCTCGTGCTCCTGGCCGTCTACGCCGTCTTCTTCTACGTCCTGGGTGGGATCTCCAGCATCTTCGTCCTGCTGGCCTACGTGGTCGCCCTTGCCAACTGGGGCTGGGCCATGTACCAGGCCTACCAGGCCTCCCAGCGCCCCGACGTGGTCTGAGACCTCGCCCGCGCCGCACAGGGCGCCGGTACCGCGACAGACGGCTCACGCCGTCGAGGCGGTCCCGGCGCCCTCGCCGTTCCTCACCCAGCCAGGGCGTGGCCCGTCAGGCTGCGGCGCCCTGTGCTCCCGCGGAGCTGGCGCGCGTGCCCCGGTACCACGGCCCCGTGGTGCCGGGGCACGGTGACCCCGCCTCGCAGGCTCCCGCCCCATCCCGGTATCCTCGACGCGGTACCGTCCCCTCGCGCCCAGGAGCACTCATGGCCGCCGCCCCCGAGCCCGCCGCCCCCGTCACCCCGCAGGCAGACGGGCTGGACGGGCGCCGACCCGTCGAGCACCCCGACACCGTCGCCGACGCGGCGGCCACCCCTGACAGGGAGATGCCCTACGCCGAGCTGGGCCTCAAGGACGAGGAGTACACCTCGATCACCGCTCTCCTGGGGCGCCGGCCCACGAACGCCGAGCTCGCCATGTACTCGGTCATGTGGTCCGAGCACTGCTCCTACAAGTCCTCCAAGATCCACCTGCGCCAGTTCGCGGACAAGACGACGCCCGAGATGCGCGAGCACCTCCTGGTCGGCATGGGCCAGAACGCCGGCGTCGTCGACATCGGTGACGGGTGGGCCGTCACCTACAAGGTGGAGTCCCACAACCACCCCAGCTTCGTCGAGCCCTACCAGGGGGCGGCCACCGGAGTGGGGGGCATCGTGCGGGACATCATCTCCATGGGCGCCCGTCCCGTGGCGGTCATGGACCAGCTGCGCTTCGGTGCCGTCGACCACCCCGACACCGCGCGCGTCGTCCACGGCGTCGTGGCGGGAGTCGGGGGCTACGGCAACTGCCTGGGCCTGCCCAACATCGGTGGCGAGACCGAGTTCGACGCCTCCTACCAGGACAATCCTCTCGTCAACGCCCTGTGCGTGGGCGTGCTGCGCCACGAGGACATCCACCTGGCCAACGCCAGCGGCGAGGGCAACAAGGTCGTCCTGTTCGGGGCTCGCACAGGCGGGGACGGGATCGGCGGTGCCTCGATCCTGGCCAGCGAGTCCTTCGAGGACGGTGTGCCGGCCAAGCGCCCCAGCGTCCAGGTCGGTGACCCGTTCATGGAGAAGGTCCTCATCGAGTGCTGTCTCGACCTGTTCGAGGGCGGGCTCGTGCTCGGGATCCAGGACCTGGGAGCCGCGGGCATCTCCTGCGCCACGAGCGAGCTGGCCTCCAACGGTGACGGCGGCATGCACGTCGACCTCGAGAAGGTGCTTCTGCGCGACCCCACGCTCACTGCCGGGGAGATCCTCATGAGCGAGTCCCAGGAGCGCATGATGGCCGTCGTCGCCCCCGATCAGCTCGACGACTTCATGGCCGTCATCGACAGGTGGGACGTCGAGGCCTCCGTCATCGGCGAGGTCAACGGCTCGGGCCGACTGACCATCGACCACTTCGGGGAGCGCATCGTCGACGTCGACCCGCGGACCGTGGCGCACGAGGGCCCCACCTACGACCGCCCCTACGCCCGCCCCGCCTGGCAGGACGCCCTCAACGCCGACACCACCGCGTCCCTGCCCCGCCCGACCAGCGCCACCGAGCTCGCCGAGCAGGTGCTGGCCGTCGTCACGAGCCCGGGTCAGGCCTCGGTCGCCTGGGTCACCGACCAGTACGACCGCTTCGTGCGCGGCGACACCGCACTGGCCCAGCCCGACGACGCCGGCGTCGTGCGCGTCGACGAGGCCACCGGCAGGGGAGTGGCCATCGCCACCGACGCCAACGGCCGCTTCACCAAGCTCGACCCGGCCACGGGGGCGGCCCAGGCGCTGGCCGAGTCCTACCGCAACGTGTGCACCGTGGGGGCCAGGCCGCGTGCCGTCACCGACTGCCTCAACTTCGGCTCGCCGGAGGACCCTGACGCCATGTGGCAGCTTGTCGAGGCCATCACCGGTCTCGCGGAGGCCTGCCGCACGATGGGCGTGCCGGTCACCGGCGGGAACGTCTCCCTGTACAACTCCCACGGCCCGGTCAAGGGCCTGCCCGACTCCTCGATCAACCCCACCCCGGTCGTCGGCGTCCTCGGTGTCATGGACGACGTGCGCCGTGCCAACCCCTCGGGCTGGCACGAGGAGGGTCTGGCGATCGTCGTCCTGGGTCAGACCAGTGAGGAGCTCGACGGCTCGGTGTGGGCCAAGGTGGTCCACGACCACCTCGGCGGGATGCCTCCGACGGTGGACCTCGAGGCCGAGATGGCTCTGGGGAGGGTGCTCGTCGCGTTGAGCGAGGTCGACGGGCCCGGGGACCTGCGCCTCGTGCGCGCCGCTCACGACTGCTCGGGCGGTGGGCTCATCCAGACCCTCGTCGACTCGGTGCTGCGCTACGGCGTGGGGGCGAGCATCGACCTCGCCGGCCTGCCCGGGGGCGTCGACGACGTCACCGCCCTGTTCTCCGAGTCCGGGGCGCGGGCCGTCGTCGCCGTCGCCGAGGGCCTCGTGCCGGCGGTAGCGGCTGCCGCCGAGGCCGAGGGCGTGCCCTGGGCCCGGCTGGGCACGACCGGCGGGGACCTCCTCGTCGTCTCCGGCAGCGACCTGCTCTCCGACTCCGGCGCTCCGCTCGTGCTCGACCTTGCCGAGCTGCGCGAACGCAGCGAGGCGACCCTGCCGGCGCTGTTCTGAGGCCCTTGAGGCCCTTCACCTCCTCCGCCCGCCTCGTCAGCTCTCCCCCTCCCCGCGAGATCGGGACTCATGACACCTCGAGATCGGGACTAATGACACCTCGAGATCGGGAGAAGCGGGGCGTGTGGTGCGGTCAGTGTGATGGTGGTCGCGTGTTCTGCATGTTGCAGCCTGGTGAGGGCCCCTGCGGGCGTAGCCCGGCCTCGACCCTGGCAGATTCCGGGTGCGGTTGACGGTGCGCAGCTCCGGGCCAGCCAGCCGGTGCCCGGGCGGGGCTGGCGGCGCTCAAAGTGCTCGGGCGGCTCACATCTCCGACCCCAGTGGGTCGCACGTCACAGTCGCATGATGGTCGGGAGACCACATCGAAGAATCATCTCTCCGGACGCCCGCCGGACGATTCCTCCATACTGGATCAGCCACGCCCGTTGACGCGACGGGTACCCACAGCGGTGCTGGCCGAGTCCTCTCCCTGCGCATGCGACCCATGGGGCTCCACGAGCGAGCACTCGTCTCCCCGACCGCGTCCCTGAGAGACCTGCTCAGGGCGGGCCAATCGGTGGACATTGGAGGCGAGACGTCCTTCATGTTGGGGGGACTACGTCGAGTCCATGACCTCAAGCGGCTTCCCGGGATCATGGGGGCTCCTCCGCGTCTGCGCCGAGGTCTTCTCGACTCCTACCTCAGCCGCGTCATCGACCGCGACCTGCCGGACCAGGGCTATGACGTGCGTCGCCGGGAGGTGCTCCGTCGGTGGATGGCAGCCTATGCCGCAGCGTCGTCGACGACGACCCCCTACCGCGACCACCTCACCAGGTTGTGGCTGCTCGACCCGGTCCCGGGGTGGATCCCGGCCAACAACCCGATCAGGCGCCTTCAACAGGCCCCCAAGCACCACCTGGCGGATCCCGCGCTCGCGGCTCGACTGCTCAACCTGTCCTCCGGCTCCCTGCCGGGGCCGTCTGGGGTACACATGATGGGACCTCTGTTCGAGTCCCTCGTCACGCTCACAGTTCGGGTCCTCGCTCAGGCAGCGGAGGCGACGGTCAGCCATCTGCGCCTTCGCGGCGGTGAGCGAGAGGTGGACCTCATCGTCCAGGGGTCGGACGGGCAGGTTCTCGGGATCGAGGTCAAGCTCGCCGCGGATGTCCATGACTCCGACGTCCGACATCTGCCCTGGTTGCGCGAACAGATCCCGGAGCGGATCGCCGACCTCGTCGTCGTCACCACTGGTAGAACCGCCTACCGGCGTGCCGACGGCGTCGCCGTCGTCCCGCTCGCCCTGCTCGGTCTGTAAGGACGGTGCGCGGCACGTGGTGGTCGTCGCCGAGGGGCGAGTCGTGCCGGTGATTTCCCCTTGTGCCGGCCGCCATGGCCGGGGACAGAAGGCGCAGGGGCGGCTCTCAGGCGCCCCCCGCGGGCTCAACGGTCCGGTGCCGGGTTGGTCTCGGCGTGGGACCGGTTGCCGAGTTGGTTTCGGCGTGGGACCGGTTGCTGAGTTGCTCTCATGGTGGTGCGCCACGTGCATGACTTTGCGTCGACCGCATGTGTTCTGGCGCTTTGCACGTGCCTAGTACAGGCAAAGCGCCAAAACACATGCGTTGGACCGCGACTCATGCCTCTGGCTGCCGTTCCGTACGCCAGGGGGTCCGCCCTGCCCGCCAGTGGTGGACGTCACCCTCGTGCTTCTAGGCGCCGAGACACTTAGCCCCAGCCCGCCCGCCAAGGGGACGGCCTTACCCTCGCCCTCCCTGCAAGCAGCCATCCAGAGCGTGAGCTCAACGGTGAGGCGCGGTCGCCTGGACGGCCGAACCCTGGGTGCGGCTAGCTCGCGGCGTTGCGCAGCCGGTCGATCTCGGCGGTCATGATCAGGACCGGCACCCAGCACTACTCGGCGGACCTGCCCACTCCGTCGCCGCTGTCGGAGGATGAGGTCTCGACGATGACCATGCCGGTCTACGTCGCGATCGCCGATCACGAATCCATGGCAGGTGGTGAGCAGGCCGCCGAGCGAGCGCAGGAGCGCCTTCCCCGGGTGACGGTCAAGATCTGGCTGGACACTACCCACTCGCTGCCCATGCAGGAGCCCGAGGCGCTGGGTGCTGATCTCGAGGAGCTCTGGAGCGCGGCAGGGTAGAGGGTTGGGCCCGCGCATTCGCGGATGCCTTGCACCGCCGGCTGCACGATCAGATCCCGGTCAGGGTCCGGCGTCACTCTGACCGCCATGCCACAACCCACGCATCGTTCCCTCTTGACGAGTCAACCTGGGCCGAGGCCTCCATCCTCTTCGTCGCTCTGGAGGTGTCATATGTCCCGATCTCGCGGTGCCACTTCCCCCGATCTCGCGGTGCCACTTCCCCCGATCTCGAGGTGTCAGGTGGTTTCAGGTGGTGAGTGCAATGGTGGTGTCGTGTTCTGTTTTCTGCAGGAGCCTGTTGAAGGCTTCTGCGGGTGTGGCCCAGTCTAGGGTCTGGCGGGGGCGGGTGTTGAGGAGGTGCTGGGCCTGTTCGAAGGCGTGGAGGGGGTAGGTCGACAGGTCGGTGCCTTTGGGGAAGAACTCGCGGATCAGGCCGTTGGTGTTCTCGTTGGTTCCTCGTTGCCAGGGGCTGTGGGGGTCGCAGAAGTACACCTCGAGGTTGGTGGCGGTCCTGAAGCGGGCGACCTGGGCCATCTCGCCGCCCTGGTCCCAGGTCAGGGACCGGGCCATGGAGCGGGGCAGGCCCTTGATCATGGTCTCCAGCACCGTGGCCACGGTGGTGGCGGTGTGGTCGGTCAGCAGCGGGGCGATCAGGACCAGGCGGGTGGTGCGTTCGACCAGGGTGATCATCGCGGTGCGGTTGCCCGCGCCCATGACCAGGTCGCCCTCCCAGTGGCCTGGCACGGCCCGGTCGGCGACCTGGGCCGGGCGGGTGCTGATACGCGCGTCGGCCAGCCAGGGCCTGGAGGCCAGGGGCCCGGCCAGGGCCGAGCGTGGCACGCGCCGACTCCGCCCGGTGCGCAGCCTGTAGTGACGGCCCAGCTGGGCGCGCAGCGTCCCTCGGCCCTGGACGTACAGGGACTGGTAGATCGTCTCGTGGCTCACACGAAGATCATCGCGCTCGGGGTGGTCCGCAGCCAGACGGCGGCTGATCTGCTGGGGCGACCACCGCTGTCTCAGGCCCTGGACCACCAGGGCCCGCAGCTGGTCGTTGGAGTCCAGCACACGCGCCTTGGGCCGTGCCCTGGCGGCCCGGGCCTGGGCGTGGCGGGCCTGGGGGTCGTAGGCCTGCCGGCCCCCGCCGGCAGCGACCTCGCGGCTGACCGTGGAGACAGCCACCCCCAGGAACCGGGCGATCGAGGCCAGGGAATCACCCCTGGCCAGGCCCGCAGCGATCGCGCCGCGCCCCTGAGCCCCCAGACGCCTGCCGTGCCCGGTACCCCGTGGGGTGAGTGGCGTTTCTCGGACAGGGGAGATTTTCGTCTCTCTTCTGATTCGATAGGATGGAGCCATGTCAAGGGCGAAGTACTCGGACGAGTTCAAGGCGCAGGTTGTGCGTGAGGTCGTCGAGAAGGACCGGACGATCGCGTCGGTCGCGGCCTCCTACGACCTGGTGCCCCAGACGGTGGGGAACTGGGTCGCGAGGTACAGGAAGGAGCACTCCAGCCAGGAGGAAAGTGAAGCAGTCGCAGAGTCCGCGCAGATAGCCAGGCTCAGGGCGGAGAACTGCGAGCTGCGCCAGGAGAACGAGTTCCTGAAAAAAGCGGCGGCCTTCTTCGCGCAGGAACAGCGGTGAGCGACAAGTACAAGCTCATCAACCGCGAGGAAGGCAGATACCCTGTTGCCTCCATGTGCCGCTGGGCCGGGGTGTCCAGGTCCGGGTACTACTCCTGGCGCGAGCGGGCTGAGTCGAGTCGTATCAGGAGACGGGAGGAGCTGGCGGTTCTTGTGCGGGCCGAGTTTGAGGCCTCCCACGGCGCCTACGGGTACCGGCGCATCGCGGCAGCCCTGCGACGTCAAGGCGTGTCAACCTGCCAGGACACTGTGCGTGCGGTCATGCGCGCCCAGGGCCTGAGAGCCGCGCAACCGCGCCGGAAGGTCCGTACCACCGTCCCGGCCCGTGACCTGGGCGAGCGTCCCGATCTCGTGCGCCGTGACTTCACGGCCGAGAAACCCGGAATCAAATGGGTAGGTGACATCACCTGTATCCGCACGTGGGCTGGGTTCGTGTATCTCGCTACGGTGCTGGACTGCTGCACGAGGAAGGTAGTCGGTTACGCGATGGCCGACCACATGCGCACCGACCTGGTCTGTGACGCTATCGACATGGCGGTACGCAGGTGCCCCCACAAGAGAGGGGTAACCATATTCCACTCCGACAGAGGCAGCCAGTACACCTCTCAGCAGTTCTCCGACCACCTGAGGAAGTATGGCAGGGCGTGTTCAATGGTCTGTGTAAGCCCTCTTTGAAGGACTGATGACTGTGACTGATGAGAAGACTGGTCCTGCTGGTGGGCGGGGCGTGGTTGAGGATCTTGTTGCCTCGGGTGGCTTGGACGGGTTGTTCGAGCGGATCGACTCGGGTGAGGTGGGGTTGACGGGCGCCGACGGGCTGCTGCCGGCCCTGCTCAAGGAGGCCCTGGAGCGGGGTCTGCAGGCTGAGCTGACGGAGCATCTTGGCTACGACAAGGGCGAGCAGGCGCCGGTGGCTCGTGGCAACGCCCGCAACGGCACCACGGTCAAGACGATCAGCTCTGAGGTCGGCTCGTTCGAGATCGAGGTCCCCCGCGACAGGGCCGGCAGCTTCACGCCGCGGCTGGTCAGGAAGGGGCAGCGGCGGATGGACGGTCTGGACTCGATGATCATCAGCCTGTACGCCGGTGGTATGACGGTGCGCGAGATCCGCCACCACCTGGAGTCCACGCTCGGTGTGGAGCTGTCGGTGGGGACGATCAGCAGGATCACGGACGCCGTGGCCGAGGCGGTCCTGGACTGGCAGCGCCGCCCGCTGGAGGAGTTCTACCCGGTGGTCTACCTCGACGCGATCCGCGTCAAGGTCCGCGTCGACCACAGGGTCACCACCCGCTCGGCCCACATCGCCGTGGGTGTGGACATGGACGGGATCAAGCACGTCCTGGGTATCTGGGTCCAGGCCGAGGAGGGCGCCTCGTTCTGGGCGCACGTGTGCGCCGAGCTGGCCAACAGGGGCGTCAAGGACGTGCTGATCGTGTGCTGTGACGGGCTGACCGGCCTGCCCGAGGCGATCGAGGCGACCTGGCCCGACTCCATGGTCCAGACCTGCGTGGTGCACCTGATCCGTGCCTCCATGAGGTTCGTGGCCTACCAGGACCGTAAGAAGGTCGCCGCTGCTCTCAAGCAGGTCTACGCCGCCCCCAGTGAGGAGGCCGCCCTGGAGGCCCTGGCGGCCTTCAGCAGCTCTCCCCTGGGGGACAAGTACCCCGAGACGGTGGCGACCTGGGACAGGGCGTGGGAGCGTTTCACCCCGTTCCTGGCGTTCCCGCCGATGCTGCGCCGGGTCATCTACACGACCAACAGCATCGAGTCGCTCAACTACCAGCTACGCAAGATCTCCAAGAACCGGGGCCACTTCCCCAGCGACGAGGCCGCTGTCAAGCTGCTGTGGCTGGCGATCTGCAACATCGAGGACAAGCGGGCACGAGAACGCGACAAGGACAGGAACCTGCCCGCGGACAAGCGCAAGGCCAAGCCACGCGTGGTCGAGGGCCGGATCACCACCAACTGGAAACAAGCCCTCGCCCAGCTCGCCACCGCCTACCCCGACCGAATCAACCCCCACCTCTGAACAACCCGCTTACACAAAAAACTTGACAGGCCCGTATGGCATACGGCTGTCCGTCGGGCGCACCGGGGTGTGCTGGGACAATGCCTGGGCGGAGTCATTCAACGCGACTCTTAAGAACGAGAGGGTCCACCGCATGGTGTACCCTACACGTAGGAAGGCAGTGAGCGACATTGCCTCATGGATTGAGCTGACATACAATCAGACACGTCTCCACTCGACCCTCGGCTACCGCACCCCCAACGAGGTCGAAGGCGAGCACCTAGGCCGCAGACAAGCGGCCTGACACACCGAAACACACAGTCCGAAAAACACCCAGCACTCCACCGGACCATCACCTCGAACCCGTCCCCCGACCCGCCCCGACCACGCCCAGCAGGCCTGGTCGTCCCGACCATCCCGCCCTCCCTGGCCCCGTGCCGCATCCTCATACCCCACAGCCTGCACCAGTCCGACACCGTGGACTGAGGCACCGAGAAACAAGCCCCCGCCTCGCGAGCCAACCAACCCGACTCGATCAGCTCCCGCACACCATCGCGAACCACACCAGGCCACACCCCACGCACCACAACCAGCCCCTCTCCCAAGCACCACCCATTGCACTCACCCCCTGAAACCACCTCATATGTCCCGAACTCGCGGGGGTGGGGGCACTCGTGGTCACCGGCGAGGGTCCTGCGGCTCGACGAGGACCGCCACGGTGCGCGCCGGGACGCGCACCGTCCCGGAGGACCGATCAAACCCGGCGAGTTTGACGATGTCGTCGGAGCCGTGGGCCTGGACCGGCGACAGGCGGAAGTCCCGGTCGGCCAGCCCGTCGAGGGTTTGGGTCAGCTCCCGCCCCGAGGCGTTGAAGACGACGAGCACGCCGTCGAGCCCGGGGTCGACGTCGCGGTCCCCGGCGGTGTCGTCGATGAGCATGACGATGACTCCCGCAGGCGCCCCGTAGCCCGACCCCGGAAAGCTCACCTTGTCCCGGATGAGGCCCGCCTCCCCGAGGCTGAACAAGGGAGTCGAGGAGCGCAGCCGCAGCAGGTCGAGGGCCTGCTCGCGGGCGGCCGCGATCTCCTCGGGCGAGGGCCGCAGCAGCTGGTCGGCCAGCAGCGGCGCCTGGATGTGCCAGGCCGCCTCGTTGCGCTGAGCAGGGGGCAGTCCCCGCCCGAACCCATGGCTCCGCCCCGAGAAGTCGATGGCGTTGAACCAGTCTCCGGAGTTGTAGGAGTCCCGGTCCAGGGACTTGCTGCGCAGCAGCTCCGTGCCCGCCGACCAGAAGGCCGGGGACTGGGACAGGCTGACCGTCGCCAGGCACACGGTGCTCATCCGCACCCGCTCGGCCACCGGCATCCCCCGCGGCAGCTTGTAGGCGAGCAGGTCGTAGAGGGTCTCGTTGTCGTGGGCGTCGACGTAGTTGACGTTCTCCTGCGGGCTGGAGGCGTAGGCGGCCGGGGAGCCGTTGTGGATGAGCTCGGCCCCCCGACGCACCGAGCCGTCGGACAGGGTCATGACGTAGTCCTTGAGGTTGCCCACCAGTCCCAGGCGGATGAGGTCGGTGCGGTGAGCCAGGTCCGCCGACTGCTCCTCCCAGCTGCGCGGGTCGAGTCCGCTGGGCTGGGTGAGCAGGCCGGTGCCGAAGCCCTGGAAGACCCGGTGGTCGTGGTCGAAGGGCGCCCCGCCGTGGACCGCGTCGCGCAGACGGTCGTTGAACACGCCGATTCCCGTCCCGTCGAGCTGGCCGTGCGTCGCCTGGACGAACAGGGCGTTGTTCGCCACCTCCCCGAAGTTCCAGCCCTCCCCGTACAGGTAGACGCGGGAGCCGTCGACGCCGTCGGCCTCGAGGGTCAGCTCGTCCAGCGCGGAGCGCAGCCGCTCCATGACCGCGCGCGGGTGGTGCCCCATGAGGTCGAAGCGGAAGCCGTCCACCCGGTACCACCTCGCCCAGCGGAGCACCGAGTCGATCATGAGGCGCTCGCACATGGCGTTCTCGGTGGCCGTGTTGGCGCAGCAGGTCGAGTCCGTCACCCTCCCGACGGTGTCGAGGCGGTGGTAGTAGCCGGGGACCACCTTGTCCAGGACGCTCAACCGGTCCTGCCCGCAGGCCGCCGTGTGGTTGTAGACCTGGTCGAGCACGACCTGGTAGCCCAGGGCGTGCAGCGCCCCGACCATCCGGCGGAACTCCACGACGCGCGCTCCGCCGTCCTGGTGGCCGTCGGTGGCGTAGGAGCCCTCGGGGACTCCCCAGTGGAAGGGGTCGTAGCCCCAGTTGTAGGCGTCGTCGTCGGCCACCTCCATGACGGCCGCCTGCTGCTCGGTGGATGCCGGCCCCGCCTCGGCCGGGACCTGTGGGGAGCGCTGGTCGGCGCGGCGCTCACGGATCGTGGCGATGTCGAAGGTAGGCAGGAGGTGGATCGTGTTCATGCCGGCCTGGGCCAGGGCTGCCAGGTGCCGCACGCCCGTCGAGCGGTCGAGGGTGAAGGCCCGGTAGGTGCCGCGCAGCTCGGCCGGGACGGTGTCGTCGGCGACGGAGAAGTCCCTGACGTGCAGCTCGTAGATGCTGCGGGCCGCGTCGTTGCGCACCGGAGGCGGGGAGACGGTGGCCCACTGGCTGGGGGCCAGGCGCGCGTCGGACAGGTCGACGGCGACCGATCGGGTCGAGTCGGTCGTCAGCGCTGCGGAGTAGGGGTCGGTGACGCGGTTGGTCTCGACGTGGCGGGTGGAGGGGACGTAGACCTCCACCTCCCACAGGTACTGGCACCCGACGCCGATCCTTCCCTGCGAGTTGGGCACTCTCCAGCAGCCGTCCGCGCCCCGCTCGGCCGTGGTGCGCACGGGAGGACCCGGCACCTCGGGCACCGAGCCGAGCGGGTCGCCGGTCTCCCAGGTCAGCAGCGTGACGGCTCGGGCGGTGGGCGCCCACAGACTGAAGGAGGGGCGGGTGCCGCCGGCCTCGAAGGTGACGCCCAGCGCGGCCCGGGCCGCGTCCTCGGCGTAGAGGGCGTCAAGGAGGAGGGAGGTCTGCACACCGGTGAAGGCGTCCAGCCGCCCCCCGGTGCCGTCGGCACCCACCCCCGTGTACTGGGCCACGGCGACCTGCCCGGTCAGGAGCTCGGAGTCGGCCTCGACGTCGAGCAGGGCGGTGCCGGTGGCGTCGGTCAGGCTCAGCGCGATGTATCCCTCCAGGTGGGGGTGAGCCGCTCGGATCTCGGCGGGTAGGTCGCCGACGACCCGCAGCGGCGTGATCGTGGGGGAGCGCAGGGACACGGCACCCACGACGCGGCCGTGGACGGCCGCGGCTCCGCCGTCGGGTGCGGTGACGAGCTGGAGGGACAGGCCCGAGCCGGCCACGGGCTCGCCCGAGGAGGACACGACGCTCTCGCGCCCCGTTCCCACGGGCAGCAGGGACAGGGGCCAGGCCAGAAGCGTCGGGGTCACCCAGTAGGCGCGCTGCTCCGCACTGCCCACGACGGCGGGGAAGGCCGAGGCGGTGTCGAGCTCGCAGCGGATCGCGTAGGTGAAGGTCATGATGCGGTCCTGCCTGGTGAGGGGTGGGTCGGTCCTGAGTCCGGGGCGCGCCGGAGGACCGGTCCCCGGCCGGTCCGGGGCGCGCTCCGGTGCCCGACGCCGGTCGTGATGTGGGACATACCCCGACGGTAGTCAGGGTCGCCCTCCCGCATCACCGTCCTATGCCGAGCGCAGAACCCGGGGAGCTGGACCCAGGTCGCCGGACCCCGGGCGCAGGGCCCGGCCGGGTGGGGGCGAGCCGGAAGGGCGCGTCGAGGAGCACCGTCGCCAGAGGCAGGCCCGGCCGGTCGGGGCGAGCTGCACCCAGGTCCCGGTCAGGCTGGGGTGGCACCGTGTGCGCCATGCCCGCACCCTTCGCGATCGACGAGTCCACCTGGGCCGAGGCCACCTGGCCGCTCGGCACCCACCTCACGGCCGAGGGCCTGACCGTCGCAGTCCACGCCCCCGCCGCCACCCGCGTCCAGCTGGAGGTCTACCCCGAGGCCCTGGGCGCCGGCGCCCAGGCCGTCTTCCTGCCCTCCCGGGGCGCCGACGGCGCCTGGCGGGCCCGCCTGGGCGGTCTGGGCGCCGGCGCCCTGCTGGGCTTTCGCGTCTGGGGACCCAACTGGCCCTACGAGGAGGGGTGGGTCCCGGGCTCAGAGGCGGGCTTCATCGCCGACCTCGACTCCGAGGGCAACCGCTTCAACCCCAACAAGGTCCTCTTCGACCCCTACTCCCGGGAGGTCAGCCACACCGTCCTGACCGACCGGCTCGCCGAGCTCGGTGTCGACGACGGCGTCTTCGGCACCGGATCCGACCTCGTCGGCGGCGTGCCCCGCCGGCTCATCGACACCGCCCCCTACGCCCCCAAGGGCGTCGTCGTCGCCGAGGACGACCACGTCCCCGCCAGGGCGAGCGCCCCGAGGATCCCCGCCGAGCAGGCGATCATCTACGAAGCGGGCGTCAGGCAGCTGACGGGCCACCCCAGCGTCGCCCGCCTGAGCGACCTGCTGGCCGGGGAGCCCGGCTTCGAGGACGTCGTCGACATCCCGCCCCTGTACCAGGGCACCTACAAGGGGGCGGGCATGCTCGCCCCCTACCTCAAGGCCGCAGGCGTCACGACCGTCGAGCTCCTGCCCGTCCACGAGACGAACGCCTCGGAGTCCGGCCGCCCCGGCGCCACGAACGCCTGGGGCTACATGACCCTGGCCTTCTTCGCCCCCAACCGCAGGTACGCCGCCGACACGAGCTGGGGCGGCCCGACACGCGAGTTCAAGGAGATGGTCGCGGCCTTCCACGCCGCAGGGCTCGAGGTCTACCTCGACGTCGTCTACAACCACACCGCCGAGGGCGGCAACTGGAACGGCGACGTCGCGACCACCGGCTTCACGAGCCTGGGCGGCTTCGCCACGGCCGAGTACTACCAGATGACGGGCTCCAAGATGCTCGTCGACGGCGCCACCGGCACCTCCAACCAGATGAGCTACTCCTCCCCGGCGGCGCGCCAGCTCGTCCTGGACTCACTGCGCTACTGGTTCTCCCAGATGGGCGTCGACGGCTTCCGCTTCGACCTGGCCACCGTCCTGGGACGTCTGCCGGCGCAGTCGGCTCCCGACGACTGGGGCGGGCTCAAGCGGTTCTTCAACGAGCACCCGCTGCTCACGGAGATCGCCGCGCTCGCGCAGGCCGAGGGCATCGAGGTCATCGCCGAGGCCTGGGACCTGTGGGGTTACGAGGTCGGCAACTTCCCGCGCGGCTGGGGGGAGTGGAACGGACGGTACCGCGACGCCGTGCGCCGCTTCACCAAGGGGGACGGCAACACCGGCGAGTTCATCGACATGGTCAACGGCGACTACCACCACTTCGAGGACAACGGCGGACCCCAGAAGTCGATCAACTTCGTGAGCGCCCACGACGGCTTCACGATGGCCGACCTGGTCAGCTACCAGACGAAGGTCAACGACCAGCCACACCCCTTCGGCCCCTCCGACGGCGGCAGCGACGACAACATGTCCTGGGACTCCGGGGGCGACCAGGGGCTGCGTCGTCAGCGCCTGCGCAACCTGTGGGTCATCCTCATGGTCTCCCGGGGGGTGCCGATGCTGGTCGCCGGGGACGAGATGGGCCGGACCCAGAACGGCAACAACAACCCGTGGGCCCTCGACACCGTGGCCATGCGCACGAACTACGACATGGTCGCCACCAACGCCCCGCAGCAGGTGCCGGTGGGGGACCCCGGCGGCGCCTACCACGACAACCTCGGGGTCTTCGGCTCCCGTGACGAGCGGGTCAACCCCTTGTTCCGCCTGGCCACCTTCCTCATGCGCCTGCGACACCGCCACCGTGCCCTGCACGAGGCCGCCTGGGGGGACGCGCTGGCCGGTGGTACTGACGTGTCCTACCTTTTCCGGACCCCGTCGGGTCAGGGCGTGCTGGGCGAGGGCGACCGCGCCCTGGCCATCCACGTCGACGCCCCCGGCGAGGGGTTGTGGGTCATGGTCAACATGGCCGCCGAGCCGGTCGACTTCGCCCCGCCTCCGCCCGGACGCGGGCCCACCGGCGACTCCGGGCGCGACCAGGGGGCGGGGACGACCGTGTGGCGCCGCCTGGTCGACACCGGCGTGTGGGCCGAGCCGGAGGGCAACTTCTGGCCCGAGGGGACCGGTGAGGTCCTGTCCGGCACCGTGACGGTCGGCCCCTGGTCGGTGGTCGTGTGCCAGGCGGTGTCCGCCGCTCAGGGGTGACCCGATCCCGCCCGCTGGGTGACGGGTACGTAGCATGCCGGGCATGGGCTGGCACAGGCAGGGTGGGCGAGGTACGGGCCGGGTGGGTCGCGGGGCGACGAGCCCGACCGGACCCCGTCTCGTGAGGGCCGGGAGCCTGTGGGTCGGCGTCGTCGCGTCGGTCGTGGGCGTCGTGCTCCATCTGGCCCATCATTTGGGCACGCCCCGTCCGGTTCCCGGCCCCTACTCCTCGGGGCAGACGATCGAGACCATCGTGGAGGTGCGCCCCTACCTCGTTCCGGCCGCCTCCTGGACCGTCTTGTGGCTCGGGGCCCTCGCCTTGTGCGCGGCCTGTGCCGCCTTCGGTGCGTGGATCGCACTGGTTGTCGAAGTCAGGCGCGGGCGTGCGCGCGGGCGGCGCCCGCCCGCGCGTGTCAGCCCGGGTGCGGCGAGAGGTCTTGTGCCCGGGCTCGGCGTCGGACTGGTGGTGGCGGCTGTCGTGTGCACTCCGGTTGTCGTGGGCTGGCTCATGGGAGGTCCGGAGGAGGTCAGGTTCGACGGGCCGGAGCAGCCGACCGAGGCCTACGTCGAGCTGTCCTGGGGCTGGACTGACCCCGATCTCATCGTTTTCAAGCGGTCGGGGTTGCTCATCGTGCCGGTGCGTCCCGACGGTGGCTGACGGTCAGGATCCTGGAGCCGCGTTCCTACCTTCGGTGCGGGTCTGGCGCTCGTCGGCCACTACTTCGGCGAAGACAGGATGGATGCCGCAGCCTCGGAGATGGCGTATGAGATGCGTCCAGGTTTGTCCTTTGGCTGAGCCTGTCCTGTGGGGACAGGTGCGTGGGGCTGTCAGAGCTGGCGGCCCTGGCGATGAGGTGTGGGGTCGGACGCGGGGGAGCCGGTGGAGCGCGGGCGCTCGCGGCTCTTGCGGGCGATGCCCCGGAGGACGTCCTCGCCGCCGCGGGGCGGCCTGCCCTGCGGGCCAGGGGCCTGTGCGGGTGGCGTGACTCCTGCACTGCGGGCACCGGTCCGCGCATTCCGGCTGGCCTGTGTGGTGGGCCTCGCCTCGTGAGAGGGCGCCGCAACACCTGAGGGCTGGGGTGGGTGGCGTTTCTCGGACAGGGGAGATTTTCGTCTCTCTTCTGATTCGATAGGATGGAGCCATGTCAAGGGTGAAGTACTCGGACGAGTTCAAGGCGCAGGTTGTGCGTGAGGTCGTCGAGAAGGACCGGACGATCGCGTCGGTCGCGGCCTCCTACGACCTGGTGCCCCAGACGGTGGGGAACTGGGTCGCGAGGTACAGGAAGGAGCACTCCAGCCAGGAGGAAAGTGAAGCAGTCGCAGAGTCCGCGCAGATAGCCAGGCTCAGGGCGGAGAACCGCGAGCTGCGCCAGGAGAACGAGTTCCTGAAAAAAGCGGCGGCCTTCTTCGCGCAGGAACAGCGGTGAGCGACAAGTACAGGCTCTGGGCCGCGAGGAAGGCAGATACCCTGTTGCCTCCATGTGCCGCTGGGCCGGGGTGTCCAGGTCCGGGTACTACTCCTGGCGCGAGCGGGCTGAGTCGAGTCGTATCAGGAGACGGGAGGAGCTGGCGGTTCTTGTGCGGGCCGAGTTCGAGGCCTCCTACGGCGCCTACGGGTACCGGCGCATCGCGGCAGCCCTGCGACGTCAAGGCGTGTCAACCTGCCAGGACACTGTGCGTGCGGTCATGCGCGCCCAGGGCCTGAGAGCCGCGCAACCGCGCCGGAAGGTCCGTACCACTGTCCCGGCCCGTGACCTGGGCGAGCGTCCCGATCTCGTGCGCCGTGACTTCACGGCCAAGAAACCCGGAATCAAATGGGTAGGTGACATCACCTGTATCCGCACGTGGGCTGGGTTCGTGTATCTCGCAACGGTGCTGGACTGCTGCACGAGGAAGGTAGTCGGTTACGCGATGGCCGACCACATGCGCACCGACCTGGTCTGTGACGCTATCGACATGGCGGTACGCAGGTGCCCCCACAAGAGAGGGGTAACCATATTCCACTCCGACAGAGGCAGCCAGTACACCTCTCAGCAGTTCTCCGACCACCTGAGGAAGTATGGCTGGGGTGGGTGGCGTTTCTCGGACAGGGGAGATTTTCGTCTCTCTTCTGATTCGATAGGATGGAGCCATGTCAAGGGCGAAGTACTCGGACGAGTTCAAGGCGCAGGTTGTGCGTGAGGTCGCCTGTGAAGGACCGGACGATCGCGTCGGTCGCGGCCTCCTACGACCTGGTTCCCCAGACGGTGGGGAACTGGGTCGCGAGGTACAGGAAGGAGCACTCCAGCCAGGAGGAAGGTGAAGCAGTCGCAGAGTCCGCGCAGATAGCCAGGCTCAGGGCGGAGAACTGCGAGCTGCGCCAGGAGAACGAGTTCCTGAAAAAAGCGGCGGCCTTCTTCGCGCAGGAACAGCGGTGAGCGACAAGTACAGGCTCTGGGCCGCGAGGAAGGCAGATACCCTGTTGCCTCCATGTGCCGCTGGGCCGGGGTGTCCAGGTCCGGGTACTACTCCTGGCGCGAGCGGGCTGAGTCGAGTCGTATCAGGAGACGGGAGGAGCTGGCGGTTCTTGTGCGGGCCGAGTTTGAGGCCTCCCACGGCGCCTACGGGTACCGGCGCATCGCGGCAGCCCTGCGACGTCAAGGCGTGTCAACCTGCCAGGACACTGTGCGTGCGGTCATGCGCGCCCAGGGCCTGAGAGCCGCGCAACCGCGCCGGAAGGTCCGTACCACCGTCCCGGCCCGTGACCTGGGCGAGCGTCCCGATCTCGTGCGCCGTGACTTCACGGCCGAGAAACCCGGAATCAAATGGGTAGGTGACATCACCTGTATCCGCACGTGGGCTGGGTTCGTGTATCTCGCTACGGTGCTGGACTGCTGCACGAGGAAGGTAGTCGGTTACGCGATGGCCGACCACATGCGCACCGACCTCGTCCGTGACGCTATCGACATGGCGGTACGCAGGTGCCCCCACAAGAGAGGGGTAACCATATTCCACTCCGACAGAGGCAGCCAGTACACCTCTCAGCAGTTCTCCGACCACCTGAGGAAGTATGGCATACGGCTGTCCGTCGGGCGCACCGGGGTGTGCTGGGACAATGCCTGGGCGGAGTCATTCAACGCGACTCTTAAGAACGAGAGGGTCCACCGCATGGTGTACCCTACACGTAGGAAGGCAGTGAGCGACATTGCCTCCTGGATTGAGCTGACATACAATCAGACACGTCTCCACTCGACCCTCGGCTACCGCACCCCCAACGAGGTCGAAGGCGAGCACCTAGGCCGCAGACAAGCGGCCTGACACACCGAAACACACAGTCCGAAAAACACCCAGCACTCCAGGCATACGGCTGTCCGTCGGGCGCACCGGGGTGTGCTGGGACAATGAGCCTTTCTCACCGGGGTTGTTTGTTGAGGCTGATGATGACGAGGGCTGTGGCGGTGATGTGGGTGATGGTGTGCGGGTCGAGGGTGACGTGTTGGAGGGCCTTGAAGTGCTTGAGCATGGCATTGGCCCTCTCGGCAGGCGAGCGCAGACTGGCGTGCAGATGGTTGTAGGTGGCGTCGTCGGGGCAGGGTCTGGCGCCCTTGACGGGTGTGAGCACGCCGATGCCGGCGCCGATGTAGCCCTTGTCGGCCAGGGTGGGCATGCCCTGGGAGGCGGCCTTGTACAGGGCGGGCAGCGCGTGGGCGCGCGCAGCGGTCAGGTCGTGGGTCGAGCCCGGCTCGACCGGCGAGACCCACACCGGGAATCCGGTGTGGTCGGTGATGACCTGGACGTTGCCCCCGAAGGCCTTGTGCTTGCCCGAGTACCACGAGTGGTTGCCCCGTTCGGTGCGGGCTGCGACCCTGTCGGTGCGGATCAGGGTGCCATCCAGGCACACGAAAGGCTCACCCTTGTGGCGCAGCTGGGTGATGACCTCGATCAGGTCAGGGGCCTGGGAGGAGATGACCTGGAGGGCCTCATGCAGGTACCTGTAGGCGGTGGCGATCGAGATGCCGGCGTCTCGGGCCAGGGTGCGCATGCTGGTGGCCTCGTTGAGCCAGCGCAGCACCATCACAGCCTGCACCCAGGGCGTCGCCGCCCTCTGATGAGGCCGAATGTCGTGCCAGCGGCGGTGAGCCGCCAGCCAGGCTGACACGGTTCGGGCGGTAGCGGATGGCACGTCAAGGGTGGCACGATAGGACAGCATGCGGGGACCTCGCATTCAGGGGTGCTTCTTTGGTCAGAACCCATCCTGGATGCGCTCCCCGCGTGCACCCCCACACGACACGCACCCTCCCCCAGCATCCCAACGATCAGGCCGGGTGCACGCCCCACCCCGGTGAGAAAACCTCAATGCTTGGGCGGAGTCATTCAACGCGACTCTTAAGAACGAGAGGGTCCACCGCATGGTGTACCCTACACGTAGGAACGCAGTGAACGACATTGCCTCATGGATTGAGCTGACATACAATCAGACACGTCTCCACTCGACCCTCGGCTACCGCACCCCCAACGAGGTCGAAGGCGAGCACCTAGGCCGCAGACAAGCGGCCTGACACACCGAAACACACAGTCCGAAAAACACCCAGCACTCCAGGCTGACGCCGGGGCGCCGCCGCGGGTTTGCGGATGTTCAGGAACTGGCGGATGTCGGCAGCGGTGATGGACGCGGCTGCCGGGGGCGGTCCGGTCGATAGGGGTGTGCTCGGCGACGGGGGCGTGGGCACTGTGTGCTGGTGGGAGCCCAGGTCCGCAGCGGGTCGTTGCAAGGCGGGGGGAGGCTGCTGTGCACGCAGGCGGCGGATATTGCGGCGCCGGTTGGTCAGCACCACCTGGAACCGCATGGGCAGGTGGCCGTTCCCCGACTCTATCTGCCGGTCTGCGGCGGCGTCGATGACCTCTGCGTTCGTGCGGTTCTGCGAGCCCAGCGAGGAGTTGACCGGATGGTCGCCGGGGATGGGGGTGCCTCTGTCGTCCCGGGACGGGGCGAGGTGGCCGCCGAGGATCTGGTCGGGGTTGTGCAGGATCGCCACCTGCTTCATGGCTGCGCGGGCCCACTCCCTTGCCTGGGCGCGAGTGAGATCTCCAAAACCGGCGCGATAGGCGGTCAGTCTGTTCTCGAGCTGGGTACGGGCCCGCTGAGTGGCGGCAGCGCCCTGCCTCCCCTGGCGCTTGAACAGGTCGCGGGCATCGGCGTACGTCTTGGCAGGCATCTGCGCAAGGATGGAGTACTGGCCGTCGAGCTGGTACTCGAACTCGAGCGCCTGCTTCTGCAGGCCCGCCGAGCGACCGTTGTGGTACACCGTGCGCACGAACTGGGTGGGGCCGGCGGCCGTCTCGGGGGCGGCATACTCCTTGGCGACTGCGGCACGGTCCTCTGCCCCGAGCCCGTGGTGGAAGCCGTGCTCCTCAGGCAGGTCCACCGGTTTCGCGGTCATGACCGGGTGGTGGGGTCGACGTGGATGACGGGGGCGATCTCGTTCCAGGAGTCTCCGACGGGGTCGCAGACGGTGATGGTCGTCTGCTGGGCTTGGAGGGTCAGGTAGGTAGCGGCGTCGATGATGTGGAGGTTGTCAACGCTCAGTGCCCCGCCCAGGGCGGGGGGCAGGGTGAAGCCGTAGACCTGGTCGGCCCTGAGGGGGCCGAGGCGTTCCAGGGCCTGGGGCGGGAGCGGGCGACCATGCTCGTCCAACGCGGTGGTCAGGCCTGTGTCGGCCGCGTGCACGATGGCCACTCGTCCTTGCTGCTCGCGGCGCCCGGGGTCGGCGAAGGTGCGGCGGGCGAGCTGGTCGACGATCACCTCGTGGTAGACGGGGTCGATCTCCAGGCTGTGGCCGGTGTTCTCTCCCCAGAGGAACATGGAGCCCATGGCATTGCGTGCCAGGCAGTGCCAGGTGTCGGTGAAGGGCATCTGGTCGATGACCGGGTCGAGCCAGGCCTGGACCACGGGCGCCCACAGGAGGGGGTCGGTGATCCAGAAGACTCCGCCGCTGAAGCCGTCGAAACCGAACCGTCGCCAGATGTGCAGCACTGAGCGTGGTAGTACGGGGGTGAAACGGTCGACGTGCTCCTGGGTGACGGGCAGGCCCACGCCCATGGGTGTCAGATTGAGTCCCTCGGGAGCCGGGCTCAGCACGTCGCGGTCGAAGATCTCATCGGTCCTGGCGTCCTGCTCGACCAGGCTCGCAGGCTCCGGAACGGGCCTGACGTTCCACAGGTCGGGTGTCGTAGGGGCGTCCTCGTGAGTCATGGCCTCCACCTCCTCATGGCTCACCGGGGCGACGGCCGGGGCCGCCCAGCCAGCGTGGCGTTCTCAGGAACCACATGCCCCAGGTTAGCAAGGTTGAGGGACGCGGGCGGGTGGTGGGTGCGCTCGGCATGAAGGCGGGTGCTGCGTGTCTGCCTCAGCCGCGGAGGAGGGCCACGTGCAGCGGGGTTCAGGCCCGGGCGAGGACCTCCCCGTGGACGACCGCGAACCAGGCGTCGTCGTTGGTGGCCCACCGGTGCCAGGCATCGGCCATGACCTCGAGGTCCCCGGGGTCGGCCAGACCCGTCGCGACCGCTTGCGGTCCGAAGGAGCTCAGGCAGCGTTCGGCCCACGTCGAGCCCCACCACCGGCGGTCCTCCGGTGTCGCGTAGCACCAGGTCGAGGCGCTCGCCTCATGGGTCGTCATCCCCGCGGCACGGACCCATGACAGGAGCAGCGCCCCGGCGTCGGGCTCGCCGCGGTTGGCCCGGGCGGTCGCCATGTAGGTCTCGCGCCACACCTCCATCCCGGGCGGCCGGGGGTACCAGGCCATCGCCGAGTAGACAGCGTCGCGGGCCGCGACGATGCCGCCGGGTCGGGTGACCCGGCGCATCTCGCGCAGGGCGGCCACCGGGTCGGCCACGTGCTGGAGCACCTGGTGGGCGTGGACGACGTCGAAGGAGTCGTCCTCGAAGGGCAGCTCGTGGACGTCCCCGGTCACGAGCTCGACCGTGTCCTGCAGGCCGTGGTCCTCCAGGGTGGTGCGGGCCGTGTTCAGGACGGTGGGCGCGGCGTCGAGTCCGATGACGCGGCCTGGTGCGACTGCCCGCGCCAGGTCCGCCGTGATCGTGGCCGGCCCGCAGCCGACGTCGAGGAGCGCGAGCCCTGCCTTGAGGTGGGGAAGGAGGTAGGCGGCGGAGTCGGCAGCTCTCCGATGGGAGTGGTTGGCCAGGACCGCCGGGCCGTGGCCGTGGGTGTAGGTGGTGGACGGCGTGGTCATGCCCCGACCGTAGGCGGCCGCGTCCCGGGCCGGCCGGAGCGGACGGCATGATGAGACGGTGAGCGCAGCCCAGGAGTCCTCGGTCACCGTCAGCCGTCCGGCCTCCGCCCCCGGCACCGAGCCCGGCGGGCCCGGAGGGGCTCACAGTGGACAGGACCCCCGGGTCCTCGAGGTCGTCATCATCGGAGCGGGGCAGGCGGGGCTCGCCGCCGCGGGCGAACTGGTCCGCCGCGGGATGGCCCCCGGGCCTGAGCTTCTCGTCCTCGACGCCGAGGAGGGCCCTGGAGGCGCATGGCGTCACCGGTGGGACTCCCTGACCATCGGCCGCGCGCACCACATCGCCGACCTGCCCCACTTCCCGGCCGGGGAGCTGGACTCCTCACGGCCGTCGAGTGCCGTCGTCCCCGAGTACTACGGGCGCTTCGAGGCGGCGCGCGGCTTGAACGTG
Organism: Actinomyces howellii; assembly: GCF_900637165.1. Lineage (GTDB taxonomy): Bacteria > Actinomycetota > Actinomycetes > Actinomycetales > Actinomycetaceae > Actinomyces > Actinomyces howellii. The sequence goes on along the minus strand of NZ_LR134350.1, from coordinate 1,612,044 downwards.
CTCCGGCCGGTGCGGGTCACGGCCGTGCGTTCTACCGACCTGCCCGCCGTGCCGCTCGCCGTCGGGGACAAACGCGTCGGTCGGACCGAGGGTGCGGGCAAGGACGGCCCGACGTCCGCTGAGCCGATGGCCGGCAGGCAGTGGCCCGGCGGGTCACGACCCGGCGCGCAGGGAGCGCCGACAGCCGGGGCCAACGGTGCGGCGGTGCCCTTCGGCGCTGGCGCAGTGCGTCGTGACACCCTGCTGGCCGTCGACGCCTCCACTCCGCAGGGGCCACGAACCTGGTTGACGCGCATGGTGGTCTCAGCGGCGGGAACCTGGAGCCACCCCTACGTGCCCTATGTGCCCGGCGTCGAGACCTTCGCGGGCCGCCAGCTCCACACCGTCGGCTACCGGCGCGCCGAGGACTTCGCCGGGCAGCGGGTGGTCGTCGTCGGCGGGGGTCTGTCCGCGGTGCAGATGCTCCTGGAGATCGCGCCGCACACGGCCGCCACCACGTGGGCGACCCGTCGTCCGCCGGACTTCTCCTCCGCGGACTTCGACGAGGTATGGGGCGCCGAGGTCGAGCAGGCGGTCGACGCGCGCACCGCCGCCGGGCAACGCCCGGTCTCGGTGGTGCGGACCACCGGTATCCCCATGCTTCCGGCCTACCAGGATGGTGTGCGTTCGGGGGTGCTGGTCAGCCGCGGTATGTTCGACCGGGTCGGATCCGAGGGTGTGCGCTTCTCCCCAGCGGTCACAGCCCAGGACGCGGCTGGCCTGGGGCCCTCGGCAGGCTCCGGCCTGGCGGTGCCCGAGTCGTGGGACCCGTACTCCGAGCCGACCTGGGTGCGGGCCGACGTGATCATCTGGAACACCGGCTTCCGTGCGGCGCTGCGGCACCTGGCGCCCCTGCGTCTGCGCGAGTCGCCACTGGACGCAGGCCCGCGGTCATTCGGTGAGCAGCGACCAGGCGCGCTAGGTTCCACACCTCGGCGCGCAGCGAGCGTCTGCGCGCCGGTGGGTCGGCCGGCCGAGGCGGGGAGGTCTGACGGGACGGGCCGGCCGGCTGAGGAGGGCCGGGCAGAGAGGGTTCCTCCGGACTCCGCCGTGGCCCGGCGCGACTCGGGTATCCGCATGGTCGGGCGGGTGGCGGTCGCCGCTGATCCTCGTGTGCTGCTCGTGGGTTACGGATCGTCGGCCTCGACCCACGGCGCCACTCGCGCAGGCGCCGAGGCCGCCCGCATCGCCCTGCGGCGCCTGCGCGCCTGAGTTTCCTTCGCGCTCACACTGTGCTTGGACGCCCGCGCCTCGTGTTCGGGCTCGGTGACGGACTCATTGCTGTCTGCAGAGGTTGCCGCCCCGGCCCCCAGGCCGCCAGCCTGCACCGAGCACGTCACTTTGAGCCCGAGTCCCCCGGTCAAAGGGACGTGTTCGGGCTCCACGTGACGTGTTCGGCCGGATGACTGAGTGGATTCGCCTCCTCTCCTGACCTCCCGGCCGTGCTGAGTGCAGATGCGCCGCGGTCGAAGGCCCACGCCGAGGGTCGTCGTGCCTGCGATCCTTCACCCGATTCCTGGAGAGCCGACCCGTAGCCGGACCAATCCTTGGAGAGGCGACGGCGCTGTCCTTCAGGTGAGTGGGTCGGGTCGGCCGGGTCCCCAGGAGACCCCGACCGACCCGCTGGCCACAGCCCCTCAGGAGGAGCACCATGAGCACCACCCTCGATCCTGCCTTCCAGGAAGCCAACGCCTTCGGCATCGGCGAGCCCAACACCGCATACGCCCGGTACTTCTCCGGCGCGAGCTTCCTCAACCCCCTGGTCACCGATCCTGAGTGCGTGGTCGGTGTCCACAACGTCACCTTCGAACCCGGCTGTCGCAACAACTGGCACGTCCACCACGCCACCGCCGGCGGCCAGGTCCTCCTGTGCACCGCGGGCTCCGGCTGGTACCAGGCCGACGGCGAGGAAGCAGTGTCCCTGGAGCCCGGCTCGGTGGTCTTCGTCCCGGCGGGCGTCAAGCACTGGCACGGCGCCAAAGCAGGATCATGGTTCTCCCACATCGCACTGACGGTTCCCGGCGAGAACTCCTCGACCGAGTGGCTCGAACCCGTTGACGACGAGCGGTACGCGGCGCTCTGACCCGCGGTTAGCACGCGCCCGGCCCCTGTCCGGTGCCGCCGTCGGGGCGGGGGCCAGGCCGTCAAGATCAAGGCTTTCCGTGAGCTCGGGCCTGCAGGTACGAGATCGGCGTAGCCGCGGTCTGTTGCGCACGCTGCCAGACCTACGCCCTGTGACGGAAGTCGGGGCGGTTGTGGGACGAATCGTCTCGGGTGCTCGTTGGGCACGCCCAGGTCCTGGTGGACGGCCTGGTGGCTTGTCTGCATGCTTGACGGCCATGTGCTGGAGCACCTGGTGGGCGTGGACGACGTCGAAGGAGTCGTCCACGAAGGGCAGCTCGTGGAGGTCCCCGGTCACGAGTCCAACCTCCCGCCGGGTTCGCACCTTCGGCACCGGGTTCGTACCCGGTTCACGCCGGGTTCGTACCCTCGGGACCGTGTTCGTACCGGGGTGGCGCCGGGTTCGTACCTTCGGTGTCGACTTCGTACCTACCTCCCGGCGTGTTCGTACCTTCGGTGTCGGGTGCGTACCTTGATCGTGCGCTCTGGACGCACAAGGTACGAACGCGGGACCAGGCGGGGGCCTGGGCTCCGGCTGAGGTCCGGATCCCGCCCCCGATGACGCGCTCTCGGTACCGGCTTCGTATCCTCAACATCGCGTTCGCACCTTCGGCATCGGGTACGTACCGGGCTCGCCGCGCGTTCGTACCTTCGGCACCGTGTTCGTACCTTCCGCATCGGGTGCGTACCGGGGTGGCGCCGCGTTCGTACCCTCTGGACCGTGTTCGTACCGGGTTGGCGGCGTGTTCGTACCTTCGGTGTCGGGTGCGTACCTTGATCGTGCGCTCTGGACGCACAAGGTACGAACGCGGGACCAGGCAGGTCGGGGCGGGCCCGGGGAGGGTCCGGGGCGGGGGTCTGTGCACGCGAGGTGGGACGTGGGGCGGGGTGGGTGGGTAGGGTGGGTGTCGTGGTTGATCTTCCCTGGGACCTGGAGTGGGTTGAGGCGACGGTGCAGGAGGACCTGCTTGACTACGAGGGCTGGACGCCGATGGGTGTGGGGCGTGCGGTGTCGGCGGAGCACCTGGAGCGGTTCTCGGGCGTGTTTCCGGAGTCGGTGCTCTACGTGTGGCGGCGTTTCGGTTTTGACGGTTTTGCTCAGGGCAGGTTCTGGATCACCGACCCCTGGGAGTGGGAGCCGGTGGTCGAGGCCTGGCTGGAGGGGGTGGCCCTGCCGTTCCCGCCCCAGCGGTGGTGGTGCCTGACACGCACGGCGATGGGGGGCATGAGCCTGTGGGGTGAGGTCTCGGGCCCGGCCCTGAAGATCACACCGGTCCTGGGGTGGATCCGACCCGATGCGGGCAGCGCCCAGGACATGGCTGACCCGGTGCTGCGTGAGCGCATGGGCTGCATCGTGCTCACCTCCCCGACCGAGGACTTCGATGATGATGACACTGGTCGGCCGATCGTGGACGGGGTGATCGAGCGGCTGGGCGCGGTGGGGCCGGACCAGGTGGTCGGCTTCGTGCCGGCGTACTGCCTGACCGGTGTCATGACGGTGGGGTCGGCGAGCCTGGAGGAGGCGGTACCCCACCTGGTGTTCCTGGCCCAGGCTCAGGAGCGGGTGCTGGTCGAGGACTTCTCGGCCGCTGCCGCCCAGGCCGCCGCGGCCATCGTCACCCAGCACCCCAGCCCAGACCTTGACACGGGCGCCGACGCTTCCACCGACGCAGGCACCGACACGGACCCCGATCCGGGCACCGGGCCTGAGCCTGGTTCTGGGCCGGGCACCGGGTCCGGCCTGGGTGCTGAGGGTGCTGGTGCCGGCGGGAGCCCGCGCCTGTGAGCCCGTCCACCGGTGCCGGTCCTGGTCCTGCTCCTGGTCCTGCTTCTGGTGCTGGTGCTGGGGTGGGTGGGGGTGGTCTGGTTGAGGGGGACATGTTCACCTTTGGTCGGGCTGGTGGTCAGCGGGTGCTGGTGTGGGAGGGGGGTGCTGCGGCGCCGGCCAGCTCCCTGGCGTGGCACTCACCGACCCCGGTGGAGGTGTTCTTCCACACCGGTGGCAACCCCGGGCTGCGGGCCCTGTCGGGGGAGTTCACCCGTCAGCTCGATCGTCAGCTCTCGGCCCTGAGCCTGCTCAGCGCCCAGCGGCTGCTCGAGGGCATCCGCGCCTACCGCGCCCAGGGACGCGCCCCAGCCTCCAAGACAGTCAGACGAGCCCGCCAGGACTTCATCGACAAGGTCTCAGGGGACCTGAGAGGGAAGCATGGCTTCTCCCGGTCGAGGGCTCGGGAGGCGGTGGGGCTGGTGGACAAGGCCCTGGTGGTGCTTCACGAGTCCGACCAGGTGACCTACGGGCCGGGTGACCCGGTGCTGATCGGCGGGCTGCCCTCGATGGGAGTCGATCGGGTCAACTCCTCGATCGGGTCCCAGAACAAGAGCGTGGCCGACGTCCTGGAGCAGGCTGTGCTGGCCGTCCCGGTCGAGCGTCGCGCGGGCTGCCGGCTACGCCTCCGGGCGGTGCTGACCGCCTCACGGTCCCTTGCCCGCAACCTGCGTCACGCCCGGGTGGTCCTCGAGGCACGCAGCGCCGAGCAGGTCTCTGGTCTGAGCGCCAGGGCCCCGCCGTGGACCCCGGCCACGATCGCCGCCGACGTCGCCGCCGCCCACCACCAGGCCGCGATCCCCGCGTCCACGCCGGCCACGGACCCCGGTCCGGGGGCGCCTCCCGGGGCGGGGAGGATCACGCCCCGCGAGCTCCTGGAGGCGATCACCGCCCGCGCCAAGCCCCACACCAGGCCCGGGCCCCAGATCCCGCCCCCACCAGCACCCGCCCCGACCATCCCGATCGTGCTGACCGGCGCGACCGCGCCGACCGGCGTGACCGCCCCGACCGCGCCGACCGTGGCGACCGTGGCGAGCGGGGCGAGCGGGGCGAGCGGGGCGAGCGGGGACCCGACCACGCCGACCGGCGTGACCGCCCCGACCATCCCGAGCGGGGCGACCGTCGCGAGCGGGGCGAACGGGACGAGCGTCCCGACCGGGGCGACCGTCCCGACCGTCCCGACCGTGGCGAGCGTGGCGAGCGGGGCGACCGTCGCGAGCGGGGACCCGACCACGCCGACCGGGGCGATCGTCTCGACCGTCGCGAGCCGGGCGGGTGGCCCCGGTCCCGTGCGCGCGACGACCTTCCCCGCCCCGGCGTCCGCTCCGGTCCAGGCGCCTGCCCACGGAACCGGGGCCGCCTCCGCCCGCACACCCCGACAGGTCAAGGCCGCTATCACCGCCCGCGCCGCCGCTGCCGGCCAGGATCGCGCCCCGGCGCCACCCGCGCACAGGAAGTCCCCCGGCCTGGACCGATAACACCCGAGAACCACCCGCACCGCTGCCATCGGACCGCGCCTGCGCTCACCGCAACCGCGGCCAGGTGACTGAAAACGGGGTCGGGCGCCTGAGAACGGGGCCCGGTGAACGACAACGGGGATGCGCGGCGAGAACGGGGTTCTCCGCCCCGGTCTCACCGCAGGGCCCCGGTCTCACCAACCACGCCCCGGTCTCACCAACCACGCCCCGGCCTCGCCCACGGGGCGCGGTTGCGGCGGCCGTGACCGCGCACGGGTGTCCCAGGACGACCCCTGAGCACCGCTTCGCTCGGATGGCGGGATGTTTCATCTCAGTTTCCGGCACGGTGACAGGCTTGAGGTCAGCGCGGGAGGACCGCCTGCCCAACGACGTGCTCCTGCGCCTCACACACCGACATCGTGAGGAGTAGGTCATGCAGGACGTCGTCGAGAAGGTCTATGAGCAAGTCGTCGGCCGCAACCGGGGAGAGGCCGAGTTCCACCAGGCGGTCCGTGAGGTGCTGGAGTCCCTCGACCCCGTCATCGCCAAGCACCCCCACTACGCCGAGGGTGCTCTCCTTGAGCGCATCGTCGAGCCTGAGCGGCAGATCATGTTCCGTGTCCCGTGGGTCGACGACGCCGGCCAGGTGCACGTCAACCGCGGCTTCCGCATTGAGTTCAACTCGGCGCTGGGCCCCTACAAGGGCGGCCTGCGCTTCCACCCGAGCGTCAACGCCGGGATCATCAAGTTCCTCGGCTTCGAGCAGATCTTCAAGAACGCCCTGACCGCCCAGGGGATCGGCGGCGGCAAGGGCGGAAGCGACTTCGACCCCCACGGCCGCTCCGACTCCGAGGTCATGCGCTTCTGCCAGTCCTTCATGACCGAGCTGAGCCGCCACATCGGCCCCGACACCGACGTGCCTGCCGGTGACATCGGCGTGGGCGGCCGGGAGATCGGCTACATGTTCGGTCAGTACAAGCGCCTGCGTAACAGGTACGACGCCGGCGTCCTGACCGGCAAGGGCCTGGCCTGGGGCGGCTCCCTCGTGCGCACCGAGGCCACCGGCTACGGCACCGTGCTCTTCGCCCAGAACATGCTCGCCACGAGGAAGGACTCCCTCGAGGGCAAGAAGGTCTCCGTGTCGGGCTCGGGCAACGTGGCCATCTACGCCATCGAGAAGGCCCAGCAGCTCGGCGCCGTCCCGATCACCTTCTCCGACTCCTCGGGCTACGTCGTCGACGAGGCCGGTGTCGACCTCGAGCTGCTCAAGCAGGTCAAGGAGGTCGAGCGCGGGCGGGTCGCCGACTACGTCTCCCGCCGCCCCGGCGCCCGACTGGTCACCGGCTCGAGCGTCTGGGAGGTTCCGGTCGACGTCGCCCTGCCCTGCGCCACCCAGAACGAGCTCGACGGCGACGACGCGGCCACCCTCCTGCGGGGAGGCTGCACCGTCGTGTCCGAGGGCGCCAACATGCCCTCGACCCCGCAGGCCGTCGAGGCCTTCCTCGAGGCCGGGATTCTCTTCGCTCCCGGCAAGGCGGCCAACGCCGGCGGTGTGGCCACCTCCGCCCTCGAGATGGAGCAGAACGCCGGACGGACCCGGTGGGACTTCGCCACCGCGGAGGCCAAGCTCGCCGGCATCATGACCGACATCCACGACTCCTGCGTCGAGGCGGCCGAGGAGTACGGCCGCCCCGGTGACTACGTCTTGGGCGCCAACGCCGCAGGCTTCACCCGCGTCGCCGACGTCATGATCGCCCACGGCATCGTCTGAATCGTCTGGATCGTCTGGATCGTCTGGATCGTCTGACTCCGGACCACCGGGACCACGGCCCCGGGCCGCGCACGACGGCGTGGTCCGGGGCCGCGTCGTGCCCGGGTCGTGCCCGCTCCCGTGCCCGGGTCGTGCCCGCTCCCGTGCCCGGGTCGTGCCCGCTCCCGTGCCCGGGCCGTGCCCGCTCCCGGGGCCGAGCAGGAGGCCCGACGGTCCCCGGGCCGACCGCTCACCAGGAGATGTGCCGCTACTCCGGGTACCCTAGAGTGAAGGCCCTGACCCCTCCCGCCTCCGACGAGGACCCCATGCGACGCAACCCTCCCTTGACCGCGATCACCGCGCTGGTGGTGCTCGCGCTGAGCGTGCTGGCCCCTTTCCCCACGCCGACAGCGGTCGCGGACCCCACGACGACCACGATCTCCCTGCTCGGCGTCACCGACTTCCACGGCCACCTCGAGCGCACGACCAACTCCGAGGGCGCCGTCGTCGACCCCGGTGCGGTCACCCTCGCCTGCGAGGTGGCCGCGGCCCGCAGCGCCGACCCCCACACCCTGTTCGTCTCCTCGGGGGACAACGTCGGCGGCTCGGCCTACACCTCGGCCATCCTCGACGACGCCCCCACCCTGGCCGCGCTCAACGCGATGGGGCTGGACGTGTCCGCCGTGGGCAACCACGAGCTCGACCGCGGCATGAACGACCTGACCGGGCGCATCATGCCCGAGGCCGCCTTTCCCCTCCTGGCCGCCAACGTCTCGGGAGACGCCGCGCTGAGCGCGGAGGGTGACGGGGACGGCGTGAGCATCAAGGAGGTCGACGGCGTGCGCGTCGGCTTCGTCGGTGTCGTCACCGACGAGCTGCCCTCCCTCGTGTCGGCCAGCGCCCTGGAGGGCCTGACGGTCTCGCCCGCGGTCGCCACCGCCAACGCCCGGGCAGCCGCCCTCAAGGACGGGGACCCCGCCAACGGGGAGGCCGACGTCGTCATCGTCCTGTCCCACGAGGACGCCTCCGCCCAGGCCGGGGCGTACACCGGTGACGTCGACGCCGTCATGGGCGGACACACCCACGTCCCCTTCGCCCAGACGACCACGTCCTCGGACGGCCAGCCCGTCGCCGTGGTCCAGGCCGACCACTACGGCCGGGCCCTGAGCCGGGTCTCCCTGAGCTACGACTCCGCCACCGGGGAGGTCTCCGTCGTGGAGGCCACCACCCAGGACCTGACCGCCTCGGCGTGCACGACCGACGCCTACGGGGTCGAGGCCATCGTCACCGAGGCCACCGCCGAGGCCCAGACCGCCGGCGAGCAGGTCGTGGCCACCCTGGGCACCGACTTCCTGCGCGGAACCCACGCCGAGGACGGTGCCGTTCAGGGCACCGGCTCCAACCGGGGCACCGAGTCCACGGCCTCCAACCTCATCGCCGACTCCTTCGCCTGGTGGGTCGAGTCGAGCACCGGGGCCGCCGGGGGCCGGTACGTCGGAGTGATGAACCCCGGCGGGGTGCGTGCCGACTACGCAGCCGGGGAGCTGACCCAGGGCGAGGCCTTCACCGTCCAGCCCTTCGGAAACGAGCTCGGCTACGCCACCTACACCGGTGCCCAGCTCCGGTCGATCCTCGCCCAGCAGTGGCAGCCCGGAGCCTCGCGCCCCGTCCTCACCCTCGGGCTGTCGGGCAACGTCGAGGTCTATGTCGACCAGGCGGCGGCCGACCTCCTCGAGGGCTACACGAAGGACACCCCCGCCGCCGAGGTCGAGGCCGCCCGGGCGCGGGTCATCAAGGCCGTCTACGTCGACGACCTCCTCCTGGCTGACGACGACCCGGTCGTCGTGGCCTCCAACTCCTTCCTGCTGTCCGGTGGCGACGGCTTCTCCGGGTTCACCGTCGCCTCCCCGGTCAACACCGGGATGATGGACCTGAGCGCCACGAGCGCCTACCTGGCCCAGGCGGGAGCGGCCTCCGCCGACTACTCCAAGCGCCAGATCGGCCTGGGGGTCACGGTCGACCAGGCCACCGGCACGGCCACCGTCGGCCTGACCGGCCTGGTCTTCTCCAACGCCCCCGAGCAGACCGCGCCCGGCGCCGCGGCCACGGTGAGGGCCACGGTGACGATGACCGACGGCTCGGTCCGAGAGCTGGCCTCCAGCAGCGTCGACACCGCCCTCGTCTCCGCCCAGCTGCCCGAGACCGGCCGCGCCGTGCTCTCCTTCACCCTGCCCGCGGAGGCGGCCACCGAGCCCTGCGTGCCCGACGCCGCCTCCGGGCTGACCGCGGAGTCGGCCTGCACCCTCGTGTCGCTGACCGTCGTCAACCGTGACGGCTCCTCCGAGGTGCTCGACGTCCAGGCGCAGGTCGCCCACGTCGCCGGCACGGTCCCGACCGCCTCCGTCGGCTCGACCGCGCCGACGGCCACCCACCGCCCGACCGTCCTCGTCGCGGCCCCGTCGCCCGAGCCGGTCGAGCAGTCCCGTGCCGCCGCCCTCGTGCGGACCGGTGCCTCGGTCGGCCTGGGCCTGCTGGCCCTCGGCCTGCTCGTCGGCGGCATCGTCCTCATGCTGCGTCGCCGTGGCGGCCGGCTCGATCCCGAGGACGGGGCGCAGGGACCTGACGCAGGCGGCTCGGGCGCCTCAGCGGACAGCCAGGACTGAGCCCGTCTGAGCCCGTCTGAGCCCGTCTGACCCCGAGGCGGAGGCAGGGCCCCGGGCAGGCGGGGCCCGGCGTAGTGTGGGCCCATGGCTGCGCGACGACGCATCGACCCCGGCGAGGGCATGACCGCCCTTCGTCGGTGGGCCCGGGAGCAGGGCCCTGACCGGAGCACGACAGCCGCTGCCGTGCGCTTCACCCTCGAGGAGCTCTCCTCGACCGCGCCCGGGGGATCGGTCGAGGTGCGCGTCCCGCCCTTCGGCGTCACCCAGGCCGTCGCCGGCACGACCCACCGCCGAGGCACGCCCCCGTCGGTGGTCGAGACCGACCCGAGCACCTGGCTCGCGCTGGCCACCGGCCGCACCGCCTGGATCGAGGCGGTGGAGACCGGGAGGCTGCGCGCCTCCGGCGAGCGCAGCGACCTGTCGCCCTACCTCCCGCTCGTGCGGATCCCGAGCCAGGACGGCGACGGTGGCGGCACGCCCGTGGGCCCGGAGCAGGACAACGCCACAAACTAACCCCCTCAACCCTTCACATGGATAGCCGTTCGGGCATACACTTGTGCCCGAACGGACATCAGGTTCGTTCCTCACCGCCGGACGTGGGCGTCGCCAGAGGGGACCGCATGAACGCAGAGCAGCGTCAGCAGGACATCGTTGACGCCGTCGCGCGCGAGGGCAGGGTCTCTGTCGTCGACCTCGCGTCCCGCTACGACGTCACCGTCGAGACCATCCGCCGCGACCTGGCCGCCCTCGACCGCGTGGGCGCGCTGCGCAAGGTCCACGGCGGCGCGGTCGCCGCCACCGTCCTGGCCCTGCCGGAGACAGCCGTCGCCGAGCGCGAGCTGTCCAACGCGGCGGCCAAGCAGGCGATCGCGGCAGCCGCGATCGCAGCGGTCGCGCCGCGCCCCGGCGCGGTCCTCCTGCTGGACGCCGGCACCTCGGTGTCCAGCCTCGCCCGGCTCCTCCCTGAGGGACTGGGCCTGACCGTCATCACCAACTCCGTCCTGACGGCCGCGCTCCTGGCCGGCCGCGAGGACCTCACCGTGCGCGTCCTGGGCGGCCACGTCCGTGGCATCACCCAGGCCGCCGTCGGACCCGAGGCCCTGTCCACCCTCGCGCAGCTGCGCGTGGACGTGGCCATCATGGGAGCCAACGGGCTGACGGCAGAGCACGGCCTGTCCACCCCCGACCCCGACGAGGCCTCGGTCAAGCGCGCCATGATCCGTGCGGCCAGGCGAGTGGTCGTCCTGGCCGACGCGACCAAGATCGGACAGGAGCACCTCGTGTCCTTCGCCGACCTCGACGACGTCGACATCCTCGTCACCGACGCCCCCCTGCCCGCACCTCTGGCCACCCTGCTCCCCGAATCCGGAATCGAGGTTCTCACCGCATGATCATCACCCTGACCCCCAACCCGTCCCTCGACCGCACCGTCACCCTGGGCGGCGAGCTCGTCCGCGGTGGCGTCAACCGCCTGGAGTCCGTCACGGTCGAGCCGGGGGGCAAGGGCGTCAACGTCGCCCGCGTCCTGGCCGCCTCCGGGCAGGAGGCCACCGCGGTCGTGCCCGCCCCCGAGCACGACCCCATCCTCACCACCCTCGAGGCCCTCGAGGAGCCGGGTCTGAGCGTGCGGCCGGTCGCCGTGGCCGGCGCGGTGCGCATCAACACCGCCGTCACGGAGCCCGACGGCACGACGACCAAGCTCAACGAGCCCGGCGCGGGCCTGGACCGCCAGGAGGTGTCCTTCGTCGAGACCGCCCTCCTGGGTGCCGTGGGCAGGCCGGGGCAGGCCCCGGCGTCATGGGCCGTCCTGTCCGGGTCCCTGCCCCCCGGGGCACCGGCCGACTGGTACGCCCGCCTCGTGACTCTCCTGCGCGCCGAGCACCCCGGGCTGAGCATCGCGGTCGACACCTCCGACGCCCCGCTGGCCGCGCTGGCCGCCGCACTGCCCGAGTCCACCCCCGACCTCATCAAGCCCAACGGGGAGGAGCTCGGCCAGCTCGCCGGGCTGCCTGCCGAGCGCGCCATGGCCCTCGAGGACGGTGCCCGTGCCGGAGACCTCGGCCCCGTGGTCGAGGCCGCCACGATCCTCGTCCAGGCCGGGGTCACCGCCGTCATGGCGACCCTGGGGCCCGCCGGCGGGGTCCTGGTCACCGCCGAGGGGGCCTGGCACGCCTCCGCCCCTGAGGTCCCGGTCATCTCGACCGTCGGTGCCGGAGACTCCTCGGTCGCCGGCTACGTCCTGGCCGACGTCCGCGGGCAGGACGCCCCCCAGCGCCTGGCCACGGCCATGGCCTACGGCTCGGCCGCGGCCGGGCTGCCCGGCACGACGCTGCCCACGCCCGCCGACCTGCCCTCGCAGGCCTCGGTCATCACCCAGCTCGCCTGATCTGGATCCATCTGCACACGTCCGTACCGGCCCGGGTCCGCCCGTGCCCTGACCCCATGCCGTCGTCCCGTCCTGGGGGCGCCGGACCGACCGGAGACAGCAAGGAAACACCATGTCCCAACCCGCATCCGCGGCGCCCACGCCGCTCATCGTCCCTGAGCTCATCAGGCTCGACGTCAGCCCTGGCGCGGACAAGAAGGACGTCATCGAGTACCTGGCCGACGTCGTCGCCTCCACCGGGCGGGCGAGCGGCGCCGGGGGGCTCGCCGGTGACGCCCTGGCTCGCGAGGCCACGGGCCCGACGGGCATCCCGGGCGGGATCGCCATCCCGCACTGCCGCAGCGCTCACGTGCTCACCCCGTCCCTGGGCTTCGCCCGCCTGTCCGAGCCGGTCGACTTCGAGGCCGCTGACGATCAGCACGCCGACCTCGTCTTCATGATCGCCGCCCCTGACGGTGAGGACAACTTCCACCTCCAGCTCCTGGCCAAGCTCGCCCGCGGCCTCATGCGCTCGGAGTTCACCGACGCCCTGCGCGCGGCCTCCAGCCCCGAGGAGGTGGCCCGCATCATCACCGGTGAGGTCCAGCCCGAGCTCCTCGAGGGCGGCGACGGCGCCCCGGCGGCGGCCCCCGCGGCGGCGGCTGCGGCACCGGCCGAGCCCTCCTCCGGTGAGCTGGTCATCGTCGGGGTCTCCTCGTGCCCCACCGGCATCGCCCACACCTTCATGGCCGCCGAGGCCCTCGAGCAGGCAGGCAAGGACCGTGGCGTGACGGTCAAGATCGAGGGCCAGGGCTCGGGCAAGATCGACTGGCTCGACCCCGCCCTGGTCGAGCGCGCCGACGCCGTCATCTTCGCCCACGACCTGCCGGTCAAGGGGCGTGAGCGCTTCGCGGGCAAGCCGGTCATCGACGTCGGCGTCAAGGCCGCGGTCAACGACGCGGGAAGCCTCGTCGACAGGGCGCTGGCCGCCATCGACGACCCGGGGGCCCAGCGCGTGCCCGCGGGCGGAGCCGACGCCGTCGAGGCGGAGGAGGACGAGGTCCACTGGGCCCGGCGCCTCCAGCGCGCCGTCATGACCGGCGTGTCCTACATGATCCCCTTCGTCGCCGCAGGCGGTCTGCTCATCGCCCTGGGCTTCCTGTTCGGTGGCTACGACATCACCGACAACGCCGCCAACATCGTGTCCGGCTCGACCCTGTGGGACCTTCCGGACCTGAGAAACCCTGACTTCGCGGCCCCCAACGCCCTGTTCGGCTCCTCCTTCCTCGCCTACCTCGGCGCGGTGTTCTTCACCCTCGGGCAGGCGGCCATGGGCTTCCTCGTCCCGGCCCTGGCCGGCTACATCGCCTTCGGCCTGGCGGGGCGCCCCGGCATCGCCCCCGGCTTCGCCATGGGTGTCGTGGCCACCGCCGTCGGCTCGGGATTCATCGGCGGCCTCATCGGCGGTATCCTCGCCGGCTACTTCGCCGCGTGGCTCGCGGGGCTCAACGTGCCGCGCTGGCTGCGCGGCCTCATGCCCGTGGTCGTCATCCCGCTGGGCACGACCCTCGTGGTCGGCTCGGTCATGCACATGCTCCTGGGCAAGCCCCTGGCCAGCCTCATGGACGCGCTGAGCAACGGCCTCGACTCGATGTCCGGCGGGGGCTCGGCGGTCTTCCTGGGCATCATCCTGGGTCTCATGATGTGCTTCGACCTCGGCGGGCCGGTCAACAAGGCGGCCTACCTCTTCGCCACCGCCGGCCTGTCCGAGGCCTCCACCTCCTCCTACGAGGTCATGGCGGCCGTCATGGCCGCGGGTATGGTCCCGCCGCTGGCCCTCGCCCTGGCCACGACGATCCGCCCCCAGCTCTTCACCGAGCCCGAGAGGGAGAACGGGCGGGCCGCCTGGCTGCTGGGTGCCTCCTTCATCTCCGAGGGCGCCATCCCCTTCGCCGCCGCGGACCCGCTGCGCATCATCCCGCCGGCGATGATCGGCGGCGCGGTGACCGGCGCGCTGACCATGGCCCTGCACGTGGGCTCCCGGGCCCCGCACGGAGGCGTCTTCGTCTTCTTCGCCATCGACAACTTCCTCGGATTCGTCCTGGCCATCGTGGCCGGTGCCGTCGTCACGGCCGCGGGTGTCGTCATCCTCAAGCAGCTGGGCGCGAGCAAGCGGGCCAGGGAGGCGGCCGTCGCCGCCTGACCCGCTCACCGTCCCTGCCCCGGAGTCCCGGTGGCTCGCGCCTGCGCGGGCCACCGGGACTCCTCGACCTCTCGGTTGACCGCCTTCTCGACGCCTCGCGTCAAGTCCCCGGCCCGGCGTGCTGGGGCCGCGGCAGGGACGGGGACCTCAGGGCGGTGGCGACGGCGACCGGCCGCCTCCTGCGGGGGCGGCCTCGTGCCTGTAGGTTCGCGTCATGCCGATCAGCCGCCTCACGCCCTCGACCGCGCCTCCCCAGTCCGTCGCCGCAGCGCTCACCGCGCTGCGACACCGCCTCGAGGTCCCCGAGGAGTTCAGCCCCCAGGCCCTGGCCGAGGCCGAGCGGGCGGCCCGGGCCTGGGCCCAGGACGGACCGAGGCGGCTCCTCGACGAGGGCGCCCGTGACGCCCGGGACATCCCCCTGGTCACGATCGACCCTCCGGGGTCGATGGACCTCGACCAGGCCCTCGCCCTGGAGCGACTCGATCCACCGACCCGGGACGGCGCCTCCTACCGGGTCACCTACGCCATCGCCTCCCTGGCCACCTTCGTCGAGCCCGGCGGAGCCCTCGACTCCGAGCTGACCGCCCGGGGCGCCACCGTCTACGCCCCGGACCGCAGCGTGCCGCTCCACCCGGAGGTCCTGTCCCACGACGCCGCCTCGCTCCTGCCGGACCTCGACCGCCCCGCCTGCCTGTGGACCATCGAGCTCGACGCCGAGGGCAGGCACCTGTCGGCGCGTGTCGAGCGGGCTCTCGTGCGCTCCCGTGCCCGCCTCACCTACGCCCAGGTCCAGGCCGCCCTCGACGCCGGCGCCACCGGCTCCTCCGACCCCTCCACCGGGCTGCCCGCCTCGGTGCCCTCCGACCTGCCCGGGCTCCTGCGCACGATCGGCCTCCTGCGCTCGGGGCGCGAGGCCGCCCGCGGGGGCGTGTCCCTGGCGATCCCCGAGCAGGAGGTCGAGCAGGTCGACCCCGCCGACCCCGGAGCCGGCTACCGCCTCGTCCTGCGCGC
This sequence comes from Actinomyces howellii, assembly GCF_900637165.1. Lineage (GTDB taxonomy): Bacteria > Actinomycetota > Actinomycetes > Actinomycetales > Actinomycetaceae > Actinomyces > Actinomyces howellii. The sequence goes on along the minus strand of NZ_LR134350.1, from coordinate 1,596,610 downwards.
ACCCCTGCCGGTCGAGGAGTGGAACGCGCAGATCTCCCTGCTCACCGGTATGTGCGCCGCCCAGATCATGATCCGCGCCGGCGTGGGGATCCTGCGCACGATGCCCCCCGCCGGGGCCGAGGACTACGCGCGGCTGCGGCGCGTCGCGGCGGCGCTGGGGATCCACTGGCCGAGCTCCCTGTCCTACCCCGAGCTCGTGCGCGGGCTGGACAGGACCGTCCCCGCTCACCTCGCCTTCATGGACCAGGCCGCCTCCCTGTTCCGCGGGGCCGGCTACCTCGCCTTCGGCGTCAACGGCGTGGCTGTTCCGCAGGAGGACGAGGCCGCCGACACCGAGGAGGCGGTCCACGCGGCCATCGCCGCCCGCTACGCCCACGTCACCGCGCCGCTGCGTCGCCTCGTCGACCGCTACGGCGAGGAGGTCTGCGTGGCCGCCAGCGCCGGGCGCCCCGTGCCCGCCTGGGTGCGCTCGGCCCTGCCGGGGCTGCCGGAGGTCATGGAGACCACCGGGCGCAGGGGGCGAGCCGTGACCCGAGGCGCGCTCGAGGCCGTCGAGGCCCTCGTCCTCCAGGGCCGCCAGGGGGAGGTCTTCGACGGCGTCATCACCTCGGTACGCGGCGACCGAGGGGAGATCGTGCTCCCCGAGGCGGCCGTCATCGGGTCGGTGCGCGCCGAGGACGGCAGGCCCCTGCCCGTGGGGCGCCCGGTCCGGGTGCGCCTGGCTGAGGTCGACGTCGAGGCCGCCAGCCTCGACCTCCGTCTCGTGTGACAGCCCACCAGACCGGGCTGGGACGGGCGGAACCAGCCTGGACCGGGCTGGACCGGTCTGGGACGCGGGCCCGGGGACGGCTGTGAGACACTGGGCCGGTGACCAGTGTCCCCGCCCCGATCACTGCTCCCCACCTCGGGGCCGGCGAGACCGAGCCCCCCGTCGCCGAGGAGTGCGGCGTCTTCGGGGTCTGGGCCCCGGGGGAGGAGGTCTCCCGGCTCACCTACTTCGGCCTCTACGCCCTCCAGCACCGCGGCCAGGAGGCCGCCGGCATCGCGACGACGGGCGGTCGCTCGATCCTGGTGTACAAGGACCTCGGCCTGGTCTCCCAGGTCTTCGACGACCGCGCCCTGTCGAACCTGACCGGTCATATGGCCGTCGGCCACGTCCGCTACGCCACGACCGGCGCCACCACCTGGGAGAACGCCCAGCCGATGCTCGGACCGGTGTCGGGCTCGACCCTGGCGCTGGCCCACAACGGCAACCTCACCAACACCCGCGAGCTCGTCGAGATGATCCGGCGGGCCAGCGGCGAGGACCTCAGCGGCGACCTGGGACGCGGCTCGTCGACCGACACCGCGGTCATCGCCGCCCTCATGGGCCTGGTCTCCGAGCGAGGCTCCCTGGCCGGGGAGGCCGACAAGGCCCCGGAGGCGCCGCTGGGGGTGGCCGAGGCCGCCCGCCGGGTCCTGCCGATGCTGCGGGGGGCCTACTCCCTGGTCTTCATGGACGAGCACACCCTCTACGCCGCCCGCGACCCGCACGGGGTGCGTCCGCTCGTGCTCGGGCGCCTCGAGCGCGGCTGGGTCATCGCCTCGGAGACCGCCGCCCTCGACATCGTCGGGGCGGCCTTCGTGCGTGAGGTCGACCCCGGTGAGCTCATCGAGATCGACGCCGAGGGCCTGCGGTCCACCCACGTCGCCCAGCCGCGCAGGTCGGGCTGCGTCTTCGAGTACGTCTACCTCGCGCGCCCCGACACGCGGATCGCGGGACGCTCGGTCATCGCGGCCCGCAACGCCATGGGCGCCTCCCTGGCCCGCGAGCACCCGGTCGAGGCCGACCTGGTCATCGCCACCCCGGAGTCGGGGACACCCGCCGCCATCGGCTACGCCCAGGCCTCAGGCATCCCCTACGGCCAGGGCCTGGTCAAGAACGCCTACGTCGGGCGCACCTTCATCCAGCCCACCCAGACGCTGCGCCAGCTGGGCATCCGCCTCAAGCTCAACCCCGTGCGCGACGTCATCGAGGGACGCCGCCTCGTCGTCGTCGACGACTCGATCGTGCGGGGCAACACCCAGCGGGCGCTCGTGCGGATGCTGCGCGAGGCGGGCGCCTCCGAGGTCCACGTGCGCATCTCCTCCCCGCCCGTGCTGTGGCCGTGCTTCTACGGCATCGACTTCGCCACGCGCGCCGAGCTCATCGCCACCGGGATGAGCGTCGAGCAGATCCGTGCCTCCATCGGTGCCAACTCCCTGGGGTACCTGTCGGTCGAGGCCATGGTCGAGGCATCGGGCCAGGAGGCCTCCGAGCTGTGCATGGCCTGCTTCACCGGCGACTACCCGATCCCTCCTCCGGCCGAGGGGGCCTGCCCGGGCACGCTCCCGGTGTCCCGCGTCCCCTCGGTCTACCGCCGTCGCCGCGACGACGCCCCCGACCTGCGCGCCGGCGCCGCCCGCGGGGTGACCCGCCCGGACCTGTCCGCCCGCAGCCCACTGCCCGACCCCAGCCGCGAAGGACCCACCCCATGAGCCAGCCCGCCCCCCGGACCATCACCTACGCCGAGGCCGGGGTCGACACCGCCGCCGGGGACCGAGCCGTGGAGCTCATGAAGGCCTCCGTGGCCGCGACGATGACCCCCGAGGTGGTCGGCGGCGTGGGCGGCTTCGCCGGGCTCGTCGACGTCTCGGCGCTGCGCGGCTACCGCCGGCCCCTGCTGGCCACCTCCACCGACGGGGTGGGCACGAAGGTCGCCATCGCCCAGGCCCTCGACGTCCACGACACGATCGGCCAGGACCTCGTCGGGATGGTCGTCGACGACATCGTCGTCGTCGGGGCCAGGCCCCTGCTCATGACCGACTACATCGCCTGCGGCAGGGTCGTGCCCGAGCGGGTCGCGGACATCGTGCGGGGCGTGGCCACGGCCTGCGCCGCCGTGGGCACCCCCCTGCTGGGCGGGGAGACCGCTGAGCACCCCGGCCTCCTGGGCCCCGAGGAGTACGACGTCGCGGGCGCCGCCACCGGAGTCGTCGAGGCCGACCGCGTGCTCGGACCCGAGCGGGTACGCCCCGGTGACGTCGTGCTCGCCATGGCCTCCTCCGGCCTGCACTCCAACGGCTACTCCCTCGTGCGGAGGGTCATCGAGCACGCCGGCTGGTCCCTGGAGCGGCACGTGCCCGACTTCGGCCGGACCCTGGGCGAGGAGCTGCTCGAGCCCACCCGGCTGTACACGGCGGTGTGCCTGGAGGCCGTCGAGGCCGCTGACGGCGCCGCCCGGGCGGGCGGCACCACCGCCCCGGGCGTGCACGCCCTGTCGCACGTGACCGGCGGCGGCCTGGCCGCCAACCTCGCGCGCGTCCTGCCCGCCGGGACCGTGGCCGAGGTCGACCGCTCCACCTGGGTCGTGCCCCCCGTCTTCGAGACGGTGCGCACCCTGGGCTCCGTGCCGTGGGACGACCTCGAGGCCACCCTCAACCTCGGTGTCGGCATGGTCGCCGTCGTCGACCCGGGGGCCCTCGAGGCCGTCGTCGCGGTCGCGCAGGCCGCAGGCCTCCCGGCCTGGGTGCTCGGCGAGGTCCACGACGCCGGCGGCCACGAGCCCCGCGGTCGGCTCGTGGCCGGGACCAAGGGCGTGGACGGCGGGGCCGTCGACCTCGTCGGGGACTACCGCACCGCCTGAGCCGCGACCGGGGCGCTCAGAGCCCGCTCACACTCCGACCGCGGACATGACCTCGGTGACCGCGCAGACGCGCTCGCCGCGCACCGACTCGTCGTAGTCCTCGGGCCGGGTGCCCAGCTCGAGGTCGGCGGCGATCCTGCCGTCGACCAGCGCCAGGACCCGGTCGGCCCGGGCCGCGACCTGTGCGTCGTGGGTGACGATGACCAGTGTGCGGCCCTCGCGGTGGACGGCCCCGAGCAGGTCGAGCACCTGCTCGGCCGAGGCCCGGTTGAGCGCCCCCGTCGGCTCGTCCCCCATGATGGTCCGGGCCCCGTTGATGAGCGCCCGGCAGATCGAGGCGCGCTGGAGCTGGCCCCCCGAGACCTCCGAGGGCCGGTGGTCGCTCACACCGGCGACCCCCATCGCCCTGAGCAGGTCGTCCGCCCTGCGGGCGATGACCTCGCGCGCCTCGGAGCGCGCGAGCAGACCCGGCAGCGCGACGTTGTCCCGCAGCGACAGCCCCGCCAGGAGCCGCGGCTGCTGGAAGACGAAGCCCAGACGGCGCAGTCGCAGCGCGGCCAGCTTCTTGTCGGGCAGCTCGGTGAGGTCCTGGCCGTCGAGGTCGACCACGCCCCGTGTCGGCGGCTCCATCCCCGACAGGACGTGCAGGAGTGTCGACTTTCCCGACCCCGACGGTCCCATGATGGCCAGGAACTGGCCCTCGGGAACAGTGAGGTCGATGGTGTCCAGCACCTTCGGTGCGCCCGGGTAGTCCTTGACGATTCCTGTGGCTGTGAGCACGAGTCACTCCTGTTCGGTCAGGTGGATGCGGGTGAGGCTGCGCAGGCCGAGCCCGACGGCAGCCAGCACGGAGGCGAGCACGGCTGCGGGTATCCCCAGCCAGCTGACGAGGGGGTCGGGCAGGAGGACGACCCCGGGCGCCCCGAACCCGGCCAGGGCCAGGCGGAAGCCGACCTGGCCGAGCAGCTGGGCCCCGACCGTACCGAGGGCCGTGCCGGCCAGGGCGATGATCCCGAGGCGCACGACGTACATGCGGGCCAGCTGGGACCGGTCGGCGCCGATGGCCCGCAGCGCCGCCAGCGTCCCGCGCTCGCGGGCGATGATGAGGGTCAGGCTCATCGTCGTGATGATGAGCACGAGGGCGCAGCCGGCCGCCGTGGCGACGACGGCCACCGTGCGCAGCTGGGAGACGAGAGCCCCCATCGTCTGCGAGGCGTACTGGGACACGAGGGTCACCTTGGCCCCCGGCAGGGCCGAGCCGAGTGCCTCGGCGGCGTCGGCCGGGTCGGTTCCCCCGGACAGGTCGAGGTAGACCACCTGCCACAGCGGCGCCTCGGAGGGGGTGAGACGGGCCTTGGCCGTCTTCCCCCCGTTCGTGATGTCCTGGTAGACGCCGCTCACCTCGAGGCGGAGCACCTCGCCGTCGACCCGGACCTCGACCTCGTCCCCGACCCCGGCTCCCGCCTCCTCGGACTGGCCCACCGACAGGGCGATCTGCTCGGCGGAGGCCGGGGCGCTGCCCGCCTCGTAGGTGAGGGGGAAGACCTCGTGGTCCCCGGACTCGACGACGACGTCGGCCCACTGGCCGTCCGCGCCCTTGAGCTCGTAGCGGTCGGAGACGAGCACGACGCTGCGCTCGACGTCGGAGCGCTCGGCCAGGGCGGTCTCGACCGCCTCGGTGGTCGTCACCCCGTCGCGCACGTCGATCCGCAGCTCGGCCTGGCCGACCCCGAGGTAGGTGGCGAAGCGCTCGTCCTCGACGGTGGCCAGGACGCTGGCCGGGACGACCGCCGCCACGACGCACAGGGCGACAACCGCCAGGAGCAGGCCGTTGGCCCGCTGGAGGGCGGCGCTCACCCCCAGGCGGTCGGGTACGGCGAGCCTCGAGCCGAGCAGCCCGGCGCCTCGACGAGCGCGAGGGCTCCCGACGCCCCCGCGCCTCCGTCGGCGTCCTCGGCGCCCCGAGGGCGGCGCCGAGGAGCCGGTGGCCGCCGCCCGCAGCGCGTCGACCGCGCTGAGGCGCCCGACCCGGCCGAGCATGAGCCAGCACGAGCCGACCACGACGACGGCGGTGAGCAGCGCACCGGAGACGGGGGCCAGGACCATCGCGATCACGCCGTCAGGGCTGCCCAGGTACAGCTCGATAGGGCGTTGGAGCGTGTCGGTCAGGGGGAAGGCGGCGGCCAGCCCCACGATGCAGCCGACGAGGGCGAGCAGGGCGTACCGGGCCAGGTAGAGCAGCCGGATCGAGGCGGTCGGCGCGCCGATGGCCCGCAGCGCACCGATCTGTCCGAGGTCCTCCTCGAAGGAGGCCAGGAGGGCGAAGCGCAGCGCGAGCAGGACCACCGAGGTGAGCACTCCCGCCACGAGGAGCACCGCCGCGGCCAGGACGTAGGTGCTCATGCCGTTGAGCAGCCGGAAGATCGTCGAGTCCACCATGATGCCGTTGGCGGGCAGTCCCGAGGAGGCGTAGGCGGCCTTGAGCTCGGCGGCCGAGGTGCCCGGCGCCGCGAGCATCTCGATGTAGTACTCCGCCTCGAGGTAGGGGGCCACGGCCTCGTAGTCCTCCTGCGAGACGACGAGGCGCTTGGAGGTCGCCAGGGAGGAGTTCATCTGGGAGTCGCGCACGAAGCCCGCCACGGTGAGGTCGAGCTCGACCGGCCCGGCGGTCACGCGCACGGAGTCCCCGACCTGCGCCATGGCCTCGGACTCGTAGTAGACCGGGAGCCAGATCTCGCCCCGCTCCGGGTCCACCCTGTGCCCGGAGGGGTCGACGAGCAGGTCGAAGCGCTCAGGGGAGGTGACGAGCGCCGGCTCGAGGACCGAGTCGACCTGGGAGGTCCCGTCGATCCACATCTGGGAGCCGGGGACGGGCAGCGTCGTCATGACCATGTGGTCCTCGACGCCGGGCTGCTCGGCGGCCCAGGAGTCGACCTGCTCGGTCAGGGTGGCGGCGTCGGTCTGTCCGGTGTGGACCTGGACGACGTCGGGCGGCCGGGCCTCGGTCCACAAGGACTCGGTGGCGGCCAGGGTGCGGGCGATCAGGGCCAGTCCCGTGGCGGTCAGTGCGGCGCTCATCGTCATGAGGACGACCAGCGTGATCGAGACGGTGGCGCTGCGGCGCAGCTCGGCGCGTCCCAGCCTCCAGAGCGTGTGGTGCATGAGTGTCCGTTCCTGTCGTCAGGCGGCCTCGTCCGGGTGCCTCCGGGGCCCAGGGCCCGGGGCTCGCGGCTCAGTGCGGGGCCGCGGTCGGGTCCTCGCCTGCGGAGGCGGGCAACGGGTCGGCGCCGAAGAGCGCCGTGGCTGCCCGCAGGACCTCTGCCTGCCTGCGGGCGGCCACGTCCTGGGTGGAGGCGAGGAAGATCCCGCCGTCCAGGACGGTGAAGCCGGCGGCCAGCACGACCTCGACGCTGCTGCGGGGGTCGGGGCTCGACAGCTCCCCGGCGCTCACCCCCTCCTCGATGAGGTCGGTGAGGATCGGCACGAGGCGGGTGTAGGCCTGGGTCATCGACAGCAGGTGGAAGCGGAGGTTGTCCGGGGAGCGGAACTGCTGGGCGAGCTCGATGTCCTCCTCGGAGGCGCGCGCCGCGCTGAGGACGCTGAGGAAGCGGGTCATGGCCGGCTGGCCGGCGCTTGAGCGCGCCGCCTGCTCGGCGCGCTCGACGAGCTGGTCGGTCGTACGGGCGACGATCGCCTCCATGATCGCTTCCTTGCCGGGGAAGTGGTGGTACAGGGTCCCCTTGGCGATACCGACCCTGCCCAGGACGTCCTCGATCGTCGTCTTCTCGTAGCCGCGCTCAAGGAACAGGGCGCGGGCGGCGTCCATGACCTGCTCTCGCCGCTCGGCCGCGCTCAGGTGCTTCGGGACCATGCTGACCTCCAAACTAGACCGACGGTCGGTCGATACGGGAGTGAGTATGCCCCGTCTCCCTCTCCGGCGCAACCGCGCGCCGCCTGCCGGGGTGGTGGAGGTGGAGCGGCCCGGGTGCTGCGCCGTCTGCTCGCCTCCCCCGGGGCCGGGGGAGTCCCCGGGGGAGGCGGCGCCCGGGTCCGGGCACGAGTGAGGGCCGGCAGGTACGTCCCTGCCGGCCCTCACCGCTCATCACATGACGCGGTGACGATGCCTATCTACTGCTCGTCCCGGAGTCGTCCCAGTCCTCGTCGTCGTCGACACCGTACTTGGAGGCCAGCTCCTCGTAGTCGATCTCGTCGTCCGCGTCGGTGGCTGAGGACGCGGACGTGAGCTCGCGCTCGAGAGCCGCGTAGTCCGTCTCCGGGCTGAAGTACTTGAGCTTGCGGGCGACCTTGGTCGCCTTGGCCTTCTGACGGCCGCGCCCCATAGGCTCGACCCCCTCCAACGTGTCTCTGGGCGCGCAGGGCGCGCTTCATGTGGGCATATGTGTCGTGGGGCAACCGTACAACGTCGGGACGCACAAGCACCATTCGGTCCGCAGTGCGGCTGCGAGGATCCGGTCTCCGGTCGCGCTCAGTGGCCGGCGGGCGCCCGGTCAGTGCCTGAGCGGGGCCCGTCCGGCGCCTGGTCAGCGCCTGAGGAGGCGTCCCAGGACGAGGCCGGTCGCCACGAGGCCGCCAGCGGCGGCCAGGACCGCGGTGAGCGCCTCGGAGTCGCCCTCCTGGGCGCGCTCGACGGTCCGCCGGGCGCGCTCGCCCAGGTCGCTGACCCGGGTGCGCAGGTCGCTGCCCGCGCTCTGAGCCCTCTCGCGCAGCTGCTCACCGGCGGCGCGCGCCTGGACCCGCGGGTCGACCCGGGCGGCGAGGTCGTCGACCGAGGCCGCGAGCTCCTCGCGCTGGGCCCGCAGCCGCGCCTCGATCTGCTCGGGGGTCGCGGGCGCCTCGGTGTCGCCTCCGGGCTCCTGGGCGCTCATCGCGTGACCGCCTTGACCAGGGCGACAGCGCTCAGCCCCGCCAGGGCGACGGCGAGCGCCGAGACGATCGCGAGGGAGGTGGGGTCGCCGTCCCGTGCGTCGTCGAGCAGGCGGGCGAGCCGGTCGCGCGCCGAGGCGTGACCGGCGTCGTGGGCCGGTCCCGCGTGCGGCGGCGCCCCGGGGTCCGGTGCCACGGTGCCGCGGATCCCGGCGCGCTGGGCGAGCGCGGCGCCCTGGCCCCGGAGGCGTGCGCAGGCCCCGCTCAGGGCCGAGCGCGCTGTCTGTCGCGCGAGCCCGGGCAGACGCGCCGGGGCCAGGCGGCAGCTCAGCTCCTCGACATCGGTACGCAGCGCGGCCCGCACGGCAGCGAGGCCGGCCTCGAGATCCTCAGGACTGCCGGGCGCGGGGAGGGTGGGGGAGCCGCTCACTGCTCGGCTCCCTTCTCGAGCCCGGCGGAGGCTGCCGCCTTGAGCAAGGCGACGTCCTCCTTGAGGTTCTTGTCCGGGGTGGGCACGTCGGCCCTGGCCGCGTCGATCTTGCGCTTGCCGAGGTAGGCGGCGACGGCGGCGAGGAGGAAGAGGACGAGGGCGACGACGAGCTTGGCGGCCCACAGCGGAAGGACGAGTGCCAGCGCCTCGCAGGCGGCACCCAGGAGGAAGCCGAGGCCGTACAGGGCGACGACACCTGCCGCGCCCAGCAGGCCGGCGCCCACACCCATCGTGGCGGCCATGCGCCTGCCCTTGGCCTTGGCGAGGTCGATCTCTCCCTTGACCAGGGCGCTGACGTTCTCGGAGATCCTCGCGACGAGCTCGCCGATCGTCGGCGGCCGGGGCGGGGCGGGCTCAGCGGGAGGCTGAGGGGGCTGGTGGGTCATGAGGAACGACCTTCTCGTGTCCGTGGGCCTGGCCGCCGGGGGCGGCCGGAGGCTCCTGCTGTCAGGGGCCAGAATCTCACACGTAGCGTCACGGTGCGATGACCGCGGGGCAGATGGCCGGGGCCGCGGGCCTCAGGGGGCGGCGGTCAGGGAGGCGCGCAGGGCGGCGATCTCCTCACGCAGCGTCCTGACCTCGGCCAGGAGCTCGGCCTCCACGGCCCCGGACGGGGTGGTCTCGGTCCGGGGGCCGGGGGCGGGGTCCGAGGTCGGTGCGGAGGCGGGGTCGGCGGCGGGGCCGGCGTCGGGGTCTGCGGCGGGGTCTGCGGCGGGCTCGGCGCTGAGGTGGGCGGTCGAGCCGGCGCTCTGGGGGCCGACGGGCGCGAGGTTGCTCATCGTGTCGACGATGACCGCGACGAACAGGTTGAGCATCGTGAAGGCCGACACGAGGATGAAGGGGATGAAGAACACCCAGGACCAGGGTGACTGCTCCATGACCGGGCGGACGATGCCGTCGGACCAGCCCTCGAGGGTCATGATCTGGAACAAGGTGTACAGAGAACGCCCCAGGGTGCCGAACCACTCGGGGAACTGCTCACCGAACATGGCGGTCGACATGACGGCCGAGACGTAGAAGATCATGGCCATGAGCAGCGCGATGGCGCTGATGCCCGGCAGGGACAGCAAGAGGGACTCGACGACCCGCCGCAGGCTCGGCATGAACTTGATGACCCGCAGCAGCCGCATGACCCGCAGGGTCCGCAGCACCGACAGGGGGCCGGCCCCGGGGACCAGGGCGATGGCCACGACGATGAAGTCGAAGACGTTCCAGCCTCGGGAGAAGAAGCGGACCGGTCCGATGGCCACGAGCTTGACGGAGATCTCGACGATGAACACCGCCAGGGCGATGTGGTCGAGGACGAACAGGACGGTGTACGCGCGCGAACCGTGGTCGACGACCGTCTCGGCGCCGATGGTGATCGAGTTGACGAGGATGACCGCCATGATGACGTTCTGCACCCGGGCGGAGTGGACCCATGCGTCCAGGCTCTCGCGCCGTGAGGCGATCTTCGTGCTCACCGATGACCTCCGTCGTCGTGATCCTGCTGCTGTGCCGCGGGGCAGTCTAGACGGTGCGATGGGGAGCGCTGCATGGGGAGTGCTGCCCACGGAGGACCCACGGGCCGCTACTGCCTCGACTACTGCCTCGACCAGGCCTCCCACAGGCGGGCGTACTCCCCGCCGAGGGCGACGAGCTCGTCGTGGCTCCCGAGCTCGACGACGCGGCCGTCCATGACGACGGCCACCCGGTCGGCGTCCTGGGCGGTGTAGAGCCTGTGCGCGACCTCGACGACGGTACGCCCGGCAAGCGCCGTCGACAGGGTCCGCTCCAGGGTGCGCGCGGCACGGGGGTCGAGCAGGCTCGTGGCCTCGTCGAGGATGAGGGTGTGCGGGTCGAGCAGGACGAGGCGGGCCAGGGCCACCTCCTGGGCCTGCGCGGGGGTGAGGGCCAGGTGCCCCGAGCCGACGGTCGTGTGCATGCCCTCGGGCAGCTTCTCCACCCAGCTGTCGGCCCCGATGGAGGCCAGCGCCGAGGCGATGGTCGCGTCGTCGGCCTCGGGACGCCCCAGGCGGACGTTGTCCGCGATCGAGCCGACGAAGACGTGCTGCTCCTGGGTGACCAGCGCGACGTGACGGCGCAGCTCGGTCTCCGGCAGGTCGGTGAGCGGGACCCCGCCCACCGTCACCGAGCCCGATGAGGGAGGGTTGATCCCGGCGAGCATCCTCCCCAGGGTCGACTTGCCCGACCCCGACGGGCCGACGACCGCCAGACGCTCCCCGGGGACGAGCTCGAGGTCGATGCCGTGCAGCACCTCCTGTCCCTCGCGGTAGGAGAAGCGCACCCCGTCAAGCCTGATGAGGCGGCCCTGAGGAACCGCGCCGGTGGGGGTGCGGTCCGCGGGCACCTCCTCGACGCCGAGGATCCGCGACAGCGCCGCCTGGGAGATCTGGACCAGGTCGATCCAGAACATGAGCTGGCCGATGGGCTTGCGCAGCTCCATGGCGTAGAGGGCCACGGTCGTGATCGTCCCGAGCTCGGCGTGGCCCCGGGCCGCCAGGAACCCGCCCCACAGGAGGATGACGACGACCGGGGCCCTCCAGGCGACGTCGAGGACGAGGTAGAGCCGTACCCGCAGCCTGACGGTGAGGTCCTCCAGGCTCCAGGCCTCGGCCACCGAGGCCTGGAGCGCCGCCTCGCGCCTGGCCCCCAGGCCCAGGGCGTCGACGGTCTCGGCGTGCTCGACGGTCTCGGTGACCACGCCGTTGAGCCGGGCCTGGGCCGCGGAGCTCGCCCGGTAGGCGGGTACCGACCGGGGCAGGTACCAGCGCATCATCGACCACACCGGAGGTCCGACGACGAGCAGGCCGAGTGCGAGCAGCGGGTCGGTGACGGCTGCGGCCACGATCGTGAACACGATCGTGACGACGCACACCATGATCTGCGGGATGCCGGTGCGCACGAGGAACTCGATGCGCGAGACGTCGTTGGTCGTGCGCCCCACGAGGTCCCCGGTGCCGGCGGACTCCACGGCGCTCAGCGGCAGGTGCACGACCCGGCCCATCATGCGCTCGCGCAGGTCGGCGAAGACCGCCTCGCCCAGGGTCCGGGCGTGCATCTGGGCGTAGCGGTTGACGACCGCCCCGATGATCGTGACCACGATGATGAGCGCCACGACCCTGTCGACGTAGCCGGCGGTCGCCTGCCCCTGGGACACGCGGTCGACGAGCCGTCCGAGGAGCTGGGGGGCGACGAGGGTGGTGAGCACGGCGGCGACCTGGACGACGAGCACCGCCACGAAGCGCCACCGGTAGGCGGCCATGATCCCGAAGGTCTTGCGCATGGCGACCGGCCCGGGTGCCAGGGGCAGGGACATCAGAGCCCCACCTCCTCACCTGAGGCCCGGGCGACGACGGCCCGGTAGGCCATCGCCCCGACGTCCCCGCCACGGGCCAGGTCCAGCAGCTCCCTGTGGGTCGAGCGGGACCGGGGCCGTCCCTGCTCGTCGAGGGCGATGACCTCGTCGCAGACCTCGAGCACGAGGGGGGAGGTCGTGACCACGACGGTCGTGCGTCTCCTCCGGGCGGCGTGGAGGCGGTGGGCGACACGGGACTCGGTGTGGGAGTCCAGGGCGCTCGTGGGCTCGATGAGCACGAGGGTCGGGGCCTCGGTGAGCAGGGCCCGGGCCAGGGCGACGCGCTGGCGCTGACCGCCCGACAGGGAGCGCCCCTTCTCGGTGATCATGCCCGCCAGCCCCTCCTCCAGGGAGGTGAGCACGTCGTGGGCGTCGACGACCGTGACGGCCTCGAGGAGCCGGTCGTCCCCGGGGGCGTGGCGTGGCTGGGGGCGGACCTGCTGGTCGACGTCGGCCACCCCGGAGCGCAGGGCCTCGGCCCGCACGAGGGTGTCGACGTCCACCGGCACGGGACCGGTCGAGCCGCGGACGTCGAGTGCCTCGCGCAGGGTGCCGGTGAAGATCTGGGCCGTCGCCCCGGCCACGACCACCGAGGCGCGGACGTCCTGGAGGGGCATCGTGCTCAGCGGGCGCCCGGCCAGGGTGACGGTCGGGGCGGCGTCGTCGAAGCGGCCCAGTCGCTGGGCCAGGGCGGCGGAGACCTCCGGGTCGGCGCACACGAGGGCCGTCATGCGCCCGGGGCTCAGGACGACGCCCGAGGCGGTGTCGACCAGCTCGCCCGCCTGCGCCCTGCCCGCCGCCGGGTCGAGGCCGAGACGCTCGGCGGCGGTCCCCGCGGCCGGCCCGACCTCGAGCAGCCTGCCCAGGCGGCGCACCCCGACCCGGGCCCGGGTCAGCTCCTGGACGGCGTTGGCGAAGATCCACAGCGGCCAGGACAGGTAGGCGGTGTAGCCGTAGAAGGTGACGAGCTCGCCGGGGGTGATCTCGCCGGCCACCGCCATGCGGGCGGCTGCCCACACGACCACGGCCACGAACAGCCCGGGCAGGAGCACCTGGAGGCTCATGAGGAGCGACTGGCTCCCGGCGACCTCGACACCGCGGCGCCGCAGCTCCTGGGAGGCCTGGCGGTAGCGGTCGGCGAAGACCTCCTCGCCCCCGATCCCGCGCAGGATCCGCAGGCCGGCAACCGTGTCGGTGGTCACCGTCGTGACGGCGGACTGGGCCTCGCGCTGGACGGCCTGGTGCCGCTGGAGGGGCTTGATGACGAGGGTGACCACCCAGGCGACAAGGGGCATGCCGAGCAGGACGATGAGCCCGAGGCGTACCGAGGTGCCGAGCATGAGCACGGCCACGACGAGGAAGGACACGGCCGCGCCGATGACCTCGGGCAGGCGCTGGCCGAGGTTGCCGATGTACTGGGCGTCCGAGGCGATGATCGAGGCGACCTCACCGGTCGAGACCCGTCGGGGCAGGTCGGCCCCGACGGTCGAGACCTGGCGCCCGACGAGGCGGTTGACGTCGAAGGTGATCCGCATCCAGCCCTGGACGCGGTAGAAGGACACGCTCGTGTCGGCCACGGCGTAGACGACGAAGAGCGCCAGGAGGGTGAGCGCGATCGCCCACACCCGGGGGCTGAGCCCGCGCTCGATACCCGAGTCGAGGGCCGAGCCGAGGAAGGCCGGCACGGTGGCCTGGATGACGTTGGAGGTGATCGCGGCCACGGTGGCGGCGCCCAGCGGGGCCGCGGCCCGGCGCAGCAGCCAGCCCAGCAGCGGGCGGGGTGAGGTCGAGGGCGGCTGGGGCAGCGGTGCGTCGGGCGACGGCAGGAGCGTGGGCATAGCCGAACGAGGCTACCGGAGTGCGACGGGCTCCGGTAGGCCTGCCCGGCCCGACCCGAGCCGACCCGGCCCGAGCCCAGGCGCGGCCGGGCCGGTGGGCGCGGTTACTCGGTGGCGATGGCCTCGAGCACCGGAAGGCGCGAGGCGCGCAGCGCGGGCCACAGCGCAGCCGCGACGCCGACGAGCACCGACAGGACGAGCATCCCGGCGAGCTGGCCCCAGGGGACGACGAGGACGGTCAGGCCCTCCTCCTCCAGGACGCTGCGCAGCGCGGCAGCCAGGACGATGCCCGCGGCGGCGCCGACGACGGTCCCGTACAGGGCGGTGAGGACCGACTCGACCATGATCTCCCCGGCCAGCTGGGACTTGCTCAGGCCGACGGCCCGCATGAGACCGATCTCGCGGGTGCGCTCGGAGACCGAGAGCACGAGGGTGTTGACGATGCCGAGCACGGCGATGGCGATGGACAGGCCCAGCAGCGCGTAGAGGACGCCGAGGACCTGGTTGACCTGCTGGCCGATCTGGTCGGACAGCTCGGTGGAGTCGAGCACCGAGTACTGGTAGGTCGGGGCCAGGATCTCCTCGACCTGGTCGCGGATCGCCTCGGCGTCGACGCCATCGCGCAACGAGATGAACATACCCATCGGGGTGGCCAGGACCTGGTCCGCCTGAGCAGGGGTCGCCCCGGCCCAGGACCCGACCTGGACGGCGAGCTCAGGCGTGGCGTAGAAGCTGCCCTCCACGCCGTCGGGGTCGACGACGGCGGCCACGACGACCTCGAGGGAGCCGGTCGGCCCCGTGAGCGTGACCGTGTCGCCCACGGACAGGCCGGTGCCGGAGTAGGCCGCGACGTGGGTCGCGTCGAGGTCCTCGAGGGACCCGGACTGGAGGGACAGGTCGTAGAAGTCGGTGTAGGAGGCTCCGGGGACGACGTTGAGCATCGAGGACGGCTCCTGGGTGCCGTCGGGCAGGACGGCGGAGACCGTGTAGCCGGTGAAGGCCGCGACCGCCTCGACGCCGTCGAGGGAGGCGATCTGGGTGGCCATCTCCGCGGGGATCTGGGAGCTCATCGAGGCCGAGCTCGGCTGGACGATGAAGTCGGCCCGCATCGAGTCGGTGACGATGTCCGAGACCGAGGAGTTGACCGAGGCGGCCAGGGTGGCCCCTGCGCAGACCACGGCCATGCCGACCATGAGCGCGCCCGAGGTGTTGGCGGTGCGGCGCGGGTTGTGCACGATGTTGCGGGTGGCCAGGCGGCCCGAGGGCCGCAGGAGGCGGAAGGGCAGCCCGAGGAGGGCGACGACCGGCCGGGCCATGACGGGGGAGACGACGAGCAGGCCGATGATGAGCCCGGCGGCGCCCAGCCCCAGCACGAGGCTGCGCCCGTTGAGCCCCTCGGCGGCCCATGCCGCGATGACGGCGGCCGTCCCCAGGGCCAGGACCGTGCCGCCCAGGACCGTGCGCACGACGAGCGGCTTCTCCCGCGCCCCCGACACCCCGCGCATGGCCTCGACCGGGTGGGTGAGGGCGGCCTCGCGCGCAGGCAGGAGCGCACCGACGATCGTGACGAGCATGCCCACCGTCAGGGAGACCCCGATGACCTGGGCGGTCATCGGCACGCCCTCGAGCAGGGGCATGCCGACGGCCTCGAGCACGGCGACGAGGCCGGCCAGCAGCGCTGCCCCCGCCGCCACGCCCAGGACCGAGCCGACGGCCCCGACGACCACGGCCTGGAGGAAGACGGTGCTGAAGACCGACAGGGGGGAGGCTCCCACGGCTCGCAGGAGCGCGAACTCCTTGACGCGCTGGCGCACGCTCATCGCGAAGGAGTTCATGATGATGAAGGAGCCGACGAACATCGCCAGGACGACGAAGACGAGGAGGAAGGTCTGGATGAAGCCGAGGATCTGCTCGACGTAGGCGTTCGTCTGGTCGATGGCCTCCTGGCGGGTGAGGACCTGGACGTCGGCGGACAGGGCCGAGGCGATGGCGTCCTTGACCTGAGCGACTGAGGCGCCCTCGTCGACGAGCACCGAGATCTGGGTGACCTGGTCGTCGGGGGCGGCCGTGGGCAGGAGCCACTGCGCGTCCATGCCCACGAGGGTCGCGCCGGCCATCGTCGTGCCGAAGCTGTACTCCCCGACGATGGTGACCTCCATCGGCGTGCCGAGCACGACGATATGCGTCGTGTCGCCCACCGCGAGCCCTGACCTCTCCAGGGCGCCGGACTCCAGGGCGATCTCGGCCGCGCCGGAGGGGCTGCGTCCCTGGATCCAGGACAGGCCCTTCTCGTCGGGGTAGAGGGGCACGAAGATGGTGGGCGCCCCCTGGGAGGTCACGGGGGTGTCGTCGGCTCCGACGAGCGTCCCGGTCAGGGAGGCCTCGCGGCGCGCCGAGGCGACGCCGTCGACCTGCGCGATCTCGTCGACCAGGGACCCGGGGATCGGCTGGGTCATGACCGTCGAGGTCCCCTCGGTGCCCTCGAGGGGCTGGCCCGAGACGTAGATGTCGGCGGTGTAGGTCGAGTCGGTCAGGGCCGAGAAGGTGTCCGACATGACCGAGCGCAGCGCCAGCGTGCCCGACAGGAAGGCAACGCCCAGCACGACAGCCAGGGTCGTCAGGAGGAACTGCTTGATGTGGGCTCGGATGGAGCGCCAGGCGACGCGGATCACGGCTCGGTCCTCTCGGGTGCGGGGTGTGGTGCGGTGCTCAGCCGTAGGGGCCGAGAACCGGGATCTTGCGTGAGACGACGTAACGCGCGTACGCCTTGGCGCGTGCCTCGAGGTCGGCGGGGACGATCGTCGCGGCCCCGGGGGTGACGAAGGGCTGGAGGTAGTGCGTGCCCACGAGGTCGCTCATCGTCTGGAAGGGGCGCAGCAGGTCGTGGACCGTGTACCCGGCGACCGTCGTGTCCCGCGTGCGCGGGCGGCGCATGATCAGGTCCATGACCGAGCGCCTACCGCCGTCGACCCGCGTGTAGTGCGAGGCGGGGGCGCCCACGGAGGTGGCGATGAGCAGCTCCTTGCCGTGCAGGGCGTCCCCGGTCGAGCCGTAGGCCCAGCCGTAGGTGAGCACGTCGTCCTCCCACTTCTTGAGCAGGGGAGGGCAGGAGTACCAGTACATGGGGAACTGGAGGATGATCCTGTCGGTCTCCTCCAGCAGGTTCTGCTCGAAGTCGACGTCGATCTCGAAATCAGGGTAGATCGAGTACATGTCGCGGATCTGGACCCCCTCGAGGCCCTCGGCGGCCTGGGCCAGCCGGAGGTTGACCGTCGACTGGTCGAGGTGGGGGTGGTACAGGAAGATCGTTGTTCGCGTCACTGGATTCCTTCAGGGATCGTCGGTCGGATCGCAGGGCGTGACGGGGCGCGGGTGAGCGTGCCGGCCTGCAGGTGCCTGCGGTCTGTGGCGGTCGTGCGGACCTCGTGCACGAGGTGCGGGAGGGTGCCGGTCAACCGATGCCCCATGGGTCGGTTGACGGCCTGTCTGCCCGGGAGTCCTCGTCTGACCACTCCTTTCCTGTGCTCTTGCCGGCCTGGCTCGGCTGGCGGATTCCGGTGGGCGCCGTTCGCTGGGGCTGCGCCCACGCCTCGTCGACCTCCTGCTGAATGTCGCCGACACCGATGTGCGGGCCCTCGGGGGAGCCCAGCTCGTGGAGGGCGTCGAGGACCCGGTCCCGGTCGGGCTGGTTCATCTCTGCCACGACGCGTCCGTCGCGCAGGAAGATGACGGTGTCCGCCCAGGCGGCGGCGTCGGGCTCGTGGGTGACCATGACGACGCTCTGGCCCATCTCGTCGACGCTCGAGCGCAGGATCGACAGGACCTGGTCGGTGGACCGGGAGTCGAGGTTGCCGGTGGGCTCGTCGGCGAAGACGACCGCCGGGCTGCCCACGAGGGCGCGGGCGCAGGCCACGCGCTGGACCTGGCCCCCGGAGAGCTCGGCGGGACGGTGGGTGAGACGGTCGCGCAGCCCGATGGTCTCGACCACGCGGTCGAAGCGCTCCCGGTCGACCCTGACGCGGGCGATGTCGAGGGGCAGGGTGATGTTCTCCTCGGCCGTCAGGGTCGGCACGAGGTTGAAGGACTGGAAGATGAAGCCGATGCGCCGGCGCCGCAGCTTGGTGAGCCGACGCTGGCTCATTGCGGAGATCTCCTCCCCGTCGAGGTGGATCGTCCCCGAGGTGACCGAGTCGAGCCCCGCCAGGCAGTGCATGAGCGTGGACTTGCCTGAGCCCGAGGGGCCCATGATGGCGGTGAAGCGCGAGCGGGCGATGTGCACGTCGACCGAGTCGAGGGCGGTCACGGCGTTGTCACCCCGGCCGTAGACCTTCGAGAGGTTGCGGGCGGTGACCACCGGGTCTCCCACGGGCCCGTGAGCCACGAGGGCCGAGCCCTCGCGAGCCACACGGCTCCGCGAGGTCTTGGCCTGGCGTCCCGGGCGCCCGGTCTCCAGGTGGCGCGCTGCGGAGGCGTCGGTGCTGTTCGGGGTGTGCTTGCCCATGGGGCGACACTAGCGGTTCCGGCCCTGCCATGTGGGTTGCGTGTCACTGCGGGTCCTCCCTCGTGCCTGCTTGACGCGGGCCCCGGCGGTATGGCCACTGCCCGCGGACGGCACGAGCGGGACGTTGGACCTGGGTCGCCCGACCCCTCTCAGGGTTGGAGGACGCCCTTGAGTGCCAGGACCCGTTCGACGGACTGGTCGACCCGAGCCGCCAGGTCGGGGTCGGATCCGGCCGCCTCCACGAGGGCCTCGGCCATCGCCGCGGCGGCCGAGGGGTCCCCTGAGGCCAGGACGAGGTCGCAGCCCGCCGTGATCGCCAGGACGGCACGCTCACCGGGGTCCCAGTCCTTAAGCTGGACGGCGGCCGACAGGTCGTCGGTCATGACGACCCCGGTGTACCCCAGGTCGGTACGCAGCATCCCGGTGACGACGACCTCGGAGAAGACCGCGGGCGCCTGCGGGTCGATCCGCGAGTAGACGGCCGAGGACATCATGACCGCCCTGGCCCCCTGCTCGATCATCTGGGCGAAGACCGACACGGCGGGGTCGTCGGTGCGTGCCGTCGAGGCGTCGACGACCTGGGAGGCGGTGTCGGTGTTGCCCGAGACCCGGCCCAGGCCGGGGAAGTGCTTGACGGTCGCGATGACCCCGGCGGCCTCCATGCCCTCGGCGAAGGCACCCGCCTGGGCCTCGACGGTGGCGGCGTCGTGCCCGTACTCCCGCTCCCAGGCCCCGATCGGCCCGTTGTCCGCAGGATCCGGCACGTCGACGAGGTCGGCCACGGGGGCGAGGTTCATCGTCACTCCGACGGCGGCCAGCTCCTCGCCCCAGGTGCGCGCCGAGGCGACGAGCTCGTCCCTGTCAAGGCTCGCCTGGTCGAGCGCCGAGGGGATGGAGGAGAAGCCCGGTCCCGACAGGACCTGGACCTGGCCGCCCTCCTGGTCGGTGGCCACGAGCAAGGGGGCGCCGTGCGTCGTGCCCGGCCCCGCCAGGGCGGTGACCGAGGAGATCGTCGCGTGGACCGCGGCCGCGCCGGCGCGTGTGCGGCCCGAGACGAAGACGTTGCCGACGTGGTGGGAGGTGATCGCGGAGGTGGAGACCGCCTGCGGCGACGCGGCGTCGACCCCGACCATGATGAGCTGGCCGATCTTCTCCTCAAGGGTCCACCCCTCGAGCGCCTCCTGGGTGGGCCCGGCGCTCGAGGCCGCGGGCGTCCTACCGGCCGCGGGTGTCCCACCGGCCGCGGTAGTCCCGTCGGCCGCGGGTCGGGCCGGGCTCGTCGGGCCCCCGGGTGAGCCCTCGGCGCACCCCGCCAGGGCCGTCGCGCCTCCCAGCCCGCCCAGGGCGGCGGCCAGCAGGAGCGGGCGGCGCCGTGGGAGCACCGGGTGCGGTCCCCGGTCGTCGTGCGGGTGCTGTGCCGGGTGCGGACGGTCCTCCTCCATGCCCAGCACGATAGACCTGCCGCCCGGGTCCTGGCCGCAGCCCTGCCCGCGCGGCAGGGCGGTTCGAGCCGTCCGGGCCGTCCGGGCCCTCCGAACCGTCCGAGCCGCTGACCGCCCGCTACTGCTGGGGCGCTGCGGCCCCGGTCGGCTCGAGCAGGACGCGCGTGCGCGGCAGGGCCTCGGGGTGCTCGCGCTGCAGCCAGCCGACGAGCTGCTCACGCACGTGGCAGGACAGGGTGAAGACGTCGGCCGGGTTGGCCCCCGACAGGGCGACGCGCAGGGTGACCGTCCCCCCGGAGGTGTCCGTGACGTCGACGGCCACCGAACGCTTGTCCCAGGTCTCGTCGTCCTCGACGATGTGCTCGACCTGCTCGCGCACCGACTGGACCGGGACCCGCCAGTCGAGGTCGATCGTCAGGGTGCCGGTGTGCTCCGTGCCCCGCCGCGACCAGTTGGCGAAGGGGTTCTGCGTGAAGTAGCTCGACGGGTAGATGATCCGGCGGTCGTCCCAGGAGCGCACGACGACGTAGGTGAGGGTGATCTCCTCGATGAAGCCCTGCTCCCCGTTGACCACGACGGTGTCGTCAACCCGGATCGCGTCGGTGGAGGCCAGCTGGACGCCGGCGAAGACGTTGCTCAGCGTCGACTGGGCAGCGAGACCGGCGACCACGGAGATGAGGCCCGCCGAGGCCAGGAGGGACCCCATGGCGATGCGGGCACTGGGGAAGGTCATGATCGCCCCGACCAGGCCGCACACGATGATGACCGCCTCGATGACCCTGCGCATGATCTGGGTCTGGGTGGTCACCCGGTTGGCCCTGCCGACGTCGTCGCCCGCGGCGACACCGATGACGATCGAGGACTCCGCTGCCTTGACGAGCCTGACCAGGACCCAGGTGCCCGAGAGGATGACGCCGATGAGGATCGCGTGGACGGCGTACTTCTGGGGCACGGACATCGACACGTCGGCGATCGCGATCTGGACCCCGAGGTAGCCGCCCAGGACCCCCGCGAAGACGTACAACGGCATGCGGGCGAAGCGGACGACCTCGGCGTACAAGGACCTGCGCCTGCCCAGGTGGCCCAGGACGATGAGGGTGGTCAGGGCGATCACCAGTCCGACGAGCGCGCCCAGGGCCGCGTGCCATGCCACGGTCAGAAGGTCGAGGGTCGCCTCGACGACGGCCTCGGTGGTCTCGTCGGCCGGGAAGGTCGTGGGCTCTGCGGTGGGGGTGGCCTCGGCGGTCGCTGTGGCTTCTGCGCTCGCGGTGGGCTCGGCGCTCGCGGTGGCCGCAGGATCGGCTGCCGGGTCGGTGGTCAGCGCGATGAACCGTGCCAGCGGGAACGCGGAGGACAGGGGAGTCGTCGCCATGGCATCAGGGTAGGTGGCGACCCTGGGTCGCCGCTGTGTGACGGCGCGCCGGGCGGTCTCACCGGGGCGAGACCCGATCCGGCTCGCAGCCTGCGTGGGACGGGTCCCCACGGGTTCCATCCCGATCCACGCGCACCCGACTCATGCGCACCTGACCCATGCGCACCTGACGCTTCATCGGGCCCGCCTGGTCCCGCGTTCGTACCTTGTGCGTCCAGAGCGCACGATCAAGGTACGCACCCGACACCGAAGGTACGAACGCGGCGTGAACCGGGTACGAACACGGTGCCGAAGGTGCGAACGCGCGGCGAGCCCGGTACGAACACGGTGCCGAGGGTACGAACGCGATGTTGAGGATACGAAGCCGGTACTGAGAGCGCGTCGTCGGTGGCGGGATCTGGACCTCAGTCGGTGCCCAGGCCCCCGCCTGTACCTGCGTTCGTACCTTGTGCGTCCAGAGCGCACGATCAAGGTACGCACCCGATGCGGAAGGTACGAACGCGCCGGGAGGTAGGTGCGAAGTCGACACCGAAGGTACGAACACGGTGCCGAAGGTACGAACGCGGCGCCAGCCCGGTACGAACACGCCGCCAGTCTGCGCCCCCACCAATGGACGCCCGGGAGGCAGACGCTGATTTCGCTGAGTGAGGGAGGCAGCTGACAGACTCCCGAACAGAGCGAAGGCCCGGTTCCTTGTGGGAACCGGGCCTGTCGCAGTGGCTCCGACCGGCGTCGATCCGGTGACCTTTCGATTTTCAGTCGAACGCTCTACCAACTGAGCTACAGAGCCGTAGGGTGGTGGATGGGATGGGGTCGGTCAGGAGCACTGCTGCCCTGACCGACCCTCTCCGCGACCTCGACGGGACTTGAACCCGCGACCTCCGCCGTGACAGGGCGGCGCGCTAACCAACTGCGCCACGAGGCCTCGTGTGGCACGAGTGCCGAGTGTTCTCACTGCACCGGTTGGTACCCCCAACGGGATTCGAACCCGTGCTACCGCCGTGAAAGGGCGGGGTCCTAGGCCGCTAGACGATGGGGGCCTGGTGCCCTCGGCGTCGTCGCGCCTCGAACCAGTGAGAACACTAGGGGTCGACTCTCCTCGGAGGCAAATCCCCCGGGCGTGACCCTCCTCACCGCTCCTGTGTGGCCACTTTCTCCCGGGATCTCGGGTCTGGGACCGGGGTGATCGTCGGTGCAGGTGCAGGTGCAGGTGCAGGTGCCGGGGCCGTGGGCGATCGGGAGCACGCGCCGGTCCGGGCCCCGGGTGGCACGCGCTGGTTCCACCCGCCCTCTGCCTGCCCTTCCGTCCCCGCACCGTCCGGCCACCGGCTGGGCGGTGCCACCGGCTGGGCGGTGCCGTCGGCTGGGCGGTGCCGTCGGCTGGGCGGTGCCGTCGGCTGGGCGGTGCCTGCTGGTCGTGGCGTGTCGCCGCGGGCCGTGGCAGGCTCCGGGCATGAGCCCCGTGCACCTGTCCGAGGAGGACTTCGAGGCGGCGGTCGCCGACGCGATGGACGCGATCCCTGAGGACCTGGCCGAGCAGATGGACAACGTCGTCGTGCTCGTCCTCGACGAGCCCGAGGCCGAGATGCTGAGCGCAGCCGACTACGACGACGAGGGTCGTCCCACCCTTCTGGGCCTGTACGACGGCGTCCCCCTGACCGAGCGCGACGGCGGCTGGTCCGGTGTCCTGCCCGATCGGATCCTCATCTTCAAGGGGCCCTTGGAGCGCTGGTGCTCCAGCCGCGAGGAGCTGGTCGACGAGGTGGGGGTCACTGTTCTGCACGAGGTGGCCCACCACTTCGGCATCGACGACGCCCGCCTCCACGACCTCGGCTGGGACTGACCCGGGTCCGCGTGCCCCCTGCCCGGTTCCCCGGTGCGTGAACGGTGCTCGCGCGCCAGGCCCCGGCGCGCGACGATGGGGCCGTGACAGAGCCGATCCGATCCTCAGCCGCGATCCCCGCCGAGCGTCGGGCGGGTGCGCCCGACGAACCCGTTGCCGACCCGGTCCTCGACCCGGTCGCCGTCGTGCGCACCGACGCCCAGTGGCGCACCCTGCTCGACCCGCTCGAGTACCACGTCCTGCGTGAGGCGGGTACCGAGCGTCCGGGGACCGGGGCGCTCCTCCACGAGAACCGCGAGGGGGTCTACCGCTGCCGGGCCTGTGGTGCCGAGCTGTTCCGCTCCTCGACGAAGTTCGACTCCCACTGCGGGTGGCCCTCCTTCTACGACCCCTCGCGCTCGGAGGCGGTGACCCTGCACACGGACACCTCCCACGCGATGGTGCGCACCGAGGTCCGCTGCGCCCGCTGCGACAGCCACCTCGGGCACGTCTTCGACGACGCGCCCTCCACGCCCACCGGCCAGCGCTACTGCATGAACTCCGTGAGCCTCAGCTTCGAGGCGGCGCCCCGTGACGGCCGGGACGACCGGGACGCTCCGGATAGCCGGGACGGTCTGGCGGCCCCGGAGGACGCCCACGGCCCCGGCGGTGCCCCCGCCCCCGTGAGAAGGGAGGACTGACATGCTCCGCGTCCTGACTCTCAACCTCCAGCACGGCCAGCCAGGGGCCGGGGCGGGCGACGGCAGCGCCGGGGCCGGCTCCTTGGCCGGCGCTGACATCAGCCACCCCGGTACGGCCCGGGCGGTGCTGGTCGCCCTGGCCGACCAGATCGCCGAGCTGGACCCCGACGTCGTCCTGCTCCAGGAGGTCGACCACGGCCAGGCGCGTTCGGGACACCTCGACCAGACGGCGGTCATCGCCGAGCGCCTGGGGTGGGAGGACCACCGCTTCGCCGCCACCTACGCCGGCCCGGTGGCCGGGCTGCGCCGTCGTCCCCTGCGATCGGCGCTGGCAGGGCACACCGACGACCTCCTCGGGCCGGTCCGGGCCCTCCAGGGCCGTCCGCCCGCCGGCTTCGGCAACGCGCTGCTCACCCGGCACCCGGTGTCCTCCTGGCACGTCAAGCGCCTGGGCAGGGGGCCGGCCACGGTCGTGCGCCGCGGCGAGCGAGCCCTCGACCCACGCTCCTACGCCCTGTTCACCTCGACGATGCGCAACATGGTCGCCGCGACCATCAGCCTCCCCGCGGGGGCGGTGCCCGGCCTGACGGGGCTGAGCGTCGCCTCCACGCACCTGGCCACGAGGCTCGACGTCGCCTCCGCCCAGCTCGCAGCGGCCTGGGGGGCGCTCGCCTCGCTGCCCGGCCCCCACCTCCTGGGGGGAGACCTCAACATGCGGCCCCACCAGGTCGCGGGCCTGGGCCTGGCCCGCCAGGTCGGGGAGGGGGGGACCTTCCCGGCCGCGCGGCCCGACCACCGGATCGACCACGTCCTGACCGACCCGTGGCCGGTCGGGCCCGACGGGCGCCCGCTGGGCCCCGACGCCCTCGGGGGCTCGCAGGCGCCCGAGCCCGGGACCCCCGTGCTGGCCGTCGTCGGCTCGGGCACCCGGACCTTCATCGTCTCCGACCACGCGGGCACCTGGGTGGACCTCGAGCCGGTGGCCTGAGATGAACTGCCCCCGCCCGGCCACCCCGCCCGCGACCGGCTGATGGCCGAGGTCGTCGGCGGGCTCGCCGTCTTCGCGGCGGTCATCGCCGTGGGCTGGGCTCTCGTGCGCACGGGGGCGGTCGACCGGCGGGCCGACACGGTTCTGACCCGGGTGTGCTTCTTCGCGGCGACCCCCGCATTCATGGTCACGACCCTGGCCGAGGCCGACCTCACCGCGGTGCTCAGCGCCGTGACCGCGGCCTGCCTGGGCGCCGAGATGATCGGCATCGTCTCAGCCTGGCTCGTCCACCGCCTCGTCCTGCGCACGGGGGTCGCCGAGGCGACGATCGGCGCACTCGCCTCGGGCTACGTCAACGCCGCGAACCTGGGCATCCCGGTGCTCGTCCTCGTCGTCGGCGACGCGGCGCCCATCGCCCCCGTCCTCCTCCTCCAGCTCCTCGTCCTGACCCCCGCCACCTTCGCGATCCTGGACACGGTGACCCGCCGGGGGAACCCGTCGCGCCTGGCGACCTACACGATCCCGCTGCGCAACCCCCTCGTCCTGTCCGTCGTGGCGGGGACCGCGATCAACCTCGGGGGCATCGACCTGCCGGGGGTGCTCGGGGGTCACCTCCACGAGCTCGTCGACCTGCTCGGACGCACCGCCGTACCGCTCATGATGCTCGCCCTGGGGATGAGCCTGGCGGCGTCGCGGGCCAGGCCCCCGGGCGAGCCCGCGCCCGCCGCCGGCACGAGCCGTGGTCTCGCCGACGACGGCCCCGGGCAGGGGCGCGGGCAGCGGCTGGCGCTGGGGATGGCGGTCGCCTGGAAGCTCCTCGTGCTGCCCGCCCTCGCCCTGGGGCTGGGTCTGGCGCTCGGGCTGCGGGGCGGGGCCCTGCTCGTGCCGGTCACCACGGCCTGCCTGCCCACGGCGCAGAACGTCTTCATGTACGCCTCCCGCTACGGGGCGGCCAAGTCCCTGGCGCGCGACGCCGTGCTGCTCACGACCGTCGGGTTCGTGCCGGTCGTCCTGCTCGCGGCGGCGCTCCTGGGCTGAGCGCGCGGCCCGGCCGCAGGGGAGTGGCCACGCCCTGAGGCGCGGGGGCGGAGCCGGGCACAATGGGGGCGTGCTGTCCTCCCGCCGGTCCGAAGGGCCGCTCATCGCCCGCCCCGGTGCCGTGCTGCGCGCCGTGCCGGCACCGCTGCTGTTCATCGGCGCGGCGACCTCGACCTACGTGGGGGCGGGGCTGGCGGTGGGTCTGTTCGCCGTCATGCCCGCCACGACCGTCGCGTGGTGGCGGCTGGTCATGGGCGCCCTCGTCCTGCTGGCCTGGCGCCGCCCCTGGAGACGGCGCTGGACGCGCCGGGCCCTTGGGACCGCGGCTCTGTTCGGGGTGGCGATGTCGACGATGAACGTCATCTTCTACGCCTCCATCGAGCACCTGGCGCTGGGGACGGCGGTGTCCCTGGAGTTCCTCGGCCCGGTGGTCGTCGCCCTGACGACGGGACGGGGGTGGCGGCCGCGCGTGGCCGCGGTCCTCGCCCTGGTCGGGGTCGCGGCGATCTCGGGCTTCGGCCTGGACCTGTCCGACGCCTCCCAGCGCCTCGGCGTGGTCCTGGCGCTCAGCGCCGGGGCGGCCTGGGCCGCCTACATCCTCCTGGGGCGACGTGTGGCGGGGGCGGGGGGCGTGGACTCGTTGGCCGTGGCCTCAGCCACCGGAGCGCTCGTCTACCTGCCGGTGGCGGCGCCGACCGCTACGGTCGCGCTCGAGGACATGAGCAGCCTGCTCATGGTGCTGGGGGTAGGCGTCATGTCGACGGTCATCCCCTACGGCCTCGACCAGGTCAACATGGGGCGTCTTACCTCGGACGCCTTCGCCCTGCTGTCCTCCCTCATGCCCGCGACGTCCCTGCTCGTGGGCCTGGTCATGCTGCGCCAGGTGCCCAACGCCTGGGAGGTCCTCGGCCTGATCCTCATCAGCGCCGCCGTCGCGCTGGCGGGCACGACCAGGCGCCCCGCGCCGCCCACCGGCCGGGTGGACGGGCGCTGAGCCAGCGAGCACCCTGTGCCGCTGCGGCCGGGCTCAGGGAGTGCGCGCGAGAACCTGCTCGACCGTGGTGTCGATATCCGTGGTCGCGCGGACGCCCCGGTCGCCGCGCGGACCCAGCTGCCCGCGCTCGTCCGCCCGGAACAGGTCCACCAGGCTCTGGGCGACATGAGGTGAGTATCCGGCCTCCACGAGGGCGCTCTCCCAGCCGGCCTCGGGGATCGGCACGACCGTGAGCGGTCGTCCCAGGGCGTTGCTCAGCGACGTGGCGACCTGACGCTCGGTGTACTCCGGGCCGATGATGTCGACGGCCTCACTGGTGCGTGCGCCCGCCAGCAGCTCCTGGACCGCGATGTGCGCGATGTCGCGGGTGGCCACCATGGGCAGGGGCGTGTCCGCGCTCGAGGCGAAGACCGGGAAGACCCCCTCGTTGAGGACGGATCCGAGGACGTCCTCGAACTTCTCCTGAAAGTGCCCCGGGCGCAGCGCGGTCACGACCGTCCCCGTGAGCGCGAGCGCCTCCTCCATGCGGTGCAGGCCCAGGATCGGCCCGGTTCCCTCGGCAAGGTCCGCACCGCCGGAGGAGAGCATGACGGTGTGGCCGACACCGGAGTCCCTGACCGCCGTCGAGACGGACTGCGCCACGTCCTCGGCGTACTGGTCGAGATCCGGCACGGACAGGTCGAAGGGCATCATCGCGAAGAAGGCTGTCGCGCCGTCGAGGGCCTCGGTGAGGCGCGGGGCGTCACGCAGGTCGAGGACGGCCGCCTGGGCTCCTCGGGTGGTCCAGTCGGTGGCGGCCTGCGGCCGGCGGACGACGACACGGACCGCGTGGCCTGCGTCGAGCAGGAGGTCGGTGACGGCCGAGCCGATGCGGCCGGTGGCTCCGGAGATGACGTACATGGTGACTCCTTCATGTCATTGTCACGTCGTTCGCTATGCGTGGCTGGTGTTCTCGGGTGAGGTGCGCTGCGGGGCGGCGTGAGCCCGGCACGCAGCGGCTCTGGCGGCGGTGGGCCGGTCCCGCTGGTCACTGACGGCACGGTGGGCCGGTCCGCCTCACTGACGGTCGGAGAGGATCCTCATGACGGTTCCGGCGCCCAGCCCGACGGCGCCCAGGAGCGTGAGAACGGCCCGCACGCTATTGGCGGAGGTCCACTCATCCAGGTACATGTGCCAGACCTGGGAGCCCTCAGCGGTTCCCGCCGCCACGTCGGCCAGGCGGTTGTTGCGCGGCACGTTGTAGACGATGGTCATCACCCAGCCGGCCAGGTAGAGAGCACCTCCGGCGGTGCAGACCCAGTCTCCGGCCGTTCGCTCCTGCGTTCTCAGGCCGTGCACGACGGACCAGGCGCTGGCGACCGCAGAGCCGAAGAAGAAGGTCGTGAACGGCAGCTCCAGCGCCTGTCGGTTGAAGCGCTGCATGGTCTCGATCGCCTCGGCGTCCGGCAGGGAAGCCAGCCGAGGCATGACCCGCGCTGAGAAGTTGGCGTAGACGCCGCCGACGACGGCGGATCCGACCGCGCCGCACGCGGACACGACGTTGATCAATGACATGACTCCCTCTCTCGACGAACCCGGCGGGCACCGGACGATCCCCGCCCTGGCCGCCGCCTGCCCACCCCCATTCCACCGGCGAGCCGCTCACCGCGCCATGGGGCAGCGACTCGATCCCATGCGGCGTCGACTCGGGCTCCCGGCACCGCCAGTCCCGCCATGAGACCGTGGGACTAGGCTCGGGCGCATGGACCTGCTGGAGGACGTCCTGGCCCAGCCCCATGCTCGTGAGGCGTTCCTGCTGCGCGTGGCCATGGGCAGGCCCTGGTCCGTGACGGTGGAGGACGAGGCGCCCCTGTCCATCGTCACCGCCCTGCGCGGTGGGGCGTGGGTGGCGGCAGACGGATCGCCTTCGCGCCGATTCGAGGCCGGGGAGGTCCTTGTCGTGCGCTCGCCGACGAGCTACACCCTGAGCTCGGACCAGCAGCCCTGGGACGGTGGGGTCAGGATCGGGATCGGTCAGGTGTGCTCGGGCCCGGACGGCCGCGACCTGTCCGAGGAGCTGAGGGCCGGTGTCCGGACGTGGGGCAATGACCCCCAGGGTGAGGATCAGCTGCTGGTGGGCACCTACCGACACCGATCCGAGCTGGGGCGGCTCATACTCCAGTCGTTGCCTCCGTGGTTCCTCGTGAGCGCCCCGGTCCCCGAGCTGGTCAGCCTGCTGGCCCGCGAGACCGCCCACGACGGGATCGCACAGTCCAGCGTCCTGGACCGGCTCCTGGACGTCCTGCTCGTCACGACCCTGCGGGCCTGGGTCGATGAGGGGACGCCGAACGGCGCGAGCCTGCTGTCGGCCTCCCGGGACGAGGTGGTCCGCAGGACCACCGAGGCGGTACGGGCTGACCCCTCGCGCAGGTGGACCGTCGAGTCGCTCGCGGCGCTCGCAGGCGTCTCTCGCGCAAGTCTCACCCGACGCTTCAACGCCACGCTCGGCGTGGCTCCCATGACCTACGTGACCCAGTGGAGGCTGGCGACCGCCGCAGACCTCCTCGATCGCGGCGACGCCACCCTGTCCGCCATCGCGCACCAGGTGGGATACTCCAGCCCCTTCAGCCTCTCCTCGGCCTTCAAGAGCCGGTACGGTGTGAGCCCCCGCGACTTTCGTGCCGCGGCCGCCGCGTCACGCGACCGCTGACTGCTCCAGGCCCACTGGAGGGCGGCCGGGACTGCTCGGGACGTCTGGCCGGCCACCGCCAACCGCGGCCACCCACGAGACCCTCCAGGTCGTCACCGATACCGCCGGGTTCCCGGTGTGGGTCTCGCCGACGGTGCCTGGCTCCACCCATGACATTGTCCCCGTCCCCCAGGTCTTCATCGCACCCGCAAAACGATCTCGGCGAGAAGACCTCACTATTGGGGGCGATAGAGATCATAGATTCGCGCGTGGTGACGATCCCGCCAACGATTGGTCCCGGGGCGTGGTTGGCACGGAAGGGCGACCCCGCGGTGGCGCGGGCGCCGTCCAGCTGGAACTCGTCACCGAAACACAATCGTCCCGAAATGGGACATAGACGGGTTTCGGGTGTTCGGGTAGAATGAGCGAAGATGTTGAGAGGGAGATCGGTGATGGCAAGCACTCCTGTGATGGGTACTCCCGAGGAGGCTGAGGCTCGGGAGCGGGTGGCGTTCGCAGACGCAGCGCTGGCCCTGGCTGGCCACGAGGTCACGGACCCGTACCTCAACAAGCTGGCAGCGCTCCAGGCGCGCGGTGACCTCTCGGCCGACGAGGCCCGCCGGCTCGGTCGGCGGTACCTCATCGGCCGCTGAGGATGGCCCGCCGGCACGTGTTTCGTACCTGGGATGACTACTTCATCCCAGGTACGTCTGTTCTGCGCAATAAGTTCACGGGTCCGGGGACGCCCTGTGGGGAGACCGATCCGGTCAGGCTGCGGAGCCTGGAGGAGTTTCATGCCAGGTCGAGGCTCATCGAGCTGGCAGCACGCCCGATCGAGGGGTGCTTCGACTATGCGCACATGAAGGCAATCCACCGGTACGTCTTCCAGGACGTGTACGAGTGGGCCGGCCAGGAGCGGGTGGGGCCGGCGACATTCATGGTCAAGACGGGCCAGGATGTCGTGCACTTCGACGTGGGGGACCCGCGCGCCCCCAAGGTGCCCTACCAGTACTACCCGGCGGGCCCCGAGCTGGGGCGGGCTGCCGAAGAGCAGTACCGGCGGCTCGCGGACCAGGACCTGCTGCGCGGGCTGGACCATGACGCCTTCGCGGTAGCGCTGGCGGAGGTGTGGGGGGAGTTGAACGTCATCCACAGCTTCCGCGAGGGGAACACCCGCAGCCAGTTCGTGTTCTTCTCCCAGCTGGCGGCGCAGGCCGGCTGGAGGCTGGAGCCAGCCCGCTTCGTGCCGGGCACGAGAGGGCGCGAGGAGTTCGTGGCGGCGCGCTTCTACAGCCAGGCGACGGGCAGCAACGACCGCCTGGCGCAGGTGCTGGCGCGCGAGATCGTGCCCGCGGCCAGCCTGGGGCGCCATGAGCGCCAGGACATGACCCCGGAGCGGCTGAGAGCTCAGATCGAGGAGCGGGCCTCCCGGCTGTACCGCCCCGAGGACGACGGCGAGAGTCGGCAGCATCGTGGGCGGCGACGGTAAGCGCGGTCCGGCACGCCCGGGGGTCCACCGGGGAGCAGAACCCGCACGCCCAGATAGAGTCTCCGGAGGTGGTGGGGTGCGAGCGCATCGTCGTCGATCATGCGGCAGGGGCGAGCACGAGTACATCGAGCCTCTCCCACCGGGAGTGAAGGCTGAGGGGCGTGCATCGTCGGACTGGCTCATCGAGGCCACCAGCATCGCCGACCTAGCCCGCGACCCAGTCGAGGACCGCCTCCGCCGTCTGCTCGGGGGTGGGGCGTGAGGCGACGACGACGCCGTCCTCGTCCGGCTCCAGCGGCTCGAGCGCCGCCAGCTGGGAGGGCAGGAGACTGGCCGGCATGAAGTGCCCGGGACGCTGCGCCACGCGCCGGCGCAGCTCCGTGCGGTCGACGAGGAGGTGGACGAACAGGACCCTGCCCTCGGCTCCGGAGAGCAGGTCACGGTAGGAGCGCCTGAGGGCCGAGCAGGCGACGACCGTGCGCACCCCGCGCCCGGCCTGCTCGCTCATCCAGGACCGCAGGGACTCCAGCCAGGGGGTACGGTCCTCGTCGGTCAGGGGCAGGCCCCGGCGCATCGTGAGGATCGAGGACTCGGGGTGGAAGTCGTCGGCCTCGGCCACCGGCCGTCCCAGGAGGTGGCCGAGGCGGAAGGCGACGCTCGTCTTGCCGCAGCCAGACACGCCCATGACGACAAGGTGGTCGACAGGACGGGGCATGCCTGGTCTCCTCGGTCTGCTCATGCGCGCTGCGCGGGGACGGGGACGATCATCCCAGGAACAGCGCGGTGCAGCACGGCGGCGCAGGCTCGGGGCGCCTCCCGCGCCTCCGGGAGGTCGGTAGGGCACAATGGCACCTCGGCCCGGCGTCCCGCCGCGGCCCGGCTGGTGCCTGGGTTCCGGCGTCGGCCCCACGCGGGTCCCGCGCCGTCGAGCCCCGGACGCCGGCACCCCCGTGCCTCCCGACCGGGCGGCACCGACTGACAGGACACCCGTGCCCCACACCACCTTCGCCTCGCTGGGAGTCGACTCCGACCTCGTGGCCGACCTCGCCTCCCGCGGATTCACCGAGCCCTTCCCGATCCAGGCGGCCACGCTGCCCGACACCCTGGCCGGCCGGGACGTCCTGGGCCGTGGCCGCACCGGCAGCGGCAAGACCCTGGCCTTCAGCCTGCCGCTCGTCCAGCGCCTGGCCGACGAGGACTGCGCCCGCCCCGGGCACCCCATCGGCCTGGTCCTCGCCCCGACGAGGGAGCTGGCCCTCCAGATCGCCGAGACGATCGCGCCCCTGGCGCGCGAGGTCGACATGACCGTCACGACCATCTTCGGAGGAGTCAACCAGAAGCCGCAGGTCAAGGCCCTGTCCCAGGGCGTCGACGTCGTCGTGGCCTGCCCCGGTCGCCTCCTCGACCTCATGGGCCAGGGCGTGGTCAGCCTCGACGAGGTCGCCGTCACCGTGCTCGACGAAGCCGACCACATGGCCGACCTCGGGTTCCTCCCGGGGGTGCGGCGCATCCTGCGGGCCACGCCCCGCACGGGCCAGCGGATGCTGTTCTCGGCCACGCTGGACAACGGCGTCGACGCCATCGTCGACGAGTTCCTCAACGACCCCCTCCTGCACTCGGTGGACCCTGCGGTCGCACCGGTGCAGTCGATGGACCACCGGGTCCTGCTCGTGCCGGACAAGGCGGCCAAGGACGAGGTCGTCATGCGGCTGGCCTCCGGGACCGGACGCCGGATCCTGTTCACGCGCACCAAGCACCTGGCCCGGCGCCTGGCCCGCAAGCTCACCCAGGCGGGCATCCCCGCAGCCGAGCTGCAGGGGAACATGAGCCAGAACGCGCGCGAGCGCGCCATGGGCGCCTTCACCTCCGGGGCCCTTCACGTCCTCGTGGCCACCGACATCGCCGCGCGCGGTATCGACGTCTCGGGCGTCGAGCTCGTCGTGCACGTCGATCCCCCCGCCGAGCACAAGGCCTACCTCCACCGCTCGGGGCGTACGGCCCGCGCCGGCGCCCGGGGCGTGGTCGTCACCCTCGTCCTGCCCGAGCAGAGGCACGACGTCGAGGTCCTGCTCAAGAAGGCGCGGATCCGCGCCGGCATCGAGAAGGTCCGCCCCGGCGACGACGTCGTGACCGAGCTCGTCGGTCAGGTCGCCCCGGTCGTCGCGGCGGCGGACATGCCCGAGGGCGTCGCCGTCAAGGGCGGTGGGACCGCCGGGCGCTCCAAGGAGGGGCGGGCGGGGCGCTCGCGGTCCTCCGGCGCGGCGCGCCGACGCGGTGCCGAGGCGCAGGGGCGCGGGCAGGGCGCCAACGCCGGTCGGCCCCGTGGTGCCGGGGGCTCGGGGCGCGCAGGCGCCGGCGGCGGCGCGGGCCGCACCCGCAGCGGGCAGGGTCGTGGGAGGGGCCCCGGACCGGGGAGCCGACAGCGCTAAGGGCTGCGCCCGGGGCGCGTCGGGGCGGTGTCCGGGTCGCGTCTGGGCCGCGTCTGGGCCGCGTCAGGGGCGGATGTGTCCAAGATCGCGCGGATTCCTGGTTATCGTTGCCGCTACGCGGCGGCGCGACCGACCGCGGCGTGACCGGCTCGTGACCTGGCCTGCGGTCACGACAGGACGTCTTATAGGCTGAATGGGTCCTCGTCGTCGATTGCATGTGAGGAAGTTCAGCCTGTGCAGGCCCCTGACACGGAACCCACACCCCGTCCCTCCGTCCGTCGCCCCACCTCCTGGCGCATCCGGCCCGCCGATCGCCCCGCAGGGCGTCGGCGCACACGCACCCTCCTCCAGCAGTCCTCAGCGGGCATCGCCCGCATGACCCGACAGGGCAAGGTCCTCGACGCCAACCACCCCGCGCTCGAACCCATGGCCGAGGACCTGGGGGACGAGCAGCCGGGCAAGCTCGACACCATCGTCTTCGGCGTCACGGCGGTCGTCTCGCTGTCATTCGTCCTGTGGGGCGTGGGCTCGCCCCAGTCGCTGGGCAGCGCCTCCCAGGCGGGTCTCGCCTGGGTCGTCGACAACACCGGATGGCTCTTCGCCCTGGCCGCGACCGGCTTCGTCTTCTTCATCCTGTGGCTGGCAGCCAGCCGCTACGGCGCCATCCCCCTGGGCCGTGACGGGGAGGACCCCGAGTTCTCCACGACGTCGTGGGTGGCCATGATGTTCAGCGCGGGCATGGGCATCGGCCTCATGTTCTACGGAGCCGCCGAGCCCCTGTCCCACTTCGTCGCCCCGCCTCCGGGCACCGTCGAGCCCGGTGACGCCAACGCCGTGCGCACCGCCATGGCGACGACCCTGTTCCACTGGGGCCTCCACCCGTGGGCCATCTACGCCGTCGTCGGGGTGGCCATCGCCTACAGCG
This sequence comes from Actinomyces howellii, assembly GCF_900637165.1. Taxonomy (GTDB): domain Bacteria; phylum Actinomycetota; class Actinomycetes; order Actinomycetales; family Actinomycetaceae; genus Actinomyces; species Actinomyces howellii. The sequence continues at coordinate 1,562,006 of NZ_LR134350.1, read as the reverse complement.
TCTTCCGCAAGGGGCGGCCGCTGACGATCTCGGCGGTCTTCGAGCCCCTGATCGGCAAGCGTCAGAGCTACGGGCCCGCGGGCAAGATCATCGACATCTTCGCGATCTTCGCCACCCTGTTCGGCTCGGCCACCTCCCTGGGCCTGGGCGTCCTGCAGATCGCCAAGGGTGCCCAGATCGTGGGCTGGGCGGGGGAGGTCGGCAACGTCTTCCTCGTCGTGCTCATCACCATCCTGACCATCTGCTTCATCGTCTCGGCGGTGTCGGGCGTGAGCAAGGGGATCCAGTACCTGTCGAACATCAACATGGTGCTGGCGGTCGTGCTCGCGCTGTTCGTCTTCGTGCTGGGCCCCACCGTCTTCATCCTCAACCTCCTGCCGACGACGCTGGGCACCTACATGCAGAACATCATGCAGATGTCCTCGATGACCGGTGCCTCCGGGCCGGACGCCAACGACTGGCTCTCGGGGTGGACGATCTTCTACTGGGCGTGGTGGGTGTCGTGGACGCCCTTCGTCGGGATGTTCATCGCCCGGATCTCGCGGGGCCGCACCATCCGCCAGTTCGTCTCGGGTGTGCTGCTCCTGCCCTCCATGGTCTCGCTCGTGTGGTTCGCCATCTTCGGCGGAGGCGCGATCCACGCCGAGCAGGCCGGTGAGCGGCTGTCGGAGGCGGGCGACGCCGAGGCGACCCTCTTCGCCCTCCTGGGCACGATGCACTGGGAGCAGGTCACCTCGGTGCTCGTCATGGTCCTCGTCGCGATCTTCTTCGTCTCGGGGGCCGACGCCGCCTCGATCGTCATGGGCACCCTGTCGGAGAACGGGACCATCGAGCCCAGGCGCTCGACGGTCGTCTTCTGGGGAATCGTGACCGGGGCGGTTGCCGCGATCATGCTCGTCATCGGCGGCGAGAACGCCCTCGCCGGCCTCCAGTCGATCACGATCGTGGCGAGCCTGCCCTTCCTCGTCGTCATGATCGCCATGGTCGTCGCGCTCATGCGCGACCTCCAGACCGACCCGCGGATCGTGCGCGGCAAGTACGCGGCCGAGGCCATCGACCACGCCGTCGTCCAGGGCGTGAGCGCCCACGGGGACGACTTCGCCCTCTCGGTGGACCGCACGGCTCCGGGCCAGGGCGTCGGCTCGCGCGTCCCCACGGCCGACAAGTCCACGGCTGACGAGACCGGATCGGCCGGGACGGGCGCAGCCGGCGGAAGCTGAGGCGGGGCGGTCCAGGGCTGCTGAGCTCGGCCCCGTCCCGATCGTCCTCGGAGTCTCGCGACCTTCCGGCCCGCCCGCCCGGACCGCCCTGCCTCGACCGGTCATGTGTTCCTCGACCGGTCATGTAATCCTCGACCGTCTATGTGACTGCGATCTCCCGGTCGAGAGTCACATGACCGGTCGAGGGGAGGTCGAGGCGCAGCGATGGCGCCGTGACGGCCAGGGACAGGACCTCGGCGTCAGTCATGGCCGGGGAAGGTCCGGGACAGCAGGAGGGGGAATGCCCGCCCGGGGTGCTCCTGGGCGATCTCAGCACGATCTCAGGGCGATCCCCGGGATGCCTGGTGACGGGCCGTCAGCAGGCCTCGGCACGCCGTCGGCAGGTCGCCCGTTGCGACTTGCCTGTGCACGGGCGAGGGTCTCGTGTGTCGCCGCGGTGGTTTCAGCGGAGCCACGCGGACGAGGTGCTCAACGGGAGCAGGGGAGCTGTCCTGACGTGCGTCCGAGGTGATCGTGCCCGTTCTGGCGCTGTGGACAGGGACCTGGGCGCGAACGCATCCGACCAGACAAGCTTGTCTCTAGTGAAGAGGTTGTCATGCGGGTCTGGGCGGCGGGTTGCCCCCGACCCGTGCGGCCGTGCGCACGACGTCCCGGCGACGCGCCCTCCCGACGATGCTGCCGGAAGGTCGGGTGCCCTGACCGGAAGCCTGCGTGGGTGCCGCGTGCGTCCACGGATCAGTAGCCGCTTGCCGTGGCGGCTCCGGCTTCCCTGGCCGCCAGAGGCTTCCGCGGGGTCCTCGGCGAGGCCGAGGACGGCGGGTGTCGAGCGGCAGCCGATACCCATCCGGTCTATTCCTGCGTCGATAAGGCGGAGGAAGGCCTCACCGATCGTCATGGGCGTGGGCGCTGCGACGAAGGAGACGGTGTCGACCTCCCACCGGGAGGCGAGGTACGCCGTCCGCTTGCTCTCGACCCGCCGGCCGGTGACGGCACCGGCCGCCCGGCCCAGGTCGCCCCCTGTGTCCGACATGGCCTCGTGCAGGGGGCCGTTCTCCAGGTCCGCCTCCAGGACGGGAAGTCCCCGGGAGGCGTGGCCCGTTCGAGTGCGAGCGGGACATCGTCGGCCAACCGCACGCGCTCGACGACGATGCGGGCGTCGACGTCTCCTACTGGGCCACCGATGGACGGGACCGACTTGATCGTGGGATCCCGGGCTTGCTGCGGGTGCCCCCCGTGGGGCTCGAACCCACGACCTTCGGATTAAAAGTCCGCAGCACCTGGCGAGCATCTCCGTCTCGGATCGGTGTATCCGCGGGCAAAGGTCCGCACTCTCCGGGACGCCCCGGCTGACGCGGTAGCCGCACTGGTAGCCATCTCGCCCACTCTGTCCCGGGTCGGCCCGAGTGGGCGCACCCGGGCCACCTCTGCACCCCACCCCAGAGTCGCTAACCGGTCGCCCGTGAGCGCCTCACCTCGCGAGCACCCCAGATGCGCCCCGGTTTCCCCCAAAGCGAGGCGCTCGTGAGCCCCGCTCCTCGTGAGCGCCCCGTATCGCCCCCCCCCCGCCGCGCCCGTGACCTACCTGTGATGCGACTTCCCCCTTGACCCCCACTATATGACGTCATATACTAGGTGTATCGGGACGGACCCGATGAGAGAGGAAAGGGAGCGCGATGAAGGCCGGCACCTACAACACCCGCAGCGAAGCCATCTATGGTGGGATCATCACAGTTCTCGACATTGCCGACGAAGAGGTCGGTGCTGGGGGCTACAACGTCGACGCCATCGCCAACGAAGTTCTCGGCACCATCGGCGAGGGACTTAGCTACCGCCACGTCATCGCCGTCAGTGAGGGCGAGTTCTGGGCGTCTGTGAAGCGGCACACCCTCCCGAAGAGCGACGACGCCTAGGCCATGTACGGGGCCACCGAAGCGCCAAGAGTGAGGCTCCGGCACCACGGATGGTGCGGGGGCCTCGCTCGATTGGCGTCACACCCTCAGGGAGAGGGTGGCGCCCGGGGCCGAGAAGATCGCCCCATCCGCTCCACGCTCCGACGTAGTGGCGACCCGGGCACCCTGGGAGTGGGGTGGAAGCGCACTCGCCCGTGATCTACCTGTGATGCACCTTCCCCCTTGACGTCATACTATATGACGTCATATACTTGAGTCATCGGGACGGACCCGATACCCACCGAGAGGAGCCGATCATGGAGATCACCGCCACCCCCACCACTGAGGACGGACTGACTGGCACCCGCTACGCCGCCCTCGACGAGGGTGTCGAGGTCGGCTTCCTCCTGGCCCACGAGACGGGCCTCATCCTCAACGTCGAGGTCGACGAGGACCGCCAGGGCGAGGGGATCGCCCGCGCGCTCTACGAGCACGCCGACAGCGCGCAGGGCCTCTATCACATCCCCGCCTGGGGGCGCACCCCCGACGGTGACGCCTTCGCTACCGCCATGGGCGGTGACGTCATGGACGACGAGCAGGCCGCCGCCATCGTCGGCATGGACCTCAGCATCTACGAGACCGAGACCGAGACCGACGAGTGGTGACCGACCCGCCGATCCCCTCCCGGCGCTCCCCCCCTTCTGTCGATCTGACCGCATCCGCCCCACCGAGAGGACATCTAGACCATGCCCGTCACCGACCCCACTCTGGACCCCTCCGTCCGCATCCTCCGCCTGCGCGAAGCCGTGCGCTACCACGACCTGCGGGCGTGGTTCTACGGCCGCCGCTACGCGCAGACCGGCCGCCCCAGCTACGCGGCCCTCCGGGAGGAGGCTGAGCTCGCCGGCGACATCGGCCGGGCGGAGATCGCGGACATCATCCGCGAGCACGGGCCGTGGGCCTCTATGGGCTGCCCGCTCGTCTGACGACCACCAGGGGAGGGGCGGGCGACCGCCCCTCCCCTCCCACCACCACGCCCCACAGGGGCAGGCAGGAGACACACCATGACCACACCCGAGCCCACCACCAGGGACGACATCGCAGCAGCCCTGCGCCGCTGCGAGACCGCCCGTACATCCCTCGACCAGGCGACCGAGGAGCACCGCGCCGCCATGCTCGCCGCCCTCGAGGTGGGCGCCCCGAAGGCGCGCATCGCCCGGTCTGCGGGAGTATCCCCGCAGACCGTGTACGGCCTGCTCGGCTGGAAGCGCAGCCGTCCGTGACCGACCTGTGATGCAGTCCCCTTGACCCCCACTATATGACGTCATATACTTGAGGCATCGGGACGGACCCGATGAGAGAGACAGAGGAGCCACCAATGGAGACCCGCAGCTACATCACCCGCCGCGACGCCATCGAGTACGAGATCGTCCAGGTCCTCGACGGCCCGGGTGGTGGAGACACCACCAGCGCCGACTACGACGTCGACGCGATCGCCGCCGATGTCCTCGGCACCATCGGCGAGGGCACCACCTACCGCTACGTCGTCTCCGTCGACGAGGACGAGTTCTGGGCCGCGGTCATCCGCCACGCCATCATCGACGACGAGCAGCGCGCCCTGAACCTCGGACCCGAGGGACTCGCCAAGGCCGACGCGATCCTGTCCGACCCCACCGCCACCCAGGCCCTCAATGGACCGATCCGCCTCACCTGGGACGGTCCTGCCGTCGGAGAGGCCTACACCCCCGGGGCCCCCGGCACCGCCGACGACCAGTGGACCGTCACCGTCGAGGTCCGCGACCCCGACGACCCCGACACGTGGGTCCCGCTCGACACCATCCTCCCGCTCCCCGCCGGGACCGCCCCCGGCTACTGGGAGCAGGTCACCACCGCCAGCTTCTCGGGAGCCCACCAGGACCCCACCGACCCGATGCCCTACGCGAGCTCCGAGAGCCTGCTCCTCAGCAACCTGCGCCTTGAGCGCGACCGCCTCGAGGAGATCGTCACCCCCTGGTGACGACGACTCCCCAACCACATGCGGGGGCCGCCAAGACATCGAATCGGCGGCCCCCGCACCACCCTCAAGCCCCCCCACCACCACAGGAGTCATCATGAAGAACGTCAAGGTCACCACCACCTACGCCGGCCACGCCATCATCTCGCGCGATGGGCGCGAGATCGGCACCGTGGAACGCAGCGCGGGGGGCCCCACCCCCGCGGACGGGAAGTGGTTCGCCTATGAATCTCCCTCAGATGCGGACATGATGGCCCACCAGCACGACCGCGCCAGCCGCGCAGTCGCCTGGGGTGCGACACGCACCCAAGCGGTCGAGGCCTTCCTCGACTACCTGGCCTGAGACACGACGACGAGGCCCCCGCACCACGGATGGTGCGGGGGCCTCACTCTTGGTGTCACACCCTCAGGGGGAGGACGGTGTCCGGGGCTGAGCAGATCACCCCGGCCGCGCCACGCTCCCACGCAGTGGCGACCTGGGCCGCCTGGGAGGGGATGTGCGCCACGACCGGCTTCCCGGTCGCGACCAGCGCCTGCCACACCTCGACCGGCGCGTCCCACTCCATCGACAGCACGTCGATGTCCTGGTTGGTGAGCATCGCCTGGTACCAGGCCTCCCCAGCGCTGGCGGCGTAGGCGTACGCCCACGTGCGGAAGCCGGCGGCCCGCCACTGGCGGAAGAGCCATGCCGCGTCGCCGGCGAACTTCATGAGTGTCCGCTCCCGGTAGGGGGCGAGCAGCTCGAGGTACTCATCGATCCGGTCCCCCGCCCGGTACTTCGGGTCGAAGACCAGCACGTGCGACTGCCCGTACGCCTGGAGGAGCCAGTCGAGGGTGACCGGCCGGGACCGCTCCGGGAGCGCGGCCTGCACCTGCTCCCACGTCAGCGTCGCCGGGTCGACGTCCCCACCACCCAGGCGCGCCAGCGTGCGGTCATGGTGGCCGATCCACACCCCGTCGAGGGTGCGGGCCACCGACACCTCCAGGGCGGTGCACCCGTGCGCCACCGCCCTCGTGTACGCGCCTGGGGTGTGCTCCACCCACGACTGCGAGCCGCCACGGTGGGCGACCACGAACCGCGGCGTGGAGAGGAGCGCGTCCACCGAGGGCGCGCCGGCGGGCATGACACCAGCGCGGATGACCGGCACCTCCCGGGCGCCGTCCCACACGGCGACGCTCGCCCGGCGGCCGTCGACCTCCGCCCACGGCACCGCCGCGGCGGGGACCAGCCTCACCGCCGCCCACGCCTGCGGTCCCACCGCCCCGACGGGGGCGGCCTGCACGATGCCGGCGCGCAGCGACGACCACGACGCCGTCGACGACGCCTCACCCGCGATGACCAGCTCGTCGGCCGGCCACTCGGCCAGGGGAGTGGCCGCGGTGGCGTGCTGCTGAGACACCAGCAGCGTCACCCCGTCGACCTCCGGGAGCGTCCCGGACCACGCGGTGAGCGTGTGCTGGGCGACCCCGGACAGGACGACCAGGGCGCCACGCTGACGCGCCGCGTCATCAGCCGACGTCGACCACCACTGCACCCCCTGAGTGTCCTGCGGGTCCGTCACCCGTCGGGCGGCCACGTAGCCAGAGCGGCCACCCGCCGACGCCGTGTAGGCGGTCTCCCACCCCTCCGGAGGGCGGGCCGCGGTGTCCCCGAACTGGGAGCCCATGACGAGCAGGGCCAGGTCACCGGCCTGCGAGTCCACGGACAGGGGCGTGAACTGGCCCTCGGACGCTCGCGCGGTCGCCACAGCGTGGGACCGTACCACCACGGCCACCGGTCACACCCCCGTGCGGAGGATGACATCCCCCGGCTGAGTGCCCTCCGGGAGGTCCGCGCCCTCGGCGACCACGACCACCCTCGTGCCAGGCGCGCCAGGCGGCCCCTGCGGGCCACGCTCACCGGCCGGCCCCTGCTCGCCACGCTCACCGGCCGGGCCTGCCGGGCCCGTCTCTCCCTGCAGGCCGCGCTCTCCACGCTCACCAGCCGGGCCGGTGTCACCCGCAGGGCCGGGCGGGCCCTGCGGCCCAGGCTCACCGGGCGGGCCGGCTGGGATGGCTTCCACCGCCCGGGCGATCGCAGCGTCCGCACCCGCGCGAGTGTAGGCGGTCACGGTCTCGGTCATGGCGTGCCTCCTCCTGTCGTCTCGATGGTGTAGGTCAGGCCGTCCGCTGACGCGACGGCCAGGTCAGTCGTGAAGAGCTCGCCGTCGACGACGGCGGGCTGTACGTAGGTCAGGCCGTCATCCGAGACGACCACGACTCCCTCGACGACAGGCGGGACAGGCTCGACCGGCTCGACCGGCTGGTCGGCCAGTCCGAGCAGCCACGCGAGTGACACCGTCCCCTCGACGGGCAGGACCACCCCCCGCCGGCGGGCCACCACCGTGCCCAGGCACGCGGTCACGTCCCAGGCCACGCCAGCGGGCTCCAGCACCTCGAGGTCCAGGCGCCCGGCGGCGTCCAGCGCCCCGGTCACCGACGACGCCACCACCAGGTCGCCGGCCGACACCGCCACCGGCGGCGACGGCTCCAGCCGCACCCACCCCGGTAGCGGCGCCCCAGCAGGGGAGACCACGCTCCCCACGATGCGCGCCATCAGCGCGCCTCCTCTCGTCTCATCAGTCGTCCCCCGTGTCCATGGGCTCCTCGCCCGGCCCGAGGGGGAGGTCCGCCAGGCGCGCCCCCCGCTCGACAGCGATGCGCCGCGTCGCCCGCGCGACCAGCTCCCACCGGTCACGCTCGCGCTCTGCCCGCTGCACGGCCGTCTCCCGGTCGTGCGCCTCAGCGCGCATGCGCCTCCACGCCGACGCCGCGAGGTCGAGGAGCTTCACCCCCACCGCCCCGGTGAGGACGGCCATGAGGGCGGTCATCAGGTCTGGTCGCACCCTGGCTCCTCCTCTCTGGAGGCAGCGGCGGCCAGGGCGTCCGCCTCGATCACGCGCTCGACACTCAGGGCGGTGCGGGCACGGCGCGCCCGCGTGTCCGGCTCACGGCCGGGCTCCCAGTCCGTGCCGACGATCCGCAGCACACGCTGCGCGGTCATCAGCACCAGGGAGATCGTCAGCAGCACGGGGTAGTACGGCCAGTGACCTGCCGTGACCCCGCGGCCGATGTCCTCGACCGCCAGGACCAGCAGGCCGAGCATGACCATGCCCGCGGCGGGGGCCTCCACACCCCACCAGCCGCGCCACGCCGACGGCGCGCCGGCCAAGCACCCCAGGGTCAGGGCGACCAGGCCGGCAGCGACGTCGGGCGGCATCGGGACGGGCGCCGTCGCGACCCGCCACACCATCCCCAGCAGGGTCAGGTACACCCCGACCATCAGCAGGCTGATGGTCCGTGGCTCACGGATCGTGGCCCACACGCGGGCCGGCAGCCCCACGACGGCGCCCACAGGTCAGCCCTCGCCAGCCGCCGGTGCCGTCGCGACGGCCACGTCCGCGTGACGCGGGTCCGCGATCGACGTCAGCACCGACAGCAGGGTCGCCGTCGCGGTGACACCGAGCGCCTGGGGCCAGTCCAGGCCCCAGATCACGGCCCCAGGGACCACGATCGCAGCGAGAGTCTGCGCTGCTGTCTTCAGCGCTCGCTCAGCAGCACCGAGCGCCCAGGTCCTCGTGTAGGTCGCGCTCATCGGGCTCCCTCCTTCTCAGCAGTGATTCCGGCCGCGATGGCGGCGCGCTCCTCGGGCGCCAGGGTCGCCGGCAGGGGTGCCGTGCCATCCGAGGACGCGCCGATCCTGACCTTCGTCTTGTTGGCGCTGTCCGCGCCGATCTTGAGCTCGGGGAGCGCGTCCACGACCTTGTTGACGTTCGCCGTCAGGGCCTTGACCGTCGCCGCCAGGGCGCTGACCTGCTCGCGCAGGGCCAGCACCTCAGCGTGCACCGTCTGGGACGTCGCCTTGACGGTGCCGTCCACCGCCGTCACGTGCGCGATGACTCGCTCTGCCTCTGCCACTGTGAAATCCTCCTGTGCTGTCGTAGTTGATGCGGCGGCCTCGGCGGGAGGGGTGAGGACCCACTCCCACCTGCCCGCCACGGTGTCCGGGTGCGACACATAGGGCCGCATCCTGGTCTCATCGCCCTGGTCACCAGGGGCGCCCCCGATGGTCCCGCCCAGCTCATTGAGCCAGGCCTCGAAAAGCTGGCTCGTGCGGCCAGCAGCGTCCGCGTACAGCGCGACGTGGCCGCGCTTCCCCGTCGCGCCCTCGAGGAGCAGCACGTCGCCGGCGTGCAGCGCGGTACCACGCGACCACCGTCGGGCGGTGAAGCCCGCGGCGGTCATGATCCCCCGCAGGTTCCCCGTCCACGCGTCCGCGCGGAACGAGCCCGTGTAGCCGGCCCGCCACAGACCAAAAGCGATCAGCGACGAGCAGTCGGCGTCCACCGCCCGCGACGGGCTCGACGCGAGCGCCGCGATCGTCGACCGGGCGGCACCCTGCGAGTAGCCGACGTTGAAATTCGCGACGGCATTCACGATGCCGTCAATGAAAGCCTGCTTCCTACTCACTTATTTGCCTCCTTCCATAGGTAAACCCCCGCGCCCGGATAGCACGGGGGACGAATAGTGCGGGGCCGGTCAGTAGGCGGCGACCCGCTCCACAGACAGGCCCGCGACCTTGCGGTCGACCGACGTCGCAATGTCCTGCCGATTCCGCAGCTCGACAGTGTTCCCGGCCTGGAGCTCTGTGACGAATGACAGGGCGAAGCCGACATAGTCGGCGCCCGACGGCGCGGCACCCTCGACCGACCGCCCATCCATCGCCCCATTCGTCGCCACACCGACACCGAGACGGCCGGTCGACGCCGACGGACACGTGGTCTTGATGAAAGCCTCGATTCGATAGAGGCCCTTATAGGGCACGACGAATCCCGCCCCATTCCATGTCACTCCACCAACACGAATCGGAGACGCTGACTGCCACGCGACCGGATACCATGCATTGGCCGCAAGCGGTGCGGTGCCGGCCCACGCGATCTGTCCGGCGACCTGGTCGGGCGTGTAGGCCCACGCGGAGCCGTCCCAGTGGGCGGTAGCTCCGATGTCGGTACGGCGGACTGTGAGTACGTTGGACGGTGAGGGGGGCATGCCGGCGTCTGTGAGCGCCCGCACGAGCTGGTTGGCGGCGTCGAGTGACCCGGCGGTGGCGACCGACGGGATCGACAGAGACAGGTCGAGGAGTGACTGCCGGGACGCCTGGTCCGTGCCCTCGGGGACGCGATGGCCGCGGGCGTCAGTGATGGTCATGCCGTGTCTCCTGTCTCGGCCGGCACGTCAGCCGGCTCGTCGTCTGTGATGGGTGTCGTCATGTCGGCGATGAGCTCCGCGAGGGTCGACTCGTGCCATGTGGTGTGCAGCCAGATGTCGGCGATGACCGACCCGCATATCGGGCACACGCTCCACCCGCCGGCGCTCATGCGAGCGCCTCATAGGTCAGGGCCAGGGACATCGACGCCCCCGTCCCATGGACGGCCCCATAGCTGGAGCCGACAAGAGCCAGCCCCCGGCCGGCCATCAGCCCGCCCGCGAGCGCGGTGATGTCGACCTGTGCGGTGGCGGTGCCGGTGATGGTGACGCCGGCGGTTGTGCCTGAGGGGGCGGGGCCGGCGGGGGTCTTGTCGGCGCACTGGATGATGGCGGTCCAGCTTCCGCGGTTGGAGCCGTTGCCGGTGAGGGTGAGGACGGCGCGTGTGATCTTGGATGCGGCCAGGGCGGTGATGCGCTGGCCGTAGGTGGCGAGGCCGGTGCGGGGGATGCCGGCGAGGGCGCCCTGGTAGAGGTCGGTGCGGCCGCCGTAGCGGCCGACGTTGAGTCGGTCCCATCCCTGGCCGGCTGTCCAGGTGCCTGACCACTCGGGGGTGACTGTGGCCGTGCGGACGACGGTCACCGGGTCCTCGCCCTGCGTTGGGGGTGCGGTGGATGCGCTCTCGAGTGGCTTGGTGGCGGGTCCGAGGACGTGGACGGGGCGGCCTGTGCCGGGGTCCATCAGGACGTGTGCTGTGGTGACGCCTGTCCAGACGGAGGCGGTGGCTGGGAGCTGGACGGGGTCGGCTCCGAGGATGGAGACGGAGACCTGGGTGCCATCGACGGATATGGCGGTGACCTCGGCGATCATTACCTGGGCTCGGTCGGCTCCGGAGCGTGGGGGCTCGTCCCGGGGGGCAGTGTCGAGGAGGTCGAGGACTCTCGTGCCGGCGGTCATCGTGACGTCACCTCCACGTCGGTGCGGGCGGTGCCCTCGTGGGTGAGGGGTATGTCCACGGAGGCGACGACGCCGCGCATCCGGAGCGGGGCGGTGCCGGCGTCGGGGGAGACCCGGAGGTCGACGACCTCGTCGAGGGTGATAGATGGGTCGGGGGTGTGCTCGACCGGGATAGTCCAGGATCGCCGGACTGATGTCTCGAGCATCGTCACAGCTGCGGACATCGCCGACCGGGGGGACGTGATCAGGGGGGATGAGAAGAACCTCGTGACGACGCCGTAGGGTCCGCTGGTGGCCATGGGGCCGGTCCGCTGGTCGACGACCGCCTGGAAAGTTGGCTGTCCGGAGTCGCCCTGCTGCTGGCCGCGGGCGACGACCCGGTTGTAGACTTTCTCTCTCGATTCGGTGCGCTTGGCGGCGATGACGGTGCCGCCCTCGCCGTCGGTCATCGTGCGGGACGGTGCGGTGCCCTCGTCGACGGGGGGGAAGACGTAGAGGACGCCGTCCCGCCCCTCTCGCAGTCGGGCGGGCCAGGCGTCGGCGATCTCGAAGAGGGCGTCGATGCGGGACTCGCCCCATGTCATCGACGTCGGGCAGGCCCGGTCCGTCAGCCTCGGGTCGATGACCAGCCCCATGTGGCCTCCGAGCAGGCGGCGCATCTCCGAGGCCAGCGTCCCGCCGGCGCGCGGCACCGTCGGGGACGTGAGCCGGTCCTCTTCGACCCGCTGGAGCAGGCTCTTCCCGGACACGGTCACCGTCCCGCGGGACACGTCCGACCCCGTCACCAGGAAGGCCCCGGCCGGCTCGGTGTGCTGCAGGCCAGTGACCAGCGACTCCACCTCGATCGTCACCCGGAGGACCTGCCCGAAGCATGCCAGCGGGGACTCCGGGGTCGTCGGCGTGAAGTCGCGGGCCGGCTCGTCCTCAGAGACCGACCCCAGGCGGGGGACCGTCAGCGACAGCGTCCCCTGAACCTGCTGCGACGCCGACCACGACACCGACCCCGACACGACCGGCACCCGCCCCAGCCAGCGCGACCCCAGCCAGGAGTCCACGCGGGCGCCGTAGACGAAGCTGTCACTCAGCAGGTTCGCGGGGATCATCCCCCCACCTCCTGCCACAGCACACGATCGAACTCGTCCCAGGACATGCCCATGTCGTCGACCTGGTCCCACGTGCGCTCGGCGGCATCGAGCTGGTCCCACGTCGACGTCGGCACCACACGATCAGGCTCCGGCACCCCCACGACCGCGGCCTTGAGCGTCCACACGCGCTCCGCCGCGTCGAGGCGGTCAGCCCTCGAGTGCGACACGTCCGTGAGGACCAGGACCGTCACCAGCGGTACGTCGCACAGGGACCGCGCGCATTGGAAGCACCGGGCGGGGTTGTGGAAGAGGATGTTGACCTGCGGGCGGGCGGCCACCGCCGCCATCGCCCTCGTGTGCTCCCCCTCGGTCCGGGCCGTCAGCGACACCGTCCCCGCGCCCATCGCCGGCGCCATCACCACCACCGGGGTAGGCCGCCCCGGCACCTCATGCACCGTCACCCTGCGATCCACCGCCCGGGCGTCCGCCCCCTGCCACAGCAGGTCCACCACGGACCCGCCCGTGACATCCGTGAGCAGCGACCGGCCCGACCATCGTCGCACCACCGGCGCAGACACCGCACTGGACGCCGCCCCCGGCCCCCACGTCACCCTGTAGGTGACCGGGACGTTGACGGGGGCCAGGGAGTCACCCAGGACCACCTGGCCCCCGTCCGACACGCGCGCCCCGGCGCGCACCGTCCACCTCGAGGAGCCGACCTCACCCACCACAGAGAACCTCTCCCCGGGCGGGACCGTGCCGGCCTCGACGACGACCTGCACCAGGCGCGCCTGCCCGGCAGGCACAGAGGCGATGAGCCCCATCAGCGACCCCTCCCGCGCAGCTGCTCGGCACGCCGGGACGCCCCGGTGGCCACGACCTCGATATGCGCATCCAGCGCCTCGCCGTCATCGATCACCAGACGCAGCTCGGCACCGTCAAGCACTGCCGCCGAGCTGTTGACCCCCTGAGCCGCCAGCGACGAGACATCCCGCCACTGACGCGCGGTGAGCACAGCCTCACGGGCGCCGGTCTGGTTGACCGCGGCAGTCACACCCGGCGGTAGCCAGCCGCCGGCGTCGTACTTCTTGCCGCCGTAGCGGCCCGCCGTCGGCGTCCCCCAGACCGCGGTCTCACGGACCGTTGTTCCCGGCTTGGGCGCCTCGACCATCCGCCCCGGCCCCGACACGATTGCCACGTGCCATGCCGGCGACCCCCAGAAAAGCAGGTCACCTGGGACCGCCGACCCCACCGACACCGGCGTTGAGCCCGCCTGGTAGCCCGCGGCGGTGAGCCGCGGCCACCCCAGCCCGAGCTGTTTCGCCGACCAGTAGACCAGGCCCGAGCAGTCCACCCCGGGCGGGATCGACGACCCCCCCCAGATGTAGGGCACGCCGATCGCCTTGCGGGCGGCGCCCACCAGGCCCGAGGACGACCCCATGCCCGACTCCTCTGTCTTGGTCTTGAAGATGTTCTTCAGCGACTCGAACCACAACGGCGGGGTAGCCTTCATGGTCTGAGCCCAGAATGACGAGCCCATCTGCGCCAGCAGCGTCTTAGCCGGCGCAATCACGAGATTGGCGACCGCACCGAGCGGGTCGGAGACGATGTCCGCGACCGCCGACGCCGTCGACGACACCCAGTCGGCTGCCGCCTCGAAGGTGTCTGTCACGCGCCCCCAGATACCGCCGTCGGCGAAAGCCACCTGGCCGCGCCGGCGACCGAGGTCGCCGACGTTCGCCAGACCCCGCCCCCGCCACGCGTTGACGCGATCCAGCCACGGCTTGCCCCCGAGGGCGCGCAGCGCGTCCGGACGGATGATCCCCTCACCGCCCGATAGCTTCAGCGCACCACCACCATCCGGTGAATAGAAGTGATACACGTCCCTGCCCGGGGTGTATCCCGGCGTCATCGTCTGCCACTGGCCGCCGGACGCGTACCCGGCGATCGCCTTCACGTCAGGCAGCCTCAAAGAGAGGCCGACCTTCTCCGCGATCGTGTCAAACGCCTTCTTGATACCGTCCTTGTAGACGGTATTGATGACGAAGTTGACCGGCTTCGCCGCGTATTCCTTGACCTTATCCATGGCGGCCTTCACTCCGTCACGGAAGTTGTCAAAGCCGTTCTTCGCGTTGTCAATCGCCGACTTGATCTTCGGGAAGACCGTGTCCGACAGGAAGTTGATCACCGTGGATATCGTCGTCGAAATACCCTGGAACGCGGGCTGGACGACATTACGCCACAGCCACGTAATCACCGGGCCGATGACGTTCTGGAACATCCACTTCCAGCCCTCGAGGACCGGCTTGATGGCGAAGTTCCAGGCGAACGATATGATCGCCCCGATACCCTGGAACGCGGGCTGGACGACATTCCTCCACAGGAACAGGAATATCGGCACCAGGACGCCCGTGATGAACGACCACAGCGCCGACAGTGACGGGCCGATGACGTTCACCCACGCGGACTGGATGAATCCCGAGATCGCCGTCCACACGGGCTGGACCGTGCCCGTCCAGAAGGCCGACAGGGCCGGCGCCAGCGTCACCGTCACCCACGACCACAGCGCCGACAAGGCCGGGAGGATGTAGCTGTTCCAGGCCTCCGACACCGCCGCCGAGATCGCGGCCCACACGGGCTGTACGGTGCCCGTCCAGAAGGCCGACAGGGCCGGCGCCAGCGTCACCGTCACCCACGACCACAGCGCCGACAAGGCCGGCCAGATGACGTTCACCCAGGCGTCATAGATGGCCGTAGCCACCGTCTGCACGGCCGGCCAAATGACATTGGACCACGCGCTCGACACACCCGGCGCGAGCACGTTCACGACCCAGTCCCATACCGCAATCGCGGCATCACGGACCCTGAAGAGGATGTCGACGAACGTCGAGTCCTCCTCCAAGCCGAAGATCGACCCGGTGAAGTCCCCCTTGAAGAGAATGTCAATGATCCCCTGGATGCCCGGCATGAGCGTCCCGGAAATCCACCCCCACACCGTCGCGATCGCCGGCTGGATCGTGTCCTCCCAGACCGCCTTCACCGCACGGCCCATCTCCTGGACCTTCAACCGGAAGTCCTCATTGCGCTGGTAAAGCAGGATCAACCCCGTCACCAGGGCCGCAATAGCCGTGATGACAATACCAACGATATTCGCCTTCATCGCAGCATTCAGGGCATGCATTGATATCTCGGTGGCATGAATCCAGGCCTTCACCTTCGTGAGGATCGAGAAACCCGCATATGCCGCAACCGCCACGGTCACGCCACCCGCGAGCGCGAGGATTTCCTGCTTGTGCTGCTTGATCCAGGTGAACGCGTTCTCGAAGCCGGTCGCGACCTCGCCCATCGCGGTTGTGACGGCGGGCTTGACCCAGTCGATGAACTCCTTGAAGCCGGATACGAGGGTGGCCTGCAGGTTCCCGGCGGCGCCCTCGATCGTCTTCGTGGAGCGTGCCGCGGCTACGGCGGTCTCGTCGGAGCCGAGGCGAAGGACGGCGGCGTTGAACTCCTCGGCGGTGATCTCGCCCTTTTCGAGGGCCTCGCGGAAGTTTCCGGTGTAGGCGCCGGCCTCGAGGAGGGCCTGCTGAATCTTGCCCGAGGCGCCGGGGATCGCGTCGCTGAGCTGGTTCCAGTTCTCGGTGGTGAGCTTGCCCTGGCCGGCGGTCTGGGTGAGGACCATCCCGACAGAGGAGAAGGTCTCGGCAGAGCCTCCGGCTACCGCGTTGAGGTTGCCGGCGGCCTCGGCGAGCTGGTCGAAGCCGTCCACGCCGTTTGCGGCCAGCTGGCTCGTGATGCTCTGGATGTCGGCGAGGTCGTAGACGGTGGCGTCCGCGTACGCCTTCGCGGACTCCGTGAGGCGCTCGATGGTCGCGCCGTCGAGGCCCGCGAACTGCAACGTGCTGACGAACTTGTCGGTGGCGTCTGAGGCGGTGATCGCCTCTGACGCGAATCCGCCGATGCCGACGGCGGCCGCCATGGCGAGGAGCGGGCCGACGGCGGATCGGACCATGCCGGACATGGCGGATGCGCCCCTGCCGGTGCCGGTCAGGGCGGTGTCGGCCTCCTTGGCCTCACGCTCGGCCTTGTCGAGGCTGCGGGCGAGGTCGTCGAGGGCGGGGTCGGCCTGGGCGATCTCGAGCTTGGACCGGCCGGTGGCCCGGGCCAGCTCGGTGACGGCCGTGTCGGCGCCCCGGCTGGCCTCCTCGAGCGTGCCGAGGGCGCGGGAGTGCTGCGCGGCGGCGTCGTCGGCGTCCTGGTTTGCCTTGGTGGAGCGCTCGACGGCGGCCTTGTGGGCAGCCTCCGCGCGGGCGACGTCGGCGGCTGACGTGGCGGAGCTCTGGCGGGCGCGGTTGAGCGTCTCCTCAGCGGAGGCGGCGGCCTTCGCGGCCGTCTCCTCCTCCTTGCGGGCGGCCTCCAGGCGGCCCGCGGCGGCCACGACCTCGTCCTGCGCGGCGGCGAGGGCCTTCCCGGCGGCGCGGGCCTCGGCCTCGAGGCGGGCGGTCGACTTGCCCAGCGGGTCAGCGACCGCTGCAGCGACGTCCTGGCCTGCCGAGCGGGCGGCGCGCGTGAAGCCATCCGCGAAGCTGCGGCCGGCGTCCGCACCAGCGGCCGGCATTGACCCCTTGACGTCGTCCGTGACCGCCTTGAAGAACCCCTTCATGGAAGGGACTACGTCAACGAAGACGGTTCCAGCCTTGAAAGCCCCGGCCATGGGGCACCACCACCCTCCCGTGTGCTGGTGCCCCACGACCGGGGCCTATCCGTCGTGTGTCACATGGCCCACGGCGTCATCGCGGCGATGACATCGTGGGCTGCGGCGAGCGTGCGCTCCTCACGGACCCGCTCGACCTCGGCGGCTACCGCCGTGACGGGCCGCGGGTAGCGCTCGTCGCCACCGAGGGCGGAGACGATGAGGTCGAAGATGTCCTGGAGGACCACCACGACGGGCGTCTGCCCGACCAGCGACCCACCCACCTCCGCCTCGTCGTCCTCGGCGTCCTCAGAGGCGATGACCGCCTCAGCGAGCGCCTCGACCCGGGACTGGTCCGGGTCGTTGAGGATCGCCGAGACCGTCCGTGAGGACGCCGGCAGCCCATCGATGAGGTCCAGGAGGAACGTCCACCGCCTCTGTCGGAACAGGGTGGGGGCGTCCCATCCCCGGTCTGCGAGGTCCTGGGTGACCTGCCTCTCGTGCCGTGTCAGGCAGTCGTAGAGGCGGCGCCTTCCCCCTGGTCGCCCAGGAAGGCCCCGTAGTGCTCCTGGACCGTCGTGAGGAGCACGCGGGCCTGGCGGGCGGTGAGCCTCTCGAGCAGGGCCTCGGCGTCCTCCGGGTCCAGCCACCGGCGGAAGATGCCGGAGAGGGACTGCGTGGACTCCAGGTCAGCGGCGAAGGCCTCGAGGTCCTCCACGCGCATTTCCATGGGGTCCGGGAAGCTGATCCGCCGGGAGCCGATCCCGAAGGTGAACGGGGCCGGGGCGGACGCCGCGTCCATCTTCTCGAGGGCGGCCAGGGTCAGGGTGGGCTTGACATCGCTCATAGTGGTCTCCTGAGTCGTCAGTTGGTGGTTGGTCACGCCTCAGCGGCGGGCTTCGGGGCGGGCTTGGTGGCCGGCTTGGGCGCCGGCGTCTTGTCGACGTCGGCCTTGGCAGCAGGGGCCGTCTCGGACGTCGCCTTCTCCTCGTCCCACCCGGAGACGCGCAGGGTGGCGATCTCCGCGGGAGCGTCGGTGACCCGCTCCAGGGTCACCTCCGTGCCAGTGGCGTCCCTGACTGTCTTGGTGAATCGGGGCATGTCTGGTCCTCTCATCGCGATGTGTGCGTGGTCTCTGTGCGGTCTCCCATGGGTGGGTGCCGCCCTGGCAGCGGGGAGACCATCCGCTGCCAGGGCGACGTCATCACTCGGCGCGCGTGAAGCCGATGGCGTCCAGGTGCCGGCCCGCGGCCGTGCCACCGAGGTAGTGGCGGCACGGCGTGCCGACCTCGTTGTCCGTGAAAACAGACAGCTCGAGGTCGAACTTGACGGCCTCGTCAGGCTTCCACGCCTCCTCGGGGATCGTGGAGAGCTTCACGCGGGGGAAACCGCGGCCGACGATCCACTCGTCATCGGCCGGCCCGTCGGCCATGACCGCGATGAGGCGGAGCTCCTCGATCGCCGGCAGGGGCGCCTCATCGAAAACGACCTCCGCGGTCGTCTTGTCCGCCTTCAGGGCCCCCAGGTCGACCCCGTAGACGAGCTCCTGGAGGTTCTTCCGGAACGGCTCCAGGACCGTGAACTTGATCGTCCTGGGCGCCTTCACGATGTCGGTGCGGACCGCCTCCAGGTAACCCAGAGCCTCGACCTCCTCGATCGAGACGTCCGTCGAGACCGTGAAGCCGTCCTTCGTCATCATCCCCACCGGCCACCATCCGGCCGGCAGCTCGGTCAGCTGACCGGCACCCTCCGTGATCGCCGTGGGGAGGTCCACCGTCCGGGGCGCCATGAATACAATGACATTGAGCCCCTTACGGACATTGACGTCCTTGTTGTGCTTCTTCTTCTGCGCCTCAATAGTCGTCGCAGCCATATTCGTTTCCTTTCGCTCAGTGTCGAGGTCGATATGTGATGTCGAGGGTGACAGGCACGACCTCGACCGTCTCGAAATAGGGGCGCACGCCGCCCACCTGCGTCACCGTCACGGCGTCGACGTACCCCTCCGACGACGCGAGCGGCTTGTCGTCGACAGCGTCGACCAGCAGCTCGGCCAGCGCCTGCGCGCCCGCCTCACCCCGTGCCGACGGCGTCACCGCGTACACGTCGACCGCCACGGTCGACGTCCGGTCGATGTCACCCGGGGCCGACGACACCAGGGACACATGCACCAGAGGCATCGGCCCCGACGTGAAGCCGGGGTCGAGGACGCGCGTCGTGGGCGCCCCCGTCGCCTCGGTCACGGCCTCACGGACCGCCTCGACAGGGTCAAGCCACCTACTCACCGGCGACGACCCCCTCGAGCGGCACGCGCCGCCTTCGTCGCCGCCAGCTCACCCAGGACGTGCGCCCCAGGCACAGCACTGCGGACACCCCCCGCGCCAACGGCCTTCCCGGACATGTGCCCGAACTCGGCCGCCGCCGCGTGCGGCACGTCCGTCGTCACCCGACCAGACGCCCTCCGGGACGCCCGGCCACGAGCGACGACCGTCGCCACCGCCGACTCCACGGAGAACGAGGCCGCCAGCTGACCGGTGCGGCGCGGTGACCTGCGCGCCGCCTCAGCGGCCACGTCCTGACCAGCGGCCAGCATCGCCGCCTGCATCGGCTGAGACACCATCAGCGCCTCCACCCCAGCCCGATCAATCTGCACACGGACCATCACCGGTCACCTCCTCGACAAGGCGGCGACCAGGCCCATCGGCCAGGCCGCCGGCGTCTCCTCGACCATCCACGCGCCAGCCAGCGGGTGCGTGTCCGGCACCTCGACCATGTCCCGGTGCCTGACAGGCGCCCCCGGCGGGGCGTACAGCACCGCCGCGTCCGACGGCGCCTCCGACGTCACCGCGTCCGTCATCCCCAGGGCCGCGCTCGACCCCGGCACGACGTGACAGTCCTCGACCGTCACCGGCCCCGAGGCCGGCACCAGCAGACCGTCCGCGTCCCGGTGCACCGGCCCCGTGACCGTGACCGGCGTCCGCCACTCCCTGTGGCTGCGATGACGCGGCCACCTCCCAGGCGGGGACATCCCGTCACCCCCTCGGGCGCATGCTCACGGAGAAAGCCGCCTGCCGGCGGCGCCCCCGGCGGATGCCCAGGAGGTCCTTCTCCGTGTCCGTCACAAAGAGCTGCCCGGGGTCGGACCCGCCGTAGGTGACCGACGTCGTCAGCGGCCCAGTGGTCTCCGACGTCGACCGGACCCCCTCGGGATTGGAAACCACCCGCAGGACCATCGCGACGACGACGTCCTGCACCCGGTCAGCGAGGTCCGGGTCACGAGCCGCACGGTCCCCCAGGGACGGTGACAGGCCCCGCAGGAGCCGCTCAGCACGGCCGATCAGCCCCTGCAGGACACTGTCCTCAGGCAGGTCCTCAGGGTCGAGCAGCCACGCCCCCCGCACCGCCTCAAGCGACGTGAGCGCCACGACCAGCGTCCCCCTCGGCCGCCAGCTCATCGCCGATGATCAGCAGGAGGTCCGCCTTCGTCGTGGCCCGCCCCAGGTCCACGCCATGAGCCTCCGCCCACTCGCGAATCTGAGCCACGGTCCACGCCTCGCTGGGCACCTCACCCGACGCTCCAGCGCCCTCATCCTCGTCCTCGGCACCGCCGTCGTCATCAGCGGCACCGTCGTCGACCCACGCCGACGGGTTGGTGACCAGGGCCGCGTCCTCATCGCCCAGGACCGCCCCGGCCGGGAGCATGACGCTCCCGGCCGGACGGTGCACGACTACATGCGTGACCAGACGCCGCATCACAGCACCTTCGCGGCCATCGAGAGGTTCGCGTTGGCGAGCACCGGGAGGGCGATCGCGTCGACGTCGATTGACACCGTCCGCGGGGTGCGGGACGCCCGGTCGAGGGACGCGACGATGCCCGGCTGCTGCTCGTCCGGAATCCCCATGTCCGCCTCAGAGGCGGCCAGGGTCTGACCCCACCAGGTCGCACCCAGCGGGGTCGGAGCACCCGAGAACGGGTCGACCGGGTCCGGCAGGAACAGCAGCCTGTCCTCTGAGAGGACACGGACCGCCTTGCCGGCCGACGAGGTCCGCCGGTCGTAGACCGTGATGGCCGGGAGACCCTCGGACGACAGGACCGAGTTGACGGTCTCGAGCGAGGCGTGACGGGTGACACCCTCGACCGTGACCGTCTGGAAGTCCGCGTGCCGCCTCATCGCGCGGGCGATCTTGGAGGAGACCACGAGGGCGCCCGGGCGCTCTCCGTTGAGGTCGGCGTAGGCGTCCGCCCACGCGGTCAGGTCGTCCAGGACCTTGGCCGTGGAGCCGGACCAGACGGCCGACGTCGTGACCGTCATGGACGGGTCACGACCGAAGTCGTCCTCGACCTGGAAGTTGGCCTGGTCGATGGTGGCCTTGCCGGTCTCGAGTACCGTGCCGCGCATCCGCTCGGTGCGGTCGGACACACCCTGCACGGAGCGGAGCGCCTCACGCAGGATGACGTCCCGCAGCACCTCGTCGGTCGCGTTGCGCGCCCGCAGCTGCGAGTACTCGGACACTGGCTTGACCGACCCGAGGGCCGGCAGCTCGATGACGAGCTTGCGGGCCTGCCCACCGGCGATCACCTCAGGCTCAGCGTCGAAGGCCCGGTAGGAGGCCTCGTCGACCAGGCCGGCCTCACCGGTGTAGGTGCGGACGACGACGTCGTGCACCTCCTGGTTGGGCAGGAAGGCCGCCAGGAAGCCCCTGGCGCGCTCGACGTCCTCGTAGGCGGCGCGCACGTAGCCCGTCAGCTCGGCGGGCTCGATGAGATCAGTCCACAGTGCCATCGATCAGCCCTCCCGCGGGATGTAGGTGCAGGCGGTCAGGTCGTTGCCGGCCGCCGGGATCGTGAAGCCCGAGTCGGGCAGGAGCGCGACCGTCACACGGACTCGGTCGACGACCGGGACCGCGATCTTGCCGGCGTCGGCCGGCTGGTCGGTCAGGATGAAGCCAGTCAGCTTCTCCTCACCCCCGGACCCACCTGAGACGTAGGGGACCGTCTTGCCGCCCTTGACGGCGACGGCAGTCCCCGAGGGGATGATCTTGTCAACGACCCGGGCCGTGAAGTCGGCCGGGTCGATCGTGACGGTGCGAGCACTGTCGATCCCATGCAGGGAGCCCAGCCACCGCTGGTCCCCAGGGGAGGAGTGCTCAATCCTGAGCTTGGGCATGCTGCCCTTCCCTTCTGTCGTGTCGGAGAGTGTGCGCGTCAGTCACCCTTGCGGCTGTGGGCCGCCTTGAAAGCCTCCCGGCCCGCCTCCAGGCCCCCACCCTTGACGCCCCCAGTCGACCCGCTCCCGCGAGCGCGGCGTGCTCCGGGGCCCAGGGGGCCGGCCAGCCCACCATTGGTGGTGGTGGTGGGGCCGTTCTTCCAGGCCAGGAGCTCGTCGGCTGCCTTGTCGGCCTCCTCGCGGGTGGCCCCGGTGAGGAAGCCGACGGGGACTCCCTTGGTGGCGGCGACCTCGGCGCGCATCGCGGCGGCCTCGGCCTGGGCGGCTCGAGCCTCGGCCTCGGTGGCGCGGGCCTCGGCCTTGGCCAGGCGGTCGGCGGCGCGCTCCTCGGCGGTCTTGGACGCCTCGGCCGCCTGGTCGAAGGCGGCTGCCTTCGTCTTGAGGGCGTCGTAGTCGGAGAACTTGGCCCGCTCTCGGGCCAGGCGCTCGCCGATGATCCGGTCAAGCTCCTCCTGGCTGGCAGGGGGAGTCCAGGCGGGCTTGCTGCCATCGCCGCTGCCGGGGTCGGGGGACGGGGTCGTCCCTGCGGCCGGGTCCGGGTCCGGGGCGACGGCGAAGCGGGCGTGCCTGGGCATGGTGCTGATGCGCATTGTGTGTCCTCGTGGTCGAGTCGGTCCGAGCCCTTTACCGCGGCTCGTGGTGCGGAATCTGAGGCCGCCAGTGGGGCGGCGGGTGTCACTCCTCGGCCAGCGCGGCCGCGGCGCTACGCCGGGCTGCGGCGTCCGCCCGGCGCTGGCCGGTGACATAGGCGCGCCAGTCGTCGAGGGTGAGCGTCTTGGTCGGCGACTGCTGCTGGAGCGTGGACAGGAGCCGCTCCATGCCGGCGACGATGGGGGGCACCCCGTGCTCGGGCAGGACCTCCTGGACCATGCACCCGCAGTTGTCGTGGTATCTGGACCCGGATGCCCGCCGGCCCCGCTTCCGGCGGCCGCCGCCGACCGTGAGGGCTGCGTCCCGCGACGTGTAGACCGCGCCGCGGGACGCCAGCATGAGGCAGAAGGCACAGCATCCGGGGCGCGGGACCCGGCACCATCCGGTGCCGGCGAGCGCGGTCGACACCTCGACGGTGTCGCGGGACGCGTTGCGCAGGTGGCGTGTGGTCGAGATGGCGGCCCGGCGCAGGACCTCCTCGGGGGTCTCGCCGGCCTGGGCCCACCCTGCGATCGCCTCGGCTACCTCCGTGGTGATGGCGTCGATGACCGTCGGGGCCTCGAGGTCGTGCTGGCCGGCGGTGGCGCGGGCTATGACCATTGTGTCGGCGGCGTCCTGCGCGGCCACCACACCCCACTCATGGTTGACCTGC
Organism: Actinomyces howellii; assembly: GCF_900637165.1. Taxonomy (GTDB): domain Bacteria; phylum Actinomycetota; class Actinomycetes; order Actinomycetales; family Actinomycetaceae; genus Actinomyces; species Actinomyces howellii. The sequence continues at coordinate 1,538,378 of NZ_LR134350.1, read as the reverse complement.
CGGATGAGCCAGGCGAGCTCTGTGCGGCTCATCGTCGGGTTGTCCAGGAAGACCTGCTCGAGGGCGGTCACTCCCTGGACGGCGATCTGCTCGACCTTGACCCGGTGGCCGTCCCAGATCGCGAGGGGGGACGCTCCTGCCACCGAGACTCCCCCCTCTATGCGATCGGGGTGCCGTCGGCATCAGTGCGCGCCGACGCAACCTCCTGGGCCAGCGCGCTGCCCGACGCTGCTACGCCCGCCAGGGACGACAGCGTCTGCTGCGCCCGCCTGGATGCGGCGTCGGCCATCAGGCGGGCGATCGTCCCAGAGTCGAAGCCCAACTGCTCGTAGGTGACCTCACTGGTGGCCGGCAGGACGCCGGCGGCGACGAGCCCCATCACGGACTGCGCCTGAGCTGCCTTCGTCGGGGTCGACGGGTCACGCCACACAGGCCGCAGCCCGGACATGTCGTCCGGTGGCACGGTCGTGTCCCGGGCGGCCTGGACCGCCAGGAGCGCGATCTGCGCCCACGGCCCCGAGAAGTCAGCCTGCGCGTCCTCGACGACGGCGATCAAGTCGGCCTCGGCGGCCTTGATGGCGTCGGCCGACGACGGATTGTCCTGCACGATCCCCAGGAAGTTGAGGGGAATGGACGTCTCGCCGGCGAACATAGCCGCGACCTGCCGGAGCTCTGCGTTGTGCGGCTCCATGGACGCCTGCTGAAACTGCCCGGCGACCGGATTCGACTCTGAGACGTGGTCGTTCTCGTCTAGCGGTCGGGGCGCCACCAGCAGGTGGCCGATGACCGCCTCCCACGCGGGCATCAGCTCCCCGGTCTGCGGATCCTCGAAGGCCTCCATGTCGGCCCCGAGCAGGTAGCGCTGCGGGGCTGAGAAGAACTCCGCGCTGATCTCGGTGCGGAGCAGCGTGCGGGCCGCGTGGTCGGTCAGGCGCATCACCGGCCGGGTGATCCGCGACCGGCCGAACGGTCGCCCTCCGTCGGCCTGGTAGGGGATGAGGACCACCGGCACGCGGCCGAAGCCGTGCGGTAGCCGCTCGGCCTGCCATGACGCGGACACCGCGTCCCGGAAGACCTCGACGCGGTCGGACCGCGTCCAGAACGTCATCGCGAGGATCGCCCCGTGCTCGCTGCGCTCATCGATGGTGAGCGCGCAGGACAGGTCGTGCCTGCGGCGGTCCCACGTCCCGGACGCGTCGTGCGCGCTGTAGACGCTCACGACCGCCGGCGGCTCACCGTCGGCGGTGTCCCCGGCCGTCACCGACACGAAGGCACACCCCTCACAGAGGGCGGCGACCGTGGCCTGACGCACCGAGGACCGCAACCGGTTCAGGTCGAGCGCCTCGGCCGCCTCAGCGTCCATCTGCGCCTGACCCGGCACCGCGAAGCCCTCGAGCCTCGTGCGGGCTGCCAGCACGTTGCACGTCTTGGCAGGCCACCCCAGGACCGGCATGAGGTACTCGTACTCGGCCGGGATCGCAATCTGGATGTTGCGGGCCGCCTGCTCGCCGTCGTAGTAGCGGCGGCGCAGCCGGTTGCGGCGCCCGTGCGCCCCGATCCGGCGCAGGACCGCACGGAACTCCTCGAGGTCCTCCCCGAGCGCCAGCGCGACCTCGAGGTCACGCGACGGGTCGACCAGCCAGGTCACTGAGCTCACCGGAGCACCCCCCCTCGACGACGACGGCGCTTCGACGCACCCACGGATACCTTCCCGGAGTCCAGGGCGATCTTCGCACCCAGGCGGGCCCCGACCATGCACACGGCCAGGTCGACCAGCTTGTCGGAGTCCCGGTTGACCTTCCCCAGCGTGTACCCCCACTTGTTGGGGCGGCGGCGTGCGTTGTGGGTGTGCACCCGCAGCGCTGGGTTCCCGTCATGCGGGAACGGCGACCCCTCCTCGGGGTCGTCAATGTCCATCGCGGTGCGCATCGCCATGTCGGTAAACGCTTGGTTTCGGAGCACGCCGCCCCGGGCGCTCATCCGCATGTCGAAAAGCACCGCGGACCCGCCGGCACCCGGGGTCGCCCACACGGACACCTTGTGCCGCAGGTCCCGATGCCAGGAGTCGATGCACTCACCCCAGTAGAGGGCCTCGGTCGAGTCGTCCCGCGCTGGGGACGGGTCGACCCCGAACCACGCGACCCGGTACCTCTCGAACGCGTTCCTGACGACGGCGTCGACCTCCTGGCGCGGCGCCAGCCAGTCCTTGCCGCGGTGACCGTGCGGCCGCTGCCACACACCCAGCACGAAGACGTAGCCGTCGGCCAGGCGGCATCCCACCAGTCCCGTGGCGTCCTCGCTCTTGGAGCAGTCGAGGAACAGGGCCACCTTGTCGCCCTCGGCCAGCTCACGCGGCGACGCCATCGCATCGAAGCGCGCCGGGCTGACCCAAGCGTCCTCAGCGACCCCCAGGCCGTTGAAATAGTAGCGAATCGAGTCCGACACCGGGGTACGGGTGTCGAGCATCTCATCGGAGATGCGCTCCAGGTCCGCCCACGGCGCATCCGAGTACGCCGCCCGCAGCCCCCGCATGCGGGACTCCTCGTCGAAGATGTCGCTCGACGGCGGCGCCTCGATCGAGTCGTAGAGAATGTCCCGCCGCGGCGCATTCGGCCTCTGCTGAGCCTGCCACGCCAGGAACGACTGCTCCGCGACCGAGTCCTGCCCACTCAAGTGGGCGTTGGTCAGCTCGAGCACACGCGCCTGGATATACGCCGGCGACTTCCCTACATTGCGTCGGGCGACCGCAGCAATCTTGTGGCCACCACTCGACGCTGTCATGTGGTGCGACTCGTTGAGGAAGACCGCCGTCGCCGGCGCACCCTCCTGCGACTTCTCCGACGCCGTCAGCAGCTCGATCCGCCCCACGGACGTCACCGTCCGCATCAGCCCGTCGTCGACCGCATAGTCATCCGCGAGCGCGTCGGTGATCATGCCGTTGACGACGTCGAGGACCTCGCGGGCCTGGGACAGTGAGTTCGCGGCGATCTGGACCTTGGACATGCCGCGCTCGACGCCGACGGGCTGGCCGTTGGCGTCGAAGCCGTCGAGCTGCACGGGCCCGCACGCCTCGGCCCATGACAGGGCGGACGCGGTCGGGTCCTTCCCGGTCCCCTTCGCGCCGCGCTTGACCCCGGACCGGTAGATGAACCGGCCGGTCGTCGGGTTGATGGCATACCAGAGGTACAGGAACCTCTTTTGCCCGACCGTGAAGCGCCACGGCTCGCCGGTCAGATGGTGCTTGAGGTACGCCTCAGCCCAGGCGATCACCTGGGGGCCGAGCGTCGGGGGCAGGAGCGCGAGCCGGTCGTGGTGATTCCACGGCAGGCTCGGGTCACCGGGCCACGGGAGAGTCATCCACGCGCCCGTGGATGAGTCCACCCAGTAGCCAGGCAGCACCTCGTCAGGTGAAGTCTCGGGCAGCACTGGAGATCGGGGTCACGGTCGCGACCGGGGCGTCAGGGGCTGGGGCGGGCGCGATCTCCCAGCGCAGCCTCAGCATCGACCACGGGGTCAGTCCGAGGCGGTCCGCGTACGCGACGGCGAGCTTGGCAGCCTTGTGGTCGCCCAGCTCAGCCCGGGCCTTGGCCCGGCAGTAGCCCGCGACCTCACGCGTCCACCGCATCGCCTCCCACCGGGTGGCCATGGGGGTTGTCCAGACGCGAGCCCATATCTTGCGCTCGAGCTCCGCGGCCGCCTTGCACTCGGCAGCGATCATGGCCGCCGTCCCACGGGCCCGGGCAGCCCGGTCGAGCATCCGGTTGCGGCGGCGACCATCCGACTCGGCATCCGCCTGAGTCTCGAGGTCGTCAGCCACCGACTGCCAGTGGTCGACCATCGCCTCCGCCGGGTCCGGCGGCAGCGGCCACGTCGGGGTCCGACCGTGCCTACCATCGGCCGGCAGCTGCACCATCCCCGGCGCGGCGTTCCGACGAGCCCGCACGCTCGGATGCTTGGGGACCGGACCAGAGGGCATCACACCCTCCCCCCACCACACCCGCCATAAAACGGCGCAATACCAACGAAAAACGGCGGCACCAAACTAGTGCCACCAGAAACGCGGGAACCCGTACACGGTTTGAAGCCCTATGCCAGCCGTGGCCGGGCCCCCGGGCCCCCCTGGGGGGATACCCCGGGGGCCTCCAGCTCTCCGGCCGGCGCCCCTCAGACCAGGCCCGGGTGCGGGGTCGGCGGGCGGAGCCTGGACCGGCGCTGCCTGCCTCGGGCTGCCTCACGCTGAGTCTTCTGCATGTGACACGAGCCGCATGCGGCTTGCCCGTTGAGAGGATCATACATGGCTCCGCCCTCGGCAACCGGCACGACGTGGTCGGCCTCGGTCGCCCTGTGCTGACAGCCCGGCATGGCCAGCTGGCAGACGAACCGGTCGCGCCGCAGAACCGCGGCCGCCCACCGGCGGTGCTCGGCCGTCGACGTCCGCGACACGCCGCGCCTCCACGCCATCGACCCACACCCCCGCCACCATCGATCCCCACCCCCGCCCACGGTCGAGAGCCCCGGCCGATCATGCGGCTGTGGCCCTCCGGGCACAGGTGTCCTGCTGTCACCGAGGATGCAACACGCCCTCGGTGTGTGTCCAACCACTGCGCGCATCACCGGCGTGTCGCGCCTGTTGACGACGGCCGGCGAGGAACGCCACGCCCTCCCGGGCCATGACGTCCTCCCATGCCACCCACACCATGCGCCCCACCCGCTGGGTCCTCACGTCCCCCCGGGCCCACCACGACTGGAGGGTCCGGTACTCCAGCCCGGGCACGCGCTCGAGCGCCTCGGCCACCGGCACCCACTCGACACCGTCCGGCCCGGTGACGCTCACGCCGCCTCACCCTCGCCGGCATCCGCCGTCGCCACCGCCACCGCCCACCGGCGCGCACGGGCCCAGTCATCCTCCGACAGGACACGGCCACACGCCGACAGCGTGCACCGCACCAGCCGGTCAGCCCCGACGACCGCCGGCTGCACGACCACCAGGGACAGGCACCCACACCCCGGGCACCGCACGTCAGTGACCCGACGCTGCGGCTCCTCCACCGGGAACCTCCTCGACGCCGAGGACGACATCGACGCCAGCTCCTCGAGCATGACCGGCGCCCACGACCGGGTGGCCACCCACTCCAGGTGCGGGACCAGCCACCCGACCACACGCCGCGTCGCCCCCCGGCCCGCCAGCCCGACAGGGTCCCCACCATCGGCTGTCCACCGCGTGCCCCCCCGCGGGACCCCGACACGCAGCGACGCCTCCTCGGCTACCTCGAGCGCCCACGACACCAGAGCCGCGTGCAGGTCGTCCGCCTGCACCAGCGCCTCGGCGTAGAGCGCCCGCTCACTCGGCCGCGACGACGGCGCCCCGACCGACCGGCGCCCCGACGGCGACGACGTCGACGGCTCGGCCACATCGACCAGGTGCTCCACCACAGACGGCAGCGTGCGCACCGTGGCCTGCATCCGCCCCCAGCACCAGGCGCACAGCACGCCCTGCACCGCCGGCCGAGGCAGACACCCCCAGCACTCGACCACCGCGCTATCGTCGCTAGGCACCCACCCCGAGCACCCCGGCGCATGGTCACCACGAACCACGCACCCCGACCCGCAGCCGCTCACGCCCCGTCCTCCCGGTCACCGCGCAGCCCAGCGAGCTTCTCAGCCCGCCACGCCTCAATCATCCCGAGCTGAGCGAACAGCGTCCCGCCCGACTCGAACAGCCAGCCGCCGAACATCTCATCGTCCGACGTGTCAATGCCGGCCGCCTCGGCAATGCACACCCACGCACCCGGCATCATCCCCGGCATCTCATCCGCCAGATGATCTATGAGCGCCGACTCCAAAGCCGCCCTCGTCTCGCAGCTCATTCGATCTCCTCCTCACAAAGCCTGCACGGAAACGTGTCCCCGTGGATGTCACAAGTTCCCTTCCTTCGACGCCCCCTTCGACGCCTCCTCCCCCTCGGAGGGCTTCCTGACCGGACCTCACCAGAGCCCTCACCCCAGTGATCCGACCCCTCACCCTGGCCCGTGCCTTGCCCTGCCTTGCCTTGCCCTGCCCTGCCCTGCCTTGCCGGGCGGGAGAGCGCGCACGGGCCCGCACGCACGGGCGCGCACGGGCCCGCACGCACGGGCGCGCACGGGCCCGTACGCGCGTCGGGCGCGCACGGGCCCGTGCGCGCGCCCGTACGCGTACGCGCGCGCGAGGGGCCGGCAGGCTCGGCCGCGACGAAGTCGTCGAACACGAGCCCACGGCTGGCAGGCTCGCCGGCAGGGCCGGCAGGCTCGGCCGCGACGAAGTCGTCGAACACGAGCCCACGGCTGGCAGGCTCGCCGGCAGGGCCGGCAGGCTCGCCGACGACAGCCACGGCAGCTCCACCACCAGGCGCCCCAGCCCCCACGAGGCCGTGGGAGCCATTCTGAGCGCCGTTCTCGGCACCCCTGGTACCCGGGTGCACGTCGCCCCCGATAGCCCCGTCACGTGTCTCCTGGGTGGCCAGAACGGGACGTTCCGGCCCCCAGGTAGGCACACTGCTCCCACCCCCCACAGGTGGGTGCGGCTCGACGGACGCAGGCACACTGCTCCCACCCCCAGACGGCGGAGCCGAATCTGCGAACCCCTCGACAGGGCGCGATCCACGGTCCCCAACCGACGGCGGAGCCGAATCTGCGAACCCCTCGACAGGGCGCGATCCACGGTCCCCAACCGACGGCGGAGCCGAATCTGCGAACCCCTCGACAGGGCGCGATCCACGGTCCCCAACCGCCTCGTCACCACCCCCCGACGGCGACGACCACGCCATCTCGAGCAGATCAGCGGGCCCCTCACCAGGGCGCGATCGATGCTCAGCACGACGGGCCAGCGCCACCGAGTGCGGCGACGTCGGATGGAAGCTCATCCCCGCACGCGAGGCAGAGCGATTGCCCTTCGCCCTATTGCAGGCGCGGCACGCGACGGCAACGCCGTCGAGACCCATAGCCCGACCGAAGACGTGGTCCATCTCCGGCGCCAGGTCACCCTTCCGAGTGTCCCGGAACACGAGCCTCTGACAATAGACGCACAGGGCCCTCTCAGGCTCCCCATCATGCGCCCGCGACAGACCATCGCGTGCCCACATCGCATCATGAAGGGAAGCGTCCTTCCTCTCCGTCTGCAATGCCCGGCGCGCCCGGTCCTGCTCACCCGTCCGCTGCGACCAGTGCGCCCAATCGTGGAAAACCCACGACCCCTCCGGAGGAAGGTCGCACCGCTCACAACAGTGAGCACGATCATGCCACAAACCAGCCTCAACCAAAATCTCAGCCATCCGCAGCACGCGCGGATCAGGCATCACAGCGAACAGATCGAACCGGTCAAACCGACCGTCCTGATACGCCGACCGCAGTCGAGACCCCATCAGCACCCACAAGTAGCCAGCCGCGAGCGCGTCGGTGTCTCCCGACAGGCCGCGTCGGACCAGGGCCTGGTGCTTGGGGTGCACGTGGGCCTGGTCGTCGACCACGAAGAAGCTCATTGGGTCTCCTGCTGCTCGTCATTCTGTTTGTGTGGCTGGCTGGCGCTGGGGGTGGTGGAGGGGCTCTTGCCTGGGGGCTGGGCGTGTCCATCAGTCGTCCTGCTCCCCGCGGCTGGATTCCCCGGTGAGGGCTGCGATGGCTTCCTGCACCTCCCGGATGCCGGCGGCGATGGCCGGCATCATCGACGCGATGTGCCCCACGACTGCCGCCAAGGCGCCCCCGAGGGCGGCGGACATCGCCTTGACGCACTCCGGGCACATCTCAGCGCCCCTCACCTGGGCCTCCGACACCTCGGGCAGCTCGAGGAACAGGTTGCGCGGGTACGGCACCGCCTCGACGTCCGGAGGTGCGCACATGCTGACGACGTCCAGCCGGGGCTCCTGGTCTGACCCCACAGTCCTGATGACGTGAGCCAGTCCCCGCCGGCAGCGACTCACCCGATAGGTGGTCATCTCACGCCACCCCCCTGTAGAGGACGGCCACCGGGAACGCGAGGCTGTCCGCCGTCTGCGCGGTGCCGGTGAGGTCCATCAGCAGTCCGCTGTCCGCGACCACGACCTGCACCCCCGCCGCGTCCCGCAGGACCGACCCCGCCGGGAGGCCCGCGAGCCCATCGGCGTGCAGCGCCAGCTCGAAGGCAGGCCACCCCAGCTGCAGGAGATATGTCGACATGGCGCGGGTCACCCCGGACGCCCGGAGCCACAGGCCCACCAGCGGCGCCTCACCGGTCAGAAACTGGTCCAGGACCTGGTCCAGCGCCCTCTCGGCCTGGCTGCGCTCACGCGGCGCAGAACCGCCCGTCTTGTCTGTGCTCATAGGTGTTCGCTCCTCACATGAAGTCAAAGATCGTCGTCTGCCGCGCGACTCGCCTTGGTGCGGCGCTCGCGGGTTGTGCTGTCGTGTCCTGGTGGTCGGCGAGGGCGCATGAGCACCACACGCCGACCTCGTGGTGGGTGTCGAAGACTGCGGGCGCTGTGAGGTCGAGGAGGCGGTTCGGCCGGGTGATGAGGCTTGATGCCCGGAGTGGCCTCTGGTCCTGTCGTGTCATGCGGCCGCGGGACGCCGGTCCGGGCCCTTCGCCTTCGCACTCCTGGTGCTCGCCGTGGTGGCACGCGAGGCAGACCACCCACCGGCAGGGGTCCCGGTGGAGGACGAGGGTGCGCATCTTGGGGAGCCACGCGTGCTCCCGCACCCATGTGGCCTCCTCGGCTGTCATGGTCGGCCCCTCGAGCTCCCTGCTGCTTGCCCACAGGACTGCCACGCATCGGGTGCACACGCGGTCCTCCGGTGGCCCGCTCTGGCGACGGGAGACCTCTGCGAGGATCTCCGCCCTCGACGCCGGCGGCGGATCGCACGGCGCGTCGCGGTCGTCGACGTCGGTCACCCTGGCGCCGCGGCACAGCATGCGGCTGTACCAGCCCGACCGGTACCGGACGATGTCGGCGATGTGGCTCGTCCCGTCGTCGAGCTGGCACACCGCCCACCCGATGTGCACCTCGCAGCCCGCGAAGAGCTCCGGGTGGTAGGCCGGACGCGCCCCCGTCCCGCAGGCGGCCTGCTGGTGCACGGCGGCGGCGTCCCGCACCCACCCGCGCTCGGAGTGAGAGCGCACGGCCCCGCAGGCCGGGCACGTCCACACCCAGCCGCGCCCCCCGGGGACGACCCCGGTGGTGACGCGCCCCTTCTGCGCTGTGGCGGTCATCTGGTCACCGGCCCACGTCCAGCTGCTCCCCGGTGCGTGGCGTCCTGCGGGCGCTCACAGGATCACCCGCCACAGGCCCACCAGGGCTGCCACCCCGAGGGCGCCCAGGAGGGCCAGGGTGACCACACCGAGGGCCTTCCCGACGGCCGCGCTGGCCCGCTGCGCGCGGTTGGTCCAGACCGGCTCTCCCGGCCCGCCGCCGGCCGTGCGGGGGCAGCCCGTGCAGGAGCACCCCTCGCAGGCACCCCGGGCGCTGTTGGTGGGGTTGTTGACGGGGTTGTTGATCGCCTTGCTCATGGCCTCTCGATGTCCTCTCTGTGCTGTCAGTGCTGTGATGGTCAGAAGGGGGGCTCGTCCCCAAAGCTGGTCTGGCCCGGCATCGCGGCCACCCATCCGTCCTCCGTCGACGGCGGCTGCTGGGGCGCATGCGGCCGCGCGACCGGCCCTCCCAACGGCTCCGTCATCCGCCCCTGCGGCGGGGACGCCGGCGGGGCCGACTGGTCCCACACCGAGGTCCCGGTCGCCGCCGTCGACTGGGGCGCCCCCCACTGCCCGCCCCCACCCTGGGGCGACCCCTGGGCCTGGCCGCGGCCCATGCGGGTCACCTGAGCGCGCGCGTACCGCAGGGACGGGCCCACCTCGTCAACCTGCATCTCCACGACCGTGCGCTGCTCGCCCTCCCGCGTCGTGAACGACCGCTGGACCAGGCGACCCTGGACGATCACCCGCGCGCCCTTCACCAGGGACTCGGCGACGTTCTCGGCCGCCTCACGCCAGATCGAGCAGCGCATGAACAGGGTCTCCCCGTCCTTCCACTCCCCGGAGGCGCGGTCGAAGGCGCGCGGCGTCGACGCCACCGTGAACGACGCGACCGCGGTCCCCGACTGCGTGAACCGCAGCTCCGGGTCCCCAGTCAGGTTCCCCACGATCGTCACAATCGTCTCGCCCGCCATGTCAGTGCACCTCCAAAGGCTCGTCGTCCCGCAGGCACTGCGGCACCCTGCTCTCCTCGATCACCAGCCACCCCGCCCGCACCGCGAGCGCGAGGGCGGTCCCCAGGACCAGGGGCGGGATGACGGCGGCGTAGACGGCGGCGACGGTTGCCGCGGCCGCGATCTTGCTTCTCATCTCTGGTCCTCAGCCCTTCTGAAAGATGCTGCTCATCGCACGGATGGCGGCCGCGCGCGCGAAGTGGGAGCAGTCGGTGATGACGATTCGGTCGTAGTCGACGTCGGCTCCCACCGTGTCATCAGCCTCCTCGGTGGCGACGTCCACGAGGAGGTCACCGACAGCCTCCTCGATGGCGGCTTGGGTCCGCTGCGTCCGGCAGTCGCAGGCCTCCTCACGGAGGAGGTCCCCGGACTGGGTCTCGAGCTCCTCGACCCATCCGGCGATGAGCCCAACAGCAGCCTCGATCCCCTCCAGACTCCGCTGCCTGGTCCACAGCGTGGGCCTGTCGCTTGACCTGATCTCGGCTGACAGCGCGAGGATGATTGCCCTCAACCTCACCCCCGAATCGATCTCCCCCGGCCGAACTCGGCTCGGCTGGCTCTCCACCCGGCTGATCACCCGGTCCCAGTCCTCAGGGGACGGGTCCTCGCACTCCTCGTGCACCAGCCACGACAAGGCCGCCGCCAGCGCTGACGCCACGGCGTCAAGCAGGCGGTCCGAGTCGGCCCACAGGTCCGCCTCCGGGGTCGACAAACCCGCCGCGTAGCCGATGGCGGCCATCACCCGCTCCAGCGACCCGCGCGGGCCGTGCAAGGCGCAGGCAATGATCCCCGGGTGCCGCAGCGCGCTCGACTCACTGCGCGTCTCCGTCATCGTCATCGTCATCATGGTCTCCATCTCCATCTGTCCTCTCGTGTCTTCTGCTTGGTCGGGTGCGACCTTCAGGGCTTGTCGTTGCAGCCGCAGATTCCGGCGACGGGGTTGTATCGCTTCCCGCAGGAAGCGCACTCCTGCACCTGCTCCGGGTGGTAGTCGCCCCTCCGCGGGCGACGGCGCGCCGCATAGGGGTTCGCCGGCAGCGGGTCCGACCCACCAGCGGTAGCCGCCTTGGTGGATGTCATGTTCGTGTTCATCACTTCTCCTCGTTGAGGTCGAATCGTCCGGTCGTGAATCCGTCGACGAGGACCTGCTGCCCCAGGCCCGTCACGCGCGGCACCCACCGGAGGCGGGACCCGCTGCGCGTATTGACCACGTGCTCGACGGCGCGCACGTAGCCCTTGTCCAGTGCCCACTTCGTGGGTCGGTTCCACATGTCGCCCTGCGACCGGCACAGCCACCCGTGGGCGCGCAGCCACCGGAAGAGCTGCACCTGGCTGCAGGGGATGCCCTCCTGCGTCAAGGCATCCGCCACTGCCTTCACCAGAACGTCCCCCTCCGACTCCGACACCGCCCGACCCAGGCGCGTGTGCGGCGCATCCGCCTCCACACGAGCCGCGAGCGCTGTCGCCCGCTGCTCTGCGGCGGCGCGGGCTGCACGCTCCTCCTTGAGGGACGTCGCCAGGCGGATGATGAAGTCGGGGTCGCTGAGCGCGGCCTCTGCTGCCTGGGGTGTGAGGTATCCGCCGTGCCGACGGATCGCGGGGAGCACCTCGCCGGTCACCCAGCGGCGGAACCTGGTGGCCCCTTCGACTCGGGAGCCGAGGACCGCGGCGTAGACGCCCGACTCGGTGATGACGATCATGGTCTGGTCGCCACCAGGGGTACGCACTGAGCGCGTACCCCTTTCGTCGTCGTCGAGGCGGCGGGTCATGTCGGAGGCCATGCGGTATCCGAGGGCGCGGGCGATGTCCGCGGCCACGAAGAGGGTCTGGCCGTCGGGGTCGGTGACGGTGCGGACCTCGACGCCGTCGAACTCGAAGACGTCGAGCTGGCCGGCGGGCGGCATGACGTCGCCACCGGCTGCGATGATTGTCGTGGTGTTCACGGCTGGTCCTCCTCGTCTCGACGGCCGTTGAGCAGGGCGACCAGGTCCCGGAGGGTGAGGGTGACCCACTGGTCTCCGGGGGCGGCGACTCCGTGACGCTTGTGCACGACGAGCCCGGCGATGGCGTCGTCGTTGCCTCGCTCGATCTCCGCCTCGTCCGCCCACGCCGCCAGGGCGGGGCGGGCGGTGTTCTTGCACTCGATGACCAGGCGCTCGCCCTGGTGGCGGACGCCGGCGATGTCCCCTCGGTCCTGCGCGCCGGTGCGGGCGCGACGCTCGATGCGGTCGTCAGCGAGCTTGTCGCGCAGGTAGCCGGCGACCATCGACTCGAAGCGGGTGCCGGCCGAGCGGGCAGACGCGTGGGACCGGCGGCGCGCGGCGGTCATGCTGCCTCACCCCCGTCCGGGCCCCCGTTGTCCTGCTCGTGGAGCCACGCGGACAGGTCCGCGACCAGGGCCCTCTCATCGGAGCGGCGGCCCTCCCGTGCTCCCACCGGGGCGCCGTCGATGAGGAGCCCCATGAGCACCCCGGTCCCGGACCCGTCGTAGGCCCGGTCGTCCGCCCTCGTGCCAGCGGTGCCGAACGCGATCGTGCTGCCCAGGAACAACATGGGACTGTCCGCGTCCCCCTGGGCGATGAGCAGGTGCCCGCCCGTCGTGGCCCGCAGGGGCAGGCCCCCGAGCTCCTTCGCGGTCGCCGCCCACTGGCGCATGTGATCCGACGGCATGAGCATCGTCGCCGCACCGGCCAGGGGCTCCGCGCACGCCTCCATCACCATCCGGGCGGCGTCCTGCCGCTCGAGACCCTCCTCGGAGTACCAGTCCGGCTGGCTGCGCACCCGCACCGACGCACCCGGCCACAGGCCGGTGACGTCCGTGACCGACACGGTCCCGCAGTGCTCGTCGACCACGACCTCCGCGCGCGCCCCCTGGTCCTCCCGGGCACCCCGGGGATCATGCACGCGGCCGATCATGCGAGCCGCCCGGACCGTCAGGTCGACCTCGACGACCTCCACCAGGCCCGTGTCCGCCGGCTCCCCGTCGCCTACAACGTCCGCCTCCTCCAGGAGGACCGACGCCACCGCCGCGGACACCCCGTCCGTGGTCACCACGGACAGACGCATCCCCTCCAGGTCGACCACCAGACGCACCCGCTCGAGGCCTGTGCCCGCCTTCTCCGGGCCGGTGTGCGGGACCACCGCACGCACCGCACGCACCAGGAGGTCCATCGGGCACACCACCCGCACCTGCACCGTCGACGGCACCCTCATCCCAGTCACTGCCCAGCCTCCCTCATGCTCTCGTGCTCCATATGTCCTGCCTGCGCCGGCGCGATCACGCCGACCCGCTCGAGCGCCTCCACCAGAGGCGCATCCACCGCGACAACCTCCAGCTGACCGTCCGGGTCCGGGAGGAAGCGCTCCCACTGCTCCGGGACCGCCCCCACGAGGGCCGGCAGCAGAGTCCCCAGCCATCGGGCCCCCGACTCCACCCGCTGCTCCTCCGCGCGGATGCTCGCCACGACATCCGACCTCCCGGCCGGGGCGCCACCCGCACCCTCCGGAGAGACCGAGGCGACCGTGAGGACCACCGTCACCGGGTCGACGACCGGCGACCCATCCACCGCAATGACCAGCCTCACCGGGAACCACCCCCGTCAGCACCGAGCATGTCCAGCATCGACGGCGTCCCAAGCGGGTCCTCACCCGCCGCGTCACCACCGGCCTCGGCCAGCATGCGGCGAGCCACCTCCGCGCACCGGCGGCACGTCCTCCGATCAGCCACCAGCTCAGCCACCTCCTCCGGTGACAGCAGACCCGGCTCAACCGCATCCGCCACATGCGGCTGCGATCCGCTCCTGCACAGGCGGGCCACGTCACACACCCAGTGCGGTGGCTGCCCAAGACTGGCCGCCCGCCCCAGCGACGGCCCCACCAGGCGCCGCTCCCCGACCTCAGCGAGGTGAGTCACCGGCAGCCACGACGCCGACCACTCCACCACCCGGATGCTGGTCCCGCTCATGCCGAGACCCCCATCTGATAGGCCCACTGGGCGACGATGCCGGTGAGCTCGTCCAAAGACGACGCACGCCCCTGCGGCACGCGCCGCAGACCGCACGCGTCGTCATAGACCGCCTCGGTCTCAACCGCTTCTCGGTTGCACACGAGGTTCAGCCACCTTCCCGTGCCAGTGTCGATGACGACGGTGTCCCCGTGCCGCTCGACACCGACGCGCGGATACAGCCCCGTGCGGAAGAGCCATCCCGAGACCGTGACGGCCAGAGTCACCGCCCACTCCAGGGGGACGAGCCCCGTCGCCTCACCGCCCTGGGCCGTGTCCTGAGCCGTGTCCTGAGCCGTGTCCTGAGCGCTCATGACTCCTCCACGAACAGGTCGATCCCCTCAGGCGCCCAGAGCGCCCCGAGCGCCGTACACCCGATCACACTGCCGTCCACGTCCCTGACCAGCCGGTCCGGCCACACCAGGTCCTCACGGTGCGCGAAGTACTCCGCGATGGCGCGTGGGACCACAACCAGTACGCCACCAACCCCGTCCGGAAGGGGAGGCTCACAGCCCGTCGGGCGGCGGCCGGAAAGCACGGTCGCCGCCATGTCCAAGTTGGTGACATCCGTCGTGAGCCCGTCCCCGGTGACGCGCGCACTTCCCATGCGGACCGCGACCCGCGTCGTGTGCTCCGTGCTCAGCGTGAGTCGCGGAGCCGGCGTCATCTCCGGCGGGACCTCCACCCAGTAGTCCCCCGCCTTGAACCGCAGGTTGTGCGGGGTGCAGTTGACCAGGTCGTAGACCTGGTCACTGAGGTCGTGGTGTTCGCTCATCTGACTTTCCTCACTCATGCCCGTTCCGTCCGACGACCGGCCGGCCGTCTCCTCGCCCTCCCCGGAGGCAGCTGGGATGACCCAGTGCTCCAGCGGCTTGACCGGCAGCCTGAGCCGCCTGGCCCAGAACGCCTCGATCCGCGCGCCCCGGGACTCCCGCCACCCGTCGATCAGCGCGACGCCGTCGCACTCCAGCAGCAGGTGCCCCGTTGCACGCATCCACATGCGCCACTCGTCGTCTCCCGGCCGCCGGCACTGGCGGGCCGACTTGACCGGCAGGTGCGCCGGGGAGACCGGCTCGAACCCTGCCGACCGCAGCGCCCGGCACGCGGCCCGGAAGAACACCTCGTAGTCGGGCACGCCCGTGATCGGGCCCGCGACGTAGACGCGTCTCATGCCTGTCATGCCTGGTCACCCCCGCCCCACAGGTCCATGACCTGCTCGGAAAGCCGACGTGCGATCGTCTCGCAGTGCCTCTCCTCGATCTCGACACCGACGGCGCGCCGGCCGAGGTTTCGGGCCGCGACGAGCGTCGCCCCTGCGCCGGCAAACGGGTCGGCGATCACCCCCGCCGGGCAGCGGGCGATGAGCTGCTCCATGAGCCCCACAGGCTTCGGCGTCGGGTGCCCCATCCGCCCCTCGGCGTCGGCACCCCCCCCACTGCCTGCGTAGTCGTGATCACCGACCCGACACGCGGCAGGCCAGCCGCCTCACGGTCCCACCCGGACCCGATGACGTGGATGTCCTCGAAGTTCGGGCCCCACGGCATCGCGAGGTCACCCATGCCCGTCGTCCTAGCCTTGTGCCAGATGAGCCGCTGACGCTCACCCGACGGCGGCGTCACAGACCACCGGCCGAACACGAGGCCGGGACGCTCCGCGCCCCACATGTCGAGCACCGCGTCACGACCCGTCGTGTCCTCATCGCCGACGATCAGGTCGAAGGCCTTCCGTCGCCGCCCCGACTGGAAGGCCATGCCGTAGGGCGGGTCCGTGACGAGCACGTCCGCCGCCACCCAGTCAGTGATCTCCCTGCAATCGCCGCAGAAGAGCGTCACCAAGTCGTCCCGGTAGAAAGGCGCGGTCACCGCGACGCACCCCCCTCACGGCGCCAGCCACGGCGCAGCAGAGCCGCGGCGATCACACGCGTCTCGTGCTCTCCCATCGCGTGCGGCGAGACCGTGCGCAGGTCATCGACGAGGGCGTCGAGCATCCCGCCCTGCCCGCCGCCCTTGAGCAGGCGGGCACGGTCACGCTCCTCCGCCACGAGGGCTCCAAGCACCCCACTCATGCCGCCACCCCCTCACCGGAGGCCACCGGCACCACGACGTCGACGTCGGCCGACGCGTGCCCCAGAGCCGACGCCTCAGCCGGCGTCGCCTGCCGCACCGGGATGCGCACCCTCATCACCGGCGCCAGACCATGCGTGATCCCCTCACGCACCGGCCGTCCGATCGCGATGAGACCCAGCTCCCGCATCTTGGCAGCCGCGTCAGCGACGATGTCCGCCTCCATGTGCCCGATGGACACCCCCTCCATCAGGAGAGCCCGCGCGAACACCAAGGATCCGCGCATGGTCGGGATCGTCGCCGTCTCCGGGCGGGCCTCCAGGGCCCGCCGGAGCTCCAGCGGGGCCTCCTCGACGTGCACCAGCCACGCCATCCCCCCACCAGCAGGGCGGGACAGCCGCTGCGGCGACCTCGACAGCAGCCACCCCATGGCCTCCAGGTGGTCCATGAGGTCGGCCATCGCCTCGATCTCGAGGTGCTGGGACGGCACCCCCGGGCACACCATCGGCCACTGCCACACGAACGACGCCCGCGGGCGGGCCTCCGTGTCAATCGTCGCCCCCGCAAGGGCCGACGACGGCACCGCCGAGACCGCCTCCCCGCGGCTCTTCGCATTGCGCTTCACCGCCTCGTAGCATGCGGCGCACATGCCCCGACCGACGGCCTGGACCGTGCCCGCCCACTCGCCGGCAGGCTTGCGGCGGATCGGCCGCATCATGCGCCCACACTCCACGCAGGGGACAGGCCCCCGTGACCAGTCGATCCTGGCACTCACTCCGCCACCCCCTCGGCGCCCGTGAGCGCCTGAACCAGGGAGGCCGCTACCAGGGCGGCACCCACCAGCAGAAGGCCCGTCGTGTGGCCCGTGCGCCACGCCAGGACGGTCTCCACCGCCAGGGCCACCACAGCGGCGACCACCGTCACCACCAGGGCCAGGAGTCGGGCCGGACGCCACAGCTCCGGTCCCCGCAGACCCGCCACCAGCCACAGGTGCCCCCCATCGGGCGCCGGCGCCACATGACGCCCCCGCGACACCGTGCTACTCTTCTCCATGAGGTCTTCAGTTCCTCTCTATCCCGCCCCGCCGCGCCCATCGCGGCGGGGCACTCTCCTGCTTCTTCCTGCCGCGGCCCGTCAGGCCGCATCCACAGAGCGCCGCTCCAGGCGCTCCAGCCACATGTCGAGGTCCTGAGGCCGGACCAGCCGGGTCCGCTCACCCACCTCGACCGCCGGAAGGGCTCCCGTCCGGATCGCAGCGAGCACCATGCGGCGCGGCGCCCCCGTCAAGCGGACGACCTCGTCCACCGACAGCGTCCGCGGCGCCTCCACCGCCCCCGACACGAGCAGCCCCTCGAGACGCTCGACCCGATCGGCGAGCGCCTCCACCGCCCGCACCAGGCGAGCCAGCTCACGCTCCTGCACCGACGCGCTCACCGCGCCCACCCCCACATCCGCGCCTGCTCCTCCCACTCCGGGAGGGCCCGGGCCGCGTTCGCGAGAGTGCCCGCCTCGATAAGCGCCAGACCAAGATCGAGCGCTCGGCGCGGCTCCAGGGCGATCCCGCCTCTGACGACGACGGGCATCTCAACCCGCACCGCCGGCAACCCCGACCGCCGCGTCAGGACAGGCATCACCGTGCTGCGACGCTCACCACCGAGGGACACGGTCTTGACACCCATCCCCGTGGACACGAAGCCGGTCAGCACCGTGTCGTCTCTGGCCGGCCAGTCCGACGGTGTGCCAGGCGCGGCGTCAGAGCTACAGGACGCCACGCCCGGCACCGGGCCCTCCCCGGCGGGGCCAACAGCAGCCACCACCACAGCGGACGCGGGGTCATCACTTCCGCGCCCCTCACCCGCCGGGGAGGAGTCATCACCGACGCCTCCGCGCAGCAGACCGACCAGCCGGTCGGCCTCCGCCTCGTCCAGCGTCACGCACACCGGGGCGAGCCCCGGATTCTCAGGACGGATGTCCACCGCCGTCACCGCGACCTGGGCGTCGGGCGCCTCCACGCGCCGCACCTCAACGGTTGCCCCCAGGACCTCGAGCACGCCGCCCATCACAGGTCCCCCTCCGCGCCAGCAGCCCGCGAGCGCGTCTGGTTGGCCTGCGCCTCGGTGAGGATCGCGATCGTGGTTGTGCCCAGAGCGGCGGCGATCGCAGCCAGCTCGGCGACCTGGAGTCCGCCGCCGTTGAGGAGTCGGCGCTGGAGGGTCGCTCGGGGGATTCCCACCTTCTTGGTGAGGCCCAGCGTGGTCTCTCCGGCGTCCTCCATCTTCCTGACGATGACGTCCGCGACGCTCTGGGGGGTGATCGTGTCGGTGACCATGGGTTCACCATAGGTGCCCAATGTGGCACTATCAAGCCGGACTGGGCACCGTTACCATACTGTCACATTAGTGCCCAATGTGGCACACTAGCGCCATGGCTCCCACCGAGATGACCGTCTTTGAGAAGGACCCCTCCGCCGGGCTCAATGCCGCCGTCGCGGCTGAGCTGCGCGCCGAGCGGAGTGCCCAGAAGATGACGATTGACATCCTCGCCGCACGGTCAGGCATCCCGAAGCGCACTCTCCTGCGCCTGCTCAACGCCGAGCGAGGCGTGACGCTCGCATCTCTCTTCGCGATCGCTAGCGCGCTTACCGTCGACGTCGTCGTCATCGTCCAGCGCGCCGAGGAGCGCCTTGCGCGCGACGAGGAGGGCGCGGTCGGTGCCGGTTCGGTCACGGCACTGCCGACCTCCCGGCGCGTCGGGCCGGCGATGGCTACGGTCGGCGACGCGCCCGGATGGGGCGAGGACGTCGTTGCTGACGACTCCGTCCCCTACGCGGCGCACACCGTCGAGATGAGCGCCGCCGATGAGGCGGAGATGATGGAGGAGTCCCCATGATCGATCCCGTCGACCGCCGCGAGTCCGCCCTGCTGGCCGTCGCCCACTCCTACGGCGTCACGGTCCACAGGGCGGACCTGCTCCCAGGTGAGCGCGGCCGCTTCGAGGCGTCCCAGTCACGCATCCTCATCTCGCGGGGACTGACCGTCGGCCAGGAGGTCGCCACCCTGGCGCACGAGGTCGTGCACGCCCGACGGGGGGACGACGGCCATCAGGAGGCCGCCGTCGAGCGCTTCGTCGACGAGGAGGCCGCGCGCCTCATCATCACCGCCGCCGCCTACCGCGACGCCGAGCAGGTCGAGGGCCCCGACCTGTGGGGCATCGCCCGCCACCTTGACGTCACGCCCGGCCTCGTCCTGGCATGGCAGCGCGCCGCCCGACGCCTTCCCGCCATCCTGGCCTCCTGACCCGAGACCCTCACTGCACGTCACTGAGCCCTCACTGATCATCAGTGAGGGCTCAGTGACGTGCAGTGAGCTTCTGTCAGCCGCGGCGCAGGGTCTCCACCTGGGCGACGAAGCGATGGGCGGCGGCGACCTTCTTCCGGTCCACCATGAGCGTCACGAAGGCGTCCTCGGCCTCGATGGTCAAGTATGCCTCCCCGCCAGTCTTCTTCTTCGCGGCCCACGCGAAGACCCCGAGTGCCACCAGCCGCGTGGCTGTCACCCGTGCCTCAAGTGCCGACCCGCTCTCCACCCTCACCGACGTGATCGACTGGAGCGGGATCACCCGCTCCACCTTCCGCCTGACGCGGTACTCGATCCGGTCCTGATAGAGGGTCAGCCCCCCGTCCACGCTCACAATGAACGCGAGGATCTTGTCCCGCCTGCCTGCCATGGTCCCCTCCTGACTGTCCATGCCACGGCACCCTCGCCGCAGCACGTCTCCATGCTACGAGCCCAGCCGGACGCCAGCTCCCAGACCATGGTCACGATCACGCCACCACCCGCCCGCGAGCGCGACGGTGGCGGTGGGGTGGGCGGTGGTCCGCCATCGATGAGGCGCCGGCGGTGTCCCCGGGCTGGTCTGGGCGGGCCGGGGAGGGGAGCGGAGAATATCCCGGGAAATGCGCCCGAAAGCCGGATTTTTCCCGCGGCTCCGGGGAGGGTGGCTGGGGTGCGGTCAGAGCAGGTCGGATGACGCCTCGAGGGCGGCGGCCGTGACCCTCCTGCCGGGGTGCTGGTATCGGGCCGTGGTCAGGGCCTGGGTCTGGCCCAGAATCTCCTGGGCGGTGCGCACCGGCACCCCGGCCTCTAGGAGCAGCGTCGCCGCCGTGTGCCGGGCCGAGTGCAGGCGCATCGGCGGCAGGCCCTCCTCGGCGAGCGCCTGGCGCCACGCACCCCAGTCGCGGCGCGGGTCGACCGGGACGCCCGGGGCGGCCTCGAAGACGAACCGCGCTGGCCTGTGGCGGTCGAGGTGGGCGGCCAGGCCGTCGGCCACCACGCGGGGGAGTCCGAAGGCTCGGTGCGACCCCGTGGTCTTGGGGCGCAGGAGCCACAGGCCGCCGTGCACCTGCTCGGCCTCCAGGTGCGCCGGCACGGGGGCCCGGCGATCCGGGCAGTCGGCGCCCCGGACCCGGCCGCACGGCCACCCCTCCGTCGACCGCTCCCCGCACCCGTGCTCCCACGTCACGCGCCTGACCTCCCAGGCGAGCTCCACCCACGGGTCGGCCCCGAGGTGCAGCAGGTCCAGCGTCATCCCCAGCGCCTCACCCTGCCGCACCCCCAGCATGAGGGCCACCGCCCACCGCGCCCAGTCACCACGCTCCCTGCGCCCCTCCAGGAACCTCTTGGCCTCCGCGGTGCTCATCGAGCGCGGCGGCACCCTCGACGAGGGCGGCGACCGTACCAGCCGCGCCGGGTTCCTGGCCGCCGCACCCTCACGCTCCGCCGCCCCGAGCGCCGTGCGCAGCACGCGGTGGACCTTCGCCGCCGTCGTCGATGACGCACCCGTAGCGGTGACCCGCTCATGGAGCCGGCGGACATCACCCGGGGTCACCCGATCCAGCCGCGTCCGACCGAGCGCCGGCTTGATATGCCGCTCCGAGACCGACCGGTAGTCCGCCGTCGTCGACGGCTTGCGATGCGGCGCCACGTCCCTCGCGATCCACAGGTCCATCCACTCACCGACCGTGATAGGCCGCCCAGACGTCACGTCCCCCGCACGCTCCACCTCCACCTGGACCGCGCGCATCCTACGCAGCGCCTCAGCCTTCGACCGGGCCGTGACCTTCTTCCGGCGACGCCTGCCCGTGACCGGGTCCGCCGGCAGCTCGATCATCGCCACCCACCGGTCCCGCGCCGCGTCACGGAAGACGCTCCCCTCGCCCTTGCCCCTCGACACCCTCCCAGCTCCTCCCCGTCAGCACTCCCCAGCGAGCCTGGCCCGCGGGTAGCCATCATGGTAGCCATCCCATGGCGGCCATAGCGGATATGGGCGACTGTAGCGTCACCGGCGACGGTGGGCTTCTGGCACGACCCCGGACTTTTCGTTGGTGCCCCCCGTGGGGCTCGAACCCACGACCGTCGGATTAAAAGTCCGCAGCTCTGACCAGCTGAGCTAGAGGGGCGCTGCGGCCGCACCCAGACAGCGGCCGCGACCGGCAGCATACCCTCACGAGCCCGTCGCCGGAGAGCGAAGTCCCGCAGCGTGCGCCTCGCCGCGGGCACCGGCATGGGGCGTGCTCCCCCTGCGCCGGCGCCCGCTGCCCTGGGACCCTGCGGCATGATCCTCCGGTGACCTCCGAACGACGTCCCCTGACCCGTGCGCGCCTGCTGCCGCTGCGCCTGGTCCAGTTCGGGCTGACCCAGCTGCTGTGCTGCGTCTTCCCGCTCGCGGTGTTCGCAGGCCTGGCCCTCAGCGCGCTCGTCTGGGACCTCGTCGAGATGCCCGTGGCGCGCTACGACGCGCTGCTCGTCTACGTCCTGGCGGTTCAGCTGGCCCTCGTCGCCCTGCGGGTCGAGACCTGGCGGGAGCTGGGCGTCATCTGCGCCTTCCACGTCGTGGGACTGGCGCTGGAGATCTTCAAGGTCCACGTCGGCTCGTGGTCCTACCCCGGTGACGCCGTCCTGCGCCTGGGCGGTGTCCCGGTCTTCTCCGGGTTCATGTACGCCTCGGTCGGCTCCTACATCTGCCAGGCCTTCCGTCGTTTCGACCTGCACGTCGGGGGCTTCCGGTGGTGGCCGGTCAGCCTGCTGGCCGTGGCCGCCTACGCCAACTTCTTCACCCACCACGCCCTGCCGGACCTGCGCTGGCTCATCGCCCTGGGCTTCGTGGCGGCGCTGTGGGGCTCCACGGTGCACTTCACGGTCGGGGGAGAGCGGTACTGGATGCCCACCGTCCAGGCCTTCGTGCTCATCGGCCTGTTCCTGTGGCTCGCAGAGAACGCCGCGACCCTCCTGGGAGCGTGGAGCTACCCCGACCAGCGCGAGGGCTGGCAGATGGTCCACCTCGGCAAGCTCGGCAGCTGGGCCCTGCTCATCACGCTCAGCTTCGTCCTGGTCGCCGCGGTCAAGGCGGGGGAGGGAACGGTCTACTCGGGCGGGTCGTCCCGCGTGACCCGCGCGCGCGTGCCCCGCGGCGGAGAGCGGACCCCGGTCCGGCAGGACTGAGGACCCCCGCGGTGCGGCCGGTGGCCCTCGGGGTGGGCGACAATGGGGCCAGACCGCCCGGCCCTCCGGAAGGACAACCATGGCCCGCCAGTTCCACCGTCCAGCCCGTCTCGACCCCGAGGTCGCCGAGTCCATCGAGGGCAGCGCCGACACCGCCGTGTCCTCCGAGCTCGCCCACCGCGCCGCCCAGGCGCTTGTCGGCGGCTTCGTCCTCGACGACCCCGACGGCTCCGACGGCTCCGGGGACGGTGCCGCCTCCGCCTCGGAGGTCGTGATCGAGCGGATCAGCCGCGCCGGCGTCGTCGAGGTCGTCGCCACCCGCGGCGTCGACGAGGTCGCCGAGCTGTGGGCCGACTCGCCCTCCACGACGCTGCCCGGCGCGCTGTGGCGCCTGTTCCTCGTGCGCGAGTGGATCCGCCGGGACCCCGAGCTCGTCGCACGCCGCTACGCCACGACCGTCGACCTGAGCGCCGAGGGCCCCGACTCGGGCCCGGTCCTCAGGCGATTCGAGGCGGCCCGGGCCGAGGGGCGCCCGGCCCCCTCACCCGAGCAGCTTCGCGCACGCATCGACGAGGTGCTCGCAGGCAGGCTCGAGGACTCGGTGGCCGGTCTCGCCCCGGTGCTCACTCTGGCCTCGGGCTTCCTGCGCGCACTGGCCGCCGGGAGCGACCCGGAGTGGATCCTCGACGACGCCGACGAGCTGGCCGACCGCGTGACCCGCCGCGACTCGGCGCTCCTGGCCACCGCCTCCGAGATGGCCGACGCCGCCGCCCGCGCCCGCGCCGGGGTGCTCGACTGACCCGCCCGGCCGAGGGCGTGAGCCCCGGGCGCTCGGGGCCGCTGAGCACGCCCGCGGACGGCTCGGACGTGGGACGATGCCCTCATGACGACGCCCGACCCCTCCACCGCGCCCCTGTCCTCCTTCCTCGGCGGGTGGACCCGTGCACAGACCGGGCCGGCCGGGAGCCCTGCGGAGCCTGAGGCCGCGGGCCCCCGGCCTGAGGAGACCGGTCCGGGCACCCCCGCCGGCTCCCGTGACCCGGACCTCCCAGACGACCGGGAGGACCCCGACGGTGCGCTCAGGCTGCCCGCGGACGAGGACCACGTCATCGAGGTGGCCGACCCCCGCGACTTCGCCGACGACGCCGGACCCCAGTACGAGGACGAGGACTTCGACGACGAGGACCCGGCCGACGAGCGTCCGGCGGCACCGACCCCGCCGACCCCGACGGGCGAGGCCGCAACGCCCCGCTCGCCCGCCTCCCCGGGATCCCCGCCCACGCCCGCCGACTCCCGCGAGCCCGTCTCGTCCTCGGCCTC
The DNA here is from genome assembly GCF_900637165.1 of Actinomyces howellii. Classification (GTDB taxonomy): domain Bacteria; phylum Actinomycetota; class Actinomycetes; order Actinomycetales; family Actinomycetaceae; genus Actinomyces; species Actinomyces howellii. Next base: position 1,514,284 of record NZ_LR134350.1, on the reverse strand, counting down.
CCCGTCGGCGGCTCCGTCCCCGTCGCCGTCGGCCGACGAGCCCCCCGCGGACGCCCAGCCCGCCGTCGTCGACCCCGAGGCCGACCTGCCGCCGCTGGAGTCCTTCACGGACCGCTTCACCGACCGCGAGCTGACGTGGCTCGACTTCAACGAGCGGGTGCTCGAGCAGGCCGAGGACCCCGAGCTGCCGCTGCTCGAGCGCGCCTGGTTCCTCGCGATCTTCTCCTCCAACCTCGACGAGTTCTACATGGTGCGCGTGGCCGGCCTCATGCGGCGCATCAAGGCCGGCATCACCCCGGTGCGCGCCTCGGGCCTGGACGCCCACCAGGTCCTGGCGGCGGTCACCGAGCGCGCCAAGGCGCTGACCGCCCGTCAGGCAGCCCTCTTCCAGGAGGAGATCCGTCCGGGTCTGGCCGAGCACAACATCGAGATCCTGTCCTGGGACGAGCTCGCCCCCGAGCAGGCCGAGCGACTCACCCGCTACTTCCGCCACCAGATCTTCCCGGTGCTCACCCCCCTGGCCGTCGACCCCTCGCACCCCTTCCCCTACATCTCAGGGCTCTCCCTCAACCTCGCGGTGCTCCTGCGCAACCCGCGTTCAGGCAAGGAGCACTTCGCGCGGATCAAGGTGCCCGACTCCCTGCCACGCTTCGTCACCGTCCCGGGCCGCGAGCTCAACGCCAAGGACAAGCGCGCAGGCGCCGCCCTCATCCCCCTCGAGGTCGTCATCGCGCGCCACCTCGACCACCTCTTCCCGGGGATGGACATCCTCGAGCACCACCTATTCCGCGTCACCCGCAACGAGAACCTCGAGGTCGAGGAGGACGACGCCGAGAACCTCCTGACCGCCATGGAGAAGGAGCTCGAGAAGCGCCGGTTCGGCGCCGTCGTGCGCCTCGAGGTCGAGGACACGATCTCCTCCTTCGTGCGCCGCTACCTCGTGCGGGCCCTGGGCCTGCGTGAGGACGACGTCTTCAGCCTGCCCGCCCCCCTCGACCTGACCTCCCTCAACCAGGTCCACGACCTCGACGTCCCCGACCTCAAGTACCCGCGATTCGTGCCGGTCACGGCCGCCGGGCTCGCCGCCCACGAGTCGAGCTCGGCCCCGGACGTCTTCGCCGCCATGCGCGAGCACGAGGTCCTGCTCCACCACCCCTACGACTCCTTCTCGACCTCCGTCCAGGAGTTCGTCTCCCAGGCGGCCGCCGACCCCAAGGTCCTGGCCATCAAGCAGACCCTCTACCGCACGAGCGGCGACTCCCCGATCGTCGACGCCCTCATCGAGGCGGCCGAGGCCGGCAAGCAGGTCGTGGCCATCGTCGAGATCAAGGCGCGCTTCGACGAGGAGGCGAACATCTCCTGGGCGCGCAAGCTCGAGAGGGCCGGGGTCCACGTCGTCTACGGCATGGTGGGCCTCAAGACCCACTGCAAGCTCCTGCTCGTCGTGCGCCAGGAGGCCGACGGCCTGCGCCGCTACTGCCACGTGGGCACGGGCAACTACCACCCCAAGACGGCCCGCGGCTACGAGGACCTGGGCCTGCTCACCTGCGACCGCGACGTCGCCCAGGACATGACGACCCTGTTCAACCAGCTCTCGGGCTACGCCCCGCGAGCCCGCTTCCGTCGTCTGCTCGTCGCCCCGCGCACGGTGCGCGACGGGCTCATCGAGCGCATCGACCGGGAGATCGAGGCCCGGCGTGCCGGCCGCCCGGCCTGGATCCGCATCAAGGTCAACTCGATCGTCGACGAGGCGACCATCGACGCCCTCTACCGCGCCAGCCGGGCCGGGGTCGAGGTCGACATCGTCGTGCGCGGCATCTGCGGCCTGCGCGCCGGGGTCGAGGGCCTGAGCGACAACATCCGGGTCCGCTCGATCCTGGGTCGCTACCTCGAGCACTCCCGGGTCTTCGCCTTCTGCAACGACGGCGACACCGAGCTGTTCATCGGCTCGGCCGACCTCATGCACCGCAACCTCGACCGCCGTGTCGAGGCGCTCGTGCGCATCACCGACCCGGCCATGGTCGCCGAGCTCGAGTGGCTCGTCACCCACGCCGCCTCGCCGCAGGTCTCCAGCTGGTGGCTCGAACCGGACGGGACGTGGACACGCCACGTGCGCGACGCCGAGGGCAACCGGCTCGAGGACATCCAGACCACGCTCATGGCCCGGGCGCGCTCGCGCGTCAAGGGCCGGGGCTGAGCCCCGGGGCGTCACGATGACCCGTCGCACAAGCGACCGGGGGGTCCTGCTCGCCGCCGGAGCCCTCGTGTGGAGGGAGCGCCGCGGTCGGCTGGAGGTGCTCCTCGTCCACCGACCCAAGTACGACGACTGGTCCTTCCCCAAGGGCAAGGTCGACCCCGGGGAGTCCCTGCGCACCTGCGCGGTCCGGGAGGTCGCCGAGGAGACCGGGGCCCAGGTGGCCCTGGGCCAGCCCCTGGGGCGGGTGAGGTACCGCCTGTCCTCCGGCGCCCGCAAGGAGGTCAGCTACTGGGCCGCACGCGAGCTCGAGACCGCCGACCCGGCCGTGCGGGCCCGCCAGCCGGTCCACCCCGCCTCGCGCACCGAGATCGACGACGCCGAGTGGGTCGACTCGGCCAAGGCCCGCAAGCGGCTCACCCACGCGATGGACCGCGACCTGCTCGGCTCGCTCGTCGACCTGTGGGAGGACGGCAAGCTCGACACCTGGACCTTCGTCCTCGTGCGCCACGCCCGTGCCGTCAAGCGGTCGGTGTGGCGACGGCGCCGCAAGCGCGACGCCGAGGCCGACGAGGCCACCCGCCCCCTGACCTCCGACCAGGGCGAGGTCCGGGCCAGGGCGCTCGTGCCGATCCTGGCGGCCTACGGAGTCGGCCGGGTCGTGACCAGCCCGTGGCGGCGCTGCTACGACACCGTGGCGTGCTACGTGCGCGCAGCCGGGCTGACGATGGTCACCGAGCCGGCCCTGACCGAGGCCGCCCACTCCCGCGACCCCAAGGCGGCGCGCAGGGCGGTGGCCGACGAGCTGAGCCGCCGGGGACCCGCCGTCGCCCTGTGCACCCACCGTCCCGTGCTGCCCTCGGTCATGGACGCGGTGGCCGACTACGCCCCGGGCAAGCTCCTGCGCTCCGTGCCCGACCAGGACCCGTGGCTCAAGACCGGGGAGATCATGGTCGTCCACATGGCACGGCGCCCGCGACGCAAGATCCGCGCCGTGGCCATCGAGATCCAGCGCCCGGTCCTGTCCGAGGGCCGCTGAGAGGCGCTCCGCCACGCCCCCGCCACCAGCCGACGGGCGGGCGCCTCGTTCACCCCGCGTTCACCGGCCCCACCTCGGGTGGACACCGTGCGGCCACGGGAGAGTCATCCTGCCTCCCTACCGTCCTGAGCAGTCGGAGAACCCGGCTCGCCCCGGCCCTGCCGGGACGAGCCGACCACCTGAGGAGGGACTACTCGTGCTCGTCACTCGTCGCGTCGCGATCGGCGCGTTGTCGGCCGCCGCACTGGCCACCCTGGCCGCCTGCGGCTCCGACGCCGGCGGCTCAGCGAACGCCGACCCCAGCAGCACGCTGTCCGGGGAGGTCAAGGGGGCCGGGGCGACCTCACAGGCCGACGCCCAGGAGGCGTGGCTCAACGCCTTCATGGACGTGCACGCGGGCGTGACCGTGGAGTACGCCGGGGGCGGCTCCGGGGCCGGCCGCACCAAGCTCATCGAGGGCGCCGTCGACTTCGCCGGATCGGACTCCCCCCTCAAGGACGACGAGGTCACCTCGCTGGCCGACTGGGGCGTGGTCGAGGTCCCCCTGTACATCTCCCCGATCGCGGTGGCCTACAACCTGCCGGGCCTGGCCCAGACCCACGTCAACATGACCGGGCAGGTCGTCGCCCAGATCTTCGCCGGGCAGATCACGACCTGGGACGACTCCAGGCTCACCGCCCTCAACCCCGGGGTGGAGCTGCCCGCCACCCCCATCATCCCGGTCCACCGCTCCGACGACTCGGGCACGACGAAGAGCTTCACCTCCTACCTGGCCGCGGTCGCCCCCGAGGTGTGGACCCACGATCCCGACGACGCCTGGCCGCTGTCGGGCGGACAGTCCGGGGACGGCACCTCCGGGCTCGTGTCCACCCTGCGCTCGGCCGAGGGGACCATCGGCTACGCCGACGCCTCGAAGGTCGACGAGACGCTGGGCACCGCCGCCGTCGGCACGCAGGACGTCTTCACCGCCCTGTCCGCCGAGGCGGCCGCCGCCACCCTCGAGGCGTCCGGCCTGGCCCAGGACGCCACCGACACCCGCGTCGTCTACGAGATCGACTACACCGCCCAGGGCGGCTACCCGATCATCCTCGTGTCCTACCTCGTGGCCCGCCAGCGCTACGAGGACCCCGAGATCACCTCGGGGGTGAGGGCCTACTTCGAGTACATGGCCTCGGCCGAGGGGCAGACCGTCGCCGCGCAGGCCTCGGGCTGCGCCCCGCTGTCCGAGCAGCTGCGGACCAAGGCACTCGCGGCGATCTCCACGATCGGGTCCTGACACGAGGGCGCCGTGCCCCGGCGCCCTGCGGCACCGCACCACCCGGGCCCTGCGCGCCCGAGACCCCTGAGACGACTCCCCAACGAAAGGACCCTCCGTGTCCACCACTCACCGGCCCGCGGCCGACTCCGTGCCCGTCATGGCGGGCAGGGCACCGGGACGAGCGGGCAACCGCGTCTTCACCGGCCTGTCCTTCGGCTCGGGCATCCTCATTATGGCGGTCCTCGCACTGGTGACGGCCTTCCTCATCTCGAGGTCGCTGCCCGCCCTGACCGCCTCCGGCGAGGACCTGGCCGACGTGTCCTTCATGAAGGAGCGCAGCCTGTGGGCCTACGTCGCCCCGCTCGTGTTCGGCACCCTCCTGTCCAGCGTCCTGGCCCTGGGAGCCGCCGTCCCCCTAAGCATCGCCGTGGCCCTGTTCATCTCCCACTTCGCCCCGCGGCGCCTCGCCCAGGGGCTGGGCTACCTCGTCGACCTGCTGGCCGCGATCCCCTCGGTCGTCTTCGGCCTGTGGGGCTTCCTGTGGCTCGTGCCCCTGCTCAGCCCCTTCTACACGTGGCTGACCGACCACCTGGGCTTCATCCCGCTCTTCGCCGACTACCAGGCCCCGGCCAAGAACATCCTGACCGCCTCCCTCGTCCTGTCGGTCATGATCCTGCCGATCATCACCGCCACGATCCGCGAGGTCTTCCTGGCCACGCCCACTCTTCACGAGGAGGCCTCCCTGGCCCTGGGCGCCACCCGCTACGAGATGATCCGCCAGGCGGTCCTGCCCTTCGGGCGCTCGGGCATCGTGTCGGCCTCGATGCTCGGGCTGGGGCGCGCCCTGGGGGAGACGATGGCCGTGCTCATGATCCTGTCGAGCGGGCTGTCCATCAACCTCCACCTCCTCCAGGCCGGTCAGCACCAGACGATCGCCGCCAACATCGCGGGGCAGTTCCGCGAGGCCTACGGCCTGAGCGTCAACGTCCTCATCGCCACCGGGCTGGTCCTGTTCCTCATCACCTTCGCGGTCAACTCCGCGGCCCGCTGGTTCATCGCCCGACGTTCCGAGTTCTCGGGAGCCAACTGACATGAGCACCTCCACCCCACCTGTACGCGGCCGGCGCCCCAGCGCCCCCGAGCCGGTCCTGCGGGTCGACCCCGCCGACCCGCTGGCCGACCCGGTCCCCGTCGTCGACGGCGTGCCCCTGACCTCCCAGCGCCTGCCCGAGTGGTTCGTGTGGGCGGCCCTGGGCGCATCCTTCGTCGTCGTCGGGGGAGCCGGCCTGGCCGCGGGCCTGGGCGCCCCCGCGATCCTCGTGCTGACCGCCCTGGTCTGGGTCGTGTCCGCCACCGCCGTGTCCTGGGTCAAGGAGGGGGAGCGGTGGGGGAGGAACACCGCGCTGACCGTCCTGGTCTACCTCGCCTTCGCGCTGGTCATGGTCCCCCTCGTCTCGCTCGTGTGGATGGTCGTCGTCGGCGGGGCCCAGCGCTTCGGCCCCGACTTCCTCCTGACCAACATGCGGGGCGCCGACGACACCAACGGAGGGGTCTACCACGGCATCATCGGCACCCTGGAGATCACCGGCATCGCCACCCTCATCTCGGTCCCGCTGGGACTGTTCACCGCGATCTTCCTCGTGGAGTACGACGGCGGGTGGGTGGCCCGCGCCGTCACCTTCCTCGTCGACGTCATGACCGGCATCCCCTCGATCGTGGCCGGCCTGTTCGCCTACACCCTCTTCCTCATGATCATGGGCCCGCGCTACCAGGCGGGCATCATCGGGGCCGTCGCGCTGAGCGTGCTCATGACCCCGGTGGTCATCCGAGGCGTGGAGGAGATGCTGCGGCTCGTGCCCAACGAGCTGCGCGAGGCCAGCTACGCGCTGGGCGTGCCCAAGTGGCTCACGATCGTCAAGGTCGTCCTGCGCACCGCGGTGGCGGGCATCACCACCTCGATCATGATCGCCATCGCCCGGGTCATCGGTGAGACCGCCCCGCTGCTCATCACCGTGGGCCTGACCGTGCGCACCAACGTCAACCCGGTCGAGGGCTCCATGGCCACCCTGCCGGTGCTCGTCTACGACCAGTACTCGCGCGGGGAGACCGCCGCGATGGAGCGCGCCTGGGCGGGGGCGCTCACCCTCATCGTCATCGTCATGGTCCTCAACCTCCTGGCCAGGCTCGTCTCCGTCTACCTCAGCCCCAAGGGCGGGCGGCGCTGAGGACGCGCCCCCGCACTCCCACATCAAGGAAAGCCCATGTCCAAGCGCATCGACGTCATCAACGAGAACATCTATTACGGCGACTTCCTGGCCGTCAAGGACGTGAACGTCTCCATCGAGCCGCGGTCGGTGACCGCTCTCATCGGCCCCTCGGGATGCGGGAAGTCGACCTTCCTGCGCACGCTCAACCGCATGCACGAGGTCATCCCCGGGGCGCGGGTCGAGGGGCAGGTCGTCGTCGACGGCGTCAACCTCTACGGCCCCAACGTCGACGCGGTGCAGGTGCGGCGCGCCATCGGCATGGTCTTCCAGCGGCCCAACCCCTTCCCCACGATGTCGATCGCTGAGAACGTCCTGGCCGGGGCGCGGCTCAACAACCGCCGCATGCCCAAGGACGAGGCCGCCGAGCTCGTCGAGAAGTCGCTGCGCGGGGCCAACCTGTGGGACGAGGTCAAGGACCGGCTCGACCGGCCCGGATCGGGTCTGTCCGGCGGTCAGCAGCAGCGGCTGTGCATCGCTCGGGCCATCGCCGTCAAGCCCTCGGTCCTGCTCATGGACGAGCCCTGCTCGGCCCTCGACCCGATCTCGACCCTCGCCATCGAGGACCTCATCGCCGAGCTCAAGGAGGACTACACGATCGTCATCGTCACCCACAACATGCAGCAGGCCTCCCGGGTCTCGGACATGACGGGCTTCTTCAACCTCGAGGCCACCGGAAAGCCCGGCCAGCTCGTCGAGTTCGACACGACCGACAAGATCTTCTCCGCCCCCTCCGAGCAGGCCACCGAGGACTACATCTCCGGCCGCTTCGGCTGACCCGCCCGCCCTCCCGCCCTCCTGCCCTCCGCCCTCCCGCCCTCCCGCCCTCCCGCGAGATCGGGACTAATGACACCTCGAGATCGGGGGAAGTGGCACCTCGAGATCGGGGGAAGTGGTACCTCGAGATCGGGACTAATGACACCTCGAGATCGGGACATATGGCACCTGCCCCAACCGCGAGGGCGGTGGGCTCATGACAGAGCAGCCCGCCGCTCCCGCGGTGTGCGCAGCTCGGGGAGCGGTCGGCCCTCGCTCGCCGTCAGCGGCAGCGCGTTACGCAGCGCCTCCAGCGCTCGACCACCGTCACGGACCTCCGCCGGTGTCAGTCGTACCACCTCGAATCCCTGGGCCTCGATCCGTTCCTGGCGCACAACCTGAGCGGCAAGGACTTCGGCGGGCGTCTCGGCGTACTTGATCTCGCCGTCGACCTCGACCGCCACGTGCTCCGAGCGCCAGCCCAGGTCCACGTAGTACGTCACGCCCGGAAGCCCCACGGGCATCTGCGGCTCGGGCGGGAGCAGGCCGTGGACAAGGCACAGGCGCCTCAGCTCCGACTCCCACACCGACTGGCTCCACGGCGTCGCCGTGTTGATGACGGCGCGCGCACGCCGCACCCCTCGCTCGCCCCGTCTGGCGGCCAGACGCTCGAGGAGCCGCATCCGCAGGCGCCCCGCGGCGGCGTCGATCGCCGCCCGTCGGTCCCAGGGTCGATCACCGGCGCCGACGGCGACGGCGAAGAGCGAGTCGACCACCGCCAGCGCGCGGTCGGGCTCGAGGAAGCGGGCGCAGTCCTCGATGGTCCGTTCCAGCCCGGTCAGCCGGAGGCTCCCCAGCTCGACGACGTCGTCGGGCTCGAGGTCGAATCGGTGCCTGACGATCGGCCGACGGCGCAGCGCCCTGCGCCTGTCCCCGGGCGCCAGGTCCCTGCTCGGCGGACGATCCGGGAGCAGCCGCGTGGGAGCGCGGCGCAGCCCGCCGTCGTTCCAGGTCACGACGAGGTCGACGTGGGCGGGTTGGCTCAGGCAGCGTCCGCCGTGCAGGATCGCCGCGCTCTCCAGGGCCACGACGCCGGTGACGCCCTGGGTGATGATCGCGTGAAGGACCGCCGCGTGCTCCTCGGCCTGACGGCGCCACGACGGGGCGTCCGGTGCGCTTCGCACGTAGGTGTCGCGGCGCAGACGGCGCAGCGATCCGGTGTCGAGGAGGCCGTAGAGCTCACGTCTGCCGAAGTCCTGACGGCGCAGCGCCGGGGCGGTGGCGAGGTGACGTGACGGGTCCGCTGCGCGATGGCGGGACGAGGCAGTCGCCCGGTCGGGGGCCGGGCCGGTGGCGTTGTCGGGGGCCGGGCCGGTGGCGTTGTCGGGGCTCGGGCGGGTGGTGCCGCTGGGGCTCGGCCCGGTGGCGTCGTCGGGGACCGGGCCGGTGGCGTCGTCGGGGCTCGGGCGGGTGGTGCCGCTGGGGCTCGGCCCGGTGGCGTCGTCGGGGACCGGGCCGGTGGCGTCGTCGATGCCGACAGCAGGGGGCGGTGCGTGGTTCGCGGGGCTGGGGTGATGAGATGCAGGGCACATGCCTGAAGCCTGCGCGCACAGGAGCCTCGGACACCACCGTATCGTCGACACCTGTGGATAACCGTGCCAGATGCGGCGATCTCACGGTGTCATTTGTCCCGATCTCGCGGGAAGGGGCGCGAGAAGGGGAGGGGGTGAGGGCGGGGGGGGGAAGGGGTCAGCCGGCGACGAAGGCGCCCATGAGCCGGGCGATGGCGTAGACCGGAGCGCCCAGCGCCAGGATCGGGACGATCGCGCTGGCGACCGCCGCGCGCCCACCGGGAACCCAGCGGTGCGTCCACAGCACGCGGTTCGCGGCCGCCATGAGCACGCCGGCCACGAATCCGACGACGAGGCACGCCGCGGCCGACTGCAGGGAGGCCACCGGTCCGACGTGGCTAGGCCCGAAGAACCCGACGGCGGCCAGGGCACCGCCGGCGACGCCCGCCACGAGGGCCGGTACCGTCATGGTCAGGGCCTCCAGGACCGTGGCGCGCACCTCGAGGACCGTGAGCAGAGCCCCGGTGAACAGCGCCAGCGCGCAGGGCACGGCCACGGCGGGGTCGGCCAGCCCCCGCTCCAGGGCGCACCAGCCGGCGCCCGAGACCACGATGAGGCAGCCGGTCACGGTGGCCGACAGGTCCTCGACGAGCCCCTCCCGTCCGTCGCGGCGCAGCATCTGAGCGACGAAGGCCGCCAGGACGCTGAAGGCCATGACCACCCCCGCGCTGCCGAAGTCCTCTCGCAGGGAGACCGCCACCGCGGAGATCAGACCGGTCAGGGCGACGACGGCCGTCGAGCCCTGGTCGTGCTGGGAGCGCACGAGGGCCGGCCAGCCCTGGGCGACCAGCGGGATGAGCAGGACGACGACGAGCAGCCGAGTCCACGAGGGCAGCGCGGCCGACACCGCCAGGAGTAGGGGGACGACGCCCGCCACGGCCAGGCGCGTCCACGCCGGGTCGACCAGCCCCATCTCCGTGGGCTCATTGCCTCCCAGGCGGGTCCCGTGGCTGCCTGGACGGGGAGCGGCGCCTGACCGAGGATCGGCGGGCGTCGAGGAGGTGGTGTCCTGGGTGCTCACAGGGGCATCGTCCCATACCTGTAACGACACGATGTGGTTCACTGTCACCCGGAGCCCCGCCCAGTGCGGAAGGAGAGAACGAGGCGTGCACATCATCATGTTCACCCACGAGACCGACGTGGCCACCGCGCTTCCGTCGGCCTGCTTCCTCGACTCTCACGTCGAGTGCCTCACACCCACGCCCTCGTCCTACGCCGCGATCGACCGCGCGGACGTCGTCATGGTCGACGCCCGCGGCGACCTCATGCGCGCCCGCGCCCTGTGCCAGCTCCTGTCGGGTCCCATGGACTGCGGTCCGATCCTCGTCGTGCTCGAGGAGGGTGGGGCGGCGGTGGTCCAGCCCGACTGGGGGGCCGCGGACTTCGTCATGTCCGGGGCCAGCCCGGCCGAGCTCGCCGCCCGCCTGCGCCTCCTGCGCACCCGCACGACGGTGCTCGAGCCGGTCAACGACGACCGGATCGAGGTCGGAGAGCTCGTCATCGACACGACCGCCTACACCGCCCGCATCCGGGGCACGCTCATCGACCTCACCTACAAGGAGTTCGAGCTGCTCAAGTACCTGGCCCTCAACCCCGGGCGGGTCCTGACCCGTGACGCCCTGCTCGACGAGGTCTGGGGGGAGAACTACATCGGCGGCTCGCGCACGGTCGACGTCCACATCCGACGTCTGCGCGCCAAGCTCGGCACCGAGCACGACTACCTCATCGGCACCGTGCGCAACGTCGGCTACCGCCTCGAGGCCCCGACCGAGCCCTGAGGCCGGGTCCGGCCCGGGTCCGGTCTGGTCCTGAGCCCGGGTCCCGGCCTGGGTTCGGCCCGGTTCTGAGCCCGGGTCCCGGCCGGGTCCGGCCCGGGTCCCGGCCGGGTCCTGAGCCCGGGTTCGGCCCGGTCCTGAGCCCGGGTGCTGGCTGCGCGGCGAGGCCCCGCCGTCAGGGGGTACCCTGGGTCCGACGTCGGGCCGTGACGGGCCCCGGGCTCCACCTCAAGCCGCCACGAGCGGCATTCGCGCCGACTGGCGCTCTCCGGCCCGACGTCCCCTTCCGGGTCCGTCGTCGTCGAGATCCTGGGGATGGCCTCGGGTGTCTCATTTCGTCATGACGCCAGGGGCGGGTACCCGGCCTCGGCCGCCGCCCGCCACGCGCTTTTCCGCTCCGGTGTCGGGGCACGTAACCTGCGGGCATGGCTTTCACACTCCCCGACGACCTCGCCCCCGAGATCTACCCCCTGGCGTGGCTCGTGGGCCGGTGGCGCGGCTACGGCATCCTCACCTACGGCGAGACCGTGCCCGAGCAGGCCGTGGTCCAGGAGATGGTCTTCGACCACGACGGCGGCCCGTACCTGCGACAGGTGACGACCATCTGGACGGTGGACTCCACGCGCTCGGAGGACCTCGACTTCGAGACCCCGGGCCGTGAGGGCGCCGCCCGCCTCACGCCCGCCCAGGTGTGGTCGACTGAGACCTCCTACTGGCGCCCTGTCGGCCAGGAGGTGCCCGAGGCCGACGGCGTCGGTGGGCCCCCGCCGACCCCTGTGACCTCCCTCGAGCTCGTCTCGACCGACCCCGCGGGCCACGTCGCGGTGTGGGAGGGCTGGATCCAGGGGCCGCGCGCCCAGCTGACCACTCAGGCCGTGGGTCGAACGCGAACCGCGGCGGAGGTCACCGAGATGAGCCGCATGGTGGGGCTCGTCGGCGGGGACCTCATGTGGACCCAGGACATGGCCGCCTTCGGGGCCGAGGACCTGCGCACCTACGCCTCGGGGCGCCTGGGCCGCATCGAGGACGACACCGAGGAGGACACCGGTCGCGAGACCGGGGCCGGCACCGGCCGCGAGACCGGCGACGAAGCGGGCGACGACGCCGGGCGGGCCGGCACAGGTCCTGCGGGCCGCGCAGCGGGCCCGACCGGTCAGCCTCATTCGACCGGTCCGGCCGGCCCTACCAGCCCTACCGGTCCGGCCGACGCGCCGCCCGCCACCCACTCGGCCGACGCGCCGCCTGCCACGGGTCTGGCCGACGCGCCGCCCGCCACCGACCCTGACGAGCTGCGATGAAGCGCTCACCGCTGCACGCTCGGCCGGGCGCCGTCGACAACCCGCCCGACGACCCCGACGCCCTCGTCCCGGCCCACTTCGGCGACCCCCTGCGCGAGCAGGTCCTCCTGGAGTCCGGTCGCGCGGTGAGTGCCCTGGCCCGCGACGTCGTCGAGGTGACGGGACCCGACCGGCTCAGCTGGATGACGACCCTGTCCAGCCAGGTGCTCACCTCCCTGGCCCCTGACGACGGCGGCGCCGAGACCCTCCTGCTTGACTCCCGAGGGCGCATCACCCACGCCCTGGCAGCCCTCGACGACGGCGAGCGCCTCTTGCTCGTCACCGAGGCCGGCCGGGGCCCGGGTCTGGCGGAGTTTCTCGACTCGATGCGCTTCATGTTGCGCGTCGAGGTCCGCTCCCGGGAGGACGTGGCGGTCCTGGGGGCGATGGGACCGGGCGTCGCGGGAGTGGAGGAGGCGGCCCGCCAGGTGCAGGTGGGGGCCTCGCACGCGCTGCTGGGCACCTGGCGCGACCCGTGGCCGGGTGTGGTCGAGGGTGGGACGAGCTACGACGTCGGCCTGACCCGCCCCCACCCGGGCTCCTCCTACGACGCCGGCTGGGTGCTCGTGCCTGCAGCGGTGGTGACCGAGGTCGTCGAGGCCTTTGGCACCGGTACGCAGGTCTCCGCGCGAGCTGAGGCGGCCGGCTCGCTGGCCTGGGAGGCCCTGCGGGTCGAGGCCGGCCGGCCGCGTTGGGCCCGCGAGGTCGACGAGAGGGCCATCCCCCACGAGCTCGACTGGCTGCGCACAGCCGTCCACCTCACCAAGGGCTGCTACCCGGGTCAGGAGACGGTCGCGCGGACCCTCAACCTGGGACGCCCCCCGCGTCGGCTCACGGTGCTCCAGCTCGACGGTCTGACTGGGCGCACCCCCGTGCCGGGGGCGGCGGTGCGGATGGGCGAGGCGGTGGTGGGCGCTGTCACCTCGGCGGTGCGCCACCACGACTACGGGCCCCTCGCCCTGGCCCTGCTGCGACGAGCTGTGCCGCCCGAGGAGGCGCTGACCGTTGAGGTGGTCGATGTCGACGACGGGCCCCAGGCCGGTGGTCCCGGTGGCGCCGCTGGCCTTGGCGGCTTCGCCGGCCCCGGTGGCGTGGCGAGCCTCGGCGGCCCTGGTGGCGCTGCGGGCCTCGGCGCGGTCCTGGCCGGCTCGACCGGGGAACCGTCTGCTGACCGGGTCGACGCCGTCCAGGAGCTCCTCGTCTCCCCCGAGGGCCGCGCCCAGGCAAGCCCTGCCCAGCGCCCGGGAGCCGGGCTGCGCCCCGGTCTGCTGCGCTGAGCGCGGCCGGTCTCCCTTCCCCTCGAGATCGGGACTTATGACACCCCGAGATCGGGGGAAGTGACACCTCGAGTTCGGGGGAAGTGACACCTCGAGTTCGGGGGAAGTGACACCTCGAGTTCGGGGGAAGTGGCACCTCGAGTTCGGGGGAAGTGGTACATCGGGCTGGTCTTCTCGCCGAGCCCCCGCCGGGGCGTCCGGCCCGTCTCTTCATCGACCGGTCATGTGACTGTCGACCGTCTATGTGACAGCGAAAGCCCGGTCGAGAGTTACATGACCGGTCGGGAGTTACATGACCGGTCGAGGGTGGTCGGGGTGTGCGGGGACGGGGTGTGTGCCCTGTCAGCCGTGGTGTTCGGCACTGGGCCGGGTCGGGACCGGGCTGGTCGGCGTTGGCCAGACCGGAGCCGGACCGGGGCCGGGTTGGCCGGCCTTGGCCGGTCCGGGGGCATGCCGGGGCCGGGCTGGTCGGTGTCGGCTGGACCGGGGGCCCGGCCTCGACCTCCGTGGGTGGGTGTGCTGGTGGGGGCGGCGAGGTGGTGCACACATCAACTACCCTCGCGGCCCAGGCCGACGCCCGTGATTGAGCGGAATAATGATCGTCTTGTAGCAGGCGGAGCGGGTGTCTGTGTGCGTCGAGGGGGTCGTTGCACATCTCAGGCCTCCACGGCCGTCCCCGCGATGGGGGCTGGCCGGGGGGATCCGCGGGATTCCGCGGTTTCTCCCCGCCGACCCCCGGCCATCACATGTCTGTTCTGTGCATCACACCCTGGTGGGGGTGTGGGCCGCCCGCTGCGGAGGCCCCCGGCTGACCGTCACGCCGGGGCGCCGGCCCGTCAACCCGTGCTGGCAACGCCGTCGACCGGGCCCACCGCTCGCACCGCACCCGCCCTGTCGGGTCGAGGCCGGGTCGTGCATCGGCGATGCGGGAGGCCCCCGTGTTCGACGCCGAGCGGGGCACCTGGCACGCTGCGCCAGAACTGTGCCAGATGCGGCGATCTCGAGGTGCCATAAGTCCCGATCTCGCGGTGCCACTTCCCCCGATCTCGAGGTGTCATTAGTCCCGATCTCGCGGTGTCGGGGGAGTGACACGACCGATAGGGTGGAGAGGTGACCATCATGGAGACCATCGCCGTGTACGTCGTTCTGGCTGTCCAGTGGATCGGGACCGCCATGCACGTCATCGCCATCGTCCTGGGGCTGTGGGCGTTCATCGACGCCTTCCTGCGTCCCGCGGAGCACTTCGTCGCCGCGGGCAAGCGCACGAAGGGCTTCTGGCTGGCCGTCACCGGTGGGGCCGCCGCGGTCATCGTCCTCATGGGGGCGGCCTCAATGTTCGGGCTGCTGGCTGTCGTGGCCAGCTGCGTCTACCTGGCCGACGTGCGCCCCGCACTCAAGATGTTCAAGCCGGTCACGGTGCGCTCGAGGATCCGCAAGCCCGGGCGCGGCGGTCCGGGCACGGGCTGGCACTGATGCGCGCCGTCCTGCAACGGGTGCGCCGCGCCGCGGTCCGTGTCGAGGGGGCCGACGGGCCCGTCGTCGTCGGCGAGATCACCCGGCCCGGCCTGCTCGCCCTCGTCGGCGCCACGCACGACGACGGTCCGGCCGAGGTCGCCACGATCACCCGCAAGATCGCCGAGCTGAGGCTCTTCGAGCCCGGGGAGGACGCCGAGGCCGGCGGGTCGGGGCGTGGGTCCGAGCGCTCGGTGACTGACCTGGGCGCCCCCGTTCTCGTCGTCTCCCAGTTCACCCTCTACGCCGACGTGCGCAAGGGCAGGCGCCCCTCGTGGAACGCGGCGGCGCCCGGCCCGGTGGCCGAGCCCCTGGTCGAGGCGGTCGCCGCCGGGCTGCGCGAGCGCGGCCTGGAGGTAGCCACGGGCAGCTTCGGCGCCCACATGATGATCGACATGGAGGCCGACGGTCCGGTCACGATCCTGTTGGAGGCCTGATGGGCGCAGATACGACGCCGCGGCTGCTGAGTGCGATCGTGCTGGAACCGGTGGTCGTGGTCGAGACCCGCACCGAGCTGAGCGTCTGCCTGCACCCGGAGGAGCGCGACTACATCGCCCGGGCCGTGGACAAGCGGCGTGCCGAGTTCACGACGGTGCGCGGCTGCGCGAGCTGGGCGCTGCGCGCCCTGGGACATGAGCGCCCGGTCCAGGTGCCGGGCCGGCACGGCGAGCCCGTCTGGCCCCGTGGCGTGGTCGGCTCGATGACCCACTGCGCCGGCTACCGGGCCGCGGCGGTGGCCCCGGCGGAGGCTCTCGACGCGATCGGCATCGACGCCGAGCCCAACGCCCCGCTGCCCGACGGCGTCGAGAGGCAGGTGGCCTCGCCCGAGGAGTCCCGCCGGTGCGCCCGGCTCTTCGCGCAGCATCCGCAGGTGTGCTTCGACCGTCTCCTGTTCTCCATCAAGGAGAGCGTGTACAAGGCGTGGTTCCCACTGGAGGGCGTGTGGCTCGGCTTCGAGGAGGCCGAGGTCGTGATCGACCCGGACGGGACCTTCGTGGTGAGCCTGGAAGCCGGCGGGGCCGGCGGCTCCCGCTACGGCGGGGTGTGGGCGTGCAGCGGGGAGACGCTCGTCAGCGCCCTCGCGGTGCCGCGGGGCAGGTGGCGGGATCCTCAGAACCCCGACGAACGAAGATAAGAGACGTCCGGGAGCAGGACGTGGTCGTCACGTCGTCCACCGCCCCGATGCGGCTCGGTTGACACCGAGTGGCCACCGGCCGTCTCGAGTATCGAATAACGGTCTCAGGAAGAAAATGAGGTGGTGACGCAGTGGGGGCAGTGATTGAGGCGAGTAGCGTCGTCAAGCGGTACGGAAGCCGGGAGGCAACGGTCCTCGACGGCGTGGATCTGGTCGTGGAACGTGGCGAGTTCGTGACGATCATGGGGAGCTCGGGAGCGGGAAAGTCGACCTTCCTGTACTGCCTGAGCGGGGTGGACCAGCCGACCTCGGGTCGTGTCGTGCTCGATGGAACGAGGATCGACGGGCTCGGCGAACGCTCCCTGACGGCCGTCAGGCGTCGAGTCGGGTTCGTCTTCCAGCAGATCAATCTTCTCCCGCACCTGTCCCTGCGCGAGAACGTCGCTCTTCCGGGACTGAACTCCCGGCGGGTCTCGGATCGTCGACGGGCTCTGCGCCGCGCGGACGAGCTGCTGGCGAAGGTGGGGCTGGCCGATGCGATGGGCAGACCGCCCAGTCAGGCATCGGGAGGTGAGCAACAGCGTGCGGCGATCGCGCGGGCACTGCTGACCGACCCAGTCGTCCTCTTCGCGGACGAGCCGACCGGGGCTCTGCACTCCTCTGCCGGTCGCACCGTTCTCGACCTGCTCGAGCAGGCCAATGCTGAGGGGCAGACGACGGTCATGGTCACTCATGACCCCCGCGCGGCGGCTCGCGGCGACCGAGTCATCTACCTGCGAGATGGCCGGATCGTGGCTCAGCTCGACGCCGGTGCGCGTGACGTGCCGTTGGCCGACCGCGAGGCCAAGGTGGCGCGATGGCTGCAGGAGATGGGATGGTGAGGCGGCCGCTGCGGGCCTCGCAGCTCCTCGCTCTCCGGGACCTGCGACGGGACCGGGTGTTCAGCATCGTCATCGTCCTCGTCTCGATGCTCATCACTGCGCTGCTGGCCACAACGGTTGGGGGGATGCTCACCAACAACGACAGTCAGAGGGCTCTGTATGACCGGGCTCAGTCTTCCGACGCATACATCCGCTTCACCGGTTCTCAGGAACTGGACGACGAGGTGGCGGACCTGGCTGCGACACCCGGGGTCGATGGGGTGGACACGAGCGTGAGCATCGCGGTGACGGCCTCGGCGCATGACGAGGAGGCGACCCTCAACCTGACCTCTGTCGACGATCTTGAACCGGGAACGTCTCTCGACAGTGATGCGCTCGTCTCTGATCGCGATGTCATCCTGCCCAACAGCGCGGCCTCAGCCCTCGGCTTGTCGACCGGCGATGAGTTTACTGTCGACTCCGGTGTCGAGGAGCTCACGCTGAGGCTGGTCGGGACCTTTGATGACCCGGTGTTCGGCTCTCCCATGATGGGTTACAAGCGGGCCGTCCTCAACTCGGATGCCTTCGACGCTCTGCTCGCCGACACGCAGGCCTCGTCCGGCCAGCTCGCCCTCGTGACCCTGGTGACCTTCACCGTTGAGGACGGAGCCGACCAGCCCAGTGCCGAGGACGTGCTGGGTGATCTCGACTGGGTGGGGGATGCGGAGTTCGCCTACGACAGCTCCTTCATCATGCGCACCTACGCGATCATTCCCGGCATCGTCAGTGCGGTGCTCCTGGTCACCGCGGTGGCTCTTGGCCTGATCCTTGTCTTCGTCCTACGGCACGTCAGCTCGGTCCTTCTGCGCCGGGAGTGGCGGAACTCCGGAGTTCTCAAGGTCCTGGGCATGAGCACCGGCCAGATCCGGATGCGGCTGGGGACGCGCCTGGTTGCGCTGAGCACGCTCGGTGCTCTCCTGGTCGCCATGATCTCCGTGTGGACGATCCCGGCGCTGGGCCGTGTCTACCTGGCAACGAACGGCCTCAGCTCCATGCCGGTGCTCGTGCCCTGGCCGCTGCTCGGTTCGGTCGCGGTCGTTGTCGGACTGGTCTGTGTGACGGCGGTGTTCTCGACACGGGTGCTGACCAGGCTCAACCCTCGCGCGGCACTCGACAGTCAGATGCGGGTCGAGGGGCGCCGGTGGCCAGGGCCGTCCCTCGGTTCGCTCGTCGCTGCTCCGACCAGGATCGCGCTCACGCTCAAGGACGTGCTCCGGGCGCCGGGACGCTACCTGAGCCTAGGCGTGACAGCGCTGGTCTTCTCCTTCCTCATGGGCGCGCTCGTGCCCTTGGGATCGGCCTTCGCGACGCGGGATCGGGTCATCGAGCTGCTGGGGCTCGACGCCTATGACGTCACGGCGACCGTCGTCACTCAGACCGACCGTCCAGGTGAGGTCTTCGACGCGGCTCTGAGCAGTGCCGTGGCCGACGTGGGGCTGGACAACCCGACCTACGTCGCTGCGCACCGCGCGGCGAACGTGAGGATCGGCGGTCGGACAGTCGTGGCGACAGTCTCCGACGACTTCCCCGCCTCGTTGCGGATCGCTGAGGGGAGGCTCCCGGCCAACGACCGGGAGATCCTGCTCGCCTCCGGGCTGGCCTCTTCCATCGACGCGGCCTTCGGCGATGAGGTCGAGATCGACACGGGGCGCAACGGCGCCACGTCCTACGAGGTCGTCGGCCTGTACGACACGGTCAACCAGGCGGGGTTGACGATGTGGCTGGGCGAGGACGCCTTCCAGCGTCTCGTCCCCAGCGAGCCCAGCCCCTACTACTACGTCGCCTTCGAGTCCCCTCCGGACGAGACGCAGGTCGCGGAGCTGGTCGACTCCCTCAATGAGCAACCCGGCATCTCTGCCACGGCTGGGCGCGCCCAGGTCTCCTCCGTGGTGTCGATGGTCCAGCTGGCTCTGCGGGGAGTGGTCGCCCTGGTGACCACGATCGGTGTCCTCCTGGCATCGGTGGTCACGCTGCTTCTCGCGATGTCGGCGATCGCCGCCGACCGGCGTACCTACGCGATCATGGCCGCCCTCGGTTACGGACGTGGGCAGCTGCGCACAACCACGGCTTCGGGGTTTGCGCTGACCGCCACCGTGGCCGCACTGCTCGGTGGGCTGCTCGCACGGGTCGCAGCCGAGCCCCTGCTCGTGGTCCTGCTCAGCGGAGTCGGGCTCAGCGCCATCGACCTGCCGGCTAAGGCCGTGGGAACGGTCCTCGTCGCCGTGGGCTGCGGTGCACTGAGCGGGGCCTCCGCCTGGCTGGCTGCGCGGACGCTGCCCCGTGTCACGCCGGGGGAGCTGTCCTCCGAGTGATCCGAGTGATCCGAGTGAGTTCTGTCATGGGCTGTGGTCCGTCTCGGTGCCGGGCTCCGGGACGCCCCGGAAGGCCGAACACGTCACGTTAGGCCTGAGAACGCTGGTCGAAGCAGGGCAGTCGGGCGTGACGTGACGTGTTCGCCGGGGTGGTGCGGGCGCTGCGTCGCAGGCGGGCGGGTGCCGTCCACCGACCGGTGGACACCCGTGTGGCCCGGGCGGTCGTTTCCGGGCCGGGTCCGGTCGGTGAAGACTGCCGCCATGAGCACCGACCACGCGATCGAGATCCGAGCCCTGACCAAGTCCTACGGCGACAAGGAGGTGCTGCGCGGCCTCGACCTCACTGTCGCCACCGGCACCGTCCTGGCGCTCCTGGGCCCCAACGGGGCGGGCAAGACGACGACCGTGGAGATCCTTCAGGGCCTGCGCCGCCGCGCCTCGGGCACCCTCCGTGTCCTGGGCGAGGACCCTGAGCGGGCCACGCGGGACTGGAGGGCGCGGATCGGGGTGGTCTCCCAGTCCGCCACCGACCTGGGCGACCTAAGCGTTCGCGAGGCCGTGACGCATGTCGCCCGCTTCCACTCCAGCCCGGCCGACGTCGCGCAGACCATCGAGCGGGTCGGCCTGGCCGACGACGCCCGCACCCGTGCCGCGAGGCTCTCCGGAGGGCGGCGCCGCCGCCTCGACGTCGCCCTGGCCATCGTCGGCCGCCCCGAGCTGCTCTTCCTCGACGAGCCGACCACCGGTTTCGACCCCGAGGCGCGCCGCTCCTTCTGGGGCCTGGTCGAGGACCTGCGCGACGACGGCACGACGGTGCTCCTGACCACCCACTACCTCGACGAGGCCGCCCACCTGGCCGACGACGTCGCGATCGTCCTGGGCGGGCACGTCGTCGAGCGCGGTACCCCCGCCGAGCTGGCCTCGAGCGTCGGGCAGCTGCGGACCGTCACCTGGATGGAGGACGGCGTCCAGCACTCCGAGCGCACGGCCACACCCACCGCCGTCGTGCGCCGCCTGACCGAGCGCCTGGCAGGACCCGACGGCGAGGTCCCCGGCATCGAGATCCACGCCCCCTCCCTGGAGGACCACTACCTCGAGCTCGTCGCCAGGCACGCGGCCTGACCGGAACGCACCACCCGCCCCGATGACCGCCCCGCCATCGAGACCAGACCCGCCACTGAAGAGAAGAGAAGCACCCATGACCGCCACCGCCACCGCGACCGTCGAGCCCGCCCCCGCCACCGGGCGTGCCCCCGCCTCCCGCGAGCGCCGGCGCCCCGGCCCGCCGCCCGTCGCCGTGGCGACCCTGACCTGGACGAGCCTGCTGTCCTTCGTGCGTGAGCCCGCCGGATTCGCCATGCAGTTCCTCTACCCGCTGTTCATGCTCGTCATCTTCAACGCGGTCTTCCCCGGCGACCTCATCGGCGAGATCTCCTACGCCGAGTACCTCCTGCCCGCCATGATCACGACCGGGGTCATGACGACCTGCCTGCAGAACCTGGCGATCACGGTGGCCGGAGAGCGGGAGAACGGCTACCTCAAGCGCCTGGCGGTCCTGCCCGCACCGCAGTGGGCGCATGTCGTGGCCAAGTGCCTGTCGAACACGATCCTCGCGCTGCTCAACGCGGCCCTGCTCCTGCTCATCGCCAGGCTGTTCCTCGACGTCGACCTGCCCAGGCAGGCGCGCTCCTGGGGGCTGCTGGCCGTGGTCCTCGTGCTCATGGTGGCCACCTGCACGGCCCTGGGGCTGGCCCTGGGTCGGGTCATGCCCGGGTCCCGGGCGGCTGCCGGCGTGGTCACCCCCATCGTCGTCATGCTCCAGTTCGTCTCCGGCATCTTCTTCCCCCTGAGCCAGCTTCCCGCCTGGATGGTCAACGCCTTCTCCGTGCTCCCGGTGCGCTGGTCGGCCGAGCTCATGCGTGAGGCCCTCCTGCCGGCGGAGTTCGCGGTGGCTGAGCCCACCGGCGCCTGGGAGACCGGCAAGGGCCTGGCCGTCGTGTCCGCCTGGCTCATCGGCGCGGTCGTGGCCGCCGTGGTCCTGACCCGGCGCGATACCGTGGACCGGTGACTGATGCGGTGGCTGGACCGGTGACTGAGCCGGTGGCTGGATCGGTGACTGGACCGGTGACTGAGCCGGTGGCGGAGCCGGCGACAGGTCCCGTGACCGGGCCCCGGGCGGCGTCGGCGGGCCCGCAGCCCGGAGACACGGCCCCTGCGCAGTCGCCTGCGCAGGCCCCGGTCGGCACCGGCGCGGCATCGGCTTACCCGGGCACGCAGGACTCCTGGTTCGAGCTTCTCCTCCTGGTGCTGCGGGCCCCCGACAACCTGGCCCGCCACGCGGTCGCCCTCGCGCTGGGCTGGGCCCTCGCCGTCCTCACGCTCGTGCTCACCTGGGATTCCAACCCGGCCGGGAACCTCCTGTTCATCATCTACCCGCTGCTGTGGATCATCCACCGCATCCGCAGGACGGGGGTCCTCGCCACCGTCACCTTCTCGGTCGGGCTGGCGGCGGTCGACACCGCACGCGCTCCGACGGCCTGGGTGAACGCCGTGGCCGACGCCGGGGTGTCCTGCCTGTTCTCCCTGTTCATCGGCCTGTGGATCTGGCGAACCTACGAGGTCTCGGCGCAGCTCACCCAGGCCCTGGTCAACGAGCAGGTCGCGCGCCAGGCCCTGGCCCGGACCCAGGCCGAGCTCGCCGCCGCCGAGCACGCCGCCGGCGCGGCCCTGGAGCGCGAGCGCTGGGCCCGCGAGGTCCACGACACCCTCGCCCAGGGCTTCGTCTCGGTGGTCACCCTGTCCCAGGCGGCCCGCAGCGAGCTGGCGGCAGGCGCGCCCGCGGCAGTGGGCTCCAGGCTCGACCAGCTCGAGGCGGTGGCCCGCGACAACCTCGCCGAGGCGCGGTCGCTCGTGGCCGGGGAGGGCCCCAGCGCCCTGCGCGTCGGCGACCTCGGACAGGCCCTGGCCCGCCTCGTCGACACCCAGCACCGGGACGGGCGCCGCGCCGCCCTGAGCGTGGACCTGCCCGACGGTCTCCCGCGCACCGTCGAGGTGGTCGTCCTGCGCACCGTCCAGGAGGCCCTGTCCAACGTCACCCGCCACTCCGGCGCGCAGGAGGTCGTCGTCTCCGTGGCCTGTCAGAGCGCCGGTGGGCTGACCGAGCTCGTCATCACGGTCGTCGACGACGGCGTCGGGGCCGGGGACCGGCCCGAGGGCACAGGGCTGACCGGCATGCGCTCGCGGGTCGAGTCCCTGGGAGGCACGCTCACCGTCGACCCGGCACGGGCCCCGGGGCCCCAGGGGCGTCCGGGCACCGTCGTCGAGGCGAGAATACCGCTATGAGCACGCCTCCCGCCGTCCCCCGTGACCCGGTCCCGGCCCAGTCGCCCGCGGGCACGCCCCCGCCGACCGGACCAGGCGGCTACCCCACCGAGCTGGTCGGGCCGGTCGGGCCGGTCGGGCCGGTCGGGCCGAGTGGCCCGCCTGAGGCGGGGGAGCAGGGCGTCCCGGGTGCCGCCGGCGACGGCGCCTCCCCGCAGCGCCTGCGGGTGCTCGTGGTTGATGACCATCCGGTGGTTCGTTCTGGGATCGTGGGGATGGTGTCGGCTGAGTCCGATATCGAGGTCGTTGGTGAGGCGGGGCACGGGGACGAGGCGGTGCGTCTGGCTGGTGAGCTGGGCCCCGACGTCGTGCTGATGGACCTGCGGATGCCGGGGACGGACGGGGTGGAGGCGACGCGGCGGGTGCTGGAGGCCGCTGATCCGCCGCGGGTCGTGGTGCTGACGACCTATGACACTGACGGTGACATCCTGCGGGCGGTGGAGGCCGGGGCGATCGGCTACCTGCTCAAGGACTGCCCGCGTGAGGACATCCTGGCGGCCGTGCGCGCCGCCGCCGTCGGGCGCAGCGCCCTGAGCCCCAGCGTGACGACCCGCCTGGTCGGAGCGGCCCGAGCCACCGGCCACCACGCCGGGCGCGGGCGGGGCCCGCGGATCAGCGGAGGCGGCGCGGGAGCCCCGGTCATGCTCTCCCCGCGGGAGCGCGAGGTCCTGGCCGTGGCCGCGGGCGGGTTGTCGAACGCGCGGATCGGCGCTGAGCTCCACATCACCGAGGCGACCGTCAAGACCCACCTCCTGCGCGCCTACGCCAAGCTCGGGGTGGACTCCCGCACGGCGGCGGTCACCGAGGCACTGCGCCGCGGGCTGCTCGAGCTCGACTGAGGACCGCCAGGCGGCGGGCGCCGACCCGCGTCCCGACGGTGTCGCCCGAACGGTGGACACGCTGTGAGGTACGAATGGTGGCTACCGTCACATTTGGGGGCGCAGGACACTTCGTGCATGTCATCCGCCCCTGCCGCGATCGAGATCCGTTCCCTGACCAAGTCCTACGGCGACAAGGAGGTGCTGCGCGGCCTGGACCTCAGCGTCCCGGCGGGCTCGGTCCTGGCGCTCCTGGGCCCCAACGGGGCGGGCAAGACGACGACCGTCGAGATCCTTCAGGGGCTGCGGCGCCGTGACGGGGGAGAGGTGCGCGTCCTGGGCGAGGATCCCCAGCGCTCGCCACGAGCCTGGCGGGCGCGCATCGGGGTGGTCTCCCAGACGGCCGCCGACCTGGACTCGCTGACCGTCACCGAGGCGGTGTCCCACGTCTCGCGCTTCTTCGCCGACCCCGACGACGTGGCCACCACCATCGACCGCGTCGGGTTGTCCGACGACGCCCGCACCCGCGTCTCGCGCCTGTCGGGCGGCAGACGGCGCCGCCTCGACGTCGCCCTGGCCATCGTGGGCCGCCCCGAGCTGCTCTTCCTCGACGAGCCGACCACGGGATTCGACCCCAAGGCGCGCCGAGCCTTCTGGACCCTTGTCGAGGACCTGGCCGCCGACGGCACGACCGTGCTGTTGACCACCCACTACCTCGACGAGGCCGCCCGCCTGGCCGATGAGGTCGCCATCGTCGTCGGCGGGCGCGTCGTCGAGCACGACGCCCCGGAGGTCCTCGCCCGCCAGGCCGGCGACCAGCGCACGGTCAGCTGGATCGAGGACGGCGCCGAGCACACCGAGCACACCCTGCGGCCCACCGCGGTCGTCCAAGGCCTGGCCGCGCGCCTGGCGGGACCCGACGGCGAGATCCCCGGGCTCCAGGTGCACACCCCCACCCTCGAGGACCACTACCTCGACCTCGTCTCCCTCCACCACGAGGCCTGAGCGTCCCGACTCCCCGCCCACGACACGAGGACCACCATGACCACCACCGCCCTGGACCCCGCCACCCCGCCCGGCCGACGTCCACGCGCCGCCCAACGGCCCTCCACCGCCACGGCGGCCGTGCTGTCCCTGACCCGGGTGGGTCTCGTCGCCTTCGTGCGCGAGCCCATCGCCTTCGTCTTCGGGGTCCTCTACCCCCTGTTCATGCTCCTGCTGTTCAACGCGGTCTTCCCCGGGGAGATCAGCCCGGGGGTCGATTTCGGGGACTACATGCTGCCGGCGATGATCAGCACCGGGATCCTCATGAGCGGCATGCAGGTCCTGGCCATCACCGTGGCCGCCGAGCGGGAGTCCGGCGAGCTCAAGCGCCTGTCCGTCCTTCCCGTGCCCTCCTGGGCCTACGTCGCCGGAAAGTGCCTGTACAGCATCGTCCTGACCGTGGTCAACACGGTGGTGCTCATCCTCGTGGGGAGCCTCGCCCTGGGCATCTCCCTGCCCCGGTCGCCGGGCTCCTGGGCACTCATGGCGCTGGCCCTCGTGCTCACCGTCGCCACGTGCACCGCCTGGGGCCTGGCCATCGGACGCCTGTGCCCCTCCTCGCGCGCCGCCTCGGGGATCGTCACCCCGATGGTCATCATCCTCCAGTTCGTCAGCGGTCTCGTCCTTCCCCTGTCCCAGCTGCCCGGCTGGATGGTCGACATCTTCTCGGTGCTGCCCGTGCGCTGGGCGGCCCAGCTCATGCGCCAGGCCTTCCTGCCCGCCGACTTCGCCACCATGGAGCCCGCCGGCACCTGGGAGACCGGAAAGGCGCTTATCGTCGTCACCGCATGGCTCATCGGTGGGGTCGTGGCCGCCATGGTCATCGCCAGGCGCGATACGGTGGATCGGTGAGCACCCAGGGGCACGAGCCTCCCGGCCCACCGCCGTGGTGGCGGCGTCTGGCCGTCTTCGCCACCCGGGGCAACGGCCGGCCCGGATCCGTCCACGTCCCGCTGAGTCGTCTCGGCCTGCCCGGGTGGCTCTGGCGCATGAGCGCCTGGCTGCTCGTCGCCGCCGACCTCGCCCTGCTCTCGCGCAGCTCCTGGGGCTATATCGGGTTCTTCGTCGTCTTCCCGCTGCTGTGGCTCGTCCACACGCGGTACTGGGCCGCGGCACTGAGCCTTGTCGTCTTCGGCTGCGGCATCGTGGTGGCCGAGCACCTCAGGGGGTCGCCCGCCCCGTGGCAGGTCGCCGCGGTCTCCGTCCTCGTCTCCCTCATCTCGGGGACGTGGATGACCCGTGCCCAGATGGCGCGCGGCAACGCCCTGGCGGCCCTGGCCGCCAAGGACGCGGCGATGGGAGCCCTGGCCCGGACCCAGGACGAGCTCGTCGCCGCCGAGCACGCTGCCGGTGCGGCCCTGGAGCGTGAGCGCTGGGCCCGCGAGGTCCACGACACCCTCGCCCAAGGCTTCGTGTCGGTCGTCGCCCTGTCCCAGGCGGCGCTGACGGAGGTCTCCGAGCCGACCGAGGCGGGCGACCACCAGGCGCTGAGCTCGGTGTCAGTGCGCCTGAGGCAGATCGAGGAGGTCGCGCGCGAGAACCTCCTCGAGGCCCGCTCACTGGTCGAGGGAAGCGGTCCTGACGCCCTGCGCAGGCGCGGGCTCGAGTCGGCGCTGCGCCGGCTCGTCGACTCCCGCGCCGTCGACGGGCTGCGGATCACGCTCTGGCTGACCGGGGGGCCGCTCGACGACCTTCCCCCGGCCCTTCAGGTCGTGGTCCTGCGCCTGGTGCAGGAGGGACTGAGCAACGTGAGGCGCCACGCGCAGGCAGGGCTCGCCGAGGTCGAGGTGGCTCCGATGGCCGGCGAGCTTCTTGTCACCATCAGCGACGACGGCGTCGGCTTAGGCGGGGCCGTGCCGGGTGTGGGGCTGACCGGGATGAGGACCCGAGTCGAGCTGCTCGGAGGAGAGCTGAGCGTCGGCCCGCTGCGGACTGGTTCGGCCAACGAGCACACAGGAACCGTCATCCGGGCAAGAATGCCCTTGTGAGTCGTGCCGTCCGTTGCGATCCAACATCCCTCGTCGCCCCCGATGCGCGGTGCGTGCGTCTGCTGATCGTCGATGACCACCCGGTGGTGCGCTCGGGGCTGGTCGGGATGCTCGGTGCTGCTGCGGACATCGAGCTGGTCGGGCAGGCGGCGGACGGTGCCGAGGCCGTGCGGCTGGCTCGCGAGCTCGACCCCGATGTCGTGCTCATGGACCTGCGCATGCCTGTGCTCGACGGGGTCGAGGCCACTCGGCTCATCGCGGGGTGGGAGCCGGTGGAGCGTGATAAAGACGGAGCTGGTCCCGCTCCCCGGGTGGTGGTCCTGACCACCTACGACTCCGACGAGGACATCCTGCCCGCGGTCGAGGCCGGTGCCATCGGCTACGTGCTCAAGGACTCCGTACGCGAGGAGATCCTGGACGCGGTGCGCGCGGCCGCGATGGGGCGAGGCGTCCTCAGCCCCCGTGTCACGCGCCGCCTGGTCAAGGCGGCCCGCGGGGAGGGCGGGGAGCGTCGAGAGGTCCCGATGTCCCTGTCACCCCGTGAGCGCGAGATCCTTGAGGCGGTCTCCCGGGGGCTGCCCAACAGTCAGATCGCGATCGAGTTGTGCATCGCCGAGACGACGGTCAAGACCTATCTCGTGCGGGCATTCAACAAGCTCGGTGTCGATTCTCGTGCCGCCGCCGTCGCCCGCGCGCTGCGCTACGGCATGCTCGACCCACGCTGAGGCACCTCGAGATCGGGACTTATGACACCTCGAGATCGGGACTAATGACACCCCGAGATCGGGACTTATGACACCTCGAGATCGGGAGAAGTGGCACCTCGAGTTCGCCGCATCTGGCACGTGTCTGGTGGCGCGCGTCGGGTGCCGTGGGCTGGCGCCTCGTCTTGGGAGGCTGGGTGTCGTGCGTCCTGATCTCGGGGGAGCCGGGCAGCCGCTGGGCCCGGCTGCCGGCACGCCCCGGGGTGGTGGTCCAGCAGCCTCGGGCGTGCTGGTCAGCCACGGGCTCGCGGAGCGGGATGCCCGCACCCCCACGACGATGTGATGCACATAACAGGCGGGTGGTGGTTGGGGGTCCGTGTCGGGAATCGTTGGAATGACGCCGATTCTCTCGGCTGGTCCTCGTGGTGGGGGCGGTGGTGGGCATCTGAGATGTGCAACGGTCCGGTCGATGCACACAGGGAGGGTCTCCGCCTGGTACAAGACGATCATTCTTTGGCTCAATCACGGGAATCCACCTGGGTCGCGAAGATAGTTGATGTGTGCACCACCCCCGGCACCTGGCCCCACCTGACACGGACGCACCATCCCCGTCGGCAGCCACCCGACAGCACGCCACGGAGACAGCGCTCTCCACCGACCGACCCGGGTCCCCCGCCCCCATGACCCCGACCGCGACGTACCACTTCCCCCGATCTCGAGGTGCCATAAGTCCCGATCTCGAGGTGCCATAAGTCCCGATCTCGCGGGGGAGGGGAGGTGTGGGTAGGGTGCTGGGGTGAGGGGTGACGTACTCCTGAGCGAGGTCGACTCAAGGTAACTCACGCCTACCGCGAACAGGGGCATGACGGTCGAGGGCGGCTGGTTAGCCTTGTCAGCACGTGCTCCCGCGCCCCCTGCGTCCGTGTCCGACGGCCAGGTCCACGGGCGCGACCACCGACCGCACGTGCCGAGGAGTTACCCAGCGATGTTCGAACGCTTCACCGACCGCGCCCGCCGCGTCGTCGTCCTGGCCCAGGACGAGGCCCGGGCGCTCAACCACAACTACATCGGCACCGAGCACCTCCTCCTCGGCCTCATCCACGAGGGCGAGGGCGTCGCCGCCAAGGCCCTGGAGTCGATGGAGGTCTCCCTGGACGCCGTGCGCGCCCAGGTCGTCGAGATCATCGGCGAGGGCCAGTCGGCCCCCAGCGGGCACATCCCCTTCACCCCGCGCGCCAAGAAGGTCCTTGAGCTGAGCCTGCGCGAGGCCCTTCAGCTCGGCCACAACTACATCGGCACCGAGCACATCCTCCTGGGCCTCCTGCGCGAGGGTGAGGGGGTCGCCGCCCAGGTCCTCACCAAGCTCGGGGCGGACCTGTCGACGGTGCGCCAGACGGTCATGCAGATGCTCTCGGGCTACGAGGGCAAGGAGACCGTGACCGCCGGCCCCGGCAGCTCCAAGGAGGGCACTCCCTCGGGCTCGGCCATCCTCGACCAGTTCGGGCGCAACCTGACGGCCGCCGCCCGTGAGGGCAAGCTCGACCCGGTCATCGGCAGGCACAAGGAGATGGAGCGGGTCATGCAGATCCTCTCCCGGCGCACGAAGAACAACCCGGTCCTCATCGGGGAGCCGGGCGTGGGCAAGACCGCGGTCGTCGAGGGGCTGAGCCAGGCCATCGTCCACGGCGACGTGCCCGAGACCCTGCGCGACAAGCAGCTCTACTCCCTCGACATGGGCTCCCTCGTGGCGGGCTCGCGCTACCGCGGTGACTTCGAGGAGCGCCTCAAGAAGGTGCTCAAGGAGGTGCGCACCCGGGGCGACATCGTCCTGTTCATCGACGAGATCCACACCCTCGTCGGTGCGGGTGCCGCCGAGGGCGCGGTCGACGCCGCCTCCATCCTCAAGCCGATGCTCGCCCGCGGTGAGCTCCAGACGATCGGGGCCACCACCCTCGACGAGTACCGCAAGATCGAGAAGGACGCCGCCCTCGAGCGACGCTTCCAGCCCGTCACCGTCGAGCAGCCCTCGATCGAGGAGACCATCGGGATCCTCAACGGCCTGCGGGACCGCTACGAGGCCTTCCACCGGGTCGTCATCACCGACGACGCCATCGAGGCCGCCGCCAAGCTCGCCGACCGCTACATCAACGACCGCTTCCTGCCTGACAAGGCCATCGACCTCATCGACGAGGCCGGGGCGCGGCTGCGCATCCGCCGCATGACCGCCCCGCCCGAGCTGCGCGAGATCGACGAGCGGATCGCCGCGGTCAAGCGCGAGAAGGAGAGCGCCATCGACGACCAGGACTTCGAGCGCGCCGCCGCTCTGCGCGACGACGAGCGACGCCTGACCGAGCAGCGCTCGGACAAGGAGAAGGCGTGGAGGTCGGGCGACCTCGACCAGGTCGCCGAGGTCGACGAGAACCTCGTGGCCGAGGTCCTGGCCATGTCCACCGGCATCCCGGTGGTCAAGCTGACCGAGGCCGAGTCCGCCAAGCTGCTCAACATGGAGACCGAGCTCCACAAGCGCATCATCGGCCAGGACAAGGCCATCGAGGCCCTGTCGAAGTCGATCCGTCGCACCCGGGCCGGCCTCAAGGACCCCAAGCGCCCGGGCGGCTCCTTCATCTTCGCCGGCCCCACCGGCGTGGGCAAGACCGAGCTGGCCAAGGCGCTGGCGGAGTTCCTCTTCGACGACGAGGACGCCCTCATCCAGCTCGACATGTCCGAGTTCGCCGAGAAGCACACCGTCTCGCGGCTGTTCGGCGCGCCTCCCGGCTACGTCGGCTACGACGAGGGCGGGCAGCTCACCGAGAAGGTGCGCCGCCGTCCCTTCAGCGTCGTGCTCTTCGACGAGGTGGAGAAGGCCCACCCGGACATCTTCAACTCCCTGCTCCAGATCCTGGAGGACGGCCACCTGTCCGACGCCCAGGGGCGGGTCGTCGACTTCAAGAACACGGTCATCATCATGACGACCAACCTCGGCTCGAAGGACATCGGCAAGTCGGTGGCCACCGGCTTCCAGTCCACCGAGGGCGGCCACATGGACTACGAGGAGATGAAGGCCCACGTCAACCGGGAGCTCAAGCAGCAGTTCCGCCCCGAGTTCCTCAACCGCGTCGACGACCTCATCGTCTTCCCGCAGCTGACCAAGGCCGAGGTGCGCCAGATCGTCGACCTCATGATCGCCCGCCTCGACAAGCGGCTGGTCGAGCAGGAGATGACCGTCGAGCTGACCGAGGCGGCCAAGGACCTCCTGGCCGAGCGCGGCTTCGACCCCGTCCTCGGCGCCCGTCCGCTGCGTCGGGCCATCCAGCGCGACATCGAGGACGCCCTGAGCGAGAAGATCCTCTTCGGGGAGATCTCCCGCGGCCAGAAGGTCATCGTCGACGCCGTCGGCGAGGGGATCCTCGGCGAGTTCACCTTCCACGGCGAGGGCTGGGACCCCAAGATCGGCTCCGACCCGCTGAGCGCCGAGGTCGCCGCGGTCCAGGAGGCCGAGCAGGTCGTCGCCGGGGTGGGGCCGGACTCGGGTGAGGCCGCGCCCGAGGGCGCCGGGTCCTGAGGGGCCTGCAGTGAGCGCCTGAGCGCACCCTGAGCACCGGCGTGAGCCGGACGGCGGGGCGGGACCTGAGAGGGTCCCGCCCCGCCGGCGCGCTTTTCCGACTGAGCGCTGGCACGTGGCCGGGGCCGTGCCGGGAGGGTTGTCCCTGCACTCGGGTGACGGGGCGGCTGGGCGCGCCCGCTGACTCCCCTGTGCCGGGGCCCGTGCGCGGGCGGGCTGTCGCGACACGCCGGGCGCGGAAGGCGCGGTACCTCGACGCCCCCGGCGTCTGTATCATGAAATCCACCTGGTCGACCTGAGATACACAGCATTTTCTTATGTGCCGGATGTCCCTGACGCATCTATCTCCGGCCGACCGGACTCCTCGGTCGCCGTCCGGGATGCTTCCGCACCGCGCCCGCACGGCGGCCTCCGCCTGACGTCCGCCCACGCCGACCGGCGCCCCTGGCGCCAGGCGGCCCGGCTTCTTCCCTGAAAGACGCATCGATGAACGAGTCCGTGACCCTGACCTCTCCATTGTCTGCTGGGGGAGGCGCGGCCCTGCCGTGCCCCCGGCTGCCGCGCCCCCGCCGGGGGGCGGGCCGCCGTGCCCACCTCCTGGTCCTCCCGGCCCCGGTGCCTCCGCGGGCCGGGCGCCCCCGGCCCCGGCGGCACGACGACGGACAGGGGGTCGTGCGATGAACGCCTCCCTCGTGCACGGTGCGGGCGCCTGGATCCGCTACGGCGCGCCCGTGGAGCTCGAGGAGCTCGACTTCGCCGCCGAGCACTACCGGGTAGCGGTTCTCCAGCCCTGGGAGACTCGCGCCGCCGCCTGGCTCAAGTCGGTGCGCCCCGATATGACGGTCCTGGCCTACCGGTGCCTGTCCTCGGTGCGTGAGGCCGAGCCCTGGCGCAGACGCGCATCCGGTCTGGGCCTGCGTGAGGTGCGTCGGCGAGGGTGGCTGGCCCGAGGGGCCGACGGCTCGCCGATCCAGTGGCGCGACGCCCCCGGCCGTTTCCAGGCCCGGGTCTGGGACCCCGGCTACCGGAGCCGGTGGGCCGAGCAGGTGGCCTCAGACCTCGCCCGCAGCGCCTTCGACGGCGTCATGGCCGACGGCGACGTCTTCGGGGCCTGCCACGGCCTGGACCTGCACGGCCTCGACCCCCGGGACGAGACCGCCCCCCGGGACGCCGAGGGGCTGCGCGCCGCCCTCAACGCCCTCGTGGCCGAGGCGGGCCAGGAGCTCGCCGACGGCGGCAGGCTCCTCGTGCCCAACATCGCCCAGGCGCACCGCGAGGACGGGCGCTGGGACCTCCACGCCTCGTGGGGCGGCGGGGTCGACGAGTCGTGGCTGGGGACCGAGACCGCCTCCGACCCCGACGAGACGACCGCGCTGGCCCAGGTGCGTGAGCTGGCCGGCCCGGGCCTGAGCATCGTGCGCACCCCCTCGGGAGGGCGAGGCAGGCGCTTCGACGGCTCGGCCCAGGCTCACTACGGGCTCGCTGCCTTCTGGGTCTTCGGCGCCGGTCCCGACCACGGTCGGGAGGACCAGGCTCGCCCGGCGGCCCTGCCCACGGGGGCCGCCCGTCGGGCCTTCACGTCCACCGGCACCCTCGACTACTCGCGCACCCCGTGGTTCCCTGCCCTCGACGCCGACCTGGGCGCCCCCGTCGGGCCGCCCCGTCGCTGCTCGGGGGTGTGGCGCCGCGACTTCGAGGGCGGGACCGCCGCCGTCGCGCTGGGGGCCGACGGCGGCGAGCTCATCCTGCCCCGCGGGCTGCGGTTCCCGGGCCCCTCCGGCGCGCCTGACGGGCCGGCGCTCGGGGAGCGGGTGTTCCTCGAGGCGCGTCACGGGCTCCTGGCCCTACGCCCCTGAGGGCCGGCCCGACGACGCGGTGTTTGGCTGCGGACCCTTCACGCAACTAGAGTGGCCTGGCCGGATCAATACGTGATGATGATCTTCCACACGACCGACTCGACTCGAAAGGGGCAAGGATGCCCAAGTACGTGTACCGCTTCAGCGAGGGCGACAAGGACCAGAAGGACCTCCTGGGCGGTAAGGGTGCCAACCTCGCCGAGATGACCCGCCTCGGCCTGCCGGTGCCTCCCGGGTTCACGATCACCACCGACGCCTGCCGGGCCTACCTGGCCGACGGCGCCGTCCCCGAGGAGCTGTCCGTCCAGGTGACCACCGCCCTGCGTGAGGTCGAGTCCGAGCTCGGCCGCGAGCTGGGCGCCGCCGCGGACCCGCTGCTCGTCTCGGTGCGCTCCGGCGCGAAGTTCTCGATGCCCGGAATGATGGAGACGGTCCTCAACATCGGCCTCAACGACGCCTCGGTGGTCGGCCTGGGCACGGTGTCGGGCAACGAGCGCTTCGCCTGGGACTCCTACCGGCGCCTCATCCAGATGTTCGGCAAGACGGTGCTCGACGTCGACGGCGAGCACTTCTCCGCCGCCCTGGAGGCCAAGAAGGCCGACCGCGGGGTGAGCCTCGACTACGAGCTCGACGTGACGGCCCTGTCCGAGCTCGTCGAGGAGTTCAAGGCCATCGTGCGCGAGCACGCCGGCATCGAGTTCCCCCAGGACCCGCGCGACCAGCTCGACATGGCCACCGAGGCGGTCTTCCGCTCCTGGAACACCGAGCGCGCCCACATCTACCGCCGCCGCGAGAAGATCCCCCACGACCTGGGCACTGCCGTCAACGTGTGCACGATGGTCTTCGGCAACATGGGCGAGACCTCCGGCACCGGCGTGTGCTTCACCCGGGACCCCTCGACCGGGCGCTCGGGCGTCTACGGCGACTACCTCGTCAACGCCCAGGGTGAGGACGTCGTCGCCGGGATCCGCAACACCCTGTCCCTGGCCGACCTCGAGAGGCTCGACCCCACGAGCTACGAGGAGCTGCGCGGCCTCATGCGCCGCCTGGAGACCCACTACCACGACCTGTGCGACATCGAGTTCACCATCGAGCGGGGCAAGCTCTGGCTGCTCCAGACCCGCGTGGGCAAGCGCACGGCGGCGGCCGCCTTCCGGGTGGCCATGCAGCTGGTCGACGAGAAGCTCATCACGATGGACGAGGCGCTCACCCGCGTCACCGGCGAGCAGCTCAACCAGCTCATGTTCCCGCAGTTCACCGACGGGGGAGAGCGCGACCTGCTCACCCGCGCCCTGCCCGCCTCCCCCGGGGCGGCCGTGGGCTACGTCGCCTTCGACAACGCCGAGGCGGTCTCGCGCACCGAGGCCGGCGAGCCGGTCATCCTCGTGCGCCGGGAGACCAACCCCGACGACCTGCCCGGCATGGTCGCCGCCGTCGGCGTGCTGACCGCACGCGGTGGCAAGACCTCCCACGCCGCGGTCGTGGCGCGCGGCATGGGCAAGACCTGCGTGTGCGGCGCCGACGCCCTCGAGGTCGACGCCGCCGCGAGGACGGTGCGCGTGGCCGGCCGCGACGTCGTGCTCACCTCCGAGACGATGATCGCCATCGACGGCCAGAGCGGCGAGGTCTTCCTCGGCGAGGTCCCGGTGGCCGACTCCCCGGTGACCACCTACCTGCGCCAGGGCCTGGAGGAGGCTCTCAAGCAGGCCGAGGACGAGGACACCCGTGAGCTCGTCACGAGCGTCGACCGCCTCATGCGCCACGCCGACGCGGTGCGGCGCCTGGCGGTGCGGGCCAACGCCGACACCCCCGAGGACGCGCTGCACGCCCTGCACCGCGGGGCCCAGGGCGTGGGCCTGTGCCGCACCGAGCACATGTTCCTCGGGGAGCGCAAGCAGTTCGTCCAGAACCTCATCCTCGCCCAGTCCGAAAACGAGCGCGAGGCCGCCCTGTCGGCGCTCCTGCCGCTGCAGAAGGGCGACTTCGTCCAGATGCTCGAGACGATGGACGGCAAGCCGATGACGATCCGTCTCATCGACCCGCCGCTGCACGAGTTCCTGCCCGACCTCACTGAGCTGAGCGTCAAGGTCGCCGTCGACCGGGAGCGGGGCACCCTCGACCCGGCCGACGAGGAGCTGCTCGCCGTCGTGCGCCGCCAGCACGAGGCCAACCCCATGCTCGGGCTGCGCGGCGCCCGGCTGCTGCTCACCCAGCCCGGCCTCATCGAGCTGCAGGTGCGCGCGATCGCCGAGGCCGCCGTCGAGCGGCTCAAGGTCGGGGGGAGCCCGCAGCCCGAGATCATGATCCCGCTCATCGGCTCGGTCCGTGAGCTGCAGATCGCCCGTGAGCGGGCCGAGGCCGTCCTGGCCGAGGTCGCCGCGGACTCCGGCCAGGTCCTCGACTTCCCGATCGGCTGCATGATCGAGCTGCCCCGGGCGGCGGTCTCGGCGGACACGATCGCCGAGGAGGCCGACTTCTTCTCCTTCGGCACCAACGACCTGACCCAGACGACGTGGGGCTTCTCCCGAGACGACGTCGAGGGGACCTTCTTCAAGGAGTACATGGACGAGGGCGTCTTCGGGGTCTCCCCCTTCGAGACCCTCGATGAGCGCGGTGTGGGACGGGTCGTCGAGCTCGGGGTCGAGCGCGGGCGGCAGACCAAGCCCGAGCTCAAGATGGGCGTGTGCGGTGAGCACGGCGGCGACCCGGAGTCGATCGAGTTCTTCCACCGGGTGGGGCTCAACTACGTGTCCTGCTCGCCCTTCCGCGTCCCGGTGGCCCGCCTCGAGGCGGGGCGTGCCGCGGTCTTCCACCCCAAGGGCTGAGTCGCGGGGCCCCGGCCCGGGCGGTGACCTCGTGCGCCGCCCGGAGGGCGACCGAGCGCGGTCGCCCTCGCGGTCAGCCTCGTAAGCGGCCCGGGGCGAGTCCTCTCGCCTGTCATCCCGTCGGCCCGGGAGCCCCCTCGCAGGGGCTCCCGGGCCGACGTCGTCCGCCTGCTCGACGCCCTGCGGTCCGGGGCGGTCGCCGGGACGGCAGGGCGCTCGGTCCGGGACGGTGGGGCGACGGTGGCGCGGTCGCCGGGACGGCAGGGCCCTCGGTCCGGGACGCCGGGGCGCTCGAGCGCCGAGGAGCGCCTGACCCGTCCATGACGAACCGACCAGCAGGGCGCAGGCCCGGGAGACCGCCGACGGGAGTGAGAGCCGCCACTGTCGAGGGGGCGGCCGATGCTGGACCGGCGGCAGAGCAACACAACTGTGACCCGTCGGCCCCAGGCCCTTGCCCGGTGGCCAGGAGGCCCGAGCGGTGACCTGTGGGGCTGGTGTTTCGCGCCCCACCTGGGATGAGGGAGGCGGGCCGCGGCGTGCGAGGCCTCTCGCAGGGCTCTCATTGGACAGTCTGATCTTCTGGGAGTTTCGTGAGAGGATGTTCCTGTTCTGGCATGCCGGGAGCGACGGCTGTGCACGCAAGGTGGGAGGCACAACGCGATGACGATCTTCGAGCTCAAGGGCACCAGGCTCGTGCCTGCCTCCCTCGGCAGTGCCGCGGGGGCGCCGGAGCGGGGTGCTGCTCTGCGGGCCGCTGGTGGCCAGCTCGTCGACGTCCTGCGCCGTCCCCTGCTCACGGTCGCCCACGACCGTGTCGAGGGAGGGGAGAGCCTCATCGCCCTCGACCCCACCGGCCAGGTCGTCACCGTCGAGGTCCTCGACCGCCTCACCCCCGAGCGCCTGCAGGCGGCGATGTCCCGCGCCGGCACGAACGTGGCCGGGGGCAGGGGCGCGCTGGGCCTGCGCTACACGGGCGGTTCAAGCGCCCTGAGGCGCGACCTCGAGGTGCTGCGCGAGTCCGCTCCGTCCCAGGTCGCCTCGCCGCGTCTCGTCGTCCTGGCGGCCTCGGTGCTCGAGGAGATGCGCGCCTCCCTGCTCGTCCTGGCCGGCTCGGCGGTGGAGGTCCATGAGCTCTCGGTCCGCTCAGCCGGGGACGGGCGGGTCTTCGTCACGGTGACTCCCCTGTCGCCTGAGTCGCTGTCGGAGGCCGGCGAGGCGGAGGGCTCGGCCACCCGCCGTCGTTCCCGCTCCGCCGACGCCGCCGCCCTGTCCCCGGCGCGCACCGACTCCGAGAGGATCGAGCCGAGGGCCTCAGGCGGCTCCTGGGCCGGCTCGCTGGGATCGACGAGCACGACCGGCACGACGAGCACGACAAGCACCGTGGGATCAGCGGGCTCGGCGGGCTCGCGGCGTCGGTCCGACGGTGCCCTCGCTGCCTCGGGGGGCCCTGATCGCGGCTGGTCCTCCGATCCGGGCGTCAGCACGAGCTCCTACGCCGCCCGCAGCGAGCAGGGCACCGTCGAGTCGCGGTGGTCTGAGCGCTCCTGGTCCGAGCCCGCGCGCCCCGATCCCGCTCGTCCTGAGCCGAGCCGCCCGGAGCCCGGTCGCCCCGAGCCGAGCCGCCCCGAGCCGGCCCGGCCCGAGTCCTCCTGGTCCGAGCGCGGCTGGTCGGAGCCGGCGCGCACGAGCTCCGGGGCCTCCTCGTGGTCCTCGGGCCCGGCGCAGACCTCCTCGTCCTTCAGCTCGGCGCAGCGCGGCCTCGACGCGGTGACCGTCAACACGACCTCCCTCGTCGAGCTCGCACCCACCCAGCCCGACATCCAGGGGGCCGTCTCCCGGATGTCGGCTGCGGCCAACCACCGGGCCTCCGCCCGGGTCCTGGGCGCCACGCCGACCGTCCCCGCGGGGGACGAGGGCGAGGCGGCGCTGGCCTACCTGGCGGCGACCGTCGACACCCCGGTGACCCTCGTGTGGCACCGTGCGCGCCGCGGCATCCACCACGAGGCTGTCCTGCGCTCGGACGGGTCGATCCGTCTGGCCGACGGCACGGTGTACAGGGACCCGTCGGTCGCGGCCAACGCCGCTCAGCACACCCAGGACGTCGACGGCTGGCGCGTGTGGCGCCTGGGTGCCAACGGTCCGAACCTGGCCGAGGTCCTCGACGCCCTCGCCACCGCCTGATCGCGGACAGTCGCGGCCCGGGTGGCAGCCGTCCGAGGCTTGCCCGGTTCGCTGCCTGCCCGCTGCCTGGATGGCTGCCTGCGGCCTGGATGGCTGCCCGTCCGCAGCCCGGTCCGCTGCCTGCCCGCTGCCCGGATGGCTGCCCGTCCGCGGCTCGGGCGGCAGCTGCCTGCAGCCTGCCCGCAGCCCGGTCGGCAAGCTCTTAGCGCAGCACGTAGGCGCCCATCCAACGCCGCATGGCCGACAGGACCTGGGCGCGCACGGGGGGCTCGGAGAGCATGAGGTCGTGCACGCCGCCGGGGAAGCGGGCTACGGTGACGAGGTCGCCCAGGCCGATGGCGCGGCGGGCGGTGGCGTCGGCGTCGATGATCGTGTCCGCCCTGCGGGCCTCGGGGGACCAGGTGAGGCCCAGGCGCGAGCGTCCTGCTCCCATCGACAGCACCGGGCAGCGGATGTCGAGTCCGGCGGCGACCCGTGCCTGCCCGGCCAGGATCGCCTGGAGCCATCCCGGGCGGATCGGCGCCGAGGGCGCCACCTTCCACTCCGGGACGACTCCCCAGCCCGTCACGTAGGGGTCCTGCGCCCACGAGGGGTCGGGCAGCTCCCCGTCACGCTCGGTCCAACCGTCGGCGACGGAGAACAGGGAGTCGGGGGAGTAGGAGGGCAGGGCGATGGGCCGGTGCGGGTCGCGCCGGGCCAAGGTGTTGACGACGGGCTCGCCTGCCAGGCGCACCGGCTCGGAGCCCTGGATCTCCAGCCACGCGGAGTTGAGGATGAGGGCCTTGAGCGCGCCCGGGTGCCGGTCGGCCCACAGGCAGGCGGTCAGTCCGCCCGTCGAGTGCCCGCACAGGACGATGTCGGTGCCCTCGTCGCGCTCGGAGCGGATGACCGCCAGGGCCAGGCCGATCTCCTCGTCGTACAGTGCCAGGGAGGAGGTCCAGCCCAGCATCTGGCCGGTGCGCAGGGACCTGCCGTAGCGGCGCAGGTCCACGGCGTAGAAGGCGCCCCCGAGCCGGGAGATCTCCCGGGCGAGCTCGGCCTGGAAGAAGTAGTCGTTCCAGCCGTGCAGGTAGACCAGGGCGAAGGTCGGGGTCGTGGGCGTGCCCGGCAGCGCGTGCGGGTCGAGGTGGGGGACGTGGCGCACGAGGGTGGCCACGGCCTCGTCGTCGACGTCGTCGGGCAGCAGCTCGAGGGTGCGGGCCTCGAAACCGGGTCCCAGGATGTCCGGGGCCCAGCGCCCCACGGGGGCGTGCTCGCCCATCGCGCTCACTCCCTCCCCCGAGATCGGGACTTATGGCACCCCGAGATCGGGACTTATGGCACCCCGAGATCGGGACTTATGGCACCTCGAGATCGGGACTTATGGCACCCCGAGATCGCCGCATCTGGTACGACGACGGATGCCGACCGGTTCCGACTGCT
This sequence comes from Actinomyces howellii, assembly GCF_900637165.1. Taxonomy (GTDB): domain Bacteria; phylum Actinomycetota; class Actinomycetes; order Actinomycetales; family Actinomycetaceae; genus Actinomyces; species Actinomyces howellii. The sequence goes on along the minus strand of NZ_LR134350.1, from coordinate 1,475,093 downwards.
CAGCCGAAGCGTAGCAAGCCCGGTCCCGTCCGGCCGGCACGGTGCCGTGGCGCTGTCCCCGGACCCGGGCACGGACTGGAACCGGGACCCGGGCCCGAACGCGGGCGCGGGCACGGAACGGAACCCGGATCCGAACCCGGGCGCGGGCCCGAATCCGAACACGGACCCGAACCCGGACGCGGACGCCGACCCGAACCCGGACGCGGGCCCGGTGCCTGCGGTTCGGTGCCGGCGTCCTGGCCTCGACGGCGCGCCCGCCTCAGCCCTCTGTCCCACCGGCGTCGGCCTCGGCCTCAGCGAGGAAGTCCCGCAGGATGGCGTCCATCTGGTCGGCCTCGATGAGGAAGCCGTCGTGGCCGTGCAGGGAGTGGATGGTGGCGCGCCGGGCCGACGGGATGCAGCGAGCGAGCTGCTCGGCCTGCTCGGCGGGGAAGAGGCGGTCGGAGTCGACGTCGACCACGAGCGTGCGAGCGGTCACCGTGCTCAGCGCCTCCTCGGTGCCTCCCCGCCGGATCCCGACGTCGTGGACCATCATCGAGTGGGTGACGATGAGGTAGGAGTTGGCGTCGAAGCGGGCCAGCAGCTTGTTGGCGTGGTAGTCCAGGTAGGACTCGACCTGGTACCGGCCGCCGACGGCAGGGTCCTCCTCGCCCTGGTGGGCGCGTCCGAACCGGGTGTCGAACTCGGTGGCCGAGCGGTAGGTCGTGTGGGCGATGGCGCGCGCCAGTCCCAGGCCCCGCACCGGGCCCACGACGTGGGAGTAGTAGTCGCCGTCGAAGAAGTAGGGGTCGGCGACGATGGCGAGCTCTTGGAGATGGCACCACGCGAGCTGGTCGGCGGTGGTCGAGGCGCCGGTGGCCACGAGGGCTAGGTTGCGTACGCGCCCGGGGTGGGACACTGCCCACTCGATGGCGCGGTGCCCGCCCAGGGAGGCGCCGATGGCGAGGTGGAAGGTCTCGATGCCCAGGGCGTCGGCCAGGCGGGTCTCGGCCTCGACGGCGTCGCGCGTCGTCAGCCAGGGGAAGCGCGAGCCCCAGGGCCGGCCGTCGGGGGCGGTGGACGAGGGGCCGGTCGACCCTTGGCAGCCGCCCAGGATGTTGGCGGCGACGACGTAGTAGCGCTCGGTGTCGATGGCGCGCCCCGGGCCGACGAGCTCGGACCACCATCCGGGTGTCGGGTGGCCGGGGCCCGCCTCCCCGGTCACGTGGGAGTCGCCGGTCAGGGCGTGCAGGACGAGGACGGCGTTGTCGCGGGCGGCGTTGAGTTCGCCCCAGGTCTCGAAGGCGAGGTGGGTGTCGGGCAGGACCTCGCCTGACTCCAGGGGGAGGTCCCCGATCTCAAGGAATCGGCGGTGGCCGGGATCGTCGCCCGGTCGCCAGGCGCCGGTGGGTGAACCTGCGGGGCGCTCGACGAGCTTGAGCGAGGCGGTCCCGACGCCGGGCGGCGGGGTCTGGGAGGCGGTCATGACCGCATTGTGTCCCGAGCGGAGGCTGTCAGTCACCGGGGCAACACTCCGCGAGATCGGGGGAAGTGGCACCTCGAGATCGGGGGAAGTGGCACGTCGAGGTTGGTCTTCTCACTGAGTCCCCGCCCGCGCACCTCACCCGCCGCTCCGTCGACCGGTCATGTGACTGTCGACCGTCTATGTGACAGCGAACGCCCGGTCGGGAGTTACATGACCGGTCGAGAGTTACATGACCGGTCGGGGGGCACATGACCGGTCGAGGGTGGCCGGGGCGTGTGGGGACGGGGTGTGTGCCCTGTCAGCCGTGGCGCTCGACCCTGGACCGGGTCGGGACCGGGCAGGTCAACGTTGGCCAGACCGGGGCTGGGCCGGGGCCGGTCCGGGGCCGGGGCGCACTCCCCGCGGTTGGGTGTGCTGGTAGGGGCGGCGAGGTGGTACACACATCAACTACCCTCGCGGCCCAGGCCGACGCCCGTGATAGAGCCGAATAATGATCGTCTTGTAGCAGGCGGAGCGGGTGTCTGTGTGCGTCGAGGGGGTCGTTGCACATCTCAGGACCCCTGCGACCGTCCCCGCGAGGGGGGCTGGTCGGGGGGATCCGCGGGATTCCGCGGTTCTTCACCGTGACGTCTCGACTGCCACGCGACTGATGATGTGCATCATGTGTCTGCGGGGTGGGAGCGTCCCCTGGTTCAGGCGCCCGTGGCGTGCCGGGCTGCCTGGGTGCCTGTCGGCCTGCCTGTTCCTGGGGTGCTTGTGGTCGAGCACGGTGCCTGCACCGCCCGCCCTGTCGGGCTTGTGCCGGGCGGTGCCCGTCGATGGGACCTCCAGGCGTCGCGTTCGACGCCGAGCACGGCACCACGATGGCACTCACCGCCTGAGACCACGCTGGCACCGCGAGATCGGGACCTGTGGCGCGACAGGATCCCACCCGGCCTGGATCCCTCCCCCTGGGGGAGCAGCTCCTCGCTTGCGGCCTGCTCCCACCGCCCCTTCCAGCCGGCTCCTCCCGCTGGCCCCTGCCGGTCGTCCCGCTCCCGCTGGCCCCTCCGACCGGCCTCCGCCGCTGGGTGGGTGGCAGGGGCCGAGGACCGCGGTCCTGCGCTCAGGCGGCTATCCGGCGTGCTCGGAGATGAACCGGGTGACCACCGCGTCGATCTGTTGGGAGTGTCCGGTCAGGAGGTGCCCGCCGTCGTCGAGAATGAGGGTGGTGAGCCGCGGGTAGCGCGGCAGTGACTGCTCGACGTGTCCGCCCGGGGGCCCGAAACGTGAGACGCGGTCGTCGCGGGCGTGGATGAGCAGGACCGGCGGCTCGAGAGACTCGATCGGGTAGTCCTCGAAACGCACCGCCATGTCGCGGTTGGTGACGCGGGCGTCGAGGTCGGCGCCCCGGCTGCGCTCGGACAGCGGGAGCATGGAGTGGATCGTGGAGCGGGGGAGGCCGAGGGCAAGCGGGAAGAGCGGAGAGAGCATCCACATCGCCCAGTCTCGGTTGACGGCGGCCGGGGGACCCTGGCGTCCGGGCGGCCGCTCCGGGCGCTTCGGCCAGGGGGCTGCTGAGCAGTACAGGATGAGCCCTTTGACGCGCCCGGGGTGGTCGAGCGCCATGCGGATCGCGGGAGTCCCGCCGGCGGAGGCGCCCAGTACGAAGACCCGGTCGATCCCCAGGTGGTCGAGCAGCTCGACGTAGGCAAGCGCCTGGTCCTCCGGGCTGCCGCCGCCTCTGACCGCCGAGCCGGGGTACCCGAGCCGCGAGGGAGCGATGACCCGGTGAGAGCCGGCCAAGGTGGCGACGTTGTCGAAGGCCTGGTCGTACCCGCCATACAGACCGTGGGCCGACAGGATGACCTCCCCGGAGCCGCGGTCGACATAGGTCATCTCGCCGTGACTGAGCTCGGCGGTCACCGCACCGTAGCCGCTCAGGCGTGCGCGCGCGTCCCGCAGGGCGGTCGGCAGGCGCAGGGCGTGCCAGATGGACGTGCCGACGGCGCCGGCCGCAATCACTCCTGCGACCCGGACCTGGGTGGAGGAGAGCCGGTGGGGGAGCGCCATGGGGGCAGCCTAGATGGTTGGTTCCACGGGGGCGGTGGTTGTGGGTGGTCGGTGAGTGCGGGGTGGCGACGTCGAGGGGGCCGGCGAGATGGTGGTGGTCGGGCGGGTGTGTCGCGCGGGACCTCGCGCTCGTCGTTGGGCAGTGAGTACGGGGGTCGGTGGTGAGACCGGGGGTCTGCACCCCGGTCTCACCGCGAAGCCCCGTTTTCACTGACACAGCCCCGTACTCGTGTCGCCAGCCCCGGACTGGCCCGTGTCTCCCGCACCACCCCTTAGGAACTCATCATCGAGGCCTGCCTGCACCGTCGTGTCTGACGACATCGGGCCCGGTGCAGGCAGGCCTCAGGCTGTGTATGGGCAGTGGTCGGACGTCGGGCCCGCGTTCCGTTCAGCCCGATCCGGATGCGTCGGACCCGAAAGGTTCGGGGCCCGTCCCTACCGACGGCGCCCTGACCACCCACCGTGGAAACATCCACTCCCAACCAGCTCACCCGCCCGACCACCGGTAGGTCCCGATCTCGGGGTGTCATTTGTCCCGATCTCGGGGTGTCATTTGTCCCGATCTCGAGGTGTCACTTGTCCCGATCTCGAGGTGTCATTTGTCCCGATCTCGCGAGGAGAGGGAGGGGAGGGGAGGGGGAGGCGGGGCAGGGCGGGGGTGGGAACGAGGGGAGGCGCGAGGGGGCTCAGAGGGCGGCCAGGCCTCGCTCGAGGTCGGCCAGGATGTCGTCGATGTGCTCGATGCCCACGCTCAGGCGCACCGTCCCGGCGTTGATGCCGGCCTTGGCCAGCCCCTCGTCGTCGACCTGGGAGTGGGTGGTCGTGGCCGGGTGGATGGCCAGGGACCGCACGTCGCCGACGTTGGCCAGGTTGGAGAACAGCGACAGGGAGTCGATGAAGGCCTCCCCCGTCTGCCGGCCCCCGGCCAGGTCGAAGGCGAACACCGAGCCGGCGCCGCGAGGGCAGTAGGTGCGGTGCAGGTCGTAGTACGGGCTGGACTCCAGGCCCGAGTAGCGCACCTCGAGGACCTCGGGGCGGCCCTGGAGCCAGCGGGCCACCGCCAGTGCGTTGTCGACGTGGCGCTCCATGCGCAGGGACAGGGTCTCGATGCCCTGGGCGATGAGGAAGGCGCTGTGAGGGGCCGCCGCGAAGCCGATGTCCCGCTGGCCCTCGGTGTGGGCCTTAAGGATGAAGGCCATGTTGGCGCCCAGCGCCCCGCCCACACCCAGGTCGCGGGCGTAGACCAGCCCGTTGTAGGACGGGTCGGGGGTGTTGAAGCCGGGGAAGCGCTCGGGGTCGGCCGCGAAGTCGAAGTTGCCCGAGTCGATGATGACGCCCATGACCGAGGAGCCGTGTCCGCCGAGGAACTTCGTGGCGGACTCCACGACGATGTCGGCGCCCCACTCGATGGGGCGGGTGAGGTAGGGCGTGGCCAGGGTGTTGTCGACGACGAGCGGCACCCCGCAGGCGTGGGCGGCGTTGGCCACCGCCCGGATGTCGAGGATGTCGCCCTTGGGGTTGGGGATGGACTCGCCGAAGAAGCAGATCGTGCGCTCGTCGGCCAGCGCCGCCCAGGACGCGGGGTCCGCGGGGTCCTCGACGAAGCGTGTCGTGATCCCCATGCGGGGCAGGGTGTAGGTGAGGAGGTTGGCGGTGCCCCCGTACAGCGAGGGTGAGGCGACGATGTTGTCGCCCACCTGCCCCAGGGTGAGGAAGGTCAGGGTCTCCGCGGCGCTGCCCGAGGCGACAAGGTGCGCCCCGACGCCGCCCTCGAGGGCGGCGATCCTGGCGGCGACGATCTGGTTGGTCGGGTTGTCGAGACGGCTGTAGATCGGGCCCAGGGACTTCAGGGCGAAGCGGTCGGCCGCCTCCGCCGCGCTGGGGAAGACGAAGGAGGTCGACTGGTAGATCGGGATGGCGCGGGCGCCGGTGGCCGCGTCAGGGGTGTGTCCCGCCTGGACCTGCTTGGTCTCGAAGCGCCAGCCGGCGGGGTCGGCGGCGGTCGGGCTCGTGGTCACGGCGTCGGTGGGGGTGACGGCGTCGTCGCTGGGTGCGGGGGTCATAGGTGCTCCTCGGGTCGGCTGATGGGGGGAACGCTACCGCTCCGCAAGACTGTGACGAACAGCACATCGATGACACAAGGGCGCCCTCCCGCGGAATCCGGGGCCGACGAGGCGCGTGTGGTGGGTGTGACGACTGTGAATTCTGTTGTTCCTGTTTCATTTGTTCGCTTGTGTGGATAGGGTTCCGAGCGAATCAGGAGCGTGTCCGTCAAGGCGACACGCCAGGACCCGACGGAGAACATGTGAGTCAGACCCATCGCTGGCGGATCTCCCGCGCTGCCATGCGGATGAGCATGACTGTCGCGGCGCTCGCCCTTGCCGCCACGACCTTCGCGCCAGCCGCCGTGGCCGACGACGTCACCCAGGACGACATCGACCAGTCCAAGTCCGCCGAGAGCTCGACCTCGGCCTCCATCGCCAGCCTTGAGGCTGATCTGGCTCAGCTGAGCGTCGACCGCGACGCCGCCCAGGTCGAGGCGCAGGTGGCCAACGAGGACTACCTCACCGCACTCGACGAGCTGGCCACCGCCACCGCGGAGGCCGACACCGCCCAGGCCAACGCCGACGCGGCGGCCGCGGAGACGGAGGCTGCCCGCTCGGACCTGGGGGCGGTGGTCTCCCAGACCTATGAGGAGGGCAGTGCTGGAGGCCTCGAGGGTCTCCGGCCCTACCTGACCAGCGAGTCGCTCGCCGACCTGGCCGACGCCGACGTCGCCCTCGAGCGTGCCGGCGGCAACGCCGACGCCCAGGTCCAGAACGTCGAGGCGCTCCAGGCGGTCGCCGACACGATGCAGTCGATCGCCGACGCCAAGGTGACGGCCAAGGAGGAGGCGGCCAGCGCCGCCGAGACGGCCAAGACCGATGCCGAGAACGCGGCTGCCGCCGCCCAGGAGGCGGTGACGACGGCGGAGGCCGAGCGGGCGGGCCTCATCGAGCAGCTCGCCGAGCAGCGCAACACGACCGTCGAGCTCGAGACGCAGTACCAGGCCCAGCTCGAGGCCGAGCGCAAGGCGCGCGAGGAGGCCGACGCCAAGGCGGCCGCCGACGCCGCGGCCGCCGCGGCCCAGGCAGAGGCAGACGCCCAGGCGCCGGCGACCTCCGACGCTCCCGCCACCTCCGAGGCGCCAGCGACCTCGGACGCCCCCGCTGCCTCCTCGGAGACCGCCCAGGAGCCGGCCCAGAGCGCCCCGGCTCCCGCGGCGGAGCCGGCCCCCGCCCCCGCCCCCGCCCCCGCGGCGGAGCCTGCCCCTGCTCCGGCCGTCGAGTCGCAGCCCGCTCCGACGACCACGACGACGTCCTCGGGTTCGGGGGCCTCAGCGGCCATCTCGGCGGCGTACACCTACATCGGGGTGCCCTACGTGTGGGCCGGGGAGTCCTACGCCGGCGTCGACTGCTCGGGGCTGACGATGCTCGCCTACCGTGCCGCGGGCGTCTACCTCACCCACTCCTCGCGGGTGCAGTACGGACAGGGCACGAAGATCCCGTTGTCGAGCGCCCAGCCCGGTGACCTCGTCTTCTGGTCGTCCAACGGCACCCAGTCGGGGATCTACCACGTGGCGATGTACCTGGGGAATGGTCAGATGATCGAGGCTCCGACCTTCGGCTACACCGTGACCGTGACCTCGATGCGCTACTCCGGCGCCATGCCCTACGCGGTGCGGCCGTAGACCCTCGCGGTGCGGTCGTAGCCCACGGGCCACGACGACGTCGTCCCCCGCCTCGGCTCAGAGGCGGGGGACGACGTCGTTGCGGGTGCGTGTGGGGCCGGTAGGCGCGGGCTCGGCCGGTGGGCGCAGGCCCGTCGGGCGTGGGGCAGGCGGGCTCGGCCGGTAGGCGCGGGCCCGTCGCGCGTGGGGCAGGCGGGCTCGGCCGGTGGGTGCGGGCCCGTCGCGCGTGGGGCCGGCGGGAGCGGGCCCGTCGGTCGTGGGGCAGGCGGGCTCGGCCGGTGGGAGCGGGCCCGTCGGGTGCGGGGCCGGTAGGCGCGGGCCCGTCGGGTGAGGGTCCGGTGCTGGTGCTCGCGACCCGGAAGCGGGGCGTCAGCGCCCCGGACGGTCCACGCCCCCGGACGGTCAGCGCCTCCGGGCGGTCCACGCCCCGGACCCGTGCCCCGGGGCGTCAGTGCCCGCCGGCGGCCAGGCGCTCCTGCTCACGCTCGTAGGAGCGACGGATCTCGGCCTCGGCCTCCTCGCGCCCCACCCAGTGCGCGCCCTCGACGCTCTTGCCGGGCTCGAGGTCCTTGTACACCTCGAAGAAGTGCTGGATCTCCAGGCGGTGGAACTCGCTGACGTCCTCGATGTCGGTGCGCCACGAGGCCCGCTGGTCGGCGGCGGGGACGCACAGGACCTTGTCGTCCCCGCCCTTCTCGTCGGCCATGCGGAACATCCCCAGGGCGCGGCAGCGGATGAGACAGCCGGGGAAGGTGGGCTCCTCGAGCAGGACGAGGGCGTCCAGCGGGTCGCCGTCCTCGCCCAGCGTTCCGTCGATGAAGCCGTAGTCGTCGGGGTAGCGGGTCGAGGTGAACAGCATGCGGTCGAGCTTGATGCGCCCGGTCTCGTGGTCGACCTCGTACTTGTTGCGGTTGCCCTTGGGGATCTCGATCGTGACGTCGAACTCCACGGGTGTCTCCTTCGTGTCGTGTCTCCAGGTGGCCCCGTGCCCGCTGCGAGCCGTCGCACTCAGGTGGCGGCGTCGCTGCGGGAGGGCTGGTCGCTTTGGCACTAGTGTGGCCTACGACGGCGTCTCGTGAGCGAAGGTCGGACGACCCGGGTCCCCGCAGGCCCCTTCCTCCCCGTCCCGCGGCTCGCCGGCCACTATCGCCCATCCACCGGAGGACCACGTGCGCAAGGCCCATATCGCCGCGCTGACCGCAGCCACCCTTGCCGTCGCGGGCGCCTACTACGGCCTGGCCGACGCCCTCGACCTGGCCCCCGGGCCCCTGACCGCCTCGACGGGTGACTACGAGGTCCAGCCCTTCCCCACCCCCTCAGCCCACGCGCTCGAGCCCGACGCCGTCGTCGGGCTGGACGCCGACGCCCCGGTGCCCGATGCCGGGACGCTGACCGGGATGGCCCGGACGCTCGCCTCGGACACCCTCGTGGGCACGGCGACGACGGGGGTGTCGGTCATCGACGTCGCCTCCGGTGAGGTGCTGGTCGACCACGGTGCGACGACGCCCCTGACCCCGGCGTCGTCCAACAAGGTGCCGGTGGCCTGGGCGGCCCTGTCGCTCATGGGGGCAGAGCACACCCTGACGACCTCGACGGTCCTGTCGGGCTCGACCGTCACCCTCGTGGGCGGAGGTGACGTCCTGCTGGCCGAGGACGCCGGTGACCCGAGCTCCACCGTGGGGCGGGCCGGGCTGGGGGACCTCGCCCGCGCCACCGCCGAGGCGCTCAAGGACCAGGGGGTGACTAGCGTGTCGGTGGCGCTCGACGACACCCTGTTCACCGGACCGACGTGGAACAACGGCTGGGAGTCGGGCAACGAGGCCTGGGTGGCGCCGATCCAGCCGATCATGATCGACGTGACCGCGCACGAGAACACCGGCTCCTACCCGGCCGACCCAGCCATGGACGCCGCGGCGGCATTCACCGCCCACCTGCGCGAGGCAGGCATCACCGTGACCGGCGAGGTCTCTCGCGCCGCCGCGGCCGAGGGCGCCACGGAGCTCGCGGCCGTCGAGTCCGCGCCGCTGGCCGACATCCTGGCGGTGTCCCTCAAGGCCTCGGACAACACGATGACCGAGGTCGAGGGCCGCCTCGTCGCGATCGCGGCGGGCCAGGAGGCGAGCTTCACGGGCGCCTCGCAGGCGGTGCTCGACCAGCTGAGGGCCGACGGCTTCGACACGACGGGCGTCACGATGCTCGACTCCTCGGGACTGGCCAAGGGCAACAAGATGCCCGCGCGGCTGCTCGCGCAGATCATCGCGCGCGCCGCCGGCGAGGAGGGCGGGACCGTGGGCCGCTCCCTCATCACCGCGCTGCCGGTGGCGGCCCTCGACGGGACCCTGGACGACCGCTTCCTCGACTCCTCGGGCGCGGGGACGGTGCGGGCCAAGACGGGCTCGCTCGACACGAACGCCTCCTTGACCGGGACCGTGGTCACCGCCGACGGCAGGCTGCTCGCCTTCGCCGCGATCACCGACGGCTTCGCCGCCGGCGGGCTGTACTCGGCGCGCGTGGCCATCGACAACGACCTCGTCACGCCCATGGCGGCCTGCGGCTGCTCCGGCTGACGGGCGGGCCCGGGGCGCGGTTCGTGGTGGGACGGGGCGCAGGTCCGTGGGCGCGGGGCCCGGGGGGCCCGGGCGCAGGGCCGTGGGCGCGGGTCCCGGAGGACCCGACGGCCGCCCGGCTGGGCCCGTGGGGTCGTGTCTTGGCCCGCGGGGTCGCACCTTTGCCGGTGAGGTCGCATGGCGAACGTGCGACCCCGGAGGTCAGGTGGCGACCTCACGGGTACGACGGGCTCGGAGGGGTTCCCGCCCGCCCGCGGAGCGGTGGGCGCGGACGGCCCGCGCGTACCCTGGGGTGATGACTGCGCCCTCGACCGCCGCTGACCTCGTCCCGTGGGACACCGCCGTGCGCCTGGCGGCTGCGACGACTCCTGCCGGACCGGTCGTGCCCCGGGGCACGAGACGGGCGGTCGTGGCGCTCCTGCGCCGCAGCCTCGACGACGCCCTTCCGTGGGCGGGGGCAGTGACCGGTCTGCGTGCCGCGGCCGAGCGTGCGGCTGCCTCCTGCGAGGTGCTCGTCGTCGACCGTCCCGGGCTCATGACCGCCCAGGTCGCCTCGCTGCGCGCGGTGCTCGACGGCGTCGAGGCGCCCCCTCCGGGCAGGGTGGCGCACGCGCTCGGGGCCGTGCAGGTCGCGGGTGCGCTGGGGCTGGTCTCCACGCGCCTGCTGGGACAGGTGCTGCCTGCCGTCGACGGTGCGGGCTCGACGCGCCTGCTGCTCGTGGCCCCCAACGTCCTGGCGATCCAGCGCCGTCTTGAGCTCGACCTGCTTGATCTTCCCGCCTGGGTGACGCTGCACGAGGCCACCCACCTCATCCAGCTCCAGGCCGCCCCCTGGCTGGCAGGGCACCTGACCGACTCGATGCGCGGCGTCGTGGCGGGACTCGTGGCCGCTGTCGGGGGAGGGCGGGACGACCACCCCGGTGTCGGTGCCCGGCTGGGGAGGGTGGCCAGGCTGCTGCGGACCGAGCAGCGCTCGCGGGGAGCGGGGCTGCCCGACGGCGCGGTGCTGCTCGACGAGATGCTCCAGCCTCCCGAGCGCTCCCGGCTGGCGCACCTGGCTGCGGTGCTCGCCCTCATGGAGGGGCACGCCGAGGCGGTGCTCGACACCGTGGAGCCCACGCGGATGCCCTCGGTCCACCGCCTGCGTGCGGTGCTGGCGCGGACGCGCGGCGACGAGGGCGGGGTCGGCCCCGGCCCGGGGGTGGGCGGGCTGCTCAACCGCGTCATCGGGCTGGAGGCCAAGGAGGCGCAGTACGCCGACGGCGCGGCCTTCGTGCGCGCGGTCCTGGCCCGGGTGGGGCACGAGGGGTTTAACATCGTGTGGCGGGATCCGAAGAACCTGCCGCTGCCCAGTGAGATCGCCCGCCCGGACAGGTGGATCGAGCGCCTCGGCCTCAGCTGACCGACGCGGTTGGGGGCTGGCCGGTGGGCGGCGTGGCCGGTGAAGGCGACAGCTGTGCCGAGCGTTGGGTCCGGTCTCGGGATGGAGCGGTAGCGGACCTCCCGGCGCGTCCCGCGTCCCACATCCCGCGTCCCCGTCCCGCGTCCCCGTTCCGCGTCCCACGTCCCCGTGGCGGCAGTCGTCAGGCTCAGGCTCGTTGTCAGTGACGCCGATGCTGCGTGAGCACTCCGCGGCGGGGGAGTGACGCGTGGCGTGCGGATCCTGGCGCGGTTGTCCACAGGTTCGGGTGAGGTCTGGTGTTCGTGGGTGTGCTCGGGGTAGTGTTGGGTTGTCTGAGATGCGGTGGCGTGTCTCGGGCGCGTCCCTGTTCTGGTCTGATCTCCGATGGCGGTGGTCTGATGTCCTGGTTCATGACACGACTGGCTCGTTCCCGACAGCGCGCGGGGGCTCTCGCCTGCATGCTGGTCCTCGTGGCGGCAGCGGGTGTGGGGGGCTGCTCCGACTCAGGAGCCGACTCGGCCAGCCCCTCACCGAAAGCCCGCCCCTCCGCCTCGGGCACGGCGACCGCCTCATCGACCCCAGCGACGGGTGCCTCCGGTCAGGCCTCAGCCGAGGCCTCTGCGAGTCTGCCCGCCTGGGTACCACCCCTGTCCTCAGAAGAGCAGGCGGCCTATGACGCAGCCATGGCGATGCCAGAACCAGGGCGACTCGAAGGCATGGACGAGAACTCGCCAGCAGGCGCTTCCGCCAGTGCAGCCTACTTCCTGACGCTGTACCCCTACGTATTTGCTACAGGAGATCTGACCGCTTGGCAAGACATGAGCGAGGAAGGTTGCAATTTCTGCAACTCCGTTGTAGAGAGCGTAAATGATATTCACGACTCTGGAGGCTGGGTCGATCCGTGGCATCAAGACGTAGTCGTCCAATCCTACGGAACGGTCGCCGAAGATACAGATACGCTGCTCATCGACATCACTATCGACTCCGCCGAGATCGTTCTTCACGATATCGATGGTTCAATCGAGAGTGTCACACCCGCAGATCCCGACCTGGCATTCACTGTTCAGGTCCACTGGAATGGAGATCGTTGGATGATCGCAGAGGGTGCTGTGGCATGACTGGGTGCAATCGTCGAGTCGCCGCAGTGCGACAAATACCGATTCTTGTGGCGCTCCTATATTGCGGAATTTCTTTGCTGTTTGTCCCCGCGGCAAGCGGCGCCCTTCATTCGGCAGAGGTCGCAATCGACGCAAATGGAAGTGGTTCCGAGATCTCAGTTACTCGAACTAGCACGTCCGACACCTCGCCGCCTAGCGGGGATTCGTCCGGTGGGCAGGTGTATCGGGACGGGGGTCAGGCGTGTGAGTCCGGGACGCTCGCGCAAGTGGCCGCACAAGAGAATGCAGGCGGGGAGCAGAACAGTACGGTGTGGAACTGTCTGCGGGATCTTCCCAGGGTCACTGAGGCCGACTCCGTGGTGGTGACGGCCACGGATGTGTCGCGTTTGATGGTGGAGGGTTCGGGCCTGTGGCGCCAGCCGCCGGGCCCTGAGGCGCGTGTGGACATCATCGTCATCGCCTACACGAGTCCTGACTCCCGCACCCTGAGCACGACGGTGGCCGGTGTGCCAGTGACGGTGACCGCCACGCCGGTGTCCTACCGCTTCCACTGGGGCGACGGCACCGCCACGACGACCACCGACCCCGGAGCCCCCTACCCCAACCACACCGTCTACCACGACTACACCGGCACCCGCAGCAACGTGGTCATCACCGTGACGACCACCTGGGAGGCGACTTTCACCCCCGAGGGCGGCACCAGCCAGCCGGTGACCGGCACGATCACGACCACCAGCTCAGCCGAGCCCTTCGACCTCGTACGCACCGTGACCTACCTGACCGACGACGCAGAAGAAGCCCAAGGCCACTAACCCCCGGCCACGCCCTGCGCGAGGGCATCAGGGGCACCGCCCCGCGGGGCCGCTGGATTGCCGTGTCACCGGGCCGTGGTGTGGTCCCGTCAGCGGGAGTCTGGACGCGATGAAGTAGGCCGACCCGGCCGTGCGATCTGCGGAAGAGCTGCCGTGATATCGGAACGAGACGTCGCGCGCGTATGGAATCCGGGCAATTATTGATGACGGTTTTGGAATCTGGTGCGTGTGAGCGTGATTGAGGTAGTGTTGGATTGCCTGAGATGCGATGGCGTGTCTCGGGTGCGTCCCTGTTCTGGTCTGATCTCCGATGGCGGTGGTCTGATGTCCTGGTTCATGACACGACTGGCTCGTTCCCGACAGCGTGTGGGGGCTCTCGCGTGCACGCTGGTCCTCGTGGCGGCCGCGGGCGTCGGGGGCTGCTCCGACTCCGGAGCCGACTCGGCAACCCCCTCGCCGAAAGCCCGCCCCTCCGCCTCGGGCGCGGCGCCCACATCATCGACCCCAGTCGAAAGTGCCTCCGGTCAGGCGCCAGCCCAGGCCTCGGAGTCCGGCACCCCCTCGTCGGTGCCGCCCTTGTCCTCGCAGCAGCAGGCGTCCTACGACGCGGCGATGGCCACCCCCGAGCCCAGCAGGGTTGACGGAATGGATGAGCATTCGCCCTACGGGGCTTCTCAGGCGGCTGGCTACTTTCTTCAACTGTATCCATATGTTTTTGCCACGGGGGATCTGAATGCTTGGGAGGGCATGAGTGAGGACGGCTGTGACTTCTGTAGTTCGGTCTCTGAGGGTGTCAGGGAGATGCATGATTCTGGTGGGTGGGCTGAGCCTTGGACTCCCGAGATATCGATCGTATCCTACGGGACCGATCCAGCCGATCCTGAGAGGCATGTCATTGAGACAAGATTTCTCGCTCCGGCACATAAGACATACAGCGGGAGACCTGGTACCGTATCGAATATCGAAGCCCGCGACGTAGCGATCTATGTCCAAGTGCGCTGGCAGGGGGATCGTTGGGCGGTCGAAGGGGTGAAGGTAGAATGAAGTATGATCCCTCTTCTGGTGCTATCACAGCAACGCTTGCTCTATTGACTCTATTGTATGCATCGCCGTCTCCTCTGGCGCTCGGACTTTCCTCAGGAGACGATATCGTCGCCTTCGGCTCTGACGACATGGTCACCTTGACGGAAACGAGTTCGATTCCTGTTCCACAACAGAGAGGCTCCGTTTCCTCTACTGGTGGTGCGGGTGGATCTGACTCGGTTTTCTACCGGTCGGGCGACGGAATTTGTCGGGATGGTCAGGTGCTCATGGGTCGAGAGGTCGCGGCCGGTGGTGGGCCCAGAATGTTCGTCACCTGCGTCGATGCGCCAGAGGCTCCCGAGCCTACCCAGGTGGTGGTGACGGCCACGGATGTGTCGCGTTTGATGGTGGAGGGTTCGGGTCTGTGGCGTCAGCCTCCGGGTCCTGAGGCTCGTGTGGACATCATCGTCATCGCCTACACGAGTCCTGATTCCCGGACGCTGAGCACGACGGTGGCCGGGGTGCCGGTGTCGGTGACCGCCACGCCGGTGTCCTACCGCTTCCACTGGGGCGACGGCACCGTCACGACGACCACTGATCCGGGGGCTCCTTATCCCAACCACACCGTCTACCACGACTACACCGGCACCCGCAGCAACGTGGTCATCACCGTGACGACCACCTGGGAGGCGACTTTCACTCCCGAGGGCGGGGCCAGCCAGCCCGTGATCGGCACGATCACCACTCACCCAGGGGGCTGACCACGGACCTGCCCACGGCGGTCGCGCATGGTCCGGGGCTCATGTGGTGTCCAGATCTGCGGCAAATCCTGTGAGCGTTGACCGCGCGGCTACAGCGAGCCGCGGAGTCATGCGGCTCTCTGACTCCCGGCACCCGTGCGCACAGCGTTTTGCGGCAGATTTGGACACCCTCCCGGCAGCAGGCCAAGACCAACAGCTGGCAAGCCTGCCACCCCGAGACCGCGCGGATCCCTGTGCTCCAGGCGCCCGCCACGCGCGCGGCCGCCGGGCCGTGGAGGTGGGACTGTGGGAGGATGGCGCCGCGGCGGACGTCACGGGCCGACCACCAGGGTCTGGACGTACCGCCTCCGTCGTTCCCGGACACGAAGGACACGCATATGGACGTCGCGGACATGGGTGAGGACCTCAAGGAGGTCCTCGTCACCGAGGAGGAGATCGGCCTGCGGCTGGACGAGATGGCCGCACGCATCGACGCGGACTACGCGGGGCAGGACCTGCTGCTCGTGGGGGTGCTCAAGGGCGCCGTCTACGTCATGGCCGACCTGTCCCGCCGCCTTCACCGCAGCGCCCCCATGGACTGGATGGCCGTGTCCTCCTACGGGTCGGGCACCAAGTCCAGCGGGGTCGTGCGCATCCTCAAGGACCTCGACACCGACATCACTGACCGCCACGTACTCATCGTCGAGGACATCATCGACTCGGGCCTGACGCTGTCGTGGCTTGTAGGGAACCTGTCGAGCCGTGGCGCGGCGAGCGTGGAGATCGCGGCCCTGCTGCGCAAGCCCGAGGCGGCCAAGGTGGAGGTCGACGTCAAGTACGTCGGCTTCGACATCCCCACCGAGTTCGTGGTCGGCTACGGCCTGGACTATGCCGAGCAGTATCGCAACCTGCCCTTCATCGGCACCCTGCGGCCGGAGGTCTACGGCGGCTGAGGGAATCAACGGCCGTCCCCGTGCGCCGGGTCAAGATGCCTGGCGGCCTCCCTCATGGCAGCCAACGAGGCGTTCCGGTCACGACTGGCTCGGGTCAGTTGGCGGCGAGGCGACGCATCGCCACGTCGAAGTGGGTGGGGGCCGGTCAAGAAGTGTGCGTAGATCGTTGGAGGACCCGACGAAGCCGTCGGTGTTGTAGTGGTCGAACATCGCCTTGATGGGCCGGTAGGAGCCCTGGCCGTAGCGCCTCGATGCGACCAGGGCGACGAGCGCCGAGGGAAGGCGCCGTATGACGACGGGATGACCCCATGCCTGCGCCATGCGCTCGGCCATGTCGCTCATGCTCAAGACTTCGGTCCCGGCCAGCTCGTAATCCCGCCCCGTGTGGCCAGTGGCCAGCAGCACAGTGGCAGCGGCATGCGCGACATCCTCGACATCGACCGGGGTGAACAGGCGCCGTGGGGACAGTCCAAGCGCCATGGTGGTGCGTGAGGCATTGAGGAGGCGATGGGTGTTTGCATGTACATGGCAGGACGAAGAATTGTCCAGTCCAATTGCGCCGATCGCAGGGGCTCCTCGACCATCCACTTGCGCCAATGATGCGGCATGCTGGGCGTCATGGAGCGCATGACCGAGTGATAGACCACCCGGTGCGCGCCTGCCGTCGTCGCAGCAGCGATGACGTTGCGGCCGAAGGCCACCTCGTGCGGGCTGAAGGCAGGTGCGATGTGGTAGACGGCGTCGGCCCCGCGGAGCGCCTCGACCAGCGTGTCCGGATCGGCCAGATCGCCGTGGGCCACGTCAACTGCGGGAGGGAACGAGGCCATGGACTGCGCACGAGTCACGGCACGTACCTGCACGCCCCGTGCGAGGAGCTGGGCGATGAGGGCGCGGCCAGTCTGGCCGGAGGCCCCGAAAACAGTGAGCGTTCGGACCGTCAGACGCCGATCCTCCGTCTCGGCGCCGGGCCGTGGGGTGCTGGCCGATGCCATGGTCTCCTTCTCCCAGCGTGGCCATATGTCGCGCCTCACAGTATAGCCACCGTGCGTGCGGACCGACCCGGCTGGAGGGGCGCGCGGAGCGGCCTGTGGCTGGGGGCGGCGTTGGGGTGTCGGTGGAGTTCCGTGGCCTGGAACCGTTGCAATGACGGGCCTCCCAGAGCAGAGGTCAGGAAGCACCTCGCACCCGAGGGTGCATGACGGCCGCTGCGTGCACTCCGTGAGCAGGTTGAATGCGCGCTCGGGACCCGCCCCGGTCCTTCCGTGCGGGAAGGGCCTGCCGTGATGCTCGGACCGTACGTCCTGCGGTGTCGGGGGAGGGGGAAAGTGTACGTGGCTCGCAGTTATTGGGGTCGGTCGTTTTGGGGGTGGGGTGCTTTTCCGCGTCATGACGCTGTTGTGCGTCGATGCCGATGCCTGACGGTGTCAAAAGTGGCGAGTCTTGAACACTTGGCGGGCCTGCGGGGCCGGGCCAGGGTTCGGCGACCGGCGACCGGCGACCGGCGACCGGCGACCGGCGACCGGCGACCAGCGACCAGCGACCGGCGGTCGATGACCGCGCTCGACCCCGGGCCCGCCCGATGGGGATCCCTCCCCACGTCCACTGGGCAGGATCGTGCCCGCGCGCCTCCGCCCTCACCTCATACTGTGGACCACGGCCCGCGGCCCCGCCTCGGAGTCCGCTCCGCTGCCGACCGCACCCTGCACCCACCACGACGTGAAGGAGATCGCCATGCGCAGTCCCATCTTCGACCAGGCCCACCGTGAGAAGGAGACCGGCCAGCGCTGGACCCTCCAGTCCGACAAGATGCTCCGTGTCGGCTTCGGGCCCGAGGTCATCGCCGCCCAGGGCGCGATGGTCGCCTACCAGGGCAACATCGACTTCGCCTACCAGGGCTCCAAGAGCCTGGGAGGCATGATCAAGAAGGCCGTCACCAACGAGGGCGGCAACCTCATGCGCGTCTCCGGCCAGGGTGAGGTCTTCTTCGCCCGTGCCGCCCACAACGTCTTCCTCCTCGAGCTCGAGGGCGACGCCATGACCGTCAATACCCGGTCCCTGCTCGCCTTCGACGGCTCCCTCGCCTACGACATCCGCAGCCTGGGCAGCGCAGGCATCCTCGCGGGCGGCCTGTTCAACCTCCTCATCCAGGGACACGGCGTCGCCGCCATCTCCTCCGACGGCCCGCCCATGCTCCTGGACTGCTCGGTCCAGCCCACCTTCGTCGACCCCCAGGCCGCCATCTGCTGGTCGGCCAACCTCCAGCCCCAGCTCAAGTCGAGCTTCAAGCTCGGCTCCCTCGTGGGCCGCGGCTCGGGGGAGTCCTTCCAGCTCGGCTTCCACGGCCCCGGCTTCGTTGTCGTCTCAGCCCTCCGAGGGGCAGCCGGTCGTCGCCGGCTCCTGATCAGCCACCACCCCCTGGGCCGCCGGCACTCCGACGGCCGCCGCGTCCTGGCTTGCCGGTCCCGGCACCCCGGCGGCGCGGCCAGCCCCCGGCGGGCCCGGCAGGCGCTCCCCGCCGGTCCGGCGCCCCGCAGGCCCTGGCCAGCCCCCGGCGGCCCGGCCGACCCCCGGCGCCCGGCAGGTACTCCCCGGCCAGCCTCCGGCACCCCCGGCGGCGTTGCCCGGCCCCGACCGGCCCCCGGCGGCGTTGCTCGCCGGCCCCCCGGGCCCCCGCCCGGCGCCTCGCCCGGCGCGAACGACGCCGGACGAGGCGCCGTCGGGCTCGTCCCATCGGCTACCGTCGGGGGATCGGACATGCGAAGGGACCAGAACCGATGAATGAATCCGGTCAGGGCGGGCACAACCGCCGCTCCATCCGACCGCCGAAGATCGGCGGTCGGGGCGGCAAGGGCGGCTCGAGACAGGGTGACCCCAAGCGCCGCGGTGCCAAGGGCAACCCGCTGCTGTGGATCACCCCCTTCCTCCTGCTCCTCCTGCTCGGATGGGCCCTGCTGTCCAGCGTCGGCGGCTACCGCTCCATCGACACCTCCGACGGCCTCGCCCTCCTGACCGACCAGGCGCAGACGGTGAAGTCCGTCACGGTCAACGACGGCACCCAGCGGGTCGAGATCGAGCTCAACAAGGACTACACCCTCGAGCCCAAGGAGTCGGGCGAGACGAGCCAGAACCTGGGCAAGCGCGTCCAGTTCACCTACACCGAGGCCCAGGCCGAGCAGGTCAACGCCCTCATCCAGAAGGCCGCCCCCTCCGGCGGATACAACTCCGTCGTGCCGACGACCACCTGGTGGTCCTCGATGCTCCAGCTCATCCTGCCCATGGTCATCTTCCTGGGCGTCATGTGGTGGCTCCTGGGCCGCATGGCCGGCGGCCGCGGCGGCACGATGGGCTTCGGCAAGTCCAAGGCCAAGGTCGGGGTCAAGGAGATGCCCGACGTTACCTTCGACGACGTCGCCGGGGAGGACGAGGCCGTCGAGGAACTCGAGGAGATCCGCGAGTTCCTCTCTGAGCCCGAGAAGTTCCTGGCCGTGGGCGCCAAGATCCCCAAGGGCGTCCTCCTCTACGGCCCGCCCGGCACCGGCAAGACCCTCCTGGCCAAGGCCGTCGCCGGGGAGGCCGGCGTCCCCTTCTTCTCGATGAGCGGCTCGGAGTTCGTCGAGATGTTCGTCGGCGTGGGCGCCTCGCGCGTGCGCGACCTGTTCGAGCAGGCCAAGGAGAACGCACCCTCCATCATCTTCGTCGACGAGATCGACGCCGTCGGGCGCCACCGCGGCTCGGGCATGGGAGGCGGCCACGACGAGCGCGAGCAGACCCTCAACCAGCTCCTCGTCGAGATGGACGGCTTCGACGCCACGACCAACGTCATCCTCATCGCCGCCACCAACCGCCCCGACGTCCTGGACCCCGCCCTCCTGCGCCCCGGGCGCTTCGACCGGCAGGTGAGCGTCGAGGCCCCCGACATGGCCGGGCGGGCCGCCATCCTGCGCGTCCACGCCAAGGGCAAGCCGATGACCCGCGACGTCGACCTCGACCTCGTGGCCAAGCGCACCCCCGGCTTCACCGGCGCGGACCTGGCCAACGTCCTCAACGAGGCCGCCCTGCTCACCGCCCGCTCCAACGCCCAGCTCATCGACAACCGGGCCCTGGACGAGGCCATCGACCGCGTCATCGCCGGCCCCCAGAAGCGCACCCGCGTCATGAACGACCACGAGAAGGCGGTCACCGCCTACCACGAGGCCGGCCACGCCCTGTGCGCCGCCGCGGGCGCCTACTCCGACCCGGTCACCAAGGTGACGATCCTGCCGCGCGGCAGGGCACTGGGCTACACGATGGTCATGCCCGCCGACGACAAGTACTCCACCACCCGCAACGAGCTGCTCGACCAGCTCGTCTACGCCATGGGCGGGCGCGCCGCAGAGGAGATCGTCTTCCGCGACCCCACCACCGGGGCCTCGAACGACATCGAGAAGGCCACCGCCACCGCCCGCAAGATGGTGACCGACTTCGGCATGTCACGCACCGTGGGCGCCATCAAGCTCGGCACCACCGAGAACGAGACCGTCCTGGGGCTGTCGGCCACCAACCGCGACTTCTCCGAGGCGGTGGCCGCCACCGTCGACGCCGAGGTCCGCTCCCTGCTCGACGCCGCCCACCGTGAGGCCTGGGAGATCCTCACCCGCAACCGGGAGGTCCTCGAGGACCTGGCCTCCCAGCTGCTCGAGAAGGAGACCCTCCTGGAGAAGGACCTCGAGGAGATCTTCGCCCCCGTGGTCAAGCAGCCCCGCCGCGCCCTGTGGTCCGCCGACGACGAGCTCGTCATCGACGAGGCCGTCGCCTCCACCTTCGTGGCCGCCGCCCAGGCGCCCGACCGCCACGCCGCCCGCGCCACGGCGGGCGCCGAGCCCGGCGAGGCCGAGGGCGAGACCCCCGCCGTCGTCGAGGACGGCAGCCGGCCATGACCTACGACGCGGAGGGGGTGCGCCGGGCGGTGCGGGACCTGCTCGTCGCCATCGGCGAGGACCCCGAGCGCGACGGGCTGCGCGAGACCCCCGAGCGCATGGCCCGCGCCTACGCCGAGATGTTCGCCGGCCTGGCGGAGGATCCCGGCGCCCACCTCGAGCGGGTCTTCGAGGTCGGCCACGAGGAGATGATCCTCGTGCGGGACATCCCCATGTACTCGGTGTGCGAGCACCACCTCCTGCCCTTCCACGGCGCCGCCCACGTCGGCTACATCCCGGGCGTCAGCGGCTGCGTGACCGGCCTGAGTAAGGTCGCCCGCCTCGTCGAGGGCTACGCCCGCCGCCCCCAGGTCCAGGAGCGGCTGACCGCCCAGGTCGCCGACGCCATGGTCGAGCGGCTCGAGGTGCGCGGCGTGCTCGTCGTCATCGAGGCCGAGCACCTGTGCATGTCCATGCGGGGGGTGCGCAAGCCCGGCTCGAACACCGTCACCTCCGCCGTGCGCGGCATCATGCGCAACGCCGCCACCCGCTCCGAGGCGATGAGCCTCATCCTGGGCCGCCGCTCCTGATGGCACCGCACGGCGTGCCGTGGCGCCGGTTCCTCTCGGCGCGCGTCGTCCGTTAGCCTGGGTCGGTGACCAACGCCCAGAACCTCGCCCCGGCTCCGCTCCCGGCGGCCCTCGAGGCCGCCTCGGCCTCCGGGCGCACGCTGGTCATGGGCATCGTCAACGTCACCCCCGACTCCTTCTCCGACGGCGGCCGGTGGGACACGACCGACCGCGCCCTCGCCCGCGGGCTCCAGCTCCTTGATGAGGGCGCCGACATCCTTGACGTCGGCGGTGAGTCGACCCGGCCGGGCGCCCGGCGCGTCGACACCGTCGAGGAGCAGGCCCGAGTCGTGCCGGTCATCGGCGCCCTCGTCGAGCGCGGCGCCGTCGTCTCGGTCGACACCATGCACGCCCCGACCGCCGCGGCCGCCCTCGCGGCCGGGGCGGTCATCGTCAACGACGTCTCCGGCGGGCTGAACGACCCCGACATGCACAGGCTCGTCGCCTCCACCGGCGTCGTCTACGTGTGCCAGCACTGGCGCGGCAACCCCGAGACGATGGACTCCCTGACCGACTACGACGGCGACGTCGTGGCCGGCGTGGAGGCCGAGCTGCGCCAGCGGCTGGAGTCCCTCGCCGCGGCGGGCGCAGACCCGAGCCAGGTCGTCATCGACCCCGGCCTGGGCTTCGCCAAGACCCACGAGCAGTCCTGGCAGCTCCTGGCCGCCACCGCGAGGCTGCGCGCCGACCTGGGCCACCCGGTGCTCATCGGCGCCTCCCGCAAGCGCTTCCTCGCCGCCGCGGCCGACCCCTCGAGGGCAGCCGACCCCCTGGCGCGCGACGCCGCCACGACCGCCACCACAGCCCTGGCCGCCGCAGCCGGCGCCTGGGCCGTCCGAGTCCACGAGGTCCCGGCCAACCGGGACGCCGTCCGTACCGCCTCCTTTTGGAAGGAACCCTGATGAGCACGAACCCGACCACCGACAGGATCCGTCTGACGGGCCTGTCCGCCCGCGGCTACCACGGTGCCCTTCCTTTCGAGCGCACTGAGGGTCAGCTCTTCGTCGCCGACGTCACCCTCGACCTCGGCGAGCGCGGGACAGCGGTCGCGGCGGTCACCGACACCCTGTCCGACGCCGTCGACTACGGACAGGTGGCACGTGCGGTCGTCTCGGTCATCGAGGGCGAGCCCGTCAACCTGCTGGAGACCCTCGCCGAGCGCATCGGCGAGGCGGCGCTCGGCTTCCCCCGCGTGGTCAGCGTCGAGGTCTCCGTCCACAAGCCCCAGGCCCCCCTGGACATCGCCTTCGACGACGTCATCGTCACGATCTCCCGGACCGCCGAGACCGTCGTCCCGGAGGCGGGTCGCACCGGCCTCAAGGCTCCCGCACCGGTGGCCGCGCCGCTGGATCTGCCGCCCTCGCCCACCACCTCCCAGCCCTCAACCTCCCCCGAGGCCGCCGCATGGGCCTCCTCCGCGGAGTCGGCCGGCTCGGCGAGCTCGGCAGGCTCCCTCACCTCGCACGCGGCCTCCCCGGCGGCGCCGTCGGGCTTCACCTCGCACGCGGCCTCCCCGGCGGCGCCGTCGGGCTTCACCTCGCACGCGGCCTCCCCGGCGGCGCCGTCGGGCTTCACCTCGCACGCCGCCTCCCCGGCGGCCCCGTCAGGCTTCACCTCCCACGCGTCCTCCCCGGCCGCCCCGTCCACGCCGTCCCCCGCCTCGCAGGCAGGCCCCTCCTTCGGACAGCAGGCCTCCCCGGCCGTCCCTGCCTCGCCCGAGGCCCCCGCCTCCTCCCCGTTCGGGGAGTCCGGGACCTACAGCCAGTCCTGGGACTCAGCCTCGGCGACCTCGGCCCCGGCTGCGCCGGTGTCTCCGGCGGTGGCGGCATCGGCCCCCTCGACCCCGGCTGTCGGCCAGGCACCGTCCTTCGGTCAGGACCCCGCCCCCTCAGCCCCGGCCTTCGGGCAGGCTCCCTCCGTTGAGCAGGCGCCCGCCTTCGGGCAGGACCAGTCCGCCCCGGGCTTCGGGCAGCCCGGTGTCCCGGACGCGCCGGCCTCCCCGGCGGTGGCAGCTTCGGCCCCCTCGACCCCGGCCTTCGGGCAGGCTCCCTCCGTTGAGCAGGCGCCCGCCTTTGGGCAGGACCAGTCCGCCCCGGGCTTCGGGCAGCCCGGTGTCCCGGCCGCGCCGGCCTCCCCGGCGGTGGCAGCCTCGGCCCCCTCGACCTCGGCCCCCTCGACCTCGGCCTTCGGGCAGGCTCCGTCCCTCGGCCAGCCCCCTGCCCCGGCGCCTGTGCCCGAGCCCCCAGCGCCCGTCGACCCGGCCATCCAGCGGCCGGCGAGCCCGGTGGAGGTCGTCATCGCCCTGGGCGGCAACGTCGGCGGTGTCGTCGCGGCGCTGCGTGGCGCCGTGGGGACGCTGCGCGAGACGCAGGGGCTGACCGTTACCTCCGTCGCCCCCTTGGCCCGCACCGCCGCCGCCATCGACGACGGTGTGCCCGAGCAGCCCGACTTCCTCAACACGGTCGTGCTGGCCACGACGACCCTCTCACCGCGTGAGGTCCTCGCTGTGTGCCAGGGCCTCGAGGCCGACGCCGGACGGGTGCGCACCGGACCGCAGGGCCCGCGGACGCTCGACGCCGACCTCATCACCTACGAGGGCGTCACTCTCGACACCCCCGAGCTGGTCCTGCCCCACCCTCGGGCCGCCCAGCGCGCCTTCGTCCTCGTCCCCTGGGCAGAGGCCGACCCCTTCGCC
The DNA here is from genome assembly GCF_900637165.1 of Actinomyces howellii. Lineage (GTDB taxonomy): Bacteria > Actinomycetota > Actinomycetes > Actinomycetales > Actinomycetaceae > Actinomyces > Actinomyces howellii. The sequence continues at coordinate 1,451,012 of NZ_LR134350.1, read as the reverse complement.
GAGATCGGCTCGCAGTCAGTGTCCGCCCTGGCTGAGGAGGCCCCGGACCGCGACGGCGTGCGCTGGCTCGCCCTGGACTGGATGGACTCCGACAACCTGCCCGCCCTGCCCACCGGCCAGTACGTCGAGCCGCCCGTCGGCGAGCCCGTGAGCGTCTCCGCCGCGCCTCAGCCCGCAGCCGCCCCGGCACAGCCGGCAGCGCCGGCCGTGCCCGATCAGCCCCCCGCCGCGGACCCGCTGGGTGGCGCGATGGGCGCCGGCCTCGTCGAGCAGCAGCCCTTCGCTCCCTCGGCCCCGGTCGACGTCGCGGCGGTCCCCTCTCCGGCTGCTCCTGCTCAGTCCCTCGACCAGGCCGCCCCGATGGACGCCGCGGCGGTGCCGGTGCCGTCGTACGACCAGCCTGCGGCTCCGTCGTACGACCAGCCTGCGGCTCCGTCCTATGAGCAGCCTGCGGCGCCGTCGTATGAGCAGCCTGCGGTGCCGTCCTACGAGCAGCCTGCGCCCGCCCAGCCGGCCACCTCGAGCGCCCCTCCCGCCTCTGACGACGCCCCGTGGAAGGCGCAGCTCAACTGGAACGACATCGTCGGACGCCAGGGCCAGGGGTCGTGATGCACCGCACGCGCTGGACGACCGTCCTCGCGTGCTTCGTCGCGCCGACCGCACTGGCCTGGGTCGCCGCCGACCTGACCCTGCGACACCGCGGCTGGGTGCCCTCCCTGACCCCGTGGGGCGCCGCCGTCGCTGTGCTCGTGTCGGTCGGGGTCCTCGTGGGCGGCCTCGCCGTCAGGCGGATGAAGGACCGCCAACCCACGTGGATCACCCCCACCGGCGCGGCGGCGACGGCCGCCGCCGCCCAGGCCTCCGCACTTGTCGCCCCCACGGTCGGCGGCATCTACGCAGGCAGCCTCATCGCCGCCCTCCTCGCCCCCACCGCCCCGGCGATGACCTCCCTGGCCTGGAGCTCGGGCGCCTGCCTCGCCGCCTGCGCCCTGTGGTGCGGCATCGGGCTGCTCGTCGAGCACTGGTGCGCCATCGACCTTGACGACGACGATGACGACCCCGGTGCGGCAGGAACCGGCGACGAGGTCCCGGCCTAGGCGGGGCCCTCCCGTCCCCGCGGCGACCCGCGGGCCCAGGCCGGCAGCCTGGGCCCGCCCGGGGCCTCCGCCGGGGCGGGCTCGGCGTCGGAGCACGCGGGGCGGGTCCTCCGAGAGGAGGAGGAACAGCACATCGGCACGTGGGACGCTGGTTCCCCGACGACAGGAGCCCCAGATGAGCGTCTCGTCCAGCGGCACCGGCACTGCGCCGTCGCGCGTGGCCGACCCCTTCGCCCCCGAGGGCGTCGACTTCCACCCGGTCTCATCGCGTCTGGCCACGGCCCGGCTCCTGGGCGCCGGGATCGGCAACGCGGTGGCCGTCATCGGTTTCGCCGTTCCCGCGGTGCTGTGGAGCCCGTGGCTGTGGATCGGCTCGGCCTTCTTCCTCATCACCGGCCTGTGCGAGATGCTGCTCATCCCGCGCCAGGTCCGGGCCATGGGGTACGCCCTGACCGAGGACCACCTGCTGTGGCGCAAGGGCGTCATGTTCCGCTCCCTGTCAGTCATCCCCTACGGGCGCATGCAGCTGGTCGACACCTCCCAGGGGCCGGTCGGAGCCCGCCTGGGCATCGCCGAGGTCAAGCTGCACACCGCCTCGGCGAGCACCGACGCCACGATCAACGGGCTTCCGGCGCAGGAGGCCGAGCACCTGCGCCAGATCCTGGCCGACCGCGGCGAGGACAGGATGGCCGGGCTGTGAGCGCCGGCCAGCCCAGCACCGGGGGTGGCGCCAGTCGCATGGCCGTCCCCGACGACCTCGTGTGGCACCGCATGCACCCGATCACACCGGTGCTCACGGGATGGAAGATCATCACCGCCGTCATCGCCTTCGCCACCGTCCAGAACGTCGACACCGTCCTGCAGGTGTGGGAGTCGGTCAGCGACACAGAGGTCAGCGTCCCCCTGTCGGTCGTCCTGACGGCCGTCGGGGGCACCCTCGGGCTCATCGCGCTCACCGCCGTCCTGCTGGCGCTCAGCTGGCGCAACCGCAGCTACGCCGTGGACCCCGACGCGGTCTACCTGCGCTGGGGTATCGCCTTCAAGCAGCTGCGGACCGCGCGCCTGCCCCGCATCCAGTCCGTCGACATCGTCCACCCCCTGCTGGGTCGGCTCTTCGGACTCGGCCAGCTGACGGTCGAGGTCGCCGGCGCGGGAGACTCGCGGGTCGTCCTGGGCTACCTGCGAACCGCCCAGCTCAACGCCCTGCGCGACCGCATCCTCGACCTCGCCTCAGGCGCCGTCGACGCCGGTGACGACGCCGGCCGGGACGCCCCCGAGGACACCGGCGCCCCCGCAGCCGGCGTCCTCGAGGGCGCTCCTAGCACGGACCGCGGACGGCAGGGCCGGCTCGCCGCCTCCCGGCGAGCACCGCTGGGCTTCGAGGACGCCGCCCTCGGTGAGCGCCTGCGGAGCGTCGAGAGCGAGGAGCACCCGCTCTACTCCGTCAAGGTGCCCGTGCTCCTGGGGTCGATGCTGCGCTCCCCGAGCGTCGTGCTCGCCGTGGGTCTCGTCCTCGTCCTCGTCATCGGCGTCATCGTCTCCCTGGTCTCGCGAGACGAGGGCCTCGTGGGCGCAGGGGTCCTCACCGCCGTCCTCCCCGCCCTGGCAGGCCCGCTCGTCCTGGTCGGGATGGTGTGGTCCCGATTCAACGGCTCCTGGGGGTTCCGCGCCGCCGCGACCCCCGCGGGCATCCGCCTGCGCTACGGGCTGACCTCGGAGGCCTCGGTGACCCTGCCCCCGGGGAGGGTCCACGCCGTCGTCCTGAGCAGGCCGCTCCTGTGGGCGCGCAAGGACTGGTGGCGGGTCGAGGCCACCGTCGCCGGACGCCAGGAGGTCGACTCCTCCTCGTCGGGGACGACCTCGCTCAACACGGGCAACGTCCTGCTGCCGGTAGGGGAGCGCGAGACCGCGCTGCGGGCCCTGTGGCTCGTCGTGCCCGACCTCGGCGTCCCCGACCCCGACGCCGTCCTGGCCGAGGCGATGTCCGGCAGGGAGCGGAGGGAGGGGGCGGGCCCGGTCGACGCCCCGGGGCGGGGCTTCGTCGGGCCGCCCCGGCGGGCGCGGATCTTCTCGCCGCTGGCCTGGCGGCGCACCGGCGTCATGCTCACCGACACCTGTGTCATCCTCCGGCACGGGCGCTGGTGGCTGTACACGACCGTCGTCCCCTACGAGCGCATCCAGTCCCTGCGCACCTCCGCCGGGCCCCTCGCCCGCAGGCTCGGCCTGGCCAAGCTCCGCCTCGACATGGTGCCCAGCCTGACGATCAACGCAGGCATGGCGCGTATGGCCAGCCTGCCTCAGGAGGACGCGGCGGCCCTGGCCGAGGTCATCGCCCAGCGCGCCTTGCGCCGCCGCTCGGGGGAGAGGCTCGACCGCTGGCTCGCCCGCGCCTCGAGCGAACCGGCGGATCCGACAGCGTGAGACCATGCCGGCATGAGCCTCACGCGTGACCCCTCCGGTCAGGAGCCCTCGCCCGGACCCGTGCCGGGGGACCGCCCGACATCAGGGCCCCGCCCCGACGGGCGCCTGGGCGTCGGCGTCATCAGCGCCGGGCGCGTCGGGGCGGTGCTCGGCTCGGCGCTGCGTGCCGCCGAGCACCAGGTCGTCGGCGTCCACGCCGTGTCCGAGGCCTCGCAGGAGCGCGCCGAGATCCTCCTGCCCGGAGTGCCGGTCCTCGAGATCGACGAGATCGTCGAGCGCGCCGAGCTCGTGGTCCTGGCCGTCCCCGACGACGCGCTGGGTCCCCTTGTCCAGGGCCTGGCCGACCTGGGCCGCTGGCAGCCGGGCCAGCTCGTCGTCCACACCTCGGGCCGCTACGGGGTCGGCGTCCTCGAGCCCGCCCGGCGCTGCGGCGCCATCCCGCTGGCCATCCACCCCGCCATGACCTTCTCCGGATGGTCGGCCGACCTCGTGCGCCTGACAGGCTGCCCCATGGCCGTGACCGCCCCGGGGCCGGTCCTGCCCATCGCCCAGGCCCTGGCGGTCGAGCTCGGCGGGGAGCCCTTCGTCCTGGCCGAGCAAGCACGCCCCGCCTACCACGCCGCCCTCGCGCACGGGGCGAACCACCTCGTCACGCTGGTCGGCCAGGCGGTCAGGCTCCTCGGGGCGGCAGGCGTCGAGGACGGTGCCGCGACACTGGGCCCCCTGCTCTCCGCTGCTCTCGACCGCGCCCTGCACGAGGGCCCCGACGCCTCCCTGACCGGGCCGGTGGCCCGCGGGGACGCCGGTACCCTGCGCGCCCACCTCGAGGCGATCGACGAGGCCCGAGACGCCGACGGCCAGCCGCTTACCGACGTGCTCGAGACCTACCGGGCACTGGCGGCTGCCACTGTCGCTCGCCGGGAGGCGACGGGCAGGCTCACCCCGGGGCAGGCCACTACCCTGCGCGCCGCCCTCGAGGGCGGCGGCGGTGACCAGGCGCTGGAGGGCTGAACCGGCTGCCACGGCGGGACGATCCGGCGCGATTCGGCCGCGGACCGACGCGGGGATAGCGTGGGACGCATGAGCGTTGAGCCCGACACGACCGCCGGTCCCACCATCGCCCTGACCCGCACCCGCGCCGAGCTCGAGGCGGCTCTGGCGGGCGACCGGGCCCCGCGGGCGGTCGTCATGACCATGGGTGCCCTCCACGACGGTCACCTCGACCTCGTGGCGGAGGCGGCGCGCCTGGTCGGCCAGTACGGGACCGTGGTCGTCACCATCTTCGTCAACCCCCTCCAGTTCGCGGCGGGGGAGGACCTGGAGGCCTACCCCCGGACCCTCGAGGCCGATGTCCAGGCGCTGGCCGGGGCGCTCGCGGGCACGGACGGGGCCGGGCGGGTGGGGCGGCTGCTCGTCTTCGCCCCCACCCCTGAGGTCGTCTACCCCGACGGGGAGCCGAGCGTGCGCATCGACCCCGGCCCGATGGCAAGGGTCCTTGAGGGCGCCGTGCGACCCACCCACTTCGCGGGGGTGTGCCAGGTCGTCCTCACCCTCCTGCACCTGACCGGTCCGCGCTGGGCGCTGTTCGGGCGCAAGGACGCCCAGCAGCTGGCGATCGTGCGGGCCATGGTGCGCGACCTGGCCGTGCCGGTCGAGATCGTTCCCGTGGACATCCGACGCGAGGACGACGGGCTGGCCATGAGCTCGCGCAACGCCTACCTCAGCCCTGCCGAGCGCGGTCAGGCCCTGGCCCTCTCGCGCTCCCTGGCCGCGGGCGCCCGCGCCGCTCGCCAGGGCGCCGGCGCGGCGGCGGTGCGCGAGGCGGCCCTGGAGGTGCTCGCCTCGGCCCCGGGTGTCGCGGTCGACTATGCCGCGGTCGTGGACCCCGACACCTTCGTCGACCTGGCGGGCTCCGGGTTGGGGCTGCCCGCGGCCCCGGTGCCGGTGGCCCTTGCCCCGGCGGCTCCGGACCCAGCGCCGGTGGCCCCGGGGGCGGTGGACACAGGGGCCGCGGCCCCGGGGGCGGGAGAGCCGGAGTGCTCCGGCACCTCCCCGCGCACAGCGCCGGAGAACCCGACCCGACAGGCGGGAGCCGCCGGGGTCTCGGTCCGCGCAGGTGCGATCGGTCCGGGGAAGCAGTCGGCCCCCGGTCGGGCGCTGCTCGCGGTGGCGGCCAGGGTCGGCACCACCCGTCTCATCGACAACGTGCTCCTCGACCTGCCTCGGTGAGAGCAGTCGCTGTCCGGGGGCCTCGTGGCCTGAACGAGGGTTCTTACCCCGTCTCGTGGGAGCCAGCCTCGCCCGTGAGGATCTCCGAGCCTGAGCGGTACGGCCGCCGCGTGCGCAGGCGAGGCGGCCGTGCGCACCCGGAGGGGGTGCCGGCAGACCACACCGACATGTGATGCACATGACAGCGGCCGCCCGTTGATGCCCCCGTTTCTCATATCCGCGGAATTCCGCGGATGTGCTCGGCTCCTGAGACTCGCGAGGCCGTCGAGCGGACCTCTCCATGTGCATCACCGTCCTTGATGCACAACAGAGGGGGGCGCAGGTCGGACGCGAGCTCCGCTCAGTGGCGGAATTGCAAGGATTCGGCGCGCGGCTCCCAGTGGTTTATGTGTGAACGACCTCCGGGGACCGGAGGCTGCGGCTCGGCCGGTCCCCGCGCGCGGGCCCTGCGGCCGGAGCCTGGTCCCGCCTGAAGCCGGGCCGTGCCCGGGCTTGCCGTGGAGCCGGGCCGTGCCCGGGCTTGCCGTGGAGCCGGGCCGTGCCCTGCCTGGTGGCCCTGGCGGTCCTGGCTGCTCGGGTCTCAGGCGCGGCCGGCGCCCTTCCTGCCTGCAGTGGGACACGCCCGGGGCGGCTCTGCCCCGAGAGCCGATCATCTAGCCTTGCCGTGATGAGCACTCGACTGCGGACGATGATGACGTCCAAGATCCACCGCGCCACCGTGACCGACGCTGACCTCGACTACGTCGGATCGGTGACCGTGGACGCTGACCTGCTCGATGCCGCAGACCTCCTGCCGGGCGAGCAGGTCGACATCTGCGACTGCACGAACGGCAACCGCCTGACCACCTATGTCATCGCGGGGGAGCGGGGATCGGGGAGCATCTGCGTCAACGGCGCGGCGGCGCACCTCGTGAGCCCCGGGGACATCGTCATCCTCATCGCCTACGGTCAGCTGTCGGACGCTGAGGCCCGCGTCTACCGGCCCCATGTCGTCTTCGTCGACGAGGACAACCGGATCGTCGAGAGGGGCTCAGAGCCCGGCGGGCTGCCGGACCGAGTGGAGGCGGCCTCCGGGCTGCGCCCCTCCGGCATCAGCCTCGAGGAGGCGCGCCGGCAGTGAGAACCCTCCCCCGGCACCTGTCTCTGTACACCTGGCGGACCCTCAGCCCCGAGGACGTCGCCTCCGTCCTCGGCCCGGCGATGACGGTCGCGGGTGAGGACGCGGACGGGGCGGCCTACCGGGTCACGGCGCGCGACGGGACCCTCCTGCTCGACCTCGAGGAGTGCGCGGTCGACATCGACCGGGACTTCGCCCGCTACCTGGGTGCGGCCGTCGGTCGACCAGCCCCCCGGTACTCCTACACCGCGCTCAACACGAGCGCCGACGGACCCGGGAGCCAGGAGCACACGGCCCTCCTGGTCGCCCTTGCCCAGGAGCTTGACGGCCTCGTGGCCACGGAGGTCGACAGGCTCGTGTGGCCGGCGCCGGCAGCCGGGGTCGGGGCCTACGAGCCGCAGGACAGCGAGGTGGTCGGGGACCTCAGCGTGCTCGCCTGGACCTGGTTCGTGCGCCACTCGGTGTGCGGATCACCGGTCCGAGCCTGGATGCGGGCGGTGGGGGAGGCAGCGCCCCGGCTCCTGCCGACCCACGCCGTTGGCGCCTCGCGCACCATGGAGCTCGATGAGCGCGGAGCGGACCGCATCGAGTCGATGGTCCGTGACAGGTGGGACGGGGCGGCGCTGATCTGCCCGGGTCCTTTGCGCACGGTGAGGATGGGGGCGGGCCCGGACCGGGGCGGGATGTACACCGTGGAGTGCGCCGTGCCGATGGGCTCCCAGGTCGTTGACGAGCTCCCCGTCCTCACGGGCCTGCTCGGCGCGGTCGGTGACGAGCTAGGCGCCGAGCTGGGGGTTGCCGAGGTCGTGGGCGGGTGGGGGTGGGACCCTGACGGTGTGCCCGGTGAGCTCGCCCCCGGCCACGGGGCAGCGACCTGCGCGGCCCGCTTGCGCGTGGGTGACCTCGCGGTGGCAGGGCTTCCGGCTGACCCGGTCTGGCAGACCTACCTCGGTGCGCAGTACGCCGACCTCGTCTCTGCCGTCATGCCGACCCTCCCCCAGGGGTGGCGGTCCGTGTGGACGCGCCGGGGGCGGGTCGTCACCGTGTGCGAGCAGCCTCGTGCCGTGCCCGAGACCGACTGGTTCCCGCCCGAGCTGTGCGTCGGGACGCGCAGGCGCCTGCTCAGGGCCCCGTTCCCCGCAGGGCGCGGACCCTGCCCTGCGCCGTCCAGGAGTAGGGCTCCGGCCGGCCTGGCTCACGGCCTCCGAGGGGCAGACCCGCCCCAGATCGCACTGTGATGCACATAACATTTACGTGCTGTGGTTGGTCGCGCGATCGTGATCGTTGTGATTCCGCGGATTCACTGAACGTGGGAGGAGTGCTGACGCCCTCGCTCGAGCCTGAAATGTGCATCGGGGGTGGTCATGCACATCCAAGGCCGTTCCGGGAGACTCCTCGATCACAACATCCGCAGAATCGTGCGGTTGTCCGGCAACGCGATCCGGGATGAATGTGCAACTCCCCGAAGTGCCGACCCGACGATCCGCAGGATCGTCGCCTCTCCGTCCGCCACGTCCTTGCCGGTCAGCCTCACGGTGACGTAGCCGTCGGCCAGGGCCCTGTGTTCTCGGCGTCGGTCGGTTCGGATCTGCTCACGCGAGGAGTGGAACTCGTATCCGTCGGTCTCGACGATGAGCCAGCCCTCGACGAGCATATCCACCTCCCCGATACCCTCCAGTGTGGCGCCGGGCTCTACCTCCAGGCCCGCGTCGCGCAGGCACAGGCGCGTGCGTGTCTCCAGGGGTGAGCGGCTCGCGGCCTCAGCCTTGGCCAGCCGCTTGCGCGCCAGCGCCGCTCGACGGCCGGTCAGCAGCTCCTCGACGTCCTCCTTGGTCACCAGTCCACGGTGGAGCGCACCGTCGGCGACGCACAGGGCGTCGAGCTCATCGAGGCACGTCAGGCAGCAGGCAACCACTTCGGCTGGGGCGACCAGCGGGAACCCGTCGACGCTCAAAGCGGTGAGATGGCGGGTGCGATGGAGGCGGATTCCTGTCGTGGGCCGGTCGTGGCTGGGGCGGACGGAGTGGTTGAGCGGAACGCCGACATGAACGAGCCGTGGAGCGCTCCACAGCGGCAGGCCCAGGACCTCGGCGGCGCTCGCGCAGGTGAGCCTGCCCCTGAAGTGGCGGGCGCGCACGATCCGGTGATCAGTCCCCGGGATGACGAGGAGGCGGGGGCAGGGCTCGTGGAGGACACCCAGGGCGAGGGCTGCTCCCATGGCCTGCCGGTCCTCGGCGCCGCCCACCACCTCGTTGACATGCGCCGCTCCGCAGAGCGCGTCGACGCGGGACACGAGCGCGCCCACTCTCGTCCTCAGGTCAGCGTCCATGCCGACAGGCTCCGACCGTCCTCACTCACTGCGCCAGTGACTCGGTCGAGCCCTGTGGACACGGGGGTCACGACCCGCTCCTGTGGAGCACCTCAGGACCTCCTGGCGGGCAGGGTCGTGTCCGGTGAGGGCCCGGGCGTGGTGGCCGCGGGGACCGTCACGCCGCTCCTGCGGCGGCGCGGATAGACTCGCGCGCGTGACACACGAGCCCTCCCCCCAGACGCCCGCCCCGCAGTCCGCACAGGACACCCGTCCCGCCCAGGCCAAGCAGGACCCCGGGCCCGGAGAGCAGTTCGCGATCCGCGCGGGCAAGCGCGAGCGCCTGCGCGCGGAGGGCTGGGACCCCTATCCGGTGCAGCTCCCGATCACGAGCACGATCGAGGACGTCCGCGACCGCTTCGGCGGCCTGCCGACGGGCACGATGGCCCTCGAGGCGGGGTACGCCGAGTCGGAGGCGATCGTGGGTATCGCCGGGCGCGTCGTCCTTCTGCGCAACACCGGCAAGCTGTGCTTCGCCACCCTTCAGGACGGTGCGGGCGCCACCCTCCAGGTCATGCTCTCGGCCAGGTCGCTGCCCGGGCGCGGCCACTCCTCCTTGGCCGCCTTCAAGACGGACGTGGATCTCGGCGACCACCTCTTCGTCCACGGGCAGGTCGGCGTGTCCAGGCGCGGGGAGCTCTCCGTCTTCGCCGAGCCGGTCCTGCGTGCCGGCGTCAGCGCCGAGGACCCGGCCGACGTCGGTGACGACGACGTCGAGGTGCCCGCCTGGCGCATCGCCTCCAAGGCGCTGCGCCCGCTGCCCAAGACCTGGACGAACGAGGCGGGTGAGTCCGTCACCCTCTCCGAGGAGCAGCGCGTCCGGCGCCGTGAGCTCGACCTGCTCACCCGGCCCGCTGCCCGCGACATGATCCGCACCCGCGCCGCCGTCGTGCGCTCCCTGCGGGACAACTTCCACCGCCGCGGCTACCTCGAGCTCGAGACCCCGATGCTTCAGGTCGTCCACGGCGGTGCCGCGGCGCGCCCCTTCACGACCCACATGAACGCGCTGGACACCGAGCTCTACCTGCGCATCGCCACGGAGATCTACCTCAAGCGGGCGGTTGTCGGCGGCGTGGAGCGGGTCTTCGAGATCAACCGCAACTTCCGAAACGAGGGCATGGACTCCTCCCACTCCCCGGAGTTCGCCGCGCTGGAGGCCTACGAGGCCTACTCCGACTACAACGGCATGGCGGCCCTGACCCGTGACCTCATCCAGCAGGCGGCCCGTGACGCCTTCGACCTGCCCGAGGGGGGCGAGGTCGTGCGGCTGGCTGACGGCACCGACTACGACCTGTCGGGGCAGTGGGACACGATCGACCTGTACACCTCGGTCTCCGAGGCGCTTGGCGAGGAGGTCACGGTGGACACCCCGCGTGAGCGTCTTGTCGCCCTGGCTGAGGGCCTGGGGCTGGAGGTCGACGACTACGCCGTGGCGGGCAAGATCGTCGAGGACATCTTCGAGGTCACGGTCGGGGACCGGCTGTGGGCTCCGACCTTCGTCTACGACTTCCCCGAGGACACCTCCCCGCTCACCCGCTACCACCGCTCCCGGCCGGGCCTGACCGAGAAGTGGGACCTGTACGTGCGCGGCGTCGAGACCGCCACGGCCTACTCCGAGCTCGCCGACCCCGTCGTCCAGCGCGAGCGCTTCGAGGCGCAGGCTCTGGCGGCGGCCAACGGCGACCCGGAGGCGATGATGCTCGATGAGGACTTCCTGGTCGCCATGGAGCAGGGCTTCCCGCCCTGCGGCGGCATGGGCATGGGCATCGACCGGCTCCTCATGGTGCTGACCGGCCAGGGAATTCGCGAGACGATCGCCTTCCCCCTGGTCAAGCGCTCCTGACCTCTGGCGGGCGCGGGATCGACGCCGCGCCCGCCGGTCGGGATCGGGACGCAGCGCGCCGCGCAACCGGTTGCCGCGGCCTCTCCCCGTGTCATGTGTCCCGATCTCGAGGTGTCGTTTCTCCCGATCTCGGGGTGTCGTTTCTCCCGATCTCGGGGTGTCATTTGTCCCGATCTCGGGGTGTCATTTGTCCCGATCTCGGGGTGGCAGGGGGTCAGGAGGGGGCGGCGGGTGAGCCGATGTGGGCGGAGATCCTCCGGGCGCACTCGGCGCGGCCCACGGCCTGGCACCCCTGGGAGGTCCAGCGGGCGATGGCGGCCGGCTCCTGGCGGGACAGGCGCAGGCCGCGGGTGAGCAGGACGTGGACCGGCTTGCGGTGCTCGGCCAGGTCGCGGCGCAGACGGAACCACCAGGTCTGGATGCGCGGGCGGCGCAGGACGAGGGCGTCGGCCAGCAGTCCTGCGCGGCGACAGGGCTCGATGAGCTCGGCGGCGAAGATGCCCTCGGCGACGAAGGCCGGCGCGGTGCCGATGTCGAGCACGGTGGTGCCCAGGGTGGCGTTGTCGGGGATGGAGTAGACCGGTACCTGTGCCGTGCCCTGGGCGCACAGCTCCGTGATGGCGGCCATCGCCCGCTCGGCGTCCCAGGCGCGGGGGTCGTCCCAGTCGACCCTCCCGGCCGCCTCCTGCCGGGAGGCGCCTCGTGCACCCGAGACGGTGCCGTCGAGCAGCGGCATGCCCGGCTCGTCGCCGTCGCGGTAGAAATCGTCGAGCTTGAGGCGCTGCGCCCCCACGGCGCGCAGGAGCGAGGTCTTGCCCGACCCCGACGGGCCGGTCAGGAGGATGACTCGCGCGCTCACGGGGACCAGCGTAGAGGTGTCGGGCGCCTGGCCGTGCCGCTCACCGAGGCATGGCCAGCGCGCGCATGCGTGCCCGGGCGCCCTCGGCGCGCAACGCCCTCAGCTCCTGGGCGAAGACGCTCCTGAAGCGTTCGTCTCCGGCCAGGTCGCCGAAGACCGACTCGTCGCCGACGAAGGCGAGGTCCTCCCCGGCCCTCTGCCGAGCGGCCCGCTCGATGAGCCCGGCCCCGGCCGGGTCGTCGACGGGGATCGTCTCGCCGCGCTCGTCGACGCCCTCGTCGCCCAGGGCCCAGGCGGCAACCATCGCCGCTCCCAGGCGCACCGGGCCTCCTGCGGCGAGGTTGTCGGCGATGGTGGGCAGGACGAACTTGGGCATGCGGTTCGAGGCGTCCTGCGCCAGGCGGGCCAGGGTGTCGCCGATCGCGGCGTTGGTGAAGCGCTCGAAGAGCGTGTCGACGTACTCGCCCAGGTAGATGCCGGGCACGGGTCGAAGGCGTGGCAGGGCCTCGCGCTCGAGGTATGCCCGCACCCACGCCGCGATGTCACGGTCGGCAGCCGCCTCGTGGGCGTCGCCAATCCCGAGCAGCCGGCCCCAGTGGGCGAGCCCCTGGTGGGAGGCGTTGAGCAGCCGCAGCTTCATGAGCTCGTAGAGGACGACGTCGTCGACCAGCTGGACCCCGACCTTCTCCAGGGGTGGGCGCCCGGCAGGGAAGTCGTCCTCCAGGACCCACTGGCTGAAGGGCTCGCAGGTCACCGGCCAGGCGTCGGCGATGCCCTCGGAGGCGAGCTCGTCGATATCGGCTGGGGCCGTGGCCGGGGTGATCCGGTCAACCATGCTGTTGGGGAAGGCGACGTTCTCCTCGATCCACTCCGCCAGGCCCGGGTCGCTCATGGCCGCCTGGGACACGACCGCGGTGCGCGCCACTCGGCCGTTGCCCGGCAGGTTGTCGCAGCTCATGACGGTGAACGGGGGTGTGCCTGCGTCGCGGCGACGGCGCAGCGCCTCGACGACGTAGCCGAAGGCGGTGGTCGGCTGGCCGGGGTGGGTGGCGTCGTGGAGGGCGCCTGGTGACTCGGTGCGGAACCTGCCGGTTGCGTCGTCGACGTTGTAGCCGCCCTCGGTGATCGTCAGGGAGACGATGCGGGTGGTGGGAGAGGACATGCGTGCGAGCACGGCCTCTGGGTGGGCGGGGGCGTAGAGGTAGTCGCGGAGTGATCCGATGACGCAGGTCTCACGCCGCCCGTCGGGGTGCTTGAGGGTGAGGCTGTAGGTGTGGTCCTGCCCAGCCAGGGCGTCGCGCATGCGGGTGTCGCCGGGAAGGAGCCCGACTCCGCAGATCCCCCAGTCCATGGCGTGCCCGGCGCGCATGAGGCGGTCGAGGTAGACGGCCTGGTGGGCGCGGTGGAAGCCTCCGACCCCGATGTGGACGATCCCGGTGCTCACGAGGTCGCGGTCGTAGGGCGGGGCTAGGTGGGACAGGTGCGGCGGGACGGCGGCGCTGGCGTCATTGACGGTCACGAGCCAATCGTGCCCGAGTACGGGCGCGCGCGCCCCGACAACGGGGCGATCGACGGCGCAGGAGCGTGTGGTGGCGCCAACCTGCGTGCGCTCATCGTGTTGGAGTGCTGGGTGTTTTTCGGACTGTGTGTTTTTGGTGTGTCAGGCCGCTTGTCTGCGGCCTAGGTGCTCGCCTTCGACCTCGTTGGGGGTGCGGTAGCCGAGGGTCGAGTGGAGACGTGTCTGATTGTATGTCAGCTCAATCCATGAGGCAATGTCGCTCACTGCCTTCCTACGTGTAGGGTACACCATGCGGTGGACCCTCTCGTTCTTAAGAGTCGCGTTGAATGACTCCGCCCAAGCATTGTCCCAGCACACCCCGGTGCGCCCGACGGACAGCCGTATGCCATACTTCCTCAGGTGGTCGGAGAACTGCTGAGAGGTGTACTGGCTGCCTCTGTCGGAGTGGAATATGGTTACCCCTCTCTTGTGGGGGCACCTGCGTACCGCCATGTCGATAGCGTCACGGACGAGGTCGGTGCGCATGTGGTCGGCCATCGCGTAACCGACTACCTTCCTCGTGCAGCAGTCCAGCACCGTTGCGAGATACACGAACCCAGCCCACGTGCGGATACAGGTGATGTCACCTACCCATTTGATTCCGGGTTTCTCGGCCGTGAAGTCACGGCGCACGAGGTCGGGACGCTCGCCCAGGTCACGGGCCGGGACGGTGGTACGGACCTTCCGGCGCGGTTGCGCGGCTCTCAGGCCCTGGGCGCGCATGACCGCACGCACAGTGTCCTGGCAGGTTGACACGCCTTGACGTCGCAGGGCTGCCGCGATGCGCCGGTACCCGTAGGCGCCGTGGGAGGCCTCGAACTCGGCCCGCACAAGAACCGCCAGCTCCTCCCGTCTCCTGATACGACTCGACTCAGCCCGCTCGCGCCAGGAGTAGTACCCGGACCTGGACACCCCGGCCCAGCGGCACATGGAGGCAACAGGGTATCTGCCTTCCTCGCGGTTGATGAGCTTGTACTTGTCGCTCACCGCTGTTCCTGCGCGAAGAAGGCCGCCGCTTTTTTCAGGAACTCGTTCTCCTGGCGCAGCTCGCAGTTCTCCGCTCTGAGCCTGGCTATCTGCGCGGACTCTGCGACTGCTTCACTTTCCTCCTGGCTGGAGTGCTCCTTCCTGTACCTCGCGACCCAGTTCCCCACCGTCTGGGGCACCAGGTCGTAGGAGGCCGCGACCGACGCGATCGTCCGGTCCTTCTCGACGACCTCACGCACAACCTGCGCCTTGAACTCGTCCGAGTACTTCGCCCTTGACATGGCTCCATCCTATCGAATCAGAAGAGAGACGAAAATCTCCCCTGTCCGAGAAACGCCACTCACCCCATGTCCTGCTTGTGCGTGCGTGTGCGTGTGGGAGGGTCATGGTGTGGGTGTGGGGTGTGGCCACTGGGCTTGGCCGATGGGGGCGGGGAGTCCGGGTGCGGTGTGTCCTTGGCAGACCCAGGGGGTCATGGAGGTGGCGAGGTTGATGAGGTTGGCCTTGAGGTCTCCGCGCATGCCGGTGCCGGGGTAGACCGAGACTGTGACGTAGTGGTAGTTGTCCTCGCAGGTGAAGGAGGCGGCGCCCCCTCCTTCGGTTGAGGTGTAGACCGTTCCGGTTCCACCGATGCCCTCGACGGTGAAGGTGTCCTCGATCGGGGCGTCGTAAGCATCGGCCCAGGGGTTGATCCCTTCATCGAGCCGCCCCCACCGAGTCGTCAACGCCATATCGGACCTCCCTGACGACTGGGACGGGGGAACCAGCACCGTACAAAACAAATGGGTCACGTAGTCGTCTTTATTGGTGGAGAACCTAGGCAAGAAGGAAACCGATGGTCCGAACATGGCGATGACGGCGTCGTCGGGGACTCCGGGGCAGGTGAACTGCCCGTCAAGGGAGGCGGTTGGCGCGACTACTGCCGCGGTGGGGGTCGGTGTGGGGTCGGACATTCCGGGAAGACCGGAGCACGCCGCCAACCACGTGCACAAGACGGTCGCGACTGTGAGGCGAAGAGCTGGTCTGAGGCGTTCCGCAACACTGTCTGCTCCGCTATGCCGATCTCCCCGGGAGTCCAGGTGCTGCTGCTCTGCCCGCGGGGCGGTCGCCGTGTCCGTGCGTGCGTGTGCGTGTGGGAGGGTCATGGTGTGGGTGTGGGTGTGGGGTGTGGCCACTGGGCTTGGCCGATGGGTGCGGGGAGTCCGGGTGCGGTGTGTCCTTGGCAGACCCAGGGGGTCATGGAGGTGGCAAGGTTGATGAGGTTGGCCTTGAGGTCTCCGCGCATGCCGGTGCCGGGGTAGACGGAGACGGTGACGTAGTGGTAGTTGTCCTCGCAGGTGAAGGAGGCGGCGCCTCCTCCTTCGGTTGAGGTGTAGACCGTTCCGGTTCCGCCGATGCCCTCGACGGTGAAGGTGTCCTCGATCGGGGCGTCGTAAGCATCGGCCCAGGGGTTGATCCCTTCATCGAGCTGCCCCCACCGAGTCGTCAACGCCCGGCCGGTCCGGGAGGTAATGTCCGGATTCTTAGGGACGATCACGGTGCAGAAAAGTTGAGAGAGATAGCCTGCCCTGGTTGAGTATCCGGGTGAGATGCTGGCCGATGGTCCGAACATGGCGGTCACGGCGTCGTCGGGGACTCCGGGGCAGGTGAACTGCCCGTCAAGGGAGGCGGTTGGCGCGACCACTGCCGCGGTGGGGGTCGGTGTGGGGTCGGACAGCCCGGGAAGACCGGAGCACGCCGCCAACCACGTGCACAAGACGGCCGCGACGGCAAGAGAAAAAACAGATCTAAAATGTTCCACGAGACGACTCCCTTAGTGCGATTAATGGTCCCAAGGGCTTGGGGTGACCGTAAGATCGCCAGGATGTGCGGCGGCATGAGAATCCCCATACTCGACGCTGATATCTTGCTGAATGCCCGCTAGTGGTGCACGATCATCGGTTGGAAGTAAGTCACCCATCTGGTATATGGCATCATACTGCTCGGCGGTGAGCGACCCGTTCGACCCGAGGTTGAGAGTGCCGTCGTTGTTAATGACGGTACTCATGTCGGTGGTCGAGTGGGCCCGAATGCTCATCAACTCATCTGGAGTGTATATCCCGGCTTGAAGCAAAGCCAGCGTTGCGAGAGTCTGGTTGGCTACTAGTCCGTCGGTGTATGCGTCGGCACTGTTCTGCCTCGCTTCCTCCTCGCTGTCTGCAAGCGCCTCGGTTATCGACGTTCTCGTGGTTCCGACTGCGGTGCTCCGCGCAGATCCGACCAGGGTCTTGATCACAGTTCCCCCTTCGGATGCGAGTGGGACTGCGCTCGCGAGGTTCGCTGCCAGATCAATATAGGATCGAACTTTCGAGTCCGCCTCAGCCCCTATCTGCTCGCTCGTCCGACTGATGGCTCCGGTGACGAAGCCATCCACAGAAGCCTGATCTTTCACGGCGTCAGCGAGCGGGGTGTGGTCACCACTTTCTCGGGCGACAATGGCGGCCTCTCGTGCTCGATAGTAATTGAAAACAATCTGGGAAGCGGTGAACAGTGTCAGTGCGTCGTCGTTCTGGCCCACCTGTCCGATGAGATTCGACAGGGCGAGATCGGAGAACAGGGGCTGCTCTGAACGGCCGGCGACACTGTCAGACTCGCCTGGTGACAAGGTGAGTGTTCCCGGATTACCTGCCTGCGCTGACACTTGGACGCCCAGAGGGTATCGAGACAACGTCTCGGCGACGAGGTTCCGTGCCGTATCGGACAGGGTCAGCTGTTCGCCGCTCTCGCCGAGAGCGTTCAGTATTCCTGAGACTGTCGTCGCCCTGCTCGTCCCGCCGGAGTCGAATGAATCCTGGGTGTCAGTCCCGATCGATGTTGGCAGCATCGGGCTTTCAGAGACCGCTTCTGCGATGGCTGCCCAGTCGTCTGTCCAGCGGTTGTCGCCGACGGGGGCGTTGTCCATCATCTCCTGGACGCGAGAGAGAGTGGAGTTTGCGCCGGTCTCGGCGGTGACGGGTCCTGGGGGCGTTGGTGCCAGCCACTGTTGAGCGGCGTCGGGGTTCGCGGTCATCGCGTGGACAAGGCCGTCAAGCGGATTCGAGTCGTCTCCGACAGAACGATGACCGCCGTCGGCTGCGGGCGGAGTGAAACCTGAGGGCATCTGCTCAAGATTTGTTCCCATCTGGACGAGAAAAGCGTCATTGAAGTCCAGGCCAGATCCCGCGTCCTCGGTGGAGTCCTGCCCGTCGAGATCGACGTCCCGACTCGCGCCCAACATCGTGTTGAGCGCAGACATGCGGGCCGGGTCAACACTCCCCGCTGCCCAGTCCTCACCGGGGTTGTCCTGAATCGAACGGGCCAGCGTGTCCGCGGCTTCACGGGCGGTTTCATCATCCCAGGTGGTGGAGGCTGCGGCCAGCATGTGCCCGAGCGTGTCCGCCAGTGCTCGGCCGTGACCGGACTCCTCGTAGTCCGTGTGGGGGACGACGCCGCCTCCGGGGCGTCCGGTCGGCTCGAGAGCGACTTCCACGTCGATGGGAATCTGGGTCAGGTTCTCAAGACCGACGTGTTCGATGAAGGCGGCGCCGTACGCGGGGATGTCCTGGTGTCGAGACATCTCGGCGATGATCTCTTCTACGCTTCGTCCGTGCTCGTCGGTGCCGTTCTCGATCGCCTCCTCGAGGTTGATGGCCGCCTGTTCGCCGTCCGACGCCGCTCCGGAGTTGTAGGCGACAACGTTCTCAGCCGTGTCCGCGTACCCGTCAGGCAGGTAGTAGGAGATGCTTCCGTCGGATCCCATGGGGGTGATCCCGGAGTCGTTCATCGCCTTGGCCTCGTCGAGCCTCGTCTGAAGGTCGCTGGCGATCGTCGCGAGATCGCCGGCGCGTTGATAGATCGTTGACGACTCTCCGCTCGAGACAAGAGGGTCGATGTCAAGAGGGTAGCAGTTGATCCACAGGGACGAGTACACCTGTGAGCGGGCGTCGTCGTGGCTGGCGCTGCGGTCGTTCAGGGTGTCGATCACTGATTGCAAGGAGTCTGGGTACAGCCGGACGAAGGTCATGACGCTTTGTCGATGAGCTCCGCCTTCGTGGAGACCCAGGCATCCGACAACGATGTGGCAAGCGTGGTCCCTCCGGCTGAGGTCCCCGAGGTCGCGCCCACCTGGCCGCGGACCTCGACGATTCGATCAAGGACGCTCTTGATGGCGTCCTTCTTCTGGTTCTCGGCCATCAGGGCCTCCTTGACAGGGTGTGATCCAGGGGCGGGGCGTTGTGACGTCATCGTTATGCTTTCACATCGGTGCGGTTCGGGCAAGGTTGACAGGTTCCTGTTGGGCTCAGGTCGCGCACGCCCGCGGGAGGGGCGACGGAGGTCGGGACACGGGGATACCCGTGGGGGTATAGTGGCCGGCACCTAGATACCCCAGGGGGTATCGTCGTGTCGACCTTTCAAGGAGCCCCGATGTGCCGAGCAGTGACCTGCACGACCTGCGGCAAGACGACCTGGGCCGGCTGCGGCCAGCACGCCGAGGAGGTGATGGCCGCTGTCCCCGTCCCTGAGCGCTGCACCTGCGACGACACAGGCTCGGAGCACCCCGGAGCTTCCGGAGCCTCCAGGGCCTCCGGCACCGGCGGTCTGCTCTCGCGCCTTGTGGGAGGGGGCCGAGGTGCCTGAGACGAGCTCCCCCACCGGGCCGGCCGAGACCGCCGGCCGCCCCCTGGCCCCGGAGCGGCGCGAGGATCAGGTCCCCGCCCCCTCCCCACGGCGCGTCATCGTCATCGGCGGCGTCGCCGCAGGCATGAGCGCCGCCACGCGCCTGCGCCGCCTCGAGGAGTCCGCACGCATCACCGTGCTCGAGCGCGGTGACCACGTGTCCTTCGCCAACTGCGGCCTGCCCTACTACGTCGGTGGCGTCATCACCGAGCGCGACAGCCTGCTCCTGCAGACCCCCGCCAGCCTGGCGGCGCGCTTCAACCTCGACGTGCGCGTGCGCACCGAGGCGCTGAGCATCGACCGCGCCGCGCGCACCGTCCGCGTGCGCTCCACCGCCGCGGACGGGACGCCGACCGAGGAGGACCTGCCCTACGACGCTCTCGTCCTGGCCCCCGGGGCACGACCCGTCCTGCCCCCGGTCCCCGGCATCGAACGGGCCCTGAGCCTGCGCTCGGTCGCCGACGCCGACGCCCTCCTGGCCGCCGTGGCCACCGGCGGTCCCGATGGCGGCCCGGCGCGCAGCGCCGTCGTCCTGGGAGCTGGCTTCATCGGCCTCGAGGTCGCCGAGAACCTCCACCGGCGGAAGCTGTCCGTCACCCTCGTCGAGCTCGCCGACCAGGTCCTGCCGCCGCTCGACCCCGAGATGGCCGCCCCGGTGGCCGCCCGCCTGCGCGAGGCGGGGATCGAGGTACGCACAGGCACCTCGCTCAGCCGGGTCGAGGCGCACGAGGCCGTCCTGACCGACGGCACCCGCCTGCCCGCCGACCTCGTCGTCGTGGCCGTCGGGGTGCGACCCGACACCGCCCTGGCCGCCGAGGCAGGCCTCGAGGTCGACGAGCGCGGGGGCGTCGTCGTCGACGACGAGCAGCGCACGAGCGACCCGCGCATCTGGGCCGCCGGCGACGCCGCGCTCAAGCGCAGCGCCCTGGACGGTGAGCCGACGCTCATCGCCCTGGCCCAGCCCGCCAACCGGCACGGGCGGGTCGTGGCTGACTCGATCCTGGGACGGCGCCCCCAGGCCGCCCCCGGGATCGGCACCGCGATCGTCGGGGTCCTCGGCCTCGAGGTCGCCATGACGGGGTGGAGCGAGAAGCGAGCCCGCGCTGCCGGGCTTGACGTCGTCGTCGTCCACACCCACCCGGCCGACCACGCCACCTACTACCCCGGGTCCGCCTCGATGAGCCTCAAGCTCGTCCTCGAGGCAGGCAGCGGGAGGATCCTGGGAGCCCAGGGCCTGGGCGAGGCCGGGGTCGACAAGCGCATCGACGTCGTGGCCACCGCGATCCGAGCCGGACTGAACGGCCCTGACCTGGCCGACCTCGAGCTCGCCTACGCCCCGCAGTACGGGGCCGCCAAGGACCCGGTCATCATGCTCGGCCTCGTGGCCGACAACGTCCTGTCGGGCCTGACCCCCACCATCCAGTGGCACGAGCTGGCCCAGGCCCGCCAGGCCGGCGGGGTGCTCGTCGACGTGCGCAGCACCGCCGAGTTCGCCCGAGGCCACATCCCCGGGGCGCTCAACGTCCCGGTCGACGAGCTGCGTGAGCGCCTGGCCGAGCTGCCCCGGGACAGGCCCCTCATCATGAGCTGCCAGGTCGGCGCGCGCGGGCACCTCGCCGTGCGCCTCGCCCTCCAGCACGGGCTCCAGGCCGCCAACCTCGACGGCGGCTACCGCACCTGGTCGGCCGCCCACGGCCCCGGTGTCCTGGGACCTGAGCAGGGAGAGGACCGGGCATGACCGTCCATCTCGACCCCACCGACCTGCGCCCCACCGTCACCCGGCTCAAGCGCGCCCGCGGCCAGCTCGACGCGGTCATCCGCATGCTCGAGGAGGGAGAGGACTGCGAGGCCGTCGTCACGCAGATCGCCGCGGTGTCCAAGGCCGTGGAGCGGGCCGGCTACGCCGTCATCGCCACCGGCATGCGCACCTGCTACGCCCAGGACCCCAGCGGACGGAGCGTCGACCCCGCACGCCTGGAGAAGATGTTCCTCTCCCTGTCCTGAGACCAGGACCCGAGCCCGGGCCGCCGGGCCACCGGGCCGCCGGGCCGCAGACACAGGCCGGGACCGGCGGCCGCGGAGCCCGAGGCGGGGGCGTCGCGACCGCCGGTCCCGGCGGGAGAGGCAGACGGTGGGCGGCCCTGGGCGGGGCCGCCCACCGAGGGGGACTACTCGACGACGTCCTCGTCCACCCAGTCCAGGGTGCGGGTCACGGCCTTCTTCCAGTTGCGGAAGAGCCGCTCGCGCTCGTCGAGGTCCATCTGCGGCAGCCACCGCTTGCCCTCGGCCCAGTTGTCGACGACGTCCTGGGTCCCCGACCAGAAGCCCACGGCGATGCCCGCGGCGTAGGCCGCCCCCAGCGCGGTGGTCTCGGCGACCTGCGGGCGGACGACCGGGACGCCGACCTGGTCGGCCTGGAACTGCATGAGCAGCTCGTCGCGGGTCATCCCCCCGTCGACCTTGAGCTCGGTGAGGGTCGCACCCGGGGAGCCCGAGGCGGCGGCGTCGCGGTTCATCGCCTCGAGGACCTCGCGGGTCTGGAAGGCCGTGGCCTCCTCGACGGCCCGGGCGATGTGGCCCTTGTTGACGTAGCGGGTCAGGCCCACGAGGGCCCCGCGGGCGTCGGGCCGCCAGTAGGGGGCGAACAGGCCGGAGAAGGCCGGCACGAAGTAGGCCCCGCCGTTGTCCTCCACCGAGCGCGCCAGCTCCTCGACGTCCTTGGACTCGGTGATGAGACCGAGGTTGTCACGCAGCCACTGCACGAGGGAGCCCGCCACCGCGATCGACCCCTCGAGGGCGTAGACCGCCGGGGCGTCCCCGATCTGGTAGGCCACCGTCGTCAGCAGCCCGTTGGCCGAGCGCACCGGGGTCGTCCCGGTGTTCATGAGCATGAAGCAGCCGGTGCCGTAGGTGTTCTTGGCCTGGCCGACCTCGAAGCAGGCCTGCCCGAAGGTCGCCGCCTGCTGGTCGCCCAGGATCCCGGAGATCGGGGTGTCGACGAGCAGGCCGTTCTTGCGCCCGTACCCGAAGACCCCCGAGGAGGGCTTGATCTCCGGGAGCATCGAGACGGGGATGCCCATGTCGGCGCAGATCTCGGGGTTCCAGTCCAGGGTGTCGATGTTCATGAGCATCGTGCGGCTGGCGTTGGTCACGTCGGTGGCGTGCACCCCGCCGTCGACCCCGCCGGTCATGTTCCACAGCACCCAGGTGTCCATCGTGCCCAGGAGCAGGTCGCCGGCCTCGGCGCGCTCACGGGCCCCCTCGACGTTCTCCAGGATCCAGGCGACCTTCGGCCCGGCGAAGTAGGTCGCCAGGCCCAGCCCCACCCGGTCCTTGTAGCGGTCGTAGTCGGGGGCCTCGGCGCTGGCCCCCGGCGCCGAGGCGGCCAGCCGGTCACAGATCCGCTGGGTGCGGGTGTCCTGCCAGACGATGACGTTGTGCACCGGCTCACCGGTGGTGCGGTCCCACACGACGACGCTCTCACGCTGGTTCGTGATGCCCACCGAGGCGATCTCGTGGCGGTTGATCTCCGCGGCCGAGAGGACCCCGGCGACGACGTCGCGGGTGTTGCGCCAGATCTCCAGGGCGTCGTGCTCGACCCAGCCGGCCCGCGGAAGGATCTGGGCGTGCTCCTTCTGGTCGACCGCGACGATCTCGCCGTCGTGGTTGAACAGGATCGCCCTCGAGGAGGTCGTGCCCTGGTCGATGGCCAGGACGTAGGTCTTGTCGGTCATGAGGATGTCCTTTCACGTCGTTGTGACGGTGCGGTCGGGAGCCCGGCGGGCTCGTCGCGAGGCGCCCTGACGGGCTCCCCGCAGGAGGTCAGCGGGCGCTCAGAACAGTCCTGCCATGGACGGGACGATGAGACCGGCAGCCACGCCGCCGATGATCGGGCCGACCACGGGCACCCAGGCGTAGGACCAGTCCGACCCGCCCTTGCCCGGGATCGGCAGGACGGCGTGAGCCAGGCGCGGGCCCAGGTCGCGGGCGGGGTTGATCGCGTAGCCGGTCGGGCCTCCCAGCGCCAGGCCGATGCCGACGACGACGAGGGCGACCGCCAGCGGCCCGAGCTGGGAGGGGGTCTTGCCCGACTGGATGATCCAGCCCACGAGGACGAAGGTCGCGATCACCTCGGTGACGAGGTTCCAGCCGTAGGAGCGGATCGACGGGGCGGTCGAGAAGCAGCCGAGCTTGGCCTCGGCCGGGGCCTCCTCGTCGAAGTGCTTCTTGTAGGCCAGCCAGGCCGCCACGGCGCCGAGGAAGGCGCCGACCATCTGCCCGGCGACGTAGACCGCGATGTTGACGGCCGTCGCCGGCACGCCGGCGGCCAGGTCGCGCCCGGCGGCGGCCAGGCCCAGGGTGACGGCGGGGTTGATGTGGGCGCCGGTCGCATAGGCGGCGTAGACGCCCATGAACACCGCCAGTCCCCATCCCCAGGAGATGACGATCCAGCCCGAGGCCTGCGCCTTGGACTTGGGCAGGGTGACGGCGGCGCACACGCCGGCACCCACGAGGATGAGGATGAGCGTTCCGAAGAGCTCGGACAGGAAGACCTGCCCCAGGGTGGGAGTCATCTGGGCTCACTTTCTGCACATGGCGTGCGGTCGGTCGGGATGCGTGCGCCAGGCTCGTCCTGGAGCACGGGACGGCGTCAGATCGCCTGCTCGATGTGCGCCACCGCGGCGGCGTCGGTCCCCTCGTTCTCCGCGGCGGCGATCTGCTCGACCCGAGCGGCGTAGGAGGCGCGCTCGGCGGCGACCTCCTCCTCGCCCCAGCCCAGGAGCGGGGCCATGACCTCGAGAACCTCCTGCGCGGCGGCCAGGCCGCGGTCGCGCTGCTCGATGTCGAGACGCACCCGGCGCAGCAGGACGTCGTCGAGGTGGGCGGCGCCCTCGTGGGTGACCGCCCAGGCGACCTCGGCGCGCAGGAAGTCCGGGGCCAGGGCCAGCGGCCTGTCCCAGGCCGCCTCGGGGCCGGCCTCGTCAATGGCCGCCAGCAGGGCCGGCAGCTCGTCGCCGTAGCGGTCGAGCAGGTGGGTGACCCGGGCCAGGGTCCACCCCCGGCTCCGGGCGACCTCACCGGCGCGGGCCGCCTCCTCGTGGTAGCGGGCGGCGCCGACAAGAGGCAGGTCGGCGGTGGCCGAGGGGTGGGCGTGGGCGCGCGCCTCACCCAGGGCGTGGTCGACGGCGTCGACGGCCATGACCCGGTAGGTGGTCAGCTTCCCGCCGGCGATCGCCGTGAGGCCCGGTGCCACGCGGGTGACGGTGTGCTCGCGAGAGACCTTCGTCGAGGCGGCCTCCGCCCCCGGCTTGAGGTGGGGCTGGAGGAGGGGGCGCAGCCCGGCGTAGGTGCCGATGATGTCCTCACGGCGGATGGGGCGGGTGAGCACCTCGTTGGCGTGCTCGAGGACGTAGTCGATGTCGGCGGAGGTGGCCACGGGCTTGGACACGTCCTGGGTCCAGGGGGTGTCGGTCGTCCCGATGACCCAGTAGCGCGGCCAGGGGATGATGAACAGCACCGACTTCTCGGTGCGCAGGAAGATCCCGGTCTGGGCGTCGATGGCCTGGCGGGGCACGACGATGTGGATGCCCTTGGAGGCCAGGACCTTGAGGCCGCCCTCGGTGGTGGCCATGTCCTGGGTCTGCTCGGTCCACACGCCCGTGGCGTTGATCGTCTCGGCGGCCCGGATCTCGTGGGCGGTCCCGGTCTCCAGGTCGGTGACCCGCGCCCCGGTGACGGTGCCGTGGGCGTCCTTGAGGTAGCCGGTCACCTTCGTGCGGCTGGCGGCCATGGCCCCCAGGCCGACGGCGGTGCGCACGAGGTCGATGACGAGGCGGGCGTCGTCGACGCGGGCGTCGTAGAAGCGGATCGCACCGGCCAGGTGGGAGGAGTCGAGGGCGGGGGCCAGCGCCCGGGTGCCGGCACGCCCGAGGTGCTTCTGGATCGGCACCGTCCTGCGGCCCCGGGCCCCCGCGACGGCCAGGGCGTCGTACATGCCCACCCCGACCGCGGAGTAGCTGCGCTCGTAGTGGTGCTTGAGCGGCCACAGGAAGGGCTGGGCCTTGACGAGGTGGGGGGCGGTGGTCGTCAGCAGCCGACCTCGCTCGGTCAGGGCCTCGTGGACCAGGGGGAAGTCGAGCTGGTAGAGGTAGCGCAGCCCCCCGTGGATGAGCTTGGAGGACCACGACGAGGTGCCGGCCGCCCAGTCGCCCATCTCGACGATGCCGGTGCGCAGGCCGCGGCTCGCGGCGTCCAGGGCGATGCCCGCCCCGGTCACGCCGCCGCCGACGACGAGCACGTCGAGCCCCTCGGGGGAGCTCATCGACTCCAGGGCGGCGCTGCGCTGGGCGGTGGTGAGCGCGGTGGGCTCGGGCAGGGCCGCCGGCCCGGCCGCACCCCAGTCGGCGCCCACGGCCCCGTGAACCCTGGTGGCCCTGTTCGCCCTGTCGGCCTTGCTGGTCCTGCTCGTCCGGTTGCGGCCCTCGTAATCCTCGTTGCCCTCGTGGTCCTCGCGGTGACTCATGGCTGCTGGTCCTCGTCTCGTGGCCTGGCTTGTCGTCGTGGTGCTCTCGGGTCCGCGCCCGCGCGCCGCCGCCTCGATCGGGCGGCGCTGCCCGGGCTCGGCCCCGCAGGGGCCCGGCACCAAGGATCCGTGGCGTGTGAGACGATGGGCAAGACGTGTGCACGAACGTGCACTCCGGTGGTGGGAGGTGCGGAAGGATGTCCACGGACGACAGGCCCCGGACGGGTGGCAGGAGGACCGGGCCGGGCGGCCCGGGAGGGCGGGCGCCGGGTCCGGGCGCCACCGGATCCGAGGTGAGCAGGGTCTACGAGGCCGCCTCGATGTACTACGTCCAGGCCGAGACGATGGAGGTGATCGCCCGGCACCTGGGCTGCTCGCGCTCGACCGTCTCCCGCCTGCTGGCGCGGGCCCGGGACGAGGGCGTCGTACGCATCGAGCTCGCCGCCCCGTGGGGTGCCGGGAGCCTTGAGGCTCGCTTCGCCGCCGAGATGGGTGTGCGGGCACAGATCGTGCCGGTGCGGGAGGGCACGACCGAGGTCCACCGGCTCCAGCAGGTCGCCGCCGTCGCCGCGGCACGCCTGGTCGAGATCGTCTCCGCCCTGGCGTACCAGGACCACCGCCCCGCCGCCGGGCCCGGCGCCGTCGAGCCCCTCGTCATCGGCGTGGCCTGGGGCACGACGATGAACGAGGTGGTCGCGGCCCTCCCCGTGCGCCGGGTGCCCGGCCTGACGGTCGTCCAGCTCAACGGCGCCTCCGACCCGCTGCACGAGGGGCCCTCGGCGGGCCAGATGCTCGCGGGCCTGGGCCAGGCGCTGGGTGCGCGCACGATCGGCTTCCCCGTGCCGGCCTTCTTCGACCAGGTAGGGGCGCGTGAGGCCATGTGGGCCGAGCGCTCGGTGCGCCGCGTGCTCGGCGTGGCGGCCAGGGCGCGCCTGGCCGTGTTCGGGGTCGGGGCGGTCGAGGGGCCCCTGCCCTCCCAGGTGTACCAGGGGGGCCACCTCACACGGGCCGACATGGAGGTCGCCAGGCGTGAGGGAGTGGTCGGGGACGTGTGCACGGTCCTGCTGCGCGAGGACGGCACGTGGGCCGACGTCGACCTCAACGCGCGTGCCACCGGCCCCACGCCCGTCCAGCTCACTCGCGTCCCGCGCAGGTTGTGCGTCGTGGCGGGCACGTGGAAGGCTCGGGCCTGCTTGGCGGCCCTGCGCGCCCGTGTCGCGACCGACCTGGTCATCGACGACGCCACGGCGCGCGCGGTGCTCGCCCTGGCCCAGCAGAAGGAGGCCCCATGAACGGGGACACGAATCGGCCGGTGCCCTCCCGCGAGGCGCCCGACGCCGCCGCCCAGGCAGTGACCCGAGGCGGCCCGCGGGTCGCCCTGGCCGACGGCGCGGAGGGCTTCCGCACGGTGCTGCGCCGCGCCCGGCCGGCCGACGCGCGGGCCATCGCCGAGATCGTGCGCCCGTACGCCGACAAGCACATCCTCATCGGCAAGGACCTCATCACCTACTTCGAGGACATCCAGGAGTTCACGGTCGCGGAGGCCTCGGGCTCACAGGACCGGGACCGCACCGGCGCGCTCATCGGCTGCGGCGCCCTGCACGTCATGTGGGACGACATCGCCGAGGTCCGCACCCTGGCGGTGCGCGCGGAGTACCGGCGCCGCGGTGTGGGCCAGGCGGTGCTCACCGACCTGCTCGACCGGGCCCGGTCACTGGGACTGAGCCGGGTGTTCTGCCTGACCTTCGAGGTGGCCTTCTTCTCCGCCAACGGCTTCCGGGAGATCGAGGGCACCCCGGTGGGGACCGACACCTACTACGAGATGCTGCGCAGCCACGACGACGGGATCGCCGAGTTCCTCGACCTCGCCCGGGTCAAGCCCAACACCTTGGGCAACACGCGCATGCTCCTCGACCTGTGAGCGGCAGGCGGCGGTGGGCCGGGACGAGGTGGTGAGCGCCGGTGCGGGCGCAGGGGCGCGCACCGGTCAGGGGCCGGGAGCCCCGGACGGTGTCGCGCTGGCCCACTGGTTCGCCGAGCACCGGCGCGACCTGCCCTGGCGCGACCCGGGCACCACGCCGTGGGGTGTGCTCGTCTCGGAGGTGATGAGCCAGCAGACGCCCGTGGCCCGGGTCGCCCCGGTGTGGCAGGAGTGGATGGCGCGCTGGCCCGCCCCCGCCGACCTGGCCCGGGCGCAGACCGCCGAGGTGCTGCGCGCCTGGGGGAACCTGGGGTACCCCCGCCGGGCGCTGCGGCTCATCGAGTGCGCCCAGGCTCTTGCCACGCGCCACGGCGGTCGCCTCCCCACCGAGCTCGACGAGCTGCTCGCGCTCCCGGGCGTCGGGCAGTACACGGCGGGCGCCGTCATGGCATTCGCCTACGGGCGCCGGGCGCTCACCCTCGACACGAACGTCCGGCGCGTGCTGGCACGGGCGGTCGGCGGGACGGCGCTGCCCCCGCCCTCGCTGGGGCGCGCGGAGCGGGAGAGAGCTGAGGCCCTCCTGCCCGGGGACGACGCCGAGGCGGCGCGGTGGTCAATGGCCGTCATGGAGCTCGGGGCGCTCGTGTGCACCGCCAAGGACCCGCGCTGCGCGCAGTGCCCCTGGCGGCCGGGCTGCGCGTGGCAGGCCGCGGGGCGCCCGGCGGACGCCCACGCCGGGCGACGGCGCGTCCAGGCCTGGCACGGCACCGACCGGCAGGCCCGGGGGATGGTCATGGCCCGCCTGCGGGCCACCGGGCCCGGGGAGGTCCTCAGCCGGGCCGAGCTCCTGGCCGCCGCCCGCCGGGCGGGCGAGCGGGCCGCGGGGGGCGCGGGGGACGCGGACCCCGACCAGCCCGAGCGGGCGCTGGCCTCGCTCGAGGCCGACGGGCTCATCGTCTCCCGGGACGCCGGGGCGAGCTTCGCCCTGCCCTGACCGGTGGGCACCGCCCGCGCCGCGGCGCGCGGTGCTCGGCGCGGTGCTGCCCTGATGCGGGCTCACGCGCCGGTACAGTCAGGGCCATGTCACGAGGACGAAAGGGGGGCGGCGGCCGCAGCAGGCGCCGCGGCGCGGGCGGCGGCCCGGCAGCGCGCTCCGGCGGCGGGTCCGCCCGCCGTGGACCGGCCTCCGGCGCGGCCCGAGGCCGGGCCCACGGCCCCGGGTCCCCCTCCGTCGGCTCCGCCCAGGGCCGGGACAGGGCCTCAGGCGCTCCGGGGCGCTCCCCCGACGGGGCCACCGGGGCGGGCAGGGAGGCCGCCGGGAACCGGGCGCCCCGCTCCGGGTCGGCACGACGCGCCGCGGCGACGAGCCGCCGCTCCTCGGACCCCTCTGGAAGCACTGGTAGCACTGCCCGGGGAGCCCGCACTGGCAGCACTGGTAGCACCGCCCGGGGAACCCGCACGGGCCGCACCGCCGGGGGAGCCCGTGCCTCCGCAGCCCGCCAGGCCGCCGGGCCTCGGGCGGAGGGCGGGCAGCACGGTGAGGCGGCCGCCCGCCGTTCCCCCCGCCAGGCGGGGCGCGGAGCAGCCCGTTCGGCCAGGACGGTGACGACCCAGGACGGTCGCCCCGCACGGGGCCGTCCCGCGCCCGCACGACGGTCGGGCAGGGGCTGGCCGGGGCGCCCCGACGGTGACCGCCTCAAGCAGGCGCGGTCGGTTCCCCGCCGGCCCCGGTACTGGCTGCGGTGGCTGCTTGTCGTGGGGACCGGGGTCGCCGTCGTGGCAGGCCTTGCCTACGGGCTCATCGCCGGGGCGCTGTGGGTGCGCGACACGATCCGCGACCAGGACGCGGCCGAGGAGGTCGGCTCGGCGCCGACCACCTACCCGGCGCCCACGGCCTGCCGGGCGGCCGACCTCGACATCACCGTCACGGTGCCCGAGACGGTGGCCACGGGGGCGGGGATGGTGATCGAGCTGGCCGTCGTCAACTCCGGCGCCGAGCCCTGCCTGCTCGACGTCGGCGCGCAGAACCTCGGGGCGGTCATCACCTCGGGGGACCACACGGTGTGGACCTCGACGGCCTGCGCGGCCGGGGCGCCCTCCCGGGTCCTGCTCGTGGACGCCGGAGACTCCACGAGCACCTCCCTGACCTGGGACGGGCTGTCGACCGATCCCGCCTGCACCGGGGAGGCGGCCGCGGCACCGAGCGCCGCCGCGAGCGACGGAACCACCGGCTCTGCCGCCGACCCTGCCACCGACGCTGCCACCGACCCTGCATCCGGTTCTGCCACCGACGCTGCTGGTGACGGAGCGACCGACGGGTCCACCGAGCCCGCTGCCGAGGTGGTGGCCGACCCCCGCCTGGCCACGGCGGGGACCTACAGGGTCCGTATCCAGGTCGGTGGCCAGGACGCCACCTCCGACCAGGTCTTCGTCGTCGAGTAGCCGTCGGGCGGGCCGTCCGGTCGGCCCGGCGGGCCGGGGCCTCCGAAGGGCACCGATCCCCGGGCGGTCAGGACGACGCCGAGGACGGTCAGGCGTAGCGGTCGACCAGGGAGACCTCGGCAAGACGGGACAGCCCGTCGCGCAGGGTGCGGGCGCTGCGCACGTCGACGCCGTCAACGGCCTGGAGCTCGTCGACCGAGGCCCCGAGGACCCCCTGGAGGGAGCCCCAGGTGCCGACCACCGCGCGCGCCGTGACCAGGGGCAGGCGCGGGATCTTGGCCAGGATGCGCAGGCCGCGCGGGGAGACGTGGGCGTCGAGGTCCTGGCCGTCGGGCCCGCCCAGGCCCATCGAGCGGGCGACCATGGCCAGGTCGAGCAGGGCGGGGGAGCCGACCCACTTGAGGCGTGCGTCGACGGTGGCGGTGTCCAGCCCCTCGGACAGGTAGTCGGTGAGGAGGAAGTCCCGCTCGGCCATGAGCCCGCGGGTCAGCTCCTCGAGCTGGAGGTCGAGGA
Organism: Actinomyces howellii; assembly: GCF_900637165.1. Taxonomy (GTDB): domain Bacteria; phylum Actinomycetota; class Actinomycetes; order Actinomycetales; family Actinomycetaceae; genus Actinomyces; species Actinomyces howellii. Next base: position 1,420,439 of record NZ_LR134350.1, on the reverse strand, counting down.
GGCGCCCGTCGGTGCCGAGCTCGACGACGTAGCCGTCGATGTCCGAGGCGATGCGGCGCACCATCTCGAGCAGCTGGAGGACGGCCGTGACGTCGCGGACGGTGACGAGGTCCTCGATCTCGAGGGCGTCGAGGCTGCCCGAGGTCTGGGACAGCCGGGAGGTGTAGCGCTCGAGGGTGGCCAGGGCCTGGTTGGCCCGGGCCAGGATCGCGTCGCTCGACTCGAGCACGTGGCGCTTGCCGTCGACGTACAGGGAGACGATCTTCATCGACTGGCTCACCGAGATGACCGGGTGCCCGGTCTGGCGGGCCACCCGCTCGGCGGTGCGGTGGCGCATGCCCGCCTCTGCGGTCTCGATCGAGGCGTTGGGCAGGAGCTGGACGTTGGCGCGGCGGATCCGGTTGTTCGCCCGGTCGACGGTGACGGCGCCGTCCATCTTCGACAGCTCACGCAGACGTGCCGCGGAGAGCTCGACGTCGAGGTGGAAGCCCCCTGAGGAGATCGACTCGACCCGCTCGTCGTAGCCCAGGACGATGATCGCCCCGGTGCGTCCCCGCAGGATGCGCTCCAGCCCGTCGCGCAGGACGGTTCCCGGCGCGACGAGAGCCAGCGTCTCGCGCAGCAGGTTGACGGAGGTGTCAGTCATCACAAGGCTCCTGTGGTGGTCGGTGCGTGGGCGCACCGGCACGGGGTTGCGGGCTCGCGGACATGGTAGCCGCGCCGTGCCGCCTGCGCCGTGAGGTGGGTCGCCTCCTTCTGCCGCCCGGGTGCGCGACCGGCAGCCGACCGGAGGGGGAGTGGAGGCGCTGGGGTGCTCGGGCGAGGGTCAGGGTCGGGGCAGTGCCGCGCCGACGGCCTCCCCGAGGTGGCCGACGGGCAGGACCCGCACCCCCTCGACCCTCCGCAGCTCCTCGCTTCCGGCCAGGGGCACGATCGCCCGGTCGAAGCCGAGGCGAGCGGCCTCGGCCAGACGCCGTTGGATGCCGACGGTGGCGCGGACCTCCCCGGTCAGGCCCACCTCCCCGAAGGCGACGAGCCCGGCGGGGGCGGGCACCCCGTGGGCAGCGGAGACCACGGCGACGGCCACGGCCAGGTCCGTGGCGGGCTCGACCGCCCGTGCGCCGCCGACGGTCGAGACGTAGACGTCGCAGGAGGAGGTGTCGACCCCCAGCCGCGCGGCGAGGACGGCCAGGGACATGGCGACCCGGGAGTGGTCGACTCCCGAGGTCGTGCGTCGTGGTGATCCCGCCGCGGTGCCGGCCACAAGGGCCTGGACCTCGACGGGGACGGGGCGGCGGCCCTCGAGGGTGACCGTGGCGCAGGTTCCGGGGACCTCTGAGCGCGCCGCGGACAGGAACAGGCCCGAGGGGTCGGCCAGGCCGACGATGCCCCGTTCGCCCAGGTCGAAGCAGCCGACCTCGTCGGTCGGGCCGTAGCGGTTCTTGACCGCGCGCAGGAGCCGGAGGCGGGCGTGGCGGTCCCCCTCGAACTGGCACACGACGTCGACGAGGTGCTCGAGGACGCGTGGGCCGGCGATGCCGCCGTCCTTGGTCACGTGGCCCACGAGCAGGACGGGCACCCCGCGCTCCTTGGCCACGGAGATCAGCGCCCCGGCGACGGCTCGCACCTGGGTGACGCCCCCGGCGCTGCCCTCGACCTGGGCCGAGGCGATGGTCTGGACTGAGTCGACGACGAGCAGGCTGGGTCCGGTGGACTCCACGTGCCCCAGCAGCGCCGACAGCTCGTTCTCGCTGGCCAGCAGGAGGGCGGGGTCGATGGCGTCGATGCGCTCGGCCCGCAGTCGCACCTGGCTGGCCGACTCCTCACCGGTGACGTAGAGCACCGGGCCGTCGCCGCGCTCGCGGGAGACGGCGGCGGCCTTGGCCGCGACGTCGAGCAGGAGCGTGGACTTGCCGACCCCCGGCTCCCCGGCCAGGAGGATGACGGCCCCGGGCACGACCCCGCCGCCCAGGACCCGGTCGAGCTCGCCGACGCCGGTGGGGCGGGCACGGGCCTCCTCCGCGCTCACCTCCCCGATGGGACGGGCGGGCTCGGCCGGGCGCAGCGCGAGGACGCGGGCCGGCCCCGAGGAGCCAGAGGAGGCGCCGCCGGCCTCAACGAACTCCTCGAGGGTGCCCCATGCCCGGCACTCACGGCACTGGCCCAACCACTTGGGACTGGTCCAGCCGCACTCCGAGCACAGGTAGGAGGTGCGCGCCCTCGCGGCGCTCTTGGAGGAGGTCATGGCGGCACGCTATCGCCAGGCCCTGACATCAACCCGGTCCCGCGCCACGGACCCGCCCCTGCCCGGCGCCGGGCAGGGCTGGACTCAGGGGCGCGCGAGGGCCTGGCGGGCCCGGGCGGCCACGTTGTCGGCGGTGAAGCCGTGCTGCTCGAAGAGGTAGGTGCCGGGGGCTGAGGCCCCGAACTCCTCGATCGAGACGATCTGGCCGCCCTGCCCGACGATCTCACGCCACCCCAGGGCGATCCCGGCCTCGACCGAGACCCGGGCCGCGTCGGCGGGCAGGACCGAGTCCCGGTAGTCCTCGTCCTGCTCGGCGAACCACTCCAGGCAGGGGGCGGACACGACCCGGGTCGCGGTGCCCTCGGCCTGGAGGAGCTCGCGGGCCGCGTCGGCCACGGCCACCTCCGAGCCGGTGGCGATGATGACGACCTCCGGGGCGGTCGGCGCGCCGTCAGGGCCGGTGGCCTCGCGCAGCACGTAGGCGCCCCGGGCCACCCCGGATCCGGCCTGCTCGGAGGAGGCCAGCACCGGCAGGTTCTGGCGGGACAGGATGATGCCGGCGGGGTGGTGGCGACGGCGCAGGATCGCGGCCCAGGCGGCGGCCGTCTCGTTGGCGTCGGCCGGGCGCACGACGTCGAGGCCGGGGATGGCTCGCAGGGCGGCGAGGTGCTCGATCGGCTGGTGGGTGGGGCCGTCCTCGCCGACCCCGATGGAGTCGTGGCTCCACACGAAGGTCGAGGGGATCCTCATGAGCGCCGCCAGGCGCACCGCCGGCCGCATGTAGTCGGCAAAGACGAGGAAGGTGCCGCCGTAGGCGCGGGTGAGGCCGTCGAGCACGATGCCGTTGATCACCGAGCCCATCGCGTGCTCGCGCACACCGAAGTGGAGCGTGCGCCCGTAGGGACCGTCCCCGGGGGCCTTGGCCAGCTCGGCGGGCAGGAAGGAGCCCTGACCGGCCATCGTCGTGTTGTTCGAGCCGGCCAGGTCCGCCGAACCGCCCCACAGCTCGGGGACGACGGGTGCCAGGGCCGACAGGACCTTCCCCGAGGCGGCCCGGGTGGCCAGGGACTCCCCGACCTCCCAGACGGGCAGGGCCTCGTCGAGCCCGGCGGGCGGCTCACCGGACAGGAGGCGGTCGAGAAGAGCCGCCCGCTCGGGGTTGGAGGTCCTCCAGGTCTCGAAGCGGGCGTCCCACTGCTCGCGGGCCGCCGCCGCGCGCCGGGCGGCCCGGGCACGGGTGTGCTCCAGGACGCCGTCAGTGGCGAACCGGGCCTCGGGGTCCAGGCCCAGGGCCCGCTTGAGGCCGGCGACCTCCTCGGCGCCCAGCTTGGCCCCGTGGCTCGAGGCCTGACCCTGCTTCGTCGGCGAGGGCCAGGCGATGATCGTGCGCAGGCGGATGAGCGTGGGCCGGGAGGTCTCCGCCCGGGCCTGGACGAGAGCCTCGTGGAGGGCCTCGAGGTCCTCGCGGTACTCCCCTCCGGCGGTCCAGTCGACCTCGAGGACCTGCCAGCCGTATGCCCTGAAGCGGGCCGAGGGGTCCTCGTCGAAGGCGATGTCGGTGTCCCCCTCGATGGAGATGTCGTTGTCGTCGTAGATGGCGATGAGGTTGCCCAGGCGCTGGGTGCCGGCCAGGGAGGCCGCTTCGGAGGACACCCCCTCCTGCATGCAGCCGTCACCCACGATCGTGTAGACGTAGTGGTCGAAGACCGACTCGCCGGGGGCCGCCTGCGGGTCGAGCAGGCCGTGCTCGTAGCGCGCCGCCATGGCCATGCCCACCGCGTTGGCCATGCCCGCCCCGAGCGGGCCGGTCGTCGTCTCCACCCCGGCGGTGTGCCCGAACTCCGGGTGGCCCGGGGTCAGGGAGCCCGCCGTCCGCAGCGCCTCGAGGTCGCTGACCTCGAGGCCGTAGCCGGCCATGACGAGCTGGACGTACTGAAGGAGCGAGGCGTGCCCCGCCGACAGCACGAAGCGGTCGCGGCCCAGCCACCGGGGGTCGGAGGGGTCACCGGCCATCTCCTGCTGGTAGAGGAGGTAGGCCACCGGAGCCAGGGAGATCGCCGTGCCCGGGTGGCCGGAGCCGGCCGTCTCCACGGCGTCGGCGGCCAGCGCCTTGGCGATCGAGATCGCCTTGAGGTCGGCGTCGGACAGTGCGAGCTGCTCAGAGGTCATGAGCGGGACTCCTTCACGTGGTCTGGTATGGGGTGGAGGGTGGACGGCGGGGAGAGCCGGGGCCCGGCGGCGGAGCGCCCGAGGACTCGACCCGGTGACCGTACCGCAGCCCACCGGCCGGTGCCCCGTCCGCGGCGGGCTACCCGGAGGCCACCTCGGCCCGGATGAGGGGGATCGGGTAGGAGGCCGCCTTGATGGGGGCCAGGAGGGAGTCGGTGATCCCCGCGGTGAAGTCCTCGATGCCGAGGATCTTGTACATCGCGGGCCGCCCGAACTTCGTGGAGTCCGCCACGAAGAAGGCCTCCGAGGCGATCGAGCGGATCTTGCGGACGATCTCCAGGGCGTAGGCGCTGTTGCCGTAGATGCCGTCCTCGAGCACCGAGCTCGCCCCGAAGACCGCGACGTTGACCCGGATCTGGTTGAGCTGCTCGACGGCGGTCGGACCCCACATGTGGGTGCGGTTGGGCAGCAGCTCACCGCCGATGAACACGAGGTTGAGGGCCGGCTTGCGCAGGATCTCCTGCCCGACGAGCAGGTCGTGGGTCACGACCGTCACCCGCTGGCGGTCGAGGGCCCGCGCCGTCTCCAGGCAGGTCGATCCCGAGTCGAGGAAGACCGTCTGCCCCTCGAGGATCCTCTCGGCCATCGCCGGACCGATCGCCTGCTTCTCACGCATGTTCGAGGTGTCGGTGAGGCCGGCCAGGTGGTCGCGTGGCGGGATCGCCCCGCCGTGGGTGCGCCGCAGCGCCCCGGCCGCGGCGAGCTCCTCGAGGTCCCTGCGGATCGTCGAGACGTTGACGTGGAGCCTCGTGGCCAGTGACGTGACTGTCTCGAATCCTGAGTCCCGCACGAGCGAGACGATGTGGTCATGGCGTTGCATCGTGGCCCTCATGCCTTCGCGTCGGTTCCGCGCGGGCCCGTGGTCAACGGTGCCTGCGGCCATCGGGTGCCGCCAGCATAGGCCATGAGCCAGGTTGTGCGCGATGTCGCGCATGCTGTGGCAGATGCCATAGGTCGACTGGCCGCTCCTGGTGGTGAGCGGGAGGAGCAAGCGCCAGAACGCAGAGATGCGTGAACAATGGGATTGCGTGCGCGATATCGCTCACGAACTTGCGTGCTATCGCGCACGCATCTGTGGTTATAGTCCTCGCCATGGCGCCGCTCACACCGGCCGCCGCGCGAGGAGGCGCTGCGGGCCCGGGGTCAGGAGGGGCGTCCTTTCCCGTACGGTCACAAAGGAGTGATGACACATGATTGCTCGGAGGAACATGCTGCTGGCCCTGTCGGCCGGCTCGGCGTCGGCGGCGCTGCTGAGCGCCTGCGGCACCGTCGGCGAGTCGGGAGGCTCGTCGAGCGCCGGTGCCGGTGACTCCAAGACGATGGTCACCGTCGTCAAGGTCAAGGGTATCGCCTGGTTCGACAGGATGGACGTCGGCGTCCTGGAGTGGGGCGAGGCCAACGGCTACGACACGCGCACCGAGGGCGGGGACGACAACTCCGCCGAGAAGCAGATCCAGATCATCCAGAACCTCATCGCGCAGAAGCCCGCGGCGATCACCGTCGTCCCCAACTCCCCGGAGGCCCTGTCCCAGGTCCTGTCCCAGGCCCGCTCGCAGGGCATCACGGTCGTGTCCCACGAGGCCACCGGCATCCAGAACGTCGACATCGACATCGAGGCCTTCGACAACAAGTCCTACGGCGAGGACATCATGAAGAACATCGGCGAGGCCACCGGGGGAACGGGCAAGTACGTCCAGTTCGTCGGGGGCCTGACCGCCAAGACGCACATGGAGTGGGTCGAGGCCGCCTACAACTACCAGCTCGCCAACTTCCCCGACATGGAGCGCGTCGAGACGCCCATCGAGTCCACCGACAACGAGACCGCCGCCTACGAGAAGGCCAAGGAGGTCCTGGGCAAGTACCCCGACATCAAGGCGTTCCAGGGCTCCGCGGGCAACGACGTCCCCGGCATCGCGCGCGCCATCGAGGAGGCGGGCCTGACCGACCAGGTCGTCGTCATGGGCACCTGCATCCCCTCGGCCTCGATGAAGTACCTCGAGGCGGGCTCCATCGACAAGATCTTCTTCTGGGACCCCGCCCTGGCGGGCAAGGCCCAGCTCCAGATCGCCAAGATCCTCCACGACGGCGGGGAGATCACCGAGGGCACCGACCTGGGGATCGAGGGCTACACCTCGCTGACCAAGCTCGAGGGCTACGACAACGTCTGGGTCGGCGACGCCGCCATCGCGGCCGACGCCACCGAGGCCAAGAAGTACGACTTCTGAGGCGGAGCCGGTGCCGGGGGCGCCCTCACGCGCCCCCGGCACCGGGATCGAGGAACGAACCAATGAGAACGCAGGAACCACAGGGGCCCGAGCCCTTCCTCGCGGTTGAGGGGATCGTCAAGCGCTTCGGCGGCGTGCTGGCCCTGGACGGGGTGTCGCTGAGCGTAAGCGCCGGGGAGGTGCTGTGCCTTGCGGGGGAGAACGGCTGCGGGAAGTCGACCCTCATCAAGGTCATCTCCGGGGTCCACCGCCCCGACGCCGGCACGATCCGTGTCAACGGCAGGCCCGTCGAGGCCCTCGACCCCCTGACCGCCATGAAGGAGGGGATCCAGGTCATCTACCAGGACTTCTCCCTCTTCCCCAACCTGAGCGTCGCCGAGAACATCTCGCTGACCTCCTCGGTGGCGCGCCGACGCGCCACCTACGACCCGGCCGCCAGCCGGGCCCGCGCCCTCGAGGTCGTCGAGCGCCTGGGAGTGTCCCTCCCGCTGGACGCCGACGTCCAGGACCTGTCGGTGGCCGACAAGCAGCTCACCGCGATCTGCCGTGCCCTGGCCAACGACGCCCGGCTGCTCATCATGGACGAGCCGACCACGGCGCTGACCCACCGCGAGGTCGAGCGGCTCTTCGCGGTCGTCGACAAGCTGCGGGGTGACGGGGTCGCGCTCATCTTCGTGTCCCACAAGCTCGACGAGGTCCTGGCGATCGCCCAGCGCGTGACGATCATGCGCTCGGGGCGCAACGTCATCGACTCCGCGACCGAGGACCTCGACGGCGCGCTCATCACCGAGTACATGACCGGCCGCTCCCTGGACCAGACCCGCCGGGTCTGCGGCCTCGACCCCCAGGCGCCGGCCGTGCTCGAGGTCGAGGGAGTGTGCGCCGCGGGCGCCCTGGAGGACATCACCTTCCAGGTCCGCCGCGGTGAGATCGTCGGGCTCACGGGCCTGCTGGGCTCGGGGCGCACCGAGGTCGCCGAGGTCCTGTTCGGGCTGCGCGCACACGAGTCGGGCACGATCCGCGTCGAGGGCGCCCAGGTGCGCATCCGCTCCATCTCCGAGGCCATCGCGGCGGGGATCGGGTACGTGCCCGAGGACCGTCTCACCGAGGGGCTGTTCCTCGACAAGCCGATCGCCGACAACGTCATCGCCGCCTCCATCGACAAGCACACCTCGCGGGCCCGCACCCTCATGCGCGGCCGGATCAGGCAGACGATCTCGACCTACTTCTCGGCCCTGCGCATCAAGGCCCCCGACGTGAGCGCCCCGGTGCGCTCGCTGTCGGGAGGCAACGCCCAGAGGGTCGTCCTGGCCAAGTGGCTCGCCCGCGGCCCCAAGGTCCTCATCCTCAACGGCCCCACCGTCGGGGTCGACGTCGGCTCGAAGGCGGACATCCTCGACATCCTGCGCGAGCAGGCGGCCGCGGGGATGGGGGTGCTCATCATCTCCGACGACGCCCCCGAGCTCGCCTCGTGCTGCCACCGGGTCCTCGTCACCCACGCAGGGCGCCTGGCCGGCGAGCTCGTCGGCGACGCCGTCGAGACCGACGCGATCAGGGAGATGGTGGTCGCATGAGCGCCCTGACGACCTCCTCGGCCCTGCGCGTCGCCTCCCGCCTGCGGGGGCGCAACAACGAGGGCGTGCTGCTGGCCATCCTCCTCGTCCTCGTCGTCGGCATGTCACTGGTCAGCCCCGCCTTCTTCACCCTGTCGACCCTCTTCGCCGTCCTGCGGTCCTCGATCGTGCCCATGCTCTTCGCCCTGGGCGTCATGATGGTCATCGTCTCGGGCGGGATCGACGTCTCCTTCGCCGCCATCGCGAGCTTCGCCTCCTACGCGGTCATCACCTACCAGCTCAAGGCCGACACCGACCTGGGGCTCCTGGGCTCCTTCGCCGCCGCGGTGGCCATCGGAGCCCTGCTCGGCGCGGTCAACGGCCTGGTCATCTCGAGGTTCCGGCTCAACACGCTCATCGTCACCCTGGGGACCCAGGGGGTGTTCATGGGAGTGCTCCTGGCCTACATCGGCTCGCGGTACGTCGCCGCGCTGCCCGAGGGCATGGCCAGCGCCTCGACGACGAACATCATGAGCGTGGCCACCCCCACCGGCTCGGCCCAGCTCCACGTCATGGTCATCCCGGTGCTCGTCCTCATCGGAGTCGTCGCCTGGCTCATGAACCGCACGATGTTCGGACGCTCGATCTACGCCATCGGCGGCGACGTCGAGGCCGCGCGGCGCGCCGGCATCAAGGTCGAGCGCACCCAGATGCTCGTCTACGTGCTCGTCGGCGTCATCGCTGCCCTGGCCGGGACGATCTACATGATCATGGGCCGCTCGGCCAGCCCGCAGGAGCTCGTCGGCGACGAGCTCGACATCATCGCGGCCGTCGTGCTCGGCGGAGCCTCGATCTTCGGTGGGCGCGGCTCGGTGCGGGGGACCGTCATCGGCGTCCTGCTCATCCAGATCATCAACAACAGCCTCATCCTCGTCGGGGTCCCCAGCGCCTGGCAGCGCACGGCGGTCGGCGTGCTCCTCGTGGCCGGTGTCGGCCTCCAGGCCGTCTCCGCACGCCGCAGCGCACGGGCCTCGGCGGTGCTCGACGAAGGAGGGACGAGCGCATGAGCCCCACCCGGTCCCTGCGCGAGGCCAACGACCGCCTCGACACCCAGGTTCGCACGCTCCTGGCCCGCATCGGCGCCTCCCGGTCGGTGGGCAGGATGCTCCTCGTCGTGCTCGCCGCCTTCACCGTGTTCGCCCTGCTGCGCCCGGAGGTCTTCCTCACCGGGCTCAACCTGCAGAACATGGCCCTGGCCGTCCCCGAGATCGGCCTGCTCGCGGTGGCCATGATGATCGCCATGCTCACCGGAGGCATCGACCTGTCTCTCGTGTCGATCGCCAACCTGACCGCCATCACGATCTCCTCGACCTTCTCCCTCCTGGCCGCCCAGGACCCCGCCCGGGCCGAGCAGGCCGGGCCGGCACTCGTCGTGCTCGGGCTGTGCGTGGGGCTGGTCGCCGGCGCCGTCAACGGGGTGCTCATCGCCTACCTGGGCATCACCCCGATCCTGGCCACGCTGGGCACGATGCAGATCTTCAACGGCCTGGCGGTCGTGTGGACCGGGGGCAAGACCCTCTACGGCTCGCCCGCCTCGCTGACCGCCTTCGGGCAGACGGCGATCGCCGGGGTGCCGATGCTCTTCCTCGTGCTCGTCGTCGTCACCCTCTCAGTGGGATTCATCCTCACCCGCACCCCCTTCGGGCTGCGCCTGGAGCTCCAGGGGGCCAACCCCGAGGCGGCGCGCTTCTCCGGGATCCGGTCGCGCCGGCTGCTCATGGGCAGCTACGTGCTCACCGGGTTCCTGGGCGCCGTGGCCGGTGTCGTGTTCCTGGCCCGCAACCCCACGGCCTCGGCCGACTACGGCGCCAGCTACACCCTGCTGGTCATCGTCATCGCCGTGCTCGGAGGCACCAACCCCGCCGGCGGCTACGCCACGGTCACCGGCGTCTTCCTGGCCTCGATGGTCCTGCAGATCGTCCAGTCAGGCTTCACCGCGATGAGGCTGTCCACCTTCCAGTACTCCATCGCCCAGGGCGTCATCCTCATCACCGTCATGGTCATCGACCAGGTCGACTGGAGGGCGCTGCTCACCCGACACCGCAGGACGGCGCCGGTGCCGTCCACCCACCCTCAGGAGAACCCGCAATGAAGAAGATCATCAACGACCCCGAGCGCTTCGTCGACGAGATGGTCGAGGGCATCGTCCTCGCCCACCCCCACCTCGTCAAGCACCCGGGCCAGGACCCCCGCGTCCTCGTGCGCGCCGACGCCCCCGTCGCCGGGAAGGTCGGCATCGTGACCGGAGGAGGCTCGGGCCACCTGCCGCTGTTCAAGGGCTATGTCGGCCAGGGCCTGTGCTCGGGGGTGGCCATCGGCAACGTCTTCAGCTCGCCCTCGGTCCAGCAGTGCCTCGAGGCCGCCCAGGCCGTCGACGGCGGCAAGGGGGTGCTCTTCCTGTACGGCAACTACGGCGGCGACGTGTTCAACTTCGACCTGGCCGCCGAGATGGCCGAGCTGGAGGACATCGAGGTCCGGACCGTCCTGGGGCGCGACGACGTCGCCTCCCAGCCCAAGGAGCGCAAGGCCGACCGCCGCGGCGTGGCGGGCATCTTCTTCGCCTACAAGACCGCAGGGGCGGCCGCCGAGCGAGGTGACGACCTGGCCGGGGTCGCCGAGGTCGCCGAGAGGACCGTCGAGCGGACCGCGACGATGGGGGTGGGCCTGTCCCCGACGATCCTGCCCACGACCGGGGCGCCGAGCTTCGAGCTGCCCGACGGCCAGATGGAGATCGGCATCGGCATCCACGGCGAGCCCGGCATCCACCGCGGCGAGCTGCGCAGCGCCGATGAGATCGCCGACTCGATCCTGGACGCCGTTACCGCCGACCTCGATCTGGCCGAGGGCGACCGCGTGGCCGTGCTCGTCAACGGCCTGGGCGCCACGCCCCTTGAGGAGCTCTACGTCCTGTACCGCCGGGTGCACACGCGCCTGAGCGACCTGGGCGTCTCGGTGGAGCGGCGCTACGTCGGCGAGTACGCCACGAGCCTGGAGATGGCCGGCGCCTCGATCTCGCTGCTCAAGCTCGACGACGAGCTCCTCGAGCTCCTCGACGCCCCCGCCCGCTCGCCGTTCTTCCAGGAGGCCTGACAACCATGAGGACACCAGAGCTCATCGACCAGGTCCGCGCCTCGATGGTCCTGCTCATCGGCTCCGCCGACGAGCTGCGCGACCTCGACCAGGTCCTGGGGGACGGGGACCTGGGGATCACGATCTCCGCCGGTGCCCAGGCGGTCATCGACGTGCTCACCGACGCCGGGGCGATCCACGAGCCCAGCGACATGGTCAAGGCCTGCGCCAAGGTCTTCGCCAACGCCAACCCCTCGACGATGGCCGCGCTCGTCGCCGGCGGCCTCCTGGCGGGGTCCAAGGCGTGGGCGGGGCGCGAGGACATCGACGTCGCGGCCGCGGCCTCCTTCCTCCAGGCGGCCGCCGACAACATCTCCCACCGCGGCAAGAGCCAGGTGGGCGACAAGACCATCCTCGACGCGATGGTGCCCGCCGCGCAGGCCCTGTCCCAGTGCCCGCCGGACGAGGACCCCGTCGAGGCCGCCATCGCCGCGGCGGCCGACGCCGTCGTGTCCACCCGTGACCTGCAGTCACGGCGCGGGCGGGCCTCCTGGCTGCAGGACCGCAGCATCGGCCTGCAGGACCCTGGGGCCACGGCCTTCCTGCGTGCCCTCGAGGCGTGGCGCGACGCCGCCTCCGGGACGACCGGGCCCCGTGCCGCGGTGGTCGACGCGGGCTGAGGCGCCAGGACCCGCAGGTGGTCGGGGCCGCACGACGGCCGCGGACTGAGGGGGAGCCCACTTCGGTGGTGGGCTCCCCCTCCTCGTCGTCGGGGCGCCGTCCTGAGCGTCGGCGCCAGGGGGCCGGGAGCCCGACGCTGGTCGCCCTCGTCGAGCCGCCTGCATGAGCAGATGCTCATCCTGTTCGATGAAGGATCGGGTGAATGGCGGGATCATCGCGAATACCTGCCTCGTTCACAACCTCACAGGGAACTACACCTAGACCACCGCGAGATCGGGACAAGTGACACCTCGAGATCGGGACAAATGACACCGCGAGATCGGGACTTATGGCACCTCGAGTTCGCCGCATCTGGCACGGTTCTGGCGCAGCGTGCCAGGCGCCGTGAGCCGGGGCACTTGCCTCCGGACGTCGTGGCGTCGCACGTCCTGACCGCGAGGTGGCGGGCCCGGTCAGCAGCTGATGCGGGACGGCAGGCCGGCGCAGGTTGACGGGTTGGCGCCCTGGCGTGACGGTCAGCCGGGGGCCTCCGCAGCGGGAGGCTCACACCCCCACCCGGGTGTGATGCACAGAACAGGCGCGTGGCGGCCGGGGGGCGGCGGGGAGAAACCGCGGAATCGCGCCGATCCCCCCGACCGGCCCCCATCGCGGAGACGGCCGTGGAGGCCTGAGATGTGCAACAACCCCCTCGACGCACACAGACACCCGCTCCGCCTGCTACAAGACGATCATTATTCGGCTCAATCACAGGCATCCACCTGGGCCGCGAGGGTAGTTGATGTGTGCACCACCTCGCCGCCCCCACCAGCACCCGCGCCCACGGGGAGTGAGCCCCGACCCCGGACCAGCCCGGCCGACGCTAACCAACCCGGCCCCGGCCCAGCCCCGGTCCGGCCCCGGTCTGGCCAACGCCAACCAGCCCGGCCCCGACCCGGCCCAGGGCCGAGTACCACGGCGGACCGGCCACACACCCCGTCCCCGCACACCCCGACCACCCTCGACCGGTCATGTGTCCCCCGACCGGTCATGTAACTCTCGACCGGGCGTTCGCTGTCACATAGACGGTCGACAGTCACATGACCGGTCGACGACGAGACGAGCCGGACGCCCAGCCTGGGGCTCGGCGAGAAGACCAGCCCGACGTGCCACTTCCCCCGATCTCGCGGTGCCAGGTGGTTTCAGGTGGTGAGTGCAATGGGTGGTGCTTGGGAGAGGGGCTGGTTGTGGTGCGTGGGGTGTGGCCTGGTGTGGTTCGCGATGGTGTGCGGGAGCTGATCGAGTCGGGTTGGTTGGCTCGCGAGGCGGGGGCTTGTTTCTCGGTGCCTCAGTCCACGGTGTCGGACTGGTGCAGGCTGTGGGGTATGAGGATGCGGCACGGGGCCAGGGAGGGCGGGATGGTCGGGACGACCAGGCCTGCTGGGCGTGGTCGGGGCGGGTCGGGGGACGGGTTCGAGGTGATGGTCCGGGGTACCGGGCACGGCAGGCGTCTGGGGGCTCAGGGGCGCGGCGCGATCGCTGCGGGCCTGGCCAGGGGTGATTCCCTGGCCTCGATCGCCCGGTTCCTGGGGGTGGCTGTCTCCACGGTCAGCCGCGAGGTCGCTGCCGGGGCCTGTCAAGTTTTTTGTGTAAGCGGGTTGTTCAGAGGTGGGGGTTGATTCGGTCGGGGTAGGCGGTGGCGAGCTGGGCGAGGGCTTGTTTCCAGTTGGTGGTGATCCGGCCCTCGACCACGCGTGGCTTGGCCTTGCGCTTGTCCGCGGGCAGGTTCCTGTCCTTGTCGCGTTCTCGTGCCCGCTTGTCCTCGATGTTGCAGATCGCCAGCCACAGCAGCTTGACAGCGGCCTCGTCGCTGGGGAAGTGGCCCCGGTTCTTGGAGATCTTGCGTAGCTGGTAGTTGAGCGACTCGATGCTGTTGGTCGTGTAGATGACCCGGCGCAGCATCGGCGGGAACGCCAGGAACGGGGTGAAACGCTCCCACGCCCTGTCCCAGGTCGCCACCGTCTCGGGGTACTTGTCCCCCAGGGGAGAGCTGCTGAAGGCCGCCAGGGCCTCCAGGGCGGCCTCCTCACTGGGGGCGGCGTAGACCTGCTTGAGAGCAGCGGCGACCTTCTTACGGTCCTGGTAGGCCACGAACCTCATGGAGGCACGGATCAGGTGCACCACGCAGGTCTGGACCATGGAGTCGGGCCAGGTCGCCTCGATCGCCTCGGGCAGGCCGGTCAGCCCGTCACAGCACACGATCAGCACGTCCTTGACGCCCCTGTTGGCCAGCTCGGCGCACACGTGCGCCCAGAACGAGGCGCCCTCCTCGGCCTGGACCCAGATACCCAGGACGTGCTTGATCCCGTCCATGTCCACACCCACGGCGATGTGGGCCGAGCGGGTGGTGACCCTGTGGTCGACGCGGACCTTGACGCGGATCGCGTCGAGGTAGACCACCGGGTAGAACTCCTCCAGCGGGCGGCGCTGCCAGTCCAGGACCGCCTCGGCCACGGCGTCCGTGATCCTGCTGATCGTCCCCACCGACAGCTCCACACCGAGCGTGGACTCCAGGTGGTGGCGGATCTCGCGCACCGTCATACCACCGGCGTACAGGCTGATGATCATCGAGTCCAGACCGTCCATCCGCCGCTGCCCCTTCCTGACCAGCCGCGGCGTGAAGCTGCCGGCCCTGTCGCGGGGGACCTCGATCTCGAACGAGCCGACCTCAGAGCTGATCGTCTTGACCGTGGTGCCGTTGCGGGCGTTGCCACGAGCCACCGGCGCCTGCTCGCCCTTGTCGTAGCCAAGATGCTCCGTCAGCTCAGCCTGCAGACCCCGCTCCAGGGCCTCCTTGAGCAGGGCCGGCAGCAGCCCGTCGGCGCCCGTCAACCCCACCTCACCCGAGTCGATCCGCTCGAACAACCCGTCCAAGCCACCCGAGGCAACAAGATCCTCAACCACGCCCCGCCCACCAGCAGGACCAGTCTTCTCATCAGTCACAGTCATCAGTCCTTCAAAGAGGGCTTACACAGACCATTGAACACGCCCCGCTGCCGGCGGGGGCCGGCAGGCCTACGACCCCCAGGCCCGCCACGCCCAGGCCCGGGCCGCCAGGGCACGGCCCAAGGCGCGTGTGCTGGACTCCAACGACCAGCTGCGGGCCCTGGTGGTCCAGGGCCTGAGACAGCGGTGGTCGCCCCAGCAGATCAGCCGCCGTCTGGCTGCGGACCACCCCGAGCGCGATGATCTTCGTGTGAGCCACGAGACGATCTACCAGTCCCTGTACGTCCAGGGCCGAGGGACGCTGCGCGCCGAGCTGGGCCGTCACTACAGGCTGCGCACCGGGCGGAGTCGGCGCGTGCCACGCTCGGCCCTGGCCGGGCCCCTGGCCTCCAGGCCCTGGCTGGCCGACGCGCGTATCAGCACCCGCCCGGCCCAGGTCGCCGACCGGGCCGTGCCAGGCCACTGGGAGGGCGACCTGGTCATGGGCGCGGGCAACCGCACCGCGATGATCACCCTGGTCGAACGCACCACCCGCCTGGTCCTGATCGCCCCGCTGCTGACCGACCACACCGCCACCACCGTGGCCACGGTGCTGGAGACCATGATCAAGGGCCTGCCCCGCTCCATGGCCCGGTCCCTGACCTGGGACCAGGGCGGCGAGATGGCCCAGGTCGCCCGCTTCAGGACCGCCACCAACCTCGAGGTGTACTTCTGCGACCCCCACAGCCCCTGGCAACGAGGAACCAACGAGAACACCAACGGCCTGATCCGCGAGTTCTTCCCCAAAGGCACCGACCTGTCGACCTACCCCCTCCACGCCTTCGAACAGGCCCAGCACCTCCTCAACACCCGCCCCCGCCAGACCCTAGACTGGGCCACACCCGCAGAAGCCTTCAACAGGCTCCTGCAGAAAACAGAACACGACACCACCATTGCACTCACCACCTGAAACCACCCCACTTCCCCCGATCTCGCGGTGCCATAAGTCCCGATCTCGAGGTGCCATTAGTCCCGATCTCGCGGTGCCACAAGTCCCGATGGGGGTAGGAGGGCTGTCGCCGCGGCAGCGGGCTCACAGGGCAGGGCCACCCTCCCTCGGCGGGGGCGCGAGGCTCGCTCCGGGGCGGAAGACGGCAGGCACGAGGACCGGGCTGTGGGTTCGGGGCGCCCGGGGGTCGAGCTGGTCGATGAGCAGGCGCACGGCGGTCGCGGCGACGGCGTCGACATCGGCGTCGAAGCAGGTGCAGTCCACCGGGCTGTGCGGCGCCCGGCCCGATCCTCGGGCTGCGACGACGGAGACGTCACGTCCGACGACGGCGCCCCGGTGGTGCAGGACGTTGACGAGGTCGTCTGCCGAGACCCCGGGTGCCACGAGGAACGCCTCCTGAGGGCCCCCTCGGGCGGTCAGCACGTCCAGGGCCCGCGCCATCGCCGGGTAGGAGCGGGCCACCTCGACGACGTCGACCGGCACGCCCTCCCGGTCGGCGGCCTCGAGGACGGCGGTGGAGAACCGGTGGGTGAACCCCATCGCCGCCACTCGGTGCGAGGCGGGGTTGAGCATGACGATGCGGCGGTGCCCGCGCTCGGCGAGCAGCCTGACGCACGCCGCCCCCACCTCCTCGAAGTCGGTGTCGGTCGACGCGACGCCCTCGGCCTGGCTGCTCAGCCCGATGAAGACGCAGGGCAGGCCCGCGCCCCTGGCGAGCTCGACCCGCTCATCCTCGTGCAGGACGTCCATGGCCAGGATGCCCTCGCACAGTGCCGACCCGATGAGGCGCTCCATGCCCTCGATGCCCTCCTGCCCGCTGATGACGAGCAGCTCGTAACCCCGTGAGCGCGCCGCCTCGGCCAGGGCGACGACGTAGCGGTACTGCCCGGCGGTGTCGGTGTCCTCGTGGAACGGTGCGACGAGCCCGATGATCCCTGAGCGGTGGCGCTTGAGGGCCCGGGCGCTGGCGTGGGGTCGGTAGCCGAGCTCGGCCATCGCCTCACGGACCCGCCTCTCGGTCTCGGGGGCGACGGGGCGCTTGCCGCTCATAACGTAGGAGACCGTCGACTGGGACACCCCCGCCATCCGCGCGACGTCGCGGCTCGTGCTCATCGGTGCCATGCGTCCTCCGATCAGGTTCAGTGAAGCAGCCCCTTGCGACTTTAGGTTCACCGCGATACATTTCGGATGTCGGACGTCACGACGGGGTGGCGTCCACAACATACTCGACCTCCCCGCGGGGAGGCGTCACACCACGCGCATACGTATCCGTCGGTTGTGGCGCACCCTCGGGGGAGCCGGACAGAACTTGGAGAACGCAGATGACTCCCACGATCCCCACCACCTCCTCCATGCTCGCCCGCCGTCGGGTCCTCCAGGCCTCGGCCCTGACCGCCCTGGCCCTTCCACTGGCGGCCTGCGGTTCCTCGGGCGGCTCCTCCGGGGAGGTCAGCTCCCTGAAGGTCCTGGACTACTACGCCGACGAGCCGGACAAGACCGTCTTCCAGGAGGCGCTCGACGCCGCGGCCAAGAAGGTCGGTGTCACCATCGAGCGCGAGTCGGTGGCCGGCACGAGCCTCATCCAGAAGGTCCTGCAGATGAGCTCCTCGAAGACCCTGCCCGACCTGCTCATGATCGACAACCCCGACCTCCAGCAGATCGCGGCCACCGGGGCCCTGGCACCGCTGAGCACCTTCGGCGTCACCTCCGAGGGCTTCATCGAGGGCTTCGTCGGGGCGGGCACCTACGACGGCGAGCTCTACGGCATGGGCCCGTGCGCCAACACCCTGGGCCTGTACTACAACAAGGACCTCCTCGACGCGGCCGGCGTGGCGGTGCCCACCACCTGGGACGAGCTCAAGGCGGCGGCCAAGACCCTGACCAAGGACGGCGTCTACGGCGTCGCCTTCTGCGCGAAGGCCTCCTACGAGGGGTCCTGGCAGTTCCTGCCCTTCTTCTGGTCGGCGGGCGCCGACGAGACCGACATCGCCACCCCCGAGGCCGCCAGCGCCCTCCAGCTGTGGGTCGACCTGGTCAACGAGGGGTCGGCCTCCCAGTCGGTGCTCAACTGGGGCCAGGGAGACCTCGGCGAGCAGTTCACCTCCGGCAAGGCGGCCATGGTCGTCAACGGCCCGTGGATGACGACCACCTTCAACGAGTCCGGCATCAACTGGGCCGTGGCCCAGATCCCGGTGCCGACCCCGGGGGCGACCCCCGTGTCCCCGCTGGGGGGCGAGCTGTGGACGGTGCCCCAGACCGGTGACGAGGCCCGTCAGAAGAAGGCCGCCGAGCTGCTGTCGGTGCTGCTCGGGGAGGACTCGATCCTCTCGCTCAACACGACCCGCTTCACCATCCCCACCCGCGAGGCGGTAGACGCCGACTACCTCGCCGAGCTGCCGGACATGGAGCCGCTGGTCACCGCCGTCAACAACGGGCGGGCCCGCACCGCCAAGCTCGGCGAGGCCTGGCCCAAGACGGCCGAGGCCCTCTACAACGCCATGCAGTCCGCTCTGACCGGCAAGGCCGCCCCGCTCGAGGCGCTCCAGACCGCCAAGGCCGACTTCGTGTCCTGAGGCGCAGGCGGCCGGGGCCGACACGGTCCCGGCCGCCCGCCCGGTCCCGACGCTTCCCGAAGGAGACGACGATGACCCCACCGCGCCCCAGCCCGGCGCGCCAGTGGACCCGCAGGCGGGAGGAGGCCTTCAGGTGGGCCTTCCTGGCTCCTGCCCTGCTGTTCCTGGTCCTGTACTTCGGCTACCCGATCGTCAAGAACCTGACGATGAGCGTGCAGGAGTACACGACGAGGACCTTCTTCACCGGCGAGGCCCCCTTCGTGGGGGTGGCCAACTACGCGGCGGTCGTCACCTCCTCGGTGTTCTCCACCGCCCTGCTCAACACCGTCCTGTTCACGGTCGGCTCCATCGCAGGCCAGTTCACCATCGGCCTGGCCCTGGCCGTGTTCTTCAAGAGGCACTTCCCCCTGGGAGGGGTGCTGCGCTCCCTCATCCTCCTGCCCTGGCTGCTGCCCATGATCGTGTCCAGCGCCATCTGGAAGTGGATGATGGACAAGGACTCCGGCGTCATCAACGAGCTGCTCGGTGTCCTGGGAGTCGACGCCGTCCCGTGGCTGACGAGCACCGAGGTCGCCCTGGCCGCGGTCATCATGGTCAACATCTGGCTGGGCATCCCCTTCAACATGACCATCCTCTACTCCGGCCTGCAGGACATCCCTGACGAGCTCTACGAGGCCGCTGCCCTCGACGGCGCCGTGGGCTGGAAGGCCTTCAGGCACGTCACCTGGCCCCTCCTGCGGCCGGTGGTCTCCGTCGTGCTCATCCTCGGTGTCGTCTACACCCTCAAGGTCCTCGACATCATCCTGGGCCTGACCCAGGGCGGGCCCTCCAACGCGACCGAGACCCTGGCCACCCAGTCCTACAAGCTGTCCTTCTCCAACTTCGAGTTCGGTCAGGGAGCCGCCCTGGGCAACATCCTGGTCGTCATCGCGCTCGCCTTCGCCCTGGTCTACCTCAGGGTCTCGCGCGCGGGAAGGGAGGACTGAGCCGTGCCGACCGCCACGACGACGCGCAGGCCCTGGCGCTACACGGTGCTGGGCTGCCTCTTCCTGGCCTTCATGCTCTTCCCGGTCTACTGGATGGTCAACGCCTCCCTCCAGCCCGGGGTCTCCACCGCCGACCTCGACTGGTTCCCGGTGCGTCCCAGCCTCGACGGCTACCGGGCGGCCTTCGCCACCCAGGGCGCGAACCTGCTCACGAGCCTCGTCGTGTCCCTGGGCGCGGTCGTCGTGAGCCTGACGGTGGCCGCCCCGGCGGCCTACGCGCTCAGCCTGTACCGGGTGCGCGCGGCGGGTGCCGTCATGTTCGCGCTCCTGCTGTCGCAGATGATCCCCGGGATCGTCATCGCCAACGCCCTGTACAGCGCCTACAACGACCTGGGGATCCTCAACACGACGATCGGCCTGGTCCTGGCGGACTCGGCCCTGGGCATCCCCTTCTCGATCCTCATCATCCAGGCGTTCATGCGTGCGATCCCCGCCTCACTGCTCGAGGCTGCCCGGGTCGACGGCGCCGGGCGGCTGCGCACCTTCGTGTCGATCGTCCTGCCGCTGAGCAAGAACGCCCTCATCACCGCCGCCCTGTTCAGCTTCCTGTTCGCCTGGAGCGACTTCCTGTTCGCCCTCACCCTCGCCTCGAACGGGGAGGCCCGCCCGGTGACCCTGGGCATCTACCTGTTCATCGGGGGATTCGTGGCCGACTGGGGCTCGGTCATGGCGACGGCGACGATGGCCTCCCTGCCCGCAGGGATCCTGCTCGTCGCCGCTCAGAAGTACGTGGCCGCCGGGGCCACCGGCGGCGCGGTCAAGGCCTGAGGCCGGGGCCCGACCGGCCGGCGCGGTCAGTCTCGCCGGGCTCCGGGCCGGAACCTGAGGCCAGAGGCTCCAGCCGCCCCTGCCCGGTCCCGGAGCCCGACCCCTCCGGGTGCCGTCGTGGCGGCACCACCCCGACACACTCATCCACACTCAATCTCCTGGGAGGATCCTCAATGGAATTCGAAGTCATCGAGGGCGGGTTCGAGCTGCGGCACGCCCACGAGGTCCTGCGCGTCGAGCACTGGGGGGCCGACTCGGTGCGGGTGCGGGCCGCCCTCCACCGCATCCCCGCCCAGGACGTCGGCGCCCTCCAGGAGCGCCCGCCGGGGCCTGTCCCTCCGGCGGCCGTCCGCGGGCAGGACGGCGTCGTGCGCTACGTCGTCGGTGCCTTGACGGTCGAGGGGAGGCTGGACGCAGGAGACGGCAAGCCCGCGGTCATGCTGCGCTTCGTACGCACCGCCGACGGCGCTGAGCTGCTCGCTGAGAAGCGCGAGCACTTCTGGTGGCCGGGCTCCCACGTCTTCTACGGGCAGCGCTCCGGGCTCTACGAGATCCACCAGCAGTTCGAGGCCTACGAGGGCGAGCGCATCTACGGCCTGGGGCAGCACCAGCACGGCCGGCTCGACCACAAGGGCCTCGTCGTCGACCTCATCCAGCGCAACTCCGAGGTCTCCATCCCCTTCTACCTGTCGAGCCGCGGCTACGGCTTCCTGTGGAACAACCCTGCCGTGGGGCGCGTCGAGCTCGCCGACAACGCCACCCGCTGGGTGGCCGACTCCGCCCCCGCGCTCGACTACTGGGTGACGGCCGGAGACACCCCTGCCAGCATCCTCGGCCGCTACGCCGACGCCGTCGGCCACGCCCCGGTCCTGCCCGAGTGGGCCTCGGGCTTCTGGCAGTGCAAGCTGCGCTACATGGGCCAGGAGGAGATCCTCGACGTCGCCCGGGAGTACCGTCGTCGGGGCCTGCCCCTGTCGGTCATCGTCTCGGACTTCTTCCACTGGACCGCGATGGGTGACTACCGCTTCGACCCCGAGGAGTACCCCGACCCCGCTGCGATGGTCTGCGAGCTCGAGGAGATGGGCGTCAGGCTCATGGTCTCGGTGTGGCCGACCGTCTCGCCCCTGTCGGAGAACTACGACGAGATGGCCTCCCGGGGGATGCTCGTGGGCACCGACCAGGGCGTCGAGCTCCACCAGGACATCCACGACAAGCAGATGCCCCGGTCCCTGCCGGTGGCCTTCTACGACCCCAGCAACCCGCGCACGCGCCGCTTCGTGTGGGACACGGTCAAGCGGAACTACTTCGACCTGGGGGTGCGCGTGTGGTGGCTCGACGCCTGCGAGCCCGAGCTCAACCCGTGCCATCCCACGAACCTGTCCTTCCACTCCGGCCCCGGAGCCGCGGTGGTCAACACCTACCCGCGTGACAACGCCCGCCTCTTCTTCGAGGGCAACCGCGAGACCGGCGAGCCCGGCACCGTGCTGCTGTGCCGCTCGGCCTGGGCGGGGCAGGCGAGGTACGGCGCCGCGGTGTGGAGCGGGGACATCCCGCCGACCTGGGAGTCGCTGGCTGTCCAGGTCCGGGCGGGGCTGAGCATCGCCATCGCGGGCATCCCGTGGTGGACGACCGACATCGGCGGCTTCCACGGCGGGGACCCCTCCGACGAGGCCTACCGCGAGCTCTACGCCCGCTGGTTCGCGTACGGCGCCTTCTGCCCGCTCTTCCGCCTCCACGGGCACCGCGAGCCCCGCGGGGAGCTCGGCTCGCCGGCCAGCGGCGGCCCGAACGAGGTGTGGAGCTACGGCGAGCGCTGTCTGGGCGTCTCGCGGGCCCACATGGAGCTGCGCGAGCGGCTGCGCCCCTACATCGGCCGGGTCATGCGCGAGGCGGCGGACACCGGGGTGCCGCCGATGCGTGCGCTGTTCCTCCAGTTCCCCGAGGACCGGCGCGCCTGGGACGTTGACGACCAGTTCCTCCTGGGGCCCGACCTCCTCGTGGCCCCGGTCCTGTCCCCGGGGGTGACGAGCCGCCAGGTCTACCTGCCCGCCGGGGCGCGGTGGCGGGAGATCCACTCCGGGCGCACCTGGGAGGGCGGCATGCGCATCGAGGCGGACGCGCCCTACGAGTACATCCCCGTCTTCGTGCGGGAGGGTGCCGACGTCGGCCTGTGAGCACCACTCCCTCCCCGCGAGATCGGGGGAAGTGACACCTCGAGATCGGGGGAAGTGACACCTCGAGATCGGGGGAAGTGACACCTCGAGATCGGGGGAAGTGACACCGCGAGATCGGGGGAAGTGACACCGTGAGATCGGGGGAAGTGGTCCCCGGGAGCTGGGGCGGTGCTTCCGAGCTCGCCGCATCTGGCACGGCTCCGACGGAACGTGCCGGATGCGGCGAACTCGAGGTGTCATAAGTCCCGATCTCGCGGGGGAGGGGGACGGGTCGAACTGTTCGATCTTCCCTGGGTTTCGTTGACCTCCGGGAGCCCGCGCCACATACTTGTCGAAACGCTTCGACGAAGCGTTTCGACCCGGGTATGGCACGAGGAGGTGCGCCATGGCGACTATGCACGACGTCGCTCGTCACGCCCATGTGGCGGTGTCCACCGTCTCCTACGCCTTGTCAGGCAACCGGCCGGTGTCCCGCGAGACCGCCGCCCGCATCCGCCGCGCCATGGAAGAGCTCGACTACCAGCCCAACGCCATGGCCCGCGGCCTGGCCTCGCGCAGCTCGCACACCCTGGCGATGACCTTCCCGAGCTTCGACACGGCCATGGGTGAGACCGTCTTCGAGATCATCCGCGGCGCCCAGAAGGGGGCGGCCGACGAGGGCTACCGCCTGGCCGTGTGGCCCCTGGAGGACGACAACGCCGGCGACGAGCTCGTCGCCCTGGTCCGTCAGGGCACGGTCGACGGTGTGCTCCTCGTCGAGGTCGGGGTCGTCGACCGCAGGGTCGAGGCCCTGTCGGCCGCGGACCTGCCCTTCGTCATGGTCGGACGCACCGCCGACCCCACCGGGCTCGCGCACATCGACATCGACGTCGAGCGCACCGTCGACGACGCCGTCGGTGAGCTCTACCGGCTCGGGCACCGCCACATCGCCTTCGTCGGGCGCCCCGAGCTCCAGGAGGCGGCCGGCTACGGACCCGCCGTTCGCGGGCACGAGGGCTACCTGCGAGCAGCCACCAGCCGGCACCTCACGCCGCTGGCGCGCGCCTGCGAGGCGACCCCCGAGGCGGGGCGCCGCCTGGCTCACGAGCTGTGGGTGGGCTCCCAGGCGCCCACCGGAGTCGTCGTCATGAACGACCTGGCGGCGCTGGGGCTGCTCGCAGGGCTACGGGACATGGGGCTGGAGGTGCCCGACGACGTCTCGGTGGTCGGAGCCGTCTCCTCTCCCACCCTGGGCGCCATGACCGTACCGGCCCTCACGACCACCCACGCCCCCGGGGAGCAGATCGGCAGGACCGCTGCCGCCGCCCTCATCGCGATCCTGGGCAAACAGGCTGATCCCTCCGACTTCCACGAGCTCGTCGCCTGCTCGGTCGTTGAGGGCCAGAGCCTGGGCCCCGCCCCGTCACCGGTCCCCTGAGCCGGCCACCACGACGCCAACACGACGCCACCACACCACCGCGCCACCACCACGAATCTCAACGGAGAGGTAACCCATCATGAAGCGCAGGGACTTCAACGCACTCCTGGCAGCAACCGCCGCCTCCGGCCTCCTGGGCCTGGCCGGCTGCTCGGGCTCGGACTCGGGCTCAGACACCTTCGTCATCTGGGACTACGAGTCCGACGACTCCGCCATGGGCCAGGCATGGGCTCGCGCGGTCGAGATCTTCAAGGAGAAGCACCCCGAGATCACCGTCAAGGTGGAGTCGCAGACCTTCGAGCAGCTTCAGAAGAACGCCAAGATCGTCTTGACCGGCGACGACGTGCCGGACGTCATGGAGTACAACAAGGGCAACTCCACCTCCGGCCAGCTCGCCTCCCAGGGCCTCATCGAGCCGCTGACCGAGCAGGCCACCGAGCGCGGCTGGGACAAGGTGCTCTCCGCCTCCCTCCAGACGACGGCCAAGTACACCGAGGACGGCCTCATGGGATCCGGAGACTGGTACGGGGTCCCCAACTACGGCGAGTACGTCTTCGTCTACTACAACAAGGACATGTTCGACGCCCACGGCCTCGCGGTGCCGACCACCCTGGCCGAGCTCGAGGCGGTGTGCGACGCCTTCGTCGCCGCCGGCCAGGTCCCCCTGGCCGAGGCCGGTGCGGAGTACCCCATGGGCCAGCTGTGGTACCAGCTCGTCCTGGCGCACGCCGACCGCTCCTTCGTCGACGCCTACCAGCTCTTCGACGGCGAGGTCGACTGGACGGCCGGTCCCGTCAAGCAGGGAACCGACAAGCTCGTCGAGTGGATCTCCAAGGGCTACATCGCCTCCGACGTCGCGGGCCTGACCGCCGAGGACATGGGCACAGCCTTCATCGCCGGCACCTACCCGATCATGATCTCCGGATCGTGGTGGTTCGGGCGCCTCGTGTCCGACATGACCGCCGCCTGGGACCAGTTCCTCTTCCCCGGCACCTCCCTGCACCTGGGCTCCTCGGGCAACCTGTGGGTCGTGCCGACCAACGCCGCGAACAAGGAGCTCGCCTACGAGTTCATCGACATCACCCTGTCCGAGGAGGTCCAGGCGATCCTGGGGGACAAGGGCGGCCTGCCGGTCAGCGGCGACCCGGCAGCCATCACCGACGAGCGCACCCGTGTCATGACGGAGAACTTCGCGACCATCAACGACGAGGACGGCCTGGCCTTCTACCCAGACTGGCCGGTCGCCGGGTTCTACGACCAGCTCGTCTCGACGATGCAGTCCCTCGTCAACGGCTCGGCCACCGGCGAGGCGGCGATGGTCGAGCTCGGAGCCGCCTACGACGAGGGCCGGGCCGAGCTGGTCGACCAGTAGGACCCGACCGCGGCAGCCCATCCCGCTGCCGCCGCAGCGCCAGGGCCTGAGAGCCCGGCGGCGGGGCCCCGGCCCCGCCGCCGGACCCGCAGACCCCGCCTGCCAGCCCCGACGACTCGGTGTCGTCCGTGCTGTCTGTGCCGTCCGTGCCGTCCGTGCCGCTCACCGGAGGCGGCCGCCGACACCACCACCCGCCCTGTTGTCACCCCCACCACCCGCCCTGTGCTGTCGAGCTCCACGAAGAAGGCATGCCATGACCACGACCACCGACCGACCGCCCCGGGACGTGCCCACCCCCGCACGACGCAGGCCGCGCGACCGTCGCACCGGATACCTGCCCTACCTCCTGCCAGGCGCCCTGTCCTTCACCGTCATCATCGTCGTGCCCCTCGTGCTCAACATCTGGTACTCCCTGCACAAGTGGAAGGGAGGCATGGCGCCCAAGCGCTTCATCGGCCTGCAGAACTACGCCGACCTCATGGGTGACGAGGACTTCTGGGCCTCCTTCACCAACTCGGTGTCGATGATCGTCGCGATGGTCATCATCCCCACGCTCATCGGGCTCGTCCTCGCCGCCGTGCTCTTCGACTACGTCGGCAAGCACTTCTCGGCACGCACCGCCTCGGCCCTGCGCGCGATGTACTACCTGCCCCAGATCCTGCCGGTCTCCGTGGCCGGGATCGTGTGGAACTGGATCCTCAACTCCCAGACCGGCGCGCTCAACGTCATCCTGCGCGGCCTGGGAGTCGCCAGCCCTCCCAACTGGCTGGGATCGACCTCCACCGCGCTGCCCTCGGTCATGCTCGTGCTCATCTGGATCCAGATCGGCTATCCCACCGTCATCTTCATGTCCGCCCTCCAGCGCGTCGACCCTGAGCTCTATGAGGCCGCCGAGCTCGACGGCGCCGGCTGGTTCACCCGCTTCCGCGCGATCACGGTGCCCCAGATCAGGCCCGAGACCTTCGTCATCGTCCTGACCTGCACGATCGCCGCGCTCAAGGTCTTCGCCCCGATCTACGTCCTGACCCGCGGCGGCCCCGAGAGCTCGACCCTCGTGCCCTCCTACTACTCCTACCTCAACTTCTTCGACACCTCGAAGGTCGGCTACGGCGCCGCCATCGCAACCGTTCTCACGCTCGTCATCATCGCCGTCGCGGGCCTCATCCAGTTCTTCCAGAACCGCAGTGCGCGCCGCGACGAGGAGGGCCGCTGACATGACCACCGCCACCACCTCCGCCACGACCGCAGCACCCGCCTCCCGCTCCGGGGACCGGTTCCACCGAGGAGCCCTGCGCTGGGTCGTCCTGGCCGGCGTCGGCCTCGGTGCCCTGCTCATGATCGTGCCCTTCGCGCTCATGGTCATGAACGCATTCAAGTCACCCGCCGACTACTCCTCGGGCAGCCCCCTGTCACTGCCCACCGAGCTCTACACCGACGGCCTCGCCTACTTCTGGGAGCGCGTCAACTTCCCCGTCAAGCTGTGGAACTCGGTGTGGACCTCGGCTCTCGTGGCCGTGCTGGCGACCTTCCTGTCGCTGTTCAACGCCTACGCCCTGGGCGTGGGTCGGGTCAGGGGCCGGGCGTGGATCATCGCGGTGTTCATGATCGCCAACATGCTCCCCCAGGAGGGTCTCATCTACCCGCTGTTCACGATGGCACAGGAGGTGGGCCTGACCGACAACCCGTGGTCGGTCGTCATCATCTTCACCGTCATCCAGTCGGCCTTCGGCACCTACCTGCTCTCCTCGGTGCTGGGGACCTTCCCGGGGGCGCTGCTCGAGGCCGCCGAGCTCGACGGGGCCAACCGCTGGCAGATCCTGTGGAAGGTCGTCTTCCCGATCGTGCGCCCCACGATGAGCGTGCTCATGATCTTCTTCTTCATCTGGACGTGGAACGAGTTCTTCATCCCCCTGGTCATGCTCACGAGCAACGACAACCAGACCGTGCCCATCGCCTTGTCGAGCCTCCAGGGCGACCGCATGCTCGACGTGCCCACGCTCAACGCCGGGGCCCTGGTCTCCCTCGTGCCGACCTTCCTGTTCTTCCTGTTCTTCCAACGCACCCTGACCCGGGGAGTGACCGCGGGTGCGGTCAAGTGAGGACAGGTACCACCATCCCGCGCGCAGCGCGCGACGACCTTGAGGAGCGCTCATGAGATTCTCCAACGGATACTGGCTCGACCGCGACGGCTTCACCGTCAACCGTGCCCGCGGCCTGCTCGATCCCGCCCCCGACGCCGCCGGCGTCGTGCGGGCCCACGCCCCGCTGCGGCCGGTGGCCAGCCGCGGCGACACCCTCAACGTCGGCCTCATCGAGGCGACCTTCACCGCCGTGGCCGACGGGGTGATCCGGGTCGACCTCGTCCACCACGCCGGCGCGCCCGAGCGCGGACCCCGCTTCGAGGTGGCCCACGAGCCCGGCTACTGCGGCCGGGTCGAGACCGGTGACGGCCTCGTGACCCTGCGGGCGGGAGAGCTCGCCGTCACGCTGCGCGAGGGACCCGAGTGGACCGCGACCTACTCCTCGACCCGCGGCGAGCTGACCGCGAGCCCGGGGCGGGCCCTCGCGCACGTCGTCGGTCCCGACGGCACCCGGTACATGCGCGACCAGCTCTCCCTGCGCCCCGGGGAGCGGGTCTACGGCCTGGGGGAGCGTTTCGGGGCGCTGACGAAGAACGGCCAGAGCGTCGAGATCTGGAACGAGGACGGCGGGACCTCCTCCCAGCAGGCCTACAAGAACGTCCCCTTCTACCTGTCGAGCGCGGGCTACGGGGTGTTCGTCGACCACCCCGGAGGGGTCTCCTTCGAGGTGGGCAGCGAGGTCAACACCCGCTGCCAGTTCTCCGTCGAGGGCGAGCGGCTGTCCTACTACGTCATCGACGGCCCGGCGCCCAAGGACGTGCTGCGCCGCTACACCGCCCTGACGGGGAGGGCCCCGATGGTGCCCACCTGGTCCTTCGGCCTGTGGCTGACGACCTCCTTCACGACCGACTACGACGAGGGCACCGTCACCTCCTTCATCGAGGGGATGGAGGAGCGCGACCTGGCCCTGAGCGTGTTCCACTTCGACTGCTTCTGGATGCGCGGCTTCCACTGGTGCGACTTCGAGTGGGACCCGGCCACCTTCCCCGACCCGGCTGCGATGCTCGCCCGCCTCCACGCCCGGGGACTCAAGGTCTGCGTGTGGATCAACCCCTACATCGCCCAGCGCTCGTCCCTCTTCGCCGAGGGCGCCGAGCGGGGCTACCTCCTGCGCAGGGCCGACGGCGGGGTGTGGCAGACCGACCTGTGGCAGGCGGGCATGGCGCTGGTCGACTTCACCAACCCCGAGGCCGTCGCCTGGTACCGGGACCGGCTGGCGGGCCTGCTCGACATGGGGGTGGACTGCTTCAAGACCGACTTCGGCGAGCGGGTTCCCGTGCGGGACGTCGTGTGGCACGACGGCTCGGACCCGGAGCGGATGCACAACTACTACACGCACCTGTACAACCGCACGGTCTTCGACCTGCTGCGCGAGGTCCGCGGAGAGGGCGAGGCCGTGCTCTTCGCCCGCTCGGCCACCGCCGGGGGCCAGCAGCTCCCGGTGCACTGGGGCGGCGACAACGAGTCGACCTTCGCCTCGATGGGGGAGACGCTGCGCGGTGGGCTGTCCCTGACCAGCTCGGGCTTCGCCCACTGGAGCCACGACATCGGAGGCTTCGAGGGCACCCCGGACCCCGAGGTGTTCAAGCGCTGGCTCGCCTTCGGGCTGCTGTCCTCCCACGCCAGGCTCCACGGCTCGGGCTCGGTGCGAGTGCCCTGGGCCTTCGACGAGGAGTCGGTCGAGGTGGCGCGGCGCTTCATCGACCTGCGCCTGTCCCTCATGCCCTACCTCTACCGTCTCGCCGTCGAGGCCCACGAGACGGGGGCGCCGGTCATGCGCTCGATGCTCCTGGAGTTCCCCGAGGACCGGGGCTCCTACGACGTCGACACCCAGTACATGCTCGGCGATGCCCTCCTCGTGGCCCCGGTCATGGACGCCTCCGGGCAGGTGGAGGTCTACCTGCCCGAGGGGGTGTGGACCTCCTGGTGGGACGGGTCGACCGTGACCGGGCCGCGCTGGGTGCGTCAGAGGCACGGGGCGGACACCCTGCCCCTGTACGTGCGCCCGGGCAGCGTGGTGCCGGTGGCCCCCGGCTGCCGGCGCCCCGAGGCGGACTGGATCGAGGGCCTGACCCTGCTCTGCTTCGAGCCGCCTGAGGGGATGGAGCGCGAGGTCCTCGTCCCCGCCCACGACGGCGTGGGGGAGGCGACCTTCCGCGTCATGCGCGTCGGGGGCATCCTGCGCGCACAGGCCCGGGGAGCCCGAGGCCCGTGGGCACTGGAGGCGGGCGGCAGGCGCGTCGAGGCCGAGGGCGACGTCGCAGTCGAGCTCGCTCTGGGCTGAGACGCGGAGGCTTGCGCCACGGTCCGGCTTGTCTCATGGCGACCCTGAACGTTCGGCCATACGCACAGTGACCTGGCACATGTCCACCCGTCGGGGTGGTGGCATGGGGTCATGGGAGGGGGTGGGGTGCCTGCTTCGCTCCCAGAGCCGTGAAGGGTTCCTCGGCGAGGGAGAAGAAGACGTGTCTGTGATGCCGAGGTGGTTCAATCTGCTTGCCCGTCTGATCACGGTCCTGGTTAATGAGGCCGCCCCGGGTTTGATGGGGGCAGTGATGACAGGAAGGATCACTGCACAGGGGACAGAGGACGTGCCCGGTCGAGCTGAGGGATCGGGCCACGAGGTTGGCCTTGGAGGCTCTACGCACGTGAGAAGGAGGTGCGCGAGCTGAGTGAGGAGCGCCTCGGCCTTTCTCGCGGCGGAGCCCGGCCGCCCGTCCCGACCTCGCCCGGGATGCCCTGAACACGGGCATCTGGCAACGCGCCCGCGACGGCGCTGACCTTGTCGGGCTCGTCCACCACTGCGACCGCGGGGTGCACTACCGCGCCATCCGCTACGGTCAGGCCCTGTTCGGCTGCAGGGCGGTCGCGTCGGTGGGGTCCAAGGGCGACTGTTACGACAACGCACCGGCCGAGGCCCTCAGCTCGCTGTACAAAGCCGAGCTCATCCGCAACAAGGGCCCCTGGACGTTCAGCCATCGGGATGCTCACCCCCGTCGAGCACGAACACGTCCACGCCACCGAGAACGTCCCCGACCCCCTCACCAAGGGCGTTGACCGGCCCCTACCCGCGACCTCCACAACCAGATCAGCGAGACTTCGCAAAACCCGGGGCTTGACAGGCGCCGCTCAGTGCGCCGTGCCAGTCGCCCGGGGCTGTGGTGGGGGCGGCTGGAGCGGTTGCATGCTTGACGGCCAAACGCATGAGTTCTGGCGGTTCGCGCCTGGCTAGCACGCGCGAACCGCCAGAACTCATGCGCTCGACGACAATCCCTGCACGACGGGCCCGGCCGAGGACGCGCACCGACCCACCCGTCCGCCAACTGTCTCACCGGACCGGTAAGACGGCCGGCGGGCCGGGACGGATCCTGTCGGCGCGCTCCTCCAGCGCTGCGATGCCAGCGGCGTCGAGCTCGTAGGGCAGCTGTCGAAGGCGCACCGTGAGCCCCGCGCTGACAGGACCGGGAGTACTGGCGTGTGAGAGGCGTTGTCCGCAGGATGCCCCCGCAGGGCGGCGTCGGAGCGGGCCTGTGGGCGCCCTGTCCTCGGTGTGCACGATGTCCCGATCTCGGGGGTGGGGGTGATGGCGGGGTGGTGCTTTCCGGCGTCATTGCTCAGCCCGCTGACTCAGCTGATCCGGCGAAGGCCGCAGGATCGGCCACGACCTCCTCCAGGACAGACCACGCCGCCCCGGTCGCGCCGTCGCCCTCGTCAGCCGTGGCGGTGAGGATCTGAGGGGCGGCCCAGGGGGCTGCCAGGACACGGCGGTCGATCTCGGCGGCGAGCTCGGGGCCGAGCAGCTCGGCGAGAGGGGCGAGGTGCCCGCCCAGGACGACGGTCGGGATGTCGAGGATGTTGATGGCGGCCGCCAGGCCGACGCCCAGGGCCCGAGCGGCTCCGGAGACGGCCTCGCGGGCACGCGGGTCGCCTGCCTCCCAGGCGGCGACGAGCTGGGCGGGGCCGGCGGTCGCAGGCATGCCGGCCTCCGCCAGGATGTGCCGTCGTCCTGCGTAGCGCTCGAGGCAGCCGCGGTTGCCGCAGCCGCACCGCGGGCCCTGCGGGTCGACCTGGACGTGCCCGATCTCCCCGGCGAAGCCGTGGGCTCCGTGCATGACCCGCGAGTCGCGCACGATGGAGGCCCCCACGCCGATCTCCCCGGAGAGGTAGATGAAGGACGACGAGGCGTGGGCCGCGGCCGGTCGGCTCCGCCCGACGGTGAGGGCCCCGAAGTCGGCCTCGTTGCCCAGGCGCAGGCCGAAGCCCGCGGGCTCGAGGACGGCGGCCAGGTGCGGACGCGGGTCGAGCTCGTGCCAGCCCAGGTTCGGGGCGCGAAGGAGGGTGTCGCTCGAGACGAGGCCGGGCAGGGCCAGGGCGGCGCCGACGGTCCGGGCCCTGCGCACCTCCTCCAGCGCGAGGACCTCACCGGCGAGCCCGGCCAGCCGTGCGAGCACGACGGACGGATCGGAGGCCTCGAAGTCGTCGAGCACCACCCGCTGCCCCAGGACCGAGCCGGCCAGGTCGACCGCGCGCACGGTCATGCGCGAGACGTTGACCTCCATGCCCAGGGCGGCGAAGGTCCCCCGGGCCGGGGTGAGCGGGACCGCGGGGCGGCCGGGGCCGGCGCCCGCCACGGGCTCGAGCTCGGCCAGGACGCCGGAGGCGACGAGCTCGTCAGCGAGGCGCGAGGCGGTTGAGCGCGTCATCCCCGTGGCGGCGGCGACGTCGGCCCGCGAGACGGGCCGTGCCGAGGCGAAGACGTGGCTGGCCAGGAGAGCGAGGTTGGAGGCTCGCAGGCTCGACTGCCTGGCCGAGGCGGCTCCGGGCCGCAGGCGGGCCGCCCCGCGGGTGGTCGGCTGAGCAGGGGTCGGGAGCCTGCGTGATCGGGACACTCCTTGACCCTATCGCATGCCCCTGTTATAGTTGTATCAACGAACAAATTTGCGCTCAAGGAGGAGACCATGGTTCGCACGCCCACCAAGGAAGACAGGTTCTCGTTCGGGCTGTGGACGGTCGGGTGGCTCGCGGCCGATCCCTTCGGTGAGACGACCCGCAGGCCGCTGGAACCCTGGGGCTACGTCGACAGGCTGGCGGAGCTGGGAGCCTGGGGGGTCACCTTCCACGACAACGACGTCTTCCCCTTCGACGCCACCGACGCTGAGCGCGACCGCATCGTCGAGCGGCTGTCCCGGGCGTGCCGGGACGCGGGGCTCACCATCGAGATGGTGACGACCAACACCTTCACCCACCCCGTGTTCAAGGACGGGGGGCTGACCAACAACGACCGCGCCATCCGCCGATTCGGCCTGCGCAAGATCCTGCGCAACGTGGACCTGGCCGCTGAGCTCGGCGCGACGACCTTCGTCATGTGGGGCGGGCGAGAGGGCGCTGAGTACGACTCCTCCAAGGACCTGCACGCTGCCTTCGAGCGTTACAAGGAGGGCCTGGACACGGTCGCCGGCTACATCAAGGACAAGGGGTACGACCTGCGCATCGGCCTGGAGCCTAAGCCCAACGAGCCCCGGGGCGACATCTTCCTGCCCACTGTCGGCCACGCCCTGGCGCTCATCGCCGAGCTCGACAACGGCGACGTCGTCGGCCTCAACCCCGAGGTCGGGCACGAGCAGATGGCCGGGCTCAACTACACCCACGGGCTGGCCCAGGCCCTGCACGCCGGCAAGCTCTTCCACATCGACCTCAACGGCCAGAAGGGCATCAAGTACGACCAGGACCTCGTCTTCGGCCACGGCGACCTGCTGTCGGCCTTCTTCACCGTCGACCTCCTCGTCAACGGCTTCCCCGGTGGCGGGCCCGTCTACGACGGCGCCGTCCACTTCGACTACAAGCCCTCGCGCACCGACGGCATGGAGGGGGTGTGGGAGTCGGCCGCCGCGAACATGGACATGTTCCTGCGCCTGGCTGACAAGGCCCGCGCCTTCCGCGCCGACCCGGCCGTCGAGGAGGCCATGCGTCGCTCGGGCGTCTACGAGCTGGCCGAGCCGACCCTGGCTCCCGGTGAGACGGTCGCGGAGCTCCTGGCCGACCGCTCTGCCTACGAGGACTTCGACGCGCAGGCCGCGGCGGAGCGCGACTACCACTACGTCGACCTGCACCACAAGGCCGTCCAGCACCTCATCGGCTGAGGGCGTCGGCCTGAGCCGACGGCACCGGGAGCACCGGGAGCACAAGGAGCACTGACAGGAAGGAAGGACCGTGACACTGGTCGCCGGCGTCGACTCCTCGACGCAGTCCTGCAAGGTCGTCATCCGCGACGCCGCCACCGGCGCCCTCCTGCGCCAGGGGCGGGCCGGTCACCCCGACGGCACCGAGGTCCACCCCGACCGCTGGTGGGCCGCCCTCGGTGAGGCGGTGGACGGGGCCGGTGGGCTCGACGACGTCGCCGCCCTGAGCGTGGGCGGTCAGCAGCACGGCATGGTCGTGCTCGACGCCGACGGGCAGGTCATCCGCCCGGCCCTGCTGTGGAATGACACCCGCAGCGCCGCAGCCGCCCGCGAGCTCGTCGTCGAGCTCGGGGGTGGTGACGAGGCGGCCGGCCGCAGGGCCTGGGCGCAGGCCGTGGGCAGCGTCCCGGTCGCCTCCCTGACGATCACGAAGCTGCGGTGGTTGGCCGACCACGAGCCCGAGGCGGCCGCGCGCGTCGCCGCCGTGTGCCTGCCGCACGACTGGCTCACCTGGAGGCTCTCGGGCGCCCAGGGGCTCGAGACCCTGGCGACTGACCGCTCCGACGCCTCGGGGACCGGGTACTTCGACCCGGTGGCCGGTGCCTACCGTCGTGACCTGCTCGCCCTGGCTCTGCGCCGCAGCCGGGCCGAGGTCGAGGACATCGTGCTGCCCCGCGTGGCCGGCCCGAGCGAGGCGGTGGGGCGCGGGGCGAGGCAGGTCCTCGGGCGGGACCTGTCCCACCTCGTGCTGGGCCCGGGCTGCGGGGACAACGCCGGGGCGGCGCTCGGGCTGGGGCTGCGTCCCGGGCAGACCAGCGTCTCCCTGGGGACCAGCGGGGTCGTCGCCGCGGTGTCGGCCACCCCGACCCACGACGCCTCCGGCCTGGTCGCCGGGTTCGCCGACGCCACCGGCGCCTACCTGCCCCTTGCCTGCACCCTCAACGGGGCGCGGGTGCTTGACGCCGCCAAGACGGTCCTCGGGGTGGGCTACGAGGACCTTGACCGCCTCGCGCTGTCGGCCGAGCCCGGCGCGGGCGGCCTCGTCCACGTCCCCTACCTCGAAGGGGAGCGCACCCCCAACCTTCCCGAGGCCACCGGGGTGCTCACCGGGATGACCCTGGGCTCGCTCACCGCCGCCAACTACGCGCGGGCCGCGGTCGAGGGCCTGCTGTGCCTCATGGGTGCGTGCCTCGACGCGGTGCGCGCCCAGGGCGTCGAGGTCGACGGGGTGTCCCTCGTGGGGGGCGGGGCCCGCTCGGCGGCCGTGCGCGCGCTGGCTCCTGCCGTCCTTAGCGTGGGCGTCGAGGTGCCCGAGCCAGGAGAGTACGTCGCCGATGGTGCCGCCAAGCAGGCGGCCTGGGTCCTGGTCGGCGGCGAGGAGCCCCCCTCCTGGGAGCTCGCCGGTGTCGAGCGGCTGCGGGCCGAGCCCCAGCCGCAGGTGCGTGCTGCCTACGACGCCGCCGCGGCGCTCGTGGCCGGGGCCCAGGAGCGTTGATCGGCGCGCAGTCGAGCCTGCAGGGCATGGAGTGCCCGGTGCGTGGGCGTCGGGCGCCCTGACGGGGGCTGTCATGCGCCTCTCGCCGGTCGAGCAGTGTCCAGATCTGTCTCCTGCGGCGCCCATGGTCACTGACGGCGCCGCAGGAGACACTTGACTCCCATGATGTGAACGTTCACAATCGGTGTGCGCCACGACCCCCTGCCCCCACCGGGCGCGGGGCGTGGAGGGACCGTCGACGATCAGCAACGGAGCAGATCCCCATGACCACCGCACCCCTCGACCCCGCCAGCACCGTCCTGGGCATCGAGCTGGGCTCGACCCGCATCAAGGCGGTCCTCATCGACGGCGAGTGCGCCGTCGTGGCGACGGGCGGGTTCGAGTGGACCAACGAGCTGGTCGACGGCGTGTGGAGCTACTCGATGGAGGCCGTGCGCGACGGGCTGCGTGAGGCGGTGGCCGACCTCGCCGCCGACCTGGAGCGCAGGGGAGGCGGGACGCTGGCCACCGTCGCCGCCCTGGGCGTGTCGGGCATGATGCACGGCTACCTGCCCCTGGACGCCGAGGGCGGGCTGCTCACCCCCTTCCGGACCTGGCGCAACACCTTCACCCAGGACTCCGCCGCCGAGCTGACCCGGCTCCTGGGCCTCAACATCCCTCAGCGCTGGTCGGTGGCCCACCTCCACCACGCCGTGACCCGCGGCGAGGAGCACGTGGCCCGGATCGCGCGCCTGACCACCCTGTCGGGCTACGTCCACCACCTGCTCACCGGACGCCACGTCCTGGGAGTGGGAGAGGCCGCAGGGATGTTCCCCATCGGCGCGGACAACCGCTCCTTCGACCCCGAGCTCCTGCGCGCCTTCGACGAGGCTGTCGAGGCCCCCTGGTCCCTGGCGGACATCCTCCCGCAGGTCGCCGTCGCGGGGGAGGACGCGGGTGTCCTCACGGCCGAGGGCGCGGCTCTGCTCGACCCCTCGGGGGCGCTGCGCCCAGGCATCCCGCTGTGCCCGCCCGAGGGTGACGCGGGCACCGGCATGGTGGCCACCGGCGCCGTGGCCCCGCGCACCGGCAACGTCAGCCTGGGCACGAGCGCCTTCGCGATGGTCGTCCTGGAGGAGCCGATCCGCAGCCTGCACGAGGAGGTCGACCTCGTCGCCACCCCCGCGGGAGCCCCCGTGGTCATGGCCCACTCCAACAACTGCACCTCGGACCTCAACGCCTGGGTCTCCCTGTTCTCCGAGCTCGCCGCTGCGGTGGGCTCACAGGTCGACCGCGACGCCCTCTTCGAGGTCCTCCTCGGGGCGGCGGCCGACGGCGAGACCGGACCGGGCGGGGTCCTGGCCTACAACTTCGTCTCCGGGGAGCACCTGTTCTCCCTGCCCGAGGGCAGGCCGATGCTCGTGCGGCGCCCCGAGGGCGGCCTGACCCTGGCCAACCTCATGCGCGCCCACCTCTTCGCGGCCTTCGCCTCGATGAGCCACGGGCTCAAGGTCCTCAGGCGCACCGAGTCGGTGCCGATCGACTCGATGGTCGCCCACGGCGGGCTCCTGCGCACTCCCGAGGTGCCCCAGCGCGTCCTGGCCGCGGCCTTCGCCGCACCGGTGTCCGTGGGCGCCTCCGCCTCACAAGGGGGTGCCTGGGGGATGGCCCTCCTGGCCGCCTTCATGCTCCGGGGCGGGGACCGCAGCCTCGAGGACTACCTCGAGGAGGTCTTCGAGGACGTCGAGGTCTCGACCGTCACCCCCGACCCCGAGGAGGTCGCCGAGTACGACCGCTACCTCGAGGCCTTCGAGCGGGCCCTGCCGCTGGAGCGCGCCGCCACCGACCTCCTGTGAGACCGACCCCCGCACCCGATGACGAAGGAGGCCCCGTGGCCGCCCCCACCACCCCGATCATCCTGTCCGAGCTCGACGAGGACATCCAGCGGGCCGTGTCCGCCGCCCGCGAGCGGGTCGCCGCCCTCCACGCCGAGCTGCCCCGCTGGGGCCTGGTCGTGTGGACGGCGGGCAACGTCTCGGAGCGCGTCGTCGTGGACCGCGGCGCCGGGCCCGAGCCGACCGACCTGTTCGTCATCAAGCCCTCCGGGGTGTCCTACGACGAGCTCGAGGCTGACACGATGGTCGTGTGCACCCTGGCGGGGGACAAGATCGATGACGGCACCCCGGCCGCCCTCACCCCCTCCTCCGACACCGCCGCCCACGCCTACGTCTACCGGCACATGGAGCGGGTGGGCGGTGTCGTGCACACCCACTCCACCTACGCCACGGCCTGGGCCGCCCGCCGCCAGCCGATCCCCTGCGCCCTGACCATGATGGCCGACGAGTTCGGCGGGGACATCCCGGTGGGCCCCCTGGCGCTCATCGGTGACGACTCGATCGGCAGGGGCATCGTCGAGACCCTGGCCCACTCCCCGTCCCCGGCCGTCCTCATGGCCAACCACGGCCCGTTCACCATCGGCCCGGACGCCCGCTCGGCGGTCAAGGCGGCGGCCATGTGCGAGGAGGTCGCACGCACGATGCACGTCGCCCTCCAGCTCGGCGAGGCCGTCCCCCTGCCGACAGAGGTCGTCGCCCGCCTCCACGACCGCTACCAGAACGTCTACGGCCAGCACTGAGCCCGAACCTCCCCATCCGCGAGTTTCATGACCGAGGGCCCTTGAGCAGGCTCTGCGGCACAAGGTGCGATCAATGCCGTCGAAGCAGTTGCTCCCGATGTCTTGCGCCGTCGGGCCGCCGCTCATCCCGACACCCTGCGTGCGGACCTGGACCAGCGGGTCGTCTACCGCCGCCACCCCAAGACCGCCGGCGAGGTCGCCCTCGTATCCGGGGGAGGCTCGGGGCACAGGCCCCTGCGCAGCGGTGTCGTGGGGCCCGGCGTGCTGCACGTGGTGAACGGGCAACCCGTCGTGGACTCTGCGGAGCCGGGCAGAGGCGCCAGGGTTTCTTGCCAACCGCATGAGTTCCGGCGCTTCGCATGTGCCTAGCGCCAGCAAAGCGCCGGAACTCATGCGCTCGACGGCGACTCATGCGGATGAGGACGTTCCCGGCGCCCTCGTGGAGGCCGCAGGGCCTTGACACTGTCAATGTGAACGTTCACCCTGGGTCCATACGCCTTCGGCGAGGACGCCGGGGCGAGCGCTGCTGAGGAGAACCCATGTCGTCACCGTCCGTCGCCCTGCCGAGCCCCTTCGCGGGCAAGGAGATCTGGTTCCTCACCGGCAGCCAGGACCTCTACGGCGAGCAGACCCTCGCCCAGGTCGCCGACCAGTCCCGCCAGGTCGCCGCCTGGCTCGACGAGGCCCCGGCGGTCCCTGTGCGCATCGTGTGGAAGCCGGTGCTCAAGGACCGCGACGCGATCCTCGCCGCCGTGCTCGCCGCCAACGCCGACGAGGCCTGCATCGGCGTCGTGGCCTGGATGCACACCTTCTCCCCGGCCAAGATGTGGATCGCGGGGATCGACGCCCTGAGCAAGCCGCTGCTCCAGCTCCACACCCAGTACGCGGCCGAGCTGCCCTGGGCCACGCTCGACATGGACTACATGAACCTCAACCAGGCGGCCCACGGCGACAGGGAGTTCGGGTACCTCCTGAGCCGTCTGGGCCAGCCGCGCAAGGTCGTCGTCGGTCACGCCTCCCACCTGCGGACCCAGGAGCGGGTCGCCACCTGGGTGCGCGCTGCCGCCGGCTGGGACGCCCTGCACCGCACCCGCCTCGTGCGCTTCGGGGACAACATGCGGGGCGTGGCCGTCACCGAGGGGGACAAGACCGAGGCCGAGCTGCGCCTGGGCGTGTCGGTCAACACGTGGGGCGTCAACGACCTGGTCGCCGTCGTCGACGCCGTGAAGGACGAGGAGGTCGACGCCCTCGTCGAGGAGTACGTCGAGGCCTACGACGTCGTGCCCGAGCTGGTCCCCGGCGGGCCGCGCCACGAGTCCCTGCGCTACGGGGCCCGCCTGGAGGCCGGCATGCGCCGCTTCCTGGTCGAGCACGGCGCCACGGCCTTCACCACGAACTTCGAGGACCTCGGGGGCCTGCGACAGCTGCCCGGCCTGGCCGTCCAGCGGCTCATGGCCGAGGGCTACGGGTTCGGCGCCGAGGGCGACTGGAAGACCGCCGCCCTCGTGCGGGCCGCCAAGGTCATGGGCCACGGCCTGGCCGGCGGGGCCTCCCTCATGGAGGACTACTGCTACGAGATGACCCCGGGCAGGGAGAAGATCCTGGGCGCCCACATGCTCGAGATCTGCCCGAGCCTGACGACCTCGCGCCCGCGCCTGGAGATCCACCCGCTGGGTATCGGCAACCGCGAGGACCCGGTGCGCCTCGTCTTCGACGCCGACACCGGGCCGGGCGTCGTCGTGGCCATGTCGGACATGCGCGAGCGGTTCCGCCTGACGGCCAACGTGGTGCGGGTCGTCGGACCGGACGCGCCGCTTCCCAAGCTGCCCGTGGCACGCGCCGTGTGGGAGCCCGAGCCGGACTTCGCCACCTCGGCGGAGTGCTGGATGCTGGCTGGTGCCGCCCACCACACCGTCATGTCGACAGCCACGACCCTGGAGTGCTGGCAGGACCTGGCTGAGATCGCCGGGATGGAGCTGGCGGTCATCGAGGAGGGCACGACGACGCGCGGCTTCGTGCGTGACCTGCGCCTGAGCCAGGTCTACCACCGGCTCACCCAGGGGCTCTGAGGGCTCGCGGTCTTCCGTCACCACCCCGCCTCAGCGGCCCGTCCGGCAGCGCGCACGAGGATGAGTGAATGAACATGCAGGACTGACTCCTGCGGCCCGAGCGGGAGAAGGACCTCGACATGCCGACGTCCCTGGCGAGCGCCGACTCCAGCCAGCTGCGCCTCATGGCCCGGATCGCGCGGATGTACCACGAGCTGGGCATGACGCAGTCGGAGATCGCCTCCGAGCTCCACGTCTCCCAGCCCCTACACGGACCTCGAGGAGCAGGTTGAGCAGTGCTACGGGCTCTCAGAGGTCGTCGTCGACGCCGACGAGGACGAGACCGGCATCGGGGCGGCCCTCGCGGCAGCCGGCGCCATCTACCTCGAGACGACCCTCACCGGTGGCGATGTCATCGGCCTGTCGTCGTGGAGCGCGACCTGGCTGAGCGCCGTCGAGCAGCTCACGCCCTTCCGCACGCAGGTCGCCTCACGCGTCATCCAGCTCTTCGGAGGTGTCGGGCACCCGCGCGTCCAGGTCAAGGCGACGCGCCTCATCGACATCCTGGCCCGCGCAACGGGCGGCGAACCGGTGTTCTTCTCCTCGCCCGCCGTCCTGGGGACGCCCTCGGCGGCCGCCGAGCTGGGTGAGGACCCCTCTGTCACCGCGGTCATGGACCAGCTCGGGTCGGTGACGATCGCCCTGGTCGGCATCGGCTCCCTCGACCCCTCGCCCCTCCTGCGCGAGTCCGGGAACATGACGACCGCGCAGGACCGCGCCGCCCTCGCGGCGGCAGGCGCCGTGGGGGACGTGTGCCTGCGGTTCTTCGACGCCCAGGGCCGCGCCATCACCGGGTCCTATGACGACAGGCTCGTCGGCGCCAGCGGCGAGCAGATCCGTGCGATCCTGCGCTGTGTGGCCGCAGCCGGCGGCGAGCGCAAGCACGCTGCCGTCAGGGCCGCGCTCCTGGGCGGATGGGTCGACGTCCTGCTCACCGACGTCCTCACCGCCCGGGCGCTGCTCACGGGTTGACCCCCGCCCCGGGGCCCGGAGGGCGAGAGCCGGCCGGGCCGGGACGGCCGGCGCACGGCGGCGCGGCGGCACGGCCCGCGTCGTGCCCGAGGTCTACGGGCGCCGCAGGGAGGACTCGCGCGCGATAAGCCCTGGGGCCACGTGCACGGTGCGCGCGGGTCCCGCCGGCTGCCCGTCCAGGTGGGGGGCGAGGATCTCCAGGACCGCCTGCGCGAGCAGGTCGGCGCCGGTGGACACGCTGGTCAGGGCCGGCACCGCGAAGGCGGCCGTCTCGGTGTCCCCCCGGCCCACGACGACGACGTCCTGGGGGACCCGCACGCCACGTCGCAGCAAGGTGCCCATCGCCCCGGTGGCCAGGGCGTCGTTGTGGCACACGACCGCGTCGACCCGGCGCCCGCAGCGCAGGAGCCGGGAGACCGCCTCGACGCCCCCGCGCACCCCGTCGGGGTCCTCGACCCGCACGACGAGCTCCTCGTCGACCCCCAGCCCCCGCACGCACGCCTCGGTCCACCGGTCGGCCGGCTCCCGGGTGCCGATGACCGCGGGGCTGGTGCACCCCTGCTCGCGCAGGTGGGCGCCCACGATCCGGGCCTGCTCATCGGGGGGACAGCCCACCCGCGACAGCCCGGCGGGCCCGTCGTCGGCCAGCAGGACCAGCGGCAGGCCGAGGTCGGTCTCCATCCGCGCGGGGTCGAGGGCGCGGGGGACGAGCACCGCGGCCCCCGAGCGGCGCAGCCAGTCCCCGGCCAGGACGGCCTCCTCCTGCTCTGCCCGGCCGCGGGTCAGTTCGAGAATGACCGGGACGGGGCCCGCCGCGCGCATGAGGGCCTCGGCCAGGTCGGCCACGAGGGGCTGGAGGAGGGTCGGGGCCGCCAGGGTGATCGCGCCCCTGCGCCCCGACCTGAGGGCCGAGGCCGAGGGGTTGAGCCGGTAGCCCAGGGACTCGACCGCCTCGAGCACCCGGGCGCGCGTGGACGGCGAGGCCCCCTCGATGCCGCGCAGGACGTTGGAGACGGTCTTAGCCGACACCCCGGCCCGCGCGGCGACGTCGCTCATCGTGACCCGCTCGCTCACGGCGCACCGCCCCCGATGCTGGAGTCCCGTGGCAGGAGGGTGACGTCCTCGACGACCGTGCGCACCGGGGCGTCGGGCCTGTCGATCCGCTCGAGCAGAAGCCGCACCGCGTCCGTGGCGTAGGCGCTCAGGCGCGGGGAGACGGTCGTGAGCGAGGGGTTGGCGTAGCGCGAGCTCTCGAGGTTGTCGAAGCCGGTGACCGCGGCGTCCTCGGGCACCTGCACCCCGGCCGCCGCGAGCTCGTGGAGCGCCCCGAGGGCCAGGCCGTCGTTGAAGGCCACGACGGCGTCGAAGGGAAGGTCCTGGTCGAGCAGCCTCCTGGCGGCCAGCGCGCCGTCGCGGCGGCGCCACTCGGTGGACACGATGAGCATCCGCTCGTCGACCTCGAGGTCATGGGCCGCCATGGCCCGGCGGAAGGCCGCCATGCGGGTCCGGCCCGCGGCGTGGGTCCACACCCGGGGGTCCGGCGCCCCGAGGACGGCGACCCGACGGCGCCCCAGCGCCGCCAGGTGGGCCACGACCAGGCCGATCCCCCCGGCGTTGTCCATCGTGACCCGGTCGACCTCCTCGTGCTCACGCTCCCCGAGCACGACCAGGGGGTGGGCCCGGGCCAGCTCGGACAGGGCGCGGGCCGACAGGCCCTGCCAGTACAGGATCGTCCCGTCGAGCTCGGGGTGGTCGGTGAGAAAGGCGCCCTCGCCCTCGCCGAGCTCGCCGGTCACCCCCAGGACGACGCTCAGGCCGTGCTCGCCCGCGCGCGTGGCGATGCGGTCGGCGATCTCGGCGAAGAAGGGTTGGCTCAGCTCGGGCACCGCCAGGCCGATCGTTCCCGAGCGCCCGGTCCGCAGGGAGCGGGCTGCGGGGTCGCGTGAGAAGCGGGTCCGGGCGATGGCCTCCATGACGCGCTCGCGGGTCGAGGGCGCGACGCCCGGCTCGCCGTTGACCACCCGCGACACCGTCTTGGCCGACACCCCCGCCAGGGCGGCGACGTCGAGCATCGTGGGTGCCATGGCCGGAAGTCTAGTTGAGGTGCAGGTCGAGGGCCTCGGTGTGCGGCCCGCCCCGCCCGGGCGCGCCCCCGGGGGGACGTGCGGGCCGGGGTGCCCGACGAACCGCCCGTGTCCGATCTGTTGACAACGATGAAGTAGTGGGCGGACCATTGTCTGTGGACGGGCCGGGCGGCCCGTCGTCCCCGCAGTGTGAGAGGTACTCCAATGGCGCAGGCCCGCATCTCCGTCGACCCCGACCGTCCCATCGGTGAGATCCACCGCCGTCTGTACGGCTCCTTCGTCGAGCACATGGGGCGATGCGTGTACACCGGGATCTTCGAGCCCGGCCACCCCGCCGCCGATGAGCACGGGCTGCGCCAGGACGTCATGGAGCTCGTGC
Organism: Actinomyces howellii; assembly: GCF_900637165.1. Classification (GTDB taxonomy): domain Bacteria; phylum Actinomycetota; class Actinomycetes; order Actinomycetales; family Actinomycetaceae; genus Actinomyces; species Actinomyces howellii. Next base: position 1,377,085 of record NZ_LR134350.1, on the reverse strand, counting down.
GCGAGCTGGGCGTGACGACCGTGCGCTACCCCGGCGGCAACTTCGTGTCGAACTACCGCTGGGAGGACGGGGTGGGGCCGGTGGCCGAGCGCCCGCGCCGCCTCGAGCTGGCCTGGCACACGACCGAGCCCAACACCTTCGGGACCGACGAGTTCATGGAGTGGTGTCGTCAGGCGGACATCGAGCCGATGATGGCCATCAACCTGGGCACCCGCGGCGAGACCGAGGCGGTCGAGCTCCTCGACTACGTCAACGGCACCGCCTCGACCCAGGTCTCGGACCGGCGCCGCGCCAACGGCCACCCCGAGCCCTACGGCGTGCGCATGTGGTGCCTGGGCAACGAGATGGACGGCCCCTGGCAGGTCGGCCACAAGAACGCCGAGGACTACGCCTACCTCGCCCTGTCGACGGCCCGCGCCATGCGCATGGTCGACTCCGGGCTCGAGCTGGTGGCCTGCGGCTCGGCGGCCTGGGAGATGCCGACCTTCGGGGACTGGGAGCGCACCGTCCTCGACCTGGCCTACGACGAGGTCGACTACATCAGCCTCCACCGCTACGTCGACCCCGGCACCCAGGACCGCGCGAGCTTCCTGGCCGCCGGCGTCGACCTCGACCGCTTCATCGAGGGGGTCATCGCCACCGCCGACGCCGTGGGCGCCAAGCACCGCAGCGACAAGAAGATCATGCTCAGCGTCGACGAGTGGAACGTGTGGCGCCTGTCGGAGTGGACCGCGATCGAGGGCACCTTCGACCCCGACGACTGGCCCGAGGCCGCCCCCCGCATCGAGGACCGCTACACCGGCGCCGACGCCCTGGTCGTGGGAGGGCTGCTCATCAGCCTCCTGCGCCACGCCGACCGCGTCAAGGCCGCCGCCCAGGCCCAGCTCGTCAACGTCATCGCGCCGATCATGACCGAGCGGGGCGGACGGGCGTGGCGCCAGACCATCTTCCACCCCTTCGCCATCGCCTCGCGCATCGCCCGCGGCCGCGCCTACGACGCGGTCGTCGCCAGCCCCCGCACCCCCACCGAGCGCTTCGGCGAGGTCGACGCACTCGACGCCGTCGTCACCTGGGACGAGGACAGCTCCACCGGCTCCCTCCTGGCCCTCAACCGCAGCCTCGACGAGCCCGTCGAGCTGAGCGCCGCCCTGGGGGGCCTGGGGGTCTCGCGGGTGAGCGGCGCCCGGATCATCGCTCCGACGGACCTCGACGCGGTCAACACCGCTGACGAGCCCGAGGCCGTCGTGCCCGTGCCCCACGAGGTTGACCTCGTCGACGGCCTGGCCACGACCGTCCTGCCACCGGCCTCCTGGCTCGCCGTCGAGCTTGCCTGAGACCGGACCAGCCGGCGCGCCACCGGGCCGGGAGCACCGTCGGCCCGGCCCTGTCCCGCCGCACGACGACGCGCCACGGCGTCGTCACAGGCCCCCGCCTCCTGGCCGGGGCCTGGTCCCCTGCACCCGTGGACGGATGACAAGGAGGTCACTCATGAAACCTGTCCCCCGACCGCGAGGAGGACTGCCCAGCCGGCGCAGCCTCCTGGCCGGAGCCCTCATGGGAGGTGCCTGTCTCGCCGGGACGGGCCTCCTGGGAGGATGCGCCTCCTCGTCCTCGGCCGAGGACGAGACGCGCGTCCAGCTGTGGCACCTGTTCACCGGCGGTGACGGCGGGGTGTTCCAGGCGATGATGGACGACGTCGACGCCCAGAACCCCGGCGTGGCGATCGACCCCGTCGTCCTGACCTGGGGCGGCCCGTACTACACGAAGCTGGCCATGTCCTCGGTGGGAGGCCGCTCGCCCGACCTGGCCGTCATGCACGCCACCCGGGTCATCGGCTACGCCCCCGGCGGGCTGCTCGACACCTGGGACCTCGACCGCCTGGCCGAGCACGGGGTGACCCCGGAGATGTTCCCGGCCCTGCTGTGGGACAAGTGCGTCCTCGACGGCCGCCTCTACGCGGTGCCCCTGGACTTCCACGCCTTCCTCCTGTTCTACAACACCGAGCTGTGCGAGTCCGCCGGGCTGCTCGACGCCGAGGGCGGGGTGGTGGGCCTCGACAGCCCCGAGGGCTTCCTCGCGGCCGGACGCGCCCTGGCCGAGGTGACCGGGGGCCAGGGGATCTCCTACGGCTACACGGGCGACGGAGCCCAGGTCTGCCGCATGTTCTGGTCCCTGTACGCCCAGACCGGCGCGACGTGCACGCTCACCCCCGGGCACCGCGCGGTCATCGACCGCGAGCAGGCCGTCAGGGTGACCGCCTTCGTCAAGGAGATGCTCGACGGCACGGTGGCCGAGGCCGACATGGACTACGGCGGCGCCGTCGCCTCCTTCTCCACGGGGCGCACGGCCATGACCTTCATGGGCAACTGGGAGCTCCAGTCCTTCCTCAAGGCCGAGGTGCCCTTCGACGCGATGGCCATGCCCGCCGTCTTCGGCACGCCCGCCACCTTCGGCGACTGCCACGTCTTCGTCCTGCCCCGGCAGTCCGAGGTCGACGAGCGACGGCGGGACGCGGCCTACGAGGTCGTGGCCGGCATGCTCAAGAGCTCCTTGCAGTGGGCCGACGGCGGTCACACCCCGGCCGACCTGTCGATCACCGAGTCGGCGGCCTACCGCGAGCTCGTCCCCCAGGCCCACTACGCCGAGGTCATGGACCAGGCGGTCTTCGAGCCCGCCGCGTGGTTCACCGGCTCGGGCTCTGACTTCCAGGCGCGCGTCGCGGAGGTCATGCAGGCCTGCTGGCTGTCGGGGACGCTCACCCCCGAGCAGGCGGTCGACGGCCTCATCGACCGGCTCGACACGATGCTCGCCCAGACCCCGCCCTCCTGAGCAGAAAGGACAACCACCATGGCACACCCACGCACTGCTCAGAGGCACGGCTCGACCCGGCGCCCCGCGCGCCGTCAGGGATCCGGGCTGCCCTTCCTCATCCCCTTCATCGTCGTCACCGTCCTGTTCCTCATCGCCCCCGTCGTCTACGGCCTGTGGCTGTCCCTGACCGAGCAGTCCCTCATGGGCAACGGCGGCTGGGTCGGACTGGGTAACTACGCCGAGGCCCTCGGGGACGACACGATGTGGACCACCTTGTGGCACACGATCCTGTTCACCGTCATGTCGACGGTGCCGCTCGTGCTCCTCTCCCTGGTCATGGCGCTGCTCGTCCACATGGGCCTGCCGGGCCAGTGGCTGTGGCGCCTGGCCTTCTTCGCCCCCTACCTCCTGCCGGTGGCGGTCGTCGTCCAGGTGTGGACCTGGCTGTTCAACTCCGACGTCGGCTTCGTCAACTACTGGCTCGGCGAGCTCGGGCTGGGCGAGGTCGGCTGGCTCACCGACACCGAGGTGGCCATGTGGTCGATCGTCATCCTCACCGTGTGGTGGACGATCGGCTTCAACTTCCTGCTCTACCTTGCCAGCCTTCAGGCGATCCCCGACCTGCTCTACGAGGCCGCCGAGGTCGACGGCGCGGGGTTCTGGCGCAAGCTGTTCTCCGTCACGCTGCCCCAGCTGCGAGGCACGACCGTGCTCGTGGCCACGCTCCAGGTCATCGCCTCGCTCAAGGTCTTCGACCAGATGTTCATCGCGTTCAACGGCGGCTCGGGACCCGAGGGCTCGACCCGCCCCATTCTCCAGTACATCTACGACACGGGCTTCACCAACTACCGGATGGGCTACGCCTCGGCGATGTCGTACATCTTCTTCGCCGTCATCGTCCTCATCACCGTCGCCTTCCAGCTGCTGACCCGCTCGAGGAAGGACTCCACCCATGAGCGCTGAGACCCCCGCCGCCCGCACGCCCTGGCCCTGGCGCTCCGAGCGCGCCGCCGAGACGCGCCGCACCCGCGGCCTCCTGCTGGGAAGGAGCATGACGGCTCGGGTCCTCGCCTTCGCGATCCTGGGGCTGCTCGCCCTGTCCTGGCTGCTGCCCCTGGCCTGGGCGGTCGACACCTCCTTGAAGACCGAGGTCCAGGCCCAGTCCCTGCCCCTGCGCTGGTTCCCCGAAGGAGGCTTCACCCTGGAGAACTACCGCACGGTCTTCGCCCGGGGAGAGGTCTTCACCTGGATGTGGAACACCCTGCTCGTGGCCACGGCCGTCACGGTCCTCACGGTGGTCATCTGCGCGATGGCGGGATACGCCTTCTCCCGGACGGTCTTCGCCGGGCGGCGGGTCCTGTTCCTCGTCACGCTGGGCCTCATCATGGTCCCGGGCCAGATCCTCATCGTCCCCCTGTTCAAGGAGATGGTGGCGCTCAACGCCGTCGACACCTTCGCGGGCGTCATCCTGCCCCAGACGGTGGCGCCGATGATGGTCTACATCTTCAAGCAGTACTTCGACCAGATCCCCCAGGAGCTCGAGGACGCCGCCAGGGTCGACGGCGCGGGAAACTGGAGGCTGCTGTGGAACGTCGTCCTGCCGGTGTCCCGTCCCATCGTCACGGCGGTGGCGATCTTCGTGTTCATCGGGGCGTGGAACAACTTCATGTGGCCCTTCATCATCACGAACAACCCCGACCTCATGACGCTGCCGGTCGGTCTGTCGACCGTCAAGAACGCCTACGGGATCATCTACGCCCAGACGATGGCCTCGGCGATGATCGCCGCCCTGCCGCTGACGCTGCTGTTCATGGTCTTCCAGCGCCAGATCATCAAGGCGGTGGCCACCACCGGGCTGGGAGGGCAGTAGGAGGCGCCCGACGGCGTCGTGCCGTACGGTGAGGCCGGAGGAACGGGCGCTCAGCCCGCACGAACGTGGATCGCACGGAGGACCGAGCTGATGATCAACGGAGAGCTCATCGACCTGCGGGCCGGTGACTACGAGGCACGCGTGGCGACCTCGGGGGCCACCCTGGTCCACCTGCGCCGCCAGGGGCGGGACCTCGTCGTCCCCTTCGACGCCGCCCGTGAGCTGCCCTTGGGCTGGCAGGGCAAGACCCTCGTGCCCTGGCCCAACCGCATCGCCGGGGCGCGCTACACCCACCGGGGGGTCGAGTACCTCGTGCCCTGCAACGAGCCGGAGACCGGCTCGGCGCTCCACGGCCTCGTGGGATGGGCCGACTTCCGGGTCTCCTCGACCGGGCGGGGCGGCGCGACCGGCGGGCGGGACGAGATCGACGAGCTCGTCCTGGGTCTCGTCCTGCCCGCCTCCTACGCCTACCCGTGGAGCCTCGAGGTGCGGGTCCGCCTCAGCCTCGAGGCCGAGGACGGCCTGACCCTCGAGGTCACCTCGACCAACCTGGGGGCGGCCCGGGCGCACCGGCCGGGCGCCGTCGGCGCCGCGCAGGTCGAGGGGGCCGACGCCCCTGCGCCCTACGGCGCCTCGATCCACCCCTACCTGACGAGGTCGGTCCCCCTGGACGAGTGCGTCCTGGAGCTGCCCGCCTCCCGTGTGCTCGACACCGACGCGACGATGGCCCCCGCGGGCCTGCGCCCGGTCGAGGGCACCGAGTGGGACTGGCGCGCCGGGCGGCTCGTGGGGGCCACGAGCACCGACAACGCCTACACCGGCCTGCCCGCCGGCCCCTGGGAGGCACGGCTGACCGGTCCCGAGGGCAGGAGCGTCGTCATGGCCTCCTCCGCCCCCTGGGTCCAGGCCTACAGCGGGGAGCACCTGGGTCGCCGCGGCGTCGCGATCGAGCCCATGACCTGCCCGCCCGACGCCTTCAACTCCGGTGTCGACCTCCGTGAGCTCGAGGTGGGGGAGTCCCACACGCTGTCCTGCACGCTGCGCGAGGAGGACTGAGGGGGAGCGCGGGCGATGGCGAGCCGGCAGGGGGAGCCCGCGCGGCGACCGGGCATGGTCGACGTGGCCCGGGCGGCCGGGGTGTCCCACCAGACCGTCTCCCGGGTGCTCAACGCCCCGGACTCCGTGCGCCCCGAGACCAGGGAGCGCGTGCGCTCGGCCATCGAGGAGCTGGGCTACCGCCGCAACATGGCCGCACGGGCGCTGGTCACCAGCTCGACCCGCACGATCGGGGTCCTCACGACCGGGTCCCACTTCCACGGCCCGGCCTCGACGACCGCGGCCATCGAGGACGCCGCCCGGTCGGCGGGCTACGCCAGCCTCGTCACCCCGGTGCTCGCCCACGACCGCGGCGGGGTCGAGGATGCTCTCGACTTCCTCGTCGATCGGGGCGTGGAGGGCATCGTCGCCGTCGCCCCCCAGGCCTGGATCGCGACCTCGGCCCAGCGCGCCGCCCGCCGGGTGCCGATGGTCGTCGTCGCCGACGGCCTGGACCCCGGGCCCCGGATCCACGTCGTCTCGGTCGACCAGGAGCTCGGCGCCCGCATGGCTGTGGGGCACCTGCTGGCCACCGGCCGCCGGGACGTCGCCCACGTGGCCGGGCCGGCCGACTGGTACGACGCCCGGGCCCGCAGGGCCGGATGGGTCGGTGCCCTCGAGGACGCCGGAGCGACGGCCGGCGCCTGCCTCGCGGGACCCTGGGACCCCCGGCACGGCTACGAGTCGGTGGCCGCCCTGGCCGGCGAGCTGCCCGAGGCCCTCTTCTGCGCCAACGACCTCATCGCCCTGGGGGCCCTGGCGGGCCTGCGCGAGCGGGGCGTCGCGGTGCCCGAGGAGGTCGCCGTCGTCGGGTACGACGACATCGCCGGCGCGGAGTACTTCTCCCCGTCCCTGTCGACCGTGCGCCAGCCCTTCGACGAGCTCGGCTCACTGTGCCTCGACGTGCTCCTGCGCGCCCTGGCCGGCGAGGCAGGAGCCTGCCACTCCATCGCCCCGACCCTGCGTGTGAGGGGCTCGAGCGCCCCGTGACGGCGCGGCGGGGCCGGTGCCGCGGTACCGAGCGGGTCCCTGGCAAGGGGCGTGCGAGTGGGGAAGATCTCATCGGCGCGTCCCGGTCGCTCCGGGAGGGTCGCCCGATCGACGCGCGGGGTGCGGCGCGCCGTGCCGACGGCGCCCGTGGCGGTGACGGGGCCGACACCGAGCGGGGGCCGGAAAACGGTGGCCGGCCGGGCGGGCCGGCTGCGGGCTCCGCCCATGTCCCCCTCGATTTGTCATGACATATATGGGGTCGGTGGCGCCGAGCCGGCGCGAGCGACCCGCTAGCGGGTAGGGCTCCGGGGCGGGGGCTGGGCTGGGGGGAAGCGAGCGAAACCTACCTGTAACGATCAAAGTCGCACATCTGGAGTGCGCTTTCGTGGTAGATTGCGTGTCCGATCGGAGGAGAGCCTCGCGGGGCGCCCCACCCGGTTCCCATGCCGCCGCAGCGTCGCGACGGCCGCTTCCCAACGCTGACGCGATTTCTCAAGGAGGAGATTCACATGTCGCGACTTCTCACCCGTCGTTCCGTCCTCGTCGGCAGCCTCGTGGCGGCAGGCGCAGCCACCCTGGCTGCGTGCGGCGGCTCGGACTCGGGCTCCGGCTCGGGCTCAGGGGACTCCAACACCCTGACGGTGTGGTGCTGGGACCCCGCCTTCAACATCTACGCGATGCAGGAGGCCGAGAAGATCTACCAGAAGGACCACCCCGACTTCAAGCTCGACATCGTCGAGGTCGTCTGGGACGACATCCAGCAGAAGGTGACCACCCTGGCCCAGTCGGGGGACCTCGACCAGCTGCCCGACATCTTCCTGTGCCAGAACATGGCAGCCCAGAAGAACATCATCAACTACCCCGACGTCTTCGCCGACCTGACCGACTCGGGCATCGACTTCAGCGAGTTCCCCGAGTCGGTCGTCGAGTACTCGACGGTCGACGGGGCGAACTGGGCCGTTCCCTTCGACTCGGGGACCGCGGTCACGGCGCTGCGCACCGACATCCTCGAGCAGGCCGGCTACACGGTCGCCGACTTCACCGACATCACCTGGACGCGGTTCATCGAGCTCGGCAAGGACATCCTGGCCAAGACCGGGCGCCCGATGCTCTCGAACCAGACGGGTGCCTCCGACCTGGTCATGATGATGATCCAGTCGGCGGGGGCCAGCCTCTTCGACGCCGACGGCAAGGTGACCATCACTGACAACCCCGCCCTGACCCGCGCCGCCGAGATCTACAAGGAGCTCGTCGACTCCAAGATCCTCATCGAGGTCAACTCCTGGGACGAGTACGTCGGCACCCTCGTCAACGACCAGGTCAACGCCACGATCAACGGGATCTGGATCTCCGGGTCGATCCAGACCGCCGAGGACCAGTCGGGCAAGTGGGCCATGACGAACGTGCCCTCCCTCGACGGCGTCGACGGGGCGACGAACTACACGGCCAACGGAGGCTCGTCCTGGGTGGTGACCGCTGAGGCCAACTTCGACCTGGCGACCGACTTCCTCAAGTCGACCTACGCGGGCTCCACCGAGTTCTACGACACGATCCTGCCCTCCTCGGGGGCCATCGCCAACTGGATCCCGGCCGGTGAGTCCGAGGTCTACCAGGAGCCGGTGGAGTTCTACGGGGGCCAGGCCGTCTACGCCGACGTCGTGGCCTACTCCGAGAAGGTGCCCTCGATCAACACCGGTGTCTACTACTACGAGGGCCGTGACGCCGTGGCCGCCGCGGTCACCCAGATCGTCGACGGCGCCGACCCGGCCTCCGCCTTCGCCGACGCCCAGAAGACCACCGAGTTCGCCGCCAGCTGAGCCTGGAGTGTCCGGCCCCTGACACGACCACGGGGTCCCGGTGCGGGCGAGCTGCCGCGCCGGGGCCCCGTGCCCGGTCCGTCCAGGACGACCTCCGGGGCGCGGTGCACGACCTGACGACAGAAAGCGACACGTCCATGACGACTGCCAGCCTGACTGCGGGGACGGGGCGGACGGCCAAGGCCGGCAAGCGCCCCACGCAGTCGATGACCCCCTCGGAGCGGAGGCGCAACCTGACTGGCTGGGCCTTCCTCCTGCCCGCCGCGGGGCTCATCCTCCTCATGAGCTTCGTGCCGATGTTCCAGGCCTTCCTCCTGTCCCTCAAGACCGGACGGGGGACACGGCTGAGGCTCGCCGACCCGCTGTGGATGAACTACCAGCGCCTCGTCGACGACGAGATCTTCATGCTCACCATGAAGAACACCTTCATCTACCTCATCGTCCAGGTTCCGATCATGCTCGTCCTGGCGCTCATCCTGTCGGTCCTCCTCAACGACCCCAGGCTGCGGTTCAAGGGGTTCTGGCGCACCTCGATCTTCCTGCCCTGCGCCGTGTCCCTCGTGTCCTACTCCCTGGTCTTCCGCACGCTGTTCGCCAACGACGGCTTCGTCAACGACGCGCTCATGTGGCTCAACCTCATCGACGCCCCGGTCCACTGGCTGAGCGAGACCGGGACCGCTCGCTTCGTCATCATCCTGGGCCTCCTGTGGCGCTGGACCGGCTACAACATGGTCTTCTACCTGGCCGGTCTGCAGAACCTCGACCACGCGACCATCGAGGCGGCACGGATCGACGGTGCCAGCTCCTGGCAGACCTTCTGGTACGTCATCGTCCCCCAGCTCAAGCCGATGATCCTGCTCACGGCGATCATGTCGACCAACGGGACGCTCCAGCTCTTCGACGAGTCCTGGAACCTCACGCGGGGAGGACCGTCCTACACCTCGATGACCATGTCCCACTACCTCTACGAGCTCTCCTTCCTCAAGAGCCCGAACTTCGGCTACGCCTCGGCCATCTCCTACGTGATCCTCATGCTCGTCGCGGTCCTGGCGCTCATTCAGATGAAGGTTGGTGACAAGCGCGATGCGTAAGCGTTCCCTGCGCCGGCTGCCCGGCTACCTCTTCCTGGCGGTCTCCTCCGCCCTGTCGCTCTTCCCCCTGTACTTCATGGTGGTCTCGGCGACGAACACCTCCAAGGACGTCCTGGCCTCCCGCCTCATCCCGGGAGGAAACCTCCTGCAGAACCTGCGCGACCTCGAGGCGGTCTCCGACGTCGTACCCGCCATGGGCTACTCAGCGGCGATCGCCCTGCTCACCACCGCCCTGGCCCTGCTCGTGTGCTCCATCGCCGGATACGGCTTCGAGATCTACCACTCCAAGGGCAAGGACCTGGTCATGGCGGTCCTCCTGCTGGCCATGATGATCCCCTTCGCGGCCACGATGATCCCGCTGTTCCGCATGTTCGGGCAGGTGGGCCTGGTCAACTCGATCTGGGCGGTCATCCTCCCCACGGTCTCCACGCCCTTCCTCATCCTGCTGTTCCGTCAGGCCTCGCGCTCCTTCCCGCACGAGATCCTCGAGGCCGCGCGCCTCGACGGGCTGAGCGAGCTGTCCATCTTCCTGCGCATCTACATGCCGACGATGAAGTCGACCTACTCGGCGGCCGCCGTCGTCACCTTCATGGCCGCCTGGAACAACTTCATGTGGCCCAAGATCGTCCTGGTCGACCTCAAGTTCCAGACGATGCCGATGCTCATCTCCAACCTGGCCGGGGGCTACGTGACGAACTACGGCGTCCTCATGCTGGCGGTTCTCCTGGCCTCACTGCCGGCCATGGTGGTCTTCCTCGCGCTCCAGCGCTCCTTCGCCAACGGAATCATGGGGGCGATCAAGTGACGATCGACATCTCGCGGATCGCGGACCCGACCTTCTTCGCCGACAACCGCCTTCCCGCCCACTCCGACCACCTGTGGTACGCCGACGCCGCGGAGGTCGAGGCGGGGGAGTCCTCCTTCCAGGTGTGCCTGGACGGGGTGTGGAAGTTCTTCTACGCCAAGAACCCCTCCCAGGCCCCCCAGGGCTTCTGGGATCCCGAGCACGACGTCGCCGACTGGGACGACATCCGCGTGCCGGCCCACATCCAGCTCCAGGGCTACGACCTTCCCCAGTACGCCAACGTCCAGTACCCCTGGGACGGCCGGGAGCAGGTCGAGCCCGGCCAGGTGCCCACCGCCTACAACCCGGTGGCCTCCTACGTGCGCGACATCGACCTCGACCAGGCCCCCGCCGACGGCGAGCGCCTCGTGCTCAGGCTCGAGGGCGCCGAGTCCGCCGTCGTCGTGTGGGTCAACGGCGCCTACGTGGGCTACTCCCTCGACTCCTTCACACCCAGCGAGTTCGACCTCACCGCCCACCTGCGCCCCGGGTCCAACCGCCTGGCCCTCCAGGTCTACAAGTGGTCCTCGGGCTCGTGGCTGGAGGACCAGGACTTCTACCGCTTCTCCGGCCTGTTCCGCTCGGTCTACCTGCGCAGGCTGCCTGCCACCCACCTCGAGGACCTGCGCGTGGGCGTCGAGGTGGCCCCCGACCTGACCAGCGCCACGGTGCGGGTCCGCCCCCGCCTGTCGGGCGAGGGCAGCGTGCGGGCCCGTCTCGAGGGCGTCGGGGAGCTCGAGCCGATCGGGGACGGGGAGCTGGGCGTCACGGTGGCGGGCCCCCGCCTGTGGAGCGCCGAGGACCCTTACCTCTACGACCTCAGCCTCGAGGTCCTCGACGCCAGCGGTCGGCGCACGGAGCTCGTGCCCCAGAAGGTGGGCCTGCGCCGCTTCGGCATCGAGGACGGCGTGCTGCGCGTCAACGGCGAGAGGATCGTGTTCCGGGGCGTCAACCGCCACGAGTTCGGGCTCGACGGCCGGGTGATGACTCGTGAGCGCACCGAGGCCGACCTCGTGGCACTCAAGCGCGCCAACATCAACGCCGTGCGCACGAGCCACTACCCGAACAACTCCTTCTTCTACGAGCTGTGCGACGCCTACGGCCTCTACGTCATCGACGAGACGAACCTGGAGACCCACGGGGTGTGGGACCACATCGTGCGCACCGACCACGACGTGTCCCGGGCGCTGCCGGGGGACAGGCCCCAGTGGCGTGAGGCCGTGCTCGACAGGGCCCGCTCGATGTACGAGCGGGACAAGAACCACCCCTGCGTCGTCATGTGGTCCTGCGGCAACGAGTCCTTCGGGGGCTCGACCATCGCGGCGATGGCCGAGCTCTTCCGCTCCCTGGACTCCCGTCCGGTCCACTACGAGGGGATCGTCGAGGACCCCCGCCACCCGGAGAGCTCGGACGTGGTCAGCCGCATGTACACCCCGGCCGCCACGGTCGAGCAGATGCTGCGCACCGAGCGGGACAAGCCCTTCATCCTGTGCGAGTTCGCCCACGCGATGGGCAACTCCTTCGGGGCGGTCGACCGCTACATGGACCTGGCCGAGCGCGACCCGCTGTTCCAGGGCGGCTTCATCTGGGACTTCGCCGACCAGGCGATCGCCCTGAGGGCCCCCGACGGGACCCCCTACTGGGGATACGGCGGCGACTGCGGGGAGGCCCCCCACGACGGGGACTTCTGCGGCAACGGCATCTTCTACGCCGACCACACACCCTCGCCCAAGATCCAGGAGGTCCGTCACCTCTTCCGTCCCCTGGCCACCCGGGTGGGCGCCCAGGAGCTGGAGGTGACCAACCGCTTCCTGTTCACCTCGTCGGCCGAGCTCGACTGCATCGTCACCCTGGCCCGGGAGGGCCGGGAGCTGGCCTCGGCCCGCCTCGACACCGACGTCGCCCCCGGGACGAGCGCGACCTACCCCGTGCCGCTGACGGTGCCGGCGACCCCGGGGGAGTACACCCTGACCGTGTCCTTCCGCCTGCGCCACGACGAGGCCTGGGCCCCGGCCGGGCACGAGGTCGCCGGGGACCAGGGAGTCGTCCTCGTCGAGGCGCCGCGCAGCGCGCCGGCCGCCTTCGCGGCCCCGGCCCCCGAGCCGCGGCCCGAGCTCGTCGAGGGGCTGCACAACGTCGGGGTGCGCGGCCAGCGCTTCGAGGTGCTCTTCTCCCGTGTGACCGGCGCGCTGGTGTCCTACCGTTTCGGCCGCACGTCCGAGGGCGGGGGCGAGCTGCTCTGCGCCCCGGTCAGGCCCTGCTTCTGGCACGCGCCGACCGCCAACGAGCGCGGCTACGGCAGCCCCTTCGAGGAGGGCGCCTGGTCGCTGGCCACCCGCTACCCGAGGGTCGTCATGGGACCGGAGTACCCGCAGGTGCGCCAGGACGAGGAGTCGGTCACGGTGACCTTCGACTACGAGCTGGCCGGCCTGCCCGGGGCGCGGGCGTCGATGTCCTACCGGGTGACGGGCGAGGGGACCATCGAGGTCACCCAGGTCCTCGACCGACCCGAGGACGCCCCCGACCTGCCCGAGTTCGGCTCGATCCTCGAGGTACCCGTCGAGCTCGACCGGCTCACCTGGTACGGGGAGGGCCCTGAGGAGTGCTACGTCGACCGGCGTGGCGGGGCTCGCCTCGACGTCTACCGCGCACGGGTGGCCGACCAGCTCCCGGGCTACCTCACCCCCCAGGAGTCGGGGTCGCGCACGGGGGTGCGCTGGGCCGAGGTCACCGACGTCCGCGGCCGGGGCCTGCGCCTGGAGTGCGACCCGGGCAGGCCCATGGAGCTGTCGGTCCTGCCCTGGACGCCCTTCGAGGTCGAGGAGGCCCGGCACGCCTTCGAGCTGCCCTCCCCGGTGCGCACCGTGCTGCGGCCCGCCCTCATGCGCAGGGGAGTGGGCGGGGACCAGTCCTGGGGTGCGCGCACCCACCCCGAGTACTGCCTGCCCGCCGGGAGGCTGGAGTTCCGCTACTCCGTGCGTGGCGTGCTCTGAGGCCCTCCGGGTCCCACGGGCCGCACCGGGCCTCACCCGGCCCGGTGCGACCCGTGAGGTCGCGTCCCCGTCCGTGAGGTCGCATGCCGGACGTGCGACCTCACGGGCTCCGGTGCGACCCCGTGGGCCGTCGCACGACCCGATGGGTCCTCGGCGTCGTCGGCGCCCGCCCGGCCTCAGGAGCGCAGGGCGAAGCGCTCGAGCAGGCTCGCGTCCCCGCCGACGACGAGCACGTCGCTGGCGGACACTAGGGTCTCGGAGGTGGCGTACTCGAAGGGCTCGCCGGGGCTCATGAGCCCGAAGATGGTGACCCCGTAGCGTGAGCGGACCTTCGACTCCCCGATCGTGAACCCGTGCAGCTCGGCCGGGGAGCGCATCTTGACGATGGTGAAGCCGCCCTTCTCCATCTCGATGTAGTCGAGCATCCGCCCCGACACGAGGTGGGCGGCCCGCTGGCCGGCGTCGAACTCGGGGTAGACGACGTGGTGGGCGCCGATGCGCTGGAGGATCCGGCCGTGGGCGCGGGAGACGGCCTTGGCCCAGATCTGCGGGGTCTCGAGGTCGACGAGGTTGCCGGTGATGAGCACGCTGGCCTCCAGGGAGGTCGCCACCCCCACGACGGCGGTGCCGAACTCGGTGGCCCCGAGCTGCTCGAGGGCCTCGGGGTCGGTGGCGTCGGCCTCGACCAGGGGGATGCGCCCGGTCCACTGGCGCACGAGCGAGGGGTTGGACTCCACGGCCAGGACCTCCCGGCCCAGGCGGTCCAGGGTGGCGGCCACGGCCGAGCCGAAGCGGCCCAGCCCGATGACGAGCGTCGAGTCGGTGCGGTCTGCGGGCGATGGCATGTGCTCTCCTGGGCTTGTCTGGCTTCTCCTGGGCGCTCATGGGGCTGGTCGCGCCGGTCGACTGCCTCGGCACGAGCGTAGCCGGGTCCGCCTCCTGCCCGCACCGGCCGCACCCCGCTCAGCCGATGAGCGGGCGCTCGGCAGGCATGCGGATGACGCGGCGCCGCTCGCGCAGCGCCAGGGCCGTGGCCGCGGTCATCGTGCCCACGCGCCCGACGAACATGAGGACGACGATGACGTACTTGGCGCTGACCGGCAGCAGGGGGGTGATGCCGGTCGACAGGCCGACGGTGGCGAAGGCGCTGACGACCTCGAACAGGACCCGGTCCAGGCTCAGGTGGGTGATCTGGAGCAGCAGGAGCGTCGAGACCCCGACGACGGTGGCGCCGATGAACGCGACCGCCACGCTCAGGCGCACCGTCGACAGGGTGATGCGGCGTCCGAAGGCCTCGATGTCCTGGTCGCCCCTGGCCTCGGCCGCGATCGCCAGGACGAGGACGGCGAAGGTGCTCACCTTGATTCCTCCCGCCGTCGAGGCCGAGCCCCCGCCGATGAACATGAGGGCGTCCTGGAGGAACCAGGTGGCCTCGTGCATGTGCTCCGGGGTGATCGTCGACAGGCCCGAGGAACGGGCGTTGACCCCGTTGATGAGGGCGGTGAGCAGCTTGCCCCCCAGGGGCAGCGGGCCGTAGGTGCTCGGGTTGGTCCACTCGAAGGCGGCGATCGTCAGGGACGACACGACGGTCATCACCCCGTAGGTCGTCAGCGTCAGCTTGGTGTGCAGCGTCCACAGGCGCGCCCTGCGTCCGTGGCGCATGACGTCGTGGATGACCGGGAACCCGACCGCGCCGACGAAGGTGCCCAGGACGATGGGCAACCCGATCCACCAGTCCGAGGCGTAGGGCGCCAGTCCCTCGGGCATGATGACGAAGCCGGCGTTGTTGAAGATCGACAGCGCCATGAAGAAGGCGTACCAGCTCGCCTCGCCCGGCTCCAGCCCCAGGGCGAGGAAGCGGGGCAGGAGCGCCGCCATGAGGATCGCCTCGGCCCCCACCGCGGTGATGATGACCGCACGGAGCAAAGAGACGACGTCGCCCAGGCGCGACTGGTTCTCCGTGGCGGCCAGCATCCGCTGGGTCAGGCCCACGTGCCGGGAGACCGCGAAGGACAGCAGCGAGGCCAGGGTCATGATGCCCAGGCCCCCGACGGCTGCGCCCAGGATGATGACGAGCTGACCGAAGGGGGACCAGTAGGTGGCGGTGTCGACCGTGGTCAGCCCGGTCACGCACACCGCCGAGGTGGCGGTGAAGACCGCGTCGACGACCGCCGGTCCCCGACCGTGGGCGGTTGACACCGGCAGCGCGAGCAGCACCGAGACCACGACGATGATGCCCGCGAAGACGACGACCGCCAGCCGCGCCGGGGTGAACCTCGCCGCTCGCTTGAGACGGTAGGCCACCGCCCAGCCGGCCAGGGTCTCGCGCCATCGCGCGGCGCCGGGATCGGCCGGGCGCGCGACGGGACGGGCCGGTGGGGACGGTCGGTTCATGGGCACGCCGCCATTGTGCTCCCCCCGTGGGCGGGGCGCGCCGAGGCCCGTACCGCCCCTCCCTCGCATGTGACATGCGACGCGTGTGACGGGAGAGGGTGGAAAAACCTGTGCGCCTGCTGGGACGAGGGTTATATTGGCCTCGCCCGCACGTCGCGGGAGCTCGTGCGGGGCCGCGTGCGCCGCCGCTACGCCGACCCCGGGCCGACCTCAGGGTCGACCTGACCTATCCGCCTCAACCCTGACGACAGGACCTCAGCACCCATGGCATCGGGCCCCACTTCCTCAGGCGCCTCCGGCGCACCGTCCTTCCTCACGGTCGCCGAGGTGGCCGCCATGCTGCGCGTCTCGAAGATGACCGTCTACCGCATGGTCCACTCCGGCGACCTGCCCGCGATGCAGGTGGGCCGATCCTTCCGGGTCCCCGAGCGCGCCGTCGAGCAGTACCTCGCCGCAGGCCTGGGTGACTGGGGCCACGAGTCCTCGGAGTCGACTGGCTCCTGAGGGCGGCTACAATCACCCGGTCACCTGTGTGGTCGGCGTGAGGAGCCTCAACCCGACCACCACGCTCGTCCGGCCGTGTGCCGGGGCCGCCGGTCGGACCGGTGGCGCCAACGAGCACCCGGCACGCACGACCACTGAGGAGCCCCGATGGGATCTGTCATCAAGAAGCGCCGCAAGCGCATGGCCAAGAAGAAGCACCGCAAGCTGCTGCGCAAGACCCGCCACCAGCGGCGCAACAAGAAGTGAGGATCGCCCCGGCGTGATCACCCGACCCCGCACCCGGCGTGCGGGGTCCTCTTCTCGCCCGGTCCCGCCCGGGCCAGGCCAGTCTGGGCCGGAACATACCGGCACAGGCCGACCCGGTCCAGCCCGAGGACGCCAGCGGCCCCGACCCAGGAGACCCCGTCATGACCGACACTTCCGGCCCCTCCGAGCGCGCCGAGCCCCCCTCCTGCTCAGCCGCGCCCCGGTCAGCTGACCCGTGGCCCGCGCCGGTCGAGGCGCTGGCCCACCGGCCCGGGACGCAGGAGGCGCCCACGACCCTGGCCGAGCTGACGACCCTGCGGGTCGGCGGCCCCGTGGGCGAGTACGTCGAGGCCAGGACCGAGGCCGAGCTCATCGACGCGGTCCGCCAGGCCGACGACTCGGGCACGCCCCTGCTCGTCGTGGGCGGAGGCTCCAACATCGTGGCCAGTGACACGGGCTTTCCCGGACGGGTCCTGCGCGACGCCCGCCAGGAGGTCCTCCTCGTGGCCGACAACAGCTGCGGGGGCGTCGAGTTCACCGCAACCGCGGGCACGACCTGGGACGACCTCGTCCGCGAGGCCGTGGCCTCCCACTGGGGGGGATTCGCCCCGCTGTCCGGTATCCCCGGGACGGTCGGGGCGGCTCCGGTGCAGAACATCGGTGCCTACGGCGCCGAGGTCTGCCAGCTCCTGGCCTCCGTGCGAGCCTGGGACCGCGCCGCCGGCCGCACCGTCCACCTGGCGCTGTCCGAGCTGGGCCTGGGCTACCGGGACTCCGACCTCAAGAGGTCACTGAGCGACGCCGAGATCGGCGCCGGTCGGACCTGGGGCCCGACCGGCAGGTGGGTCGTGCTCTCGGTCACCTTCCTCGTGCGACCCGCCTCCTTGTCCGCACCGATCGCCTACAGCCAGCTCGCCCGGGAGCTCGACGTCGAGCTCGGCACGCGGGTCGACGCCCGTGCCGTGCGCGAGGCGGTCCTCGACCTTCGCCGCTCCAAGGGCATGGTCCTGGACACCACCGACCACGACACGTGGTCGGCCGGCTCCTTCTTCACCAACCCCGTCCTGCCCGCCTCCCTGGCCGCCGCCCTTCCCGCCGACGCCCCCCGTTACCCCGTGGCCGCCCGCGCCGGGGCGAACCGGCCCGCGGGCGCCGTGCGCCCCGAGCGCGAGCAGGACGCGCCGGTCAAGACCTCCGCCGCCTGGCTCATCGACCACGCCGGCTTCCCCAAGGGCTTCACCCTGTCCGCGACGTCCCGGGTGAGCCTGTCGACCAAGCACGTCCTGGCCCTGACCAACCGCGGCGGGGCCCGGGCCCAGGAGGTCGCTGCCCTGCGTGACGCCGTCGTGGCCGGGGTGCGAGACCGCTTCGGCATCGCCCTCGTGCCTGAGCCCGTTCACGTCGGCTGGTGAGCCACGCCCCCTCATCCACCCGCCCCGCACCGCCGCCCCGGACAGCGGCCCGGGACCGCCGCCCCTCCGGTCCCGCACATCCGCCCTGCGCCCCCTGACCGCGTCCCGACCGCCCCGACCGTCTTCAGCCGCCCATGACCAGCCCACCGTCCTGCCCCTCGTCCGGTGCGCGCCCGCCGCAGCGCCGCCCCGCCCCGGCCGCATGGCGTGAGCTGCTGCCCGGCCTGGCCCTCCTCGCGGTCGCCCTCGTGTGGGGATCGACCTTCTTCATGACCAAGGACCTCATCACCAGGGTCCCCCCGCTCGACTACCTCGCCGTGCGCTTCGTCGTCGCCGGGGTCGTCGGCGCCCTCGTCTTCGCACGGCGCCTGGCGCGGGCCGACGCAGCGACGTGGCGCGCCGGCCTCGTGCTCGGGGCCGTCTACGCCGTGGCCCAGCTCGCCCAGACCTACGGGCTGTCGATCGCCTCGGCCTCGGTCTCGGGATTCCTCACCGCCCTCTATGTCGTGGGCACCCCGCTGGTCGCCTGGCTCCTGTGGAGGGTGCGCGTGGGCAGGGCCACGGTCCTGGCCGTCGCCCTGGCCCTGGCAGGTGCGGCGGTTCTCGGCCTGAGCGGCTTGCACGTGGGCACCGGCGAGCTCGCCCTGCTCGGGTGCGCCACCGTCTACTCCGTCCACGTCGCGCTGCTCAGCCGGTGGTCGGTCGGCCGCGACGCCCTGGCCCTGGGGGCCATCCAGATGATCTCCCTGGGCGCTGTCCACACGCTCGTGGCCCTCCCCGACGGGATCGTCGCCCCTCAGGGGCGGGACTGGGCCGTCATGCTCTACCTCGCCGTGGCCGCCGGACTGGGGGCCCTCGTCGTCCAGTCCTGGGCGCAGGCGCGGATGGACGCCGCGCGGGCGGCGGTCATCATGGCCATGGAGCCGGTCTTCTCGGCCTCCTTCGCCGTGGCCCTCGGCGGGGAGCACCTCACGTGGAGGCTGGGGGTGGGCGGCTCCCTCATCCTGGTCGCCACCCTCCTGGCCGAGCTCGCCCCGCTCGTGGCCCGAGGCCGTATCCTGCGCTCACTGGGCGCAGGACCCGAGGAGGACCGCCGATGAGGTACGACCACCCCGCAGCGGGGCACAGCCGGGACCAGGGCCCGGAGCACGCTCAGGGGCCCGCGGCCGGCGGGGCGCAGCCCCTCGTGCACCGACCGAGGCTGGAGCGCGCCGTCCTGGCCCACCGGGGGCTGCCCTCCCGCGCCCCGGAGAACACGATGGCCTCCTTCCTGGCCGCCGCCGACGCGGGCGCCACCTGGATCGAGACCGACGTCGACCTGCTCGGGGACGGCACCGCCGTCCTCATCCACGACACCGCACTGGACCGCACGACCGACCGCTCGGGCTCGATCTACGCCCTGGAGGCGGCCGACCTGGCCACCATCGACGCCGGGTCGTGGTTCGACCCGCGTTTCGCCGGCGAGCGGCTGCCCCTGCTCGACACCTTCATCGACCTGCTGTCCGAGCGCGGCCTGCACGCCAACATCGAGCTCAAGCCCAACGAGCAGGGCGCCGCACGCAGCCTCCTCCTCGTCGACACCGTCGCCCGGGCCCTCGACGCCCTCGACCCGGCCTGCCAGGTCCTCGTGTCCTCCTTCAGCCAGCCCCTGCTCATGGCCTTCCACGAGCGCCACCCCCGCTACGCCACAGCCGTGCTCTACGAGGCGGGGACCATCAGGCCCGACTGGCTGTCGGTGGCCGAGCTGTGCGGGGCCACGTGCATCCACCCCCAGGACGAGGGCCTGAGCGAGGAGATGGTCGCGCTGGCCCGAGGTGCCGGCTACGGGGTCAACGTGTGGACCGTCAACTCCGCCCAGCGCGCAGCCGAGCTCTTCGAGTGGGGCTGCACCGGGGTGTTCACCGACGTCGCCGACGAGCTCCTCGCCCTGGAGGGTCCGCAGCGCTGAGCAGCCCCCGGCCTCACGCCTCGGGGGCGGCCAGCCAGGCGTCGACCTCCGCCAGCCAGACCCGCTTGGACTCCTCATCGGCCAGCGACGCCCGGATCGAGCCGCGCGCCAGCTCGGCCAGGGCCTCGTCGTCCAGGCCCAGGGACCGGGCGATCGAGTACTGGTCGACGAGCCGGGTGCGGAACAGGAGCGGGTCGTCGGCCCCGAGCGCCACCTGGGCACCGTGGTCGAGCAGGGCGCGCAGCGGGACGTCACCGGCCTCCCGGTAGACCCCCAGGCACACGTTCGACGCCGGGCACACCTCGAGGCTGATCCCCGCGGCGACCACCGCGTCCAGCAGCGCCGGGTCCTCACTGACCCGGACCCCGTGGCCCAGACGGGTCGGCCCCAGGGAGCCCACGACGTCGCGCACGTGCCCGGGCCCGAGCAGCTCGCCGGCGTGGGGCAGGGAGGCGAGCCCGGCCCGCCTGGCGATCCTGAACGCCGGCCCCCACGACGCTGTCTGCCCGGCCCTCTCGTCGTTGCTCAGCCCGAAGCCGACGACCGTGCCGGGGCCGTCGCCGGCGTAGCGCGCCGCCAGCCGGGCCAGGGTCCGGGCCTCGAGGGGGTGGCGTATCCGCGAGGCGGCGACGACGACCGCCACCTGCGTGCCCGACAGGACCGTGGCCTGCGCCGCGGCGTCGAGAATGATCTCCAGGGCGGGGGTGATGCCCCCGACGAAGGGGGCGTAGGAGGTCGGGTCCACCTGGATCTCCAGACGACGGGACCCCTCGGCGGCGTCGTCAAGAGCCGCCTCCAGGACGATCCGGCGCATCGTCTCCTCGTCGCGCACGAGGTGACGGGCGGTGTCGTAGGCCCGCTGGAAGCGGAACCAGCCCCGGTGGTCGGCCGGGACGTGCAGCGGATCGCCGTCGATGAAGGACGCGGGCAGGCGCGAGCGCTCGGACTGGGCGAGGTCCACGAGCGTGTCCAGACGCATCGACCCCGTGAAGTGCAGGTGCAGATGCGCCTTGGGAAGGGTCGACAGGTCGCGCATGGCCGGATTCTGTCACGTCACCGCCCGGTAGGGCCGTCGCCGAGCCTGGTGCTCGAGGGGCTCGCAGTAGGGCACACTGGTCCCTATGAGCAACCCGATGGCCGGACACGAGTCCGAGGAGGTCTCGCTCCTGACCGGCCCGCGCGCTGCCTCCGTGCTGGCCGCCGCCCTCGCGCCTGCGGGCCAGCAGCTCATGAGCTGGGAGGTGCACTCGGTCCACCACCGCCCCGGGGCCGGGGTCTCGGTGGGCTACACCGCGGTCGTGGCCTCCGCCGGAGGACGGCGCACGACCGAGTACCTGTGCGCGACGACGGCACGCCTGTCCAACCCGCAGGCCGCCGGGCTGACCCGGGTCGCCCCGACGGGGGGCGTAGGCCCCGCCGTCCACGTCTGGCGCCACCCGGCCGACCCCGAGCTCCCGGCCCTGGCGGTGGCCTGCACGCCCTCGCTGCTCTCCCGGCGCCTCGGGGTGGCGGTCAAGGCGACGATGGTCGCCTACCGGCCCACACGCCGCGCGGTCGTGCGCGTCACCTACCCCGACTCCTCGACCTCCTACGCCAAGGTCCTGCGACCCAGCCAGTACGCCGCCTTCGCCGAGCGCCACCGCATGCTGCGTGCCGCCGGCGTCCCGGCCCCCGAGGTGCTGCGCGACGACCCCGACGGTCTCGTCCTGCTGTCGACCGGGCACGGGGTGGCCCTGTCCTCCCTGCTGTCCCACGGCATGGACGAGGCCCAGGCGGCCCGAGTCTTCCACTCACTGACCGGCCTGCTCGACTCGCTGCCCGCCTCGGCCCTCCAGCTGTCCGCCCACCCCGCCTGGTCCGAGCGCTCGCGGCACTACGCCCACGCGGCCTCGACCGTCCTGCCCGAGCACGCCGCCCGAGCCCGCGCCGTGTCCGAGGGCGTCGAGCAGCTCATGGCCGCGACCGACCCCGGCCCGATCGTCCCCGTCCACGGAGACTTCTACGAGGCCAACGTCCTCATGGAGGGCGAGGGGGTGGCTAGCCTGCTCGACGTCGACTCCCTCGGTCCCGGGCACAGGGTCGACGACCTGGCCTGTCTCCTGGGACACGTGAGCGTCCTGGACCACCTCGCCCCGGCCTCCTACCCCCACCTGCGCCCGACCCTGGAGACGTGGACGCGCCTGGCCTCCCGCCAGGTCGACCCCGTGGCGCTGCGGGCCCGCTGCGCCGGCGTCGTCCTGTCCCTCGTCGCAGGAGCGCGCCGCGAGGACGGGGGGCCCTGGCGCCCCGACGCCGAGGGGCGCCTGGCGCGCGCCGAGACCTGGCTCGCCCAGGCGCGCGAGATCCAGGCCCGCAGGGGCGCGCACTAGGCGCAGTACAGTCAGTACGTCCCCGTGCAGCCCCGCGCGGCCCTGCGAGCGTCTGTGACGTGCCCGACATGAGCGTGACACACGACGCTCTGTAGTGTTCGCCAGCATCGTATTCCCTGCGGACCGAAAGGACGGCCATGACCCCTCTCCCGACGCACCTGCTCGCCGTCTCCGCCCCACCCACCGGCCTGAGCGAGGTGCTGTCCTCGATCAACGACTTCCTGTGGGGACGCTGGCTCCTCATCGTGCTCCTGCTGGGCACCGGCATCGTCCTGACCGTCAGGCTGCGCGGCCTCCAGCTGCGCAAGCTCGGCCCCGCCCTGCGCTTCGCGCTGTTCCAGCGTGACGGGGGCGGTGAGGCCGACTCGGCCGCCGGGGACATCTCCCACTACCAGGCCCTGACGACGGCGCTGGCCGCCACCGTCGGGGTCGGCAACATCGTGGGCGTGGCCACGGCCATCCACCTGGGCGGTCCGGGGGCGCTGTTCTGGATGTGGGTCTCGGCGTTGTTCGGGATGGCCGCGAAGTACTCAGAGTCCTTCCTGGCGGTGCGCTTCCGCACCACCGACGCCCGTGGACAGCAGTCCGGCGGACCGCAGTACTACCTGCGGCACGCGATCCCCGGCTGGCCGGGCAGGTTCCTGTCGATCTTCTTCGCCTGCGCCGCGGTGCTGGCCTCCTTCGGCATCGGCTGCATGACCCAGTCCAACGCCGTGGCCGCCCAGCTCCAGCGCTCCTTCGGACTCGACCCCTGGGTCGTGGGCCTCGTCCTGGCGCTGACCGTGGGTGCCGTGCTCCTGGGCGGCATCAAGGCCATCGGCAAGGTGACGGCGGGCTTCGTGCCGATGATGATCGTCTTCTACGTCACCGGCTGCCTCTACATCCTGCTCGCCAACGCCTCGGGGGTCCTGCCCGCCCTCGGTGAGGTCTTCACCGGGGCCTTCACCGGCTCGGGAGCCGTCGGCGGCTTCGTCGGCTCGACCTTCGTCATGGCCCTCCAGTACGGCGCCGCCCGCGGCCTGTTCTCCAACGAGTCGGGCATGGGCTCGGCGGCTATCGCCGCCGCGGCCGCCAAGACGCACCACCCCGCCCGCCAGGGACTGGTCTCGATGACCCAGACCTTCATCGACACGATCATCGTCGTGTCCTGCACCGGCCTGGTCATCCTGTCCACCGGCACGTGGAAGACCTCGAGCGACCCCGGCACGATGACCGGCGACGCCTTCAGCCACGGGCTTCCCGGCAGCTGGGGCCACTACATCGTGTCCATCGCCATCGTGTTCCTCGCCTCCTCGACGATCCTGGGCTGGGCCTACTACGGGGAGCGCTGCGTCGTCAGGCTCGTGGGAGTGCGGGGGATCATGGCCTACCGGGTCGTCTTCACCGCCGTCGTCTTCGTGGGCACGGTCACCGAGCTGACCGACGTGTGGACCTTCTCGGACATCGCCAACGGCCTCATGATCATCCCCAACCTCCTGGGCCTGCTCATTCTGTCGGGGCTCATCGCCCGGGAGACCAAGGCCTACCTCGAGCAGGACCCCTACCTGCGCCGACGCGGGGACGAGTTCTCCTCCGTGCCCGGGCAGGCCGCCGTCGACGCCGCTCCGGCGGCCCGCTGAGCGCGGCGCGCAGCAGGGGACGGCGCCGTGGGTGCGCCACCGTCCCCGCCTGTCCCGGCGCGGGCCCGCTCACGACGGCGGAGCCGGTCACCCCTCACGGGGCGACCGGCTCCGCCGTCGTCGCTCACAGGGCGGGTCAGCGCTCAGGAGGCGAGGCCGTCCGGGTCGCGCGTGGGGCACGACCGTCCTCCTCGACCCCGCTCGACCTCACTTGACCTCGGAGAGCAGCTCGCCCAGGCGTCCCACGCCCTCGGTGATCGCCTCGTCGCCGGTGGCGTAGGACAGGCGCAGGAAGCCCGAGGGCCCGAAGGCCTCACCGGGGACGACGGCGACCTCGGCGTGCTCGAGCACGAGCCCGGCCAGGGTGGCTGAGGAGTCGATGACCGTGCCCCGCAGGCTCCTGCCGATGAGGGCCTCGACGCTCGGGTAGGCGTAGAAGGCGCCCCGGGGGACCGGCACGGCCAGGCCCTCGATGTCCGACAGGAGGGAGACCATGAGACGGCGACGCCGGTCGAAGGCCTCGCGCATCGCGGCCACCGCCGACAGGTCGCCGGACACGGCCGCCAGCGCGGCGTGCTGGGAGACGTTGGCGACGTTCGAGGTCAGGTGCGACTGGAAGTTCGTGGCCGCCGCGATGACGTCGGCCGGGCCGAGCATCCAGCCCACCCGCCAGCCGGTCATCGCGTAGGTCTTGGCCACGCCGTTGAGGACGACGGTCTGGTCGGCCAGCTCGGGGACGAGGCCGAGGACGTGGGCCGGCTCGGCGCCGTCGTAGAGCAGGTGCTCGTAGATCTCGTCGGTGATGACCCACACGCCGTGCTCAAGGGCCCACCGTCCGATCGCGCCGAGCTCCTCAGGGGTGTACACCGCGCCGGTGGGGTTGGACGGGGAGCACACGAGAACGGCCTTCGTGCGGTCGGTGCGAGCCGCCTCGAGCTGGTCGACCGTCACCTTGTACTCCTGGTCGGCGCCGGCGAAGACCTCGACGGGCGTGCCGCCGGCAAGGGCGATGACCTCCGGGTAGGTAGTCCAGTACGGGGCGGGCAGGATCACCTCGTCGCCGGGGTCGACGACGGCGGCGAAGGCCTGGAAGACCGCCTGCTTGCCTCCGTTGGTCACGAGGATCGCGTCGGGGGAGACCTCGTGGCCGGAGTCGCGCAGGGTGGCAGCCGCGATGGCCTCGCGCAGGGCGGGCAGGCCCTTGGCCGGGGAGTACTTGTGGTTGGCGGGGTCCTGGGCGGCGGACACCGCCGCCTGGACGATGTAGTCCGGGGTCGGGAAGTCCGGCTCGCCGGCGCCGAAGCCGATGACCGGGCGTCCGGCGGCCTTGAGGGCCTTGGCCTTGGCGTCGACGGCGAGGGTGGCGGAGGGGGCGATGGCGGCTAGACGGGCGGAGACTCGGCTCCGGGGTGCAGTGCTCACGGGGCCATGGTCCCACAGATGCGGCGCCCCATAGGTGCGGTCCCTGGCGCCACAGGGCGTTGACCGGGCGCCAGCCCTTACCCGGAGGGGCGCCACAGGGCGTGAAGCTCATCCTATGAGCATCATCGTGGCTGTTTCTCGAAGGCCTCGGTCGAGGCACCTGCGACTCTGGCGCAGCGAGTCCGGTGCCGGGAGCGCCGAGTACGCCGGTGTCATCGGCGCCTCTGTGCTCCTCGTCGCAGCCCTGATCGGCGCCGCCGGCCCTCTGGGCCGGCGAATCGGCTACGACGTGATCTGCACGCTGGAGAGCCTGTTCCCAGGAGGCTCGGGCTGCGGCGGACAGCCGTCTGCCGTGCCCGCCTCAGGGTCCCCTTCCTCTGGTGGGGTGGCACACGAGGGCGGAGGCGCGGCGCCTGACAAGAAGCCGCCGGTCGACCAGGGCACGGTCGACGAGTCGCTCCGGACGATCAAGAAGGCCCTCAGGGTGGGACCACGGCAAGCGACAGGGGATGTGGACCCAGATACTTAAGGACGCCTCTCCTGGCACCGTGCGTCGAGTCGCGAGCTTCACCGATGAAATTCAGCCCTCATGTGACGATGTCGGCAAGGATGACGCCTCCGACCGCGATGGCGAGGGTGATCGTCGTTATGAGCAGGTCGAAGGGGGCTGGACGGCGGACGGGATGTCCGTTCTGACCGGCAACGAATCCAGTGGAATGGGACGTGGCTCCACTACGGCGGACCTGCAGGAGAAGCTGGGCACGGGGCACGCCGTCGTCCTGGGTTCGAAGAACAAGCCTCTTAGGCTCCCCTAGAGGGAGGAGTATCCAGATCCGTTGTATGGTCCTGGGGCAACGGAAAGCCGGGGAAATAAGCTGCCCGACCGGTTGCGCTACAACCACGCATACTATGTGCAGGCGGTGGGCCTCGGTGACCCGAATGACCCGAGTGATGATATGGTGACGATTGTCAATCCGTGGGGGTGGGGTATGATCTGATCGCCCTGCCGTTCGAGGACTTCAAGGGGAACTTCGATGAGGCTGCCGTCATTCGTGCCGAATGAGAGTGGAGAGGTGGTTGGCGGTCATGGGATCTGTATTGATGAGGAGGAGAATGCTGGTGGCTGCGGCGTGCGTCGTCGTGGTGGCCTGCGTGCTGGGGTTCGGGGTGTGGGCCCTCTTCATGAGGCCGCCGAGCCCAGGAACCCCCGAGCTGTCCCCTGAGGTGGAGGCCCTCCGGGAGGAGGCGGGCACCTATGGGCTGCAGCGCCCGGTCCACGCGCAGGGGTGGACGCTGGTGCTGACTGAGGTCGACTCGGAGGCTGCCCGGGTGAGCTTCGTCCGGGAGGGTGCGAGCGCGATCGAGGTCAGTGTCGAGGTGGGCTCGTCGCAGACGGTCGCCGACTGCACGATCACGGTACTGGAGTCGTATCCGGGCCGCTCAGGCGGCCGGCCGGGCGACGTGAGCGGCTCGGCCCTCATCGCGGTGCGGTGTCCCGCGCCAGAGGGTGGGTCGGGGTCGCCTGCGCCCTCCGGGGAGGGGGTGGGGGCGCCGACAGGCTGACCTCCGGACGTGTCGCAGCCCACTGGGGCGGAGGTCGCGGCGCTCCTGGCGGTGTGGCAGGATGGGGCACCGCTGAAGGGCAGTGGCGCAATTGGTAGCGCACCGGTCTCCAAAACCGGCGGTTGTGGGTTCGAGTCCCGCCTGCCCTGCTGAGAACGGCGGATCTGTCGGGAGATCCCGTCGGTTCCGTCCTCTCGCCCGCTGGGCACGACCGAACCACCGATCCCGAGGACCCCGAGACCATGAGCGCAAGCGCCGTCGACAAGCAGGACAGGAAGCGAGCCTTCCCTGTCCGTGTCCTCCTGTTCTTCCGGCAGGTCGTCGAGGAGCTGCGCAAGGTCGTGTGGCCCACCCGCAAGGAGCTGTCGACCTACTTCGTCGTCGTGGTCGTCTTCATCCTGGCGATCATGGCATTCACGGGGCTGCTGGACGCCGCCTTCGACTGGCTCATCATGCGGGTCTTCGCCTGAGCCGGTTCCCACCGGTCCCGGCAGGCCCCGCCGCCCACCACTCCCCATCAACCAGCCGCTGCGTGTCAGGAAAGCAGGTGCAGACCGTGTCCGAGGAGACCGTCCCTGAGGAGCTGTCGCCCGTCGTCGACGACGTCGAGGCCGCAGGCCAGACCGAGGCCCTCGACCAGGACCAGCCCCCCACCGAGTCCCAGGAGGCCCAGGAGGAGGCTGACGAGCTCGAGGCGGTTGACCCCCTTGAGGAGTTCCGCGCCGAGATGTCCGCGCTGCCGGGCCAGTGGTACGTCCTGCACACCTACTCGGGCTACGAGCGGCGCGTGGCGGCCGACATCATGGCCCGCGCCGAGAACTTCGAGCTCGAGGGCTACGTCTTCGACGCCGTCGTGCCCATGGAGACGGTCATCGAGATCAAGAACGCCTCGAAGAAGAAGGAGGTCTCCCGGGTGCGCCTGCCCGGCTACGTCTTCGTCCGCATGGACCTCGACGACCCGGAGACCACCGACCAGGTGTGGCGCACGATCAAGGACACCCCCGCCGTCACCGGCTTCGTCGGCGACCGCTACAACCCGGTGCCCCTGCCCTTCGAGGAGGCCGTCGCCCAGCTCGGGCCCACTGCCGAGGAGATCGCCGCCAAGCAGGCCGCCGCGGCGCGGGCCGCGGAGGCCGAGGGCTCGGGCACCCAGGTCGTTGCCGGCGGCCAGGTCTACGAGGTGAGCTTCACCGTCGGCGAGTCGGTCATCGTCACCGAGGGGCCCTTTGAGTCCCTGCCCGCGACCATCTCCGAGATCCACCCCGAGACCCAGAAGCTCCAGGTGCTCATCTCGCTGTTCGGCCGCGACACCCCCGCCGAGCTGTCCTTCGGCCAGGTCGCCAAGATCTGATCCGGGTCCCACGCGGGTCCCGACAGTGCCCGAGCCCCGTCGTGCGTGAGATCGACCTCATGCGCGACGGGGCTCTCGGATCGTCGTGCGGCTGCCGTGGCTGAGAGCCCGCGTCCCGCCGCGGGCCGCCGAGCGCCCCTGTCGGACGTCGGCCTGCGTCGACAGCTCGGCGGAGTCCACCGCGAAGGCGACGTCGTCCTCACGGCGGGCGCACTGAGGAGGGCCCGTGCGCCCTCGCCCCGCCTGGGTGCGGTCTCACAGGGGTGAGGCCTGTGATCCCTGGCACCGCGTCTCCCGACCGGGTGCGCCTCGGGCTAGGATGAGCGGTCGTGTGTGCTCGATCCGCGCACACCCCGCTGCACGGCAGGCGTGCGGCGCTTACCGGACAAGAAAGAGATCCATCCACATGGCTCCCAAGAAGAAGGTCGCCGGGCTGATCAAGCTCCAGATCCAGGCCGGCGCAGCCAACCCCGCCCCGCCGATCGGCCCGGCGCTCGGTCAGCACGGCGTCAACATCATGGAGTTCTGCAAGGCGTACAACGCTGCGACCGAGTCGCAGCGCGGCAACGTCATCCCCGTGGAGATCACCGTCTACGAGGACCGCTCCTTCACCTTCGTCACCAAGACCCCCCCGGCCGCCGAGATGATCAAGAAGGCCGCAGGCGTCGCCAAGGGCTCGGCCACGCCGCACTCGGCCAAGGTCGGGACCCTGACCATGGACCAGGTCAGGGAGATCGCCCAGACGAAGATGGCCGACCTCAACGCCAACGACGTCGACTCCGCCGCCAAGACCATCGTGGGCACCGCCCGCTCGATGGGTATCACCGTCGAGGCCTGAGGCCCCGACCCCTGACCACCGACACCACCCGTGGAAGGGCCTCGCGCGGCCCGTTCACCACGACTGCCAAGGAGAAGCAGATGACCAAGCGCAGCAAGGCCTACCGCGCCGCCGCTGAGAAGATCCAGTCCGGGATCCTCTACACCCCGGCCGAGGCCGCCAAGCTGGCCAAGGCCACGTCCGTGACGAGCTTCGACTCCACCGTCGACGTCGTCCTCCGTCTGGGCGTGGACCCCCGCAAGGCCGACCAGATGGTGCGAGGCACCGTGTCCCTGCCGCACGGTACCGGTAAGACCGCCCGCGTCATCGTCTTCGCCCAGGGTGAGAAGGCCGAGCAGGCCCTCGCCGCGGGCGCCGACGAGGTCGGTGGCGACGAGCTCATCGCGAAGGTCGCCGGTGGCTACACCGACTTCGACGCCGCGGTGGCCACCCCCGACCTCATGGGCAAGGTCGGCCGCCTCGGCCGTGTCCTGGGTCCGCGCGGACTCATGCCCAACCCCAAGACAGGCACCGTGACGATGGACGTGGCCAAGGCCGTCACCGACATCAAGGGCGGGCGCATCGAGTTCCGCGTCGACCGCGCCGCCAACCTCAACTTCGTCATCGGCAAGGTGTCCTTCACCGAGGACCAGCTCGTCGAGAACTTCCGCGCCGCCCTCGAGGAGGTCCTGCGCCTCAAGCCGGCCACCTCCAAGGGCCGCTACATCCTCAAGGCCACCATGGCCACCACCATGGGCCCCGGCATCCCGATGGACGTCGCGAAGGCCTGAGGCCGGCCCGTCCCGCACGGCCGCTGCGCACGACGCCGGCCGCCCCGACCGGGGCGGCCGGCGTCGTGCGTGATCGATCGGCCTCAGCTCGACGGCTGTCGCCGTCCCCGGGTGCCACAAGTCCCGGTCCCGAGGTGTCAGGCGGTTGCAGGGGGAGGGCCCGATGGCCGGCGCCCCCCACCGCGAGATCGGGACTAATGGCACCTCGAGATCGGGGGAAGTGGCACCTCGAGATCGGGACAAGTGACACCTCGAGATCGGGACTTGTGACACCTCGAGTTCGGGACTTGTGGCACCTCGAGATCGGGACAAGTGACACCTCGAGATCGGGACAAGTGACACCTCGAGATCGGGAGAAGTGGGGTGGTTTCAGGTGGTGAGTGCAATGGTGGTGTCGTGTTCTGTTTTCTGCAGGAGCCTGTTGAAGGCTTCTGCGGGTGTGGCCCAGTCTAGGGTCTGGCGGGGGCGGGTGTTGAGGAGGTGCTGGGCCTGTTCGAAGGCGTGGAGGGGGTAGGTCGACAGGTCGGTGCCTTTGGGGAAGAACTCGCGGATCAGGCCGTTGGTGTTCTCGTTGGTTCCTCGTTGCCAGGGGCTGTGGGGGTCGCAGAAGTACACCTCGAGGTTGGTGGCGGTCCTGAAGCGGGCGACCTGGGCCATCTCGCCGCCCTGGTCCCAGGTCAGGGACCGGGCCATGGAGCGGGGCAGGCCCTTGATCATGGTCTCCAGCACCGTGGCCACGGTGGTGGCGGTGTGGTCGGTCAGCAGCGGGGCGATCAGGACCAGGCGGGTGGTGCGTTCGACCAGGGTGATCATCGCGGTGCGGTTGCCCGCGCCCATGACCAGGTCGCCCTCCCAGTGGCCTGGCACGGCCCGGTCGGCGACCTGGGCCGGGCGGGTGCTGATACGCGCGTCGGCCAGCCAGGGCCTGGAGGCCAGGGGCCCGGCCAGGGCCGAGCGTGGCACGCGCCGACTCCGCCCGGTACGCAGCCTGTAGTGACGGCCCAGCTCGGCGCGCAGCGTCCCTCGGCCCTGGACGTACAGGGACTGGTAGATCGTCTCGTGGCTCACACGAAGATCATCGCGCTCGGGGTGGTCCGCAGGGCCTGTCAAGTTTTTTGTGTAAGCGGGTTGTTCAGAGGTGGGGGTTGATTCGGTCGGGGTAGGCGGTGGCGAGCTGGGCGAGGGCTTGTTTCCAGTTGGTGGTGATCCGGCCCTCGACCACGCGTGGCTTGGCCTTGCGCTTGTCCGCGGGCAGGTTCCTGTCCTTGTCGCGTTCTCGTGCCCGCTTGTCCTCGATGTTGCAGATCGCCAGCCACAGCAGCTTGACAGCGGCCTCGTCGCTGGGGAAGTGGCCCCGGTTCTTGGAGATCTTGCGTAGCTGGTAGTTGAGCGACTCGATGCTGTTGGTCGTGTAGATGACCCGGCGCAGCATCGGCGGGAACGCCAGGAACGGGGTGAAACGCTCCCACGCCCTGTCCCAGGTCGCCACCGTCTCGGGGTACTTGTCCCCCAGGGGAGAGCTGCTGAAGGCCGCCAGGGCCTCCAGGGCGGCCTCCTCACTGGGGGCGGCGTAGACCTGCTTGAGAGCAGCGGCGACCTTCTTACGGTCCTGGTAGGCCACGAACCTCATGGAGGCACGGATCAGGGGGCGTGTTCAATGGTCTGTGTAAGCCCTCTTTGAAGGACTGATGACTGTGACTGATGAGAAGACTGGTCCTGCTGGTGGGCGGGGCGTGGTTGAGGATCTTGTTGCCTCGGGTGGCTTGGACGGGTTGTTCGAGCGGATCGACTCGGGTGAGGTGGGGTTGACGGGCGCCGACGGGCTGCTGCCGGCCCTGCTCAAGGAGGCCCTGGAGCGGGGTCTGCAGGCTGAGCTGACGGAGCATCTTGGCTACGACAAGGGCGAGCAGGCGCCGGTGGCTCGTGGCAACGCCCGCAACGGCACCACGGTCAAGACGATCAGCTCTGAGGTCGGCTCGTTCGAGATCGAGGTCCCCCGCGACAGGGCCGGCAGCTTCACGCCGCGGCTGGTCAGGAAGGGGCAGCGGCGGATGGACGGTCTGGACTCGATGATCATCAGCCTGTACGCCGGTGGTATGACGGTGCGCGAGATCCGCCACCACCTGGAGTCCACGCTCGGTGTGGAGCTGTCGGTGGGGACGATCAGCAGGATCACGGACGCCGTGGCCGAGGCGGTCCTGGACTGGCAGCGCCGCCCGCTGGAGGAGTTCTACCCGGTGGTCTACCTCGACGCGATCCGCGTCAAGGTCCGCGTCGACCACAGGGTCACCACCCGCTCGGCCCACATCGCCGTGGGTGTGGACATGGACGGGATCAAGCACGTCCTGGGTATCTGGGTCCAGGCCGAGGAGGGCGCCTCGTTCTGGGCGCACGTGTGCGCCGAGCTGGCCAACAGGGGCGTCAAGGACGTGCTGATCGTGTGCTGTGACGGGCTGACCGGCCTGCCCGAGGCGATCGAGGCGACCTGGCCCGACTCCATGGTCCAGACCTGCGTGGTGCACCTGATCCGTGCCTCCATGAGGTTCGTGGCCTACCAGGACCGTAAGAAGGTCGCCGCTGCTCTCAAGCAGGTCTACGCCGCCCCCAGTGAGGAGGCCGCCCTGGAGGCCCTGGCGGCCTTCAGCAGCTCTCCCCTGGGGGACAAGTACCCCGAGACGGTGGCGACCTGGGACAGGGCGTGGGAGCGTTTCACCCCGTTCCTGGCGTTCCCGCCGATGCTGCGCCGGGTCATCTACACGACCAACAGCATCGAGTCGCTCAACTACCAGCTACGCAAGATCTCCAAGAACCGGGGCCACTTCCCCAGCGACGAGGCCGCTGTCAAGCTGCTGTGGCTGGCGATCTGCAACATCGAGGACAAGCGGGCACGAGAACGCGACAAGGACAGGAACCTGCCCGCGGACAAGCGCAAGGCCAAGCCACGCGTGGTCGAGGGCCGGATCACCACCAACTGGAAACAAGCCCTCGCCCAGCTCGCCACCGCCTACCCCGACCGAATCAACCCCCACCTCTGAACAACCCGCTTACACAAAAAACTTGACAGGCCCGGATCAGGTGCACCACGCAGGTCTGGACCATGGAGTCGGGCCAGGTCGCCTCGATCGCCTCGGGCAGGCCGGTCAGCCCGTCACAGCACACGATCAGCACGTCCTTGACGCCCCTGTTGGCCAGCTCGGCGCACACGTGCGCCCAGAACGAGGCGCCCTCCTCGGCCTGGACCCAGATACCCAGGACGTGCTTGATCCCGTCCATGTCCACACCCACGGCGATGTGGGCCGAGCGGGTGGTGACCCTGTGGTCGACGCGGACCTTGACGCGGATCGCGTCGAGGTAGACCACCGGGTAGAACTCCTCCAGCGGGCGGCGCTGCCAGTCCAGGACCGCCTCGGCCACGGCGTCCGTGATCCTGCTGATCGTCCCCACCGACAGCTCCACACCGAGCGTGGACTCCAGGTGGTGGCGGATCTCGCGCACCGTCATACCACCGGCGTACAGGCTGATGATCATCGAGTCCAGACCGTCCATCCGCCGCTGCCCCTTCCTGACCAGCCGCGGCGTGAAGCTGCCGGCCCTGTCGCGGGGGACCTCGATCTCGAACGAGCCGACCTCAGAGCTGATCGTCTTGACCGTGGTGCCGTTGCGGGCGTTGCCACGAGCCACCGGCGCCTGCTCGCCCTTGTCGTAGCCAAGATGCTCCGTCAGCTCAGCCTGCAGACCCCGCTCCAGGGCCTCCTTGAGCAGGGCCGGCAGCAGCCCGTCGGCGCCCGTCAACCCCACCTCACCCGAGTCGATCCGCTCGAACAACCCGTCCAAGCCACCCGAGGCAACAAGATCCTCAACCACGCCCCGCCCACCAGCAGGACCAGTCTTCTCATCAGTCACAGTCATCAGTCCTTCAAAGAGGGCTTACACAGACCATTGAACACGCCCGGTCCGCAGCCAGACGGCGGCTGATCTGCTGGGGCGACCACCGCTGTCTCAGGCCCTGGACCACCAGGGCCCGCAGCTGGTCGTTGGAGTCCAGCACACGCGCCTTGGGCCGTGCCCTGGCGGCCCGGGCCTGGGCGTGGCGGGCCTGGGGGTCGTAGGCCTGCCGGCCCCCGCCGGCAGCGACCTCGCGGCTGACCGTGGAGACAGCCACCCCCAGGAACCGGGCGATCGAGGCCAGGGAATCACCCCTGGCCAGGCCCGCAGCGATCGCGCCGCGCCCCTGAGCCCCCAGACGCCTGCCGTGCCCGGTACCCCGGACCATCACCTCGAACCCGTCCCCCGACCCGCCCCGACCACGCCCAGCAGGCCTGGTCGTCCCGACCATCCCGCCCTCCCTGGCCCCGTGCCGCATCCTCATACCCCACAGCCTGCACCAGTCCGACACCGTGGACTGAGGCACCGAGAAACAAGCCCCCGCCTCGCGAGCCAACCAACCCGACTCGATCAGCTCCCGCACACCATCGCGAACCACACCAGGCCACACCCCACGCACCACAACCAGCCCCTCTCCCAAGCACCACCCATTGCACTCACCCCCTGAAACCACCTGGCACCTCGAGATCGGGACTAATGACACCTCGAGATCGGGGGAAGTGACACATCGGGCTGGTCTTCTCGCCGAGCCCCAGGCTGGGCGTCCGGCTCGTCTCGTCGTCGACCGGTCATGTGACTGTCGACCGTCTATGTGACAGCGAACGCCCGGTCGAGAGTTACATGACCGGTCGGGGGACACATGACCGGTCGAGGGTGGTCGGGGTGTGCGGGGACGGGGTGTGTGGCCGGTCCGCCGTGGTACTCGGCCCTGGGCCGGGTCGGGGCCGGGCTGGTCGGCGTTGGCCAGACCGGGGCCGGACCGGGGCTGGGCCGGGGCCGGGTTGGTTAGCGTCGGCCGGGCTGGTCCGGGGTCGGGGCTCACTCCCCGTGGGCGCGGGTGCTGGTGGGGGCGGCGAGGTGGTGCACACATCAACTACCCTCGCGGCCCAGGTGGATGCCTGTGATTGAGCCGAATAATGATCGTCTTGTAGCAGGCGGAGCGGGTGTCTGTGTGCGTCGAGGGGGTTGTTGCACATCTCAGGCCTCCACGGCCGTCTCCGCGATGGGGGCCGGTCGGGGGGATCGGCGCGATTCCGCGGTTTCTCCCCGCCGCCCCCCGGCCGCCACGCGCCTGTTCTGTGCATCACACCCGGGTGGGGGTGTGAGCCTCCCGCTGCGGAGGCCCCCGGCTGACCGTCACGCCAGGGCGCCAACCCGTCAACCTGCGCCGGCCTGCCGTCCCGCATCAGCTGCTGACCGGGCCCGCCACCTCGCGGTCAGGACGTGCGACGCCACGACGTCCGGAGGCAAGTGCCCCGGCTCACGGCGCCTGGCACGCTGCGCCAGAACCGTGCCAGATGCGGCGAACTCGAGGTGCCATAAGTCCCGATCTCGCGGTGTCATTTGTCCCGATCTCGAGGTGTCACTTGTCCCGATCTCGCGGTGTCATTTGTCCCGATCTCGAGGTGTCATTAGTCCCGATCTCGCGGTGGTGGGGGCGGTGGTGGGGGCTGGTCCACGGGTGGTGGTGCCCGTCGTCAGCGCGTCCCCACCGACCTACCCTCGTGCTGTCAGCCGGTTCACGTCTCGAGGAGAATCCTGATGAGCACCCACGCCCTCCATCCAGTACCCCGCCGCACCGTCCTGTCTGTTCCCCTGCTCGTGGGTCTGGGCATCCTGGCCGGATGCAGCGAGGAGCCGACCGGAGCGGGGCCGTCGGCCGGCCCGACCGCAGCGGGTGCCGGGACCGCCATCCTGCCGGTGGCCAGCCCCACGGCCCGTGACTCCGGCGGCGTCGGCTTCGAGCGGCTTGAGGACGTCGTGTGCGGCACGGTCCTCACCGATGTGAGCATCGGCCCGCTCCTGCGCGTCGACGACTCGACGACGATCCTGCCGCTGACCGCCACCGTCGAGCAGGACAGCCCCCTGGGAACACCCTTCAACACGATGCTCACCTGGGTCGGCAACGACTCCTCGAGCTTCCTGGGGGACGCCGACCTCCGTGTCCTCGACCCCGCCACCAACCGCGTGTGGCGTCCCGCGCACACCGACTACGTCCCGGTCCTCGCCGAGGAGGGCCAGCCGGGCACGGCCCACGTCGTCCTGGGCGGGATCGACGCGAGCACCGTCACCGTCCTTCTGCGGCAGACGGCGATCGTCGAGGTCCAGGTCATCGGCATCGACGAGGCACCCGAGGACCTCGTGCCCGCCGATCTCGACGTCGAGGCCCTCCTCGCCCAGGCCGTCGTCGACGAGGCCCGCAAGGCCCCCCTCCAGCTCGAGCACTACTCCGAGGCCGTCGACGGCACATCGGGAGTGATCACCGGTGGGGCCAACCTGACCGTCCTGCTGTCCGGCGACGTCACCTTCGACCCCGACTCCGCAGCCCTGAGCGCCGAGGCCGACGTCGTCCTCGAGGACCTCGTCGCGCTCCTCGAGGAGTACCCCGACGGCGGCACCCTCGACATCACCGGGCACACCGACGACGTCGCCGACGAGGCCCACAACCTCACCCTGTCCCAGCAGCGGGCCCAGGCCGTCTCCGACCGTTTGTCGGCGATGACCGACCTGTCGGCGTGGACGGTGACGAGCACGGGCAAGGGGGAGACCGAGCCCCGGGTCGACAACGTCGACGACGCCTCCCGGGCCGTCAACCGTCGGGTCGAGGTCGTCGCGACCCCGAGCGCCGGGGTCCTGGGGGCCGACCCTGTCCTGGCGGCGAGCTCGACCGAGCTCCCCGAGGCCACGGGCCCCTCCGCCCCCGGGCCCCAGGGCGTGGCGGTCACGGACGAGGAGTCCGGGGCCACCGTGACCATCGCCGTGCAGCGGGTGGTCCGGCGCGGAAACCTCCTCCTCGGGGTCGTCGACGTCCTCGCCGACACCGACGTCACCGACTTCGCCGACCTCAACAACTGGTTCGGCACCCCCGAGGACTTCTACCACCTCAGGGGGCAGCTGTGGCCGGGCAGCACCACCGTCGCAGGGGGCCTGACCCTCCTGGCCGGTGACCGGCGCGTCTTCCCCGTCGAGTACGTCGTACCGGACTCGGGCCACGCCGTCCCGGTCACCGAGCTCAACCTCTACGACCCCCTGCCCGAGGGCGCGGGCACGCGGGTGTGCGTCGCGTGGCCGGACACCGGGCAGGACACCGTCGTCGTCGATCGCCTCATCCCGGAGGGCTCGACCTTCCGGTACCCGTCCTGGCGCCTGACCGAGGTGCCCGTCGAGTCTGACTGAGCCCGAGCCTGCGGACGACGACTGCGCCGGGGCGCGCCCGCCGGTAGATTGGCGGCCATGATCCTGCGGAGCACGACCTGATGACGACGAGCCACACACCCGCCGAGCCTCCTCGGCGCCTGGGCAGCTCGTACGTCCTTGACGAACGGATCGGCGTGGGCGCCCAGGGCGAGGTCTGGCTCGCCCACGCCGTGACTGATCCTGGCACGCCCCTGGCGGTCAAGATCCTG
Organism: Actinomyces howellii; assembly: GCF_900637165.1. Lineage (GTDB taxonomy): Bacteria > Actinomycetota > Actinomycetes > Actinomycetales > Actinomycetaceae > Actinomyces > Actinomyces howellii. The sequence goes on along the minus strand of NZ_LR134350.1, from coordinate 1,339,627 downwards.
CGCGCCGACCTCCTCGAGGACCCTGGCGTCGTCGAGCGCTTCATCCGAGAGCGCTCGACCCTCATGCGGGTGTCCTCCCCCCACGTCGTCGGCGTGACCGACATGGTCGTCGAGGGCTCCCGGTTCGCGATCGTCATGGAGTACGTCGGGGGCGGTGACCTGCGCGGTCTCCTCGATGTCTCCGGCCCCCTCGCCCCCGCCGAGATCGCGCGGGTCGGGGCCACGCTCGCCCAAGGTCTCGCTGCGGTGCACGCCGCGGGCATCGTGCACCGGGACATCAAGCCGGCCAACGTGCTCATCGACCAGGGGGGCGAAGGCCGGCGGGGACCCGCCGGCACCACGGCGTCCACGGCGTCCACGGCGTCCACGGCGTCCATGGAGTCCATGGCCTCCTCGACGATGACGATGACCGCCTGGTCACCCCGCCTGGCCGACTTCGGGGTGGCGCGCATCTGCGACACCGTCTCGTCCTCGCGGGCCACCGGGGCGATCGGCACGCCGCTGTACATGGCCCCCGAGGTCCTCGACCCGGCGGCGCCGGGCCCCGCCGTCGACGTCTACTCCCTGGGCGTCGTCCTCTACGAGGCCGCGTGCGGCACACCCCCCTTCCACGGGGCGCCCGCCCAGGTCCTGGCCCAGCACGCGCGCCGTGACCCCGGGCGTCCCGAGGGGCTGCCCGACCCTCTGTGGGAGCTCATCGCACGGATGCTGTCCAAGCAGCCCGCTCATCGGCCCAGCGCCCAGGACGTCGCCAGCCGGCTGCACGAGCTCTCTCCGTGGTTCGTCGGCCTGCCCGCCGCCCCCCGCCTGGCCTCGCCTCCCGTCTCCCAGCCCTCGGCCACCCCCTACGAGTGGACCGACACCGGTGCGACAACCTCCCTGTCGGCAGGGGTGACCGCCCCCACCGAGCACTACGGCATCACCCCGACCCTCATGGTGTCGACCGGGGTACCGGGTCAGGGGGGTCCGCTCTCGCCCGCCACGGGAGCCTCGAGCCCGCAGGTGGCGGCCGTGGCCGCCCAGGCCGCCGCTCCTGGCACCCCGACCCGCCGACGGCGTCGCCGCGGTCTGCTCATCGGCGCCGCCGCGCTCGTCGTCGTCCTGGCGCTGAGCATCGCCGGCACGCTCGTGTGGCGCTCGCGCGCCAACCAGACGGCACTGGCGGGCAGCGTCGCCGCGCTGCCCGCAGCCGCGACCGCCACCGAGGTCATGCGCCTGGACGGGGCCTATAACTTCCGTCTGTCTTCTGACGGTCAGACCCTGCTCGTGGACGGGGTGGACGGAGGGGTCGGCTGGGCCATGTACGACCTGGACTCGGGCGCCACCGAGCCGGTGTGGACGGGAGAGTGCACCGACGCCCAGTTCTGGACCAACAGCCAGGTGCTGTGCGAGAACAGCGACGGGACTCTCCTGGTCAAGGCCGACGGCACGACCACCTCCGAGGTCCCCGGTCCCGCCGAACGGAACCTCCTGGGCTCGACCGGCAGCGCCGCGATCGTCGTCGAGGGCTCCTACGGGGGCTCGATCGTGGCGATCGGCGAGGACGGCAACGAGCTGTGGAGGGTCGACGGCGCCTACTCCGAGGCACGGGTCAGCGACGACCTCATCCTCACCTACGAGTCGGGCTCCGAGCGCGTCCAGATGCTCGACGCGGCCACCGGCACCATCGTGCTCAGCCAGGCCGTGCAGAGCACCCCGGACTTCGACGACCCTGCACCGGCGGGGGTCGGTGTGCCCCGCTACCTCGAGGGCTTCTACACCGGCTCCTCGAGCTCCTCGAGCTCCTCGGACCTGACCGTCTTCGACGCCTCCGGGACGCAGGTGGGCGTCGTCAAGGGCCTGGCGGCCCCGGCGGAGTCGGGCTGGGTCCTGTCGACCGAGCGCTCGGCCGAGGACTTCCGCCAGGCCCTGTCCGACTCAGGGGCCGACGCGGCGGCGGTCAACGTCATCGGCGCCCGTCGCCACGCCGTCGTCGAGGTCGACACCTCCGCCTGCACCGCCTCCCTCCAGGGCGAGGACGTCTCCTTCGAGGTGCCCGCACCCTCGGCCGACGAGACCTGCGTCATCAACCCGCTCGGGCTCGTCGGCGGGGACGACGCCCTCCTGCTGGGCACCGGGGAGCACTCCTTCGCCTCGGAGGGCACGGGCGACAGGATCACCGCCTACGACCTCGACGACGGCTCGGTCCACTGGCAGGTGCGCGGGACCTTCGTGGCCGCGCTGCCCGCCTCCGACAACGTCGCGGGAACCGCCAAGGGCAGCCCCCGTCTGCTCGTCCAGGAGGGCGGCAGCTCGGGCGACCTCGTCGTCTACGCGATCGTGCCGCGCTGAGCGGGGCTGAGCGGGGCTGAGCGGGCAGGCCTGCCCATGGCGCGCCGGGGCCGGGGGACGGTACGGTCGGGGCGGACCTGGAGGTCGGGACCCGCGGTCGCGGGTCGGGTGCCCAGCGCGGGACTCGTCCCGGCTCGTCCCGTCAGGGGCGGGCGGCCGATCGGGGACGGCCGGACCGTCACACACTCACCCTGGAGGCACCATGCGCCCGCTCAGCTCGACCCGGACCGGCTCCCCGCGCGCAGGGGTGCCCCGGCGCCTCCTCCTGGGCCTGCCGGTGCTCGGCGCGGCCGGGGCACTGGCGGCCTGCTCGGGCGGGGAGCGCCCCGTCGTTCGCACGACCGCGACGCCCACACCCTCCTCGACCGGCCTGAGCGTCACGCTGGAGGGGGCCGAGCTCGAGCTCACGGTCGGGCCGGTGGTGCGCGTGCGCTCAGCCGACCAGGACATGACGGTCCTGCCGATCGGGGTCACCCACACGGGGGCCGGACCCGAGGTCAACGTCGGTGAGGTGGTCCTGGGCTCGACGGCGTCGATGCTCGGTGACTACCGTCCGCTCAGGCTCATCGACACCGCGGGCTCGCGCGCGTGGTCGACGACGACCTCCCAGTCCGTGTTCGACCCCCTCAAGCCGGGGGGAGAGGTGACCCTGTACGCCACCTTCGGACCGGTCGACGTCGAGCAGGTCGTCGTCTTCGTCGCGCGCTGCGGCCTCATCGAGGTCCCCGTGCTCGACGACGGCGACCCGCAGGCACCCCAGGTCGACGTCAAGGCCGTCGTGTCCCAGGCCGATCCACTCGACGACCTGCGCGAGCCCGTGGGCCTGGAGCGATACGCCGAGGCCCTCGACGGGTCGAGCGCCGGACTGACCACCGAGGAGGAGACGACCGTCGACGTGGCCAGCGACGTCACCTTCGCCGTCGACTCGGCCGAGCTCTCCGGCGAGGCCGACACGGTGCTCACGGGGGTGGCCGACACGATCTCGGGCTACGAGGGCGGTGAGCTGACGATCACCGGGCACACCGACGACGTCGCCGACGAGGCCCACAACCAGACCCTGTCCGAGCAGCGCGCCCAGGCGGTGGCCGACCGGCTGGGCGCCCTGACCGACCTGACGGCCTGGACCGTGTCGGTCAGCGGCAAGGGCGAGACCGAGCCCCGCGCGGGCAACGACACCGAGGAGGGCCGTCAGGCCAACCGGAGGGTCGAGGTCGTCATCGCTCCGACAGGCGGCACCGAGGACGGGCTGTCCCGCTCCTCGACCTCCGCCGAGCCGCCGCCGGCCGAGGGGCCGCAGGGCCCGGGAGGCCAGGGCGTGACGGTGAGCGGCGGGCTGGGGACGATCCACGTGAGCCTGGAGGGCGTGACCCGCCGTGACGGACTCCTCCTGGCGCAGCTCACCGTGACCGGCGGGGCGGGTGGCTCGATCACCCCGCTGGGCGCCGGGTGGTTCGACGACCCCGGGTCGGTGCTCGCCAACGCCCGCGACGAGCTGGCGGGGGTGACGAGCCTGCTGTCCGCCGACGGGCTGACCCTGCTGTCGAGCGCCGACCGGGTCTACCCGGTCGACTACCTCCTTCCCGGGGCGATGGCCCACCGGCCCCTGACCGAGCTCGACCTCCTGTCGACCCTCGATGAGGGCGAGACGACCTCGATCTGCGTCGTGTGGCCGGACACGGGGGAGGACTCGGTCGTCGTCGACCACCCCGGCGACGGGCTGCTCACCTACCCGTGGCGGCTCACCGACGTCCCTGTCACGGAGGGCTGACCCGGTCGCGGCCCGGTCGCGGCCCGCCACCTCAGCCAGCCCGGTCGGCTGAGCGGGCCCACACGTGCCCTCCTGCGCCGTCCCGTGCCGTCGCGCACCGTCCCGCGTCAGGGCGTGCGTCGCGGTGGCGGCGTGACCGATCGCACCGCGGCCCCGTGGTCCGACCGCTTGCCCCGGTCCCGGGGGGCGCGTGTAGGGTGGCACCCGCCAAAGACCGCAGGTCTCCCGCGCGAGCGGGACGAAGTCCGAGTCCTCTCGGAGGCCCGCGCAGGTGAGAGACGAGACCCCTCCGGGCTGCCCGGAGAGCGAGCCCCGTGCCCACCGGCGCGGGGCTCTTGTGATGCCGGGCCCTGCGGCAGACCACGGAAGGAGGGCCCATGGCACGGCCTGACAAGGAGGCAGCGGTTGCTGAGCTGGCGGACAAGCTCCGTCAGTCCGAGGCCGTCCTGCTCACCGAGTACCGCGGGATGAGCGTCCCCCAGCTCCAGGAGCTGCGCCGGGCGCTCGGCGGTCACGCCGAGTACGCCGTGGTGAAGAACACGCTGGCGGCCATCGCCGCCCGGCAGGCTGGCCTGGAGGCCTTCGCCGACGAGCTCAAGGGCCCCTCGGCCCTGGCCTTCGTCTCGGGGGAGCCGGTCGAGGCCGCCAAGACGCTGCGTGACTTCGCCAAGGGCAACAAGCAGCTCGTCCTCAAGGGCGGTGTCATGGACGGCAACGTCATGGACGCCGCCGAGGTCGACACGCTCGCCTCGCTCGAGTCCCGTGAGGTGCTGCTGGCCAAGGCCGCGGGCGCTATGAAGGCGTCCCTGTCCAAGGCCGCGTACCTCTTCGTCGCGCCCGCCTCCAAGGCGGTCCGCACTGTCGACGCCCTGCGTGACAAGCAGGAGACCGCGGCCTGAGGGCCGCGTGCGTCACTCACATCCACCACAGACCCTGTGCTGAGAAGCTGAGCAGTGCAGGACCCGTTTTCCAGGAAGGAACGCCCATCATGGCGAAGCTGACCACCGACGAGCTCATCGAGGCCTTCAAGGAGCTCACCCTCATCGAGCTGTCCGAGTTCGTCAAGGCCTTCGAGGAGACCTTCGACGTCACCGCGGCCGCCCCGGCCGCCGTTGCCGTGGCCGCTGCCCCCGGCGCCGGTGCCGAGGCCGCTGACGCCGCCGAGGAGAAGGACGAGTTCGACGTCGTCCTCGAGGCCGCCGGCGACAAGAAGATCCAGGTCATCAAGGAGGTGCGCGCCCTGACCTCCCTCGGACTCAAGGAGGCCAAGGAGGTCGTCGACTCCGCTCCCAAGGCCGTCCTCGAGGGCGTCAACAAGGAGACCGCCGAGAAGGCCAAGGCCCAGCTCGAGGGCGCTGGCGCCACCGTCACCCTCAAGTGAGGCCTACCCGGCCAGGGGCCCACGTGCCCTGAGCCGGCCGGGAGCCACGCGCAGGGCCCCGTCCACCTCCCCGGTGGACGGGGCCCTGTCGCGTCGGCACCCGCCTGCACCGCCCGCCCGCCACCTGCACGTCGCCCGCCCGCCACCTGCACGCCGCCGGCACCGCCCCGCAGGCGCACCGTCCTGTGGGCCGCCGCTGCGTCCGGAGGCGGGGGAGCGGGGCAGTATGCGTGACTGTGGCGAGAATCGCAAGGACTGCGGCGTCATCGCCGTAGAGCCTCCTCGGGGGTGCGTGTACGCTAGCGCTTTGCGTCCATTGTGCGCACTGGTATCCGCAGCTGGCCCGCGGAGCCCGGTCGAGCAGGCCGGGCGATCGTTGGAATGATAGCCAAGGATCCGTGTGCTCCGTGAACGCAGAGTGGTCCCCGAGATGAGGGAAGGATCCCCCTTTGGCTGCCTCGCGCACCTCTGCACCCACCGCCGCCGACATCGCCGCGCGCACCGCGTCACGTCGCATCAACTTCGCGAAGATCGCCGAGCCCATGCAGGCTCCCAGCCTCCTCGCCCTCCAGACCGAGAGCTTCGACTGGCTCGTCGGCAACGAGAGGTGGCGCGCCCGCGTGGCCGCCGCCAACGCCGAGCGGCCGGGCGCCCTGCCTGAGACCTCCGGCCTCGAGGAGATCTTCGACGAGATCTCCCCGATCGAGGACTTCGGCGAGACGATGGCCCTGTCCTTCCACGACCACCGCTTCGAGGAGCCGAAGTACACGGCCGAGGAGTGCCAGGAGAAGGACCTGACCTACTCGGCCCCGCTGTACGTCGTGGCGGACTTCGAGAACTTCTCCACCGGGGAGATCAAGTCCCAGACCGTGTTCATGGGTGACTTCCCGCTCATGACCGACAAGGGCACCTTCATCGTCAACGGCTCCGAGCGCGTCGTCGTCTCCCAGCTCGTGCGCTCGCCCGGCGTCTACTTCGAGCGCGCCACCGAGAAGGCCACCGACAAGTACGTCTACAACGTCAAGTTCATCCCCTCGCGCGGCGCCTGGCTCGAGTTCGAGATCGACAAGAACGACCACGTCGCCGTGCGCGTGGACCGCAAGCGCAAGCAGGACATCACCGTCTTCCTCCTGGCGCTGGGCATGGAGGAGTCCGACATCCGCGAGGAGTTCAAGGACTACCCGGCCCTGACCTCGGTCCTCGACGAGGACCGCAAGGTCACCACCCAGGACGAGGCCCTGCTCGACATCTACAAGAAGATCCGCCCGGGCGAGCCCCCGAGCGTCGAGGCCGGCCGCACCCTGCTCGAGAACTTCTACTTCAACCCCAAGCGCTACGACCTGGCCAAGGTCGGACGCTACAAGATCAACAAGAAGCTCGGCCTGGCCGCGGACCTGACCGAGTCGGTGCTGCGTATCGAGGACATCGTCGCCGCCATCAAGTACCTCCTGGCCCTCCACGCGGGCGCCCGGACGGTCGAGGGCGTGCGCGACGGCGAGATCGTCGACATCGCCGTCGAGTTCGACGACATCGACCACCTGGGCAACCGTCGCATCCGCGCCGTGGGCGAGCTCATCCAGTCCCAGGTGCGTACCGGCATGAGCCGGATGGAGCGTCAGGTGCGCGAGCGCATGACCACCCAGGACGTCGAGGCGATCACGCCGAACACCCTCATCAACATCCGGCCCGTGACCGCGGCGATCAAGGAGTTCTTCGGGACCTCCCAGCTCAGCCAGTTCATGGACCAGAACAACCCGCTGGCGGGCCTGACCCACAAGCGGCGCCTGTCCGCGCTGGGTCCCGGCGGCCTGTCGCGTGAGCGCGCCTCCATGGAGGTCCGCGACGTCCACACCTCGCACTACGGCCGGATGTGCCCCATCGAGTCCCCCGAGGGGCCCAACATCGGCCTCATCGGCTCGCTGGCGACCTTCGGGCGCATCAACCCCTTCGGCTTCATCGAGACGCCCTACCGCGTCGTCGTCGACGGCCAGGTGACCGACGAGACCCACTACCTGACCGCCGACGACGAGGACCGCCACGTCATCGCCCAGGCCAACGTCGAGCTGACCGACGACGGCCGCTTCGCCGAGGACCACGTCCTGTGCCGGGTCACCGGGGGCGAGCCGGCCCTCGTGCCGGCCTCTCAGGTCGACCTCATGGACGTCTCCCCGCGCCAGATGGTGTCGGTGGGCACCTCGCTCATCCCCTTCCTCGAGCACGACGACGCCAACCGCGCCCTCATGGGCGCCAACATGCAGCGCCAGGCCGTCCCGCTCATCCGTCCCGACGCCCCCCTCGTGGGCACCGGCATGGAGCGGCGCACCGCCGTCGACGCCGGCGACGTCCTCATCGCCACCAAGGGAGGCGTCGTCACCGAGGTGTGCGCCGACTTCGTGCGCGTGGCCAACGACGACGGCACCGAGACCGTCTACAAGGCCGCCAAGTTCCGCCGCTCCAACCAGGGCAACTGCTACAACCAGCGGGTCGTGGCCACCGAGGGCGAGCGGGTCGAGGTCGGCTCGGTCCTGGCTGACGGCCCGGCCACGAGCGAGGGCGACCTCGCCCTGGGCCAGAACCTGCTCGTGGCCTTCATGACCTGGGAGGGTCTCAACTACGAGGACGCGATCATCGTGTCCCAGCGGGTCGTGGCCGAGGACATCCTCACCTCGATCCACATCGAGGAGCACGAGGTCGACGCCCGGGACACCAAGCTCGGCGCCGAGGAGATCACCCGCGACATCCCCAACGTGAGCGAGGAGACGCTGGCCAACCTCGACGAGCGCGGCATCATCCGCATCGGCGCCGAGGTCCGCAGCGGGGACATCCTCGTGGGCAAGGTGACGCCCAAGGGCGAGACCGAGCTGACCAGTGAGGAGCGGCTCCTGCGCGCGATCTTCGGAGAGAAGGCCCGCGAGGTCCGCGACACCTCCCTGCGCGTGCCCCACGGCGAGTACGGCATCGTCACCGGCGTGCGCGAGTTCGACGCCTCCACCGAGGACGCCGAGCTGCCCGCCGGGGTCAACAGGATGGTGCGGGTCTACATCGCCCAGCGGCGCAAGATCACCGTCGGCGACAAGCTCTCCGGCCGCCACGGCAACAAGGGCGTCATCTCCAAGATCAACCCGGTCGAGGACATGCCCTTCCTGGCCGACGGCACCCCGGTCGACGTCATCCTCAACCCGCTGGGCGTGCCCAGCCGGATGAACGTCGGCCAGGTCCTCGAGCTCCACCTGGGCTGGGTCGCCTCCCGGGGCTGGGACGCCACCGCTGCCCGCGAGGAGGGCCAGGAGTGGGCCCTGCGCCTGCCCGACAACGGCGTGCGCGCCGAGCCCCGCACCCCCGTGGCCTCCCCGGTCTTCGACGGCGTGCGCGACGACGAGCTCATGGGCCTGCTCGACTCGACCCTGCCCGACCCCGACGGCGCCCTCCTCGTCGAGCCCAACGGCAAGGCCAGGCTCTTCGACGGCCGCTCCGGTGAGCCCTTCCCGTACCCGATCTCGGTGGGCTACATGTACATCCTCAAGCTCCACCACCTCGTCGACGACAAGATCCACGCCCGCTCCACCGGTCCGTACTCGATGATCACCCAGCAGCCGCTGGGCGGGAAGGCCCAGTTCGGCGGCCAGCGCTTCGGCGAGATGGAGGTGTGGGCGATGGAGGCCTACGGCGCCGCCCACGCCCTCCAGGAGCTGCTCACCGTCAAGTCCGACGACGTCAACGGCCGGGTCAAGGTCTACGAGGCGATCGTCAAGGGCGAGGACATCCCCGAACCGGGCATCCCCGAGTCCTTCAAGGTGCTCATGAAGGAGATGCAGTCGCTGTGCCTGAACGTCGAGGCCCTTGACGCCGAGGGCAACGTCATCGGCCTGGACGACACCGACGACGACACGCGCCGCGCGGCCGACGAGCTCGGATTCGACCTGGGCCGGCGCCCCGGCGGAGCCACCGTCTCAGCGGTCGACGAGATCTGAGTCCACACGGGTCCCGGTCGAGGGGCGGCCTCCCCGCCCCTCCCGGGACCCCCACCGGGCCCCGCGCCGCCGTGGAACCACGGCGCGGGCGCCCCCGCAACACACCTGATGACAGTGACCATCGGAAGTAGGAACTGTGCTCGACGCCAACGTCTTCGACAGGATCCAGCTCGGCCTCGCCACCGCCGAGGACATCAAGTCCTGGTCTCACGGCGAGGTCAAGAAGCCCGAGACCATCAACTACCGCACGCTCAAGCCGGAGAAGGACGGCCTGTTCTGCGAGAAGATCTTCGGCCCCACCCGTGACTGGGAGTGCGCCTGCGGCAAGTACAAGCGGGTGCGCTACAAGGGCATCGTCTGCGAGCGCTGCGGCGTGGAGGTCACCCGCTCCAAGGTGCGCCGTGAGCGCATGGCGCACATCAAGCTGGCGGCCCCCGTCACCCACATCTGGTACTTCAAGGGCGTGCCCTCGCGCCTGGGCTACCTGCTCAACCTCGCGCCCAAGGACCTCGAGAAGGTCATCTACTTCGCCGCCTACATGGTGACCGAGGTCGACGAGGAGGGCCGCCACGACGACCTTCCCAGCCTGCGCAACGAGCTCGAGGTCAAGAAGAAGCACGTCGAGGAGGCCGGCCTGGCCGACGTCGAGGCCCGCCAGCAGCGCCTCGAGGCCGACCTCGCCCAGCTCGACGCCGAGGGCGCCGAGGCCTCCCAGCGCGAGAAGCTGCGCAAGGTCGCCGAGCGCGAGATGACCGCCCTGCGCCGCAGGACGGCGCGCACCCTCGAGCACATGGACAAGGTCTGGGACCGCTTCGTGTCCCTCAAGGTCGGCGACCTCGAGGGCGACGAGGTGCTCTACCGCGACATGGTCGCCGACTACGGCATCTACTTCAAGGGCGCGATGGGGGCCGAGGCCATCCAGGCCCGCCTGCGCACCTTCGACCTCGAGGCCGAGGCCGCCGCCCTGGCCGAGGTCGTGGCCAACGGCACCGGCCAGCGCAAGACGCGCGCCATCAAGCGCCTCAAGGTCATCAACGCCTTCCGGGTCACCGGCACCGCCCCGGAGTCGATGGTGCTCGACTCCATCCCGGTCATCCCGCCGGACCTGCGCCCCATGGTCCAGCTCGACGGCGGCCGCTTCGCGACCTCCGACCTCAACGACCTGTACCGCCGGGTCATCAACCGCAACAACCGCCTCAAGCGGCTCATGGACCTCGGCGCGCCGACGATCATCGTCAACAACGAGAAGCGGATGCTCCAGGACGCCGTCGACGCGCTGTTCGACAACGGCCGCCGCGGCCGCCCGGTCACCGGTGTGGGCAACCGCCCGCTCAAGTCCCTGTCCGACATGCTCAAGGGCAAGCAGGGCCGCTTCCGTCAGAACCTCCTGGGCAAGCGCGTGGACTACTCGGGCCGCTCCGTCATCGTCGTGGGCCCCCAGCTCGCCCTCCACCAGTGCGGTCTGCCCAGCCAGATGGCCCTCGAGCTGTTCAAGCCCTTCGTCATGAAGCGGCTCGTCGAGCTCAAGGAGGCCCAGAACGTCAAGGCCGCCAAGCGCATGGTCGAGCGGGCCAACCCCAAGGTCTGGGACGTCCTGGCCGAGGTGATCCGCGAGCACCCGGTGCTGCTCAACCGCGCACCGACCCTCCACCGCCTGGGTATCCAGGCCTTCGAGCCCCAGCTCATCGAGGGCAAGGCGATCCAGCTCCACCCGCTCGTGTGCGGCGCCTTCAACGCCGACTTCGACGGCGACCAGATGGCCGTCCACCTGCCGCTGGGCGCCGAGGCGCAGGCCGAGGCCCGCATCCTCATGCTCTCGAGCAACAACATCCTCAAGCCCTCCGACGGCCGTCCGGTCACCATGCCCAGCCAGGACATGATCATCGGCACCTACTACCTCACCCAGGGGCCGGACCCGGACGTGCCGGTCGAGCTCGACTCCGCCGGCCAGCCGGTCGTGCCCTCCTTCTCCTCCTTCGCCGAGGCGGTCATGGCCTACGACTTCGGCAAGCTCGACGTCAACGCCACGGCCGACATCCGCTTCGAGGAGGGGATCACCGCCCCCGAGGACTGGCAGGCCCCCGAGGACTGGACCGAGGGCGACCCGATCACCCTGCGCACCTCCCTGGGCAGGGCGCTGTTCAACACGGCGCTGCCCGAGGCCTTCCCGTACATCAACTACACGGTCGACAAGAAGGCCCTGGGCAACATCATCAACACCCTGGCGGAGTCCTTCCCGCGGGTCGAGGTCGCCGCCTCCCTCGACGCCCTCAAGGCCAACGGCTTCCACTGGTCGACCTGGTCGGGCATCACGGTGGCCTTCGCCGACGTCGTCTCCCCGGAGGCCAAGGCCGAGATCCTGGCCCGTTACGAGGGCGAGGCCGCCGAGATCGAGGAGCAGTTCGAGGTCGGTGCCCTCACCGAGGAGGACCGCTACCAGTCGCTCATCGACATCTGGACCAAGGCCACCGCCGAGGTCTCCGAGGCGATGCGCGCCAACTTCCCCGAGCGCAACACCGTCTACCAGATGGTCGCCTCCGGCGGTCGAGGCAACTGGGACCAGATCCGTCAGCTCGCCGGCATGCGCGGGCTCGTGGCCGACCCCAAGCAGCGCCTCATCGAGCGCCCCATCAAGTCGAACTACCGCGAGGGCCTGAGCGTCCTGGAGTACTTCATCGCCACCCACGGCGCCCGCAAGGGCCTGGCCGACACCGCGCTGCGCACGGCCGACTCCGGGTACCTCACCCGGCGCCTGGTCGACGTCTCCCAGGACGTCATCGTCCGCGAGGACGACTGCGGCACCCGCAAGGGCCTGACCAAGCGCCTGTTCACCTGGCGCGAGGTCGACGGCGAGCGCGTCAAGGACGTCTCCGACATCCTCGAGACCACCGTCTTCGGCACGACCGCCGCCCGCGACGTCCTGGGTCCTGACGGCCAGGTCGTCATCGCCGCGGGGACCGACCTGGGCGACGCCGTCATCGCCCAGGCCATCGAGGCCGGTGTCGAGGAGGTCGTGTGCCGCTCGGTGCTCACCTGCGACTCGGCGGTGGGCACCTGCGCCGCCTGCTACGGACGCTCCCTGGCCACCGGCAAGCGCGTCGACATCGGTGAGGCGGTGGGCATCATCGCCGCCCAGTCCATCGGCGAGCCCGGCACCCAGCTGACGATGCGCACCTTCCACACCGGTGGTGCCGCGGGCGCGGCGGACATCACCCAGGGTCTGCCCCGCGTCCAGGAGCTCTTCGAGGCTCGCACCCCCAAGGGGGAGGCCGCTGTCGCGGAGGGCGCGGGCACCCTGAGGATCGAGGACGACGCCGACGGCAAGCGCCTGGTCATCACCCGTGACGACGGCGAGGAGGACCTCGTCGTCCCCGTCTCCCGCCGCCAGCGCCTGCTCGTGCTCGACGGGGACCACGTCGAGCCCGGCGACGCGCTGACCGAGGGCCCTGTCGACCCCAAGAAGGTCCTGCGCCTGCGCAGCGTCAACGCCACCCAGCGCCACCTCGTCGACGAGGTCCAGGAGGTCTACCGCTCCCAGGGCGTGGACATCCACTCCAAGCACATCGAGGTCATCGTCCGCCAGATGCTGCGGCGCGTGACCGTGCTGGACCCGGGCGACACGACGCTCCTCCAGGGCGACCTGGTCGACGTGACCCTCTACCGCGAGGAGAACCGTCGGGTCATGGCCGAGGGCGGCAAGACCGCCTCCGGGCGCACCGAGCTCATGGGGATCACGAAGGCCTCGCTGGCCACCGACTCCTGGCTGAGCGCGGCCTCCTTCCAGGAGACCACGCGCGTGCTCACCGAGGCCGCCATGAACGGCAAGTCCGACCCCCTGCTGGGCCTCAAGGAGAACGTCATCCTCGGTAAGCTCATCCCCGCGGGCACCGGCCTGGCTCGGTACTCCGACGTCGAGGTCGAGCCGACCGAGGAGGTCAAGGCCGAGGTGTTCTCCCGCACGGGCTACACCGGCGACGTCTTCGCCGTCGGCGACTCGGTGCCCCTGGACGACTACTCCTTCGGGGCGGACTTCAGGGCGGACTTCTCCGACGACTTCCGCACCGACTTCTCCGGTTCCGAGGACTTCCAGTTCTAGGACCGCCGAGACCACCGCGGGCCTGGGCCGTCACCACGGTGACGGCCCAGGCCCGTTGAGTACCATCGCGGTGCGGGGGCCGGCCGCACAAGGCCCCCCGTCCACGGACCCCGTCCAAGGAGAGCCGAACCGTGTCCACACCGTCCTCGCCCGCAGACCGCGGAGCCCGGAGCGCCAACGGCGCCTCACCAGAGCAGCGCACCGAGCGCGTGTCCATCATGGGCAGGGCCTCGAGGCCTGAGGAGGGCCTCACCCAGGCCCTGCCGCAGGGCTGGGCGGAGGAGCCCACGGACCCGGGGGCCGAGCAGTGGGCGACCCAGGCCCTGCCTGAGGAGGGCCTCACCCAGGCCCTGCCGCAGGGCTGGGCGGAGGAGCCCACGGACCCGGGGGCCGAGCAGTGGAACCAGCCGGCCACGAGCGTCCTGCCGACCGCCATGACGCCTCAGGCCCCCGGGCCCCAGACCTCCGTCCTGCCCACGGCGGGGCCTGCGCAGGGTGGCTGGGGGGCGCAGGCCCCGGGCTACGAGGTCCCGGTCGTCCCGACGCCGCAGGCTCGCCCCGAGCCAGGTCCCGCCCCCCGCGCACCCCGGCCCCGACGCGACAGGCGACGTTCGGCCGCCCTTCCGATCGGCACCCTCCTGCTCATCGTCTCGGTGCTCCTGCTCGGGTGGGGTGTCTACACGCTGCTCGTGTCCATCGACGTCTTCGAGATCGTGGTCAACGGTGAGCAGGTGGTCGACCTGGCGGCGGTCGGGGCGATCGCCGGGGGAGGGGTTCTCGCCTTCCTCGCCTTCATCGCCGCGATCAGAGCCGTCGTGCGCTGCCGACCCAGGTTCGCGGCGTGCCTGCTGCTCGTGGGCACCTTCCTCCTTCCGACGGCGGCCGTGCTGGGGGCCGGCTACTACGGCGGCACCGTCCTCAAGGACCGGACCCTGGCCCAGGCCGACCAGTACGCGGGTCAGATCGACGCCGCCCAGGTCCAGCAGGTCGAGGACGTCCTCGACCAGGTCGAGGCCATGGGCGTGCCTGTTCCCTGGCGTGACGATCTCCTCGACCTCCTCGGCACCGTCAGCTCCGAGTGATCGACTTGCCTGTTGCCGCCGGTCTCAATTGCTGAGCGCAGCCTTAGGGCGTTATTTATGATATCGCCATTCGGGTAGGTAAAGTTTGAAGCTTGGTGGCCGTCTCGATCATGAGAAGTGGCTTTGTAGGCGGTTGCGGTGACCGATTGCGAGGGTGTTTCAGTTCTTGAGGTGGGGGTGGTGTGTTCGACGGGTGCGTGGAGCGGTACGACGCTCTTGTTGGGCGCTGCCTCCCAGTCGATCCGTTGACTGGAGTGCTGGGTGTTTTTCGGACTGTGTGTTTTTGGTGTGTCAGGCCGCTTGTCTGCGGCCTAGGTGCTCGCCTTCGACCTCGTTGGGGGTGCGGTAGCCGAGGGTCGAGTGGAGACGTGTCTGATTGTATGTCAGCTCAATCCATGAGGCAATGTCGCTCACTGCCTTCCTACGTGTAGGGTACACCATGCGGTGGACCCTCTCGTTCTTAAGAGTCGCGTTGAATGACTCCGCCCAAGCATTGTCCCAGCACACCCCGGTGCGCCCGACGGACAGCCGTATGCCATACTTCCTCAGGTGGTCGGAGAACTGCTGAGAGGTGTACTGGCTGCCTCTGTCGGAGTGGAATATGGTTACCCCTCTCTTGTGGGGGCACCTGCGTACCGCCATGTCGATAGCGTCACGGACGAGGTCGGTGCGCATGTGGTCGGCCATCGCGTAACCGACTACCTTCCTCGTGCAGCAGTCCAGCACCGTTGCGAGATACACGAACCCAGCCCACGTGCGGATACAGGTGATGTCACCTACCCATTTGATTCCGGGCTTGGCGGCGGTGAAGTCACGGCGCACGAGGTCGGGACGCTCGCCCAGGTCACGGGCCGGGACGGTGGTACGGACCTTCCGGCGCGGTTGCGCGGCTCTCAGGCCCTGGGCGCGCATGACCGCACGCACAGTGTCCTGGCAGGTTGACACGCCTTGACGTCGCAGGGCTGCCGCGATGCGCCGGTACCCGTAGGCGCCGTGGGAGGCCTCGAACTCGGCCCGCACAAGAACCGCCAGCTCCTCCCGTCTCCTGATACGACTCGACTCAGCCCGCTCGCGCCAGGAGTAGTACCCGGACCTGGACACCCCGGCCCAGCGGCACATGGAGGCAACAGGGTATCTGCCTTCCTCGCGGTTGATGAGCTTGTACTTGTCGCTCACCGCTGTTCCTGCGCGAAGAAGGCCGCCGCTTTTTTCAGGAACTCGTTCTCCTGGCGCAGCTCGCGGTTCTCCGCCCTGATCCTGGCTATCTGCGCGGACTCTGCGACTGCTTCACCTTCCTCCTGGCTGGAGTGCTCCTTCCTGTACCTCGCGACCCAGTTCCCCACCGTCTGGGGCACCAGGTCGTAGGAGGCCGCGACCGACGCGATCGTCCGGTCCTTCACAGGCGACCTCACGCACAACCTGCGCCTTGAACTCGTCCGAGTACTTCACCCTTGACATGGCTCCATCCTATCGAATCAGAAGAGAGACGAAAATCTCCCCTGTCCGAGAAACGCCACCCACCCCAGGTGACACTTCGGGTCGGTTTTGGGGGGCGTGTGCAGTAAACTTTCGACTTGGTCCTCGTGTTCGTCTGGCGATCGTGCGGTGGCCTGATGACGCGCCCAGGGGCGCGGTGACCTCGTTCTGCCGTCAGGAGGGCATCAACCGTAAGACGTTCTACGCGATACGGGCCAGGGCCCGCTCGCAGGGCCAGGCGGCGGCCCTCGAGCCTGGCTCGACCAGGCCGGCCAGCAGTCCTCCCCGTATCAGTGACCAGGTGGGCCGCCAGGCCCTGGAGGTCAGGGCGTCGCTGGAGGCCTCGGGCCTGGACCACGGGCCCGTGAGCGTGCACGGCAAGATGACGGGGATGGACCTTCAGGCGCCCTCGCCGGCGTCGCTGGCGCGTGTCTTCCGCCGCGAGGACGTGTCCCGGCCCGAGCCCAGGAAGCGGCCGCGCGCGGCGTGGAGGCGGTTCGTCTACCCCGCTCCCAACGCCTGCTGGCAGATGGACGCCACCGAGTACGTGCTGGCCGGTGGGCGCAAGGCCGTCATCTTCCAGCTCATCGACGACCACTCGCGCCTGGCGGTGGCCTCCCTGGCCGCCGACGCCGAGACCAGCCAGGCGGCGATCGAGGTGTTCGACAAGGGCGTGGCCGCGCACGGGGTGCCCCAGAGGCTGCTGACCGACAACGGCGCCGCCCTGAACCCCACCAGACGCGGCCAGCACGGGCGGCCGGCGGAGCACGTGGGCGCCCTGGGGGTCGAGCCGATCACCTCCAAGCCCTACCACCCCACCACCCAGGGCAAGAACGAGCGCCCCCATCAGGCCCTGCCCGGGCGCATCACCCCCCAGCAGGCCTGGGACACCACACCCGCAGCCGAGCCTCCGCGCCCACCGGCCGACCGCGCCGACGAGCCCGTGGCGGTCGGCGGCCTGGTAGCCCCCGCACTCCTGACCCCCGGACAAGCCGAGCGCACCATCGCGCCCAACGGGCTGGTACACCTCAAAGGCATCCGCTTCCTCGTCTCACACCACCACTCCCACCAGCGCGTCGCCGTGACCTGGGACACTCAACGCATCATCTTCGCCACCGCTGGCGGCAGGTCCTGGCTGAGCACGCCTAGCCCGAGCCCGGCACCACCCACGCCCCCGACCCCACCAACCGTCACCCAGGTCCTGAGACTTCGCACCCTGAATGGTTTCGGCCACAAACAAATCGCCACAAAACAAACAGCGAAAGCGCTAGTGAGATATATCTCACAGTCATCAAGCGTTGCGAGTCTTTAGTGAGTTGGGTAACATTTTAACCGACACGGGCCGTAGGCGTCATCTGGTCATAACCAACTATGCGCATGGCCGACTCATCCGCACGTCGAACAACGCGACTCCGCCTATCGTGATACACATCGACCATCCAGTCCAGTTGCACGACCATCCAACCAGTTGCGATTGAATGACTCACGCTGTTGTCTGAATACCGATAATCTCGCCCACACGCTCGCACCATACCTTTAAAGGGCGGCCATTGGTCGTCGGCAGATTCACCCGTGAATCTGCTAATACGACTCGTAAGTTCCTACGAGTCGAGTCGGTATCCTCATAGGGGGAATGTTCATGAACACCTTCGATATCCCGATGGACGTATTTGAGCTCGAGGACAGCGGCATGGACGTTGAGCCGCTGACCGCAGGCCACGGCATGACAGAGGTTGGCGCTTCGACCAACTGCTTCTGCTACCCGTGCTGTTCTTGCTCAGCACCTTCATCGTCATCAGCCTGACCACACACCATGACCTCCGGCGGCATCCCACGCTCTACTGATGGCAAGTTCACAGGACTTGCCGCAGACTGAAGTTGATGGGTGCCGCCGGAGGTCCCCGGCGGTCGGACTTAACAACCAGCAAGCCCTGAGAGAACCGTGCGGTGATCGTTAATGCCCTATGTAGACTTCGAGATCATAGGGTAGGGTTGCGCACTGTACCGATTAGGAGCCGACAGAATGTATCTCCGCTTCAGCCCGCTAACTGCCATAAACATGCAAGAACTACAGTTCAAGCTGACGGTACAGTCAATGGCACGGTTGGACGATGTACGGAACCAACAAACGACAGTCTTATCCGCTCTTGACAAGGAACTATATCGAGTTATCGGGGAGTGCGAAGACGCGGAGGTCAAACATATTCTCGTTAGAATGAGGCGTGCAGTTCGTCATAAGGGAGCTACTCGAGACAAAGAATATGTTCGACACCTTCCGCACCTGTACGGACTATGCCTTGAACTAGAACGCCTCAACAATGCAGAGGCGCAATTGGTGGTTGAGACAGAGACATGCTTCCAGAATGACAAGCGATCAACCGGAAGTTATATGGAAAAACTAGCTCTACTGCCTCCTCTAATCAACGCGCTCGAATGGTCAGCCCCCTCCTTGGCGCAAGCGTTGCGGAGAACATCGAATGGCGAAAAGATGGATCCTTTGCGTAACGGAGTTCGGCATGATCGTCTTGCTAGATTCATCTATCGAGCGTTGACAAAAACGAGTCCGTACTCAACATTCACATTGTCTGCTCCCGTCAGTAACGATGGGGTACCGCTGTCATCAGTGCAGGACAGGGATATCTTCCTAGTTCGTCAGATAGATGGCCGGATACTAGCAGCCGTGATATCTGAAGTAATGGCGAGTACCGGCGAGAACTCAAAGTCGTATGTGCGTGTGAACCCTTCGTTAACAAGTCGCAAGTCCAAAGACTCCGGGTACATAGTGATCGGACCGCTTCCTAAGGAGCAAGTCCGCCTGCTTAAGTCAAGTCCGGTATTAGACGTTCTTCACGAGACTATGAGCGCAGAACCGATTCTGAGGTCGGACTTGATACCTCATGTTGCTCAGGGACTTGGGGTAGGCAGGAACGAAGCCGATCGGGTGATTACAGCAGCACTCACAGCTGGCGTGCTCCAGGTGGATCCTCCGATCACAGAAAACACCATTGCTCCAGTTGAAACTTTACGAGACTGGGTAGTTGGCCTTGTTGACGACAATCAGGCCGTTCCCTATCTCCGGGAACTGAATGCACTTACCCAGTTTCTAGCCAAGCCGGAGAAGATCACGGACGCACACTTGCCTAAACGCAATGACGGCCGAACTGCAGCAATACGAAGCACGGACAGAATCATAGAGTCTCTTGGTATCAATGAAATCGAGCAGTCTCTGCACGAGTCAAGTCAGGTTTCCTTGGCGGTTCGTTGTAGAACTCCAAATATGGCTGTCGCAAAAAATATCGCAGCGACATACGCATGGCTTTCGCTAGGAGATCCGGGGCTGCCTGGAAGACTTGCTCTCGGGCAGTATGCGAATGAGCGGATACCTGGAGAAGCTGTGTCATTAGTTGAGTTCTATTTTGACTATCAGACCTACCTTCGTAAAGCGG
Organism: Actinomyces howellii; assembly: GCF_900637165.1. Lineage (GTDB taxonomy): Bacteria > Actinomycetota > Actinomycetes > Actinomycetales > Actinomycetaceae > Actinomyces > Actinomyces howellii. Next base: position 1,320,076 of record NZ_LR134350.1, on the reverse strand, counting down.
ACAAAAATGATATCTCTTCGTATGCGTTCTGGTTTGCCCCTTCAATGCCTCAGCCTGAGAATCTTGCTCTATCAAAATCGGTTCCAACAGTACTGCATGAGCTAGCGAAATTCCGGCAGCATCAAAAAATGATCGTTGAGCACGCGAGTGATGAGGACAACATTCTTCGCATATCAGAAGCGACCGTCGAAAAGGAGCTTTCTAGCATACCGCGGCACATGATCTGTACGCAGGGCTGCACTGCATATATTCAGGATGTGGGCGATGACGTCGTCGACAAGTGGGTAATTAATGTGCTTCATGGCGGCAACGGCAGAGGACATGCGCGCTATGACTACCTGCGTACTCAGGTGCCTACTACCGACCAACAACTGTACCACTACCAAGAATATCGTAACGGTAATGAGGTCACGCGGCCAAAGAGAATGCATACCTCTGTCAGCGATCCTAATGCGGCGTACGCAGAGTATTCTGGATTGCATGGGTCTTCGTTGAACTTTAGGGCGCCTGTGCTAGACGCGGTCATAGACTATCCGTATACCGCTCTAGATGCCAGGGACCGTTCGATAATACCGATTTCGTCTATTGATGTCTGCCTCGATCGGCGGGATACGACTGTGTATCTATCTGATCGCCGCACCGGTCGGAAAGTTATTCCTGCTCATCTTGGAATGGCGGCAGACTACCAGCTCTCCCCGTTCGCACGTTTTATAGAAAGGTTCTTCGGTGAAACATTCCTAATGCACCCAAGTAATCCTCCGTTTGCGTCGTCCTTTGAGCTGAGCAGTCTAGGCGAGATTACGGAGGTACCACGTGTGGAAGTAGGGTCACTGATTGTAAGGCGCAAACGCTGGATTCTCCGAGCGGGCATCGTACGAGAAGATACGCAATGTACGTCCGAGGTTGAGCGTTGGCAGCATGTTCGGCGCTTCTTCTGGGAGCATGACTTGCCTCAGCGCGGCTACATGCGTGTGTGGCCCAGCTACCGCGAGAACGTCGCCAAGAGCGACAAATCCCGGAAGCCGATGTATTATGACTTAGATTCGTGGTGGACCGTGTGCCGTGTGCCAAGGTGGCTGGAAACAGATGGTTTCCTTGTGATTGACGAAGCAGTGCCTGACGTGTATACGACGGCGTCTCAGGATCGGTGTACTGAACTGGTGGCTGAGTATAGCTCATACTTTGATGACGATTCTCGGGAGGATGCATAGATGTATTCTGCAAACGAATCTGAAACAACCTGGCTGTCGGTCCACTTACGCTGCGACTCAAACATCGATGAATTCCTTACCGACATGCTGTTCCCTTTGGTTGATCGCGTAGAACATAGCCACTTTCTTGAAAGATACTTTTACCTCAGGCACTGGATGGCAGGTTCGCATGTTCGACTTAGGCTAAAGATGCCACCTAGTGATCACGAGGACGTTCTTGATCTCATTCTTGGAAGGACAACCACGTGGCTATCGGAGCGTCGACAGCAAGTGAATCCGTACGCCGAACAGTGGTACGAATATAACGCACCGGAACTTGCGATGAGGGAACATCAGACTGAGGTTCCTAAATGGCGAGAACATGGTTCAGTTTGGAACGAGCAATACGTTCCCGAAGTACAGAAGTATGGCAGCGGGGATACTCTTGCGGCATTCGAGAAGCAATTCTGTGCATCTACCGAACTAGCGAGAGCGGTTCTCGATCGAACGCACGTACGCGAACAGTTGCTGTCTTTTGCAAGTATGATTATCTACGTAACGTGGGCTAATCTAGGTCTTAGAATGGGTCCACCACATCAGGAGTATTCTATTCTGGTGAGGCGTTGGGAGCCACTTCGCCAGACTGATCCTTCTTGGCCAGTATATCGCTCGAAAGTGGATCCCTGCGAGTTCGCAAATCGTATGAACAATCGAACGGCGGGAGCTGCAGCGGCTCCAGAGAGCGGATGGTTATCTTCGCTCGAGGAGTTGACTCACACACTACGTACCGTCCCAGAGGTCGAACAGTCGCGGAATCAGTTGCTCGTCAATCGCGATCATTGCCTCCACCTGTTTTGTAATAGGCTAGGGCTGAGTCTCGAACAAGAAGCCTCAGCACGGCAACTCGCCTATTCTGCTGTTCAAAGCAGCGTACTTCAGTCGTATTGAAGGTTTGTCTCATGAGCACACTTCTCAGCCGTCAGTCTCCGTGGTACTACATAAACATGTACCGCTGGGATGCGGACTATTCTCTATTAGTGACCCAAGTGCTTGTTCCGCTAGAGGCAGAGTTTTCACTCGGGACGAGGTGGACGTGTTACTTTGAGACAGACTGGTATAGGGGCCCGCACTTGACATTGGCGCTGCGGAACGACGGAGCTTCTGAGCGCCAGCCTGAGGTAGTTTCGTCCGCCGTAAAGCGTTACATGAAGAAACTTCCAGCATCTCGCCCTACTAATCCGCACGACTACTTGGATCTCCATAGAAAGTTGTACAGATACGAAGATCGGCGAGGACATATCTTTCCATGGGTACACGACGGCTCCATCACGATCGGTGATATTAGACGGAGGGTGGAGCATGTTGGTGAAGGCGCTGCGTCTGTGATCGACCAGTTCTATGCCGATATGTTTGTGTCAGAACTGGCTATATTGCCTGCGGTCAACCTGAAGTCTCATTCGCTAGATCAATACTCGCTTGATGTACTGTTACAATGCGCTCTGCGCTTTTCAAACAGTGGACTGTCCGCAACTGCCCCGTCGTTCATGTCACATTCCCAAGGCTATCTTGCAGTTCAACCGAACACGACGTTGGCGGAGCGGTGGGAGCGTAACTTTTCTAGCTTTAAGGATCAGTTGATCAACTACGTCGATCAGGTTAGTAGAAACAACGACCCGGTACCGGGAACTGGCGATACGCCTGCAGTCGTCTTGCTGCTGCAGGAGTATTTTTCTCATGGCTCATATTTCGAGTCTTTTCGCCCGACTGGAAACTGGGCCACCGAGATATCGCAAGTGTCTGCATTTCATGAGGCATTGACAGGCAACGAAACCTGGGTCGAAGCGGTTAGCGATGACGATTGGTTTGCACGATATCGGATGGTTCTTAACCTAGTGTACCTCCACCTTGCCAAGATGGGCCTTAGCCCTCATCGTAGGTTCTATCTCTGTTACCTGCTGTCGCGCGCAGTCGAAGAGCTTAATGGTACAGACACTCTCAGTTACTTGGAAGGCGTCACAGAATGAGTATGAGCAGGAATGATGGAAGAGAGACGGAATCTATCTCCTCGCCGGACACTCTTGGCTGTCGCGCAAGGCTAATAGACGGTGTCTATGTGGTTAGGAATCATGAGCAGAACAATGTATCTTTGGTATGCTGGCCTCGGAAGTTTGAGCTAGGAACTGCCACAAACTCAGTCCTGCAACTACTCGCGGATCTCAGTGAATCGGGTGTTGTCGTGGATATCGAAACGTGGTATGAGGTCGAACTTGCTAGCTCATGCCATCAAGAAACTACGAACATATTGGCTCGTCTGATAGCCTATGGCTGGACGAAGATCGACGTGCCTGTGGGGGATCGTGGAATGCTGTGCTTGACTCCCCGAGAAGTTCCGGCTGCAACATTCTCGACGACGAACTATGAAAGTACCTGCACTCTATCGAAGTTCGCAGTGGTTACCCAGGAAGACCGAGAATGGACTATCGAGCTTCCGCATTCCTGGTGCGATGTCATGATTTCTGACATCGCGGTTGTCGACGCTATTCTTGAAGTCGGTGCATCGACCAGTGTAGTGGACCTATCTCATCGCATTCATCGGAGTCTTTTCATGTGGGCAGGTCTTTTAGTCGACCCGGCCAAAGAGGTCGCTACATTGATGTCCGCTCAATGGTCGCCTCATGAGCTATGGTTTCACTCGAAGACTAGGCGGTTCGGCCGGCAGCGTGACTATGGTGGCACTTTCTGGGCAGCAGATCGCTTCGATCCTCCGCCGTTTCAGCCGAAGCCCAGCGGTTCTTCGGACGTGGTCCAGTTGGATTCTTTCGACGAAGAGACAGCTCGTTTGTCGTTCGGAACTCTCTATGACGTCGCTGAGAGAAGGAAATCCCATCGTAAGCACGACGATGCGAACCCAATACACCGGCGCCAACTGAGCGAGTTTCTCTACCGCACGATGAGGGTGCGCGCTCTACATGTCGAAGACGGCTTTGAGTATGCTAACAAACCGTACCCTTCAGGAGGTTCTGCGTACGAGACAGAGACGTATCTTCTAGTGAGATTGGTTGAAGGTGTGCCGCCTGGTCTCTGGAGATATGATTCTCAAGCCCATGCCCTCGTGTGCGTCCGATCTGGTATTCGCAACGAACACGTACAGGCTCTGCTTCGAAGTGTCACAAAGTCGTCGACAGAAGACACTCAGCCGCAGGCAGTAGTATTTCTCGCTCCACGTTTTTCACGTATTATGTGGAAGTATGAGCAGATTGGATACTCAGTTATGGTTAAGAATGTTGGCGTCGTCATGGCGATGATGAGTCTGGTGGCTACCGACATGGGCCTCGCATGCTGTGCTATCGGGAGCGGTGATTCAGATTCGTTCAACAGGGCGATTGGTGTAGACCCCTTGGAGTGTAGTTCTGTAGGCGAGATGACTCTGGGAAGTTATGGGTGATACATGTGTCCAGGAACTCGTTATATTTGGCAAGTGCCGGCGATTCGACTTTTACGTTGAACAAGTCTGCTACTTACTTCGTTGACGGCAGTACGCTGCTTGTACTGTCACAGATGGGCCGGAAGACTGTAAGAGGCAGGGGCGTGGATACCGCGCTCGATCAACTTATGTCGATGGGTCTTAGCGAAGGTACTTTGTCTTTCGAATCGGCTCCTGAACCTGCTGAGGTGAGGCCGGGTGCTTTACGACAGTTTGCCGAGCAACTGGTGCTTGCTGGGTTGCTGGTACGTAACGACGGCCATTCGACCAGGAATAACAACGGTCCTACCTCAGTTGTGTTTGGCCGACACAGTTCGGGCTGTGGAGACGTGTTTGTTGATCTGCTTCAGAAGCATTTTCGTCAGCATTGTGGTGCGAGGGAAGTGCGCTACAGGCTTGTCTCTACATTGGAAAGTTTCGAGGGCTTTAGTATACAGGTCAACTATTCAGATGGGTCGCAGATCAAAGGCGTCGGCTATTTAAGCGACAACGACCTATGGATTGTTAGAACTTCGAACTCAAGTGTATCGTTAGAGCATCTTCAAAACGCCTCGCACTACTGCCGGGAGGACGGCAGGGTAGACGGAAATCGCGGGGACTCAGACCGCGTGATCGGTGCTTGGTCGTCGTGGTTGGCCAACTATTTCGTATATCGCCCACGTAGTCGCAGTACAAATGTATACGGTGTACCCGAATGCTGGCGCCTTCGAACTGATACGGAAATCAAGGCGGAGCGACACAACTTAGTGCAATTGTCGATAGATGCTTCGGATAACGCTGGGAACAGCGTGCGAGCACCGGCCGACCCGTTGTATCCGTATCTGATCGATCCCGTGACTAGTGCAATTGGTTCACCTCAGGAGACGAATCTGTCACAAGTGCCATTGTCTCTATCGAGTTGTCGTGTCCGGACGTCGAATAGCATCTGCGCATATTATGGTTATGGGTGGACATTAGACGAGTCGCGACGTTCGAGTATTGACGCTGCTCTTTCAGCTCTGGCGGCGCGTGCCCCAGAAGGTGGCGGCATCTATCCCATTGATCTTGAGCCCTCGGAGTTGTGTGACTTGAACACGTCTCAGACCATACAGCGAGCGGGATTTGTAAACTCTCGCTTGAACCGGATGGTGGAGTGGGATAACGAACTACTTCCTGAGGCACTGGTGGTCACGCTTTACGGGACCGACTTGATTGCGTATGCGCGTAGCCACTTGTACAGTACCACTCTACCCTCATCGATTGTTGGTGCCGATCTTCTTAGGTCGAGAGTATCCGAACTTGACATATACTTGCGATCGTATGGCAAACTAGCGATTGCTGTTATCGACGCTGGAACCAACTATTCAGTGGTGGCTGTGTCAGACGATGGTGCGCACGATGCGCTTGAGTTGTGTACTTTCAGGGCATTGTGTCTGAGACAGGCAATGAATGCAGGTATTTCCTTGACCCAGACTGGCGTGATTCCCAGGGAATCAGCCACGAGCGTAGCGGACTTTCCGAGGCATTCTATTCGTTCGTGGGACGTTGTGTATCGCTCGTATGGAGATTCTCCCTTTGCTTCGGTCCGAGTATATGAATGGCAGGCACAAGCATGATGCACGTAGATGACGCTATAGAGAACTACAAGTGGAGCGAGTGGCGTGATGCGTTGTCTACCCGACTTGCTAACGACCTCGAAGGGATTCAACTTGATCTTTCCCTGTCTTGGCGCTGCGAGATCGTGTCGGAGTGGAGCAACGTCTCCGAAGGAAGTCATCCCGACACTGAGTTGTATTTTCTCGTGAGAGCCATTCCAGGAGAGCTTCAGATTATGGCGTGGAGGCCTGGACATCCGGGATGTCCTGCATGCATAGCAAGCCGTCAAACTCTGGCCGATCCTAATGCTGACAGGTGGCGCGATCTCGAAAGTAGATGGATGACAGAGGATACGACAACGTTATTATCGAGTACCCACGCCGAGTTGGCCTGTTCTGTAACGATTGGTCTCATTAGAATCATTTGCGCTGATCTCGGACGCTACTGCAATGGAGTAGTACTTCGTGTAGCGACAGATGATTTTGCTGTCAGTCAGAACTCATTTCTGCCAGATCCATTGTGTCCCAACTGCTCACCAGTTCCGGATGATACAAAAGAGGCCGCGGTGCCCGACTTTTCTGGATTGGAGAAAACTACGCCAACGACCTATAGGCACGACACTCCTAAATTACTTCTCAAGAGGATCAAGCGAGCGTATGTCGATTCTCATTGCGGTATCATCCATGCTATGGAACGTGATCGTCAAGGCGGGATGGTGATAGCACTTGCGAAGATGAAGCTGCGACGGCACAACTGGGTCGAACCAGGATTCGGCCGATCTGATTCCTACGAGGTCAGTGAAGCGACAGCGATTCTCGAGGCAATTGAGAGATATGGTGGCGTTCAGCCGGGCGGAAAACGTACAGTAGTCGTCGGAAGTTTGGAGGAGCTGGCAAGTGTAGCGATTGACCCAAGGCATTTTGGTGTGCATCCCGACGAAACGTATGAGTCCGAGGAAAATTACTTTCATAAGTTCGACCCATCCGCTCGTTATCGCTGGGTGTGGGGATACTCTTTAACCCAAGACAGGGCGGTGCTCGTGCCTGAGTCGATCGCGTACTACTATATTTCGCACGACGAGTATCCAGGTCCCTTTGTTTACGAAGTTTCGAATGGATGTGCGGTCGGCACCTCTCTTGAGGAGAGTATATTTCACGCACTACTTGAAGTTATCGAAAGAGACGCCTTCCTTATGACTTGGTATCGACATCTAGAGTTGCCGAGAATCCGTATCGACAAAGACTCTTCAGGCGAGCTTTGGACGCGCATACGGCAAGTCGAGTTAGAGTCGGGTTATCGGATTGAGATGTATGACCAAACTATGGACAATCGGGTCCCTTCCGTGTTGGTGCGAGCGGTAGGTGAAGGTGGCGGCTCGATGCCAGCGCAAGTATTCGGTGCCGCGGCCCATCCCGTCCAGGCGCATGCGGCTATGAGCGCACTTGCAGAACTAGGGCCTTTTGTCCGACATCTGAAGGAGACATATGTTTCTTTTCAAGATAGGTCAGAAGCTATGGTAGACGATCCGTCACTTGTCGCGTCTATGGAGGATCACTCTAAGCTCTTTGCGTCGCCCAGGACATTGCCGTGGGTAGATTTTCTTGGGCGCGGGGATGTTGTTGAGTTAGCGGCGGAAACGGAGGATAATGTGCCTATTGACTTGAAGGGAAGTACGCTGGTGGATGACCTGAGAGCGCTTGTCGCTCGCTTTAGTGCTCTCCAGCAGGACGTAGTTTATGTAGATCAGACAACACCTGAGCACCGCGCAGGAGGATTAAGGTGCGTGAAGGTGTTGGTTACTGATAGTCTGACCATGACTTTCGGTGCCGCCTTCCGTAGAATCGATGGTTTGACGCGCATCGACCGGGTCCCAGACGCACTAGGCTTAGTAGCTGGTGCTAAGGCGGGAGAAGAACTCCGTCCGCATCCTTTTCCGTAGATCGCAAAGGAGTGTACATCGATGCGCTTTCTGGTTATCGCAGAATGGGATCTGACGCGCTATGACGTGTCAATCGAGGAACTTAGAGAGTGGGTTCGCGATGTGGCTTGCGAGGCATATAGGGGATATCCGGGTGTCTATTTGAAATGTTGGTACTCGAACCCTGAGAAAGAGCGCTGGGGTGCTGTCTACTTGGTATCGCGGTCGGACGCACTGGAGTACGACTCTCTTCCGCGCACAGTGGGCGATGCTACTGGGCCGATTGGACTGCCGCCGGATCGACTGGAATGGCATCTGCTAGAGTGCGCTGTTGCGGGAGGCGAGCGGCTTATGCAAGGAATGAGTCGGTCCGTTTGACAGGGAGAGAGCGGTAAGTCGATTGCGGTGGACATGAGAATCGGCTCGGGATAAGGTGTTGGTCGTTGCCGTGATGTGCCTAATGCAGGAGTCGGCACAGGCTGTCGGCTTTCGCCTGCATGTACTGAGCCTTTCTCGCCAGGGCTAAGGGGGGGCGGGTGCTGGGATCGTTGGGGTGGTGCGGGAAGGTGGGCGTGTTGTTGGTGGGTGCACGCGGAGCCTTCCGGCAGCGTGTGTCTCGACCAAGAGAACCAAGCCCGGAAAGAGGCTCCGCGTGCTGTCCTATCGTGCCACCCTCGACGTCCCCGTGACTACTGCCCGCACTGTCTCCCGCTGGATCGCCGCCCACCGCCGCCGCCATGATGTGCGGCCCTGGCAGCGGGCCGCCACCAGCCGGACCCAGGCGATCATGCTGCTGCGCTGGCTGATCGAGGCCCCGGCCGTGAGCGCCATAGTCCGCGACGCGAGGGTCTCGCCCGCTACGGCCTACCGGTACCTGCACGAGGCCCTGGACGTAGTGTCCTCAAAGGCACCGGACCTGCCCGAGGTGCTACGTGGCCTGAAGGACAAGGGCGTGCCGTTCGTGTGCCTGGACGGCACGCTGGTGCGTACCGACCGGGTCGCCGCACGTGACCCCGCTACCGGATACCACCTGTGGTACTCCGGTAAGCACAATGCCTTCGGCGGCAGCATCCAGGTCCTGACCGACCACACCGGCTACCCGGTGTGGACCTCACCGGTCGAGCCCGGCTCCACCCACGACATCACCGCCGCCCGTACCCATGTGCTGCCGGCCCTGTACCCGGCAGCCGCAGGCGGGACGCCCACGCTGGCCGACAAGGGATACGCGGGCGCCGGCATCGGTATTCGGTATTAAGACGCCCGTCAAGGGCTCCAATCCCGACACCGGGGCACGCTCCTACAACCAGGTCCAGGCCCACCTGCGAGCCCCGGCCGAGAGAGCCAACGCCCTGCTCAAGGGCTTCAAGGCCCTCAAACGAGTCACCCTCGACCCAGCCACCATCACCAAAATCACCGCCACCACCCTGGTCATCCTCAACCTAAACAACGGCCTCCTCTGACGAGAAAGGCTCAATCAGACACGTCTCCGCTCGACCCTCGGCTACCGCACCCCCAACGAGGTCGAAGGCGAGCACCCGAGCACCTAGGCCGCAGACAAGCGGCCTGACACACCGAAACGCACAGTCCGAAAAACACCCAGCACTCCAGGGTGGGGTTAGTGGTCGTAGGCGGTCAGTGAGCGCAGGACTGGTGCGCCGATGAGGTGGTTGTGCCAGATGGCTGCGGTCAGGGCGAGGACGCGTTGGGTGACTCGGGTGATCACGCCGGCTGGGGTGCGGCCCTTGTGGTGTTCCAGGTACAGCTGGTCCTTGAGGGTGTCGAAGACGGGCTCGATTCTCTGGCGCAGGGGTCCCAGCACGGCCTTGCCGGGTCTGGGGGCCTCGCCGCGCGCGGCGGGGCGCACCGAGGGCGCCGAAGAGGACGTTGAATGCCGCCATGGCCTCGCCGCGCGCGGCGGGGCGCACCAGGGTTACTCCCCATTGGTCGAGCTCGGTCTCCAGCTTCTTGGAGCGGTAGCCCTTGTCGGTCAGCAGGGCCTGCCCGCTGGTGGCGGGCAGGCGGGCCAGCATGTCGCGCAGGACCTCGCGCTCGTCGTCGGTGGGGCTGGTCAGCGCCCAGGTCACGGGCAGCCCGTCGGGGGTGGTGACCATGTGCAGGCGCAGGCCCCAGAACCACCGGGAGTGAGAGGCGCAGTACCCGTACCCGGCCCACCCTGCCAGGTCCGAGCGTCTGACCGTGGGGCGGGAGCGGGCGCACTCCACGGGCGTGGAGTCGGCCAGCCACAGGTCCTCGCTCCAGGTGCTGGTGGACCTGGCCAGCGTGCTGATCAGCCAGGCCATGGTGGCCTGGAGGGCGCGCAGGCGCTTGTTCCACCCCGACTGGCCGGGAATGCGGGGGAACATGCCTGACAGGTGCTTGCGGGCGTGGCGCAGCCAGCGCCGCTCGCTGGCATGGCCCAGCAGGGCCTGCATCACCGCCAGGGTGATGACCTCGGCGTCCGTGACGGCCGGGGCGATGCCCACCTCGGGGCGCTGGGGCGCCACCTCGGGGTGGGCCTTCAGCAGGTCATCGACGGTGACGTACAGTGAGGTCGCGAGGGTCTCCAGGTCGGTGTCCATGACGAGTCTCCAATCCAGGACTCGGAACTGGTACTTAGCAGCACCGATCCTGCGGGACCCTCGCCCCCTGACCCAGCCCCCACACCGAGACCCCACCCCTTGGAATCAATCATCTAGGGCGGTCGAGCGGACCCGTGCGTGTGTCGAGTGCCACGGCCCGGGCGTGCGCCAGGCCCTTGGTTGGCGACATATCCAGCCTGTAGGCTCACCTGTGGTGCCCGTAGACGGGTCGCCGTTCTCCATCTCCGTTCCCAGCTGGCCGGACGCAGTCCCGGCTCGTGACGCGGGTCTGCCGCGGCGGGAACCGACGGGCCCCTCCACGGGGCTCCGGGCGCAGCGCCCCGGCTCGGCCGGTGGCGGGCGGGCCGGCCCTCATCCGTGGCGGAGCGCGCCGTCACGACGGGGCGGCGCCGGCCCACGGGCAGCGAACCACTCAGACGCACTTCACAATGGAGAACCAGTAGTGCCCACGATTCAGCAGCTCGTCCGCAAGGGCCGCTCCTCGAAGCGCACGTCGTCCAAGACGCCGGCGCTCAGGACCAGCCCGCAGCGTCGTGGTGTGTGCACCCGCGTGTACACCACGACCCCCAAGAAGCCGAACTCCGCTCTGCGCAAGGTCGCCCGCGTGCGCCTGTCCACCGGTATCGAGGTCACGGCCTACATCCCCGGAGAGGGCCACAACCTCCAGGAGCACTCCATCGTGCTCGTCCGCGGCGGCCGTGTGCGCGACCTCCCCGGTGTCCGCTACCACATCGTCCGCGGCGCCCTCGACACCCAGGGTGTCAAGGGCCGCCAGCAGGCCCGCTCGAAGTACGGCGCGAAGAAGGAGAAGAAGTAATGCCCCGTAAGGGTCCCGCTCCCAAGCGCCCCCTCGTCGTCGACCCCGTCTACGGGTCGCCGGTGGTCACCCAGCTCGTCAACCGCGTCCTGCTCGACGGCAAGAAGTCGACCGCCGAGCGCATCGTCTACGGCGCTCTCGAGGGCGTGCGGTCCAAGACCGACCAGGACCCGGTGGCCGTGCTCAAGCGCGCCCTGGACAACATCCGCCCCGCCTTGGAGGTCCGCTCCCGCCGCGTCGGCGGCGCCACCTACCAGGTCCCGGTCGAGGTCCGTCCCAACCGGGCCACGACTCTCGCCCTGCGCTGGCTCGTCGACTTCTCCCGCCAGCGTCGGGAGAACACGATGACCGAGCGGCTCATGAACGAGATCCTCGACGCCTCCAACGGCCTGGGCGCCGCCGTCAAGCGTCGCGAGGACATGCACCGGATGGCCGAGTCGAACAAGGCCTTCGCCCACTACCGCTGGTGACCGGCGGCACGTCGGTCGGGACCGTTCGCCCGGCCCCGACCGACGTCCCCGGGCCCGCCTGACCTCCCCCACCTCACGACACGAAGGACTTCACTAGTGGCACTCGACGTGCTGACCGACCTGACCAAGGTCCGCAACATCGGCATCATGGCCCACATCGACGCCGGCAAGACCACCGTGACCGAGCGCATCCTGTTCTACACGGGCATCAACTACAAGCTCGGCGAGACCCACGACGGCGCCTCGACGATGGACTGGATGGTCCAGGAGCAGGAGCGCGGCATCACGATCACCTCCGCCGCGACGACCTGCTTCTGGAAGAACAACCAGATCAACATCATCGACACCCCCGGCCACGTCGACTTCACCGTCGAGGTCGAGCGCTCCCTGCGCGTCCTCGACGGGGCCGTCGCGGTCTTCGACGGCAAGGAGGGCGTCGAGCCCCAGTCCGAGACGGTGTGGCGCCAGGCGGACAAGTACAACGTCCCGCGCGTGTGCTACATCAACAAGATGGACAAGCTCGGAGCCAACTTCGACTTCTCCGTCCAGACGATCCGCGACCGTCTCCACGCCACCCCGCTCGTCATCAACTTCCCGATCGGCGCCGAGAACGAGTTCTCCGGCCTCGTCGACGTCATCGAGATGCGCGCCATCCGCTTCCCCGAGAAGGACGCCGACGGCAACGACACCCGCGGCTCGGTCGTCGAGTACGAGGAGATCCCCGCCGAGCTCGTCGCCAAGGCCGAGGAGCTGCGCGCCGAGCTCGTCGAGGCCGTCGCCGAGACCGACGACGCCCTCATGGAGAAGTACCTCGAGGGGGAGGAGCTGAGCGTCGCCGAGATCAAGGCAGGCATCCGCACGCTCACCGTCGCCGGCGAGGCCTTCCCGGTCCTGGCCGGTTCGGCCTTCAAGAACAAGGGCATCCAGCCCGTGCTCGACGCGGTCCTGGACTACCTGCCCTCCCCGCTGGACGTCACCGACGTCGAGGGCCACGTCCCGGGCCACGAGGAGGAGGTCCTCACCCGCAAGGCCGACGAGAACGAGCCCTTCTCGGCCCTGGCCTTCAAGGTCGCCACCCACCCCTTCTACGGCAAGCTCGTCTACGTGCGGGTGTACTCCGGCAAGGTCGCCCAGGGCGAGGTCGTGGCCAACGCGACCAAGGGCAAGAAGGAGCGCATCGGAAAGCTCTTCCAGATGCACTCCAACAAGGAGAACCCGGTCGACGTGGCGCACGCCGGCCACATCTACGCCTTCATCGGCCTCAAGGACGTCACCACCGGTGACACCCTGTGTGCCCAGGGCTCGCCGATCATCCTGGAGTCGATGACCTTCCCGGACCCGGTCATCCACGTGGCCATCGAGCCCAAGACCAAGGGGGACCAGGAGAAGCTGGGCACCGCCATCCAGAAGCTCTCCGAGGAGGACCCGACCTTCACGGTCCGCCTCGACGAGGAGACCGGCCAGACGGTCATCGGCGGGATGGGTGAGCTCCACCTCGACGTCTTCGTCGACCGCATGCGCCGCGAGTTCAAGGTCGAGGCCAATGTCGGCAACCCGATGGTCGCCTACCGGGAGACCATCCGCAAGAAGGTCGACAAGGTCGAGTACACCCACAAGAAGCAGACCGGTGGCTCGGGCCAGTTCGCCAAGGTGCTCATGTCCTTCGAGCCCCTCGAGGAGACCGAGGCCGCCGAGGGCGAGGCGAGGTCCCACTACGAGTTCGTCAACTCGGTGACCGGTGGCCGCGTCCCGCGCGAGTACATCCCCAGCGTCGACGCGGGTGTCCAGGACGCCATGCTCACCGGTGTCCTGGCGGGCTACCCGGTGGTCGACGTCAAGGCGACCCTCATCGACGGCGGCTACCACGAGGTCGACTCCTCCGAGATGGCCTTCAAGATCGCCGGCTCGATGGCCTTCAAGGAGGGCGCCAAGAAGGCCTCCCCGGTCCTCCTCGAGCCGGTCATGGCCGTCGAGGTGCGCACCCCCGAGGAGTACATGGGCGACGTCATCGGCGACATCAACTCCCGCCGGGGGATGATCCAGTCGATGGAGGACGCCGTGGGCGTCAAGGTCATCAAGGCGGCGGTGCCGCTGTCCGAGATGTTCGGCTACGTCGGCGACCTGCGCTCCAAGACCCAGGGCCGCGCGGTGTACTCGATGACCTTCGACTCCTACGCCGAGGTGCCCAAGAACGTGGCCGACGAGATCATCGCCAAGGCCAAGGGCGAGTGACCCGACCGGTCCCGGGGACCGGGACAGATCGTCCCGGTCCCCGGGACGCCCGGGAGGCACTGGCCCCCGGGTCTCGATCCAGTTAGATTTCCAACAACCCATCAGTAGAGACTCTCCGCACGGAGACGGCTAGCATGTGCTAGTCGAATCACGACGAAGAGCACTACCCGAGTCCCAGGAGGACACAAGTGGCCAAGGCCAAGTTCGAGCGGACCAAGCCGCACGTCAACATCGGAACGATCGGTCACGTCGACCACGGCAAGACGACGCTGACCGCCGCGATCTCCAAGGTCCTGCACGACGAGTACCCGGACCTCAACCCCTTCACCCCCTTCGACGAGATCGACAAGGCTCCCGAGGAGCGCCAGCGCGGCATCACGATCAACATCGCGCACGTCGAGTACCAGACTGACAAGCGTCACTACGCTCACGTCGACGCTCCTGGTCACGCCGACTACATCAAGAACATGATCACCGGTGCCGCCCAGATGGACGGCGCGATCCTCGTCGTGGCCGCCACCGACGGCCCGATGGCCCAGACCCGCGAGCACGTCCTGCTCGCCCGCCAGGTCGGCGTCCCGGTCCTGCTCGTGGCCCTCAACAAGGCCGACATGGTCGAGGACGAGGAGCTCCTCGACCTGGTCGAGATGGAGGTGCGTGAGCTGCTGTCCTCCCAGGAGTACGACGGCGACGAGGCCCCGGTCGTCCGCGTCTCGGCGCTCAAGGCCCTCGAGGGCGACGCCGAGTGGGCGGGCAAGATCAAGGAGCTCATGGACGCGGTCGACGAGTACATCCCGACCCCCGAGCGCGACATGGACAAGCCCTTCCTCATGCCCATCGAGGACGTCTTCACCATCTCCGGCCGCGGCACCGTCGTGACCGGTCGTGTCGAGCGCGGCAAGCTGCCCATCAACTCCGAGGTCGAGGTCCTGGGTATCCGCGAGGCCCAGAAGACCACGGTCACCAGCATCGAGATGTTCCACAAGCAGATGGACGAGGCTTGGGCGGGCGAGAACTGCGCGCTTCTTCTTCGTGGCACCAAGCGCGACGACGTCGAGCGAGGCCAGGTGGTCTGCAAGCCCGGCTCCATCACCCCGCACACCGAGTTCGAGGGCCACGTCTACATCCTCACCAAGGACGAGGGCGGCCGCCACAACCCGTTCTACTCGAACTACCGTCCGCAGTTCTACTTCCGGACCACCGACGTCACCGGCGTCATCACCCTGCCCGAGGGCACCGAGATGGTCATGCCCGGCGACACCACCGAGATGACCGTCGAGCTCATCCAGCCCATCGCCATGGAGGAGGGCCTCGGCTTCGCCATCCGCGAGGGTGGCCGCACCGTCGGCTCCGGCCGCGTCACCAAGATCCTCAAGTGACGACGCTGCGACGCCGGTAGCACGCACCGCACCGCGAACGACTGTCCCCCGGACCCGCACACGGGTCCGGGGGACAGTTGTTCGCGGCGTCGATGAGTCTTGAGGCAGAGGCGCGTCCTCCTGAGGGACGACTCCGCGGCGACGAAAGATCATACGTCCTGCCAATAGGTGGTGCAGACGTCGGACATACGCTTCTCGCATGCCAGCTATGAACCGTGCTACGCGCACCCTCAGCATCGTCACCGCCACGGCGTGCCTGCTCCTGTCGTCCTGCACCGCCGGGACCACCACCTCGGCCCCGTCCTCCGCCGTCCCCGTGGACGCACCGAGCGCCCCTCCGGTCCCCGCTGGGCTGGAGAGCTACTACTCGCAGAAGGTCGACTGGGCCCCGTGCGAGGACGACGCCTCCTTCGAGTGCGCCACGGTCACGGTGCCCCTGGACTACGACGACCCCTCCGGGCAGACCATCGACCTGGCCCTCAAGAAGCTGCCCTCGACCTCCGGCAACCCCATCGGCACCCTCCTGACCAATCCCGGCGGTCCCGGCGGGAGCGGCGTGGACTACGTGTCGCAGGAGGGCGTCTTCTCCGACGCCCTCCGGTCGGCGTACGACATCATCGGGTTCGATCCGCGAGGCGTCGGCAAGTCCACGCCCCTGACCTGCCTGAGCCCGCAGGAGATCAGCGACACCGTCGCCGCCGAGCTCGAGGCCTCCGGGGCCGGTGCCGCCCAGGACCCGGCGGACGCCGCGCAGACCGAGGAGCCCAGTGAGGTCGCCGGTGAGGAGACGGCCGACTCCACCGAGCAGACGGCGGCCGAGCTCGCCTCGAAGTGCGAGCAGAACTCCCCTGTCCCGGGCATCATCGACCACATGGACACCGCCTCGGTGGCGCGTGACATGGACGTCCTGCGGGGCCTGTCCGGAGACAACCGTCTGTACTACCTCGGCGTCTCCTACGGGACGTACCTGGGAGCGCGCTACGCCGAGATGTTCCCCTCCCACGTCGGCCGGATGGTGCTCGACAGCGCCCAGGACCCCTCTCGTGAGAACGCCGAGAACGTCGTCGAGCAGGCCGAGGCCATCGAGAGGAGCCTGCACGCCTACGTCGAGCACTGCCAGTCCGGAAAGGACTGCCCGCTCACCGGGGACACCGAGGCCGGAGTGGCGCAGATCAAGGAGCTCATCGACAAGGCGAGCACCAGCCCGCTGCCGGTCACGATCGGGCAGCCGGTGGACGGAGCCACGCTGACCAGGGCACTCATCGACCTCATGTACGACAACAGCGTCTGGGACCTGCTGACCGGCGCCCTGCGGCAGGCCATCAGGGACAACGACGGCACGGGCCTGGCGGTCCTGGCCGACCCCGACCTGCTTGATGACACGACGGATCCCCAGGAGCTCGCGGAGCAGGAGGCGGCTGAGACCGCCAACGAGAACGCCATCAGCGCCGTCGACTGCCTCGACTACCCGGTGCGCGGGGACAGCGCCCAGTGGGAGGCCCAGGCCGAGCGGATCAAGGAGGTCGCTCCCACCCTGGGTACCGGACTGGCCTTCCCCGACGCGTTCTGCCAGGGGTGGGGGCACCACGGCGACCACGAGCCCGGCCAGATCAGGGCCACGGGGGCCGCTCCGATCCTCGTCATCGGCATCACCGGCGACCCCCTACCAGTGGGCGCAGGCTCTCGCCTCTCAGCTCGACTCGGCCCGCCTCGTCACCGTCGAGGGCCACGGGCACGGCGCCTACGGGCGCAAGGGCGAGTGCGTGGACAACGCAGTCGACCGCTACCTGCTGCGCGGCGAGCTGCCGGACAGCGACCTGACCTGCACGGAGGAGGTCGAGCAGGTCGGGGCCTGACTGCCCCGGCGAGACCGGCCGCCGGGACGTCGGAGCCGTCATGACGCCGCGTCGGCCCGTCGTCGTGCGAAACGGCTCGCACTTACTCGCACGCACCCACGCACCCCATGACACACCGCAACGATGAAGGAGAAGACCATGACACGCACTGACCTCCTGTCCACGCAGCTCACGCGGCGCACCGCCGTGACAGCGGCGGCGGCGGCCCTCCTGCTGCCCCTGAGCGCCTGCGGCGCGAGCGGGGACGCCGGCGCCGACGGACAGGCCTCGCCGACCCCGTCGCCCGGCACGGGGGAGGGCAACCCGCTGGACGGGTTCCTGGCGGGGCCACCGGAGCTGACCGATGAGCAGTACGAGACGATGGTCGAGGGCGTCGCCGCCTGGGTCGCGCGCGCGTGGCCGCTCATGGGGACAGTGTGGCCGGGGGCCGACTACACGCGCCACCGGATCGTGGCCATGAAGGTCGACGAGGAGCACCGGGCGGCACGCGCGTGGGTGATCTCCACCGAGGGCCATCGTGAGCTCACGGCCGAGGAGTACGCGGGCATCGAGCCGCCCACCTCCTACGGCAAGATCACCTTCGAGGGCAACCCGTCCATCACCCTCAACCTCGGCCAGGCCGCGTCCGTCGGCGGCGTGAGGGCGGGTGAGCAGGACGAGGGGGAGCAGGGCGCCGCTCCCGCGGGGTCGGCGCCGCAGGTCAGCGCCACCGGGGCGTCCCAGACGACCGCCGACCTTCAGGACCCGGCCACCTACGCCTTCGCCCTCATGACCCACGAGCTCGTTCACTTCTACTACCAGGACGAGATCGACTTCACCGCGTCGTCCAGCAGGGACACCCCCTACCCCTTCGACGCCCGGCCGCGGCTCCTTCGACGCATGATGCTCCACCGTCTGCGTCAGGCGGTCCTGGACGCCGACACACGCTCGCAGCACCTGGGGCGCGCGCGCTACTGGTTCGACTCCTGGACGAGCGAGTACGCCCAGGAGGCCACGGACATCCACACCTACGACATCGCCGAGGGCGTCGCCCGGTACGTCGAGTACATGGCCCTGACGATCGGTGCCGACCAGTCCGAGGAGGAGCTGCGGGCGCGGCAGGCACCGCTGTACGAGGGCGAGGTCCTCGACGTCTCGGTCGACTCCGAGTCCTACGCGCTGGGATTCATCACCGGTGTGCTGCTCGACTCCGTCGTCCCCGGGTGGAAGGACGGGTTCTACGCCGGTGGCACGACCCTGGTCGAGCTCCTCCTGGAGGGCGTCACCGCGGTCGCCGACGAGGCGGACCCGGACGTCAGCAGCCAGCTGGAGGACCTGGTGAGGGAGTACGAGGCCCAGGTGGGGCCGGACGTCACCACGATCGACGAGGCGGAGGCCGACACCTCGGTCGCCTACCTGCGCTGCCTGAGGTACAGCGAGATCGGCTACGGCGGCTCGTACGTCCACGGCGACAAGGTCGTGCTCACCACGACCATCCTCGTGCTCAGCGGTGAGGGGCAGGACCTGCAGGTGCTGGGCGCCCCGTCCTTCACCGACAACGACCGCGAGGTGGTGACCATCCCCCTGGTCGGTGTGAGCCACCGCTACGAGAACGGCGTGCTGACCGTCACCGGCGACACGATCAGCGGGACCGTGCCAGCGCAGAGGAGCGAGGAGAGCGGACGGGAGGTCTTCGTCGTCAGCTAGTCCCGCTCTCCCCACGGGCCCCGGCACGCTCCTTGGAGGAGCGTGCCGGGGCCCTGCTCGTGCCCGTGAGGGGACGGGCGCGGGCAACCTGGCAGGCGGGCCGACGGCCTGCGGCGTCCGGGCCGTCGGCACCCCGACGGCGGGCTCCGTCACCTTCCTCCACCTCAGCTCGACGATCTACAGCGAGAGCCGGTCGAACCCTCGTTTCCCGACGACGTCCCCGAAGCACCGCTTCGACCACCTCGGTCAGGTCGCGGCGCGGACGCCCACCGTCACGGCCTGCACGGGGTCGTCGCCGGCCGGGACGGACCTGGCCAGGGTGCCCTTCGCCGCCGAGGACCTCAACGGGGCGGGGGGCCTGGTGGCTCAGTGACGACGGCACGAGGATCGTCGGCCCTCTCACGCCGGTGGGAAAGGGCTGAGCGCCGCGGTCGCGGCCGCGCCCCACCCGGGCGACACGCCCGAGCGCGTGGACCGGGTGGGCGGTCTCACAGCCCCGGTTGCCCTCCTCGGCTTCCCGCCCGCGCGGCACGCTGATAGCGTTGGCTGGCCGGCGCGCGCGAGCGTGCCAGCCACCTCCCGGGGTCGACCCGGGAACCAGTCTGACGGACCCGGTGCCCACCGGGCTTCCGTGTGTCCAGACCGGTCCCTCATTCTCAACAGTGAGTGCGTGTGTGCCTGTCGCCCAAGCGACACGCCCGAGCGCGTGGACCGGTCACCGAAAGCAAGAGAGGTTAGGCGCCATGGCGGGACAGAAGATCCGCATCCGGCTCAAGTCCTACGACCACGAGGTCATCGACAGCTCGGCGCGCAAGATCGTCGACGTGGTGACCCGCGCAGGTGCGACGGTCGTGGGCCCCGTGCCGCTGCCGACCGAGAAGAACGTGTTCTGCGTCATCCGGTCGCCGCACAAGTACAAGGACAGCCGCGAGCACTTTGAGATGCGTACGCACAAGCGGCTGATCGACATCATCGACCCGACGCCCAAGGCCGTCGACTCGCTTATGCGCCTCGACCTGCCGGCCGACGTCAACATCGAGATCAAGCTCTGAGGACTGAAGCCATGACTACGCTTAACAAGCCGGCTGCCGCCGCGCCTGCCAAGGCGCTGCTCGGCACGAAGCTCGGCATGACGCAGATCTGGGACGAGGACGGCGTCCTGCGCCCCGTCACGGTCGTGCGCGTCGACACCAACGTCGTCACCCAGATCCGCACTCTCGAGAACGACGGCTACGAGGCCGTGCAGCTCGCCTTCGGCGAGATCGACGAGCGCAAGGTGACCAAGCCGCTGGCCGGGCACTTCGCCAAGGCGGGGGTCGCTCCTCGCCGCCACGTCGCGGAGATCCGCACCTCGGCGGGGGACCTCACCCCCGGCCAGGAGCTGACGGCGGACCTCTTCGAGGTCGGCCAGCTCGTCGACGTCACCGGGACCTCGAAGGGCAAGGGCTTCGCCGGCGTCATGAAGCGCCACGGCTTCAAGGGCGTCTCGGCCTCCCACGGCGCGCACCGCAATCACCGCAAGCCCGGCTCGGTCGGCGCCTGCGCCACCCCCGGCCGCATCTTCAAGGGGCTGCGCATGGCCGGCCGGATGGGCCACGCCACCACCACCGTCCAGAACCTCAAGGTCCGGGGCGTCGACGCCGACAAGGGCGTGATCCTGGTCAACGGTGCCATCCCCGGCCCCAAGGGCTCGGTCGTCGTCGTCCGCACCGCCGTGAAGGGAGCCTGACACCATGACCGAGGCACGTTCCGTCGACATCGTCGACTCCACCGGCGCCAAGACCGGCACCGTCGAGCTCCCCGCTGAGATCTTCGACGTCGAGACCAACATCCCCCTCATGCACCAGGTGGTCGTCGCCCAGCTGGCCGCGGCCCGCCAGGGCACGCACGCCACGAAGACGCGCGGCGCCGTGCGCGGCGGCGGGCGCAAGCCCTACCGCCAGAAGGGCACCGGCCGCGCCCGGCAGGGCTCGACCCGCGCCCCCCAGTTCGCCGGCGGCGGTACCGTGCACGGCCCCCAGCCGCGCGACTACTCCCAGCGGACCCCCAAGAAGATGAAGGCCGCCGCCCTGCGCTCGGCCCTGTCCGACCGCGCCCGCAACGGCCGGGTCCACGTCATCACCGAGTTCGTCACCACCGAGAAGCCCTCGACCAAGTCGGCCCTCGCCGCCCTGCGCACGATCACCGACCGCAGGGCCCTGGTCGTGGCCACCCGCTCCGACGAGCTCACCGCGCTCAGCCTGCGCAACGCCCCCGAGGCGCACGTGCTCTGGGCCGACCAGCTCAACACCTACGACGTCCTGCTCAACGACGACGTCGTCTTCACCGCCGCCGCCCTGGACTCCTTCCTCGGCGCGGCCAAGGAGGAGTCCAAGTGAGCCTCGAGAAGTCCAAGAACCCCCGCGACGTCATCATCGCGCCGGTGGTCTCCGAGAAGTCCTACGCCTGCATGGACCGTGGCCAGTACACGTTCATCGTCGCGCCGGGCTCGAACAAGACCGAGATCAAGCAGGCCGTCGAGGCCATCTTCAACGTCAAGGTCGAGTCGGTCAACACGATCAACCGCAAGGGCAAGACCCGCCGCACCCGGACCGGGATCGGCAAGTCCAAGGACACCAAGCGGGCGATCGTCACCCTGCGCGAGGGCACCATCGACATCTTCGGCGACGTGGCGAACTGACACGGAAGGTAAAGGATCGACATGGGAATCCGTAAGTACAAGCCGACGACGCCGGGTCGCCGCGGCTCCTCCGTGGCCGACTTCGTCGAGATCACGCGCAGCGAGCCCGAGAAGTCCCTCGTGCGTCCGCTGAGCAAGTCCGGCGGCCGCAACAACAACGGCCGCGTGACCACCCGCCACAAGGGCGGTGGCCACAAGCGCGCCTACCGCGTCATCGACTTCCGCCGTCACGACAAGGACGGCGTCCCGGCCAAGGTCGCGCACATCGAGTACGACCCCAACCGCACGGCCCGCATCGCCCTCCTGCACTACGCGGACGGCGAGAAGCGCTACATCATCGCCCCGAACAAGCTGAACCAGGGCGACGTCGTCGAGGCCGGGCCCGGTGCCGACATCAAGCCCGGCAACAACCTGCCGCTGCGCAACATCCCGACCGGTACGGTCGTCCACGCGGTCGAGCTGCGCCCCGGTGGAGGCGCCAAGATCGCCCGCTCTGCGGGCACCTCGGTCCAGCTCGTCGCCAAGGAGGGCAAGTACGCCCAGCTGCGCATGCCCTCCGGCGAGGTGCGCAACGTCGAGATCGCCTGCCGCGCGACGGTGGGCGAGGTCGGCAACGCCGAGCAGTCCAACATCAACTGGGGCAAGGCCGGCCGGATGCGGTGGAAGGGCGTGCGCCCGACCGTCCGCGGTGTCGTCATGAACCCGGTCGACCACCCGCACGGTGGTGGTGAGGGCCGCACCTCCGGAGGCCGTCACCCCGTGTCCCCGTGGGGCAAGCCCGAGGGCCGTACCCGTCGTCCCAACAAGTCCAGCGACCGCCTCATCGTGCGTCGTCGTCGGACCGGCAAGAAGCGCTGATAGGAGCCTGAGATGCCGCGCAGCCTGAAGAAGGGCCCCTTCGTCGACGACCACCTCCAGAAGAAGGTGGACGCTCAGAACGAGAAGGGCACGAAGAACGTCATCAAGACCTGGTCCCGCCGTTCGGTCATCACGCCGGACTTCCTCGGACACACCTTCGCCGTCCACGACGGGCGCAAGCACGTCCCGGTCTTCGTCACCGAGTCCATGGTGGGCCACAAGCTCGGCGAGTTCGCCCCGACCCGCACCTTCCGCGGGCACGTCAAGGACGACCGCAAGTCGCGTCGCTGACGGACTCCGGAAAGTTTGAGAGGCAGAGAACATGGAAGCCAAGGCGCAGGCCAAGTACGTGCGCTGCACGCCGATGAAGGCACGCCGTGTCGTGGACGTCGTCCGCGGCAGGCGCGCTGTCGAGGCCGTCAACGTGCTCCGTTTCGCCCCGCAGGCCGCTGCGGTGCCGGTGCGCAAGGTCATCGAGTCCGCTATTGCCAACGCTCGGGTCAAGGCCGAGCGAGCCGGTGAGCCCTTCGACGAGAACGAGCTGTTCATCACCGAGGTGTTCGCCGACGAGGGCCCGACGCTCAAGCGTTTCCGCCCCCGCGCCCAGGGGCGCGCCGGACGGATCCTCAAGCGGACCAGCCACATCACCGTCATCGTCGGCGACCGCGCCGACGCCGCACAGAAGGAAGGAGCCCGGTAATGGGGCAGAAGGTCAACCCGACCGGGTTCCGCCTGGGCATCACCACGGACCACCGCTCGCGCTGGTTCGCGGACTCCACCAAGCCCGGTCAGCGCTACCGCGACTTCGTGGACGAGGACGTCAAGATCCGCCGGCTCATGGCCGACGGCATGGAGCGAGCGGGCATCTCGAAGGTCGACATCGAGCGCACCCGCGACCGTGTCCGCGTCGACCTGCACACCGCCCGCCCGGGCATCGTCATCGGGCGCCGCGGTGCGGAGGCCGAGCGCCTGCGCGGGCAGCTCGAGAAGCTGACCGGCAAGCAGGTCCAGCTCAACATCCTCGAGGTCAAGAGCCCCGACCTCGACGCCCAGCTCGTCGCGCAGGGGATCGCCGAGCAGCTCGCCAGCCGCGTGTCCTTCCGGCGCGCGATGCGCAAGGGCATGCAGTCCGCGATCCGCGCCGGCGCCAAGGGCATCCGGGTGCAGTGCTCGGGCCGCCTGGGCGGCGCTGAGATGAGCCGCTCGGAGTTCTACCGCGAGGGGCGCGTCCCGCTGCACACCCTGCGCGCGAACATCGACTACGGCTTCTACGAGGCCAAGACCACCTTCGGACGTCTCGGCGTCAAGGTCTGGATCTACAAGGGCGACATGACCGAGCGCGAGTTCGCTCGCCAGCAGGCCGAGTCCGGCCCGCGCGGTCGTGGGGGCCGTGGGGAGCGCCGTGGAGGCGCCCGCCGCGGTGAGCGCGCCCCGCGTCACACCGAGCAGCAGGCCGAGCAGGCGCCGGTCGCCGAGAACGCTGCCGCAGACCAGGGAACGGAGGCCTGAGCCGTGCTCATCCCCCGTCGGACCAAGTTCCGCAAGCAGCACCGCCCGCACCGCTCGGGCATGTCCAAGGGCGGCAACCAGATCGCCTTCGGTGACTACGGCATCCAGGCTCTCGAGCCGGCCTACGTCACCAACCGCCAGATCGAGGCGGCCCGTATCGCCATGACCCGCCACATCAAGCGTGGCGGTAAGGTGTGGATCAACATCTTCCCGGACCGGCCTCTGACCAAGAAGCCCGCCGAGACCCGTATGGGCTCGGGTAAGGGCGCCCCGGAGTGGTGGATCGCCAACGTCAAGCCCGGACGCATCCTGTTCGAGCTCGGCGGCGTCCCCGAGCCGCTGGCCCGGGAGGCTATGCGCCGTGCGCAGCACAAGCTGCCGATGAAGACCCGTTTCGTGACTCGTGAGGGTGGTGACGTCTGATGGCGATCGGTTCGAAGGACCTGACCCCGTCCGACCTCGACGGCATGGACAACGAGCGCCTCGCCGAGGAGCTGTCCAAGGCCAAGGCAGAGCTGTTCAACCTTCGGTTCGCCTCGGCGACCGGGCAGCTGGAGGACCACGGACGCCTCAAGGCCGTGCGCCGGGACATTGCCCGGATCCACACGATCGTGCGCGAGCGTGAGCTCGGCATCCGTACCGCTCCGAGCAGCCAGGAGTCGAAGTGAGCGAGCAGAACACCACCACTGTCACCCAGCGCCCGCAGCGCAAGGTCCGTCGCGGCTACGTCGTGTCGGACAAGATGAACAAGACCGTTGTCGTCGAGGTCGAGGAGCGCTACAAGCACTCCCGCTACGGCAAGGTCCTGCGTCGGTCCAAGAAGGTCAAGGTCCACGACGAGCTCAACGAGGCTCATGTCGGCGACCTCGTCCAGATCATGGAGACCCGGCCGCTCAGTGCCACGAAGCACTGGCGCCTGGTCGAGATCATCGAGAAGGCCAAGTGACCCGGTGCTGATCACCGGCTGACCAGCCACCGACCAGCCACCGACCAGCAGCAGACGACGCCGCAGCCGCCCCCACCCGGGCAGGCTGCGGCGTCGTCGTCTTCCCAGGACCCGGCGCGACCGGCAGCCAGGCGGGCGGGAGGGGGCGGGAGGGGAGCGGGCCGTCCCGCGCTCGGCGTCGCCGCCGCGGCGACGGAGCCGGCAGGCGGGCGGTGAGCAATGGCACAGCACCGCCGCCCTCGCCCGGGTTCCTCGTCATCGGCGCACTGCACTAGAGTGATGGGGTTGCGTGCGCCCCCGGTGCGCCTCGAGAGACCTCGTGCCGTGTGCACCTGTGTCTGGAGGGCAGAGGCGCCGCGGACTCAGCTCGCCCCGGCGGGCCGAGAAGTGCGCAAGACAAGAAGGAACGTTCGGCTAGGCTCGCCCGCCGCCCCGGCGGTGGGCGAGAACCGGCTCGACGACAGGAGAACACCCAATGATCCAGCAGGAGTCGCGACTGAAGGTCGCCGACAACACCGGTGCCAAGGAGATCCTGTGCATCCGTGTGCTCGGCGGCTCGGGTCGGCGCTATGCGGGTATCGGCGACACGATCGTCGCCACCGTGAAGGACGCCATCCCAGGCGGCAACGTCAAGAAGGGCGACGTCGTCAAGGCGGTCGTCGTGCGCACCACCAAGGAGCGCCGGCGCCCCGACGGCTCGTACATCCGATTCGATGACAACGCTGCCGTCATCCTCAAGAACAACGACGGCGAGCCCCGTGGCACGCGCATCTTCGGCCCCGTGGGCCGCGAGCTTCGTGAGAAGAAGTTCATGCGCATCGTGTCCCTCGCCCTGGAGGTGATCTGACCATGGCACGCGTCAAGAAGGGCGATCAGGTCATCGTCATCGCAGGCAAGGACAAGGGCAAGACCGGCCGTGTGCTCACGGTCATGCCCGAGGTCGACCGCGTCGTCGTCGAGGGCGTCCAGCGCGTGACCAAGCACGTCAAGGCCGGACAGACCGCCTCGGGGGCGCGCACCGGTGGTATCGAGACCGTCGAAGCCCCGATCCACGTCTCCAACGTCATGCTCGTCGACCCCAAGACCAAGCAGCGCACCCGCGTCGGCTTCCGCGTCGAGGAGAGCGAGCGCCCCAACGGCCGCAAGCGCACCGTCCGTGTGCGCTACGCCAAGAAGTCCGGGGAGGACCTGTGACCATGGCTGAGAAGACCACCCCCCGCCTCAAGGCCAAGTACACCGACGAGGTGCGCCCGGCCCTGCGCTCGGAGTTCAACCACGAGAACATCATGGAGGTCGGCGGCATCGTCAAGGTCGTCGTCAACATGGGTGTGGGCGAGGCCGCTCACGACTCCAAGATGATCGAGGGCGCCGTGCGCGACCTCGCGGCGATCACCGGGCAGAAGCCCCAGGTCACCAAGGCCCGCAGGTCCATCGCGCAGTTCAAGCTGCGCGAGGGCCAGCCGATCGGCGCGCACGTCACGATCCGCGGTGACCGGATGTGGGAGTTCCTCGACCGGCTCATCTCGATCTCGCTGCCCCGCATCCGCGACTTCCGCGGCCTGTCGCCCAAGCAGTTCGACGGCAACGGCAACTACACCTTCGGTCTGACCGAGCAGGCCGTGTTCCACGAGATCGACCAGGACAAGATCGACCGCGTGCGCGGCATGGACATCACCGTGGTGACCACGGCCAAGACAGACGAGGAGGCCCGCTCGCTGCTCAAGCAGCTCGGCTTCCCCTTCAAGGAGAAGTGACATGGCGAAGACCGCTCTCATCGAGAAGGCGAACCGCAAGCCGAAGTTTGGTGTCCGTGCCTACACGCGCTGCCAGCGCTGCGGCCGCCCGCACTCGGTCTACCGCAAGTTCGGCCTGTGCCGCATCTGCCTGCGTGAGATGGCCCTGGCGGGCCAGCTCCCCGGCGTGAGCAAGTCCAGCTGGTAAGAACTTACGTCGCAGGTCCGACGAGGAAACCACGACGAGGAAGGGCCAAGGCCCACTCATGACTATGACAGACCCGATCGCAGACATGCTGACCCGTCTGCGCAACGCCAACAACGCCTACCACGACAGCGTCTCGATGCCGTCCAGCAAGCTCAAGGTGAACATCGCCGCGATGCTCAAGGCCGAGGGCTACATCGTCGACTACACGGTGACCGACGCCGAGGTGGGCAAGACGCTCACGCTGAGCCTCAAGTACGGGGCCAACCGTCAGCGGGCCATCCAGGGCCTCAAGCGCGTGTCGAAGCCCGGCCTGCGCGTCTACGCCAAGTCCACGAACCTGCCCAAGGTCCTCGGCGGCCTGGGGGTGGCCATCCTGTCCACCTCCTCCGGCCTCCTGACCGACAAGCAGGCGGAGTCCCGGGGCGTGGGCGGCGAAGTCCTCGCCTACGTCTGGTGAGAGAAGGAACGGAGGACAACCATGTCTCGCATCGGACGACTTCCCGTTCCGGTTCCCGCCGGAGTGGACGTCACCATCGACGGCAACGACGTGACGGTCAAGGGGCCCAAGGGCACCCTGTCGCGCACGATCGCTGAGCCGCTGAGCGTGACCCGACAGGAGGACGGCACCATCCTGGTGACCCGCCCCGACGACGAGCGCGAGTCGCGCTCGCTGCACGGCCTGTCCCGCACGCTCATCAACAACATGATCGTCGGCGTCACCGAGGGCTTCACCAAGCGCCTCGAGATCGTCGGCACCGGTTACCGGGCGGCGCAGAAGGGCACGGGTGTCGAGCTCTTCCTGGGCTTCTCGCACACCGTCGTCGTCGAGGCCCCCGAGGGCATCACCCTGACGGTGGACGGCAACCTCAAGATCGACGTCTCCGGCATCTCGAAGGAGCAGGTCGGCGAGGTGGCCGCGAACATCCGCAAGATCCGTCCGCCGGAGCCCTACAAGGGCAAGGGCGTGCGCTACGCCGGCGAGAACGTGCGCCGCAAGGTCGGAAAGGCTGGTAAGTGACGATGGCTTACTCGATCAAGAGGGGCAAGACGAAGGCGGTCGCCCGCGCGATCCGTCACAAGCGTGTGCGCAAGCGCATCAACGGCACCGCCGAGCGCCCCCGCCTCGTCGTCACCCGGTCGAACCGCCACATGGTGGCCCAGGTCATCGACGACACCGTCGGGCACACCCTGTGCTCCGCCTCGACCCTCGAGCTGCCCGCGGGCAGCGTCGAGGGCCACAAGGTCGGCGCCGCCCGCAGGGTCGGTGAGCTCGTCGCCGAGCGCGCCAAGGCCCTGGGCATCGAGGCGGTCGTCTTCGACCGCGGTGGGAACAAGTACCACGGCCGTGTCGCGGCCGTCGCCGACGGCGCCCGCGAGGGCGGCCTGAGGCTCTGAGCCAGACGACGAGAAAGCAGAGGAATATCTATGGCTGCTCCGCAGCGAGACAGGTCCGCGTCGTCCGACGGCTCGGCCCAGCGCGACAACGACCGCGGTGAGTCCCGCGGCCGTCGTGACCGCAATGACCGCCGCGACCGCAACAGCCGCGGCTCCGACGACAAGTACATCGAGCGCGTCGTCACCATCAACCGTGTGTCCAAGGTCGTCAAGGGCGGCCGCCGCTTCACCTTCACGGCGCTCGTCGTCGTCGGTGACGGAGAGGGCACCGTGGGCGTCGGCTACGGCAAGGCCAAGGAGGTCCCCTCGGCCATCGCCAAGGCCGTCGAGATCGCGAAGAAGAACTTCTTCCACGTCCCGATGATCCGCCGCACCATCCCGCACCTCGTCCAGGGTGAGGACTCCGCCGGGGTCGTCCTCCTGCGCCCGGCCTCCCCGGGTACCGGTGTCATCGCCGGCGGACCGGTGCGCGCCGTGCTGGACTGCGCCGGCGTCCACGACATCCTGTCGAAGTCGCTCGGCTCCTCGAACGCGATCAACATCGTGCACGCCACGGTGGACGCGCTCAAGCAGCTCGAGCAGCCGGAGACGGTCGCGGCCCGCCGTGGCCTGCCCCTGGAGGACGTCGCGCCGCAGTCGATGCTGCGGG
Source organism: Actinomyces howellii (assembly GCF_900637165.1). Taxonomy (GTDB): domain Bacteria; phylum Actinomycetota; class Actinomycetes; order Actinomycetales; family Actinomycetaceae; genus Actinomyces; species Actinomyces howellii. The sequence goes on along the minus strand of NZ_LR134350.1, from coordinate 1,290,891 downwards.
CGCGCGCCGAGGGCGAGGCCGACAGGCGTGCCGAGGCTGAGAAGAAGGAGGCCGACAAGGCCGCTGAGGGAGTGGGTGCGTGATGGCTCAGGCAGCTGAGAACAACCGGCAGCTCAAGGTGACCCAGGTCCGTTCGGGCATCGGCGGCACCCACCGCCAGCGCGAGACCCTCAGGTCCCTGGGCCTGCGCAAGATCCGCCAGTCCGTCGTCCGCGAGGACACCCCGTCCGTGCGCGGCATGATCGCCACGGTGGCGCACCTCGTCACCGTTGAGGAGGCCTGAGATGGCTGACACCACGAAGAACGAGGGCGCGAGCCAGGACAAGGTGCAGGTCGTCAAGCTGCACCACCTCCGTCCTGCCCCGGGCTCCAAGAAGGCCAAGACCCGCGTGGGTCGCGGTGAAGCCTCCAAGGGCAAGACCGCCGGCCGTGGCACGAAGGGCACGAAGGCCCGCTACCAGGTTCGTCCCGGCTTCGAGGGCGGGCAGATGCCGCTGCACATGCGGTTGCCCAAGCTCCGTGGCTTCACCAACCCCAACCGGGTGGAGTACCAGCCGGTCAACGTCGGTCGTATCGCCGAGCTGTTCCCCGCGGGCGGCGCCGTGACCGTCGAGGACCTCGTGGCCAAGGGCGCGGTGCGCGACGGCCACCTCGTCAAGGTCCTGGGATCGGGCGAGGTGAGCGTCGCGCTGGAGATCACCGCCGACGCCTGGTCAGCCTCCGCCAAGGAGAAGATCGAGGCCGCAGGCGGCACGATCACCGCGCGCTGAGCGCGCGAGGACGACCTCAGGGTCCCCGGGCCCCGGGTGGGACGAGCACGAGCTCGTCCCACCCGGGGCCCGGTCGCGTGCCCGGGGCGGTGCGGGGCGGCCCGGGGCGGCGCAGGGCTGTGCAGCGCGGTGCAGGGAGCAGGGAGGGTGTCCGTCCTGCCCGTGGGCGGGCGCGCATGGTGACCGATCCCCCGTTGCGAGGGTGTCACGGCCCCGGGCGGGTCGAGCCGAGCAGGGTAGGGTGGCCCACGGCGCTGCCTTGCGCCAGGCGTCAGCGCGCCCCCTGGCGGGCCGGCGCCCCGGACCATCCCCACAGCTCACAGGAGACCGAGTGCTCAGCGCGTTCATGCAGGCGTTCAAGACGCCTGACCTCAGGAGCAAGCTTCTGTTCACCTTGGGCATCATGGCCCTGTTCCGGTTCGGCTCGATGCTGCCCACCCCTGGCGTCGACCTCGCCAACGTGCAGGTCTGTGTCGGGGAGTCGCAGGAGGCCGGGCTCCTGGGCCTCATCAACATCTTCTCCGGTGGCGCGCTGCTCCAGCTGAGCGTCTTCGCGCTGGGGATCATGCCCTACATCACCGCCTCGATCATCATCCAGCTGCTGCGGGTCGTCGTCCCCCGTTTCGAGGAGCTCCACAAGGAGGGCCAGGCCGGCACGGCCCAGCTGACCGAGTACACCCGCTACCTCACCATCGGCCTGGGCCTGCTCCAGTCCGCCACGATCGTGGCCACCGCGGCCAGCGGGAACCTCTTTCCGGGATGCTCGGTGCCGGTGGTCCCCGACGACTCCCCGCTCACGCTCGCCCTCATGATCGTCACGATGACCGCGGGCACCGGTCTCATCATGTGGCTCGGTGAGCTCATCACCGAGCGCGGTGTCGGCAACGGCATGTCCCTGCTCATCTTCACCTCGATCGTGGCCTCGATGCCCCAGAACCTCTTCTCGATCGCCGGGGGCAACGGCGGCTTCGGCAAGCTTGCCGCGGTCATCGGCGTCATCCTCGTGTCGACGGTCGCCGTCATCTTCATCGAGCAGGCCACCCGCCGCATCCCCGTCCAGTACGCCAAGCGGATGGTGGGCCGCCGCCAGTACGGGGGGTCGACGACCTACATCCCGATCAAGATCAACACCTCGGGCGTCATCCCGGTCATCTTCGCCTCCTCGATCCTGGCCATGCCCCAGCTCATCGCCCAGTTCGGCGACCCTGCCTCGGGCTGGGTGCAGTGGATCATGAACAACCTCCAGCAGACCGACACGATCTACCTCGTCGGCTACGGCCTGCTCATCGTGTTCTTCACGTTCTTCTACACCGCGATCACCTTCAACCCCGAGGAGATCGCCGACAACATGAAGAAGTACGGGGGGTTCATCCCCGGGGTGCGCGCCGGGGAGCCCACCGTGCGCTACCTCACCTACGTCATCAACCGCGTGACGACGGCCGGCTCGGTCTACCTCCTCGCCCTGGCGCTCGTGCCGACGCTGGCGGTCATGTGGATGGGACTGTCCCAGAACCTGCCCTTCGGCGGCACGACCATTCTTATCATGGTCGGTGTCGGTCTCCAGACCGTCAAGGAGATCAACTCCCAGCTTCAGCAGCGTCACTACGAAGGGTTCCTCTCATGAGCGTACGCATCGTCCTGCTCGGTCCACCCGGGGCGGGCAAGGGCACGCAGGCCGCCCGCCTGTGCGGGCGACTGGCCGTCCCGGCGATCTCCACCGGCGACATCTTCCGCTCCGGTGCCCTGGGCGACACCGAGGCCGGCAGGCGGGCCAGGGCGCACATGGACAAGGGGGAGTACGTCCCCGACGAGATCACGAACGCTCTGGTCGAGGAGAGGATCTCCCGTCCTGACGCCGCGCAGGGCTTCCTCCTGGACGGCTACCCCCGTACCGAGGCCCAGGTGCACGAGCTCGACGCGATGCTCGAGCGCTCCGGGGCGAGCCTGGACGCGGTCGTCGAGATCACCCTCGACCCCGAGGCCGTCGTCGCCCGGCTGCTCAAGCGCGCCCAGGAGCAGGGCAGGGCGGACGACACCGAGCCGGTCATCCGTCACCGGCTCGAGGTCTACGCCGAGCGGACCGAGCCCCTGGCGGCCATCTACGCCTCCCGAGGCGCGCTCGTGCGCGTCGACGGCGACGGCGAGGTCGACGAGGTGGCGGACCGGATCGTCTCGGCCCTGGGCGCCCACGGCCTGAGCGTGTGACCCCGCGGCGGCGCCGCCCCGCGCCCGCCGGCGCCGCCCCGCCCACCGACCCGTGTCCCGACGGACCAGGAGGCTCTCGTGCTGTCGCGCACCCGCATCCAGATCAAGACACCCGACGAGGTCCGGCTCATGCGCCGCGCCGGCCTCGTCGTGGCGGACGTCCACGCCGCGCTGCGCGAGGCGGTGCGGCCGGGGGTGAGCACCGCGGAGCTCGACGCCGTGTGCGCCGCCGTCATCGAGTCACGGGGTGCCCACTCCAACTTCCTGGGCTACCACGGGTTCCCCGCCACGGTGTGCGTCTCGGTCAACGACGAGGTCGTCCACGGCATCCCCGGGCCGAGGGTCCTGCACGAGGGGGACCTCGTCACCTTCGACTGCGGTGCCTACGTCGTCGACGACGGCGTCCAGTGGCACGGTGACGCCGCCTTCACCACGGTGGTCGGCGGCCGCTACGCCTGCGAGACCGACCGGCTCCTCGACGCCACGACGAACGAGGCCCTGTGGGCGGCCGTCGCCGCCCTGGCGCGAGCGGCCGCCGGGCTGGCCGAGGGACGGGGCGCCCGGCTCAACGCGGTGGGGGACGCCGTCGAGGAGGTCGTCGACTCCGTCGCCGAGCGCACGGGTCTGCGCCTGGGGATCCTCGAGGAGTACGTCGGCCACGGGATCGGTACCGCGATGCACATGGAGCCCGACGTGCTCAACTACTCGGTGCGGCGACGAGGTCCGCGGCTGCGGCCCGGGATGGTCCTGGCCATCGAGCCGATGCTCACCTCGGGCTCGGCACAGGTGCGCGAGCTCGACGACGGCTGGACGGTCGTGACCCAGGACGGCTCACGCGCGGCCCAGTGGGAGCACACCGTGGCAATCGTCCCCGGTGGGGTGTGGGTGCTCACCGCACCCGACGGCGGGGTCGAGGGCCTGGCCCCCTTCGGGATCGAGCCCCGTCCCCTCACCTGAGGCAGGGCGCCAGCGACCGGGGCACGACTGAGTCACCCGGCGCCGACCGTTGATCGTCTACAGTCCTGCCATGATCGACAGCGCCGTCGACGCCCCGTGCGACCCCACGACCATCCTGCCCCGGCCCCGGCGGCTCAACGCTGGCCAGGGCACCCTCGAGCTGCGCCGCACCACCCCGCTCCTGTGCGCCCACGGCACCGAGCCCGCCGCAGAGTGGCTCGCCCAGCGCCTGCGGGACGGGCTGGGGTGGGGCGCCGGAGCCGATCTCCTGCCGCTGCGGGCGCCAGGTCCGCAGGGCTGCGCGGTGCGCCTCGTCCTGGACCCCCGGGCAGGCGACGGCCCTGAGGACTACCGCCTGCGCATCGACGCCCAGGGCGTGGAGGTCAGCGGCGCCGGTGCGCCCGGCGTCATGCACGGGGCGCGCACGCTGCTGAGCCTCCTGCCCCCGCGCGCCCTGGCGGCAGACGGCGCGTCCTGGTCCCCGGCCCCGGCCGAGGGCGACCCGGTCATCGCCCGCTTGCCCCACCTCCTGGTCGAGGACGGTCCCCGCCTGGGCTACCGCGGACTCATGCTCGACGTCGCCCGCTCCTTCCTCCCGGTGGCCGAGGTGTGCGCGATCGTCGAGGCGGCGGCTTTGGCTAAGATCAACGTCCTGCACCTCCATCTCGTCGACGACCAGGGCTGGCGTCTCGAGATCACCAACGACGGGCGCGAGCCGGGGGACACCATCGACTACACGGCTCTGACCCGCGTGTCAGGGGCCACGGCCGTGGCCGGGGGAGGGTACGCGGGCCGTCCCGGCCGCACCGGCTGGTACACCCAGGCCGACTACCGGCGCATCGTCGCCTTCTGCCGGTCCCGGTGCGTCGAGGTGGTCCCCGAGATCGACGTGCCCGGCCACGTCGGGGCGGCCCTGCACGCGGTGCCCGAGCTGTGCACCCCGGGCTCCTCGCACGCGGCGACCCCCGAGCAGCCGGTCGCCCCCGTCGACGGGTCGACCGCCGTGGGGCGCTCCTACCTCGACCCCGGGTCACCGGCCACCCTTCGCTTCCTGCGCCACGTCCTGGGGCAGGTCGCCGCGCTCGACCCCGCCGGCAGGCGCATCCACCTCGGCGGCGACGAGCCCTGGGCCATGGCCGAGCGCTACGGGATCGGGCCCGGATCGCCCTACGCCGAGCTCCTCAGGAGCGCCCAGCGGATCGTGCGTGAGCTCGGCCGCGAGCCGATGGGGTGGAACGAGGCCGTCTCGGCCGGACCCCAGGCAGGGGTCCTCCAGCTGTGGCACGCCGGGACGCAGGAGCGTGCGGCCCTGGCCAGGGCCGCTCAGGAGGGCGCCCGCTTCGTCATGTCCCCCTCGACGCGGACCTACCTCGACCAGAAGTACGACGCCTCCAGCCCGATCGGACTGACCTGGGCCGGTGCGGTCGACGTGCCCGCGGCCCGGGACTGGGACCCTGACGAGCAGCTGGAGGGCCTGACTCCCGGGGCGGTCATCGGGGTCGAGGCCCCCTTGTGGTCCGAGACGGTCCGCTCGCGGGCGGACGCCGAGTGGCTCATCTTCCCTCGCCTGCTCGCCACCGCCGAGGTCGGCTGGAGCCCGGTGACGACCCCGGGGGACAGGCAGGAGGAGACCGAGGCCTTCCTCCGGCGCTGCGCCGCCTGGGGGCCACGGATGGCCGCCATGGGAACCTCCTTCCACCGGGCGGGCTCGGTGCCCTGGGCCGACTACGGTCCGGTGGACGGCGACGGGCTGCCCGGCACGGGAGCCGCCTGACCGGTGGTGTGGCCGGAAACACCGGCAGTGTGCGCCATCGGGCGTGGTGAGGCACGGTGTGCCTGCCGTATCCTTGTCAGTCGGTGCGCCCGACGGCCCGGCGCGCCCCGTGAGCGTCGGCACCCTGCCGTCCCGCTCCCGGGGACGGGCTCGAGGGCGTGCGGCCCGACGGCGTCGTCGCCGGGCGAACTCGAGCGAGCAGGACCGACGGAGGAACATGGCAAAGAAGGACGGAGTCATCGAGGTCGAGGGATCGGTCGTCGAGGCCCTTCCGAACGCGATGTTCCGGGTGGAGCTGAGCAACGGGCACGTCGTGCTCGCGCACATCTCCGGCAAGATGCGGCAGCACTACATCCGCATCCTCCCCGAGGACCGCGTGGTCGTGGAGCTGAGCCCCTACGACCTGTCCCGCGGTCGCATCGTCTATCGGTACAAGTGACAGTCCTCCCCGCAGCGGGGATGACGGAGGAACATCATGAAGGTCAAGCCGAGCGTCAAGAAGATCTGTGACAACTGCAAGGTGATTCGTCGCCACGGCCGTGTCATGGTCATCTGCGAGAACCCGCGGCACAAGCAGCGCCAGGGCTGACAGGCCCCGCGCCGGCGGCCGCATCGGACGGTCGCCTCTCAAGCACCCGACCCGGCGCTCACAGCAGTGCGCGCAACCCCCGGTTCCTGGAGGCCGGGGCCGCCGACGACACGGCGGAGGGGATGGGTGACGACCTCCGGGAGCACACAGGAGAACCACACCGTGGCACGTATTTCCGGCGTCGACCTGCCTCGCGAGAAGCGAGTCGAGGTCGCGCTCACCTACATCTTCGGGATCGGGCGCACCCGTGCGCAGGAGACCCTCGCGGCCACCGGGGTCAGCCCCGACACCCGCGTCAAGGACCTCACCGAGGAGGAGCTCGTCAAGCTCCGCACCCACATCGACTCCAGCTATCAGGTCGAGGGCGATCTGCGCCGTGAGGTCCAGGCCGACATCCGCCGCAAGATCGAGATCGGCTGCTACCAGGGCCTGCGCCACCGCCGCCACCTGCCGGTGCACGGCCAGCGCACGAAGACCAACGCGCGGACCCGCAAGGGCCCCAAGCGCACCGTGGCCGGTAAGAAGAAGGCCAAGTAAGCAGCAGTCCACCGCGGGCACGGCCGCCCGCGTGGAACGACGACCTCATCTGAGAAGAAGGAAGAATGCCTCCCAAGACCCGCACCGCCGTGCGCAAGCCGCGCCGCAAGGACCGCAAGAACGTCACGCACGGCCACGCCTACATCAAGTCCACCTTCAACAACACGATCGTGTCGCTGACCGACCCGACCGGCGCCGTCATCGCCTGGGCCTCCTCGGGCCAGGTCGGCTTCAAGGGATCCCGCAAGTCGACCCCCTACGCCGCCCAGCTCGCGGCTGAGGCCGCCGCGCGCCGCGCTCAGGAGCACGGGATGAAGAAGGTCGAGGTCTTCGTCAAGGGACCCGGCTCCGGCCGTGAGACCGCGATCCGTTCGCTGCAGGCCGCAGGTCTGGAGGTCGGCTCGATCACGGACGTCACCCCCCAGGCCCACAACGGCTGCCGCCCGCCCAAGCGCCGTCGCGTCTGAGAGGGCATGAGGTGCGACGGCGCTCCCGCACGAGGCGGGGGCGGTCGTCGGCCGACAGGTCCGTCCCACCGGGGCGGGCCGGCCGCGTGGACGGGCAGTGGCATCGCGACTCCACGGCACTGCTCCGCGCGGCCCCACCATGAGGACCGGCGTCATATATCGGGCGCCGCGACGAAAGGAAACCGAGTGCTCATCGCACAGCGACCCACGCTCTCCGAGGAGGTCATCGAGGAGGACCGCCGCTCGCGGTTCGTCATCGAGCCCCTCGAGCCCGGATTCGGCTACACGCTCGGCAACTCGCTGCGCCGAACGCTGCTGTCGTCCATCCCGGGCGCCGCAGTGACCTCCGTGCGCATCGACGGCGTGCCCCACGAGTTCCGCACGATCGCCGGGGTCAAGGAGGACGTCACCCAGATCATCCTCAACATCAAGGAGATCGTCCTGTCCTCGGAGAACGACGAGCCGGTCGTCATGTACCTGCGCAAGTCAGGTCCGGGCGTCGTCGCCGCCGGCGACATCACCCCTCCTGCGGGCGTTGAGATCCACAACCCCGAGCTGGTCATCGCCACGCTCAACGAGAAGGGCAAGCTCGAGATCGAGCTGACGGTCGAGCGCGGCCGCGGCTACGTGTCGGCCAACCAGAACAAGGACCCCAACGCGGAGATCTCCCGGATCCCGGTGGACTCGATCTACTCGCCGGTCAAGAAGGTCTCCTACGCCGTGGAGGCCACCCGTGTCGAGCAGCGCACGGACTTCGACCGCCTGGTCGTCGACGTCGAGACGAAGGCCTCGATCACCCCCCGCGACGCACTTGCCTCAGCGGGCAAGACGCTCGTCGAGCTCTTCGGCCTCGCCCGCGAGCTCAACGTCGAGGCCGAGGGCATCGAGGTCGGTCCCTCGCCGATGGACCAGGCCCTTCAGCAGGACCTCGCCCTCATGATCGACGAGCTCGACCTGCAGGCGCGGTCCTCCAACGCGCTCAAGCGCGAGGGCATCCACACCGTCGGTGAGCTCGTCGCGCGCAGCGAGGCGGACCTGCTTGACATCCGCAACTTCGGTGCGAAGTCGATCTCCGAGATCAAGGAGAAGCTGGCCGAGCTGGGGCTGTCCCTCAAGGGATCCCCGGTCGACTACGTCGCGGACGACGACTACACCAACCCCACCTTCAGCGACGAGGCGCAGGCCTGAGCCCGCTCGTCAATCCACTAGGAGACAACCATGCCCCGCCCCACCAAGGGTCCCCGCCTCGGCGGCTCCGCCCAGCACCAGAGGCACATGCTGGCCAACCTGGCCACGCAGCTCATCGTCCACGAGTCGATCACGACCACCGAGGCCCGGGCCCGTCGCCTGCGCCCCTACGTCGAGAAGCTCATCACGAAGGGCAAGCGCGGCGACCTCCACGCCCGGCGCACCGTCATGAAGAAGGTGACGGACAAGTACGCCGTCTACCGTCTCTTCGAGGAGCTCGCCCCCCAGTTCGAGGGGCGTGACGGCGGGTACACCCGCATCGTCAAGACGCTGCCGCGCAAGGGCGACAACGCCCCGATGGCCGTCATCTCCCTCGTCCTGGAGCCGGTGGCCGCCAAGGAGGTCGTCGCCGACGCCGTCGACACGGCCACGCGCGCGGCGCGCAAGGCCGCTGAGAAGGCGGTCGCGGGCTCTGAGGAGACTGCCGAGGAGGCTGTCGAGGAGACCGCCGAGGAGACCACGGACGAGGCCGCCGAGGAGGCCGCGCAGGCCCCGGTCGAGTACGCCGGTGCCGTCCGCCTCGAGGAGGGCTCGACCGAGGCGCCCGACGAGGACCACCAGGTCAAGGGCAACGAGGACTCGATGAAGTACCACGTGCCGGGTTCGCGGTGGTACGACGCCACGGTCGCCGAGGTCTGGTTCGCCAGCGCCGAGGAGGCCGAGGCCGCTGGCTTCGCCCCGGCCGGGGGCGCGGCGGCGCAGAAGACCGGCAAGTGAGCCGCGCTCCGAGCCTGTGAGCTCGACCAGCGCCTGACGGCGCACGGGCAGGGCCCCTCCCGCATGATGCGGGAGGGGCCCTGCCCGTGCCCGGACACGGTTGAGTGCGTGGATTTCGCGAGTATCGCGTCGCGCAAAAGACGTATGAATTTCTGTGAGGCGTGGGAGGCTTCACACAGGTTGGTGTGCTTGAAGAAGGGGACGGGGTTCCCAGTCCCGCTGTTGGCCGCTACGGTGGGAGCGTTACGGATCCGTAACTGAGACCCCGAGACCCCTGGAGTCCCCATGACAGACGTGACACCCGACCGTACAGCGTCCCGCCGCCCCGTTCGGCGTGCCCTCGCCTCCCTGGCAGCGGGACTCCTGGCCCTTCCGCTGGGCTGGGCGGCTGTGACTGGCGCCCCGGCAGCCGCCGATGATGGCGTCACGGTGGACACCGTGACCGTGACCTCAAGCAAGGCTGAGGCGTGGGCGACCATAGACCTGACCGCCAGCTGGCACGCCACGAACCCGGAGGCGGGGCAGACCTTTGTCGTCGAGCTCGGTGACGGGCTGCGCTGGCCCGCCGGGCTCAGCTTCTCTCTGGTCGACAAGGACCGTCCCGAGGTCGCCGTCGGCGACTGCGTGGCGTCCGCGGCCGACGCGCCCCTGACCTGCACGCTCAACTCCGAGGTCGATCAGTGGGACCGCCTTGACGGCACGCTGACCGCTCGCGCGCAGATCACCGGCGACCTTATCGGCGCGACCTCGACCACGATGACGGTGGGGGGCACCCCCGTCACCGTGGTCCCGGGCGACTCCGACGGCGACGGCGTGTGCGACACGACCTGCGACGGGGTGCTTCCCGAGCAGGCCGAGCCGGTGACCCGGAAGAGCGGTTGGCTCCAGGAGGTGACCGACTCCGGCACCTTCGTGTGGCGGTGGGACGTCAACGTGAGCGGGTCGACCCAGTACACGGTGGTCGACTCCGGGCCGACCTTCTCCAGCCTGCGGTGCACTGACACCGACTGGTCGGAGGCGCGGCCGGTCCAGCCGACGCTCGACATCAACACCGGGGCGCTGACCTGGACGGTGGACTCCGTCGACACCGTGTGCCGGGTGCGCTTCACCTCGACCTCGACCTCGGGCACCGCGCAGAACGTGGCGACCGTCAACGGGGTCGACTACACCGCGACGGCCCAGGCCACCGCCCTGGGGTCCGGTGACGTGACGGGTGCGACGACGCCGCTGCCCTCCGCCTCGGCCACCACCTCGGCGAACCCGAGCATGACCGACGTGCCCACCGGCACGGCCACCGACGTGCCCACCGGCACGGCCACCGACGTGCCCACCGGCACGGCCACCGACGTGCCCACCGGCACGGCCACCGACGTGCCCACCGGCACCGCGACCGACGTGCCCACCGGCACGGCCACCGACGTGCCGACTGACCGGGCGAGCGTGACGACCACGACGACGACCACGACGAGGAACCCGCAGCTCGCCCGGACGGGCTCGGCCGCCGGGACGGTGGCGCTCGTCGCGATCGTCCTCACCGCGGCCGGCGGTGCGGGGCTGTACATCGTCCGGCGTCGCGCCTGACCCTTCTCCGAGCGTCGCGGGGCGGTCGGCACCACTGGGGTGCCGGCCGCCCCGCCGGTGTGTGCCGGGAGGTGCCCGGGAGAGGCGGGCGCCCAGCAGACGTCGAGGGCAGGTTTAGGTCCTGCGCGGATCCTGTGAGGGCCGGGTCATCTCCCAGCAGCGGGCGCCTCCGGTCATCCCCGCCTCGTTGGGCACGATGACGACGTCGTCGCCCATCTTGCCCAGCTGCAGCGGGGTGATCCTCCTCGAGTTGCCGCCGCCCAGGTAGAGGCGGTCCCACACGAACATGGGGCGCAGGGCGTCGACGACCCTGCGTACCCGCCGCGACCAGTGCGCGTCGCCCAGGCGCAGGCGCTCGTGCTCGCCGATGTAGTCGTCGTAGGTCAGTCCCCAGCGCACCGGTCCTTGTGAGACCTCGACGTGGGGGGCGAGCACGCCGTTGTCGAAGACCGCGTTGCCCAGGCCGGTTCCCAGGGTCACGATCATCTCGTAGCCGTGGCCGGTGACGACCCCGCAGCCCGCGACCTCGGCGTCGTTGAGCACGAGGCAGGGGACTCCCAGGTGCTGGGAGACGGTGCTCGCCATGTCGAACCGGGCCCAGGCGTCCTTGAGCTCGGGCAGGACGCGGGATCGCGGCCCGTCCCGGGTGATGTAGTGGGGGGTCTCGATGACGACGCCGTGGCGGATCATGCCCGGCATGCCGACCGTCACCCGGTCGGCGCTCGGCAGCTGCTCGGCGAGCGCGGCGATGGTCGCCACGAGCTTGTCGGGGGGCAGGGGGTAGGGCGTCGGCGTGCGGACGGCGCGCGAGATGATGGATCCCTCGGGGTTGAGGACGGCTGCCTTGATGCCGCCGCCGCCGCAGTCGACGGACAAGGTGGAGGTGGTGGTCACGGGCACGACGCTACCGCGCCGGCGGGCCCGGAGGCGGGGTCCGTGGTCGAATGGGGCCATGACCTCGAACGAGCCCGGTGCGGTCCGGTCCGTACGTGTCCGGCTGGACCTGTCCTACGACGGTGGTGCCTTCAGCGGCTGGGCGGCGCAGCCGGGCCGACGTACTGTCGAGGGGGTGCTCACCGAGGCGCTTACCGCGGTCCTGCGCCATCCGGTGCGGCTCACAGTGGCGGGGCGTACCGACGCGGGGGTTCACGCCGCCGGGCAGGTGGCGCATCTCGACGTGCCTGCCGCGGCCTGGGAGGCGCTGACCGGCCGCTCGGGCCGCTCGCCCCAGGAGGCGCTTGTCGCCCGCCTGACCGGTGTCCTCGCCCGGGAGGCGGTGAGCTCGCGGCAGGCCGCCGGCCTGGGTCCGGTGCCCCGAGGCTCCTCGGACCTCGTGGTCGGCGGGGCGAGGCTGGTCCCGGTCGACTTCGACGCTCGCTTCGGGGCGCTGAGGCGTCGGTACAGGTATCGGATCGCCGACGCCGGCTCGCCGCGGGAGCCGTGGAGACGCGGGCAGGTGCTCTGGGTCGCCCGGGATCTCGACGTCGAGGCGATGGCCGACGCCGTCGGGCGGCTGGTGGGTGAGCACGACTTCCTGTCCTACTGCCGGCCGCGGGACGGAGCCTCGACGGTGCGCACCCTCTCCGCGGCCTCCTGGCGGCGACTGCCCGCAGGGCTGGAGGGAGGGGGAGACTCGGGGCGGGGGGGAGGGGGAGACTCGGGGCGGGGGGGAGGGGGAGACTCGGGGCGGGGGGGAGGGGGAGACTCAGGCCTGGTCGTCCTCGATGTCGCCGCCGACGCCTTCTGTCACTCGATGGTCCGCTCGCTGGTCGGGGCCTGCCTCGAGGTCGGACGGGGGGCTCGGGCCGTGTCCTGGCCCGCCGAGCTCCTGGCAGCGTGCAGTCGGCAGCGTGCGGCTCCTGTCGCCCCGGCCCACGGGCTCACCCTCATCGGGGTTGACTACCCCAGTGACGAGCGGCTCGCCGAGCAGGCGGCTCGCGCCCGCGTCCTGCGCACCGCTCAGGGGTGCGGTTGCTGAGCCTGTCCGGCCTGCGCGTCTTGGGTGGGCTGCTCGGAGCGCTGCTTCGTGCGGTGGGTGGGTGCGGCGCGCCTGCCGATCCCGGGAGGCGTGGCAGGACTCACGACAAACTGCGTCGTCATTCTTTTGACCCCTGTCACGGGCCGCCGGTAAGGTGAGCAATCGTCGTGCAGCACGCGTGCGCGTCCGCGGTGCCATCCCACTCGCCCGGTAAGCCGGTGCTCCGACCCCTCACCTGACCATGACGGTCTCGCCGGACAGCGACGCTTCTTCACGCTCGACCGGCGCGGCCGCTCGCCAAGAGAAACGAAGGCAACGCCCGTGCGCACGTACACACCGAAGCCCGGCGACGTCGAGAAGACCTGGTACGTCATCGACGCCACCGACGTCGTCCTCGGCCGGCTCGCGGCCCAGGCCGCGACCCTGCTCCGTGGGAAGCACAAGCCGCAGTTCGCCCCGAACACCGACTGCGGCGACTACGTCATCATCATCAACGCCGACAAGGTCGTCCTGACCCACGGCAAGGCGGACAGCAAGTTCGCCTACCGCCACTCGGGCCGCCCAGGTGGCCTGACGGCCGTCTCCTACCGGGAGCTGCTGGCCACCCGGCCCGAGCGCGCCGTCGAGAAGGCCGTCAAGGGCATGGTGCCCCACACGAGGCTCGGCCGCGCCCAGCTCAAGAAGCTCAAGGTCTACGCCGGCGCTGAGCACCCGCACGCCTCGCAGAACCCGCAGGCCTACGAGATCACCCAGGTCGCCCAGTAAGCGCGCCAGCGCCCGGCACCCCGCGACAAGCAAAGGACATATCGTGGCTGAGACCACTGTCGACATCGACGCGCTGGACGAGGACAACGCCCCCTCCAGCTACACCACCGAGACCGCCGGCGCCACCGAGGGCCGCGGCCAGTCCATCACCGCCCCCGGGGCAGGACTCGGACGCCGCAAGGAGGCCGTCGCCCGCGTCCGGCTCGTCCCCGGCACCGGCCAGTGGACGCTCAACGGCCGCACCCTGGAGGACTACTTCCCCAACAAGCTGCACCAGCAGCTCGTGCGCGCCCCCTTCACCATCCTCGACCTCGAGGGCCGTTTCGACGTCATCGCCCGTATCCACGGCGGGGGCATCTCCGGCCAGGCCGGCGCCCTGCGTCTGGGCATCGCCCGCGCCCTCAACGAGATCGACCGTGAGGCCAACCGGCCGGCCCTCAAGAAGGCCGGGTTCCTCACCCGCGACGCCCGTATCGTCGAGCGCAAGAAGGCCGGTCTGCACAAGGCCCGTCGCGCGCCGCAGTACTCCAAGCGCTGAGTCGGCCCGCGGCCGCCTTGCCGCTCTCAGGAACGGCGCCCCGCCCCTTCCGGTACCGGAAGCGGCGGGGCGCCGTCCTGCTCGTGGGGGGCCCGTGGCACGCATGGCGGCCGGGCCGTGGGATGATGGGCCGGACGCTCGACTCAGGAGGAACTGACACATGGCACGACTCTTTGGTACCGACGGTGTGCGCGGACTGGCCAACGACCTGCTCACCCCCGCCCTGGCAGTCCAGCTCGGCCAGGCCGCGGCCCGGGTGCTCACCGCCGACGCCCCTGCGGCTGGACGCTCCCGGCGGCCCCGGGCGATCGTGGGGCGTGACACCCGTGCCTCCGGGGAGTTCCTCGATCACGCCATCAGCTCGGGCCTGGCCTCCTCGGGTGTCGACGTCACCCGCGTCGGGGTCCTGCCGACCCCGGCGATCGCCCACCTGACCGCGACGCAGGACATCGACCTCGGTGTCATGATCTCCGCCTCTCACAACCCCTTCGAGGACAACGGCATCAAGTTCTTCGCCAGGGGGGGCCTCAAGCTCGACGACGCCGTGGAGGACGAGATCGAGGCGCTTCTCGGACGGGTCGAGGACCTGCCCACGGGTGCGGGAGTCGGACGCGTCATCAAGGGCGAGACGGTTGCTGACCAGACCTACATCAACCACCTCGTCGACTCGGTGGCCACGGACCTGACCGGCCTGCGCATCGTCGTGGACGCCTCCAACGGCGCGGCCTTCACGGTGGGGCCGGCCGCCCTGCGCGCCGCCGGCGCCGAGGTCATCGTCATCAACGCCTCTCCCGACGGCCTCAACATCAACGCCGACTGCGGCTCGACCCACCCCGCCCAGCTCCAGAGCTATGTGCGCTCGGTCGGCGCGGACATGGGTGTGGCCTACGACGGGGACGCCGACCGGTGCCTGGCCGTGGACGCCGAGGGTAACCTCGTCGACGGCGACCAGATCATGGGCCTGCTCGCGGTGGGCATGAAGGAGGACGGGACGCTGGGCTCGGACACGCTCGTCGTCACCGTCATGAGCAACCTCGGTCTCATCCTGGCGATGCGCAAGGCCGGCATCCGCACCGTCCAGACCGGAGTGGGTGACCGCTACGTGCTCGAGAAGATGCTCGCCGGAGGCTTCACCCTCGGCGGCGAGCAGTCCGGCCACGTCATCGACACCCTGCACGCCACGACCGGTGACGGCGTGCTCACCTCCCTGCGGGTCGCGGCCCGCCTCAAGCGCACCGGGCGCTCCCTGGCCGAGCTGGCGAGCATCGTCGAGCGCCTGCCGCAGACGCTCATCAACGTCAAGGGCGTCGACAAGGCCGCGGCGGGGACGAACCGTGCGGTCCAGGAGGCGGTGACCGCGGCCGAGGAGCGGCTGGGCGAGACCGGCCGTGTCCTCCTGCGCCCCTCGGGTACCGAGCCGCTCGTGCGCGTCATGGTCGAGGCCGCCACCCAGGAGGAGACCGACGCCGTGGCCGGCGAGCTCGCCGAGGTCGTGCGGACCAACCTGAGCCTGTGAGCTGAGCGTGTGAGGTCTGGCGAACCGCAGCGTGCCTGACAGGCGTGAGGGGCGGGCCCCGTACGGGGCCCGCCCCTCACGCCTGTCAGGCTGAGCGCCTCATTCCAGGGCGCGGATGATGGCCTCGACGCTGTCCTTGGCGTCCCCGAAGAGCATCTGGGTGTTGTCCTTGAAGAACAGCGGGTTCTGGACGCCGGCGTAGCCGGTGGCCATCGAGCGCTTGAAGACCACGACGCTTCGCGCCTCCCACACCCGCAGGACAGGCATTCCCGCGATCGGGGAGCCCGGCTGCTCGGCGGCCGGGTTGACCGTGTCGTTGGCGCCGATGACGAGCACGACGTCGACCTCTCCCAGGTCGTCGTTGACCTCGTCCATCTCCAGGACGATGTCGTAGGGCACCCGCGCCTCGGCCAGGAGGACGTTCATGTGCCCCGGCAGGCGCCCGGCGACAGGGTGGATGCCGAAGACGACCTCGACGCCCTCGGCGCGCAGCATGTCGGTGAGGGTGGCCACGGGGTACTGGGCCTGAGCCACCGCCATGCCGTATCCCGGGGTGATGACGACGCGGCGCGCCGCCTGGAGCATCCGCGCCACGGAGGTCACGTCGGTCTGCTCGATCGTGCCCTCCTGGTCCGCGTCCCCGGCCGGCGTTCCCCCGTCGGTGCCGAAGCCCCCGAGGAGCACCGACATGAAGGAGCGGTTCATGGCCTGGCACATGAGGTAGGACAGGTAGGCGCCGGAGGAGCCCACCAGGGTTCCGGTGATGATGAGCAGGTCGTTGTTGACCATGAACCCGGTGAAGGTCGAGGCCCAGCCGGAGTAGGAGTTCATGATCGACACGACCACCGGCATGTCTCCGCCGCCGATGGCCACGACGAGGTGCACGCCCAGGCCCAGGGCGAGGACGGTCATGACCACGAGGCAGGCCCAGGCCGCGGGTGAGCCCTCCGGGAGCAGGAGGAAGGCGACCATGAGTCCCAGGGACACGAGCAGGATCGCGAGGTTGACGAGGTTGCGCCCGGGCAGGGCGATGGGGCGCCCGGGCACCCTGCCGGCGAGCTTGAGGGCGGCCAGGACCGAACCGGTGAAGGTGACCGCGCCGACGAAGACTCCGAGGAAGACCTCCCCGAGGTGGAAGGTGCCCAGGGACTCGGCCAGGGCGTCGGGGGCGGCGTAGGAGTTGTATCCCACGACGACGGCGGCCAGACCCACGAGCCCGTTGAGGACGGCGATGAGCTGGGGCATCCCCGTCATGGCGACGCGGGCGGCCAGGACCATGCCGATGACGGCGCCGATGCCCAGGGCCAGCATGATGAGCAGGAGGGTGGGCAGCACCCCCCGGGCCGGGTCCGAGCTGAGTGCCAGGCCGATGGCGGCTACCACGGCCACGGCCATGCCGACGGCCCCGGCGATGTTGCCGGACACGGCGGTCTCGTGCTTGGACAGGCCGGCGGCGGCCAGGATGAACAGGACGGCGGCCAGGATGTAGGCCAGGACGACCGGGGAGGGCAGGGTGCCCAGGACGACCTCGGCGGCGCCCTGGGCGGGCAGGGCGGCCGGCGGCGCGGCGGACACGGTGGAGGCGGTGAGTACGGCGGTGACGGCGAGCATCGCCTCAGTCCTTCCTGAACATCGCGAGCATGCGGTGGGTGACCGCGAAGCCGCCGAAGACGTTGACGGTGGCCAGCACAAGCGCCACGAAGGCGGCGGCGCTGATGAGGGGGTCGGAGTGGCCGACCTGGGAGATCGCGCCAAGCAGGATGATGCCCGAGATCGCGTTCGTCACGCTCATCAGGGGCGTGTGCAGGGCGGGGGTCACGTTCGAGATGACGTGGAAGCCCAGGATGACCGACAGGACGAGCACGACGTAGTGGCTCGTGGCCGCCTCCGGGGTGACCAGGACGAGGGCGGCCCCCACGAGGGCGGCCGCGGCCAGGCCGACGGCGCGCAGGCGCCGGGAACGGGCCCGGGCGGCTGCTTCCTGCGCCTCGGCGCGGGCGAGCTCCTCGGCCGAGGGCCCCTGCGCTGCCGGTGCGGCCGAGACGGTGACCGGCGGGGGCGGCCAGAGCGTCTGCCCCTCGTGGCACACGGTGATCGCGCGCACGACCTCGTCCTCGAGGTCGAGCACGAGGGTTCCGTCCTTCTCGGGGGTCATGAGGGTCAGGAGGTTGACGAGGTTCTGCCCGTAGAGCTGGGAGGCCTGGGAGGGCAGGCGCCCGGCCAGGTCCGTGTGGCCCACGATGGTGACCCCGCCCTCGGTGGTGACGACCTCCCCGGCCACGGTCAGCTCGGTGTTGCCGCCTGTGGCGGCGGCCATGTCGATGATGACCGAGCCCGGCGCCATCGCCTCGATCGCCTCGCGGTCGAGCAGGATCGGTGCGGCGCGCCCCGGGATGGCCGCGGTCGTGATGACGATGTCGGCCTGGGCCGCCTGCTGGGCGTAGAGCCGGGCGGCCAGGGCCGCCTGGTCCTGGGACATCTGCGTGGCGTAGCCGTCCGAGGAGGTCTCCTGGGCGGTGGGCACCGGGACGAACTGCGCGCCCATCGAGCGGACCTGGTCGGCGACCTCGGGGCGCACGTCCGTGCCGCGCACGACGGCGCCCAGAGAGGTGGCCGTCCCGATGGCGGCCAGTCCTGCCACGCCGGCGCCGATGACGTAGACCGAGGCCGGGGGGAACTTGCCGGCGGCCGTGACCTGACCGCCCAGGAGCCGGCCGAAGTGGGTAGCGGCCTCGATCACCGCCCGGTAGCCCGCCAGGTTGGCCTGAGAGGACAGGACGTCCATGGCCTGGGCGCGGGAGATCCTGGGCACGGCGTCCAGGGCCAGGGCGGTAGCCCCGGTGGCCCGCAGGGACTCGATGAGCTCGGGGTGGCGGGCGGGGTCGAGACGGCTGACGACGGTCGTGCCCGGCCCGAGCATGCCCAGGGACTCCTCGTCGGGGGCCGAGGCACTGAGCACCACCTCGCAGGTCCAGGCGCCGGTGGGCCCGACCAGGCGCGCACCGGCCCGCTCGTAGGCGGAGTCGGGGAAGCGTGCCCGCTCCCCGGCGCCCCGCTCGACCAGGACCTCGTATCCGAGCCTGATCATCTTCTCGACTGTCTGCGGCGTCGCCGCGACGACGGGCTGGTCAGGCCCCTCACAGGGCACTCCTAGACGCACTGATGCTCCTTCGCGCTCGTCGGCTCGGACCGGGTGGGGTCCGTCCGGGGCAGGACTGACGATGAGGAGAACCCTAGAGGAGTGAGTCGGGCCACGGGAAGGTATGAGGTCCGGTATGTGGAACGGATGTACCAGTCTCCTGCCCACGCGGCTCCCGCCACCATAAGTCGCGTCGTCCTGGTGGGTCGTTCCTGCCTCACGAGCGTCTGGTACGCGCGTACCGGCCCCGTCGGGCGCAGGCTGGCCTCAGGGTCGGGCTCAGGCCTTGCGCAGGAGCACCCGCCGCATGCGGTGGTCCGGGCCCTTGTCGAGCACGAGGGTGGCCCTGCCTCGCGTGGGGGCGATGTTCTCCCGCAGGTTGGTCAGGTTGACGCTCTCCCACACCTCGGAGGCCGCGGCCAGGGCGATGTCGTCAGGGATCGCGGCGAAGCGCTGGAAGTAGGAGCCCGGTTCGGTGAAGGCCGTGCGCTTGAGGGTGAGGAACCGGTCGAGGTACCAGCGGCGGATGTCGAGGGGGTCGGCGTCGACGTAGATCGAGAAGTCGATGAAGTCGCTGACCGCCAGGGCCGAGGGGGCCTGGGACCCCGAGGCGCCCCGCCGTCCCCGCGGAGCGGGCTGAAGGACGTTGAGGCCCTCGAGGACGAGCACGTCGGGCCGCTCGACGACGACCGAGGCCCCGGGGACGACGTCGTAGACGCGGTGGGAGTACACCGGGGCCTCGACACGAGGGGCCCCCGACTTGACCGCTGCCACGAAGTCGAGGAGGGCGCGCCGGTCGTAGGACTCGGGGAACCCCTTCCTGGCGGTCAGGCCCCGCTCCTCCAGGACCCGGTTGGGCAGGAGGAAGCCGTCGGTCGTCACGAGCGCGACCGAGGGGGTGGCCTCGAAGCGGGCCAGGAGGTGGGCGATGAGGCGGGCCGTCGTCGACTTGCCCACCGCCACCGAGCCGGCCACCGCCACGACGAAGGGGGTCGACACGCGCTCGGCGCCCTGGCCCAGCCCGAGGAACTCGGCGGTGCGACGTGCGCGCTCGCGGGTGGCGGCGATGTAGTCCTCGAGCAGCGCCGTCAGAGGGCGGTAGACGACGTCGACCTCGGGCAGGTCGATCGGGTCGCCCAGGCCGCGCAGCTTCTCGACGTCGGCCTGGGTCAACGGCAGCGGCGCCGTGCGGGCCAGCGCCCTCCACCTCTCGCGGTCGAGCTCGATGTAGGGCGAGGCCGCCGAGGTCGGTCTCGCGGGGTCCGGGGAGCCGGTGGTGCTCACGGGCCAAGTCTGACCCATCGACGGGCGGCCCGACGCACCTCGGCGGTGCCGGGCTCCCCGATGCCGTGCGTCTCACACCCCTGCCCGCCCGCCCCGATTGAACGAGCGGGGCGTCGCGTGGTTGCATCGGTCCCATGTGTGGAATCGTCGGCCACGTCGGCCCATCGCCCGCTTCTGACCGCACGCTGTCGGTCCTCATGGACGGCCTGGGCCGCCTGGAGTACCGCGGATACGACTCGGCGGGGATCGCCCTGGTCGCACCCGGGCAGCCCGACGGTCCCGTCGTGGTCAAGGCCGCGGGCAAGCTTGACAACCTCCGCGCCGCCCTTGACGAGGCCGCCCCCGCCCCGGCGACCGCGGGCATCGGCCACACCCGCTGGGCCACCCACGGCGGCCCGACGACCGTCAACGCCCACCCCCACCGCGCCGGGCACGTGGCTGTCGTCCACAACGGCATCATCGAGAACTTCCGTCCCCTGCGCGAGGAGGTCGAGGCCGCCGGGCGCGAGCTCGTCTCGGAGACTGACACCGAGGTCGTCGCCCACCTGCTCGACATCGACTTCGCCGGTCGTCTCGAGGCCGCCGGGGAGGCGCTCGACGAGGCCGCAGTCGCCGCTGTCCTCGTGGAGTCGATGCGTGCGGTCGCCGCCCGGCTCGAGGGTACCTACACGCTCCTGGCCGTCACGCCCCTGGCGCCCGGGGCGATCGTCGCCTCCCGCTCGACGAGCCCCCTGGTCATCGGCCTGGGGGAGGGGGAGAACTTCCTGGGCAGCGACGTCGCCGCCTTCGTCGCCTTCACCCGGAGCGCCGCCGAGGTCGAGGACGACCAGGTCGTCCTCGTCACCGCCGAGGCGGTCACCGTCTGGGACGCCGAGGCCAGGGTCGTCGAGCCCGCCACCTGGGAGGTCTCCTGGGACGCCTCGGCCGCCGTCAAGGGCGGCTACGCGACCTTCATGGACAAGGAGATCCACGAGCAGCCCACCGCCGTGGCCGACACCCTGCGCGGGCGCGTCGACGAGCGCGGCGAGCTGGTCCTCGACGAGATGCGCATCGACCCCGCCGTGCTGCGCCGCGTCGACAAGATCATCGTCATCGCCTGCGGGACCGCCGCCTACGCCGGTCACGTGGCCAAGTACGCCATCGAGCACTGGTGCCGGATCCCGGTGGAGGTCGAGCTCGCCCACGAGTTCCGCTACCGGGACCCGGTGGTCAGCGAGAAGACCCTGACCGTGGCGATCTCCCAGTCCGGCGAGACGATGGACACCATCCAGGCCGTGCGCCACGCCCGCGAGCAGGGGTCGAAGGTGCTGGCCATCGTCAACACCTACGGCTCGACCATCGCCCGCGAGGCCGACGCGGTCCTGTACACCCACGCCGGCCCGGAGGTCGCCGTGGCCTCGACCAAGGCCTTCCTCGCCCAGATCACCGCCTGCTACCTGCTCGGTCTCTACCTGGCCCAGCTGCGCGGCAACAAGTGGCCCGACGAGGTCGCCGACTACCTGACCGACCTCGGACGCATGCCCGACAAGATCCAGCAGGTCCTCGACACCCAGGCCGAGACGGTCCAGGCCCTGGGCGCCGAGCTCGCCGACCGGCCCTCCTTCCTGTTCCTGGGGCGCCACGTCGGGTTCCCGGTGGCGCTCGAGGGAGCGCTCAAGCTCAAGGAGCTCGCCTACGTCCACGCCGAGGGCTTCGCGGCCGGAGAGCTCAAGCACGGCCCGATCGCGCTCATCGAGGAGGGCCTGCCGGTCTTCGTCATCGTGCCCACCCCGCGGCGCCCGGTCCTCCACGACAAGGTGATCGCCAACATCCAGGAGATCCGTGCCCGCGGCGCGCGCACCATCGTCATCGCCGAGGAGGGTGACGAGGCCGTCGCGCCCTTCGCCGACGACGTCATCCGCGTCCCGGCCACCCCGACCCTCATGTGGCCGCTGCTCACCGTCGTGCCCCTCCAGGTCTTCGCGGCCGCCCTGGCCACCGCCAAGGGACTGGACGTCGACCAGCCGCGCAACCTCGCCAAGTCCGTCACCGTCGAGTGAGCGCGGGCCCTCAGGTCCCGTGCCGTGCGGCGCCGGGCGCGCGATGATGGGGGCGTGAGCACGACAGCGCCCGTCCCCACGCTCGACGCACTCGGCGCCCACCCCGCCCGCGCCGTGGCCCAGGCCGAGAGGCCCCTGACAGCGGGCACCGACCGCTACATGAAGGCGGCGGCTCATGCCGTGGCCCGCGCCGCCGTCGAGGAGCTGCGTGGTCGGGCCCCCGCGGTCCGCCGCCGCGGGACGCGACCGGCCGTGGCGGGCTCACGCGTGCTCGTCCTGGCCGGCGGGGGGCACAACGGTGGCGACGCGCTGCTCGCGGGCGCCCTGCTCGCACGGCGCGGCTGCCACGTGAGCGCCGCCCTCGTCACCGCCCGGGCCCACCCGGCTGCGATGGCCGAGGCCCTGGCGGCCGGGGTGCGCGTGGCGCCCGACCCCCTCGCCGAGGCTGAGGCCTTCGCCGGGGCCCCGGGGCCCGCCGCCCGCGCACCGGCGCTCGTCATCGACGGCCTGACCGGCATCGGTGCCTCCGGGCCGCTGCGACCCGGGGCCCGTGAGCTCGTCGCAGCGCTCCTGCGCGCAGGAGGGCCGGGCCGCAGACGCTTCGGCGTCCTCGCCGTCGACCTGCCCAGCGGGGTGGGGCCCGACGACGGCGTCCTGGCGGGACCGGTCCTGCCGGCCGATCGCACCGTCACCTTCACCTGCCTCAAGGGCGCGCACCTGCTGGGTCCGGCGGCCCGCGTGACCGGGAGGGTCGAGGTCGTCGACCTCGGCCTGCCCGTCCCCGAGGGCGCGCCCCTGGCCCGCCGGCCGCTGGACGGGGAGCTCGGCGCCCTGCTGCGGCCCCCGGGCTCCGCCGACCACAAGTACACCCGCGGCGTCGTGGGTGTCCGGGCCGGCTCGGTCACCTACCCCGGCGCCGCGGTCCTCAGCTGCGCGGCCGCGGTCCGCACGGGCGCGGGCATGGTGCGTCTCGACGCACCGGCCAGGGTGGTCGACCTCGTCCTGGCCTCCCGTCCCGAGGTGGTGGCGGCCCCGGGCCGCTGCCAGGCCAGGGTCCTCGGCCCGGGTGTCGAGGGCTCCGAGGCGGGCTGGGACAACCAGGTCGCGGCGGTCCTCGAGCCGAGGGGGCCGGTGCTGCCCACGGTCCTCGACGCCGGGGCGCTGGCCCCCCTGGCCAGGCTCGTCAGGGCCGGGGGCCGGTGCGGCGACCGGCACGTGCTCGTCCCGCACGCCGGGGAGGCCGCCGCCCTGCTCACCGGCCTGGACCGGCCGGCCGGCCGTGAGGCGGTCGAGGCCGACCCGGCGGGGGCCGTGCGGACCCTGGCCGCCCTGACCGGTGCCACCGTCGTGCTCAAGGGCTCGCCGACCCTCGTCGCCGCCCCGGGGGAGCCGACGCTGCTCAGCCTCGACGCCGGGCCGCCGTGGCTGGCGACGGCGGGCAGCGGCGACGTCCTGGCCGGCGTCCTGGGCGCGGTCCTGGCCTCGGCCGAGGCCAGGGCGGAGCAGGGGGGACAGACCCTGCGGCCCGAGGCCTGCGCGGCGCTGGCCGTGCGGCTCCACGCCCTGGCCGGCGCCCTGGCCTCCGGGTGGGCCGGGCCGGGCACCGGCCACCCCGTCGCCGCCGGCGACCTCCTCGACCACCTGCCGGGGGCGTGGGAGGCGCTGCGGTCGGAGGCCGACCGGGCGAGCGCCTGAAGCCAGCCGGCCCCGTGGCGCGGCGCGCAGGAGGCCGGCGCGGCGCGGCACCGGGGGCGGGGAGGGGCGCGCAGCCTCCGGCGGGCGGTCGGCGGTGGCAGAATCGGGGTGTGAGCACCTGTCCCGACTTCACCGCCGCCACCTCCCGGGCCGTGGTCGACCTCGACGCCATCGCCCACAACGCCCACGTCCTGTCGGCGGTCGCCGGGGTTCCGTGGATGGCCGTGGTCAAGGCCGACGCCTACGGGCACGGGCTGATGCCGGTGGCCCTGACCTGCTTGCGGGCCGGCGCGACCTGGCTCGGCGTGGCACAGCTGGGCGAGGCCCTCGAGCTGCGCAGGATGCTCGACGCCGCCGGCCTGGCCAGGCCGGCCGAGGGGCCCGACGGGGTCCCCCAGCCCGAGGCGCCCCGGCTCATGTCCTGGCTGGCCCCTGTCGTCGACCCGCAGGACGCGGGCGAGCCGGGCTCCCCCCTGCGCGCCGCCCTCGATGCCGACCTCGACCTGTCGGCCTCCACGGTCGAACAGCTGTGGGCCCTGCGCGCCGCCTGCCGTGCCCACCTTGAGGCCGGCGGGGCCCCGGGGAGGGTCCACCTCAAGGTGGACACCGGGATGTCTCGCTCGGGGGCCGTCGCGCAGGACCAGCCGGCCCTGGCCGAGGCGGCCCGGGAGGCACAGGACGAGGGGGTGCTCGACGTCGTCGGGCTGTGGAGCCACCTGTCGCGCGCCGACGAGCCGGGCTGCGGCTCCACCGAGGACCACCTCGCCCGCTTCCTCGACGCAGAGCGCGTCGTGCTCGAGGCCGGGCTGGCGCCCCGCGTGCGCCACCTGGCCGCCACGGGTGGGCTCTTGTGGCACCCCGACACGAGGCTCGACCTCGTGCGGGTCGGTATCGGCCTGTACGGGCTGTCCCCGAACCCGCAGGTCGCCACCGGCCAGGCGCTCGACCTGCGCCCGGCCATGCGCCTCGAGGCGCCCCTGGCTCAGGTCAAGCGGATCCCGGCCGGCCAGGCGGTGTCCTACGGCGGGACGTGGAGCGCCCCGACCGACCGCTGGGTGGGCCTCGTCCCGCTGGGCTACGGCGACGGCCTGCCCCGCGCCGCCTCGGGAACCGGACCGGTGGCGGTCGCAGGGCTGCGCACCACCATCGTGGGCCGGGTGTGCATGGACCAGGTCGTCGTCGACCTCGGCCCGGCCGTGGAGGTCGCCGGCCCTCGGGCCGGTGCACCGATCCCCCCACCCGCCCGGGCCGGGGACCTGGCGGTCCTGTGGGGTGACCCCGGGGCGGACCCGACGGTCCCCGGCGTCGATGACTGGGCGCGGGCCTGCGGCACGATCAACTACGAGATCGTCACGAGGCTGGGCCCCCGCGTGCCGCGCTGCGCCACCGGCCGCTTCCGTGAGACCGTCACCCAGGAGTGAGCCTCCTGCCCCCGCCTCCAGACCCTCAGGAGAACCCATGACCTCCACGCCCGCAGGCACGGTCCGCGTCGTGACAGCCGACGCCGACGGCACGCGCGCCCTCGGGGGGCGCCTGGCCGCCCTGCTGCGGGCGGGCGACCTCGTCATGCTCTCCGGCGGGCTGGGCGCAGGCAAGACGACCCTCGCGCAGGGCGTCGGTGCCGCGATGGAGGTCCGGGGCAGGGTCGCCTCCCCGACCTTCATCATCGCCCGGGTGCATCCCGCCCTGGGAACGGGGCCCGACCTCGTCCACGTCGACGCCTACCGCCTGGGCTCCCTCGAGGAGGTCGACGCCCTCGACCTCGACTCCTCCCTCGAGGAGTCCGTGACGCTGGTGGAGTGGGGCGAGGACAAGGTCGAGGCGCTGTCCGACAACCGCCTCGAGGTCCTCATCACCCGACCCCACGGGGGCCTGGCCGGGGGGACCGCCGGGACGGCCGACCTCGAGCACGTCGACGACGGCCGCCGGGAGGTGACGGTCACCGCGCTCGGGCCGCGCTGGGCAGGTGTCGACCTGTCGGTCCTGCGAGGATGAGCCCGTGCCGGGCCGTCTGACCCCCCTGGTCCTCATCGCCACGGCGGTCGTCCTGGCGCTGGGCGGGCAGTGGGCGGTGGTCGGCCGTGTCGCCGGCGCCCCGGCGGCGGCGAGCGACCGGACCGCGTCGGCGCAGGACACGGGCGCTGCGGCCTCCGCCGCGCCGTCGACGACACCGGCCCCCGCCTCCGGCGAGGCGACGACGGCCGCGGCCCAGGCCCTCGCCCAGGACTGGGTGGACAGCGAAGGATCCGACCTCGTGGCCCGCTCACTGGGACCCGGGGCGAGCACCGGCACCCTCATCCAGGCCCACGCCTGGGCTCCCGGCTTCCTCGACGGCTCGGCCCCCTACGCCGCCCCCGTGCCCCAGCCCGTGTGGGCCGCCACGGTCGAGGTCGGGGGAGAGCCGACCGCGGTGCTCGTCATCCGGGTCGGGTCGCAGGACGCCGACGGCGCCGCGGAGCCCGGCGGGGTCAGCGGGGTGCTCGTCGACGACGCGGACCTCGCCACGGGCCTGGCGGGTCTGGAGCCCCAGGAGGTGGTCGTGCACGAGGCCGTCGACCCAGGGGGGATCAGCCGCCAGGACGCCTGGTACGCGGTGGCCAGGCGCACCGTCAGGGCGCTGGGCTCGGCCGCCTCGGGATGTCTGGCGGGCGTCGTCCCGATGGCCACCTACTCCGCCGTCCTGCGGGACCGTTCCTCCCCGACCGCCGTGGCGGCCGAGCAGCCGAGACAGGACGAGGGCGGCTCGGACCTGGCCGTCTGGCTGACCAGCGCCGGGGTGCTCCTCATCGGGCTGACGATCCTCGTGCTCACGATCCGTCACGAACGGCGGGTCATGGCGCCCTTGCGCGGCTGAGGCGCCGGTGCCCCCGCCCGCGGCCGGGGCTGGCAGGCGACCGTGCTGGCCGTTGAGCAGGTTCGGCGAGCCGATCATCTAGGCTGAGCACGTGCGCATCGTGTCCATCGACTCCTCCCTCGGCACCCAGCTCGTCGTCGCCGAGGTCCACCCCGCGCCGACCGGGCTGGGCCTGAGGGTCCTGGCCCGTGCCGCCCAGGAGGACCCCCGTCGGCACGCCGAGTCCCTCGGACCGATGCTCCAGGCCGCTCTCACCGACCCGGCCGTGGCCGGCCACGACCTCGACGCCGTCGTCGCCGCGACGGGGCCCGCCCCCTTCACGGGGCTGCGCGCCGGGCTGGTCGCCGCCCGGACCCTGGGGCGCGCCAGGACCCTGCCCGTCCACGGCGTCCCCAGCCTGGACGCCGTGGCACGAGCCGCCCTCGACGAGCTGGCCCAGGAGGGCGCTGACGACGCCGGTGCCACGGTGCTCGTGGCCACCGACGCCCGGCGCTCAGAGGTCTACACGGCCAGGTACCGGGCCAAGGGACCGGACGACGTCGACAGGCTCAGCCCCTTCGAGGTCCTCGACCCGGCCCGTGTCCTCGACGGGGACCCGGTTGACGCCGTCGCCGGATCAGGAGCCGCCCTCTACGACCAGATCGCGCAGGGACGCCGGGTCCTGGCACCGGTGTCGGGCGACGCCCGCACCCAGGTGCGGATCGCGGTCTCCCGCCTGTCCCAGGGTCTGGTCCTGGGCACCGAGCCCCTCTACCTGCGCCACGCCGACGTCCAGGTGCCGGCAGGACGCCAACGGCTCCGATGACACGACGCCGCGCCAGGGCCCCGCGGGAGCCTGCCGGACTGCCGGCGGGCACGGTCATGCGGCCCATGACCGGCTCCGACGTCGAGACGGTCGTCGCGCTCGAGCGCGTCCTGTTCCCCGGGGAGGCCTGGAGCCGGGAGCTCATCGCCTCCGAGGTCGCCGCCTCCTGCGCCCAGGTGCCCGACAGGCGCTACCTCGTCGTCGAGCGCGACAGCCCGCAGGGGCCGACCCTCCTGGGCTACAGCGGGCTGTGGTTCGGGGACGGCAAGGGCGACGCCGACCTGCTCTCCATCGCCACGGTCCTCGCGGCCCGGCGTCAGGGCATCGCCTCGGCGATGCTCACCGAGCTCGTGTCCACCGCGCGTGAGGCGGGCTGCCGGGCCGTCCTGCTCGAGGTCAGGGAGTCCAACCTCGCGGCGCGGTCCCTCTACGCGCGCCACGGCTTTGAGCCGATCGGCACCCGCCGGCGCTACTACCTGGCCCCCCTCGAGGACGCCGTGGTCATGCGCCTGCCCCTCCAGCCCGGTGCACAGCCAGGACCGGTCGGCGCCGAGCACCTCTGAGCACCCTCATCACGTCGGTGCAGGTCGGAGGGCAGGTCGGAGGGCAGGTCGGAGGGGCGTGGAGCCGCTCGCGGCCGCGACCTATTTGCCTGACATACGCGTCACGAAAAAGGGTGCCGTCTGCGCTTCTCAGCGCTTCGCGACACCGGGGTCCCGGCGACCGGATCCTGCCTCCAGGGGGCACTTTCTCCCGTGCTGGCAACGGTGCCGGACGGCGGCGTCGAAGCCGGTGCGCAACCGGGGCCTGCCGTGGCCCGGCCCCGGCTAACCTGACGCCGTGGCCACAACTCCTGCTCCCTCCCCGAAGAAGAGGACCGCGTACTCGACCACGGTCTTCATGAAGCGCCTCATGGCCTGGTCGGGCCTCTTCTTCCTCGTCTTCGTCCTGTTCCACGCCTACGGCAACCTGCACTACTTCGAGGGCGAGATCGCCTACGACCACTACGCCTACTTCCTGCGTGAGCTGCTCGTGCCGATCGTTCCCCACGGCGGCGTGCTGTGGATCCTGCGGGTCCTGCTCCTGGCCTGCCTCCTGGCCCACGCCGGCAGCGCCTTCCACCTGTGGGCGCGCAACCGCCGGGCACGCGGCACCGACAAGTACGCCGTCAAGAAGGCCGGCGCGGAGTACTTCGCGTCCCGTTACGCGATGCGCACCATGCGCTGGGGAGGCGTGATCCTCCTGCTGTTCATCGTCTGGCACATCCTGCAGTTCACCACCTTGTCCCTGACGCCGGGAGGGCAGTACGTCCACGGCCGGGCCTACATGAACATGTACTACGGCTTCCAGCTGTGGTGGGTCTACCTCATCTACGCCGTCGCCCTGGCGGCCCTGTGCCTGCACGTGTGGCACGGCGTGTGGTCGGCCCTCCAGACGCTGGGGGCGACCCGCGGCGGCACCGTCCCCCTCGTGCGCCTGGTCGCCTTCGTCGTCGCCTTCGGCCTGTTCGCCGCCTTCATGGTCGTGCCCACCGCGATCCTCTTCGGGCTCACCGACGCGCCCATGGACGCGGCCGAGTACGCGATGAGGGCCGCCGAGGCCGGTATCGGATCTTCCCACTGAGAGCCCACTGAGAGTGAACCCCCATGACTGAGCTCATCGACGGCCTGTACACCGAGGGCGAGAAGATCGCCGACACGAAGGCCTCCCACGACGTCCCGATCGCCCGGCGCTGGGAGCAGCGCAAGTTCGACGCCAAGCTGGTCAACCCCGCCAACCGGCGCAAGCTCGACATCATCGTCGTCGGCTCCGGCCTGGCCGGCGGGGCGGCGGCCGCCTCGCTGGGGGAGCAGGGCTACAACGTCAAGGTGTTCTTCTACCAGGACTCCGCCCGGCGCGCCCACTCCATCGCCGCCCAGGGCGGTATCAACGCCGCGAAGAACTACCGCAACGACGGCGACTCCGTCCACCGCCTCTTCTACGACACCGTCAAGGGAGGGGACTACCGCGCCCGGGAGGACAACGTCTACCGCCTGGCTGAGGTCAGCGCGAACATCATCGACCAGTGCGTCGCCCAGGGCGTGCCCTTCGCCCGGGAGTACGGGGGCCTGCTCGACAACCGCTCCTTCGGCGGCGTGCAGGTCTCACGTACCTTCTACGCCCGCGGCCAGACCGGCCAGCAGCTCCTCATCGGCGCCTACCAGGCCCTTGAGCGGCAGGTGCACGCCGGCACGGTCACCGAGTTCCGCCGCCACGAGATGGTCGAGCTCATCGTCGTCGACGGCCGCGCCCGGGGCATCGTGACCCGGGACATGGTCTCGGGGGAGATCGAGACCCACCTGGCCGACGCGGTCGTGCTGGCCACCGGCGGGTACGGCAACGTGTTCTTCCTGTCGACCAACGCGATGGGCTGCAACGCCACCGCCGTGTGGCGGGCCTACCGCAAGGGCGCCTACTTCGCCAACCCCTGCTACACCCAGATCCACCCCACGTGCATCCCGCAGTCGGGCGACTTCCAGTCCAAGCTCACCCTCATGAGCGAGTCGCTGCGCAACGACGGGCGCATCTGGGTGCCCAAGAGGGCGGAGGACTGCGACAAGGACCCGCGCGAGATCCCCGAGGAGGACCGCGACTACTACCTCGAGCGGATCTACCCCGCCTTCGGCAACCTCGTGCCCCGCGACATCGCCTCCCGTCAGGCCAAGAACATGTGCGACGAGGGCCGCGGCGTCGGCCCGGCCATCAAGGAGCGCGACGCCGCCGGCAACGAGCGGCTCATGCGGCGCGGGGTCTACCTCGACTTCTCCGAGGCCATCGAGCGCCTGGGTGTGGCCGCTGTCTCGGCCCGCTACGGCAACCTGTTCGAGATGTACCAGCGCATCACCGGGGACGACCCCTACGAGGTGCCGATGCGCATCTACCCCGCGGTCCACTACACGATGGGCGGGCTGTGGGTCGACTACGACCTGGAGTCCAACATCCCGGGCCTGTACGTCGCCGGGGAGGCGAACTTCTCCGACCACGGCGCCAACCGCCTCGGGGCCTCGGCGCTCATGCAGGGCCTGGCCGACGGCTACTTCGTCCTGCCTGACACGATGAACGACTACCTCGCCGACATGCTCCGCGAGGGCAAGGTCGACCCCGCCGCCCCCGAGATCGAGGAGGCGCGCGCCTCGGTCCAGGACCGCATCGACCGTCTCATGGCGCTGCGCGGCACCCGGTCGGTCGACGACTTCCACATGGCCCTGGGGCGGATCATGTGGGAGTACTGCGGCATGGAGCGCCGCGAGGAGGGGCTGCGCGAGGCGATCGTGCAGATCCGTGCCCTCAAGGAGGAGTTCTGGCGCGACGCCCGCGTGACCGGTGAGGCCATGGAGCTCAACCAGGCTCTGGAGAAGGCAGGGCGGCTGCTCGACTTCTTCGAGCTCGCCGAGCTCATGTGCATCGACGCCCTGCACCGCCGGGAGTCCTGCGGCGGGCACTTCCGTGCCGAGTCCCAGACCCCCGAGGGGGAGGCGCTGCGGCATGACGATGAGTTCCTCTACGTCGCCGCCTGGGAGTGGGGCGGGGAGGGGCAGCCCCCGATCCTCCACAAGGAGGACCTCATCTACAAGGACATCGAGCTCAAGCAGCGGAGTTACAAGTGAACATCAAGCTCAAGATCTGGCGTCAGAAGAACCAGACGTCCCCCGGCCGCTTCGAGGAGTACTCCCTCATCGGCGTCGAGGAGCACATGAGCTTCCTCGAGGTCCTCGACCTGCTCAACGAGCAGCTCTTCGCCGAGGGCAAGGAGCCGGTGGCCTTCGACTCGGACTGCCGCGAGGGCATCTGCGGGCAGTGCGGCGTGGTCATCAACGGCCAGGCGCACGGGCCGATCCGCTCGACCACCTGCCAGCTCCACATGCGCCACCTCGCGGAGGACCCCTCCTTCAAGGACGGCTCGACCATCACCATCGAGCCGTGGCGCTCCACCGGCTTCCCGGTGCTGCGCGACCTCATCGTCGACCGTTCGGCACTCGACCGCATCATCCAGGCCGGCGGCTACATCTCGGTCAACACCGGGGCGGCCCCGGAGGCCCATGCCGCCCCGGTCCAGAAGGAGAAGGCCGACGCCGCCTTCGAGGCCGCGGCCTGCATCGGCTGCGGTGCCTGCGTGGCGGCCTGCCCGAACGCCTCGGCGATGCTGTTCACCGGCGCGAAGATCGCGCACCTGGGTCTGCTCCCGCAGGGCCAGCCCGAGCGCCTGGCCCGCGTGGTCTCGATGCTGGGACAGCACGACGCCGAGGGCTTCGGCGGGTGCACGAACATCGGTGAGTGCGCCGCCGTGTGCCCCAAGTCCGTCCCCCTGGAGGTCATCACCCGGCTCAACCGGGACCTGGGCCACGCCCTGTGGAAGGGACAGCGGGCTCACGCCTGAGCGTCGTCGGCTCGTGCCACGGGAGACGACGGGGCGCCCCGGGGCGATAGGCTGGGGGACCGTGAGCGAACCACTGATCCTGGGCATCGAGTCCACCTGTGACGAGACCGGCGTGGCTCTCGTGCGCGGCCGCGAGCTTCTCGGCGACGTCGTGGCCACGTCGATGGACGAGTACGCGCGCTTCGGCGGGATCATCCCCGAGATCGCCTCCCGGGCCCACCTCGAGGCATTCGTCCCCACCCTCGACGCGGCGCTGGCTGCCGCCGACGTCGACCTGAGCGAGGTCGACGCGGTGGCCGTGTGCGCCGGCCCGGGGCTCATCGGGTCCCTGACGGTCGGGGTCACGGCCGCCAAGTCCCTGGCCGCGGCGCTGGGGCGCCCCGTGTACGGCGTCAACCACGTCATCGCTCACCTCGCGGTCGACGAGCTGGTCGACGGCCCGCTGCCCGAGCGCTTCATCGGCCTCATCGTCTCGGGTGGGCACTCCAACCTCCTGCGCGTGGCCGACATCGCCACCGACGTCGTCGAGCTGGGCGGGACCCTCGACGACGCCGCGGGGGAGGCCTTCGACAAGGTCGGCCGCCTGCTCGACCTGCCCTACCCGGGAGGCCCTCACGTCGACCGCCTGTCCCAGTCCGGGGACAGGGGCGCCATCCGCTTTCCGCGTGGACTCGAGGCGGCCAAGGACCGCCAGCGGCACCGCTACGACTTCTCCTTCTCCGGTCTCAAGACCGCCGTGGCCAGGTACGTCGAGTCCCTTGAGGAGGCCGGGCGCGAGGTACCGCGGGCGGACGTGTGCGCGGCCTTCTCCGAGGCGGTCAACGACTCCCTGACCGCCAAGGCGGTCCAGGCCTGCCTCGACCACGACTGCCCGGCCCTCGTCGTCGGCGGCGGCTTCTCGGCCAACTCACGCCTGCGTGCGCTGGCGTCCGAGCGCTGCGAGGCGGCCGGGATCGAGCTGCGGATGCCGCCCCTGCGCTACTGCACCGACAACGGCGCCCAGATCGCCGCGCTGGGCGCGGCGGCGGTGCGCGCGGGGGTCGAGCCCTCCCCGATGGGCTTCGCCCCCGACTCGGGCATGGGGCTGGAGGTCGTCGTCGCGCACTGACGCGCACTGACCTCGTGCGCCGCCCGGCTCCGGCTCAGCCCTCCTCGGAGCGGCTCAGCCCTCCTCGGAGCACAGGGCCCGGATCTCGTCGGGCAGGAGCGGGCGACCTGCGCGCAGCTCGGTGAGCATGAGCCGCACCGCGGCGTCCTTGGATCCTCCTGCGGCCTTCGTGGCCGTCATCTGACGCTGGTAGGAGGCACCTGCCTCGAGGGTGGCGCGCACGCCCTCGAGCTCTGCGAGGCATCCCAGGTCCTCGGCGACCGGCGCCAGCTCCGTGAGCATCCGGGAGACCGTGTCGGTGGCCAGCTCCTCCTGTCCCGCGGAGTCGATGATGAGGATGGCGTCCATCCCGTAGCGCGCAGAGCGCCACTTGTTCTCGTCGACGTACCAGGGGGGCAGCACGTCGAGGCGCTCCCCGCGGTCCAGTCGCCGGGAGAAGTCCTCGACGAGGCACTGGGTGAGAGCCGCGATCCCCGCGAGCTCGGTGAGGTTGGTGGCGGCGTCGCACGAGCGCACCTCGATGGTGCCCAGGCGGGGGGAGGGGCGCACGTCCCAGCGCACCTCGGTGAAGTCCTCGATGACGCCGGTGTGGACCATGTCCCCGGCGTAGGCCTCGAGGGCCTCCCAGGTGTCGAGCTGGTGGGGGGCGCCGGCGGTGGGCAGCTGCTGGAACATCATGGCGCGGTTGTCGGCGTAGCCGGTGTCCTGCCCCGCCCAGAAGGGCGAGGAGGCGCTCAGGCACTGCAGGTGGGCGGTGCGTGTGAGCAGCGCGGACAGGATCGGCAGGACCTTGTCGCGGTCCTCGATGCCCACGTGCACGTGGGTGCCGAAGATGAGCATCTGGTGGCCCCACAGGCGGGTGCGGTCCACGAGGCGGGCGTAGCGCTCGGCGTCCGTGACCTTCTGGACCAGGGGGTCGGCGAAGGGGTGGGTACCGGCGCTGGCCAGCTCGACGTGGAGGGGGTCGGTGGTCGGCAGGAGCCGGTCGAAGGCCAGTGCGATGTCCTCGACGCACTGCGCGACGGTGCGGCGGGCGCCCGAGACGAGCTCGACGGTGTTGAGCATCATCTCCCCGTGGATGTGGGGGTCGCCTCCCACCGAGCGGAGGATCTCCGAGGCGCACTGGCGCAGGTCGAGGCAGTCGCGGTCGATGAGCTGGAGCTCCCACTCGATGCCGAGGGTGGAGCGTGCTGAGGTCGCGAAGGGCAGGGGCGCGTGGTGGACGCGGCGGGACTCGTGGGCCACGGCTTCCTCCTGTTGCTGGGCTGGGGTCGCTGGGTGGTGGGGGCCTGAGTGCGCCGGAGGGCACCGGACCGGCGCCTTCCGGCGCCTCCCGGTGGCTACCCGGTGGCCTGGACCAGGGGCTCGACGACGAGGACGGCGCCGCGCGCCCCTGCCGCGGAGCCGTCCCGGGGTCCCAGGCGCGTGAGGAGCCACGTCTCGGAGCCCTCGCCGCGCAGGTGCAGGGAGGCGCGCAGGGCCTCCGGGGGCAGGTCGACGCCCCGCTTGTGGATCTCCAGGCTGCCCAGGCCCGTCTCCCGCACCCGCGCCCTCAGCGCCTTGAGGTGGAGGGGAAGGACCTCGCGCAGGCGCCAGGACCTCACGAAGGGCGCCAGTGACGGCTCCGGGGGCCGGTCGCCCGAGAGGTAGGCGATGCGGTCCCCGACCGGGGCCGCCTCAAGGGCCCGGGCGAGGTGGGCGACCAGCCCGGCGCGGATCGCCGCGCCGTC
The DNA here is from genome assembly GCF_900637165.1 of Actinomyces howellii. Lineage (GTDB taxonomy): Bacteria > Actinomycetota > Actinomycetes > Actinomycetales > Actinomycetaceae > Actinomyces > Actinomyces howellii. Next base: position 1,256,178 of record NZ_LR134350.1, on the reverse strand, counting down.
GGGCTCGTGGACGAGCTCGCCGAGCTCCTCGGCCCCGCCGACGGGCTCGACCTGTGCGGGTGGGGCGGAGGGGTCGGTGCAGTCCGGGTCGGCCAGGACGTGGGCCCGTGAGGAGCCGTCCGCTCCTCGGCGCAGGGCCAGGGCCGAGCGGCCCGGGCCCTCGTGGGCCAGGGGGCCGAACCACAGCCCCGCCTCGACGACCTGGCCCTCGACGCTCACCCACTGGGCGTGGCAGTCGGCGGGCAGCAGGTCGTGGGCCAGGCCCGGTGCGACCTTGACACCGAGTGCCGCGACCTGCTCGCGCAGGGCGAGCACCCGGCTCAGGGGTGGCGACCACTGCTCGGGATCGGTCAGCCGGCGCCCCTGGCTGCGACGGGCGGGGTCGGCGAAGACCCCGTCGACGCCCTCGGCGGACAGGTCGATGTCCATCGCGTCGGCACAGCGCACCTCGGCCTCGGGAAAGGCCATGAGGTTGACCGTGGCCAGCGCCGCCGTCGTCTCGTCGTGCTCGACCGCCAGGACCGACAGGCCGAGCCCCGCCAGCGCCATCGAGTCCCCGCCGATGCCGCAGCCCAGGTCGGCCACCCGGGAGAGCCCCGCGCGGGTGTAGCGCGAGGCGTGGTGTGCCGAGACCTCCAGGCGCGTTGCCTGCTCAAGTCCGTCGGGGGTGAAGAGCATCTGGGAGGCGAAGGGGCCGAACTTGGTCTCGGCACGGCCGCGCAGGCGCTGTTGGGTGAGGGCGGCGGCGACGAGGGCGGGGGAGTGGCCTTGTTCCCGCAGGGCCTCACCGGCGCTCAGGGGGTCGAGGTCGTCGTAGGGGGGCAGGGAGCCGAGCAGCGCCCAGCCCTCGGGGGTGAGCAGCGGGGCGAGTGTCGAGTCGTCCATCGGTACGATGATGACACGACGGGTGCCCGCGAGGCGGAGCGACTCGACCATCGGGTCGACCAGCGGCTCACCCCAGGGCCGTCGAGGCCGGTCGCGAGCCGTCGCGGCCGGTCGCGGGTGGTCGCGGGTGGTCGTGGGTGGTGCAGACCACCGGGGATGACCGGCGCGTCGAGATGACGCGTGCGGGTCCTGTCCGGAAGTCTGCTGAGGCTGTCATCGACAGGTCCCGGTGCCCGCGGGCTCCGGCACCTGTCGGGAGGGAGGACGACATGGCCGCAGTGGCAGGACGCTTGACACCCCGTCGGGTGCGGTGGGTCCTCGCGGTGGTCGCCGGGCTCGCCCTGGCCGCCCTCGTCCTGCCCAACGCGTGGGTGTGGGCCGCCTCCGCGGGCCGCACGGCCGACCTCGGTTCCGCCGAGGACACGGCCACCGCCCCGGTGGCCATCGTCCTGGGGGCCTCGGTCTACGCCTCGGGCGATCCCTCGCCGTGGCTGCGCTACCGGCTGGACGCGGCGGCCGAGCTCTACGAGTCCGGCAGGGTCGAGGGGATCCTCGTCTCGGGCGACAACGCCCAGGAGGACTACAACGAGCCCGCGGCCATGCGCGACTACCTCGTGTCCGTGGGGGTCCCGGCCGAGGCGATCGCCGTCGACTACGCGGGCTTCGACACCTATGACACCTGCGTGCGCGCCCACGAGATCTTCGGGGTCGAGCAGGCCGTCCTCGTCAGCCAGGACTTCCACGTCCCCCGCGCCGTCGCGGTGTGCCGTGCGGTGGGCATCGACGCCACGGGGGTGGGGGACACGCGTGCCACCGCCAACAGGAGCACCTGGGTCCGCAGCTGGGCGCGCGAGCGCTTGGCGGCCGTCAAGGCGGCCTGGGACGTCCTGTCCGGTCGGACCCCCATGCTGGGGGACCGGGAGACGACCGTGGACGAGGCCGTGGCCTGGACCCGTGAGCAGCGCGACGGGGCGAGGACGCAGCCCACGCCGTCAACCGCCTCACCCTCCGCAGGGGGGTCGGCCTCTCCCTCAGCGTCCCCGCAGCCGGCACCCACGGTCTCGGGTCCCTGAACGCCGACGGCGAACCAGGTCGACCCGCTTGGCACTCGCGTTGACTGAGTGCTAACAGCGCGCGTAGATTTCGTGCCGACGCGGGACGTGCCCCGGCACGGTCCCACGGCTCGCACTCGGTCCGTGCCCGGCCGACCCCCGCGACGGCGGTCAGGTGAGCGCGGGTGCAGCGCACCAGTCATGTCATCCACCACGCACTTGAGCCCGTGCTCAAGTCACGCACAGCGAGAAGGGGAGGCCGATATGTCGATCTCCATCAAGCCGCTCGAGGACCGCATCGTCGTCCAGACGGTCGAGGCCGAGCAGACCACCGCCTCGGGCCTGGTCATCCCGGACACCGCCAAGGAGAAGCCGCAGGAGGGCAAGGTCGTGGCCGTGGGCCCCGGCCGCGTTGACGACTCCGGCAACCGCATCCCGGTCGACGTCGCTGAGGGCGATGTCGTCATCTACTCCAAGTACGGGGGCACCGAGGTCAAGTACGCCGGCGAGGACTACCTCATCCTGTCCGCCCGCGACGTGCTGGCCGTCGTCACCCGCTGAGCCCTGCTCCCCGGCTGACGTCGACAGGACGTCGACAAGCAACCACCGGTACTGATCGGTACTGATCGGTACTGACTGGCCCTGTCGGGCCGGTCGCCTCAGAGGAGTCCGCCCGGCTGCGCTGTGTCCGCACAGCGCAGCCGGGCGGACTCGTGCGGTGAGGCTGGTCGGGGCTGCGAGAGGTGGCTGTGAGGTGGCGCTCGAGGTGGCCTTGAGGCGGCCTCGAGGTGCTCAGGCCACGGGGTCCTGTGGTGGGCTCCTGCGTCCGGCGAGCACGGCGCGGCGCTCCTCCTCGGTCATCCCGCCCCAGACCCCGTAGGGCTCGTGGGTGGACAGCGCGTGCTCCCTGCAGATCTCGAGGACCTCGCAGGTGCGGCACACCGCCTTGGCCCCTTCGTCCCGCCTGCGCCGTGCCGAGCCCCGTTCCCCCTCGGGGTGGAAGAAGGTCGTCGAGTCCATCCCCATGCAGGCCCCGCGGTACTGCCACTCCCACAGCGCTGTGATCGGCCCCGGCAGCCTGGCGCTGTCGCCCATCGTGCTCCACCCTCCCTCGCGCGGCGCTTCACATGCATGCGTCTCATACAACAGTAGGTACAGGCGGGGTGTCCGGGCAAGGTGGCAGCGAGGAGTTTTTCCCCGGGTTAGCGGGTATTTCGCTGAGAGAGTCAGCGACAGGGCCCGATCTGGGTCGTGCGGGGACCTGACATTCGATGAACAGTCTCACGCAAGACATGTCATGTCAGACCTTTGTCCGTCGAGGTCCCTCCCAGCCCTCCCTGGGGGCGGGAGGCGAGCGTGGCGCGCCCCGCATGGCTCGTTCCGGTCCGGCCGCATACGATGCCTCCCGTGAGCGACTCGATCACCAGCCCCGAAGTCTTCGCCCCCACCGCTCTGACCTACGACGACGTCCTGCTCCTGCCCAGGCTCACCGACGTCGTGCCCTCGGAGGTGGACACCACGACGCGCCTGACGGGCAGGATCTCCCTGGCCACGCCGCTGCTCAGCGCCGCCATGGACACCGTGACCGAGGCTGCCATGGCCATCGCGATGGCGCGTCAGGGCGGGATCGGGATCCTGCACCGCAACCTGTCGATCGAGGACCAGGCCCAGCAGGTCCGGCGCGTCAAGCGCTCGGAGTCCGGCATGGTCTCGGACCCGGTGACCGTGGGGCCTGACGCGACGATCGCCCAGCTTGACGAGCTGTGCGGCCACTACAAGGTCTCGGGCCTGCCGGTGGTCGACGACGGCGGCAACCTCCTGGGCATCATCACCAACCGTGACCTGCGCTTCGTGCCCCCGGAGCAGTGGGGCTCCCTGACCGTGCGGGACTGCATGACGACCCGCGACCGGCTCGTCACGGGATCGACCGGGATCTCCAGGGAGGACGCCAAGGCGCTGCTGGCCGAGCACCGGATCGAGAAGCTCCCCCTCATCGATGAGGCGGGTCACCTCACCGGCCTCATCACGGTCAAGGACTTCGTCAAGACGGAGCAGTACCCCCTGGCCACGAAGGACGAGTCCGGCCGTCTTGTCGTGGGTGCGGCGGTGGGCTACTGGGGCGACACGTGGGAGCGGGCCGGGGCGCTGGCCGAGGCTGGTGTCGACGTCATCGTCGTCGACACGGCCAACGGGGGCGCCAGGCTCGCCCTCGAGATGATCACGCGCCTCAAGAACGACTCCGCCTTCGCTGGTATCGAGATCATCGGCGGCAACGTGGCGACCCGTGAGGGCGCGCAGGCACTCATCGACGCCGGTGTCGACGCCGTCAAGGTGGGGGTGGGGCCGGGCTCGATCTGCACGACCCGTGTCGTCGCGGGCGTCGGGGTCCCTCAGGTGACGGCCGTCTACGAGGCGGCCAGGGCCTGCGGGCCGGCCGGGGTCCCGCTCATCGCCGACGGCGGGCTGCAGTACTCCGGTGACATCGCCAAGGCGCTTGTCGCCGGTGCCGACACCGTCATGCTCGGGTCCCTGCTCGCCGGGTGCACGGAGTCACCCGGCGACCTCGTCTTCGTCAACGGCAAGCAGTGGAAGCGCTATCGCGGGATGGGGTCGCTGGGTGCGATGAGCTCGCGCGGCCGTGCCTCCTACTCCAAGGACCGCTACTTCCAGGCGGACGTGGCCTCCGACTCCAAGATCGTCCCTGAGGGGATCGAGGGACAGGTCCCCTTCTCCGGGGCCCTGGCCGACGTCGTCTACCAGCTCGTCGGCGGCCTGCACCAGTCGATGTTCTACGTCGGTGCGCGTACGATCCCCGAGCTCAAGGCCAACGGCCAGTTCGTGCGGATCACGAGTGCGGGGCTCAAGGAGTCCCACCCGCACGACGTCAAGATGACCGTCGAGGCACCCAACTACGCCGGACGGGACTGAGGCGGGGGCCGGGCCTGGCTGAGGCCGGGGTAGGGCGGAGGCGGCTCACCGGCCCACAGGGCGCCGGTCCACGGCGCTCCTGCCCACGGCGCCTCGGCCTGCCGCCGGTCCCTCACAGGTCCTCGGGCAGCGGCCAGGACGGGTCCGCCCCTGGTCGACCCGGGTTCTGGCGGGCCAGCCAGCGGTTGAAGGACTCCGCCCACCGGCGGTGCTCACGGGCCTGGAAGGTCATGAGCTCCGCGAGCCCCATGTCCGCCAGCCGGGGGTGGCGACGGGTCATCTCCTCCAGGACGTCGAGCGCCGCGGCGACGTCGACCTCCGCGGTGTGCAGGGCGGCGTCGGACTCCACCCCGTAGAACCGGCACAGGTCCTCCAGACGGCGCTTGCCCTTGCGGTAGCGGTCGACCGCCCGGTCCAGGACGAGGGGGTCGATGACGGGCCCCGGCTCCCGACCCAGGCGTTCGCGCACCGTGGGCAGGCCGTGCCGGGACAGCTCGCTCTCCATGAGGGTCAGGTCGTAGGAGCCGTTGAAGACGACGACCGGGACCTGTCGGGACATTGCGGTGGCCAGGCGTTCGGCCACCTCCTCGAGGACCTGGGCCACGGGGCGCCCCTGGGCGCGGGCCCGCTCGGTCGTCACCCCGTGCACGGCGCTGGCCCCCTGCGGGATCTCGACGCCGGGGTCGGCCAGCCAGGTCTCGACCCGCTGCCTCCGCGCGTGCTCGGGGCCGGGGGCCTCACGCGAGACGATCGCAGCGGTGACAAGGCGGTCCGTGCGAGGGTCGACCCCGGTGGTCTCGGTGTCGAATCCCAGGACCGGACCGCGGGTCCAGGGCGCCGTCGGGGTGGTGCTCGGGTCAGGGCCGTCATCGTTCATGACCGGCAGTGTGCCACGAGCCTGCGACACGTACTGTCGCGCCCGCAGCCGCCGTGCGGGGCGCACCGAGGAGTCCGTCTCGTCCATCTAGACTCCTGGGCATGAGCGCAGAGATCGAGATCGGACGCTCCAAGCGGGCGCGCCGGGCGTACTCCTTCGACGACATCGCCCTCGTCCCGGCACGGCGCACCCGGGACACCCGGGACGTGCGCGTGAGCTGGCAGGTGGACGCCTACCACGTGGAGCTGCCGGTCATGGCTGCCCCCATGGACGCGGTCATGAGCCCGCAGACCGCGATCCTCGTCGGGCGCCTGGGCGGCATCGGCGTCCTCGACCTCGAGGGCCTGTGGACCCGGTACGAGGACCCCACCGCGGCCCTGGAGCAGATCCGGGCCGCTCCCGCCCAGGAGGCGACCCGGGTCCTTCAGGAGGTCTACGCCCCGCCGGTGCGCGCCGAGCTCATCACCGAGCGGCTCACCCAGATCCGCCGAGCCGGGGTCGTCGTCGCCGGACGCCTGAGCCCCGGCAGCACGCTGCGCCACTGGCGCACCGTCGTCGAGGCGGGGGTCGACCTGCTCGTCATCCGGGGCTCGGTGGTCTCCGCCGAGCACGTCTCGGGCTCCGCCGAGCCGCTCAACCTCAAGCGCTTCATCTACGAGCTCGACGTCCCTGTCGTCGTGGGCGGGGTGACGACCTACACCGCAGCCCTCCACCTCATGCGCACCGGCGCCGCGGCCGTCCTCGTCGGCCAGGGCGGGGGCGCCTCCTCCTCGATCCGCCAGGTCCTGGGGCTGCACGTGCCCATGGCCACGGCCGTGTCCGACGTCGCCGCCGCCCGACGGGACTACCTCGACGAGTCAGGAGGCCGCTACGTCCACGTCGTGGCCGACGGGTCGGTGGGCAGCTCGGGGGACGTCGTCAAGGCCATTGCCTGCGGAGCCGACGCCGTCATGCTCGGCGCCGCGCTCGCCCGTGCCCAGGAGGCCCCGGGCGGGGGCTACTACTGGGGGCCCGAGGCGCGCCACGAGCGGCTGCCCAGGGGCTACCGCAGCGTCGTGGGCACCGTGGGCTCGATGGCCGAGATCCTCAACGGCCCCTCGGACCAGGCAGACGGCACGCTCAACATCATGGGGGCACTGCGCCGGACGCTCGCCACCACCGGATACGCCGACGTCAAGGAGCTTCAGCGCGTCGAGGTCGTCCTGGCCCCCTACGCCCGGACCGAGTCGTGGCCGCCGCAGCCCCTGGACGGAGGTGTCGGCGCCCTGTGATATTCGATCGTCACATCCGCCCCGGTCGGCGGGGTTGTCGGGTACTGTGACTCTGACATCAGTCACCGCCCGGTCGCGCGCCGGCACCCGGGCCGTGGCGTCCGTCCCGCCCACCGCACAAGGAGTCATCCATGGCCCAGGTCACCGCAACCATCGCCTCGAAGGTCGGCCTCCACGCCCGTCCTGCCGCCACCTTCGTCAAGGCCGTCGCAGAGAAGGGTGTTCCCGTCACCATCGCCAAGGAGGGTGGTGCCCCGGTTGACGCCGCCTCGATCCTCGGTGTCATGACGCTGGGCGCAGGCTTCGGCGATGTCGTCACCCTCACCTCTGACGCCGACGGCGCCGAGGGTGCCCTCGGCGAGCTCAAGGCTCTGCTCGAGACCGATCTCGACGCCTGAGTCACACCCGTGAGCGGGGCACCCACCGATCGGTGGGTGCCCCGCTCACGCGTGTGCCCGCTGTCCTCCCCCTGCTCAGCAACGCGCTGGACGTCCTCGTTGCCGACCGACAGGGTCCAGCAGGACCCCTCATCTCCTCACAATCTCCTCACATCAGCAGCGACCGACACTGTAGTGTGTTCTGCACCACTCTGTATGAGCGTGATCCCTGAGAGGACAGCCATGCCACCCTTCCTTGCCACGAACCCTGCCATCCTCCCCACCGCCACGACGACCCTCCTGGAGGCCCGCTGGTTCGACTACGTCCCCATCGTCATCTACTTCGCCGTCGTCATCGGCGTTGGCTTTATGGCCAAGCGCCGCACAGCCTCCTCCGAGGAGTTCCTCACCTCCGGCCGGTCGCTGCCGGCCTGGGTGACCGGGATCGCCTTCGTGTCGGCCAACCTCGGCGCCGTCGAGATCATGGGGATGTCGGCCACGGGCGCACAGTACGGGATGCCGACCTTCCACTACTTCTGGATCGGCGCGATCCCGGCGATGATCTTCCTCGGACTGGTCATGATGCCCTTCTACTACGGGTCCAAGGTGCGCTCGGTCCCGGAGTTCATGGACAAGCGCTACGGCACGGCCGCGCACATGATCAACACGCTCTCCTTCGCCCTGGCCCAGCTGCTCATCGCGGGCGTCAACCTCTACCTCCTGGGCACGATCGTCCACCGTCTTCTGGGATGGCCGCTGTGGGTCGCGCTCATCGTCGCCGCAGTGATCGTCTTCTCCTACATCAGCCTGGGAGGGCTGTCCGCGGCGATCTACAACGAGGTCCTGCAGTTCTTCGTCATCATCGCGGCACTGTTCCCCCTGACGATGGTCGGGCTCCACAGGGTCGGCGGGTGGGGCGGGCTCAAGGCCCGCATCACCGAGGCGGCGCTCACCCACGGGACCGGGGCCTACGCTGATCCTGACGCGCAGCTGCACTCCTGGCCCGGGGTGCTGCTGTCGGGCTTCTCCTCACCGGTGATGTCGGTCATCGGGATCACCGTGGGCCTTGGATTCGTCCTGTCCTTTGGCTACTGGACGACCAACTTTGTCGAGGTCCAGCGCGCCATGGCCTCGGACTCCATCTCCTCGGCCCGTTCGGCGCCGATCATCGGCACCTTCGCCAAGATGCTCGTGCCCTTCCTCGTCATCGTCCCCGGCATGGTCGCCGCTGTCCAGGTCTCCGAGATCGTCGCGCTCAAGACGGCCTCGTTGTCGGGCACCGAGGCCGGAGGGGACATCCAGTACAACGACGCCGTCCTCCTGCTCATGCGCGACGTGCTGCCCAACGGTCTGCTCGGACTGGCGATCACCGGCCTGCTCGCCTCGTTCATGGCCGGGATGGCCGCGAACATCTCCGCCTTCAACACGGTGTTCACGGTCGACATCTACGAACGCTACCTGCGGCCGGACGGAGATGACGCCCTCTACCTCAAGGTCGGGCAGCGGGCGACCTTCGGGGCCACGGTCATCGCCATCTTCACCGCCCTCATCGCCTCGAGCTACTCCAACCTCATGGACTATCTCCAGCAGCTCTTCTCGATGTTCAACGCGCCCCTCTTCGCGACGTTCATCGTCGGGATGTTCTGGAAGCGGGCCACCGACCACGGAGGGTGGAGCGGCCTGGTGGCCGGAACGCTGACGGCGCTGGCCGTCAACGTCCTGGCGTGGACCGGCGTGCTCACCCTGCCGGGTCAGGGGACCGCCTTCGTCGCCGCCGGCGCCGCCTTCGTCGCCGACGTGCTGGTCACCGTCGTGGTCTCCCTGGCGACGACACCGCGCCCAGAGGCAGAGCTCAAGGGCTTCGTCGCGTCCCTGACGCCCAAGGAGGACAGGACCGATCCTGGCGAGTCCGAGCTTCCCCTCCTGCGCAGGCCGGTTCCTCTCGCTGTCGTGTCCGCCGGCCTCATCATCGCTCTCAACCTCATCTTCCACTGACTCCGCTCACCTTTGTCACCGCAACTCACCGCACAGATCCCGTCAGCGGGCCGGGCTCGCTGAACGCCGTCCACGAGGAGACGACCATGAACGCGCTGCGCCGCGCAGTGACCGATATCCGCTCGATCATCGGAGGGGTGCTCGGTACGATCGCCCTCTACCTGCTCATCTGCTCGGCCTTCCTGACCGGACCGGAGGAGATGGCCAAGACCGGAGGGGTCAACGCCAACCTCTGGGCAGGACTGGGCCTGCTCCTCGTGTCGGTCGGGATGATCGGCTGGCAGCTGGTCCGTCCCGAGCAGGGCGTCGCCCAGGGGCAGGACGGCAGCTGACCCTGGGCGGCCGAGCCCTGCGCAGCAGGCTCGGCAGGGTGCTGGCGCCTGACCTGTGAGGACGGCCAGGACTGAGGAACCCGAGGAAACCCGAGGAAACCATGGACACCGCACTGCTCATCAAGGCGCTGGGGGCCTTCTTCGCGATCATGAACCCCTTCGTCAACCTTCCGCTCTTCCTGAGCCTGACCGCCGCGCAGGACGCCTCCCGCCAACGACGCACAGCCTGGCGCACGCTCCTGCTGTGCACCCTCATGTGCGCCGTCGTCGCGGTGGCCGGCAGCGCCCTGCTCAGCTTCTTCGGCATCTCCATCAACGACTTCCGCGTCGCCGGCGGCCTCGTCCTGCTCCTCATCGCCTTGGGCATGCTCTCGGGACAGGGGTCGTCGGCGCACGAGGGGACGCCGGCGGAGAAGGACCACGCCTCGGCCCACGCGGCCGTGTCCGACGTCGCCTTCTACCCGATGACCTTCCCGATCATCGTCGGTCCTGGCACGATGACGACGATCATCGTCATGTTCGCCCAGGACCGGTCCGCCTCCGGGGTGGCGACCGTCGCCCTCGCACTGGCCATGACCCTGGTCCTGCTCGGTGTCGTGCTCCTGTGCGCCGGGACGATCGGCAGGCACATGTCCATGACCCTGCGCACGATCATGACGCGGCTCATGGGGATGATCCTGGCGGCCATCGCCGTCGGCATGCTCTCGACGGGGCTGGCAGCCCTGTTTCCCGGCCTGGCGCGCTGAGCGCCCGGGCCGGGTCCGCCGCGCGGGCCAGTAGGCTGACCGCCATGACGATCATCGCGGCGGCAGACGGATCCGCCCTGGGCAACCCCGGTCCTGCGGGCTGGGCGTGGTACGTGGACGAGGACTGCTGGGCGGCGGGGGGCTGGGAGAGCTCAACGAACAACAGGGGCGAGCTGACGGCCGTGCTCGAGCTGCTGCACGCCACGGCCGGCACCGAGGAGGAGCTGCTCGTCCAGGCCGACTCCCAGTACGTCATCAACTCCCTGACGAAGTGGCTCCCCTCCTGGAAGCGGCGCGGCTGGCGCAAGGCCGACGGCAAGCCCGTGCTCAACGACGACCTCATGCGTGCGCTCGACGCCGCCCTGCGGGGCAGGACGGTGCGCTTCGAGTGGGTCCGGGGACACACCGGGCACCCGATGAACGAGGCCGCCGACGCCCGCGCCCGCGCCGCGGCCACGGCCTTCCAGCGCGGCACCGCCGTGCCGACCGGCCCCGGGTGGACCCGGGCCGGCGCGCCGGGCGGCGCGGGCACGGGCCGCGCCCCCGGGGCTCAGGCCCCGGCGGACCCGCCGCCGGCCACCCTGTTCTGAGCGTTGTGACCCGTGCCCGGCGCCTCGGTGGGGCAGGGTCGGCCCCGCCGAGGCGCCCGGCGCGTCACAGGAGGGTGACCGCCTGACGCGCGATGGCCAGCTCCTCGTTGGTCGGGACGACGAGGACGGCGACCGCGGAGTCGGAGCCGGAGACCACCCGGGCGCGTCCCGAGCGCTCGGTGTTGGCCCCGGGGTCGATCCGCGCGCCGAGGAACCCCAGACGCTCCACGACCTCGGCCCGCAGCCGGGCGTCGTTCTCACCGATACCGGCGGTGAAGGTGAGCGCGTCCAGCCCGCCCATGACCGCGGCGTAGGCACCGACGTACTTGACGAGGCGGTGCACGTAGATGTCCATGGCCTCACGGGCCTGAGCCTGTCCGGCGTCGATACGCCTCCACACCTCACGCATGTCGTTGTCGCCGGTCAGGCCCTTCATCCCGGAGGCCCGGTTGAACAGGTGGTCGATCTCGTCGATGCCCATGCCCGCCACACGGGCGAGGTGGAAGACCGCGGCGGGGTCGATGTCACCGGTGCGGCCGCCCATGACCAGGCCCTCCAAGGGGGTCAGGCCCATCGAGGTGTCCACCGCCCTGCCGGCCACGACCGCCGAGGCCGACGCCCCGTTGCCCAGGTGCAGGACGACCTGCTTGAGGTCCTGGCGTCCCAGGAGGGCGCTGACCTCCCCGGAGACGTACTGGTGGCTCGTGCCGTGGGCGCCGTAGCGGCGGATCGAGTAGGTGTCGGCGACCTCCCGGTTGAGAGCGTAGCGGGCCGCCGCCTCGGGCAGGTCCTGGAAGAAGGCGGTGTCGAAGACGGCGACGTGGGGCACGGAGGCGAGCAGCTCCCGGGCGACCTCGATGCCCTTGAGGTGGGCGGGGTTGTGCAGGGGCCCCAGCGGGACGAGCTCGGTGATCGTGTCCACGACCTCGTCGTCGATGAGCGCGGGCCCGGAGAAGAACCTCCCTCCCTGGACGACGCGGTGCCCGACGGCCACGACATTGGCCCGCGACAGGTCCGGTCCCTGCTCGTCGAACAGCCGCAGGACCTCCGCCAGGCCCGTGCCGTGGTCAGCGATCGGCGCCTGGATGCGCAGCTCCTGCCCGCCGTGGCGGTGGATGATCGCGCCCTCCTCCTCACCGATGCGCTCGACGAGCCCCGATGCCAGGGCCAGGCCCGCCTCGGGGTCGACGAGCTGGTACTTGATGGACGAGGAGCCCGAGTTGATGACGAGGACCGTGCGGGACCCGGCCCCCGGGGCCGGGTCGGAGGCCGTGCGCGTGCTCGGCTGGGTGCTCGTCTGTGTCGCGGTCGTGGTCACGGTGTGCCTTTCTTCTGCGGGACCGGGCGGGTCTCAGCCCTGGGCCTGGACGGCCGTGATGGCCACGGTGTTGATGATGTCCTCGACCAGGGCCCCGCGGGACAGGTCGTTGACCGGCTTGTTGAGGCCCTGGAGCACCGGGCCCACGGCGATGGCGCCGGAGGACCGCTGGACCGCCTTGTAGCCGATGTTCCCGCTCGACAGGTCAGGGAAGATGAAGACGTTGGCGCGGCCGGCCACCTGAGAGCCGGGGGCCTTCTTGGCGGCGACGGTCGGGTCGATGGCGGCGTCGTACTGGATGGGCCCGTCGACGGCCAGGTCCGGCGCCATCGCCCTGACGAGCTCGGTGGCCTCCCGGACCTTGTCGACGTCGGCGCCCTGGCCCGAGGTGCCGGTGGAGAAGGACAGCATCGCCACGCGCGGGTCGACGCCGAACTGCCGGGCGGTCGCCGCCGAGGAGATGGCGATGTCGGCCAGCTGGGAGGCCGTCGGCTCGGGGTTGACCGCGCAGTCGCCGTAGACGAGGACCCGGTCCTCCAGGAGCATGAGGAAGACCGAGGAGACGATCGAGGTCCCCGGCTTGGTCTTGATGATCTGGAAGGACGGCACGATCGTGTGCGCGGTCGTGTGGGCGGCCCCCGAGACCATGCCGTCGGCGTGCCCCATGTGGACCATCATCGTGCCGAAGTACGACACGTCCTGGACCTTCTCGCGCGCCTGCTCGAGGGTGACCCCCTTCTTGGCCCGCAGCCGGGCGAACTCGGCGGCGTAGGTCTCGAGCAGCTCGGGGTCGTCGGTGCGCACGACCCGCGCCGAGCCGATGTCCAGGCCCAGCTCGGCGGCACGGGCCCGCACCGCCTTGTCGTCGCCGAGCAGCACGAGGTCGGCGATGCCGCGGCGCAAGATGGCGTCGGCGGCCCGCAGGACCCGGTCGTCCTCGGGCTCGGGCAGGACGATGGTCTTGCGGTCGGCCCGGGAGCGCTCGACGAGCTCGGCCTGGAACATGATCGGTGTGACGACCTCGGAGGCCTCGACCTCGAGGGCGTCCATGAGGGCGTCGATGTCCGCCTCCTTCTCGAAGGTCGTCACCGCGACGTCGAGCTTGCGCTCCGAGGCGTTGGCCAGCGCCCCGCGCAGCGAGCCCGCCGTCGAGGCGGCCGTGAAGGTGTCCTGAGGGGAGGTCACGACAGGCAGGGGCAGGTTGAGGCCCTGCAGGAGGCGCAGGGCGTGGGGGGCCACCGGGAAGCCGCCGTTGAGCACGAGGCCCGACAGGCTGGGGAAGCCGGAGGAGGCCTGGGCCGCGGCCAGGGACACCAGGACGGCGGAGCGGTCGGCGGGCACGATGACCAGCTGGCCCTCGCGCAGCCTCTCGAGGATGTGCGCCACGTCCATGGCCGCGATGAGGACGGACTCGGCCTCGCGCTCCAGGAGGGTCGCGTCGCCGGAGATGAGGGTGCCCTCGACGGCGGACATGACCTCGCGCACCGAGGGGGCCGACAGCAGCGGCACCAGCGGCAGGGTCGTCGTGGCCACGCCCTCGATGCCCGCGATCGCCTCGGCGACGGCACCGCGGGTCTCGGGCAGGCAGCGGTTGGCGACGACGGCCACGGTCCTGGCGTGGTTGTCGGCTATCTCGGCGATCGAGACCTCCACCGAGCCGCGCACGTCCTCGGGGCTGTGGTCGCCGGCGACGACGAGAAGCACCGGGGCCCCGATGTTGGCGGCCACGCGGGCGTTGAGGGACATCTCGGGGTTGCCGGCCACGTCAGTGAAGTCAGAGCCGTCGATGAGCACGACGTCGTGGTCGCGCGCCACGGCACGGTAGGCCGACACGATGGTCGACAGGGACTCCTCGGGGTCCGCGTGGAACTCGTCCCAGGTCACGCCGATGCAGGCCGAGGCCTGCATCGAGGACCCCGAGCGCGCGAGGAGCAGGTCGAGGAAGGGGTCGTCCTGGCGGGAGTCGACGAAGGGGCGGAACACGCCCACCTTGGCCACGACCTTGGTCAGGCACGCGACCAGGCCCAGGGCCACGGTCGACTTTCCCGTCCCCGCCCCGGGTGAGGCGATGTAGATGCTGCGCGTCACGTTGCGGTCCTTTACGCGTCTCGAGTGCGGTGGGAGCGTGCCGGGACACCCCGGCGCCTCTCGGACTTGATTGTGCCCTCCCTCGACCGGGCCGTGCGATGACGGCCCGGTCTCAGGACGGCATGGGGTCTGTGGAACCCGGCACAGCCGGGGCAGCGGTGGTCGACCGCAGGACGAGCCTCGTGGGCAGGACGAGCTCAGCCGCCTCCCCGGGGCGCGGCGGGGCCTCGAGCAGGTCGAGGGCCGAGGAGATGAGCCCCTCGACGTCCTGGTGCACCGTCGTCAGGCCCAGGGAGGCGACTGCCGGGGCCGGTCCGGCACCGGCGTCGTCGAAGCCGGTGACCGACACGTCCTCGGGCACCCGCAGCCCCTGGCCCCGCAGGACGTGGATGATGCCCAGGGCCAGGGCGTCGTTGGCGGCGAGCACCGCGGTGGGCGCCGGGTCGAGGTCGAGAGCGCCCAGGACCTCCCGGCCGGCCGCCACGCCCGCGGACTCGTCGTAGGCGGCTGCCGGGACCTCGAGGACCTCGGCGCCCAGGAGCCGGGCCTCGTCGACGACTGCCTGGGCCCGGAGGTCGCCGCTGCGGCGTCCCGCCACCCGCGTGACCGCCATGCGCCGGTGCCCCAGGTCGACCAGGTGGCGCACGAGGCAGCGCATGCCCCCCTCGTCGTCGGAGTGGACCGAGGCGACTCGGCCCGCCAGGTGGGCGGGGGCGTAGGCGCCGACGAAGACCGCAGGGACGGTGCTGAGCAGCGCCGCCGCCTCGGCGTCGACCGGTCCCGAGGAGATGAGCAGGATCCCGCTGACCCGCTGAGCCTCGAGGGTGCGCAGTGCGCGCACGAGCCGGACCGAGGCCGAGGACGCCGAGGAGGGCGCCGAGGAGGACATGGTGAGGACCAGGTCGCGCCCCCGGGCGGCAACAGCCTCGTGGGCCGCGTCCAGGACGCGGGCGGTGAAGGCGTCGTGGCCGTCGAAGACGACCCCGACAAGACGACGGGTGCCCTCGCGCAGGCGGCGTGCGTTGACGTCGGGGGCGTAGCCGAGCTCGGCGGCCGCTGACAGCACCTTGGCCCGGTTGGCCGGGGAGGCCCCGGGCTTGCCCGACAGCACGAGCGAGACGAGGGCGCGCGACACCCCCGCCCGCCGGGCGACGTCGACCATGCGTGGGCGGCGCCCCCCTGGAGGCATGGGGACCTGGCGGGCTGTCACGGCCCCAGCCTATCGGTCCGTGGGACCGCCATGGGATAGCGTGGGCACACCGTGCCGCCGGACGGTCCCGGCGCCCAGGGCGGCGGAGGCAGAGCGCCGGGCCGGTCGAGGGAGGGAGGACCATGCCCGACGTGCAGGCACCGGCGCCCGGAGGCGGGGTGCGCCGGGTCACCCAGGCCGACGTCGCCCGCGAGGCGGGGGTGTCCCGCGGCCTGGTCTCCCTGGCGCTGTCCGGGTCGACCCAGGTCTCGGCGGCCAGCCGCGAGAGGATCGTCGAGGCGGCGCGACGCCTGGGCTACCGGGTCAACGCGACCGCGGCCTCGCTGGCCTCAGGACGCTCCGGCCTCATCGGCCTGGTCCTGCCCGACCTGCGCAACCCCTTCTTCGACTTCCTCGCCCAGGCGCTTCAGGAGGCCGCCGGGCAGCGTGGCCTGACCGTCCTCATCGTCCTGTCCCGGGGGGAGGGTGAGGGACAGGAGGCCGTCGACGCGCTCGTCGGCATGCGTGTCGAGGGGCTCATCCTCGTCTCCCCGGCCATGGGCGCCTCCGCGATCCGTGCGCTGGGACGCGAGATGCCGGTGTGCCTCGTCGGGCGGATGGACGTCGGGGGCTCGGTGGACACCGTGCGGCTCGACGAGGCCGCGGCGGCGGTGGCCGTCGTCGAGCACCTGGCGGGCGTCGGGGCGCAGCGCCTCGTCTACGTGTCGCCGGCCTCCGGCCAGGACCCCAACGCCGCCGAGCGCGGTGGGGCGCTCGCGCGCGCCGCGGACGAGGCGGCGATGCCCTTCCACGTCGTCGTCGACGGCCCCCAGGGCGCCGCCTCGGACCTGCGCCGGGCGCTTGCGGCGACGCGGGCCGCAGGCGCGGGGCGCACGGGGGTCGTGGCCCACAACGACGTCATCGCCCTCGACGCGCTCGCGGTCCTGGCCGGGCTGGGAGACAGGGTCCCTCTCGTGTCCTACGACGACACCTTCCTCGCCCGTCGCGAGGAGTTCTCGATCACGAGCGTCGAGCAGCCGGTCGCCGCGATGGCCCGCGACGCCGTCGGCTTCCTGTGCCAGCGCTCGGGTCGTGACCCGGCGGGAGGTCCCGGGCTGTCCGCCGCCCAGGCCCTGGCCGCCAAGGGGCGCAACGTGACCGTGGCCCCGGTCCTGGCGGTCAGGCGCTCCTCCGCACCGGCCCGGGGCTCCTGACCGCCTGCCCCGGGGGCACTCAGGGTGCTCAGGGCAGGCGGGTCAGCCAGGGCAGTCAGAGCAGTCAGAGCAGTCAGAGCCCCGCCGCGGCCCGCAGGAGGTTGCCCGCGGAGATCTCGAGGCCCTCGACGTTGCCGTAGCCGGCGTCCTCGTGCTCGATGTTGACGCACATGTCGGGCTTGACCTCGGCCACGGCGCGCAGGAACTCGGTCCAGTACTCCGTGTCGTGCCCCAGGCCGAAGGCGACGAAGCGCCAGGCGGGGTCCTGGGGCCAGGCGTTGCACCAGTACCCGTAGGCCACCGGTACCTTGCCCTCGGCCTGAGCCGGAACGTGTCCGAAGTCGGTGTCGAGCACGCCGCGGTAGGCCGCGCCGGGCAGGACCGCGGTGTCCTTGGCGTGAACGTGTCCGACGAGGGGACCCAGGCGCCGGGTCGCGGCGATCGGGTCCATCTGCTGCCAGAACAGGTGGGAGGGGTCCATGTTCACCTTGATGTTCGTGGCCCCGGTCTCCTCGATCAGCCGCTCGAAGGACGGGACGTTGAACACGAGGTTGCGCGGGTGCAGCTCGAGGCAGACCTGGACGTCGTTGTCGCGGGCCAGGGCGTCGACCTCCTTGAAGAAGGGGACGACCACGGACCACTGGTAGTCGAGGATCTCCATGTCGATGCCGTTCCAGGGGTTGACGACCCAGGAGGGGTAGCGGGCCGAGGCGTCGGTGCCCGGCGTCCCCGACATCGTGACGATCTCCTTGACGCCGAGCAGGCCGGCCAGACGGATCGTGGTGCGGATGTCCTCGGCGTGCTTGAGCCCCTCGTTGGGCAGGGGCGAGACGGGGTTGCCCGAGGTGTTGAGCCCCGTCAGGGCGATGCCGTGCTCGGCGAAGACCCCGAGGTACTCCTCGCGCGCGGCCGCCGAGGCGAGCAGGGCGTCGACAGGGCAGTGCGGGGAGGGGATGAAGCCTCCGGCGTTGACCTCCGCCCCGGACAGGCCCGCGCCCTTGAGGACGTCGAGCGCCTCGCCCAGGGGCAGGTCGTGAAGGCAGGCGGTGTAGGCGCCGTAGCTGAGGGTCATGGTGGTGCTCCTTGGTGCTCGGTAAGTGCTCGGTGGATGATCGGTGGTGCGGGGGCCCGGTGGTCTCGGAGGCGAGAGGGCGGTCAGGCCAGGTCGGACACGTCGACGGCGGCACCACCGGCCGCGGCCGAGCGCGCGATCGCGTCCATGATGAGCATCTCGCGGTAGCCGTCGGCGAAGGTCGCGCAGGGCGGGAAACCGTCGGTGACGCCTGCGACCTGCTGGAGGAAGGCGTAGGCCTGGTAGGTGAACTGCTCGATCTGGGTCAGGCCCACCCCGCCGAAGGCCATGGACGAGCCTCGGGCGAAGTAGGGGAACTCGGGGTTGACCAGGACGGTCCGTGCCCCGCCCAGGCCCGCGGGGGAGTGGATGTCGTCGACCTTGATCTCACCGGTGCGGGCCAGGTCCCAGCTCGCGCGGCCCCGCGACCCCATGACGTTGAGGATGAGGTCGTTGGGCATGTTCCAGGCGACGCGCGACACCGAGAAGGTCCCCACCGCCCCGGAGGCGAAGCGCGCGGTGAAGGTGGCGATGTCGTCGTTCTCCACGGGCTCGCGCACGAGGTCCCGCCCCGGGGCGCTCTCGGCGGTCGTGCCGCGACCGACGTGCCCGGCCACGACGGGGCGCTCGGTGATCGCCGTGGTCATGACGGCCCCTGACACCGAGACGATCGGGCCGGCCACGAGCTCGGCGCAGTCGATGAGGTGGCTGCCGACGTCCCCCAGGGCGCCCGAGCCCATCGGCCCCTTGTAGCGCCAGGCCATGGGCGTGGAGGGGTCGGCGCCGTAGTCGCACCAGTAGCGTCCGTCGATGTGGTGGACCTCGCCCAGGTGCCCGTCGGAAACGAGCTGGGCGATCTTGGCCAGGGCGGCGTTACGGCGGTAGGTGAAGCCGACTGAGGTGACCACACCCGCCCGCGCCTCCGCCTGGGCCATGGCGCGGGCGTTGTCGAGGGTGTCGGCCAGGGGCTTCTCGCACAGGACGTGCTTGCCCGCCTCGATGAGCGCCTCGGCGATCTGGCGGTGCAGGGCGTTGCCCACGACGATCGACACGATGTCGATCTCGGGGTCCTCGGCGACGGCACGCCAGTCGTCGACCGCACGGTCGTAGCCGTAGCGCTCAGCGGCGTCCTGCGCCAGGGGCAGGTGGGCGTCGGCGATGGTGGACAGGTGGACGCGGGGCAGGCCCAGGTCGAAGACGGTTCCGACCTGGCGCCACGCGTTGGCGTGGGTGGTGCCGGCCATGCCGGCTCCGATGACTGCGACGTTGAGGGAAGTGCTCATGGTGATGTCCTCGTTGACTGCGGATCTCTGGCCCGCCTGGCTTAACGCGCGTTAACAGGGTGTGTCGAGTATCGCCCCGTCGGGGGGTGGGTGTCAAGGCACGTGCCTGCTCCGTCGTGCCGCCGTCCTGGGCGGGAGGGCTCGGCATGACAGGATGGTGGTCCTGGCGTACGAGGCGGGAGGTGACATGTCGGGCACAGGTGGACGGGTCACGATCGCCACGGTCGCCCGGGAGGCGGGGCGGTCGATCTCGACCGTCTCGGCGGCGCTCAACGGCGCCCCGGGAGTGTCGGGTGCGACGCGCGCCGAGATCCTGCGGGTGGCGGCTGAGCTCGGCTACGAGGCGGACCCGCGCGCCAGGCTGCTGCGGGCCGCCCACACCGGCATCGTGGGGGTCAGCTGCATCGCGGGCCAGGCCTTCCAGGTCCAGCTCGTCGACGGCCTCTACCGTGCGGCGCGCGAGCACGGGCACGGGCTGAGCCTGACCGCCGCCACCGAGCACCACGGTGAGGTCGAGGGGGTGCGGGGCCTCGTGCGCGACCGGTGCGAGGGGATCGTCGTCGTCGACTCCAGGATCCCGTACGAGGACCTTGCCTCAGCCTCCGCGGGCCTTCCTCTCGTGGTCATGTGCAGGCCCAGCCCGGCGCCCGGCGTCGAGGCGGTGCGCTCGGACGACCGCGCCGGCATGACGGCCCTGGTCGAGCACGTCCTGGGCACCGGGCGCCGCGACCTCGTCCACCTCGACGGCGCGGGAGCCTCGTGCACCCAGCTGCGCTCCGAGGCCTTCAGGGCCGCGATGGAGGCCAGGGGCCTGCCCGGGCGGGTCGTGCCCGGCGGGCAGGACGAGGAGGCCGGCGTCAGGGCCGTGTCCGTCCTGGCCGGCCGGGGCTCGATGCCCCAGGCGTTGCTGTGCTACAACGACCACGCCGCGCTCGGTGCGCTGCTCGAGCTGCGTCGTCGGGGGCTGCGCGTCCCCCAGGACGTCGCGGTGGCCGGCTACGACGACATCCCCGTGGCCGGGGTCTCGGCCGTCGACCTGACCACGGTGCGCCAGGACGTCGAGGTGCTGACCGACACGGCCCTGCAGCGGCTGGCGGAGCGTCTGCCGTGCGCCACGGGCCGGCGCTCGCGGGCCGGCGGTGACCGGCCCGCCCGTGAGGACGGTGCCCCGCTCGGCGCCGTGGGAGCCGTGGAGCACACCGTCGCCCCCCACCTCGTCGTACGCGGGTCGACCGCCTGACCCCTCGGGGTCAGGCGGTCGACACAGGTTGCTCGGTGCCGCTGGAGCGTGCTGCCCGAGGCGCTCAGCCCAGGCGCACCGGCGCACCGGTGCGGGCCGACTCGGTGGCGGCCTCGGCCAGGCGCAGTGCCTCGATCGCGTCGGTGATCGAGGGGCTCACGGGTGAGCCCGACTCGACCGCCTCGATGAAGGCGGACAGCTCGAGGCGGTAGGCCTCGGCGTAGCGCTCGAGGAAGAAGTCGAGGTAGGGCTCCTGGGCGTCGGTGACCTCGGCGTTGGACAGGCGCACGGTCGTGGCCCGGATGTTGTCCGCCAGCAGCGCTCCGGCGGGGCCCGAGGCCTCGAGGCGCTGGTCGTACCCGGCGGCGCAGTGGCGGTTGTTGATGATGGTCGCCACCGCCCCCGAGGCGGTGCGCAGCGTGACGACCGCGGCGTCGAAGTCGCCGACGGCGGCGATCTCGGGGTCGAGGTTCTGACCCACGGCGTGGACCTCGGTGATGTCTCCCAGGAAGTAGCGGGCCGTGTCGAAGTCGTGGATCGTCATGTCGCGGAAGATGCCCCCCGAGACCTTGACGTACTCCACCGGTGGGGCGGCAGGGTCGCGAGAGATGATCGTCAGCTGCTCGAGCGGGCCGATGCGACCGGCCTCCACGGCGGTGCGCACCGCGGCGAACGAGGGGTCGAAGCGGCGGTTGAAGCCGAACATGACCGGCGTCGTCACGGCCTCCAGCTCGGCGCTGGCGGCGTCGACGTCCTCCATGCTCAGCGCGATCGGCTTCTCGCACAGAACCGCCTTGCCCGCTCGCGCCGCCGCCAGGAGGTGGGGCACGTGCAAGGGGGTGGGTGAGCCGATGACCACGGCGTCGACCTGGGGGTCGGCGAAGACGTCGTCGGCCTCCTTGCACGCGCGCGCCCCGTAGGTGGCGGCGAGGTTCTCGGCCGCGTCCCCGAAGGGGTCGCAGACGAGGGCGAGCTGGGCGCCGGGATGGGCGGCGATGGTGGCTGCGTGGACGTGGCCGATGCGGCCCGCCCCGATGATGGCGATCCTGAGCAAGGCAGGTCTCCTCACGTCGTCGTGGAGCTGGTGCGGTGGGGTGGTGGGGTGGTCGTCGGGGTCCTGGTGCGGGGTGCTGCTCACGGCTCGGGCATGATGACGTCGCGCACGAGGGCGTCGAGGTCGGCGTCGGCCGCCAGGAAGCCGCGCAGGGTGCGCACCGTGGCCCCGAAGGTGTCGAACTCCTCGACGCTCAGGCCCTCGGGCTCGTAGGCGCGGACGAACTCGGGGATGGACAGCAGGGTCCGCATGATGTCGGCGTCCACGGGGCGGTCCATGCGCGGCTCGACGGTGTAGTCCGAGGCGTTGATGAGGGCCTGCCAGGCGAAGGGCGGGGAGATGACGACGTCGCCGCCGACGAGCTCGGACCAGTGCATGACGTTGCGGAAGGCCGCCGACAGGAGCCGGGCGCGCAGGCCGCGGGCCTGGAACTCCTGGTAGGCGCGCTTGAACGCCGCCACCCCGGCCCACTCGAGGTGGCCCGGGTCGAGGAAGAGCTGCTCGCGCTTGGCCACGATCTTGAGCCAGTCGTCGAGGCGCCCGACCATGATGGTGACCACCGGCCCCATCGTCGAGACGTCCTTGCCCTCGGCCTCGCGACGCGCCAGGCCCCGTTCGATCGCCTCCCCGGCCCTCACCGCCTGGGCGACGGTGAAGGAGACGGTCACGTTGACCGACACGCCCCGGTAGGTGGCCTCCTCGATGGCCTCGATGCCGGTGCTCGTGGCAGGGATCTTGACGATGATGTTCTTGGCGAGCCCGGAGAACTCCTCGGCCTGGTCGGCCAGGGCCGTCGCGGAGCGCGCCAGGCGCGGGTCGGTCTGCATCGACAGACGGCCGTTGCGGCCCTTGTGCTCCTCGAAGATGTCCTCGTAGAGGGCGGCGCCCTCGATTGACATCTCGCGCACGACCTGCCAGCCGATCTCGGACTCGGAGGCCTCGGGCCGCTCCTGGGCGATCTGGGCGATGCGCGGCAGCCAGCGCTCCTTCTTCTGGTTGATGCACGTGTAGGCGATCGTCGGGTTGCAGGTCGCGCCCACGCCCCCGAAGGCGATCGACTGACGCAGCTCGTCGGGGTCGGCCGAGTCGTTCCACAGGGCCGTCGGCGTCGTGCGGGCGGCGGTCAGGAGAGGGCCGGGTGTGTACTCAGTGCTCGTCAGGCTCATCAGCAAGCTCCGTGGTTGAGGCTCTGCCGCCCGGCGTCCTCACCGGTGCGGCCCGTTGCCCCATTGAAGGCCGAGACGAGTCCACATGTCAACTATTTGTCTGGACAAATCAGGTTCAGGGCTGTGGTGCTGCGGCGGGACGGGGAGGGTGCCCGCCGGGGGCGCGCGGCGGTGCTCAGGACGTGAACAGCGTGGTCACGAAGGTGTAGCGCGAGGCGCGGTAGAGGTGGGTGCCGTACTCCACCGCCCTGCCCTCGCGGTCGTAGGCGGTGCGAGCCACCGTCAGGAGGGCGGCTCGCCGCTTGTCGGCGAGCAGCTCGGCCTCCTTGGCGGTGGCGTTGCGCGCCCCGACGACCTGGGTCGCGGTGGTCGGCACGATGCCGCGCTCGCGCAGGAGGTCGTAGAGCCCGGCCGCGCTCAGCTCCTCTTTGTCGGGGGCGATGTCCCCGGGCAGGAGGTTGGTCATGAGGGCGATCGGCTCGCCGTCGGCCAGGCGCAGCCGGCGCACGAGGACGACCTCGGTGCCCGGGTCGACGCCGAGGTGCTCGGCCTCCTCGGCGGTGGCCCGGTGCCGGTCGTAGTCCAGGATCCGGGTGGAGACCTCGTGGCCCGCGGCCCGCAGGTCCGACAGGAGGCTCGACAGCTCCATCGACCTGCGCACGTGCGGGGAGGTGACGACCGTCCCGGCGCCTCTGCGGCGCGTGACCAGACCCCGGTCGGCCAGGTGCTGGAGGGCCTGGCGCGCGGTGGGGCGTGAGACGGACAGGCGTCTGGCCATCGAGACCTCGTCCTCCAGGCGGGTGCCGGGCTGGAGCGTCCCGTCGACGATGAGTGCGGCCAGGGGGTCGGAGATCTGGGCGTGCAGGGGGGTGGGGCTGGAGCGGTCGATGGTGACCTCGAGCCTGAACGGGTCGTCTGGCATCCTGGACCTCCGGTTCTGGGACTGTGTCATCATACGTCCCACGCCTCCCGTGCGCTCCCGGGGCGCCTGGTCGACCCGATTTGTTCGGACAAAGATGTTGACCTCCGTGTCTCGGTGAGGCAGGCTTCTGCCTGAGGGCGCCGTAGCCCGCCCTGCGGGACCCGGCCTCGTCGACGCCGTCGATCCTCGTCGACCCCGTCGGTCCTCGTTGATTCCCGACGGCGCGGCACAGGGAAGGATGAACCGCATGACCGCACCGACCAGCACCCCGCCGCTCGACGTCCTGACCATCGGGCGCTGCGGCGTCGACATCTACCCCCTCCAGGTCGGGGTGGGGCTGGAGGACGTGGAGTCCTTCGGCAAGTTCCTGGGCGGCAGCCCGACGAACGTCGCCGTCGCCGCGGCCCGCTACCGCCACCGCTCAGCGGTCGTCACCGGCGTGGGTGACGACCCCTTCGGCCGCTTCGTGTGCTCCGAGATGCGTCGGCTGGGCGTCTACGACGACTACGTCGTGACCAAGCCCGCCTTCAACACCCCGGTCACCTTCTGCGAGATCTTCCCGCCCGACGACTTCCCGCTCTACTTCTACCGCGAGCCCTCGGCCCCCGACCTGGAGCTGACGGGCGAGGACCTGCCCCTCGAGGCGGTCCGGCAGGCCCGCATCTTCTGGGTCTCGGCCACGGGCCTGAGCAAGGAGCCCTCGCGCTCGACCCACCATGCCGCCCTGGACGCCAGGGCCAGGGCCGAGCACACGATCATCGACCTCGACTTCCGCGCCAACTTCTGGCCCGACGAGGCCGTGGCGCACGAGGAGGTCGCGGCCGTCCTGCCCAAGGTGACCGTCGCGATCGGCAATCGTGAGGAGTGCCGGGTCGCGGTGGGGCAGACCGATCCCGAGCGCGCCGCCGACGCCCTCCTCGAGGCCGGCGTCGAGCTCGCGGTGGTCAAGCAGGGGCTTGAGGGGACCCTGGCCAAGACCCGTGAGGAGCGGGTCGAGATGCCGGTGACCCCGGTGACGACGAAGAACGGCCTGGGTGCCGGCGACGCCTTCGGGGGCGCCCTGTGCCACGGCCTGCTGTCGGGATGGTCGCTGGCCAGGACCGTCTTCGCGGCCTCGACGGCCGGTGCCATCGTCTCCTCGCGCCTGGAGTGCTCGACGGCGATGCCCACCGAGCCCGAGCTGCTCTCGCTCATGAGGGTCCACCGTGAGCGCTGCGCCCCCGCCCTGGAGGAGCTGTGAGATGGGACGGACACCGCTGACCGACAGGATCGTCGAGATCCGTGCCTGCGCGCCGGAGCAGATCGCCCGGACGCTGGCTGAGCGCCCCCGCGGCCGGATCCCAGGGGGCGGCGCCAAGCTCCTCGTCATCGCCTGCGACCACCCCGCCCGCGGGGCGCTGGCGGCTGGCGACAACCCCATGGCGATGGCCTCGCGCGAGGAGACGCTCGCCCGCTGCGTCGAGGCCCTCTCGCGGCCGGGGGTTCACGGGTTCCTGGGCACCGCCGACCTCATCGAGGACCTCGCCCTCCTGGGGGCGCTGGACGGCAAGCTCGTCTACGGCTCGATGAACCGGGGCGGCCTGGCCGGCTCCTCCTTCGAGATGGACGACCGCTTCACCGGCTACGACGCCTCCGGGATCGTGGGCTCCCGGCTCGACGGCGGCAAGATGCTCCTGCGCGTCAACGACACCGATCCCGGAAGCGTGGCGACGCTGGCGGCCTGTGCCCAGGCGGTCGACGAGCTCGCCCGAGCGGGGGTCATGGCCATGGTCGAGCCCTTCATCTCCCGCTGGGAGGGCGGCAGGATCGTCAACGACCTGAGCCCCGAGGCGGTGATGCGGTCGATGGCCATCGCCTCGGGCCTGGGGTCGACGAGCGCCTACACCTGGCTCAAGCTCCCCGCGGTCGACCAGATGGAGCGCGTCATGGAGGCATCCACCCTGCCGTCCCTCATCCTGGGCGGCGCCGTGGGCCCCGACGCCGCGGCGGCACGCGCCTCCTGGGCCAGGGCGCTGTCCCTGCCGACCGTCAAGGGCCTGGTCATCGGCCGGTCCCTGCTCTTCCCGCCGGACGACGACGTCGCCGCGGCGGTCGACGGCGCCGTCGGGCTGCTCCGGTGAGCGCCCAGGACCGTCCGTCGACCTCCCAGCCCTCCAGGACTTCTCATGACACTGAAGGAAAGAGATATGAGCACCACCCCGCCCACCGACGTCCACGTCCGCGCAGGGTCCAGCGGCCACGGCCCGCTGACCGTCGACCTGACACCCGCTGACGCGGGCTGGACCTACTGCGGCCTGCGCGTCGCCGAGCTCGAGGCAGGCCAGGACCTCGTCCTGGAGTCGGGCGAGTCCGAGCTCCTCGTCCTGCCGCTGGTCGGCGGCGCCGTCGTCGAGGTCGACGGCGTGCGCCACGAGCTGGCCGGACGGACCGGGGTCTTCGAGGAGACCACCGACTACCTCTACGTGCCCCGGCACCGCTCGTTGACGCTCACCTCGCCGGAGGGCGGGCGCATCGCGCTGCCCTCGGCACTGGCGGTGCGTGACCTGCCGGTGCGCTACTTCGGCCGCGAGCAGGTGCGCACCGACCTGCGCGGAGCGGGGGACTGCTCGCGCCAGGTCAACAACTACGCCCTCGACAACGGGGTCGAGACCTCCCACCTCATCTGCTGCGAGGTCCTGACCCCCGGGGGCAACTGGTCCTCCTACCCGGCGCACAAGCACGACGCCAAGGGCGTCGACGAGCGCGAGCTCGAGGAGATCTACTACTTCGAGATCGCCCCGGGCCCCGGCGGCGAGCCCGGCTTCGGCCTGCACCGCACCTACGCCTCGAGCCCGCAGCGCCCCATCGACCTGTGCGCCGAGGTCCGCCACGGCGACGTCGCCCTCGTCCCGCACGGGTACCACGGCCCCTGCGTGGCCGCCCCCGGCTACGACATGTACTACCTCAACGTCATGGCGGGCCCCGACGAGGACCTCGTGTGGCTGGCCCCCGACGACCCGGCCCACCACTGGATCCGGGGCACCTGGGAGGGCCAGGAGATCGACCCCCGCCTGCCCATGACCCGCTGAGACCGGCACAGACCAACCCGTCCACCCACGACCTGAGAAGAGCACGCACCGTGAACGAGGCCTACGCAGGCACGATCCGCCTGACCGTCGCCCAGGCGACCATCCGATTCCTGTCCAACCAGTACTCCGAGCGCGACGGCGTCGAGCACCGGCTCATCGAGGGCGCCTTCGGCATCTTCGGGCACGGCAACGTCGCCGGCATCGGCCAGGCCCTGCTCCAGAACGAGGTGGCGCCCGTCGACGGCGAGGCGGAGATGCCCTACATCATGCCCCGCAACGAGCAGGGTGCCGTCCACGCCGCAGCGGCCTTCGCCAAGGTCCGCAACCGCATGTCGACCTACATGGTGACCGCCTCGATCGGTCCGGGCTCTCTCAACATGGTGACCGGGGCGGCCCTGGCCACGACCAACCGGGTCCCGGTCCTCTTCCTGCCCTCCGACCAGTTCGCCACCCGCGTCCCTGACCCGGTGCTCCAGCAGCTCGAGGACCCCACGACCCTCGACGTCACCGTCAACGACGCCTTCCGGCCCCTGTCGCGCTTCTTCGACCGGGTCAACCGGCCCGAGCAGCTCATCCCCTCGCTGCTGGGCGCCATGCGGGTCCTCACCGACCCCGCCGAGACCGGCGCCGTCGTCATCGCCATGCCCCAGGACGTCCAGGCCGAGGCCCACGACTGGCCGGTCGAGCTGTTCCGCAAGCGGGTGTGGCACGTGCGCCGCCCACCGGCCGAGCCCGCCGCCCTGGAGCGGGCGGCCGCCCTCATCAGGGCGGCCCGGCGCCCCATGATCATCGCCGGGGGAGGCACGATCTACTCTGAGGCCACCGAGGAGCTGCGCGCCTTCGCCGCCGCCACGGGCATCCCGGTGGCCGACACCCAGGCGGGCAAGGGCGCCATCAACCACGACCACCCCTGCTCCATCGGCGGCGTGGGCTCCACCGGAGGGGATTCGGGCAACCACATCGCCGACAAGGCCGACCTCGTCATCGGTATCGGCACCCGCTACTCCGACTTCACGACCGCCTCGAAGACGCAGTTCAAGAACCCTGAGGTGCGTTTCGTCAACATCAACATCACCCCCTTCGACGCCGCCAAGGAGAGCGCCGAGATGGTCGTGGCCGACGCCCGGGAGGCCCTCGTGGCCCTGGGGCGGGTCCTGGGGGACTACCACGTGAGCGAGGACTACTCGCGTGAGGTCGCCGCGGAGAAGGAGGCCTGGGCCCGGGCCACCGACCGCTGCTTCCACCTGGGCCACGGCCCGCTGCCCGCGCAGACCGAGGTCTTCGGCGCCCTCAACGAGCTCATGGGGGACGAGGACATCGTCATCAACGCCGCGGGCTCCATGCCCGGGGACCTCCAGGCGCTGTGGCGCGCCTCCACCCCCGTGCAGTACCACGTCGAGTACGCCTTCTCGTGCATGGGCTACGAGATCCCGGCCGCCCTGGGCTGCAAGCTCGCCCGACCGGCCTCCGAGGTCGTGGCCATCGTGGGGGACGGCACCTACCAGATGCTTCCCATGGAGCTGGCCACCGTCGTCCAGGAGAACGTCAAGGTCATCTACGTCCTGCTCCAGAACCACGGGTTCTGCTCGATCGGCGCCCTGTCGGAGTCCCGCGGCTCCCAGCGCTTCGGCACGAAGTACCGCCAGCGCGGGACGGGCTCGCACCTGGAGGACTCCGAGACGGTCCGCGGGGTCGACATCGCCGCCAACGCCGAGTCCTGGGGGCTCACGGTCTACCGCGTCTCGAGCATCGAGGAGTTCAAGGAGGCCTACGCCGCTGCCCACGCCGGTGACGAGGCCGCCATGATCCACATCGAGACCGACCTCTACGGCCCCAACCCTCCGGGCTCGTCGTGGTGGGACGTCCCGGTCTCCGGTGTCTCCCGCCTGGAGTCCACCCAGCAGGCCTACGAGCGCTACACCGAGGACCGCCGTCCACAGCGCCACTACCTGTGACCTCTGCCTGTCCCTGGGGGCCGGTCCTGACGGGCCGGCCCCCGGGGCTCGAGCGGCTGGGTGCTCCCCAAGGGCAGGGAGCGATGGCGACGAGGGCCTGGGAATCAGGTAGAGTCGCGTGAGCGCCAGGCCTTGCTGCTGAGCGCGCTGAGCGTGGGAATGGGGTGAGAGCGTGGCGTCCACGGCTGGCGTCCAGGTGGTTGCGACGGTCCCTGCTCCGTACAGGCTGTCCTTCGTCGTGGGGGGGCTCCTGTCCGCCGAGGCGACGATCGCCGTTCCCCTCTACCTGAGGCTCCATGACTGGACTGCAGTCCGCGCAGCACTCGCTGAGGACAACCTGCTGCACGCACGTACGCGCGCCACCGGGGTCCGCCTCGCCAGGGAGGTGGTGCAGAGGATGTCGACGCTCAGCGACGCCGAGCTCTACCACCTGGCAACGGCCCTCTCGCCGGACCGCAGGCACCTGATGTGGGCGGCTGCCTGTCGTCACTACGAGATCGTTGCTGACTTCGCCCACGAGGTCCTGAGGGGCAGCTATCTGCGTGGCATCCACGCGCTGTCTGCCGAGGACTTCGAGCGCTTTTGGGACGCGAAGGCCCTGTGGCACAGCGAGCTGGAGGCGACCAAGCCGTCCACCCGCGCCAAGATTCGCACCAACCTCTTCCTCGCGATGCGTCAGGCTGGCCTGCTGGAGGAGGGAGGCATCGTCGCGCCCCTGCTCTCGCCCGAAGTCCGTCTCCTCCTGGACCAGCGCGCCCCGAGTGACCTGCGCTTCTTCCCGGTCAGGAGCAGCCTGTGAGCAGCCGAGACATCGTCGCTGAGGAGCGCCACGTCCTGGCGGTCCTGTCTTCCGAGCGCTTCCTCAGGATGGAGGGCCTGGGCAACGAGGTCCCTTTCTTCATCTGGGCCTACCCGCCCCAGCAGGAGCTTGAGGTCCAGGAGGCCACCGGGCGCATCCTCTCCGTCCTGCGCTCCGAGAATGGCCTGAACGTGCTCGCCGTGGACCTCTTCGATCTCGCCATCACTCTGTTGGAGGAGCGGGGACGCAGCGTGCTGGACCGCCTGGAGGCCGTGGAGACCACCCGCAGCAGGTCGGACTTCCGCCGGGACCTGCAGCGGATGCTCGACCCCGAGAAGCACATCGTTCCCGCCATCAAGCAGCAGATCGACGTCGAGGCGGATCTGGACATCCTCATGCTGACCGGTATTGGACGAGTCTTCCCCTTCGTCCGCTCACACAACATCCTCAACAACCTCCAGCGCGCTGCGTCCCGTATCCCGGTGCTCACGCTGTTCCCAGGTGAGTACCGGCAGTCGGCTACCACAGGATCCTCCCTGGTGCTCTTCGACAGGCTGACGGACGACCAGTACTACCGCGCTAAGAACATCCTGGAACAGGAGCCAGCATGAGCCCGGCGACAATCGGTGGCCTCTTCGCCAAGGAGGTCTCCCGCCCCATCGAGGGAGTTATCAAGGCCGACGACACCGAGCACCTCGCCACCGAGATCGACGAGTACGTCCTCACAGGTGAGACGGCCGCGGCACTGTCCGACTTCCTGGAGGCGTACACGGCCCCGGTGTACGGTGGGGGCAACGGCGTGTGGATCTCCGGATTCTTCGGTTCAGGTAAGTCGCACCTGCTCAAGATGCTCGCCCACCTCCTCGGGGACGTTCCCGGTAGCACAAGTGAGAGAAGGCACGCGTCCGAGGCGTTCTCCGCAAAGGCGGAGGGTGACTCCATGCTCGGCGGCCTGCTGGCAAGGGCCGCGCGGATCCCGGCGACCTCCCTGCTGTTCAACATCGATCAGAAGGCGCCGCTGATCGACAAGAACCAGACCGATGCCCTCCTTCAGGTCTTCGTCAAGGTCTTCAACGAGGCGCGCGGCTACTACGCGGGGGAGCCCTCGGTGGCCCGTTTCGAACGGGACCTGGACCGCCGGGGGCTGCTGGAGGCCTTCACGACGGCCTTCGCGGACGCCGCCGGGGTGCCGTGGGAGCTGGGGCGCGAGGAGGGCATCCTCCAGGAGGACAACGTGACCAAGGCCTGGTCGCGGGTGACCGGGGAGGCTGGCACAGAAAACATCCTCGCTCGCTACGAGGCCCAGTACTCGCTGTCCATCGAGGACTTCGCCGACGAGGTCGCCCAGTGGCTCGCCACCCAGAGCGCGGACCACCGCCTGCTGTTCATGGTGGACGAGGTCGGTCAGTTCATCGGCTCGAGCACCAGGCTCATGCTCAACCTGCAGACCATCGCAGAGACCCTGAGCACCAAGTGCCGCGGCAGGGCCTGGGTGTGCGTCACCAGCCAGGAGGACATGGACGGCGTCATCGGGGACCGGACCAGGACCCAGGGCAACGACTTCTCCAAGATCCAGGCCCGCTTCGCCACCCGCATGAAGCTGACGAGCCAGGACGTGGAGGAGGTCATCGAGAAGCGCCTCCTGGGCAAGAGCGCTGACGCAGAGACTGCCCTCGACCCCCTGTACGAGCAGTACCACGCCAGCTTCCGCACCCTGTTCAGCTTCGTGGACGGCACAAAGACCTTCCGCGGCTACGAGGGACGGGAGGGCTTCATCCGACGCTATCCCTTCGTCTCCTACCAGTTCCCCCTGTTCCAGGAGGCCCTGGTGGGACTGTCCGACCACAACGTCTTCGAGGGCCGCCACGCCTCCGTCGGTGAGCGTTCCATGCTGGGTGTCGTCCAGAGCGTGGTCAAGGACCTCCAGAGCAGCCCCGTGGGCACACTGGTGCCCTTCGATGCGATGTTCGCCGGGATCCGTCAGACCGTGAAGTCCGCGGCCACACGCAACATCACGACTGCGGAGACCCACCTTGAGCCGGGTCCTGTCAGTGAGATGGCGGTCCGCCTGCTCAAGGCGCTGTTCCTTATCAAGTACGTCAACGGCTTTCACGCGACGGCACGCAACCTCGCCATCCTCGTGCGCAGCGCCTTCGGTGAGGACCTGACCGAGCTGGACCGCAGGGTGACGCAGGCACTCGACCTCTTGGAGAGCGAGACCTACGTCCAGCGTCACGGCACGACCTACGAGTACCTGACCAACGAGGAGCAGGACGTTGAGCAGGAGATCAAGGGCACTGACGTCGACTCGGAGGAGGTCTCCAAGGTCCTGGCGGACATCATCAAGGAGGACATCACCCGGACACTCTCCGTGCGCCACGAGCCCACGGGCCGGGAGTTCAGGTACGAGCTGCGCCTGGACGAGTCGTCCTACTCCCGCGCCCAGCCCCTGGCGGTGCACTACATCTCCTCGGCGCTTGGCCAGAGCCGCGATGTGGTGCTGGCCCAGTCCATGGGCCGCGACGAGCTGCGGGTCCTGCTGGCGGACGACCCACGCATGTACCAGGACCTCAGGCTCTACGTGCAGACCGACAAGTACGTCCGCCTGCGCAGCGGTGCCGACCAGACCGAGACTCGCAGGCACATCCTGGAGAGCAAGAGCCGGCAGAACCGGGAGCGACGCCGTGAGCTGGTGACCCGGGCTGAGAAGGCTATCGCCGGTGCCGAGCTCGTCATCTCCGGGACCCCGCTGACCGTCACCGCCTCCGACCCGCAGTCTCGCGTGGGGGAGGGCATGTCCACGCTCATCGCACGCACGTACACCCAGCTGTCTCTCATCGGTGAGTACTCCTACTCCGAGTCAGATATCGCCCGTCTGGTCGCCGAGGACCCGACGTTCTTGGGGCGGGGCACGGACACGCTCCAGCCGGCGGTGGAGGAGGTGGCTGGGTGGCTCTCGAGGCAGCGTGAGCTCGGTGCGAGAAGCACTGTCAAGCAGATCGTCGACCGTTACGAGGACAAGCCCTACGGGTGGAGTCTTGCCGGGATCCTGTGCGTGATCACGCGGCTGGTGGGTACCTCCCAGGTGACCCTCATGCTCGACAGCCGGGGGCTCAAGCGCACGGAGCTTCCCGAGGTCCTGCGCAACGGGAAGAAGCGCGAGGTGACCATCGTGGCCCTGCAGCGCCGGTTCGACGCCGCGGAGGTCCGCCGAGTACGTTCCTTCGCGCAAGAGTTCTTCGCCGACACCGATCTGCCGGGCGACCCGCTCGACCTCGCTGCTGTCGTCAAGGAGCGCCTTGCATTCGAACAGGGTCAGCTGCAGACCTTGCAGGAGAGTAACGCCGCGCAGTACCCCTTCATCGCTGTTCTGGACGAGCCGATCCGCCTGCTCAGTGAGACGCTCAATCACCCAGCCGAGTGGTACCTCGAGGAGCTGCCCGCTCACACGGATGCGCTGCTCGACGCGAAGCAGGACGCCATCGACCCGGTGAGGCACTTCCTCAAGGGCTCGCAGAAGACGATCTACGACGACGCCGTCCGGCTCCTGACCGACAGCCGTGACAGCCTGGACTACCTTCCTGAGGGGCTCGCTGAGGACATCGCGTCGATGCTTGCTGATCCGCGGATCTTCCGCGGGCAAGGGACCGCGCGGCTCAAGGACGCTGCCGCAGCGCTGCGCTCGGCCCTCGATACCCGGCTTGGCGAGGAGCGCCGAGACGCCGAGCGGGTCGTGCGTGAACGGATGGAGGAGGTACACGGAGGCGCGGCCTGGACCGCGACATCCGAGGCGGCGCGGGTGGAGGCCGAGCGCCGGGCTGCCCGGGTCATGGAGCGCGTCGCTGCGGCGTCCTCCGTACCGGTGATCCGCCAGGTCGCCGCCGACTTCGACGACGCCGGCTACACCGAGGTCCTCTCCGTGATTGAGGCCGGCCGCAGGGCCCAGGCGGCTGACGACGCCCCCTCCGTGCTGCCAGCACCGGAGATCGTGCCGGTCCGCCGTCTGCCGCGGCCGAGCGCCAGGATCCTGCGCACCACCGCTGACGCCGACGCCTATGTCGAGGAGCTGCGTGTCATCCTCCACGACGCCATCGAGTCCGGGAAGCAGGTGTCCCTGTGAACAGCACGAGAAGGCTGGAGTCTTTTGCGGCCGCTGCCCGCGCCCGCCTCATCACCGAGGTCGGGGCGCGCCTGAGTGCGGTGCTGGCGCCGGCCTCGACCGCACGGGCGGACTTCCCCGCAGCCGTCAAGGCCCTGGAGGCGCGCATCCGCGAGCGGGGCGGCGGCGAGGAGGGCAGGCGCCATGTCATCGAGGAGCAGGCCTACATCTGGTTCAACCGGATCATCGCCCTGCGCTTCATGGACGCCAACGGCTACACGGTGCCGGCGCTGGTGTCCCCGGAAGGTGGTCGCGCCGTCGGCCAGCCGGCGGTGCTCGCGGCAGCCAAGCGGGGTGAGCTGGACCCGGAGGTCTTCACAGGCACCAGAAAGAGGATTCTGGACCTGCTGGACGGGACCGTGTCGAGCCCGGACCCTCAGGGCGAGGCTTACGGGCTGATCCTGACCGCCTACTGCGCTCACTGGAACAGCGCCATGCCCTTCATGTTCGCCCCTGAGGGCGACTACACCGCCTTGCTCATGCCCGCCGACATGCTCTCCCAGGAGTCTGTGCGCGCCCGCGCGGTCGACGCGCTGACCGTCCAGGACTGCGAGGACGTGGAGGTCATCGGCTGGCTGTACCAGTTCTATGTCGCCGAGCGGAAGGACGAGGTCTTCGCCTCCTTCAAGAAGGGCCGGAAGGCAGGTGCCGACGAGATTCCCGCGGCCACCCAGCTCTTCACTCCGGACTGGATCGTCCGCTACCTGGTGCAGAACTCGGTCGGTCGGCTGTGGGTGCTGGGCCACCCTGAGACTCGACTGGTCGAGCAGATGGAGTACTACGTCGAGCCTGTGGACCGCACTGAGGACGGTCTGCGGATCGGTGGGCCTGAGGAGCTGACGGTGATGGACCCGTGCTGCGGGTCTGGCCACATGCTCACCTATGCCTTCGACCTGCTCTACGACATCTACGAGGAGGAGGGCTATGCCCCCTCCGAGATCCCGGGACTTATCCTCACCCACAACCTGCACGGTACCGAGATCGACCCACGTGCCGCGGCGCTGGCGGCCTTCGCCCTCATGATGAAGGCACGCTCGCGCCACCGGGGATTCCTGCGCCGCCCGGTGCGGCCGCGGATCCGGGTCATCGCGCCTGTGGAGTTCACTGCGGACGAGCTCGACCGGCTCGCTGGCACCTCAAGCGCTTCCCAGGAGAGCCGGCTCTTCTGGCAGGACTTCAGCCACGCCGACGTGCTGGGCTCCCTCATCGACCCCGACGCCGAGGCCCTGCGGGCGGCAAGGCAGACCCTCACGCGGATCGAGGCTGAGGGTACGGACCTCATGGACTCGGGCCTGCATGATCGGGCGCGCACCGTCATTGAACAGGCCGGGTACCTGGCGCGCCGCTACGCGGTGGTGGTGACGAACCCGCCCTACATGGGTAGGAAAAACATGGGGACGCCGCTGAAGACCTGGGTGGGCAAGCACCACCCGGAGGCAAAGGCGGACCTCTGTGCAGCCTTCATCGAGCGTTGCCTCACCCTCGCCCACAGCGATCACGGTCTGGTCGCCATGATCACCATGCAGGCCTGGATGTTCCTTGACTCCTTCAAGAAGATGCGCCGGACCCTCCTACACGACGCGCCGCCTACGACCATGCTGCATCTGGGTGAGCGGGCCTTCGACTCGATCGGCGGCGAGGTCGTCTCGACGACGGCCTTCGTCCTGGAACCGGGAGGAGGCGTTGACGATCGCGGGAGGTACCTGCGTCTCGTTGAGGGCAAATCTGAGGCTGACAAGCAGGATCTGCTCGGCAGGGCGCTCGCGGGTGACGACGAGCTCCTCTTCGAGACGACAGCACGAACGATGCTGGCCCTGCCCGGCGCGAGGCTCGCCTACTGGCTGTCGCCGGCGATGACGCTTGCCTTCACCCAGGGTCGGCCGCTCGGCGAGATCGCAGCACCGAAGCAGGGGCTTGCAACGGCAGACAACGCCCGGTTCCTCCGCCTGTGGTTCGAGGTCTCCCGTCACCGCAGCTGCTTCGACGCCACATCCCGCGAGGCAGCGCAGGCCAGCGGTGCCACGTGGTTCCCCCACCTCAAGGGCGGAGAGTTCCGCAAGTGGTGGGGCAACCAGGACTACGTGGTGAACTGGGAGAATGATGGAGCGGAGCTCTGGGACTTCCGCCCGCGCTCAGTCATCCGTAACCCCGACTCCTACTTCAAACCCGCCATCTCCTGGTCGAATGTGGCCTCCGGTGAACCTAGTTTTCGGTTCTACGAGAGCGGCAGTATTTTCGGTCATGTTGGACAGGGTGTGTTCCCGTCACAAAATCGTGAGGTCCTATTGAGTTTTGCAAACTCTTCAGCCTGTCGTTCGTTGCTGGAGGTGCTTTCGCCGACACTACATTTTGAGGCCGGACAGTTGAAGGACATGCCTATCATTGAGGTGTCAGATTTCCGGCAGGATTCTGAGGATGTCGGTCGCCTGGTCGGCGTGTTCCGCTCTGACTGGAATGCCTACGAGACTTCCTGGGACTTCAGCGAGTCACCGCTGGTGCAGCGAGCGCAGCCGGGGGACTCGCTGTCTGACGCCATGGACCGCTGGTGGCAGGACTCCGTTCGCGCAGCACGTGAGGCCCAGTCGCTAGAAACGGAGAACAACCGTTACTGGGCCACGATCTACGGCCTTGAGGATGAGGTACCCATCGAGGTGCCGCTGAGCCGGGTCTCCCTCACCTCGAACCCATGGTTCCGCTACGCCAAGACAAGTGCAAGCGCAGAGGATGACTATCGCAGGCTCTTCACCGCGGATGCCG
This sequence comes from Actinomyces howellii, assembly GCF_900637165.1. Taxonomy (GTDB): domain Bacteria; phylum Actinomycetota; class Actinomycetes; order Actinomycetales; family Actinomycetaceae; genus Actinomyces; species Actinomyces howellii. Next base: position 1,219,841 of record NZ_LR134350.1, on the reverse strand, counting down.
TCCGGGACCTCGTCTCCTACGGCATCGGCTGCATCCTGGGACGGTACAGCCTCGATGAGCCCGGCCTCGTCCTCGCTGACCAGGGATCGACGTTGGACGACTACCTAAACTGTGTGCCAGCATCGCGCTTCAAGCCGGACGTGGATGGCGTCATCCCTGTCACCGTCGGCGAGTGGTTCGAGGACGACATCGTCACCCGCTTCCGCGCCTTCCTCGCTGTTGCCTTCGGAAGAGAGCGGTTGGAGGAGAACGTCCGCTACCTGGAAGACGTGCTCGGCAAGTCCCTGAGGCAGTACTTCGTCAAGGACTTCTACGCCGATCACTGCAAGCGGTACTCGAACCGCCCGATCTACTGGATGTTCTCCTCGCGGCCGGACGGCAAGGCCGCCTTCCGGGCGCTCGTCTACCTGCACCGCTACACCCCGGCCACCCTCAGCACCGTCCTCGGCGACTACCTGCGCGAGTACCAGGCGAAGCTTCGGGCCGAGGTGTCGCGCTTGGAACGTGCGGGCACGGCTGCTGACCTCAAGCGAGCGGATGCTCGCCGTCGTGCACTGACCGAGTGTGAGGACTACGAGCGCGATGTCCTCTACCCCCTCGTCACCCGGGGCGTGGACATCGACCTCGATGACGGCGTCCTCGTCAACTACCTGCGCTTCGGCCCTGCCCTCCAGAAGGTGGCCGCCATCGAAGGGAAGCGCACCGACGCCACCACCTGGACCTGGCCCACCCACCCCCTCACCCCGGCGGAGTCATGATCACCTTCTTCGAGTCAGGGAACGAACTGATACTGCGCTACTCCTCTGAGTACTCGCCGGTAGAGTGGGTTGATAGTCGCTTGAAGGAGAAGGGGCGAATCTGCTTCAAGAAAGTATTTTCAGTTGGTCGCGATGACGTCTTCGAGGGTTTTCGCGACGCCAACATCGAGGACGTTGACTTTGATGGCGAGGAGGTCGATGGCTTCAGGGATTTCCGCATCGGTGTAGTGGACGGAGACTATTGGCGCGTCCGCGCGGATGTTCTAGGTCTCGAATATGACCTGCTTCTCGCGCGCTCCATGGAACTGACACAAAACATGTTCGTCGCAGAACGAAATATCTCTGTGTTCTGTAAAATCGAACATGTGTCGCAGCGTCAGGTTGTGATTGGTGGTGAACGATCGGACGCCTTTCCGGAAGAGGACTTTCGAGCGCTCCTCAAGCAGTTTCCCACCTCGACCGAGTGCCGACTGTACGTGGATGCCAGAGTGGGAAAGGTTGTCAAGGAGTACTACGAGAAGGCTGGTGAGGCAGAGGAGAGGCTCCAGCGGCACCTGGATGCTAAGAGCGCTCTCCGTTCCTCTAAAAAACGCGTTCCGCTTGTCGTCAGTGAGATCGAGCTGGAAAAGTTTGAGTTTGTCCGCGGCCGATTCGCTGAAATGTTAGCGGATGCCGAGGCGTACTCTGAGCGTGAATGGCAGAGCGAGGTGGCGCGGTTATTCTGCCTGATTTTCCCTAGGTATGTTTGTGTGCTGGAAGGCGTGAAAGTCGCAGAGAGATTCTCGCATCCGGGTAAGAGTGTCCGTCGCGAGGTGGACATGGTGCTCGTAGACTCTAGTGGGGTGATTGACATCCTTGAGATCAAGAAGCCTTTTGTCGACTGCCTCATGTCTCGAGGTCGCTACCGCGACAACTATGTGCCCAAGAGAGAGTTGGCGGGAGCCGTTGTCCAGTGTGAGAAGTACCTGTTCTACCTCAACTGCGGTGGAGCCAGTTCAGAGAGGGCGGTTCAGGAAAGGCTTGACGCCGAACTGTCGAACGCCCCTCGAGTCAGGATTGTTAATCCGCAGGCATATATTCTGGCGGGTCGTGATGACAATTTGACGACTGAGCAAAAGTTTGACTTTGAGTTTACTCGTAGAGGCGGTAGGGGTGTCGTAGACATCATCACCTATGATGACTTGCTGCGACGCCTGGATACCATGATTGATGCCCTCCGTGTACGTGTGGTGAGTTCGCAGGGGCGCGACGATGCGCGAACCAAAGGCGTCGCGACATGAGCGGCTACCTCACTCTCGGGCCGGACGGGCGGGTCACGGACCGGGAGGGCAAGACCCTGGAGCTGAAGCGGGACCTGTCGTCGCCCGGAGGACCGCTGAGGACGATCGTCGCCTTCGCGAACTCGGCGGGCGGGCGACTCGTCATCGGGGTTGAGGACAACGGCACCGTCGTCGGCGTCGCCGACCCCCTAGCCGAGGAGGAGCGTGTCGCCAGCCTCATCAGTGACCACATCTCACCCCAGCTCGTCCCAGCCATCGACTTCCTCACGCTTGACGGTAGGACCGTCCTCGTCGTCGACGTGCCGCTGAGCACCCGCCGCCCCCACTACCTCACCCGGCAGGGTCCGGAGACGGGCGTCTACGTGCGTCTGGGCTCCACCACCCGCCAAGCTGACCCGGCACTGGTCGCCGAGCTCGAGCGCAACGCCCGCGGCGTCGCCTTCGAGGACCTAGCCGAGCCCCGCGCCAGCCTCGATGACCTGGACCTCGCCTCCCTGTCCGAGCTGCGCGGACGGCCGACAGACGTCGACGACCTCCTCGCGCTCGGGCTTGCCGTGAGGCACGGGACTGGGATCGTCCCCACGAACGCAGGCATCCTTGCCGCCTGCCCGGACCCCACCCGCTTTCAGCCCTCGGCCTGGGTCCAGTGCGGACGCCTGCGCGGACCCCACGGCACCGACATCTTCGACCAGACAGAGATCCACGGTCCCATGCCGCTGGCCGTGGAGCAGGTCATGAGCTTCCTCCTCAAGCACGCCTACAAGACCGCGATCTTCGGTGAGGTTCGCCGCCGGGACGTCTACTCCATCCCCGTCGAGCCGATCCGCGAGGTCATCGTCAACGCCCTTGTTCACGCCTCCTACGCCGAGCGCGGCACGCCCATCCGCGTCGGCTTCTACGACGACCGTATCCAGGTGGACAGCCCAGGCCTTCTGTTGCCCGGTATGACCGTCGAGACCATGCACCGGGTCTCGCGACTGCGCAACCCGGCGCTAGCGCGCATCTTCCGTGAGGCCGGGATCATGGAGCAGTGGGGCACCGGCGTGCAGCGGGTCTTTGCGCAGGTCGCGGAGGCCGGACTCCCCGAACCCGTCATTGAGGAGGTCCAGGACCGGGTACGGGTGACGATCTACGTGCCTAGCCACGACCCAGGCCAGGTGGGTGAGCAAGTGAGCAAGTCGAGTGAGCAAGTGAGCAAGTCGAGTGAGCAAGTCATGGTGGTCCTCACAGCCGCCGACACTCCCCGATCTCGTTCCGAGCTGCTCGCCGCCATCGGGCTCGCCGACGCCTATGGGAACTACCGCCGTCATCTGCTCCCCCTCATCGAGAAGGGGTACCTCGCCCGGACGATCCCCGACAAGCCCAACAGTCGCCTACAGCGCTACCGCCTCACCGACACCGGCCGTGCCCACCTCGACAGCATCTCTGGAGACGCCGAATGAGCCCCTTGTCCACCATCGAGCACCAGCTGCGGGAGCGCTTCGCCCGCCCTGGTGAGGCCGGGCGCGTCGTCCTGTGGTCCGATCCGGAAGGCCGGTATGAGGACTCCGTCACGGAGCTCGTGCCCCGCGGTACCACCATCCTGCGTGTCGACAACAATGAGTTCGCCATCAAGAGAGAGATCTTCGCCACGAGCCCCACGTGCAAGTTCCTCATCTACCGGCGTGGTCCCGAGCCGCAGACCCCGACGGACAACTGGCTGCTCGACCTGGAGCTCGCCTACGGCGTCTTCACCGCGGACCACGTCTCGCTCGTGGTGCAGGAGCTCGGGGGTGGCTCAGCGATGCGAGACGTCGTCGAGCAGTACCCACGTTTCTTTGAGAGCCGACGGCGCCAGCAGGCGCTCAAAAGCCGGCTGCGCCCGGACGACGACGCCACCGACATCGCTGCCTCAATGGTCGCTGTGCTCCTGGGCACAGAGGACCGCTCGCTAGACGCACTATGGCGGGCGTTGCTCGCCGAGAACGCTGAGGGCAGGTCCACCGGTATTGATGAGATCACCCGCCTTGGGCTCGACACCTTCCACTGGGAAGGGACCCGCCACATCTACGGGTACAGTGAAGCGACCCCGACCGTGGATGACTTCGTGCTGTGGCTCTTCCAGCGAGCCTGGGAGGGATTCGCTCCCACCAGCCCGGAGCGAGCCGACGAGTACCGCAACATTCGCCGAGACTTCAGCACCTGGCGCCACGATCTGCGTTTCGCGGACACCTACCGGGCCCTCGCCTCACACGCGGCCGATGAGCTTGGAATCGCCGATCGCGTGACCGCCCTGGAGCTGGGTGACCTCCTACCGCGCACGACCTTCCCGGAGGTGGACCGGGAGATCGCCCAGCGGCTCGCTCAGGGGGTTGAGTGCCGCACCCTGTCGGACAAGCAGGTGCAGGAGGCTGTACAACGACGCACCGAGTCGATCTGGTACCACGACGTCCAGCATGTCTACGAGGCGCTCGCCGCCGCCTCCACCCTGCTGTCACTCACCAGCACCGGCTCCTGGGACATGTCCTCACCCTCCGAAGGCGTCGAGCGCTATGCACAGGAGTGGTACGCCGTCGACCAGGCCTACCGACGCTTCCACAGGCACCTGGACCAAGCAGACACCGACCTTACTGCGGGCCTCGACCAGCTGAGGGCTCTTGTCGAGCGCGCCTACCTCGACGACTACCTCGATCCTCTTGGCCGATCATGGAAGCAGCAGGTGAGCACGATGGAGCGATGGGAGATCTCTGACATCCCATCAGCCCAGTCCTTCTTCTCTTCGAAGGTGAATGCTATTTGGCTGAGTAAAGGACACAAGGTCGCCGTGATCGTCTCCGACGCACTGCGCTACGAGGTTGCCGAGGAGCTCGGCCGACGCATCCGTCAGGAGGACCGCTTCACGGCCGCTCTCACCCCCATGCTCTCCCGCCTGCCCTCCTATACCCAGCTGGGCATGGCCTCTCTCCTGCCGCACGAGGCTCTCACTTTCACCGACAGGGCGGCAGTCGAGGTCGACGGCGCCCCCAGTGACGGTACCGGCAACCGCGCCGCGATCCTTGCCGCCGTCGGCGGAACCGCTGTCCAGGCAAAGGACCTTTTGAGCATGCGCTCGGCTGAGGCTCGAGACCTGGTCAAGTCTCACCAACTGCTCTACGTCTTCCACAACCAGATCGACGCCACCGGAGAGAAGCAACCGACAGAGACCGACACCTTCCGTGCCTGTGACGACGCCATCGCTGAGCTCATCAAGGTCATGAAGAAGCTCGTCAACGCCAACGTCAACAACATCCTCGTCACCGCTGACCACGGCTTCCTCTATCAGGACACGCCCCTGTCCGAGCGCGACTTCCTCTCGGTCAAGCCCCACGGCGACGCCCTCCTGAGTGTCAACCACCGCTTCGTCCTGGGGCGCGGTCTCAAGCGTGACCAGGCCTTTACCACATTCACCTCGGCCCAACTCGGGATGACCGGAGACATCGAGGTTCAGGTGCCTGCCTCGGTCCACCGCCTCCGTGCGGCGGGATCGGGTGTGCGCTACGTCCATGGTGGAGCGTCTTTGCAGGAGGTCGTCATCCCTGTCCTTGCGGTCAACAAGCGCCGCACCTCGGACATCCGGCAGGTGTCCGTGAGAATCATGCCCGAGACCGACCGCATCACCACCGGACAGATCACGGTCATGCTCTACCAGCAGGAACCGGTGACAGAGAAGGTCAAGGCGAGGCGCCTCATTGCCGGTCTCTATGCCGGTGAGACCCTCATCTCCGACGAGGTCGCCATCGACTGCTCGCAGACCTCCCCGGAGGGGCGTGACCGCTTCTTTCCCGTCACCCTCGTGCTGAGCAAGGAGGCGGACGCCTACAACGGCAAGGAGATCGAGCTCAGACTGTACGAGCCGGTGAGCGTCTCCCAGCGCCGCCCCTACCCCGACAGGGCGCGATTCACACTGGTACGCACCTTCACGAGCGACTTCGGCACCGACTTCGACTTCTAGGAAGAGGCAGAGATGACCAACTCAGAGCTGTCCGCTCATGAGCCCGGACCTGTGGAGGCGCCACGCGCCAGCCAGTGTCCGACCGCCAGCACGCCATCGGAGCTGGACCGTAAGATCGCAGCTGCCTTCCCCGGTGTCGTCGTCCGAAAAGACCTCGTCAAGGCCGTGAAGGGCAATGCCATCGTGCCCACCTACGTGCTGGAGTACCTCCTGGGGCAGTACGCGGCCACCGATGACGAGGCGACCATTCGCACCGGCATCGAACAGGTGCGCTCCATCCTCCGCGACCACTACGTCCACCGCGGTGAGAACCGGCTGGTCCAGTCCCGCATTCGTGAGAAGGGGCGGCACCGCATCATCGACAAGGTCTCCGTCTCCCTCAATGAGCGCCAGGACATCTACGAGGCCGAGTTCTCCAACCTCGGCATCTCCCGGGTCGAGATCGGTGCCGACACGGTGCGGGACCATCCCAAGCTCCTTACCGGTGGCGTGTGGTGCATCTGCGACATCGTCTACGCACACTCCGGGGACCCGAAGGAGGTCCCCTGGCGACTTCACTCCCTCAAACCCATCCAACTCTCCCGACTCGACCTCCAGTCCTACACCGACACGCGCGAGCAGTTCACCACCGAGGAGTGGATCGACCTGCTCATCCAGTCCATCGGCTTCAACCCCGAGATGCTCGGCGCCCGCACCAAGCTCCTCCACCTCGTGCGCCTCGTCCCCTTCGTCGAACGAAACTACAACCTCATCGAGCTCGGTCCCAAGGGAACCGGTAAGTCCCACATCTACTCCGAGTTCTCCCCGCACGGGATGCTGATCTCCGGGGGAGAGGTGACGGTACCCAAGCTCTTTGTCAACAACGCGAACGGGAGGATCGGGCTCGTCGGATACTGGGACTGCGTCGCCTTCGACGAGTTCGCCGGCCGCAAGAAGCGGGCGGACCGGGCGCTCGTCGACATCATGAAGAACTACATGGCCAACAAGTCGTTCTCCCGCGGTGTCGAGACCCTCGGTGCTGAGGCCTCGATGGTCTTCGTGGGAAACACTGCCCACTCCGTACCCTATATGCTCAAGAACTCCGACCTGTTCGACGAGCTCCCCGAACAGTATCACGATCCCGCTTTCCTCGACCGCATCCACAGCTACGTGCCGGGGTGGGAGTTCGAGCAGATTCGCGGCGAGATGTTCTCCACCGGCTACGGCTTCGTCGTCGACTACCTGGCAGAGGTCCTCAAGTCTCAGCGCGACCTTGACTACTCCGACCACTACCAGGAGTACCTCAATCTCTCCGAGGACATCTCCACTCGCGACCGGGACGGTATTCACAAGACCTTTTCCGGGCTGATGAAGCTCATCCACCCCTCCGGACAAGCCGGAGCGGACGAGATCGAGGCGCTCCTGAGGGTGGCCATCGAGGGCCGCAAGCGAGTCAAGGACCAGCTCGTGCGCATCGACGGGACCATGACCCCGGTGCGTTTCGGCTACAGCACCGTCCATGGTTGGCAGGAGGTCGGCACTCTTGAGGAGGAGGAGTATCCCGAGCTGTACCACCGACATGGTGTTGTCGATCATGACGACACCGTTGAGAACGTGCGCTCACGTGAGGCTGTGGGTACCCGCGGCGCTGCCGAGCCTGAGGGTGACAGGGTGACCCGAGAGCCACAGAAGACGGCTTCTGACTTGCGGGAGGGTCCTATGTTTTTTGCTGAGGGGCGACGAGGGTTCAGTTACGACCGTTTCTTCGGCCCGTACCTGCGCGGAGCGACACGCATCAAGATTGTCGACCCGTACATCAGGCAGCCGCACCAGGCGCGCAACCTCATTGAGCTTATTGAGACGATCGCTAAGGTGACCGACCGTGCGGCCGAAGTCGCCGTACATCTGACCACGAAGGCGGACGCGACTCCGGAGCACGCACGCAAGCAGGCGGAGAACCTCGAGACGATCCGTGACAACGCGGCGGTGGCCGGAATCGCCTTCGAATATGCCTTCAAGGACTCGATCCACGACCGCTCCATCGCCACTGATACCGGGTGGCTGATCGTGCTCGGGAGGGGCCTTGACGTATTCCAGCCCTTTGACACGAGTTGGTTCGATCTCCGTCTGCGCCAGCAGGTCTACCGCCAGGTCAAAGAGTTCACCATCACCTATGTCCGTAGCAGCGATGCCCCGAAGGCCGGGACAGACTCTGACTAGGGGTGCGTGACACGAGTGGCTGCGCGCTGCCCCCGACCACTGATCTACACACAATGACACGAGTCATGTCGGGGGTGTCCCGCCTGGAGTCCATCCAGCCGGCCTACGAGCGCTACACCCAGGACCGCCGTCCACAGCGCTACTACCTGTGACGGCTGCCTGTCCCTGGGGGCCGGTCTCTGCGCTTGTCTCAGCGCCGGTCCTGTGGGCCGGTCCTCAGGGGCGAGGGCGCCCAAGGGCACCGTGCCCGCGGGCGCCCTCGTCCACTTGAGGTCCACCTGCCCCTCGGAGGCCCCGATACCCCCTCGGGTATAGACTTGTGGAGGGGCCTCGAGTCGGGTCGCCCCCAAGGACCCTGAGCGGTCGGGGCGGTGGCCCGCCCCGACCGCAGCGCCGCACACACTGACCGACAGACACCGAGACGTACGGAGTTGGCACGTGAAGATCATCATCGTCGGAGGCGTGGCCGGTGGAGCCACGGCGGCCGCCCGTATCCGCAGGCTGGACGAGACGGCCGAGATCCTGCTCATCGACAAGGGCGAGTACCTGTCCTACGCCAGCTGCGGCCTGCCGTACTACGTCGGAGGGGCCATCGCACGGCGCGACGCCCTGTTCGTGTCCTCCAAGGAGGCGATCGAGGCGACCTACGCCGTCGACGTGCGTGACCTCAGCCTCGCCAAGGCCCTTGACCCGGGGGCGCGCACGCTGACCGTCAAGGACCTGCGCACCGATGAGGTGTACACCGAGCGCTACGACAAGCTCATCCTGGCTACCGGCTCCTCCCCGGTCGTCCCGGCGCTGACGGGGCTGGGAGCGGACAACGTCTTCACGTTGTGGACCGTCCCGGACGCCGACCGGGTCAAGGACTTCGTCGAGCGCCGCTCGCCGCGTCGCGCGGTGGTCGTGGGTGCGGGCCTCATCGGCCTGGAGATGGTGGACAACCTCATGGCGCTGGGCCTCGAGGTCACGGTCGTGGACAAGGAGGGGCAGGTGCTCGCGCCTCTGGACGGTGACATGGCCCGCCTCGTCGAGAACCACCTGGTGAGCCGGGGCGTCGACCTGCGGCTCGGTGCGGGGCTGAGCGACATCGACGAGGACGGCGGTCGCGTGCGGCTCGACGACGGCACCTCGGTCGAGACCGACATGGTGGTCCTCAGCCTGGGGGCGAGGCCCAACTCCGAGCTGGCCAGGGACGCGGGGCTGAGCGTCGGTGAGCGGGGGCACGTCCTCGTCGACGCCGAGCTGCGGACCTCCGACCCCGATGTCTACGCCGTCGGGGACGTGACCGAGGGCGCCGAGCCGATCCTGGGCGGCACCCACGCGGTCGCCCTGGCCGGCCCCGCGAACCGCCAGGGCCGGGCCGTGGCCGCGGCGGTGCTGGGGCGTGAGCCCGAGCCCTACCGCGGCACGATCGGTACCTCGGTGCTCAGGGTCCTCGACCTGACGGCGGCCTGGACCGGGTGGAGCGAGAAGGCGCTCGAAGACGCGGGCAAGGTGCTCGGCACCGACTTCCACGTCGCGCTCGTCCACCCGATGAGCCACGCGGGCTACTACCCGGGTGCCAGCGCCCTCACCCTCAAGGTGGTCGTCGACTCCTCCGGAGTGGTATTGGGCGCCCAGGCCGTCGGCTCCGAGGGGGTCGACAAGCGCATCGACACGATCGCCGCGACGATCCGCCTGGGAGGGAGCGCCGATGACCTCGCCTCCCTCGAGCTGGCCTACGCCCCGCCCTTCTCCAGCGCCAAGGACCCGGTCAACGTCGCCGGGTGCGTCGCGCAGGACGTTCTGGCGGGCCTGACCCGTCCGGTCCTGTATCGCCAGTGGCGGGCCGATCCCGGGGCCTGGACCCTGCTCGACGTGCGCGAGGACGCCGAGGTGGCCGTCGGTGCGATCCCGGGATCGGTGCACGTCCCGCTGGCCCAGCTGCGCGAGCGCCTCGACGAGCTTGACCCGCGGACCCCCTACCTCGTCTACTGCGCTGTGGGCCTGCGAGGCTATGTCGCCGAGCGGATCCTGACCGGCCACGGGTTCCAGGCCGCCAACCTCGCCGGCGGGTACCGCACCTGGTGCGACCTGGGGCCCCGGGACGACGAGGGGGGACAGGAGGCTGCGCAGGCGACGCAGAGCACGACCGAAGCCGCGGCCTCCGAGGCAGGGACAGCCACCGACGCGGCCGCCGATCCAGCCACCGACCCAGTCACCGACGCGGCCGGCGCCGGTGCCGTCCCGGCTCCTGCCGGGACGGTCATCCCTCTCGATGTGTGCGGGATGAGCTGTCCCGGCCCGATCGTCGAGGTCGCCCGCGCCGTCGCAGGCCTGGCAGAGGGTGAGTCCCTGCGGGTCGTGGCCACCGACCCCGGTTTCGCCCGCGACATCGCCGCCTGGGCGCAGACCACCGGCAACACCCTCGTGTCCAAGGACGTCGAGGCGGGCCGCTGCACGGCCGTCATCCGCAAGGACGGGGCCGCCTCGCAGCCCTCGGAGCGGCCGGACGGTGACCGGGAGGCAGGCGCGACCGGGGGCCGGGAGAAGACGATCATCGTCTTCGACGGTGACCTCGACCGTGCCCTGGCCGCCTTCGTCATCGCCAACGGGGCGGCGGCCATGGGCGACAGGGTCAACATGTTCTTCACCTTCTGGGGACTGTCGGTCATCCGGCGCCCCGAGCGCCCCCGCACACCCAAGGACGCGGTGTCCCGGGCTTTCGCCGAGATGCTCCCGCGGGGCGCGGGCAGGCTCGGGCTGTCGAGGATGAACATGGGGGGCACCGGCGCGGCCATGATGCGCCGGGTCATGCGGGCCAAGGGAGTCGCCAGCCTCGAGGAGCTCATCGCGTCGGCGCAGGAGGCCGGGGTGCGTCTGACCGCCTGCCAGATGAGCATGGACATCATGGGGATCACGGCCGCTGAGCTCATCGACGGCGTCGAGATCGGGGGAGTGGCCACGATGCTCAACGACAACGACCGCTCGAACATGAACCTGTTCATCTGAGGTCCCTGGGCGGCCCGCACCCCGACCGGGGTGTGATGCACAGAACAGGCGCGTGGCAGCCGGGGGACGGCGGGGAGAAACCGCGGAATGACGCCGATCCTCCCGACCAGTTCCCGTGGCGGGGACGGTCGTGGGGTCCTGAGATGTGCAACGACCCCCTCGACGCACACAGACAGCCGCTCCGCCTGCTACAAGACGATCATTATTCGGCTCAATCACGGGCATCCACCTGGGCCGCGAGGGTAGTTGATGTGTGCACTACCTCGCCGTCCCCGCGCGCACGCCCCGGCCACCCTCGACCGGTCACGCGTCCCCCGACCGGTCATGTAACTCTCGACCGGGCGTTTGCTGTCACATAGACGGTCGACAGTCACATGACCGGTCGACGAGGGGACGGGCTGGACGCCCAGGCGGGGGCTCGGCGAGAAGACCAGCCCGATGTGCCACTTCCCCCGATCTCGGGGTGTCATTTGTCCCGATCTCGCGGTGGTGTCGACCACCCTTCCGGGGTCGTCGGGGCGTCGGGGCGTCGGCGGGAGCGCCGCGAAATGTGCTGACAAAGACATTGGTCCTCGACCTGCACCGCGCTAAGGTTGGGCGTCAGGGGGCTCGTGCCGTGCCACCAGCCCGTGCGGGCGCCCCCACCGCCACGGAGTCTTGCGGAGCCTGAGGAGGCTGAGGAGTCAATGACGATGAAGACGATCTCCCACTGGATCGACGGACAGCACTACGAGGGGGCTCCGATCGGGCGCTTCGCCGTGGAGAACCCCGCCACCGGACAGGTCGAGGCCGAGCTCCTCCAGGCCTCCGACGCCGATCTCGACCACGCGGTCGAGGTGGCCCGTCGCGCCCAGAAGGAGTGGGCCAAGGTCTCCCTGGCCAAGCGCACGGCGATCATGTTCCGCATGCGCCAGCTCGTCCTGGACCACGAGGACGAGCTGGCTCGTCTCATCGTGGCCGAGCACGGCAAGAACTACTCCGACGCCGTCGGTGAGGTCCAGCGCGGTCGCGAGACCCTCGACTTCGCCACCTCCATCAACCTCGCCCTCAAGGGCGAGTACTCCTTCGACATCTCCTCGGGGGTCGACATCCACACCCTGCGCCAGCCCGTGGGAGTCGTGGCAGGCATCTGCCCCTTCAACTTCCCGGCCATGGTGCCGATGTGGATGCACCCCGTGGCCATCGCCACCGGTAACGCCTTCATCCTCAAGCCGGCCTCGGCCACGCCCTCGGCGGCCCTGCTCACCGCCGAGCTGTACAAGGAGGCCGGGCTGCCCGACGGCGTCTTCAACGTCGTGTCGGGCAACCGCACGATGGTGACCAAGGTGCTCGAGCACCCGGGCATTGACGCCATCTCCTTCGTCGGGTCGACCCCGGTGGCCCACATCGTCCAGGACACCGGCGTCAGCCACGGCAAGCGCGTCCAGGCCCTGGGCGGGGCGAACAACCACGCCATCGTCATGCCCGACTCGGACCTCGACTTCGCGGCCCAGCACATCACGGCCGCGGCCTTCGGTGCCGCGGGCGAGCGCTGCATGGCGCTGCCGGTGGTCGTGGCCGTCGGCGGCTGCGGCCCCGAGCTCGCCGAGAAGGTCCGGGCCAACGCCGAGAGGATCAAGGTCGGCTACGGCATGGACGAGGGGGTCGAGATGGGGCCGGTCATCGACGCCAAGTCCAAGGAGTTCATCGTCTCGCTCATCGACGACGCCGAGTCCCGCGGGGCCCGGGTCGTCCTCGACGGACGGTCGCTCGTCGTCCCAGGCTACGAGGGCGGGCACTTCCTGGGCCCCACCGTGGTCGACGAGGTCCCCCTCGACTCCTCCCTGTACTCCGAGGAAGTCTTCGGGCCGGTGCTCGCCATCGTCCACGCCGACACCTACGAGGAGGCCATCTCGCTGGTCAACTCCTCGCCCTACGGCAACGGCGCGGCGATCTTCACCAACGACGGAGGGGTGGCCAGGCGCTTCGAGCTCGACGTCGAGGCCGGCATGGTCGGCATCAACGTCCCGATCCCCACGCCCGTGGCGTACTACTCCTTCGGCGGGTGGAAGGAGTCGCTGCTCGGGGACACCCACATCCACGGCCCCGAGGGCGTGCGCTTCTACACCCGGGCCAAGGCCGTCACCTCCCGCTGGCCCAGCGAGAAGACCTTCGCCGCCACGATGTCCTTCCAGCGCGAGGAGTGAGCCCGTCGGGCCCGGCTCCGGTCCCGCCGTCACCTCGGCCCGGTCGAGGCGGTCCCGCCAGGCCCTGACCACGCTGCCCACCCGGTCCCCCGGGGCGCACCTGCGCCCCGGGGGACCGCCGTGTCGACGGGGCACAGGTCGGGTGCGGCCTGAGGCTGACCGGGCCCGGCCGGGGGAGGGTCGGGACTCCGATCAACTTTGTCCTCACAAAACTATGGTCATATCCATCGCGAGCACGTAGACTGAGGCGCATCCGAAACGATTCGGACCAACCCTGACCCAGGAGCGACGACGATGTCCAAGGCTGTCAACACCAACGATCCGAAGTACTCCAGGCTCACCATCGGAGTGTGCCCGGACCAGTGGGGCGTGTGGTTCCCACGGGACCCCAAGCAGATGGACCCACGCCAGGCGTGGCAGGAGATGGCCGAGGCGGGCTTCGAGGTGATCGAGACCGGCCCCTTCGGCTACTTCCCGACCGATCCCGCTGAGCTGCGCAGGTGGTGCGATGAGTTCGGCATGCGCGTCGTGGCGGGCACCGGCTGGGGGATCCTCCACAAGGAGGAGGCCTGGCCCCAGACCCTGGAGACCTTCCGGGCGATCGCGGAGACCCACGCCGCCGTCGGCGCGGAGTACATCGTCCACCTGCCCCCGCTCTACCGGGACGACAAGACCTGGGAGTGGACCGACGACCGCGTCCTGAGCCCCGAGGCCTGGAGGCTCTACGTCGAGCACGCCAACGCCCTGGGACGAATGCTCCTGGAGGACTACGGCCTCAAGATGGTCCTCCACCCCCACGGCGACTCCCACATCGAGACCCCCGAGGAGATCGCCCGCGTCCTGGACGCCACCGACCCGGCCTACGTCAACCTCTGCCTGGACTCCGGGCACGTCGTCTACGGCGGGGGAGACCCCGTCCGCCTCGTGGCCGACTACCCCGAGCGCGTCACCTACGTCCACATCAAGGCCTTCGACGAGGACATCACCCGTGAGGCCCATGAGAAGGACTGGCCCTTCGGTGAGGCCGTGACCAAGGGCGCCTCGGTGTGCCCGCCGGCGGGACTTCCTGAGATGCACGCCTTCGTCGACGCCCTGGCCGAGCTGTCGACGACGAGCTCTCGGGACATCTACTGCATCTGCGAGCAGGACTGCTACCCCTGCGACCCCTCCTTCCCCAAGCCCAACGCCGTCAACATGCGCACGTACCTGGCCGAGTGCGGACTGGGCCTGGCCTGAGCCGGCGAGCCTCCCACGACGTCGCCGGACACGCCACCACGAACCATCAAGGAGAAGAACCACCATGACCCTCGGTATCGGACTGATCGGCGCGGGAGGGATGGGCCGGGCCCACCTCGCCCGCATCCACAACGACCTCGCCGGGGCGCGTATCGCAGCCGTGGCGGACATCAACGCCGAGGCCGCACGCACCGCGGCCGAGCCCTATGGCGCGACCGTCTACACCTCCTCGGCCGAGCTCATCGCCGACCCTCAGGTCGACGCCGTCCTCATCGCCACCTTCGGCAAGGTCCACGCCCCGGACGTCATCGCCTGTGTCGAGGCCGGCAAGTACGTCCTGTGCGAGAAGCCCCTGGCCACCACCCCCGAGGACTGCATCGCCATCATGGAGGCCGAGCAGAAGGCCGGCAAGAAGCTGGTCACGGTCGGCTTCATGCGGCGCTTCGACACGGCCTACCGGCAGATGAAGGAGGTGCTCGACGCCGGGGAGCATGGCTACGCCACGCTCGTCCACTGCCGGCACCGCAACCCCTCGGTTCCGGAGGGCTACACCACCCGCAACATGATCGACGACACCGCGATCCACGAGATCGACATCTGCCGCTTCCTGCTGGACGAGGAGATCGTCTCGGTGCGGGTCGAC
This sequence comes from Actinomyces howellii, assembly GCF_900637165.1. Classification (GTDB taxonomy): domain Bacteria; phylum Actinomycetota; class Actinomycetes; order Actinomycetales; family Actinomycetaceae; genus Actinomyces; species Actinomyces howellii. The sequence goes on along the minus strand of NZ_LR134350.1, from coordinate 1,204,578 downwards.
ACCCCCAGGGCCACCTCGCGGCGCTACGACCACCTTCAGGACCCGCTCGTCCTCGTGGCCAGGACCGCCTCGGGGGTGCTCATTGACGACGAGGTCAACGTCAACATCCAGTTCGGATACTCCATCGAGTGCGAGCTCGTCATGGAGGCCGGGACCGTGCGCCTGGGTGACCAGGAGCGGGTGCACGTCCGGGACACTGCTGGCAACCGCAACGCCATGTGCCAGTCTCACATCGACCGCTTCCAGGAGGCCTTCAACCGTGAGGTCCAGGAGTGGATCAACGCCGTGGCGGCCGACCGGCACACCGGCTCGACCTCCTGGGACGGCTACGCCGCCACCTGCGTGGTCGACGCCGGTCTGGCCTCCCTGGAGGACGGCGGCCTTCAGGTCGACGTCGAGATGATCGCCAAGCCCGCCTTCTACGCCTGATCGCCTGCGACCCAGGTGGGTCCCGTGACTGGTCGAGGTCGCGGGGCCCGCCTGGGTCGCCTCGTGCGCGGGCCCGTGGGAAACCTGTGAGACCCTGTGAGACAAGGGCCTGTACACACTCATATTGTCATGACATACTCACTCCATCGACGCCGACGTCGACACCTGAGAGGACACCCGATGGTTGATATCGCCCTCGATCCCAACATGTACTACGCGACGATGTCCACCGCGGACACGTTGCACAAGGCGGCTGAGCTGGGGTTCCGGTTCGTCGAGCTGTCCCCGAACCACGAGTTCCACCTGTGGCACCACTACCCGAAGGCCGACCGCGCCTTCGTCGAGGAGCTGCGTAGGGCCCAGCGAGACACGGGGGTCTCGGTGCGCACTCTCAACCCCGTGTTCAACTGGTCCTCGCCCGATGAGGCCGAGCGTCAGGCGCAGGTGCGCAACTGGCGGCGCCTCCTCGAGCTCGCCGACGCCCTCGAGGTGCGTGACATCGTCTCGGAGTTCTCCGGTGACCGCAATCGCGCGAGCCGCTCGGAGCAGCAGTGGTACCGCTCTGTCGAGGAGCTCGCCCCCGACTTCGAGCGCTACGGCATCAACCTCATCATGGAGGCCCATCCCTACGACTTCGTCGAGCTGCACGACCGTGCCCTGGAGCTTGTGCGCAGCCTGGACAAGGACTGGGTCGGCTACGAGTACTGCTGCCCCCACACCTTCCACCTGTCCGACGGCGCGGGCGACGCCGCCCGTATGATCCGCTCGGCCGCCGCTGCCGGCAAGCTGCGCGAGGTGCACGTCGCCGACGGCTTCAACCACCGCGCCAACGACGGCAACCGCTACATCGTCAACCCCCCTGGAGCCGACGTGACCGTCCACCAGCACAATGCCATCGGCATGGGCGAGGTGGCCTGGGACGAGGTCTTCCCGACCCTGCGTGAGGTCGGCTTCACCGGGATCGTGTCAGTGTGCATCTTCGGGTGGCACGAGCGCGCCGACGAGTACAACAAGGCCGCACTGGCCCGCCTGACCGAGGAGCTGGGCGCCTGACCCGCCTCGTCGTCCCTGCCCGTGTGCCGCGGGGTGGGGGCGCCACCAACCGGGTGCAGGAGCCCGTCAGCCCTGCCCCGAGCAGTCCCTGTGGCACATTCCCGGAGCCCGCCTGTGTCGGCGGGCGCGTCAAGGAGACACAATGTCAGACACCCCCTCTGTCGCGACGCATCTCTCGCGCGACTCGATCCAGGAACTGGTCGACAAGACCCCGCCCTCGGGCAAGAGGCGCTCGCTGGGCCTCATCGCGTTCGTGGCGACCCTCGGCTCCCTGCTCTTCGGTTACGACACCGGCGTCATCTCCGGAGCCCTGCCCTACATGTACCTGCCCCGCGACGGTGGCGGTCTGGCGCTGACCACGACCGAGGAGGGGTGGATCGGCGGGCTGCTGTGCATCGGAGCGGCCGTGGGCGCCGCGGTCAGCGGCAAGCTCTCCGACAAGTACGGGCGGCGCCACAACATCATCCTGCTCGCCATCGTCTTCTTCGTCGGCGCAGTGGGCTGCGCCCTGAGCCCGAACGTGTGGGTCCTCTACGTCTTCCGTTTCGTCCTCGGCTTCGCCGTCGGTGGCGCCTCGGGTATCGTCCCGGTCTTCCTCGGGGAGACCGCCCCCAAGCGCATCCGCGGGACCCTCGTGGCCGTCGACCAGATGATGATCGTCTTCGGCCAGTTCCTCGCCTTCTCCATGAACGCCGTCCTGGCGCAGATGCACGGCGGCCCGCACGTCAACACCACTGACGGGCGGAGCCTGGACTGGTCGGACTCGGTGGCCAACCAGTTCGCCAACGGCATGTTCTCCATCGCTGACGGCAACGGCATGACATGGCGCTACATGCTCATCCTTGCCTCACTGCCCGCCATCGCCCTGTGGATCGGCATCCGGCTCATGCCCGAGTCCTCCCGGTGGTACGTCGCCAACCAGCGCATCCCCGAGGCCATCGGCTCGCTCAAGCGCGTGCGCAACGAGGACAAGGACGGCCCCATCGCCGACGAGATCGACGAGATGCTCGAGGTCCAGCGCAAGGAGGCCAACCAGGAGAAGTGGAGCCTCGGACAGATCGTGAGCACGAAGTGGACGAGGAAGCTCCTGTTCATCGGCATCATCCTGGGGCTGGCCGACCAGCTGACCGGCATCAACACGGCCATGTACTACACGCCCAAGGTCCTGTCGGCGGCGGGCCTGCCCATGAGTGACGCCATCTCCCTCAACGTCGTGTCGGGAGGAATCTCCTTCATCGGCTCGGCCGTCGGACTGTGGCTGGTGACCCGCTTCGCCCGCCGCCACGTGGGCATCTACCAGGAGACGAGCATCGTCATCTCCCTGGGTCTGCTGTCGGCGGCCTTCTTCTTCCTCATCCAGCCCTACCAGAACGACGAGGGCGACATCATCGGCGCTCCGACATTCGCCCCCTACCTCGTGCTCCTTATCGTCTGCCTCTTCGTCTTCGCCAAGCAGTCGGGAACGGTCACGTGGGTCATCATCGCCGAGATCTTCCCCTCCAAGGTCCGCGGTACGGCAATGGGCCTGGCTGTCGGGACGCTGTGGCTGGCCAACGCCCTGGTCGCCATCGTCTTCCCCATCATGATGGAGGAGATCGGAGGGTCGTGGACCTACCTCATCTTCTCCCTCATCAACGTCGGCTCACTGCTGTTCTACCTCAAGGTCGTCCCCGAGACGAAGTACCACTCGCTCGAGGAGCTCGAGGAGCGCTTCGAGAAGGAGTACAGCTGAGCCCGGTCTGAGCCAGGTCTGAGCCCGGTCTGAGCCCGCCGGGACCCGCGGTCCCGGGACCCGGGCCCGGTCCCGGTCCCGGGGGTCGCGCGGCCGACGCTCCGGCCGACGCCCCGGACGACGCCCAGGCCGATGCCCCGGACGACGCCCAGGCCGACGCCCCGGCGCCGGGGGGACGTGGACTGACATCCACGTCCCCCGGCGCCGGGGCCGTCCTGTGCTGGCCGGGGCCGGGCAGGGTCCTTCGTTCCGGCGGACCTCGCGGTCGCAGGCGGTCCGGCTGCGACAATGCCCCCGATATGTCCTGACAAATAGAGTGGCGTGGAGTAGCCTGGACATGCCACCTGCCGCGGTTGCCGCCGTGCGCACGCCTGATGAAAGCGAACCGAGATGAGCAGCGACGACGTAGTCACGATCCCCGACACGATGCGCGCAGCGGTCCTGCGCGACCACGCCACCGGCCTGAGCCTCGAGACGATCCGCACCCCTCGGCCCCAGGCTGGTGAGGTGCTCGTCAAGGTCGCCGCCTGCGGCCTGTGCCACTCCGACCTCCACGTCATCGGAGGGGCCATCGCCTTCCCCCTGCCCGCCGTCCTCGGGCACGAGGTGACCGGCACGATCGTCGAGCTGGGGCCGGGCACCGAGCACACCGGCCTGGCCCTGGGCCAGCAGGTCGCCGGCGCCTTCCTCATGCCCTGTGGCCAGTGCCCCGCCTGCTCAGCCGGACGCGACGAGCTGTGCGGTCCCTTCTTCGACCTCAACCGGCTCAAGGGCCAGCTCTACGACGGCACGACGCGCCTGGCGGGCCTGGACGGCGAGCCGATCGCGATGTACTCGATGGGTGGCCTGGCCCAGTACGCCGTCATCCCGGCCACCTCGGTGGCCCCCGTCCCCGAGTCGATCGACCTCGTGCCCGCGGCGATCCTGGGCTGCGCCGCCATGACCGGCTACGGCGCGGTGCGCCGCGGCGCCGACCTGCGCTTCGGGGAGACGGTGGCGGTCGTGGCCACCGGAGGCGTGGGCACGAACATCGTCCAGATCGCCCGGGCCTTCGGTGCGAGCCAGGTCATCGCCATCGACGTCTCGGACGACAAGCTCGCCCCGATGCTTGACTACGGCGCCACCGCGGTGGTCAACTCCTCGACGCAGGACGCCCGCCAGGAGGTCCTGCGCCTGACCGGCGGCAAGGGGGTCGACGTGTCCTTCGAGGCCCTGGGCATCCCGGCGACGTGGACCACCGCCCTCGACGTCCTGGCCGACGGCGGTCGGATGGTGCCGATCGGCCTGGGCGCCGGGGTGCAGACCGCCGGGGTCGAGATCAACCGCACGGTGCGCCGCTCCCAGTCGATCCTGGGGTCCTACGG